>NZ_JALHPR010000011.1 GCF_022842375.1 Elioraea sp. | reverse complement strand
GACCCGCGAGGCGCGCGCCTCCCTCGAACGGCTTCTCCTCGGCACCGGGCACGGCACGGCCGGCGAGAGCAGCCAAGCAGCGCTGCTGCGCCGCGAGGCAGCAGCCATCGCCGCCGCGGCATCGCGGCTTGGCCTTGCCCCGACCGACCTTCTGCCGGCCCTCGCCCGCCTCGCCCCGGTCAACGCCGCAGCCACGCGGCTGGCAGCCCTGCCGCAGCGGCTGCGCCAGCTCGCCGCCGCAGCCGAGGATGCCGCAGCGCTGGACGGCGCGATTGCCGCGGAGGAGGCAAGGTTCGTCGCCCAGGCAGCGTCGGCGACTGCCGAGATCGCCGACGCGGCCCTCGCCCCCCTGCTCGCCGCCTGCGACGCGGTGGAGGCTGCGATCCTCGGCAATGCCTCCGATCCGGATGCCCCGGCGCTGCAGCTCGATCGCGCCGCCTGGGTGCTCGATGGCTGGCCCGCGATCGTCGCGCGCTGGGACGAGGCTGAAGGCCATGGCGAGGTGGACGAGGCACGCGCCTGGCGGGCGATCGCCGCCGCCACCCCGCCCGTGCCGGCCGAGGCCGCGGCGAACGAGGCGATGCGCGCCACGGTCCGCCGCACCTGGCGCAGGCTGAACGGCGACACAGCCGGCGCCAATGACCAGGCGACGCTCGAGCGCCTCAGGGTCGCAGCGGCATGACCGGCGCTTCCCACGGCCTCGACCGCAGGACACTGGCCGACCTTACGGCGCGCATCGCGCGTGCGCGGCCGGAGGCGATCAGCGCCATCGTCGCGCTGATCGACAGGCTGCCCGACCGCGGCGAGGCCGATGCGCTGATCGCCCCGATGCGCCCACGCCTGAACCGCATGCGCGACATCGTCCGCCGCCCCGCTTCGCTCGGCCGCGTCCTCGCGCATCCGATCGAGGACCTGCTGGTCGAGCCGGATGTGTGGCGTCGCGGCAGCCTCTCGGTCCCGCGCAGCGTGATGACGACGGCGATCGGCCTTGTCACCGATGCGCTGCCGGCCACCACGCGGCAGGAGATCCGCCGCCGCCTCGCGGGTGCGACGATGGAGGATACCGCCGCCGTCGCCGAGGCGGGGGCGGTACTGTGGCCCGCTGCGTCCTCATGCCTGTCCGCCACGGCGACGGGAGCGCTGCCGACAGGCCTGTCGTTGCCGATGCGCGAGGCGGATTTCCGCAGCAGCCTTGCGGCACTCGGCGAGACGCTGCGCATCGCCGCACCGCTTGCCGCGCTGCTCGGCGAGAGCCCGCGCGGTGCCACGCACGCCTGGGCGGCGATCGAGCCGCGCGCGCGCGATCTCCTTGCCGAAGCCGAGCGCCTGTCGGCTGACTGCTTCGCCCGCGCGGGATTGATCCTGATGCGTCGCTTCATGGCCTCAGGCCCCGTCGTCGGGCTGCTGCGCGAGGCGGCAGGCCGGTCGAAGCGGGGCGAGGCGGAGCGGCGCCTTGCCGCCTCCCTCGACAGCTACCTCGCAGAGCTTCCCGCGCAACTGCCCGAGGCAGCGACGCTCGCGCTGCTGCCGCACCAGGTGCAGCAGGAGGCGGTGACCGAGGCCGTGGCGGCGATCGAGCGTGCGGGCAACGAGATCGGCACCTGGCAGGTCGACCGGCGCGACAACCTGCTCGACGTGCAGGGGCAGATGGCCGCGGTGCTTCGGCGACGCATTCCCGAATGCCTCTCGGCCGAGCTCGCCGCACCGATCGCGCGCATCCACGCCGAAGGGCTCGGGGCCGGTGGCGGCCCGGCGGGGCTCGAGGGGCTCGAGGCGGCGGCGCGGGCGGCTTCGGCGATGACGGCCGCGGCGCGCAGGCTCGGGCCTGCCGATGACCTCCAGCTCGCCATTCGTCGCGCAGCCGATACGATCGCGGCGTTGGCGGCGTCAACGCCCCAGGGCGCGCCGGCTGACAGGATCGGGCGAATCGATCTCGCGCGCCTGGTCGAGATTCTCACGGGCCCCGACACGGCGGAACGCATCCTCGCCGCGCACGCCTAGGCGGGCTCACGTCCGGGCCGCCGCGGTCTCACGGTCAAGCGCCGACGTGACGGTATCGAGCAACGCTCGGCGTGAGAACGGCTTGGCAATGAACCATCCGGCGGTGCGGGCAAGCCCTTCCACCCCCGGCATGTAGCCCGACATCAGCACCACCGGCACGCCCGGCGTGACTGCCGTGGCATGGGCGGCGAGCGCGAGGCCGTCGCGCTCGCCTGGCATGACGACATCGGAGAGCAGGAGGTCGAACTGCGTCCCGGCATCGATGAGCGCCACGGCGGCATCTCCGCTGTCACACATCGTCACGTCATGGCCGGCATCGGTGAGGATGCGTCGCGCGAGGTCGCGGATCGCTGCGTTGTCGTCGACGACGAGGATACGCCCCTGGCGTGGCGCTGGCACCGTCGGCGGCGGCGCCTCGGCAGGGGGCGGCTGCGGCGGCAGGATTCGCATCGAGGCAGCCCCTGTCTCGGGCGATACGGGCGGCGCATCGGCCAGCGGCGGCGCATCGGTCATGGGCAGGAACATCGTCACGCGCGTGCCGGCACCCGGTGTGCTCTCGATCCGCACATGCCCGGCGGATTGCCGCGCGAACCCGAAGACCTGCGCGAGGCCTAGCCCGGTTCCCTTGCCCATGGCCTTGGTGGTGAAGAACGGCTCGAACACGCGCGGCAGGTGCTCGGTCGCGATCCCTGCCCCCGTGTCGGTGACGGTCACGGCGATGAAGGGCCCCGGCTGTGCCTCGGCGTTGCCGGCGAGTGCGGCGGCATCGAGCGTGGCGGGATGGATCGTGATCGCGATCCTGCCGCCCGAGGCCATCGCGTCGCGCGCGTTCACCACGAGGTTCAGCATAGCAGAATGCATCTGCGCCGCGTCGACGAGGCAGGGAGCGAGGGAGGGGACGTGGCGGAACGTGATGGCGATGCCGTGGCCAGCGGCGTTGCGCATCAGCGGCAGCATCCCTTCGACAAGCCGCGCAACGTCGTGCGGGGCTGGTGCCAGCACCTGGCCACGCGCGTAGGCGAGCAGGCTCGCAACGAGGTGCGCGCCCGTCTCCGCCGCCTGGCGGGCGCTGGAGAGATGCGCTGCCGATTGTCCGTCAAGCCTTGCCCGCGCCTCGATCAGGTCAAGGCTGACCATCACCGTCGTCAGCAGGTTGTTGAAGTCGTGCGCGACGCCGCCGGTGATGCGCCCGATCGCCTCGAGCCGCACCGCATCGCGAAGTTTCTCTTCCGTTTCCGTGCGCACGGTGATCTCGTGCCGGAGGGCTTCGAGCGCCAACAGCCGTGCGCGCGACTGCCTGAGCGCGAGTGCCGCGGCCGCGGCCAGTGCAAGGAAGGCCGCACCGCTCGCGATCCCGATCCGTCGTGCGTCCTCGATCCATCCATCCCGCACGACACGCTCGGGAATCGAGAAGGTGAGACGAGCGTCGTGGTTCTGCATGTCGCGCACGACCGAGAACCGCGATGGCGGCGTCATCGCCGCTCCCGGCGGGTATGCCACGAGCACGGTGCCGTCCCTCCGCGTCAGCACGGCATCGAGCGGCGCCTCCGCGGCGAGGCGCGCAAAAACGCGACTGAAATAGTCGGTCATCAGCGCGACATGGATCGTTCCATGGAACGTTCCGTCCTGCGATGGACGGCGGCGGCCGACGGGAAAGGAGCGAAGGCCCGTGGTACGTCCGATCAACGGGTCGCCGATCACGGTTCCGACGTCGCCGTCACGCAGCCGCCGCCAGAACGCGTGCACCGTCAGGCGATTGGCGGGGTTGAAGGAATGGCTGGCAGCAATGACTGCGCCTTCGGCGTCGGACACCCACATCGAGACGGTATGCTCGAGCTTGCCGGTGATCGCCTCCAGCATCGCGCCAAGCTCTGGCCCATGGATCGCGCCCGGATCGCGCGCTGCCAGATAGTCGGCGACCCGGTCCAGTGCGAGGTCCTGCGTCTCGAAGACCTTCAACACATGCTGGTGCATCGTGTCTGCCGTCCGCTCGACGCGCTGGCTGGCCAGCAGCGTGGCGCCGCGCCACGAATCGCCGAGTGCGATTGCCAGAAGTACGGCGGGGATCAGGACCGACAGGAGGATGAGAACGGCGTCGCGCGAGAAGAGCGACGGCCGACGGGCTCGGGGGCGCAGCATCGACAGTACGTTTTCCTGTACCGATCGCAGGGTGCGTCGGCTGGAGAGATGGCTATCAGAAGTTGCAGGATTTTTCTCCCACAATTTTTGTGAGGATTCGATCCCGTACCGTCAGCCCTGCGGCGCGACGGGCATGCCCTCCGCCGTCTCGCTGCCGCGGCGCCAGCGATGCGTGCCCTGCCCTGTCGCCACCACGGTGCCGGCCGCGTCGCGCACCACCACGCGGGTGAAGAACGTGCTCGCCCCGCTGCCGATGACCTCGGCCTCGGCGACGATCGCACCACCCATGACGGGGGCCGTGAACTGGGTGGCGAGCGAGAGCGTCATGCCGCGCCGCGCGTTGCCCGGCACGGTACAGTGGAGGCCGGCATAGGCCGCTGCCTGGTCGATCAGCGCGAGCACCACGCCGCCATGGACGACGCCCGCGCGGTTCATGTGCTCCGGCCCCGCCGTTGCCTGGAGCCTGGCGTGGCCGGCGCGCCATTCGAGCAGGCGGAAGTCGAACAGGGCGTGGAACGGTGCGGGCAGCGGGTCGTGAAGCGGGTCGTGAACTGGGTCGTGAACTGGGTCGTGAACTGGGTCGTGAACTGGGTCGGGCGGGATCTCTGTCATGTGGGCACGCTCGCCGTCCCATAGCGCGTGGTCAAGGGCCGCTGCTGTCTGGGCTCGGGGTCTCAGGTCGGGATCTGCAGCTCCTGCAGGGCCTGCTCGAGCTCCTGGAACGAGGGCATGAACTCCGACGGCGCCATCTTCCGCCCGGTCTCGACGGCGACCTGCGGCGCGTTGCCGTGCAGGTGGGCGACGAGCACGGCGCGGATCACCTCGTAGTACTTCATCTCCTCCTCGACGATGCCCTTCAGCCGGGACGCCAGCGGGCCCATCAGGCAGTAGGCGAGCATGACGCCGAGGAAGGTGCCGACGAGCGCGCCGCCGATCATCTTGCCGAGCACGGCCGGCGGCTCGTTCAGCGAGCCCATGGTCTTGATGACGCCGAGAACGGCCGCGACGATGCCGATGGCGGGGAAGCCGTCGGCGAGCGTCTGCATGGCGTGGGAGGGATGCAGCTCCTCATGCGCGATCTTGCGGAGCTCGCGCGCGAAGATGTCCTCGATCTGGTGCGGGTCGTCGGCGTGCATGCCGACCATCCTCAGATAGTCGCAGATCAGCACCACCGCATGGTGGTTCTTCATGATCTTGGGGAATTTCTGGAACGCCGCGCTTTCCTCTGGCTTCTCGATGTGCGGCTCGAGCGCCATCGCCCCCTTGGTGCTGGCCAGCCGCACGAAGAAGTAGAGCAGCGAGAGCAGGTCGACATAGTCGGTCTTGTGGAACGATGCGCCCTTGAACACCTTCCCGAAGCCGCCGGCGATGTGCTTCACGCCGTGCATGTTGTTGGCCATCAGCACCGTGCCGATGCCGGCACCGCCGATCATCATCAGCTCGAACGGCAGCGCCTTGACGATGATGCCGAACTTGCCGCCGGCGAGCATGTAGCCGCCGAACACCATCACCAGCAGGAAGACGAACCCGACGATCGTGAGCATCGCGCCCTCCTCAGCCGCCGTTGCCGGGCGCAGGTGCCTGGTGCGCCCGCTGGATCAGGATGCCGATGCGCCGGTTCGCGGGCGCCCGGGGGTCTGCCGGCAGCAGCGGCTCGCGGTCGGCCACGCCGGTGACGGACCGCACGCGGTCCTCCGGCAGTCCGCCCTCGACGAGCAGCCTGCGCGTGGCGTTCGCGCGGTCGGCCGACAATTCCCAGTTCGTCACGCCGCTGCCTGAGCGGAACGGTGCGCTGTCGGTATGACCGACGATCGTGACGGGGTTGCCGATCGCAGCCAGCGTAGGCGCGATGCGCGCGAGCAGCGCCCGCACGCGGTCCGACGGCGCAGCACCGCCGGAGGCGAACATCGACTGGCGCTCGGCGTCGAGCAGCTGCACGCGAAGCCCCTCGGGCGTAACATCGACCGCGACCTGGCGGGCGAGCTCGCGCAGGCCCGGGTCGTCGGACACCGCACGGCGGATCGCCTCGGCAGCCTGGTCGAGCGCCTGGCCTTCAGCCGCGGCGGCCTCCTCGGCGGCCACGCGCGCGGCGATCGCCGCGGCCGAGCCGTCGCGGTCTGCGGCACCGCGATCGGTCGCGTCCTCGCCGCCTGAGCCGACGGCGCGGGGGTTGGCGAAATGCCCGCCGGTCACATGCGGCTGCGGCTTGTCGCCGGCATTGTCGGCGCGCGCCTCGCGCTCGCCGCTGCTCTCCGTCGTCTCGTCCTGCGGCGGCGGGCCGCCCTGCGCCTGCTGTTCGACGGTAGGCGTGCCGGCGCGGCCGACGAGGGAGCCGTCATCGACTGGCGAGTTGCCGCCGAACGGCCTGCCCGTGCCGCTCTCGCCGGCGCCGAATACGTTCGTGGGCGCGAAATAGTTGGCGATGCCGAGGCGCTGTTCCTGTGTCGTGGCGTTGAGCAGCCACATCAGCAGGAAGAACGCCATCATGGCGGTGACGAAATCGGCGTAGGCGACCTTCCACGCGCCACCATGGTGGCCGTGTTCGCCACCCTCCTCGCGCTTGATGACGAGGGTGCCGCCGTCCTTCTCCTTGCCCTTCTTCCCGCTCATCCTTCGCCCATGCCTCGTTTGCCGGGTGGCATCACCACCCCGGCCAACGCGCACGATGACGGGGATGGCTTAAGCCTTGATGAAACACACCAGCGTGACGGGTGCGTCATGCAGGGGCACGAGGGTGGGGCATGAGGCCCCCGGGATCAGCCGCCGCGCCATGGCGGGTTGATCGCCATGCGTGAGATGCATATATCGGGTGCGTTCGTGTAGGTCGTGCGGCTGGGGCCGCCGCCTGCGTTTCCGCGCCACTCCGCTGCCTTGCGGAGAGTTTGGCGCGCCAACGGGGGAAGGCGATGCGCCGGGGGTACCAGCTGTCGATCGCCGCATGCTGCGCGCTGGAGAGGCACGCACCCGTGTTCGGCCCGGCCACCTCATGCTGACCGTCGTCCTCACCCCGTTTGCAGCCGCCCTTGCCGCTCCCTTCCTGGTCGCCCGCCTGGGTGAGCGTGCGGTGTTCCTGTTCGCGCTCGTTCCCGCCGGCCTGTTCCTCTGGGCGCTCGCCAACCTCGGCGAGGCCTTCCCGGGGCGGATCGAGGCAACCCCCTGGGTGCCGGGCCTCTCAGCCTCGCTCTCCTTCGCGCTCGACGGGCTCTCGGCCCTGTTCACGCTGCTGATCACGGGCATCGGCACGCTCGTCGTCCTCTACGCGGGCGGCTACCTGCACGGGCACCCGCAGCTCGGCCGTTTCTTCGCGATCCTGTTCGCCTTCATGGGCGCGATGCTTGGGGTGGTGCTGTCGGACAACATCCTTGCCCTGTTCGTCTTCTGGGAGCTGACGAGCCTCACGAGCTACCTGCTGGTCGGCTTCGAATCGGGCAAGGCCGCCGCGCGGCGAGCAGCGCTGCAGGCGCTGCTGATCACCGGCACGGGCGGGCTCTGCCTGCTGGCCGGCCTCATCCTGCTCGCCGAGGCAGGCGGGTCATGGGAGCTGTCGGACATCGCGCTCGCGCAATCCTGGCTGCAGGACAGCCCCCTCTACACACCCGCGCTGATCCTCATCCTGCTCGGCTGCTTCACCAAGAGCGCGCAGTTCCCCTTCCACTCCTGGCTGCCCGGCGCGATGGCAGCTCCCACGCCCGTCTCCGCCTACCTGCATTCGGCGACGATGGTGAAGGCTGGCGTCTACCTGCTCGCACGACTCGAGCCGGCGCTTGGGGGCAGCGAGCTCTGGCTCTACAGCCTCGGCATCATCGGCGCGATCACCATGCTGCTCGGCGCGGTGTTCGCCCTGCTCGAGACCGACCTCAAGCTCGTGCTCGCCTGGACCACCGTCTCGGCCCTCGGCACGCTCGTGTTCCTGCTGGCCCCGAGCCAGGAGCCTTCGGTAACGGCGGCGATGGCCTTCCTGCTCGTGCACGCGCTCTACAAGGGCGCGCTGTTCATGGTGGCCGGCAACATCGACCACGAGGCCGGCACCCGCGACCTGACGAAGCTTTCGGGCCTGATGCGGGCGATGCCCGTCACCTTCGCCGCGGCAGCGCTTGCCTCCGTCTCGATGGCGGGGCTTCCCGCGGGCCTCGGCTGGGTGGCGAAGGAGATGATCGGCACCGCCAAGGTGGCCGACAACATCGGGCTGACGCTGACGGCAGCGACAGTGGCGAACGCGATGCTGTTCGCGGTCGCGGCCATTGCCGGCATCTCTCCGTATTTCGGCGCGAAGTCCGACGCCGCCGCCAAGGCGCACGAGGCGCCGTGGACGATGCTGGCAGGCCCGGTCGTGCTCGGCGGCCTCGGCCTCATCTTCGGCATGGTGCCGCAGCTTGCCGCCGACCGGCTGATCGCGCCTGCCGCGTCAGCCGTTCTCGGCACCAAGGCGACGCTCGAGATCACGCTGTTCAAGGCGTTCGACTGGAAGTTCATGCTCACCCTCGCGACGTTCGCGGCCGGTGCGATGCTGTTCATCGCCTGGCGGCGATACGGTGCGGCCTGGCGCGAGCGGGCGGACCCGATCCTGGCGCGCGGCCCCGATCGCGGATACGACCACGTGCTCGCGGGCCTCGCGGCACTCGCAGGGTGGCAGACGCGGATCATCCAGTCGGGGCGGCTGCATCGCTACGTTGCCGCATCGTTCGTTGTGATCGCGGTGATGGTGATCGCCTCGGCGTTCCGGGGCCGCTTCGCGCTCGCCGGCCTCACCGACACGGGCCGTGTGATCGAGTGGGCCGTGATCGCGCTGACGGCCGCCGCCGCGATCGTGACGGCGGCGGCGACGACGCGGCTGCTCGCCGTCACGGCACTCGGCATGGTCGGGCTTGGCGTCGCCATGCTGTTCATGCTGTTCAGCGCGCCCGACCTCGCGATCACCCAGTTCATGGTCGAGACGCTCGTCGTCGTCATCCTGGCACTGATCCTGATCCGGCTTCCGGGCTTCCGCCTGTCGGCTGACGGTGACGGGCCGCGCTGGCTCAACCTCGGCATCGCGGGCGTGATGGGAACGCTCGTCTCGCTGCTGCTGCTCGGCGTGCTCGCGGAGCCGTTCGATATGCGGCTGGCGGAATGGTTCGCTGCCCAGTCGGTCCCCGAAGGGCTTGGCCGGAATGTCGTCAACGTGATCCTGGTCGATTTCCGCGCGCTCGACACGCTGGGCGAGATCACGGTGGTCGCTGCCGCGGCGATGGGCGCGCTGGCGGTGATGATGCGGGCCGCGCGCAAGCCCGATGGCGGCAGGGGCCCCGATGGCGGCAGGGCGCCCGACGGCGGCGAGGGGAAGGGCCGATGAACAGCCTGATCCTGCGCGCCGCCACCCGCGCGCTTGCCCCGCTGCTGCTGATGCTGGCGCTGTTCCTGCTCTGGCGCGGCCACAACGAGCCGGGCGGGGGGTTCATCGCCGGCCTCGTCGCTGCCTCGGCCGCTGCGCTGCAGGGCATCGCCTTCGGGCCCGTCGCTGCCCGCCGCATGCTCGTGCTGCCGCCGATCGCCGTGGCCGGGCTCGGGCTTGCCTTGGCCCTGCTGTCGATCGTTCCTTCGGCGTTCGCGGGCCTGCCGGCGATGGAAGCACTCTGGGCAAAGATCGATCTCGGCGGCGGCGCCTATGTTCCGCTCGGCACGCCGCTGCTGTTCGACATCGGGGTGTTCCTCGTCGTGCTCGGCAGCGTCGTCGCGCTCGTCGCCGCCCTCGAACACCAGCCGCACTGAGCCATGGAACCCGCACTCGCCATCCTCGTCGGCATCCTCGTCGCGGTCGCGGTGTGGCTGATGCTGTCGCGCAATTTCGTCCGCCTGCTGCTCGGCTTCGCCATGCTCGGCAACGGCGTGAACCTCTCGATCTTCGTCGCCGGCAGGCTCTCGCGCGAAGCGCCCCCCCTCGTGGTTGAGGGCGAAGTCGTGCTCGGGGCAGCCGCCGCCAACGCGCTGCCGCAGGCGCTGGTGCTGACGGCGATCGTGATCGGCTTCGGCCTGCTCTCCTTCGCCCTCGTGCTCGCCTGGAAGGCGCATGAGCGGCTCGGCACCGTGCGCACCGACGAGATGCGCGTCGCCGAGCCGGAGCGGACGCCATGAACGGCTGGTTCGCCGCACTCGCCATCCTCATTCCGCTTGCCGCAAGCGCGGTGACGCTGCTCGCCCACGCGCGGCCGAAGGCGCAGACGGCACTCTCGCTCGGCTTCGCCGCGCTGCTGCTGGCCGATGCCGTGCTGCTGATGGGCGCGGTGTGGCGCGATGGCATGGTCGTCGTGCAGGCCTCGGCCTGGGATGCGCCCTTCGGCATCACGCTCGCGGTCGACACGCTGGGTGCGGTGATGACGCTGATCGCCGCGATCACGGGGCTTGCCTGCCTCGTCTACGCGACCGCCGAGATCGCCGAGGAACATCGCCGCGCCTTCTTCCATCCGCTGAGCCACGTGCTGCTGGCCGGCGTGTGCGGCTCGTTCGTCACCGGCGACCTGTTCAACCTCTATGTCTGGTTCGAGGTGCTGCTGATCGCATCGTTCGGGTTGCTGGTGATCGGGGGAACCAAGGCGCAGACCGATGGCGCGGTGAAGTACGTCGCACTCAACCTGGTCGCGACCAGCCTGTTCCTGTTCTCGGTCGGCCTGATCTACGGGCTGACCGGCACGCTCAACATGGCCGATCTCGCGCGCGTCGTGCCGCGGGTCGAGAACACCGGCGTGCTCAACGCGGCGGCGATGATGCTGATGGCGGCATTCGGCATGAAGGCCGCCGTGTTCCCGCTGTTCTTCTGGCTGCCGGCCGCCTACCACACGCCCCTCGTCTCGGTCTCGGCCGTGTTCGCGGGGCTTCTGACGAAGGTCGGCGTCTATGCGCTGATGCGCGTCGTGACGCTCATCTTCACGCATGACCCTGCGTGGATCCACGGCGTGCTGCTCTGGACCGCGGGGCTGACGATGGTCACCGGTGTGCTCGGGGCGGCGGCGCAGAACGAGTGGCGGCGCATCCTGTCGTTCCACATCGTCAGCCAGATCGGCTACATGATCATGGGGCTGGCGATCGGCACGAAGCTCGCGCTCGTCGGCGCGGTGTTCTACCTGGTGCACCACATCGTCGTGAAGGCGAACCTGTTCCTCATCGCCGGCGTCGCGCAGCGGCTGGCCGGGTCGATGGAGCTGAAGCGCTCTGGCGGGCTCTATGCCGCGGCCCCGTGGCTTGCCATGCTCTTCTTCATCCCGGCCTTCTCGCTCGCCGGCTTTCCGCCGCTCTCGGGCTTCTGGGCGAAGTTCATCCTGATCAAGGCGGCACTCGACGAGCGTGGCTGGTGGATCGCGGCCGCCGCCCTCGTCACGGGCCTGCTGACCATCTACTCGATGACCAAGATCTGGGGCGAGGCGTTCTGGAAGCCGCACCCGGATGGTGCGATCACGGTCACAACCGCGCCGCGTGCGATGACGGTGCCGATCGCCGTACTTGCCGCCTGCACGATCGTGATCGGCCTCTTCGCGCAGCCCTTCCTTGCGGTAGCGGAACGGGCGGCGGCGGAACTCGGTGACCCGGCCGCCTATGCCGCCGCCGTGCTGGGAGCGTTGCCATGACCAACCGGTCACCAGCGAAGGAGCCCGGCGCGCCGGCACTTCTCGTGCTGAACCTGATGCTCATGCTCGGCTGGTGCGGCGCCTTCGGCACGTTCAGCCCATGGGCGCTCGCGACAGGCTTCGCCGCCGGCTTCGCGGCCCTCTGGCTCACGCGGCATCTCTGGGGCACGCTCGAGGGAAGCTATTTCCGCCGCACCATCGCCGGCTTCTCCTTCTCGCTGTTCTACGCGAAGGCCCTCGTCGTCAGCGCATGGCAGGTGGCGCGGCAGGTGCTGTCGCCGACGATCACCGCGCGGCCGGGCGTCATCGCCGTTCCGCTGACCGCCACGCGCGATGTCGAGATCGCGACGCTCGCCAATCTCGTCACGCTGACGCCCGGCACGATGAGCATCGATGTCTCCGACGACCGTTCGACCCTCTACGTCCACGTCATGCTGCTTGACGACCCCGACGCGGTGATCGCCGACATCCGCGACAATTTCGAGGCGCGGCTGCTCGAGGTGCTGCGATGACGGCACTCATCGACATCGCCATGACGGCCTCGTGGGTGATGCTCTCCGCCGCATTCCTGATCGGCTTCGCGCGGCTGGTGCGCGGCCCGCACCTGCCCGACCGGATCGTCGCGCTCGACATGCTCGCGCTGATCGGCATCTGCGCCGCCGCACTGCATGCGCTCGAAACCGGCGCGACCGCTTATCTCGATCTCGCCCTCGTCATGGCGCTTGTCTCCTTCCTCTCGACGGTGGCGTTCGCGCGCTATGTCGAGTGGGTTGCCTTCCGTCGCGCAGACCAGGCGAACCCGCCGCCGCTGGACCATGCCGATGATTGAGCTCCTGGTCGCTGCCCTCATGCTCGGCGGCTCCGCCTTCGCGCTCGTTGCCGCGATCGGCGTGTGGCGCCTGCCGGACGCGATGATGCGCATGCATGCGAGCTCGAAGGCAGGCACGCTCGGCGGCAGCATGCTGTTCCTCGCCGTCGCCTTCGGCCTCGGCGATTTCGGCACGGCCGTGCGCGCCGTGGCCGGCATCGCCTTCCTGCTGCTGACCGCACCGGTCGCGAGCCACCTGATCGGGCGCGCGACCTACCTGCTCGACGTGCCGCTGCACCCGGCCCAGACGCGTGACGATCTCGCCGGCCGTTACGACCTCAAGTCGAGAACCTGCCGCCCACCCGATACGCGCGGGCGGGAAAAGCCATGACCCCTGCCGAGACCGTAGCCACCATCCGCGCCGATCCGCGCTTCGCCGTAGCCTGCGAGGCGATGCGCCGTGACCATCCCCGCATGGTCGAGGACGTCGTGCGCCTGACCGAGATCGCGGCCCCGCCGTTCGGCGAGAAGCCACGGTCGGATGCCTATCTCGCCATGCTCGCCGCGCACGGTCTCGACGAGGTGGAGCAGGACGCGATCGGCAACGCGATGGGGCTTCGCCGCGGTTTCGGCAATGGTGACATCCTGGTAGTCGCCGCCCATCTCGACACGGTTTTTCCCGCCGGCACCGACGTGCGCGTCCGCCGCGAGGGGACGAAACTGTTCGCCCCCGGGGTGGGCGACGACACGCTCTCGCTCGCCGCCAACCTCGCCTTCCTCCGCGCGCTGGACGAGGCCGGCATCCGCACGCGGCATGACATCCTGTTCGTCGGCGATGTCGGCGAGGAGGGCATCGGCGACCTCCGCGGCGTGCGGCACCTGTTCACCGAAGGCCGCCACCGTGCGCGCATCCGCGGCTTCCTCTCGGTCGACAGCCCCGATGTCGCACGCATCTGCAATGGCGCGATCGGCTCGCGCCGCTGGAAGGTGAATTTCCACGGCCCGGGCGGACACAGCTTCTCCGCCTTTGGCCTCGTGAACCCCGTCTACGCCATGGCCGATGCCGCACGCGCGATCGGCGCCGTCGCCGTTCCGCCGGGCACCAACACGACCCATTGCGTCGCGATCGTCTCCGGCGGCACCTCGATCAACGCGATCCCCGATGCGATCACGATGCAGCTCGACCTCCGCTCCGGCTCGCCCGCGCATCTCGCCACGCTGGAGGCGGAGGTGATGGCGATCATCGACCGCGCGGTCGCGGCGGAGAACGCCGCGCGCAGCACGCGGTCAGGCGCGATCACGGTCGAGAAGGAGCGGATCGGCGACCGCCCCGCCGGGCAAACGGCGGCCGAGAGCGACATCGCCCAGGCTGCCTGGGCCTCGGTCGCCGCGGAAGGCTACGCGCCGAGCTTCGAGGCCTCCTCGACGGATGCGAACATCCCGATGAGCCTCGGCATCCCCGCGCTCAAGATTGGCGCCGGCGGGCGCGGGGGACGCGTCCATTCGCTCGATGAGTGGATCGATCTGGAGCCGGAAGAATCCCTCCGCGGCATGCGCACCGCCCTCGCCACCATCCTCGCCGTCGCGGGGATGGAGGAGGTCGGTTAGGGCGAGGTGCCCTGCTTGATCGCGGTGTGCGCCTCGACGGCATCCATCACGTAGCCGGCATAGGTGAGCGCGGCCCCGGCGTTGAGCGCGATCGCAACGCCAAGCGCCTCGGCGATCTCCTCCTTCGTCGCGCCCGCCTTCAGCGCGGCCTCGACATGGGCGTTGATGCAGCCCTCGCAATGCGTGGTGATCGCGACACCGAGGGCGATGAACTCGCGCGTCTTGGCGTCGAGATGCTTCGTCTGCTTCGAGGCGTGGTTCAGCGCACCGAAGCCCTTGATCAACTCCGGATGCACCTTGGTGATGTGGCCGACGGCGGTGCGCAGCGTCGAGCGGAAGCCGAGCCAGTCCCTGATCATCGTGGTGGTTCCTTCATGCGGCCAGCGCGCGGGCGAAGACCGACGGATCGACATTCCCGCCGGAGACGATGACGCCGACCACGGCGTCCTTGAGGCTGACGTTGCCGTAGAGGGCGGCGGCCAGCGCCACGGCCCCGCCAGGCTCGACCACGAGCTTCAGGTGGTCGAACGCAAAACGCATCGCGCGCAGCACGTCGGTGTCGGTCACCACCGCCGCCCCATGCACGCGGCCCTTGTTGACCGTGAAGGTGAGTTCGCCCGGCGTCGGTGCGAGCAGCGCATCGCAGAGCAGGCTGCCGCCCGGTGCGTTCGTCACGCGCTCGCCGGCGGCAAGGGAACGTGCATGGTCGTCGTGGCCCGCGGGCTCGACCGCGATCACCGCAGCTCCCTTGCCTGCGCCCTCGACCGAGAGCGCGGAGCCCGCGAGCAGCCCGCCGCCGCCGGTGCAGACGAACAGCGCATCGAGGCGAAGCCCCGCCGCCTTCGCATCCTCGATGAGCTCGAGCGCCGCCGTGCCCTGGCCGGCGATCACGTCGGCATCGTCGAAGGGCGGCACCAGCGTGGCACCTCGCTCGGCACACAGCCGCGCGGCGATCGCCGAGCGGTCATCCTTCTCGCGATCGTAACGGATGATCTCCGCCCCCCAGCGCTTCGTGCTCTCGACCTTGATCGAGGGCGCATCGGACGGCATCACGACGATGACGGGCGCGCCGAAGGCCTTGCCGGCGGCAGCGCAGGCCTGGCCGTGGTTGCCGGAGGAGTAGGTGACGACGCCGCCCTTCCGTTCCGCCTCCGTCATCTGCGCGATCCTGTTCGTCGCCCCGCGCAGCTTGAACGAGCCCGTGCGCTGCAACGGCTCGGGCTTCACCAGCACCGTCGCGCCCAGCGCTGCGTCGAGCACCGGGCTGCGCAGCATCGGTGTGCGCACGATGCGGCCCTGCAGCCGCTCCCGTGCCGCCATCACGTCATCGAACGAAGGCACCTTCACGTGGCGAATTCCTCCTGCATCGGGTCAAGGTCGACGGAGACGGAGAGAGCGTGCGCGCCGCCGCCCAGCAGCACGCCGCGGAGAGGAGACACGTCAGCGTAGTCTCGCCCCCAGCCGAGTACGACATGCTCCTCGGCGACGATGATGTCGTTGGTCGGATCGAGGTCGACCCAGCCATGCTCGGGCCCAAGCCAGGCCCCGACCCAGGCGTGCGACTGGTCAGCCCCCTGTCGCCGCTTCTGCCCTGGCCGCGGCCGCGTGCGCACATAGCCCGAGACATAGCGCGCCGGCAGGCCAAGGCGGCGCAGCCCCGCGATCATCACGTGCGCGAAATCCTGGCACACGCCGGCGCGGGAGGCGAGCACCTGCGCGATCGGCGTCGAGACGGTGGTGACACCCGTGCGGAAGGCAAAGTCGCGCTTGATCCGCCCCTGGAGGTCGAGGAGCGCGGCAAGGATCGGCCGCCCGGCCGGGAAGCTGTCGCTCGCATAGGCGCCGGCCGCGTCATCCTCCGGCGCCATGGCGCTGCCGCACGCGAACTCGGCGGCACGCCACCCCTCGCCGCCGGCATGCGCGGCGATCGCCGCCACGCGTTCCCACGGCATCGTGGCATTGGCCGGCGGCGGTGGCGCGAACTCGGCCTCCACCTCGGCATCGAGCGTCACGCGGAACGTGTCGTGCGGCGTCTCGATGAACATCCAGGTGACATCGTTGCCGAAATGATCCATTCCCGTATTCATCCGGACAGGGGCGGGCTTGGCGGTCAGCGCGGCGGCAAGCACCACCTGCCCCGGCAGCGCACGCGGGGAAAGGTGCAGCAGGTGGGCTGCCAGGTCCACCACCTCGCCGTACGCATAGGTGGTGACGTGCGTGACGCGATACCTCATCGGCGCATGCTCATCCTTGGGCCTGCTCCTCGCCGACGCCGACGGCCTGTGACGTCTGCACGTGGCTGAAATAGCGCCGCGCGATTGCATCGGAGAGCGACCCCACCTGGCTCGCGAGCGCGGCCAGGCGCACGGGCAGCCGCACCGCCTCGGCCGCCGGCTCCGCGGCGCGCGCGACGGCCTCGACCATCGCCTCGGCCTCGGCGCGGAGCCCGCCCGCGGCGCGCGCGAGATCGCCTTCGGCCATCCCCTGCACCTCGGCCAGCCGGCTCGCCACTGCCTCGAGCTGGTAGGCGACGGAGCGCGGGTTCGTCGGGTCGGCCAGCACGAGGTCGAGCACGGGGGCGGGCTGGAGCACCGAGAGATAGCGGTTGCGGTAGGTGATCGCGCTGTCGCAAAGCTCGATCGCGAGCCTGAGCCCTGCCTCGACGCGCGGCAGTGGCTGGTCGAGCGCGAAGCCGAGGTCACGCGCGGTGTGCGAGGCGCGCTCGATCCGCCGGCCGAGATCGAGGAACAGCCAGCCGCCGCCGCGCACCATGTTCTCGGCAGCGATCCCCGCGACGCCGGCCGAGAAGCGGATGATCGCGCCCGCCGCCTCGTTCAGCTCCTCCAGCCCCTCGCAGGCCTTGGCCGATTTCTCCCGCGCCTCGGCGGCAAGGTGGGTAATGGTCGCCCACATGTCGGAGGTGAGCCGGTCGCGCACGCCGCGCGTAAGGCGGTTCACGTTGTCGAGGAGGCGCGCGATCGGCCTGTTCGGCCGGCACAATTCGATGAGCGCGCGCGGCAGCGCCGGGCCGTCGGGCTGCGCGGCGGCGAGCTCCGCCTCGACGAGGCCAGCCTCGGCCAGGCAGCGGGCGAGCGCGCGCAACTCGGCAAGGTCACGCGGCAGCAGCCAGCCGCGCGAAAGCCGCGCGATGACGGCGCGGATCAGCCGCGCGGCGTTCTCCAGCCGCTCGACATAGCGGCCGAGCCAGTAGAGATCATCGGCAACCCGGCTCGGCAGCTCGCCCGAGACGCGGCGGATGGCGAGCGGCGGCAGCGCGAAGGCAGCAGGGCCCACGATGTCGGTGCGGTCCTCGCTCAACACCCACACATCCTTTGCGACCCCGGTTTTCGGGAGGCGCCCCGTCAGCCTGTCGCCATCCTCGATCAGCCGCGCAAGCCCGCCAGGCATCGCCTGCCACTGCCCGGCACCATCGGCGAGCGCGAACAGCCTGAGCACGAGCGGCCGTGGTGCCAGCCCCTTGTCGAGCGTGCCGCGCGCGCCGAGCCCGGGGGCGGCGGAGGGCTGCACCGCCTCGGTCGCGGCATAGCGCTGCGGCGCGGCGCGGATGCGCGCCATCAGCGCCTCGCGCGCAGCCTCCGCCATCTCGGCGGGGTGCTGCGCCGGGGCCATGCCATCGAGGGCATGGCGGATCATCCACCGTTCGGGCGCGGCGAGAACGGCGGCGGCGGCGGCGGGGTCGCCGAGCCAGAGCGTCGGCACGTTCGGCAGCCGCAACGGCTCGCCGAGGAGATGCTCGGCAAGCCTCGGCAGGAAGGTTGCAAGCGCCGGCGCCTCGGCCAGGTGGCTCGCCGGGTCGTTCACCACCCGCACCCCGCCTGACCGCACGGCATCGAGCAGGCCGGGAACGCCAAGCGCGCTGTCGGAGGCAAGCTCCAGCGGATCGACGAGCCTGCCCTCGACGCGGCGGAGCAGGACGTGGACCCGCTGCAACCCCTTCAGCGTCTTGAGGAACACCTGGCCGTCGCGGGCGGTGAGGTCGGCCCCCTCGACCAGCGCGCAGCCGAGTTCGCGCGACAGGAACACATGCTCGAACCAGGTCTCATGCGCCGCACCGGGCGTCAGCAACGCAAGCCTGGGGTTCTCGGCACCGGCAGGGGCGGCGCGCTGCAGGCTGTCGACCCAGTGGTCGAAGAACGGGCGAAGCTGGCGCACCTGCACGGCGCGGAAGGCTTCCGGCATCACGCGCGTGACCATCCGCCGGTTCTCGCGCGCGAAGCCCACCCCGTTCGGCGCGCCGGTACGGTCGGCCAGCACCTGCCATTCGCCACGCGGGGTGCGCACGAGATCGGCCGCGATCAGGTGGATCATCGGCCGGACCGGCGGTGTCGGCGCGCGGCAGGGGCGGAGGAAGCCTGGATTGGCAAACACCAGCGAGGGCGGGATCAGGCCTGCGGCGAGCAGGCGCTGCGGCCCGTAGAGATCGGCCAGCACCTCCGACAGCAGCGTCGCGCGCTGTGACAGGCCCGCATCGAGCGTGGCGAACTCGGCGGCCGACAGCACCATCGGCACGGGGTCGCACCGCCAGGGGCGCTGCGCCGGCCCCTGCCCCGGATCGGCCGGCAGGATGGTGACGACGCCCTCTTCCTCGAAGGCACGGTCGAGCCGCCGCGCGCGCTCCGCCAGCCCGCCCTGCGGCAGGCCGGCGAGCATGCCGACGATCGGGCGCCAATGCGGGCGTATGCCGCCGCGCCCGTCGACCATCTCGTCCCAGAAGGGCGGAAGCCTAGCGTGGGACGAGAGGGCGGAGTCGGGCGTCATGCGCTCAGTCTAGACGAACCTGCCCCGCTGCGAAGGGACCGGCTCTGCAACCGTCGGGCGAAGCGACGCAGGTCACCGCGCTTCGCCATCAGGCGAAGCGTCGCAGGTCACCGCGCTTCGCCATCAGGCGAAGCGTCGCAGATCAAGCGTGCGCGGGTGCTCGCGCCCAGCCGTGCCGCTGTCCATCCCGCGCGGCGGTGGGATGGGGCCGGGGGTGTGGCCCATCGGGAAGAACCGCGCGAGCCGGCGCGCCTCAGCCTCGTTGGCGTTCACCGGGAACACCTCGTGCGCGCGCCCGCCGGGGTGCGACATGTGATAGGTGCAGCCGCCGAGCGCGCGGCCCGACCAGGTGTCGTACACGTCGAACACCAGCGGCGCCTGGGCCTTGATCGTCGGGTGCAGCGCCGAGGGCGGCTGCCAGGCCTTGAAGCGGATGCCGGCGACGAACTCTCCCTCCGCCCCCGTCGGCGCGAGCGGCACCGCGACGCCGTTGCAGGCGAGCACGAACCGCTCATCGACCCAGCCGGTCACCTTCGCCTGCACACGCTCGACCGAGCTGTCGACGTAGCGCGCGGTTCCCCCCGCCGTCGCCTCCTCGCCCATCACGTGCCAGGGCTCGAGCGCATGGCGGATTTCGAGTTCCATGCCGCGCACAGCGATGCCGCCGATCTTCGGGAAACGGAACTCCTGGTGGGCTGCGAACCAGGCAGGGTCGAGCGCGAAGCCGTGCTCGGCGACCTCCTCCAGCACATCGCGGAAATCCTCGGCCACGTAATGGGGCAGCATGAACTGGTCATGCAGGCGGGTGTTCCAGCGCACCAGCCGCCGCTCATACGGGTTGGCCCAGAAGGCAGCGACCGCGGCGCGGAGCAGGAGTTGCTGCACCAGGCTCATCCGCGCATGGGGCGGCATCTCGAAGCCGCGGAACTCGACAAGGCCGCGGCGCCCCGACGCACTGCCGGGATCGAACATCTTGTCGATGCAGAACTCGGTACGGTGCGTGTTGCCGGTGACGTCGATGAGCAGGTTGCGGAACAGCCTGTCGGTCATCCACGGCGGGGCGTCGCCGCCCGCCTGGACGTGCCCCATCGCGATCTCGAGCTCGTAGATGCTGTCGGACCGCGCCTCGTCGACGCGCGGGTGCTGGCTCGTCGGGCCGATGAACTGGCCGGAGAACAGGTACGAGAGCGACGGGTGGTTGTGCCAGAAGCCGATGATCGACTTCAGCAGGTCAGGCCGGCGCAGGAACGGGCTCTCGGCAGGCGTCGCGCCGCCGAGCACGACATGGTTGCCGCCGCCCGTGCCGACATGCCTTCCGTCGAGGTTGAACTTCTCGGCAGCGAGGCCGACCTGGCGCGCTTCCTCGTACAGCGCCTCGGTGCGCGACGAGAGCTCGTCCCATGTGTCGGCGGGATGGACGTTCACCTCGATGACGCCTGGGTCGGGCGTGACGGAGAAATGCGTCAGCCCCGGGTGCGAGGGGGGCAGGTAGCCTTCGAGGAACACCTGGCGCCCTGCCTCCGCCGCCGTCTCCTCGATCGCGGCAATGAGGTCGAGCCAGTCCTCGGCCCGCGTCACGGGCGGCAGGAAGATGTGCAGCATGCCCCCGCGCGGCTCGACCACCAGCGCGGTGCGGACCACGTCAGGCTCCTCTCGCCCAGGCTCCGGCACGCGTTGTTCGACGATGCGCTGCGCGAGGCCCGCCGGGCGGCCGAGCGTCGCGCGGCGCGGCAGGGCGAGGCCCTCGGCGAACGGGTCGCGCGGCGGCTCGGCGTCGATCGCGGCAGCGCTCGCCCAGGGCAGGCCCTCGAGCGGCAGGCGATAGCCGATCGCGCTGTCGCCCGGGATCAGGAACATCGGGCCGGCGCGCATGAACCACTTGCCGCTCTGCCACCGTCGGGCACCGCCGGCATCGATGCGCCTGAGCGGCAACACCGTTCCGACATCGGCGCCGAGGCCTTGTGCGAACACGCGGGCGAGCCGCTCACGCTCCATCGGGTCGGCGAGCTTGGCGTCCTCGACGACGACGTTCGCAGGCAGCCGCTGCTCGCGCCAGAGGTAGTAGTGCGTGTCCTCATGCGCCGCCATGGCGCAGCCGGGGTCGACCTGCAGCCGCTCGGCCAGCCGTTCGGCGAAGCGTCGGGCATCGGCTGCGGTCGCGGTGCCGCGATCATCGTCGGACGCGAGCAGCGCCTGGTCGCGCCACACCTTCTCGCCATCGGTGCGCCAGTGGCTGTAGAGCGACCAGCGCGGCAGCTGCTCGCCCGGGTACCACTTGCCCTGGCCGTATTGCAGCACCCCGCCCGGTGACCAGAGCCCGTGCAGACGGCGGAGGAGATGCCCCGCGATGCGCCGCTTGGTGGGGCCGAGCGCATCGGTGTTCCATTCGGCCGCATCACGATCCGAGGCCGCAACGAAGGTCGGCTCGCCACCCATGGTGAGGCGCACGCCGCCATTGGTCAGGGCACGGTCGACCAGCGCGCCCATCCGCTCCACCGCCTGCCACTCGGCGTCGGTATAGGGCTTGGTGACGCGCGGCGTTTCCGCCACCCGGGCAACGCTCATGGCAACGTCGAAGGTGGTCTTAGCCTTCTCGACGAGGCCGGTGATCGGCGCGGCGGAAATGGGATCAGGCGTGGCGGCGAGCGGGATGTGGCCTTCGCCGGCGAACAGCCCGGAGGTGGGGTCGAGCCCGACCCAGCCTGCGCCGGGGAGGTAGACCTCGCACCAGGCGTGCAGGTCGGTGAAGTCCGCCGTCGGGCCGGCTGGGCCGTCGACCGGCTTCTGGTCGGCGACGAGCTGGATCAGGTAGCCCGAGCAGAACCGCGCGGCGAAGCCGAGATGGCGCAGCGCCTGGACGAGCAGCCAGCCCGTGTCGCGGCAGGAGCCCTTCTTGTTGGCAAGCGTCTCCTCCGGCGTCCACACCCCCGGCTCGAGCCTGACGATGTAGGCGATGTCGGCCGCGAGCCTGGCGTTGATGCCGACGAGGAAATCCACCGTCCGCTGCGGCTCGCGCGGGATGGTGGCGAGGAACGCCTTGAGCAGCGGGCCCGGCGCCTCGACCTTGCGGAACGGCGCGAGTTCCTGATCGAGGATCGCGTCATAGGCGAAGGGCGTGTTCTCGGCTTCGGGTTCGAGGAAGAAGTCGAAGGGGTTGATGGTCGCCATGTCGGCGACGAGGTCGATCGTGACGTCGAAATGATCGACGCGTTCGGGGAACACGACGCGGGCGAGGAAGTTGCCCTGCGGGTCCTGCATCCAGTTGAGGAAATGCGGCTTGGGCGAAACGGTGAGGCTGTAGGAGAGGATGGGGGTGCGGCTGTGCGGCGCGGGGCGGAGGCGGATGGTCTGCGGCCCGAGGGTGACGAGCGTGTCATAGCGATAGGATGTCTTGTGCGTCAGCGCGACGTGAATGCTCATCGGTCCCCCGGCAGGTTCTGTGTCCAGAGCAGCGCCCGGCCTGCCCTGAACTCCACGCTTCCGGGGCGACATAGCACGCGCCGTGCCGTGTGGCGCTACGCGATCAGGCGCCCCGGATCCGCCAGCCGCGCGGCCTCGGCGAGCCCCAGCGCAGCCGGGTCGCGGCCGAGCACCAGGGCGGCGCAGAGCTTCGCGGCGGCAGGGGCGGTCTGGATGCCGTAGCCACCTTGGCCTGCCATCCAGAAGAACCCGTCCTCGCCCCTCGCAGGGCCGATCGCCAGCGAACGATCCGGCGTGAACGTGCGCAACCCCGCCCAGCGATGCTCGATCCGCGACACGGGAAGGTCGAGCGCCGCCTGGGCACGGTCGATCGCGAGTGCCAGGTCGAGCTCGTCGGGCTGCACGTCATGCGGCTCCATCGGCGTCTCGTCTGCCGGGGAAAGCATGAGCTTCCGCCGCGCCTCTGGCCGGGCGTACCAGCTGTGCGCCACATCGCCGACCAGCGGCCACGTCGCCGGATCATGCCCAGGCGGGCCGTCCACCAGCAGCGCCGTGCGCCGCATCGGGGTTAGGCCGATCGGCGCGACGCCGGCCAGCCGTGCCACCACATCGCCCCAGGCCCCGGCGGCGTCGACCAGCACGGGGGCGGCGAAGGCACCGGCCGGCGTCGCCACCTCCCACGCGCCGCCGCGGCGGCCGATCGCGTCCGCCCGCGCATCGGTCACCACCTGCCCATGGGCTGCGCGAAGCATCCGCAGATAGCCCTGGTGCAGGGCGGCGACGTCGATGTCGAACGCATCCTCCTCGATCGCCGCGCCCACGGCATAGCCCGGCCTGATCGCCGGCAGCAGCGCGCGCGCCTCGGCCTCGCTCAGCGGCCGCATCCCCTCGCCTTCCGCCAGCATCGCGGCGAGCTTCGCCTCCTGCCCCGCCGGGGCGAGGTTCAGCACGGCACGGCGGTGGGTGAGCGGATGGTCGACGAAGCCCGCGGGCGGGGTCTCGAAGAAGCCGCGGCTCGCGCCGGTGAGGATGCGCGCGTCGCGCGGCCCGTAGTTCAGGATCCAGAGCGCTGCCGAACGCCCTGTCGTGTGGTAGCCGGGCGTGCTCTCGGCCTCAAGCAGGACAACGCTGCGCCCGGCGGCGGCAAGTTCTGCGGCGACGGAGGCACCGGCGATGCCGGCGCCGATGACGATGATGTCGGTGCGGTGCATGGCGAGACCTTCGCCGCACCACCCGGCCCTGGCAAGACGGCTCAGCCGTCGGCGAGGCCGTCGCGCATCGCCCTGTTGACGGTGACGTGCAGCGAGAGATCGGGCTCGACCTCCTCGAGATCGCCGAGCACGACGGCGGCGAGCTTCAGCAGGTCCTCGCGCACATCCTCCGGCATCGCTTCGCCCGCTGCCGCGACATCGCCCAGCAACTGGCCCCAGAGCGCCTGCTGGTCGGCAAGCGCGCGGCGCCGGGCCAGCGGGTCTGCGCCCGCGGCAAGCAGCCCATCGGCGGCACGCGCAAAGGCTTCGACGGAGGGCAGGCGCAGATCGTCGTCGGCGAGTGTCATTGCTCCGCCCCGCGTGGACGGAACAGGGCGGCAAGCCGCTGCAGCAGGCTCGGCCGCGGCGGCACCTCGTCATCCCCCGCGGCGACGGCGAGTGCTGCGTTGAGGCTCTGGCGGTTGCGCAGCCGCCGCTGGTCGGCCGCGAGCCTGCCTTGCGCGAACAGCACCGCCCGGCGGGCTTCGGCGAGCGGCCCGGTGGGTACCAGCATCGCGGCGGCAAGCCGGGCCGAGGGCGCCTCGGCGATCGCGGCAAGGCTCTGGCGGATGTCATGCGAGGCGACGTAGATCGCCCCGCCGTCGAGGCCGGTGATCACGCGCAGGCCGCGCGGCGCGGAGCCGTCGAGCAGCGCGACGCCGTTGCACACGCCGCGCAGCCTGAGGCGGGCGGTGCCGAAGCCGCGCATCGCGGCGATCCGCTCCTCGCCCGTCGCGCGCGGATCGGCCAGGCTCTCGAGCAGCCAGCGCTGGTCATCGAGCAGGCCGGCGGCGCGGTCGAGCGCCGACAGCGCCTCGGCCACGGTGGCGATGCCGTTGGCGAGAGCGTGGTCGATCGCCGAGAGCCCTTCGGGAATGCCGCTGCCAAATGGTGCGGCAGCGTCGGGCGGGGCGAGGGTCGCGAGCCAGTCAGCCCTGACCGCGCCATGTCGGGCCGTGCCGCTTCCCGCCGTGCCTTTGGGAACGATGCGTCCTGTCTGAGCCATCGCCGCCTCACTCTCCTGCCGCTCGCCGTGCTGGCTGGCCGCCGCACCGTGGCCTGCCGCCCCTGTCATCAACCCGCGAGAGCATCGCAGGCTGCATTGAAGGCATGGTTAACCACACGAGACGCGTCTCATTTCCGCGTCCTCCGCCGTGTTGATCATGCCGCGCCCCGCATGAAGGTTACGTGACGAAGCGCACAGGCCATCGCGCGTGACGCATGTTTCGATTATCGTCGAATCATGGAAACAACAGAGGCCGCCAACATTCTCGCCGCCCTGGCACAGGAGACCAGGCTCTCGCTGGTCCGCCTGCTGATGGCGGCCGGGCCGTCCGGCCTCGCGGCCGGCGAGATCGCCGCGCGGCTCGGCGTCGTCCCCTCGACCCTCTCCTTCCACCTCGCCGCCCTCGACCGGGCCGGGCTGATCGTCGCGAGCCGCCAGGGGCGGTCGATCCGCTACGCAGCGCGCATCGTTGCGTTCCGCGCGCTGCTCTCCTTCCTGACCGAGACCTGCTGCGCCGGCAGCCCTGGGCGCTGCGGCGATCTCGCCAGCCTGTTGCCTGACATCCCCGATCCGGAGACCGAGACGATGACACCCGATCCACTGATTCCGGCCTTCAACGTGCTGTTCCTCTGCACGCGCAATTCCGCACGCTCGATCATGGCGGAAGCCATCCTCGGCAAGCACGGCGCCGGCCGGTTCCGCGCCTTCTCCGCCGGCTCCGACCCTGCCGCCACCCCTCTGCCGGAGGTGATGGAGAAGCTCGCCACCCTCGGCCATGACGTCGCTGGCCTCGCGAGCAAGTCGTGGGACCTTTTCACGGGGCCCGGCGCGCCGCGGATGGATTTCGTGATCGCGCTCTGCGACACGCTCGACAACCAGGCCTGCCCGGATTTCGGCGACCGTGCCGTCACCGGTGCGTGGCCGCTGCCTGACCCTGCCAAGTTCACCGGCAACGCGGCGGAACGGCAGACGCTGCTGAACGAGCTCTACGCCTCCTTGCGGCGGCGCATCGAGATCTTCATGAGCCTTCCTTTCGACACGCTCGACCGCATGGCGGCGAAGGCGCGCCTCGACGAGATCGGGGCCGGCGTGCCGCGCGGGGTCAACGCCTGATGCGCGTCGGCATCAACGGCATGGGGCGGATCGGGCGCCTCGCGCTCCGCGCGGCCATGGGGGGCGCGCACCGGCCGGGTGATGATCCCCGCGCCGCCAACCGGCTCGACATCGTTCACGTGAATGAGCTCAAGGGCGGTGCGGCCGCAACGGCGCACCTGCTGGAATTCGACACCATCCAGGGCCGATGGCGCACGCCGATCGCGGCCGAGGATGACGCGATCACCATCGCCGGCCGGCGCATCGGTTTCTCCGCGCACGCCAACCCGGCCGACATCCCCTGGGGCAAGGCGGGCGTCGACGTCGTGCTCGAATGCACCGGCAGGTTCGTCACGCCCGATACGATCGCGGGTCATTTCGAGCGCGGTGCGAAACGCGTGATCGTCGCCGCCCCCGTGAAGCACGAGGGTGCCCTCAACATCGTCGTCGGCGTGAACGACCATCTCTACGATCCGACGCGCCACCGCCTGCTGACGGCTGCCTCCTGCACCACCAACTGCCTCGCCCCGGTGGTGAAGGTGGTGCACGGGAAATTCGGCATCCGGCATGGCCAGATCACGACGATCCATGCGCCGACCAACACCAACGTCGTCGTCGATGCGCCGCACAAGGACCTGCGCCGCGCACGATCGGCCATGCTGTCGCTGCAGCCGACGACGACGGGTTCGGCCACCGCGATCGCACTGATCTACCCGGAGCTGAAGGGCAAGCTCAACGGCCACGCCGTGCGCGCGCCGATCCTCAACGCCTCGCTCACCGATTGCGTGTTCGAGCTCTCCCGCGCGGTAACAGCTGAGGAGGTGAACGCTGCCTTCGCCGCCGCCGAGGCTGGCGCGCTTGCCGGCATCCTCGGGCTCGAACACCGCGCCCTCGTCTCGGCCGACTATGCCGGCGACACGCGCTCCTGCATCGTCGATGCGCTCTCGACGCTGGTGACCGACGGCACGCTGCTCAAGGTCTATGCCTGGTACGACAACGAAATGGGCTATGCCTGCCGGATGGTCGATCTCGCCACCATCGTCGCCGACCGCGGGGTCTGAGGGCCGTGCGCAACTACGCCATCGTCACGGCAGCGTACTGGGGCTTCACGTTGACCGATGGCGCGTTGCGCATGCTCGTGCTGCTGCATTTCTTCCGGCTCGGCTTCTCGCCCTTCACGCTGGCCCTCCTCTTCGTGCTGTACGAGGCGGCGGGGATCGTCGCCAACCTGGTCGGCGGCTGGCTCGCTGTGCGCTTCGGCATCGCGCGCATGCTGGCGATCGGGCTTGCCACGCAGATTGCGGCGTTCCTGCTGCTCGCCGCCCTCGACCCTGGCTGGGGCCTCGCGCTGTCCGTCACCTGGGCTGTACTGGCGCAGGGCATCGCGGGGGTCGCGAAGGACCTGACCAAGACCGCCAGCAAGAGTGCCATCAAGCTCACCGCAGCCGAGACGGGCAACGCCGCGCTGTTCCGCTGGGTCGCGTGGTTCACCGGCTCGAAGAACGCGATGAAGGGGTTCGGGTTCTTCCTCGGCGGCGTCCTGCTTGAGGCACTCGGCTTCCGCCCTGCCCTGATCGCCATGGCCGGGGGGCTCGCGCTGGTGCTCGCGGGCGTGGTGCTCTCCCTGCCGCCGCTGCTCGGCCGCGCCAAGGCGTCGCGGACGGCGCGCGAGTTGTTCGCGAAGAACCGCGGCGTGAACCTGCTCGCGGCCGCGCGCATCGCGCTGTTCGGCGCGCGTGACGTGTGGTTCGTGGTCGGCCTGCCAGTGTTCCTCTACGCCGCCGGCTGGCGCTTCGCCGAGGTCGGGCTGTTCCTCGCGGTGTGGACGATCGGCTACGGCGCGGTGCAGGCGGCAGCCCCCGCGCTGGTTCCACGCTCGTCCGACGGGCTCACGCGCGAGGTACCGGCCGCGCGTGCCTGGGCAGCGGTGCTCGCGGCCATCCCGGCCATGCTCGCCCTCTTCCTCGCCTCCGACCTGCCGTGGCGGGCTGACCTCGTGGTGTGCGCGGGGCTCGGGCTGTTCGGCATCGCCTTCGCGGTGAACTCCTCGCTGCACTCGTACCTGGTGCTGGCCTATGCCGGGTCGGAGAAGGCGGCGGAGGATGTCGGGTTTTACTATGCCGCCAACGCGGCGGGACGGCTGATGGGAACGCTTGCCTCCGGCGCCCTCTATGGATGGGGCGGTCTCGGCGCGTGCCTCGCCGGCTCGGCGCTGCTGCTCGCGATCGCGGCGGCACTCTCCCTGCTGTTTCCCACCGTTGCCCGGGCGGAACCCGCCGCGGCCGATTGATCCGACAAACGTATCGGTTGCAAGACTCTGGCGTGACGCCCTCGTGTCCGTGTACGATAATTGTCAGGGGGTTGTGTTTATTGAGAGCGGGGGTTGACCGTGGCAGGAAGCCGCGGCCCTGGGGGCGATGGTTCGGGGGATTCGAGACCAGCCATGATGCCAGGGTCACACGCAACGCCAGAACCGGATGATGGGCGCGCGGCGACGCACGTCACGGTGCCGCCACCCGATATGCCACCCGATCTGCGTCCCGGGGCGTCTGACACGCATGGATGGGTGCTGATCGACGGTGTCGCGATCGGTCGCGCGCCGGCCGAGAGCAACATGGTCCTGCTGCACCCACAGTTCGGCTTGGCTTTGCTGCAACTCGAGCAGCATTTCAGCCCCGATGCGCTCTACCGCCTGCTCGAGCGCCTGGCGGTGACGGGCTTCCATGACGAGTTCCCCGGACGCTTGCCGAGCATCCACCGCCCGCTCAGGCCACAGGACGTTCCCTCGCTGCGCGCGAGCCTGGCGGAGTCCTTCGCCGGCCAGCCCGCGGTGTCGATCGCGGGGGAGGCGTGGATCGATGCCATCCGCCTCGCGTTGACGGGCGGCATCGCGCCGTGGATGCGGTCGGAGCGGAAGAAGGCCGCCGCAGCGGCCGCAGCCATGGGCACGGCAGCGGCCGAACCGCGCCCGCCAGCGCCAGTGATCTCGGCCCCCCCGCCGGCGATCGTCGCCGCCGCGGCACCACCGCGCGCGGAACCCGAGGTATCGGCTCCCGTGGCCGCGACACCGCCGGCACCGGCCAACGCACAAGGACGGTCGCGCTGGCCGCTGATGGCAGGGGCCGCGATCGCAGCAGGGATCGCGATCGTGATTGCGGTGCGCGTCGCGGCCCCACCAGCGCCCGACGGTGCGGTACCGGACGATGCAGCCCCGGCGGCGACGACGCAGCAACTGGCCGCGAACACCCGCGCGACGACGACGACCGACATCGCCGTGCGCACCGAGGCGCCGGCCACGCCCGCCATCGTCGTGGCAGCCGTGCCATCGCCCACTGCCCAGCTCCCCACTGCCCAACCGCCGAGTGCTGCGGTCCAGCCCGAGCAACCGATCGAGGAGCCGCCGCCCGCACTGATCGCCGAGGTGCTGGCCCAAGCGACCAGCCCGGCGACGACCGCGGCCCCGCCCCCTGCCCCAGTTGCAGTGCCAGTTGCAGCAGTTGCAGCACCAGTGGCAGCACCAGTCGCAGCACCAGTCGCAGCGCCAGTTGCAGCGCCAGTTGCAGCGCCAGTTGCAGCGCCGGGGCCCGAACCGATCGCGCCGCTGCCGGAACCCCCGCCCGCGCTGATCGCCGAGGCGCTGGTCCAAGCGACCAGCCCGGCGACCAGCCCGGCGACGACCGCGGCCGCGCCCCCTGCCCCAGTTGCAGTGCCAGTTGCAGCAGTTGCAGCACCAGTCGCAGCACCAGTTGCAGCGCCAGTTGCAGCGCCAGTTGCAGCGCCAGTTGCAGCGCCAGTTGCAGCGCCGGGGCCCGAACCGATCGCGCCGCTGCCGGAGCCCCCGCCCGCGCTGATCGCCCAGGCGCTGGCGGCACCACCGCCCCCGGAAGCACCCATCGCCGAACCACCCGCCCCCAACCTCGCCGCCGCCCTTGCTGCACCTCCGCCCCCCGTCGCGCCGATCGAGGAACCGCCCGCGCCGCTGATCGAGGCAGCGCTGGCCGCAGCCCCCCCTCCGCCGCTCGCACCGGTCGAGGAACCCCCGGCGGCGAACATCATGGCAGCGCTGGCCGCACCGCCGCCGCCCGAGGCACCGATCGCCGAGCCACCGATCGCAGAGATCGAGGCTGCGCTGGCCGCAGCTCCCCCTCCCCCGCTCGCCCCGGTCGAGGAGCCGCCGGTGCCCGAAATCGCAGCAGCCCTCGCCGCACCGCCGCCCGCCGAAGCGCCGATCGCCGAGCCGCCGCTGCCCAACCTCGCAGCCGCCCTTGCCGCCGAAGCCGCACGGCCGCCGGCGCCCCCAGAGGCGTCCCCACAGGCGTCCCCAGCGGCTCCCCGAACGGCACCCGTCATTGCCGCGCCGCCCGCGCCGTCCCAGCCAGCTGCGTCCGGTGCGGCCGCCCAGGCCCAGATCCCCGATCCACCCGCCGTGATCGGCGCGATGCTGCTGCGGGGCGAGGCATTGCTGACGCTTGGCGACATTTCGGGCGCGCGCCGCTTCTTCGAGCGCGCCGCCGCCTCGGGGAACGGCCCGGCAGCGCTCGCGATGGGCGGCACCTACGACCCCGGCGTGCTGGCCACCATCGGCGCGCGCGGTATCGCGCCTGACCGGACCGCCGCACTCGCCTGGTATCGCCGCGCCCACGCGCTCGGCGACCCGCGCGCGGCGGAACGCATCGCCACCCTCGAAGCATCACGGTGAGAGAGATGACAACAGCGCGACTGTCACGACGCAGCATTCTCGGCACATTCGGCGCCGCGCTCGCGCTGCCTGCAGCAGCGCAAGCTCCCGCACCTGCCGCGGCGCCGGCGGCATCAAGCCAGCAAAGCCTCGCCCAGACGCTCAGCGCCATGGCCGCGCGCGCCAATGCGGGCACCGTCGGCATCATCTCGGGCGGGGTGGACGGAACCTATGTCCGCTTCGCCGCCGACCTCGCCGCCGTTCTCGATGCCGGCGACAACCTCCGCGTCATCCCGGTGATCGGCAAGGGCTCGATCCAGAACATGCAGGACATCGTCCTGCTGCGCGGCATCGATATCGGCATCGTGCAGTCCGATGCGCTCGCCTTCGCGCGGCGTGAGCGGCTGCTGCCGGGCGTGACCACGCTGATCCAGTACATCACCAAGCTCTACGACGAGGAGATCCACATCCTCGCCCGCGAGGGAACGCCAGACCTCCAGGCGCTGGCGGGGCGCACCGTCAACGTCGATGGCCGCGGCAGCGGCACGGCGATGACCGCCTCGCTCGTGTTCGGCGCGCTGAACATCCCCATCACCGCCGCGAACGACCCGCAGGACGTCGCACTCGCCAAGCTCAGGCGCGGCGAGATCGATGCGATGGTGTTCGTCGCGGGCAAGCCCGCGCGGCTCTTCGCCGGCATCGAGCCTGGCTCCGGCCTTCGCTTCCTGCCCATCCCGGCAACCGCGGCCCTGCTGGAGACCTACCTGCCGACGGCGCTTCCGGCCGCCGACTATCCGAACCTCATCCCAGCCGGCGCGTCGGTCGAGACCATCGCTGTCGGGGCCGTCATGGCCGTCTATGCCTGGGCGCCGGGGACGGAGCGGCACCGCAAGGTGGCGCGCTTCGTTACCGCGCTCAACGCGAAGTTCGACCAGTTCCTGCGCCCGCCACGCCACCCGAAATGGCGCGAGGTGAACCTCGCCGCCCAGGTGCCCGGCTGGACGCGGTTCGACCATACCGCAGCGCCGCGCTGAACGGCGTCGGGGGGCGTTTCCCGCCACCCCACGCTTCGGCTATAGCGGGCGGATGATCCGCGTCCGCGACATCAAGCTGCCGCTCGACCATGCGCCGGGCGCGCTCGCCGCCGCTGTCGCCTCACGCCTCGGCGTGGCGGAAGCCACGCTCGGCGACGTCACGGTCGCGCGCCGGGCACATGATGCGCGGAAGAAATCGGCCATCGCGCTCATCTACACCGTCGATGTCAGCGTCGCCGACGAGGCCGCCCTGCTCAAGCGCAAGGCCGCCGACACGACGATCGGGCCCACGCCCGACACGCGCTACCGCCCCGTCGGGTCCGCCGGCGGCGGCGAGACGCGGCCCGTCGTGATCGGCTGCGGCCCGTGCGGGCTGTTCGCCGCGCTCATCCTCGCCGAGGCCGGCTTCCGGCCGATCATCCTCGATCGCGGCAAGGTGGTGCGCGAGCGGACGAAGGACACCTGGGGCTTCTGGCGGAAGTCGGAGCTCCAGCCCGAGAGCAACGTGCAGTTCGGCGAGGGTGGGGCCGGCACGTTCAGCGACGGCAAGCTTTACAGCCAGATCCGCGACCCAACCCATCTCGGCCGCAAGGTGCTGACCGAGTTCGTCGAAGCTGGCGCGCCGGAGGAGATCCTCTGGGTCGCCAAGCCGCATATCGGCACGTTCCGCCTGGTCTCGATGGTCGAGAAGATGCGCGCCAAGATCGAGGCGCTGGGAGGCGAGTACCGCTTCGGCACGAAGGTCGAGGACATCGTGGTCGAGACCGCGCGCGACGGCACGCGCGCGATCCGCGGCCTCGTGCTGGAAGGCGGCGAGGTGCTGCGCGCCGATCACGTCGTGCTCGCCGTCGGGCACAGCGCGCGCGACACCTTCGCGATGCTTGCCGCGCGCGGCGTGGCGATGGAGGCAAAGCCCTTCTCGATCGGCGTGCGCATCGAACACCCGCAATCTGTGATCGACCGGGCCCGCTACGGCGCCTTCGCCGGCCACAAGGTGCTGGGGGCCGCCGACTACAAGCTCGTCCACCACGCAGCGAACGGGCGGTCGGTGTACTCGTTCTGCATGTGCCCCGGGGGCACGGTGGTCGCTGCCGCCTCCGAGCCGGGGCGGGTGGTGACGAACGGGATGAGCCAGTATTCGCGGGCGGAGCGGAACGCGAACGCAGGCATCGTCGTCGGCATCAGCCCGGCCGATTACCCAGGCGGCCCTCTCGCCGGCATCGCGTTCCAGCGGCACTGGGAGGAACGCGCCTTCGCCGCCGGCGGCGGCACCTACGCAGCACCTGCCCAGCGCGTGGAGGATTTCCTCTCAGGCCGGCCCTCCACCGCGCTCGGCGCCGTCATCCCCTCCTATCGTCCCGGCGTGACGCCAACCGACCTTGCCGCCTGCCTGCCCGAATTCGCGGTCGCTGCGATCCGCGAGGCGCTGCCCGCGTTCGGCCGGCAGATCCCGGGCTTCGACATGGCGGATGCGGTGATGACGGGGGTTGAGACGCGCACCTCGTCGCCGCTGCGCATCGGCCGCGACCAGGCGTGCACGAGCCTCAACACGGCGGGCCTCTACCCGGCGGGCGAGGGGGCCGGATTCGCCGGCGGTATCCTCTCTGCGGGGGTCGATGGCATCCGCGTCGCCGAGGCCGTGATCGCGGCGCTGACATCCGCGCGCCAGCCCGCCCGCGCCGCGGGCTGAGCCTCGCCTTGAGGGATCGTTTACCCGGTCGCGCGTAGGGTCTTCCGAACTGGTGGTGGCACACGCCGCCGCGTGAGGAAGGACGATGATGCCAGGGGCCATCAACCCAGCTCAGACGGTGCTGATCCTGGACGACAACCCAGCCTTCGTGCGTGCCATAACGCTGGCCGCCGAAGCGTCGGGGCTTGCCGTGATCGCGACCGAGGAGATGGACGAGTTCGCCAGCTTCCTCGACCGCCCCGGCATCGCTGCCGCGATCGTCGATTGCCTGCTCGGCGATCACTCCGGCCTCGCCATCCTCGGCACGATTGCCGCGCACCGCGCCGACCTGCCAACGCTCGTCGTCTCCGGCTACGGCGAGACGATGCTCGCCCAGGCAGAACAGATCGGCCGCCGCCACGGGCTGCAGCGGCTCTCGACGCTGCCCAAGCCCTTCAGCATGGCCGATCTCCGCAGGTTCCTCGTCGGTGCCACGGCCGCTCAAGCCGCCTGAGACGGCGGCACCCGCATCGGGGCTGCACCGTCTCGGTGCGGCCGTTCCCTGGGCGATCGCCGCTCTCTCGCTCGCGCTTGCCATCGTCATCGGGGCGGGCGAGCTCTCACTGCGCGCCGCCATCATCGCCGATTCCGAGCGCGAGCTCCTGACGCTCAGCAAGACCATGGCGACCGCGACCGAGATCAAGCTCGCGAGCCTCGACAAGGCGCTGGAGCGCGTGGCCCGCCGCATGGGATCGATCGACCTCGCCGTCACGGCCGGTGCACGGCACGCCCATAATGCGCTCGCGCTCGAGCACCAGACGGCGTCCAGCATGCTCGCCATGCTCATCGTGTCGCCGGAGGGCGAGATCATCGCCTCCTCGCGCGCCGTCTTCGACGAGGGCGACCGCGAGCCGGCAGGGGCCTGGTCGAACCTCGCGGCGCTCGCTGCCGCACCAGCCGATCGCGCGGTCATCGGCACGCGCAGCGTCGGCACGGTCGAGGCGAGCCGTGGCATGGCGATCGTCACGATGTCGCGGCCGCTGATGGACGGGACCGCCTTCACCGGCGCCGTCGAGGCGCTGCTCTCGCTCGACACGAGCGACGGGCTGCTGCAGGCGCCGCCCTTGCCCGATGGCACGACGCTCACACTCGCGGCGGCCGATGGCGCTGTTCTCATGCGCCTCGGCGCGTCGCCAGACAAGGTGGAGGACGAAGTCGTCGCCACGACGGCGCTGCAGGGCTATGGGCTGACGATCGTCGCAGCGCGGCCGATGGCCAGCGTGCTGGGGGCCTGGCACCGGAACTTGCGGATCATGGGGCCCGTCGCGCTGCTGCTGTGCCTCGCAGGGCTCGCCGTCGCTTTGCTCGCCCGCTGGGCGATGGCGCGGCAGGCCTCCCTCGCCGAGGCGCTGGCGGAGCGCGCGCGCACGGCGGACGCGATCGCCGACTCGGTCGATGCGGTGCTGTGGAGCCTCGATGCGCGGACCGGCAGCTTCCTGCACATGTCGCCCTCCGTTGCGCGCATCACCGGCCATCCACCCGCGGTCCTGGTCGCGCGACCGGATGCGTGGCTTGACATCGTCCACCCCGATGATCGCGAAATCGCCCGCGCCGCCTTCGCCGACAAGCCCGAGCAGGTGACGATCGAGTACAGGATGGTGCAGGCCAATGGCGGCGAGGTGGTGCTGCGCGACAGCGCGCGCGCCGTGCGCGATGCCGCGGGCACCATCCTCCGCTATGACGGCATGGCGATCGACGTGACCGACCAGCGCCGCACGGAGGCAGCGCTCGACGAGGCGCGCGGCATCGCGCGGCTTGGCGTGTGGCAGATCCACCTGCCCGACTGGCGCCTCGAATGGTCGCCGGAGCTCTATGCGATGTTCGGCGTCGATCCCGCACGTTTCCGACCCTGCCTCGGCAATGTCATGGCCCTGGTCCACCCCGACGATGTGGCGGATGTGCAGGCGCGGCATCAGGCCGCACTTGGTGGCGAGGAGCAGGACTACACCTTCCGCATCCTCCGGCCCGACGGCGGCATCGGCTGGATCTGGTCACGCGTCAGGCTCGCGCGTGGTGGCGACGGGTCCAATCTCCGCCTCTGGGGCGTGTGCCAGGACATCACGGACCGCAAGCGGTCGGAGGAGCGCCTCGCGCGCTCCGCGCATCTGGCCGCGCTGGGCGAACTCACCGGCGGGATCGCGCATGACTTCAACAACCTGCTCGGCGTGGTCCGCCTCAACCTCGACCTGATCACGACGACGCAGACGCCGGCGGTGGTGGAGGAATGCGCGGCGAGCGCACTCGCGGCCGCCGAGAGCGGCGCGCGGCTGACCGCACAGCTGCTCGCCTTCGCCCGCCGCCAGCCGATGCGCCCGACCACCGTGCCGATCGACGCGGCGCTGGCCGGCGTCGCGCAGATGCTCGATCGCGCGCTCGGCAGCGGCGTGACGCTCACGGTCGAGACGCAGGATGATGACCTGGCGATCGAGGCTGACCAGGCGCAGTTCGAATCGGCATTGATGAACCTCGCACTCAATGCCCGCGATGCCATGCCGCGCGGCGGCACGATCACACTGCGGGCCGAGGTGGCGTTGCCGGATGCGGCGGAGCGCGAGGCCCTCGGCCCTGGGCCACATGTCGCGGTGTCGGTGATCGATGACGGCATGGGCATGCCGCCCGACGTACTGGCCCGCGCGGCGGAGCCGTTCTTCACGACGAAGGGTGGCGGCAAAGGCTCCGGCCTCGGGCTTGCGATGGTCTACGGCTTCGCGCGCCAGGCCGGTGGTGAGATGCGCATCGAGAGCAGGCTGGGTGCCGGCACGCGCGTGACGCTGTGGCTGAAGCGCGCAACCCTCGCCGCCAGCACCGAGGGCAACGCCGCGATGGGCAGCATCTGCCTCTGCGGCACCGCCGTGCTGGTGGAGGATGAGGCAGGGCTGCGGCGTGCAACCACGGCGATCCTCACCGGCGCGGGTCTCGTCGTGCATGAGGCGGGCTCCGCCGCGGAGGCGCTTGCGCTGATCGAGGCGCTGCCCACCCCGCCCGACCTGCTGCTGTCGGACGTGACACTCGGCGGCACGATGGATGGGTTCTCGCTCGCCCGCACCGTGCGCGAAGCGGTGCCCGGCATCGCCGTTCTGCTCGTCTCCGGCTATGCCGGGCAGGATGCGGTACCGGATGGCGAGACGGTGCTGCGCAAGCCCTATGGCGCGCCGACGCTGCTCGCCGCCGTGGCGGAAACGCTGGCCGCGCGGGAGGCCGGGGCGCGTGCCGCGGCCTAGGGCACCTTCCGACCGATTGGAATCAATCGACCGGAACGTCGTGCCCTGGAAACATGAATGGATAGACCAGCGCCCGACCCGATGGAGCCAGGCGGCTCCATCAGGTCGGGCCAAGCGCTGCTCTAGCGCGGGGTCATCGATGCAGAGCGCGGCAGCTGCGATGAGACTGCGTTCAACTCGGGGTAGTTGCTAAGCATTGGCGCCCCGAGCAGAGGCTTATGGGCACCCTGATGGCAACTCGCGCAATTGACCTTCAGCGCGTCGCCATGGGGGCCGAGGCGGGACATCGTTGCCGAGCCACGCTCAGGGGGACCGTTTCGGTTTGCGGCCCAGAGTGGGGTCAGCGGTTCGATATAGGTGTTGTTGATTTCCCGCACCATCCTGATGCCGTGCCACGCAGAATGCCGTTGCGGTGGCGCATCGTTCCAGTTCGCGAAGTTCTGTGTGTTATGGCAGAATGTACAGTTGGCACCTGTCGCCTGGGAGAAGTGCATCATCAGGCCGTATGTCCATTCGGTCTGCTTGATCGACGCACGATTGTCCGGGCCATGCGGGGTGGTGCCGGCAACCCGGATGGGGAGTGCGTCGCGGAAGAAGGCCGTGAACGGATCGTAGGGGAGAGAAGTCAGTCCAGCGGCAGACGAGACAACATTCTGCCCTGCCGAGCTTGCAAGCATCGATGAGCTGCGGCCTGGCTCGGTCGACCAGACATAGGCGGGGATGGGTTGACCGCGGTGGCAGGTGTAGCAGGTGACGCCGGTCTCCTGCACATGCGGCTTCCAATTGGTGTTGATCGCCTTGGTCATCTGGAGCATTCGCCGCGTCACGACCTTGGTGTAGACCTCGTCGGAAGCAAGATTCTCGGGATTGTGGCAGTAGTTGCACCCCTGTTCCGGCGACACCCACGCGGTGATCGCCGCCATCAGGCGAATGAACTGGCCTGCATCGAGATCCCCCAGCACCTGGACATTCTCGTAAACCTCGGACGATTTCTGTCCGATCGGGTCGACCGGCGGATCAGCCTCGGGGACCACGTTCCGCGCGGCAATCCGATCCACGGCACGGGTCGTGTACACGAGTTCCTGGGCCGTGCCACGAAAGCCCCGCTGCACGGTTTCGATCGGCGGCCTTTCGAATGTCAGGAAGGTGACGGCGGCGCCCACCACGGCGGCGACGCCAATCCCGCACTGAACGAAGATATTCATCGCGTCGCTCCCGGGAGGGTTGCTGGGTCGACCGCCGCCGGCCACACCGCCGGATATGCAGGCGCGAAGTCATGCTGCACGGCCCAGAGGTACCAGTTGTCGACGACGGTGCCGGTCAGGAGGATGCCGATGCCGCCCGCGAGCGGGCAGAGAACGGCAAACCACCAGGCCCAGCGATGGATCGACTCGTAGGTTGCATTGAACCCCATCGTCCAGCGCCAGAAGATCGCCGCGCGTTCCGCGCCCGTGCCGCGATCGAGTGAGAGCTCGATCTCACGCTCGCCGCCGAAGCGGCTGACGGCGAGGATCGTCGCGCCATGCATCGCGAAGAGGAGTGTCGATCCGTAGAGGAACACGATCGAGAGCGCATGGAACGGGTTGTAGAAGAGATTGCCGTAGCGGATTGAGAACGCGGCCGTCCAGTCGAGATGCGGGAAGATCCCGAACGGTACCGCCTCGGACCAGCTGCCCATCAGCACAGGGCGGATGAAGCCGAGCACCAGGTAGAGCCAGATCGCCGCAGCGAAAGCCCAGGCCACGTGCGTGCCCATGCCGAGCTGCCGCGCGCGGCGATACACCCGCGCCCACCAGAGGAGGATCGAGGCGGTGAGGAAGAAGCCCGCCATGAGCCACCACCCGCCCTCCGCCATCGGCGGGAAGGAGAGGCCGTACTGTGGTGCCGGCGGCTCGAGGGCGAGCCAGAAGAGCTGCCGCACGAACTGGACCGGGTCCCAGTTCACCGAGGCGAGCATGTTCAGCCCGATGATCTCGAAGGCGACAAGACCGCAGACCAGCGAGAGCACGCCGAGCCAGCCGAGATAGATCGGCCCGACCTGCGCATCGCCGATCATGCCGAAGAGATGGACGAAAGTCGGCTTGCCCTGGCGCGGATCATCGCTCCGTGGCAGGGGAACCCCGGCATAGGCAGGTCCACGGACCTGCACGCGGGTAAAGATGTTGAGATATTCGGCCATCGTTCCCTCCCTAGCTCCAGATCGGCAGGTTGAGCCACCAGCCCCACCACTCGGGCCAGCCGCGTGTCCAGAACGGACCGCTGATCACGATGCACACCGCGCTCCAGAACCCAGCCGAGAGGGCGAGGAAAAGGCCGAGCCGGTGAATGCCGAGCGTGCCGATCGAGTAGCCGATAATGTCGCGGAAGAAGGTGTTCTCATGCTCCGCCGTCTTCACCACCTGGCCCTTCGGCGGGTTCAGCGCCGAGAGCACAAGTCCGCCGTGCAGCGAGAGCGCCAGCGTCGTGGTGAAGAAGAACGTCACCGCGATCATGTGCGCCGGGTTGTAGTGGAAGTGCAGGTACTGGTAACCGACGTTCGACACCCAATCGAGATGGCTGAAGATGCCGTAGGGGAAACCGTGCCCCCAGGCGCCCATCAGGACGGGGCGGATCACCACGAGGGTGAAATAGGCGAAGACGGCCATTCCGTATGCGAACGGAATATGCAGCCCCATGCCGAGCTTGCGCGAGATCTCGGCCTGCCTGAGCGCCCATGAGATGAACGCGCCAAGTGCGCAGATCGTGATCAGCTGCCACAGCCCGCCTTCCTTGAGCGGTGCGAAGCCGAGGCCGTAGGAGAGATCGGGCGGGGCGATGTTGATCCGCCAGACGTTCCACGTGTCTCCGAGCGCCGCACCATAGAAGATCAGTGCCGTACCAAGGACGGTGAAAAACATCGTCGTGACGCCGAAGAAGCCGACATAGAAGGGGCCAACCCAGAAATCAAACAGGTCGCCCCCGACCAGGGTGCCTCCCCGGACTCGATATTTCTTTTCGAAACTGAGCATCGACATTGTCGAAACTCCCGGGTGTCGAGGTCGAGAAGGGTCGGCCTCACAGTTGCGGATCCCGGCAGCGGACGAGAGCGGGATTGGGACCCGCCTCTCGCCTGCCGCCGGGCTTGGGTCGCTAGCGTGACGGCGGCAGCGGCGACGCTTGCGACGTCACCGCGGCTGGCCGCGGCCCCTCGATCCAGTTGAACCTGTCGGTACCGAGCAGGATGAAGTGGATCAGGAGCGCCAGAACGAGCAGGAAGGTGGCAAGTCCAACCAGGACACGCCGGGGGTCGAAAATCAGCCAGATGCGCCACATGGCATCCCCCTCCTACACAAGGTACGTGAGAACCGTGGTCGCACTGTCGATCACCGACTGCGCGTAGCCGCTTGGCCCCGGAAACCAGGGACGCCACAGCCACACGAGGAAGTGCGCGACGATCGCGATCACGGTGAAGAGGACGAAGGACTGCACGAAAATTCCGTGGAACTCCCGCGCTTCGTTCTCCGTCAGCCCCGACAGCGAGCTGTCTTGCCTGTCAGCCATGAAAACTCCTCAAGGCTATCGTTACCGCGCACCTCCCGCGCGGCCGGGACCGCCGTGACCATCACGGACGAGACATGACCCGGGACCCCCGGGTGCAGAGGGAAGCGGCGATGCCGCTTGCTGAACTGGGCTTCACGCGGGCACGACTTCGGCTGGATCGCCGAGCGTCATGCGCACACGCGCAGGACCAATCCGATCTTCGCCGGCCATCCGCGCGTCGGCTTCGACACGCTCGCGCAACCGTTTGGCCGCTGAGATGCGCACCAGGAACGGCTCGCTCTCAAGATGCCGTTGCAGCAGCGCCGCGGCCGCATCGTCCCACTGGGCGGCCGCATGCATCTGCGGCCGCGCCGGTGTTGCCTCGACGCGGTCAAGATCGGTACCGAGCGGCAGGATATGGAACAACGCATCGAACAGCGCGTTGCAGTACTCCTGGATAACGTACGTAGCGCCCGCATATCCCATGAAGGGAGTGCCGGTGGCACGGCGGATGATCGCGCCGGGGAACGAGGCGGGAATGTACATCGACCGCGCTCCCGCTTCAGCCGCATACATGCGTTCGTTATAGCTTCCGAACATCACGAGCGGCGGCGTCTTCCTGATCGCCGCGCGCACGGCCGCATTGTCGGGCTTCTCGCCGGGCTTGCGCGCAAAGGCGAAGGCGCAGGGAACCCCCATCTCCTCCTCGAGGAAGCGGCGAAGCCCACGCTCGTAGGTCTCGGTCGCGACGACGGCGAACGAAGCCGACCCGAAGAAGTCCTGCGTCACGCTGCGCCAGAGATCCCAGATCGGCTTGATCGTCGTGTGCTTCTCGCGGGCGATGAAAGGCTCGGGGTCGACGCCGGCGAGTTCACCGAGCTTGCGGAGGAAATTCGTCGTGGCGAACAGGCCGATGGGCGCGCGCAACCAGGGCCGCTCAAGCGTTTCACAGAGCCGCGCCCCGAACTCACGGTACATGCAGATGTTCACATCCGCATCCGGCAGCTTCCCGATATCCTCGACGTGGCTGCCGAGCGGGAAGACCAGGTTGATCTCGCAGCCGATCCCTTCCACGAGGCGTCTGATCTCGGCAAGGTCGGACGGCATGTTGAAAGTGCCGTAGATCGGCCCGATGATGTTCACGCGCGGCTTCACGCCGGCAGCGCGTTCCTTGCGTGGGCGGATCTTCGTGCGCTTCGCGCCGAACTCAGTCCACAGCCAGTTGATGGCACGGTCGGCCGCCTGCCACTGGTCCTCATCGATCGTCCGCGGAATGAAACGCTGGAGGTTTGAACCCTCCGGCGTCACGCCGCCGCCGATCATCTCGGCGATCGAGCCGGTGACGACCACGGCGGGCAGGTCAGGGTCCTGCGTCGCGGCGGCGCGCTTCATCGACCCTTCGGTGCCGTTCTGCGACAGGCTGTCTTCGTCGAGGCCGGTGACGACGATCGGCAGCTCATGCGGAGGCAGCGCGTCGGTGTAGTGCAGGACCGCCGTCACCGGCAGGTTCTCGCAGCCGACAGGACCGTCGATCACTACGCGGAGGCCACGGACGGCGGAGAACGCGTAGACCGCCCCCCAGTAGCCGCCTGCCCTGTCATGGTCGAGGACGAGCATCGTTCAGGTCCCCACCGCTTCTTCCGACTTGGGCTTGGCCGCGCGCAGCTTACGCTGCCGTTCGCGAAAGCCTGGCGGATCGACGGGCTTGTCGGTGAACCCGTAGCCCGCCCCGTCCGGCGTACCGACGCCGTCGAAGAAGCCGACCATGCGCGCAAAACGTTCGCGGCCCTTCGTCTGCGCGGCGACTATGGCGGCCAGCGCTCCAGCTCCGGCGGGCCCGAACAGCGGCCGGGCAGAGACCATGTTCGTGAAATAGAGCGCCGGAATTCCGAGTTCCTTCGCCTTCTGCACGAGCGGCGTTGTGCCAACGGCGAGATCCGGGCGGGCATCCTTCATCGCCGCCACGTCCTGCTCGAGCGAGGCGCGGTACTGGACGTGAACGCCCTTTGCCTCGAGCCATTGACGGTCGACGTCAGACCACTCCGTCCGCGGACAGGCTGTGCCGACATAGGGCACCTCGGCGCCTGCCTCGATCAGCAGTCGCGCGACGAGCAGCTCCGACCCCTCATATCCCGACACAGTCACGCGTGCTGCAATCGGCGAAGCGGCAAGCGCTGCCTTGATGGCGGGAAGTGCACGAGCCTTGGCTGCGTCACGCGCGTCATCGGAGACGCCAGCCGCCGTCCCGATGGCATCGAGCCATGCGGCGGTGCCTTCGACGCCAACCGGCGCGGATCCGACAACCGGTCGCCCCGCTGCGCGGAACTCACGGACTGAAGCGGTGTAGAACGGATGCACGGCAGCAGCGACCACGCAGTCGAGTGCGGCATAGAGGTCACGCCACTCCCGCGCTGGGGTCTGCGGCGCGAGCGTGAGCCCCATTGGTGCGAGCAAGGCCGCCACGCCAGGCGGATCACCTGGAAAGAGTTCGCCGATCAATGCGACGCTGCGCGCCTCGTCGACGAGGTTGCGCGGCCGCGCCACGGGCCCCGCCTCGGCCTCGTTGCGCGCATAGCGCAGCATCGCACCAGCCAACACGTCCTTCGCTTCGGCATGCGTCGGCACACCGAAGCCGGGGACATCAATGCCGATGATGCGAACGCCATCGATCTCCTTCGGCAGAAGATCCAGCGGCACGCCGGATGCCGTGGGTACGCAGAGGTTGATGATGACGACTGCGTCGTACTCATCGGGCTTCGCCGTCTGGTGCACGGCCTCGCGGATATCCTCGAAGAGCTTGCCGGTGACCAGGGTCTCTGAATTGAAGGGCACGTAGCCGACGGTCCGGCGCGCACCATAGAAATGGCTCGTGAAGGTCAGGCCGTAGACGCAGCAGGCACTGCCCGAAAGAATCGTCGCCGTTCGCCGCATGCGAAGACCGACGCGGAGCGAACCGAATGCAGGGCACATCGATTGCGGCTGATCATGCGGGCCTTGCGGATAATCCGCCTTCAGCCGATCCATCGTCTCAGACTTGCCGGCAGCCCGCGCGGCCTCGCGCATCGTGTCACGCCCACCATGGCAGCCGGCCTCGGTCACTGGGGCCCCGGCTGGTTCCGGTGGGGTCACGGCGTTCATGCTCACGCGCCCTCGTAGACCACTTCGAGGGAAGGCCTCGTCACGAGCGCCGTGGCGCACATGTCTTCCATCGTCGCCGGGTTGAGCGTCACACCGCGGCCAACGGCTTCACCCTTGAAGAGGCCGAGCAGCGCGTCGTGCGTGAGCGGTGTCGGACGAACAGGAGGGGCCTCTGCCACCTGGCGGGCAAGTTCCTCGAACATCGGCGCCCACTGCGTGCCAGGCCGGCCGATGATCTCGTAGGATGCGCTCTTGCGGCGGATGTCGTCGTCGGCGGGGATTGCCGAAAGAACGGGAATGCCGGCTGCGGCGGCGAAGGCGGCTGCCTCGCCGGTGCCGTCATCCTTGTTCACCACCATCCCAGCGACGCCGACATTGCCGCCGAGCTTGCGGAAATAATCGACCGCCGAGCAGACGTTGTTGGCGACGTAGAGGGACTGAAGATCATTCGAGCCGACGACAATCACTTTCTGGCACATGTCGCGTGCGATCGGCAGGCCGAAGCCGCCACACACGACATCGCCGAGAAAGTCGAGCAGCACGTAGTCGAAGTCCCACTGATGGAAGCCCAGCTTCTCGAGCAGCTCGAAGCCGTGGATGATCCCGCGGCCGCCGCAGCCGCGGCCAACCTCGGGCCCGCCGAGTTCCATCGCAAACACGCCGTCACGCTTGAAGCAGACGTCGCCGATCGCGACCTGCTCACCAGCCGCCTTCTTGCGTGAAGACGTTTCGATGATGGTTGGGCAGGAGCGGCCGCCGAAGAGGAGCGACGTCGTGTCGCTTTTGGGGTCACACCCGATCAGCAGCACCCGCTTGCCCTGCTGCGCCATCATGTAGCTGAGGTTGGCAAGCGTGAATGACTTTCCGATGCCACCCTTGCCGTAGATCGCGATGATCTGCGTCTCCCGCTTCGGCTCCGCCGTGGAGGGGGGATCGGGCTCGATTGCAGCTTCCGCGCGCAACGCATCGACCTGCGAGCCATTGGGCGGCACAGCGGCGGTCGCGCCGCCTGACATGTTCACGGGCACGTTCACGAGCACGTCCTCCAATCGAGAATCATTTTCAGGCATGCGGGATCGCCGAACGCCGTGCGGTAGGCCTGATCGGCCTCAGTCGCCGGCTGGTGATGGGTAATCAGGCCATCGAGCGAGAGCCGCCCGTCCGCGATGAGTGCCGTGACGGCCTCGATGTCGGCTTCACGGAACTCCGCGGCGATCCGGATGCGGGCCTCGCGCATGAACGCAGGCGGAAACGCGAAGGACAGACGATCATAGAATCCGGCAAGCACGATCTCGCCACCCGGGCCGAGCCGTGCGATCAACGTGTCGAGGATCGTCGCATCGCCGCTGACATCCTGGATGCACCGATAGTCGCGCCGATCATCCGCGATCGGGTCGATCACGGCATAGCCGGCAGCACCATCGGCACGCGCGGGGTTGGTCTCCCACACGGTCGGCGAGCCACCGAGCGCGACAGCGAGCCGCGCAATCAGCCGACCCAGCACCCCATGACCGACGATCAGGTCAGGCAGCGCAGACCCTGGTGATATTGCATGATGAGCGGTCGCAGCGAGGGCAAGCAGCACACCACGCTCACCCAGATCCTCGGCGATTGGTCGCGCCTTGGCGCCCGGAACGACGAGGCGCGCCGCAGCACCCCCGAACAACCCGCGTACATCACCAAAACATCTCGCGCCGGGAACAAAAACGCGGGCGCCGACCGCTCTGCCAGCGGCCGGCCCTGCGGCAACGACCCGACCGACCGACTCGTAGCCGGGGACGAGGGGATAGCCCATCCCCGGGAAGGGCGGCATGCGCCCCGTGTAGAGCAGGCGCTCGGTTCCAGTGCTGATGCCCGACCATTCGATATCGACGATGACGTCCGCATCACCTGGCTCGACCAGCGGGAGTCGGCTCAATGCGAGACTTTCCGGTGCCTTCAGCAGGACAGCGAGTGTGTCCAATGTCCGCTTCTCCCATGATGGCGTGAAATGCAGACCGCTCCGTGTCCGCTTTCCGCCCTGCGCTCGAACCTTGGGGCTCGAGTGTCAGTCTAACTTGACGCCCAAGATGGTCAAGTAAGATTGACACTTGTTGAGGTAAACTATGTTGCTGTCGCCGCGATCAGGCTTGCGACGAGCGGCGTATGGGTTGCGACAAGGCGGGAAGACCCGAACCCCGCCTCGGCCAGCAGGTGCGTCAATTCGGAAACACTCCGCGCCCTGCCGCGCCCCATCGCGAGGAGATAGAAGCCGAAATAGGCTGCCCCAATCGGCTCCGCACCGGGGGTGTCGGCGAGTGGCTCGGCGATCAGCAGGGTGCCACCGATCGGCAACGCAGCCCGCGCGGCACGCAGGATCGCTGCGACACGCACCTCGTCATGGTCGTGCACCACACGAACGAGCGAGATCACGTCGGCCCCACGGGGCAGGGCATCGGTGAGGAAGTCGCCTCCGATGCAGCGCGCGCGCTCACCAAGCCCGGCTGCGGCGAGCTGTTCCTCACCTGCCCGCGCAACCGCAGGCAGATCGAACAACATCAGCGAAAGGTCGGGGTGACGTGCTCCGACGGCGGCCAGGAAACTGCCATTCCCCCCACCGACATCGAGCAGGCATCGATGGCCCGAGAAATCATAGGCAGCAAGCACTTCCGCCGAAACGAGCGGTTGTGTCGATGCCATCAGCGCGGTGTAGGGCGCGATCGCTGCATGATCGAGCGCCACGGGCGCTGACGCGCCGGCATACGGCCAGTAGGCGGCGAGCGCCGCCTGCCCGTTATCGCCTCGCAGCAAGGCAACAGGATCGGCGAGATCGCGATAGACGAGTGCATGGTGGGCGACCATCGCCGCGAGGCCGGGATTGCCCACCATGGCGGCTCCGAGCGGACCTATGGCCGCGCGACCATCGGCGAGGCGCCGAAGGAGCCGCAGGGACACCGCAGCATCGAGCAACCTGGCCATCCCCTCCTCGCTCATCCGCGACTCGGAGGCGAGCGTCGAGGCGGCGACCGGCCCTGTTGCCAGGCGCGAGAACAGCCCGAGCTGGACACATGCAAGAAGGACCTGGGAGTAGACAAAGCCCGCGCATAGATCGAACAGCGCCCGCGCCTCCCGCCGCGCGGTCGGCCGTGTCAGCGGAAAGCGGGCCGCCCAGGCGCGAAACCGCGGATCGGCGATCCGCCGGTCGCGCCATGCAAGCAGGCGCTCGTGAAGCAGCCCGAGGAGTCCGGGGCGCGTGCCGGCCAAACCCGAGACACCGGCGCTTGTGGCCTCCACTGCTCAGGCCGCGCTGAGTGACAGCTTCTCAGGCAGGAGCCGTCGTGCCTCGAGGCGGATCAGCGCACAGAGCGCTGCCTGCCCGGCGCAGGCCGGAACTGCCGCGACCGCGCCCTCGGCCAGCTCCTCGAGGCGCTTGACGGCTCCCTTGATGCCGAGGCTGCGCACGGCGGATGGCCTGTCATGCGCGACATCCTGACCGATCGTCTTGCCGGACTCGCCCTCTTCTGCGGTCGCGTCCGAGAGATCGTCAGCGACCTGGTATGCCTCGCCAAGCCGCTCGCCGAACAATCGCCAGGGTTCTGACTCGGCGCCCGCCGCTGCTGCGCCCGCCACTGCGGCGGCCGCAAAGAGCGAGCCCGTCTTCTGGCGTTGATACTCGGCCAGATTGACCTCGGGCTCACACTCCCAGGCCTGCCCGGCGACGATCCCGAACGGCATGCCGACACTGTCACCGACCGTCAGCATCAACGCCGCAGCGCGCGACGGGGCAAGCAGGGCGGCACGTGCGATGGTCTGAAACGCCATCACGATCAGCGCGTCGCCCGCAAGAACAGCGAGCGGTTCACCGAAGGCGCGATGGAGTGCCGGCTTTCCCCGTCGTGTCGCGGCATCATCGAAGCAGGGGAGATCGTCATGCACAAGCGAAGCGCAGTGAAGCAGTTCGATCGCAACAGCGCCGGCATCAGCCATCTCCGGGATGTCATCGCCGCAGGCCGCGGCGACGGCAAGCGCGAGACGAGGCCGAACGCGCGACCCGCGGGGAAACACGGCATACCGCATGGCCTCGCCGAGCCGCGGCGGCGCACCGCGCGCCTCGGTGGAGGACAGCGCCGCGGCAAGCGCACGTTCAATCCGCGTGATGGCATCCATCCGAAGGGCCTCCCGCAGGCACGGAGCGAATTGCGGGTGCGTCAAGCTCCGTTGTCAGTCTAGACTGTCAGCCGCAATTGACACTCGCGTCAACGCTTTTTTCCGATCAGCGCATGGCCTGCGCTCATGAAGCGGAGTCAACGTGGGGGGAGTGATGCCTGGACGGCGCGTCATCGTGATCGGTGCCGGCATCGGAGGGCTCGCCGCAGCGCTCGACCTGGCCTCGGGCGGTCATGACGTCACTGTGCTCGAACGCGCGACCGCGCCTGGCGGGAAAATGCGCGCGGTTCCGATCGCCGGCCGGGAGATCGATTCGGGGCCGACCGTGTTCACGATGCGCTGGGTGCTGGACGGCCTGTTCGCAGATGCGGGCCTCTCGCTCGACGATCACCTGGCGCTGACGCCGCTCTCCGTCCTCGCGCGACACGCCTGGATGGACGGCACCATGCTCGACCTTCATGCCGACCGCGGTGCGAGCGAGGACGCAATCGGGCAATTCGCGGGGGCAGCGGAGGCACGGGGCTACCGTGCGTTTGTCGGGCGCGCCGGGGCAATCTACCGCACGCTCGAGACCAGCTTCATGGGTGCGGAGCTTCCCTCGCCGGTCGGCCTTGCCAGACGTGTCGGCCTCCGCGGTCTGCCGGGCCTGATGCGCGTGTCCCCTTTCGCCACGCTGTGGGACGAGCTCGGGAAACATTTCAAGGACAAGCGCCTCAGGCAGCTCTTTGGGCGGTATGCGACATATTGCGGCGCCTCCCCCTTCTCGGCGCCCGCCACGCTGATGCTGATCGCGCATGTCGAGCAGGAAGGCGTGTGGGCGGTTGCGGGGGGAATGCACGGGGTCGCGCGCGCGGTCGCCGCAGCGGCCATGGGAGCCGGCGCTGCCCTGCGCTACAACACAGATGTTGCAGCAATCATTGAGCGTTCTGGGCGCGTCGCGGGCGTACGCCTCGCCTCGGGGGAGGAACTTGCCGCCGATGCGGTCATCGCGAACGCAGACCATGCCGCGCTCCGCATCGGCCTGCTTGGGACGAGCGCAGCCAAGGCCGCCGCAGGGAAAGCGCCGCCGCGCTCGTTGTCCGCCGTGACCTGGAGCTTGGTTGCGCAACCATCCGGGCTTGAGCCGTTGATGCACAATGTATTCTTTTCAGATAATTATGAGGCTGAGTTCGACTCACTTTTTAGGCATGGCCGCATCCCGGACACGCCGACGGTCTATCTCTGCGCCCAGGACCGCCGTGATCCGGGCATGCAGCCTTCAGCCTCCCCGGAGCGCTTCCTCTGCCTCGTCAATGCGCCCGCGACGGGCGATACATCCCCCCTGCCGCAAACGGAGATCAATCGATGCGCCAGCCGAAGCTTCGACATGATGGCGCGGGCCGGACTGACGCTCAGGCACGACATGGCGCAGTGCGTGACGACAACGCCATCGGATTTCGACCGGATGTTTCCCGGAACGGGCGGCGCCCTCTATGGCCGAGCCCTGCATGGCTGGGCAGCGTCGTTCCAGAGGCCGGGGGCGAGAACACGCCTGCCGGGTCTGTTCCTGGCGGGGGGCAGCGTGCATCCGGGCCCGGGCGTGCCGATGGCGGCGATGTCGGGCAGGCTGGCGGCGGCGGCGGCGGCGTCTTTTCTGGCTCCAGACCCCGCTTCGACACGCCGGTTCAGCCGGGCGGGTATCTCTGGTGGTACCTTGATGGGCTGAGCGATGACGGCCTGCACGGGGTGACCATCATCGGGTTTGTCGGCAGTGTCTTTTCGCCCTACTACGCCTGGGCGCGCGCGCGCGGCGGCGGCGTCGCCGCAGAGAACCATGTGGCGCTGAATGTCGCTCTCTACGGCCCTCGCCGCGCCTGGACGATGACCGAGCGCGGCCCAGCCTCTCTGGTGCGGTCGGCGGACCGGTTCTCGGTCGGCCCAAGCAGCATGGCTTGGGATGGAAACGCACTCACCGTCGCGTTCGACGAGCGCTCCTGTCCACTGCCACGGCGCGTCCAGGGCACAGTTCGCCTCATGCCCGAGGGCGAGGCAGGCGAGACATTCAGCCTCGACGCGGCAGGACGCCATCGGTGGACGCCGCTTGGCCCCAGGTCACGGATCGAGGTGACACTCCAGGAGCCTGCGCTGAGATGGTCAGGCCATGGTTACCTTGACACCAATATCGGCGACGAGCCGATCGAGCGCGGGTTCTCGCAATGGGACTGGTCACGGGCCACCGCCGGGGACGAGGCGACCATCCTCTATGATGCCGCCCGCCGTGATGGAACGCGCCTGTCGCTCGCACTCGCCGTGCGGCAGGACGGCACGATGGAGCGACGCGACATGCCTCCCCCCGCCCCGCTGCCCCGCACGCGGATCTGGCGGATCGCCCGCGCGACGCATGGCGACGCAGCGCGCGTTACGGCAACGCTCGAGGACACGCCGTTCTATGCGCGGTCGGTTGTGACCAGCCGGCTCTTCGGGCGCGATGCAACCTCTGTCCATGAGAGCCTCGATCTCGATCGCTTTTCGAGCCGATGGGTCCAGGCGTTGCTGCCGTTCCGGATGCCCCGGCGGGCGTAGGGCCGACCGGTCACTTCTTGGGCTGATCGCTCTCTCGCGCGCGCTTGATCTCGCGGCGGATGTTGCGCCACTCCCACAGAAGGATAGCGAGCGGCAGGCCAAGCAGGATCAACCACTCGTACCGGGCGATCGCGCTGAAATCCAAGGCGTTGCTCCCGCTGCAGTGATGACGAACAGATGATCGTTGCGTGTGCGGGGACATGGTAACCTGATCGTCGTGGACAAGGTCGATCGGGAGCCATGCGTGGCGAGCCGTCGTCGTTCTGCTGCACGCCCCCTCCCGCTGCCTTGCTGACGGACAGGCCCGCCCACGGCGATCGACCGAGGAGGACGGCAGATGGCGCAGGTGCTGACTGGAACACATCTTCCCACGGCAGCGATCACGCCGGAGATCCGCCGGATCGGCATCGCGGATCTTCGCCTCGCCGTGTCGCGCGGCATCGATGACTTCCTCGCCGCACCCACGCAGATTGCCTTTCTCTGCGTGATCTATCCGCTGGTCGGATTTGCAGCAGCGAGGCTTGCCGTCAATGGCGCGCTGATGCCGCTCATCTATCCCGCGATTGCCGGCCTCTCGCTGCTCGGGCCACTCACGGCGATCGGGCTTTACGAGATCAGCCGAAGGCGCGAGGCAGGGGCACAGGCCACCTGGCGCGACGCGTTCCGGGCGCTGAACGCACCTGGTGCACCTGGCATCGCGGCCCTTGGGCTCGCGCTGCTGCTGCTGTTCATCGCGTGGATCGGCGCGGCCCGGCTTGTCTTCCTTAATGCCTTCGGCACGCTCCGGATGTCGCCGTCCGATTTCCTGGGGGCGCTGGCAACGCCAGAGGGACTTCGCATGATCCTGATCGGCCATGCGGTTGGTCTCGTCTTTGCGATCATCGCGCTTGCGGTCACGGTCGTGTCATTCCCGATGATGCTTGACCGCGCCGTCGATGCGCGCACAGCCGTCACGACCTCAGTCCGCGCGGTCGCGGCGAACCCTGTGATGATGGCGGTGTGGGGCCTGTTCGTCGCCTTTACCCTCGCCGCGGGCACCCTGCCCCTCTTCGTCGGGCTTGCGATCGTGATGCCCGTGCTCGGGCATTCCACGTGGCACCTCTACCGGCGATTGGTCGTGTGATCAGGCCGGCCAGTTGAGGGCGAAGACGCAACTGGCGGTCGCTTCCGTCGCCCGTCGCCTTGCAGTGACCGTCGTGCGGGGATGGACGAGGGCGCGGAACAGCGCCTCGAACGTCGCCGCGTAATAGGCCGCGACACCGGCAGCCGCCGCCCCCGCCGCTCGCAGCGGGCCACCGGTGATCGTGACAATAACGGGCGGGCCGTCGCTCGCCTCGAATTTCCCACTGCCAACAAAGGTCCAGGCGTGGCGGCCGATCACGCGCATCAGCAGCCGTGCCGAAGGCGCTGCCGGCAGCAACCGCAGGACCAGGCGCACCGGCCCGGGAATCCGATGGGCCAGGAGGAAGGCCGCGGTCCTCCGCCCCGCAGACGCGGCAACGGCGCGGGCGTCCCGTTCGCCCAGGGCGGCCACGAGCGCCCGATGAAGCGCAGCCACGTCGCACTCGGGCACCATCGCTCCGGGCGGAGTGTCAAGCCAGCCGGAGATTCCAGCCGCAGCGAATACGGCACGGGCAACCCGCTCATCGTGTTCGGAACGAAGCGCTTCGGCGATGCGGGTAATCGCGTTCGGCCCCACGCGCGGTTCAGCAGCGCGTGCCAGGCCGTCGATCGTCCCCGCCGGAGCGACTGCGCCGTCACCCACCGCGTATTGTCTCCTCCGTCACGGCGGGTTGTTCCGCTCCCGCGCCGCAGAAAATCAGCATGGCACCGGAACGCTCGGTGCCGCCACCCCATCTTGCGGTGGCGCATGGTCTTGCACATCGCATACGCCGGAAGGCAGGATCGATCGACTCTTCGACTGCGGCCCCCAGGAGCCGACCTCGTTCGTATCCGTGAGAACCGACGCGCACGGATCATCCGGGGCGCCGATGGCCGGCACTGGGCCGACCGCTCATCGGTATCGGTCCGAAATGAACCGGCGTTGCCGTGGGTCAATCGACGTTGACGCCTTGGCGCGTCAGCGCGGCGCCTCGCGATAGCGCGTCCTGATGACGACCGACGTACCGTAGCCAGCCAGCAGAAACAGGAAGCCCGCCAGATCAAGCAGCGAGAAGTACTGTCCTGCCTCCGTCATGACCATGGCCAGCGCGACCTTCGCACCGACGATCCCGAGCACGAGCAGAATGATGGGGGGCATCGCGTCAGCCATCGCCTGGAGAGATGGGTTCAGCGGCGGCGCCGCATCCGGCCCCGCGGCGATCACCCGCCTGCGCCGCGCGAGTGCCGAGAACAGCATCCACGCCCCCGCCGCGATGAACACAAGCCCGATGATGTTCCGCATGGCCGCCCTGCCTCTCCGTCCGGCCGCCGACGGGCGTCAGGCCCTGCCCTGGCTCAGCCTGTCCTCACGCTGAAGGCGCTCTATCAGTCCGATCACCCATGTGATCCGATCTCCGATGCCGTCAACCTGGCGGTGTGGCGGGGTCGCGGCGACGGCCTGGACGAGAAAGCGCGTTTCAGCCAGCGGCGGGACAGTCAGCGCCGCACCGCTGCGGGCAAGCGGCGCAGCAGCAAGGCTGCGGGCGAGAAGCGCGAGCTTGCGGCGCCGCCCGACAACAGCGCGCGACGACACGCTGTCGAGGCCACGCCGCGCGACCTCCCGTCCAATCTCGGCATAGATCAGGCGTGCCGCCATGATCCCCGGGCGACAGGCCAGCGGCAGGGCGCCGATGCCCGCCAGGGCCCGATCATACAACTCCTCGGCCGTCGCCAGCAGCCGCGCGATCACCGCACCAAGCGCAGGGCTGAACATCGGCCGCGCGAGGAACGCATCGGGATCGATGCCCGCTTCCTCGAGCCAGTCGAGCGGCAGATAGAGCCTGCCCATGCGCGCATCCTCGCCGACATCACGCGCGATGTTCGTCAATTGCATCGCGACACCAAGATCGCAGGCCCGTGCCAGGGCCGCCGGGTCACGCACGCCCATGACCACCGTCATCATCGCGCCGACGGTGCCGGCGACCCGCGCGGCATAGGCGTTGAGCGCCGCGAGGTCAGCGTAGCGCCGGCCTTCTGCATCCCAGACAAGACCTTCGAGCAGGGCCTCAGGCAGGGCACGAGGCAGCGCATGCGTGACGACGACCGCAGCAAGCGCGCGGTCGCACGGGTTCGGATCCGGTCGGCCTTCATAGACGCGGGCAAGCCGCCCGGAGAGCTCAGCCAGAGCGGCAGGGCTCCCACGCTCGCCGTCGATCGCGTCATCGGCCAGGCGACAGAAGGCATAGAGTGCCGCGGCCGGCGCCCGCACGGAGGGCGGCAGGACGCGCGACGCGGCATGGAAACTCTTCGAGCCCTCGCGCAGCAGCGCGCGGCAAGCGGCGAGATCAGCCTGATGCATGGACGAAGGCCTCCGGAGCCGGCACGACGGTGTCGAGCACCCGCGCTGATGAGATGACGCCTGGAACACCGGCCCCAGGATGGGTGCCGGCGCCGACCAGGTAGAGATTTGCGACGTCCTCGCTCCGGTTGTTTGGCCGGAACCAGGCACTCTGGAGCAGGATGGGCTCGAGCCCGAACGCGGCGCCGTTGACGGAGAGCAGGCGGTCGCGGAAATCGAGCGGCGTCATCACCCGCGACGTCACGACCGAGGCGTCCAGCCCTGGCAGAAGCGAGGCCGAAAGTGATGCTGCGATCGCCTGGCGATAGGGCTCCGCCGCCACGGTCCAGTCGGTGTCACCGAGGAGGTTCGGCACGGGGGAGAGGACGTAGAAGCTGTCGCAGCCCGCTGGCGCAAGCGCCGCGTCCGTTGCTGTCGGACGATGGAGGTAGAGGCTGAAATCCTCGGCCAGGACCTTGCGGCGAAAGATGTCGGCCAGCAGTTCGCGATAGCGCGGCCCGAGCAGGATCGTGTGGTGCGCGACATCCTCATAGCGACGGTTCGTGCCGAAGTACCAGACGAACAGGCTCATCGACGAGCGGGCGCGGGCGAGCTTGCGGTCGGTCCAGCGGCGGCGCTTCTGGCGGCCAAGCAACGTGCCGTAGGTGTAGGAGGCATCGGCGTTGGAGACGACGATGTCGGCCGCGATCGTCTCGCCTCCGGCCAGTCGCACGCCCCGGGCGCGCCCGTCCGCAACCAGGATCTCCTCGACCGCCGCACCAAGCCGGACGGTGCCGCCGAGAGACCCGATCAGCGACACGAGGCCGGCAACGATCGCCCCGGTTCCCCCCATGGCCGAATGCACGCCCCAGCGCTGCTCGAGCGCGGCAATGAGGCAGTAGATCGATGGCACGGTGAACGGATTTCCGCCGATCAGCAGCGGATGGAAGCTGAACACCTGCCGCAGCCGCGGATCGGTGAAATGCTCCGCGACGATGGCATGGACGCTCTTCCACGCCTTGAGGCGGAGCAGATCCGGCGCGACGCGCAGCATGTCGACCGGCGAGCCGAACGGCACATGGCCAAGCTCCTCGAAGCCGATGCGGCATGTCTCGGCAGAGAGGCGCATGTACCGTTCCCATCCCGCGACATCGGCAGGAGAGAAGCGGGCAACCTCGGCGCGCATCCGATCCGCGTCGCCGCAATAGCTGAACACCGCGCCGTCATCGAATCGGATGCGATAGAACGGGTCCATCGGCACGAGCGTGACGTCATCGGCAAAGCGGCGACCGGCAAGTGCCCAGAGGTCCTCGAGCAGGAATGGTGCCGTGATGATCGTCGGGCCGGCATCGAACGTGAAGCCATCCTGGCGGAACACGCCTGCCCGCCCGCCCGGTTGGTCGAGCCGCTCGAGAACCGTGACGCGCCAGCCGCGCGCACCGAGGCGCACGGCTGCCGCGAGCCCGCCGAAGCCCGAGCCGATGACGACCGCATGGGGTCGTCGGTCATTCCGCGCGACAATCGGGGGGGCAGCGAGGGTGGCTCCGTCCATCACGCGTGAGTGTAACGCAAGGTTGACATCTACCGCCAGCGCAACCTGAGGTCCAACACGTGCGCGATCAGTGAGGCGAGCAGGGCAAGTCCCGTCCACCCCCACCACGCCTCCGCCAGCACCGTGCGGAGCGCAATGAGCAGGAACCCACCGGCGGCCAACGTGGCGACCAATGAAGCCGGACGGATGCCCCGCCCGGTGCGCAGCGCATAGAGTGAAAGCAGGATCCCCTGGGCCACGACGGCGGCAATGATCAGGTCGACCGCCAGCGGCGAGCGGACGAGATCGCCCACGGCCTCAGCCGAACGGCGCGTTCAGGCGCACGACGGCAAGGTTCAGGACAGCGGCGAAGGCGACCCACGCCAGATAGGGCACGAGCATCAGGGAGGCCGGGCGGCTGTAGCGGCGCAGCACGAGGATCAGCGCGAGCACCGAGAGCCAGAGCAACACGACCTCGACGAGCGCCCAGTCAGGCCTGCGGATCCTGAAGAACAGCGCGCTCCAGGCGATGTTGAGGACGCCATTGACGGCGAAGAGGCCCACCATCCACTCCCGCGCCGCCTGGTCAGGCGCGTCACGCCAGGCGGTGACGGCCGAGAGTGCGGCGAGCGCGAAGATCAGCGTCCAGGCGGGGCCGAACAACCAGTCCGGCGGCTGCCAGGAGGGTTTCGCCAGCGCCTGATACCAGGGCCCGATATCGGTCATCGTCGCGCCGACGGAGGCGACGAGGATCGCCGTACCGGCAGCGACAAGCACCGGCGCAAGCTTCCTTCCGCTGCTATCGCTCATGCAGCGGAGGACTGCGCGCCGGCCATGAGGTCCCAGAACGCCTCGACGTAAGTTCTGAACCAGACGCTATAACGATTTGGATTTGCAGCAATATCGGCACGAAGCGCATCGGCGTCGAACCAAGCGTACCCCTCGACCTCCGCTGGATCGGGCGTCACTGGCCCGTCCCAGACACTGCCAAAGACATGCACGAGTTCATGCTCGGTCAGTCCCGCACCGACGGGCGCATGGTAGATCGTCGTGAAAAGCTTCTCGAGCGAGGGCAGTTCGATCCCCATTTCCTCACGCAGGCGGCGCACCGCGGCGGCGGAGGTCTCCTCCCCTGGCCGTGGGTGGCTGCAGCACGTGTTCGTCCAGGTCCCGCCCGAATGGTACTTGCAGGCCGCACGCCGCTGCAGCAGCAACTGCCGCCCGTCAGCCGACCGCAACACGACGGAGAGGGCGCGATGGAGCCTGCCCTCGCGATGCGCGGTGAGCTTCTCCATGGTGCCGAGCGGCCGGTCGTGGCGATCGACAAGGACGACGTGTTCCTCCATGAGTGTCAGCCTAAGCTGACATTCCCCGCGATCCAAGCCTTTCGGCGATCCGCTCGGCGACTTTCGACAATGCGTCGGACGCGGGGGGGAAAAGCCGCGACAGCTGGATCGCGCCGTGGTGCAGGTTGGGGAATGCATCGAGCGTGAATGTCGCCCCCACCGCTTCGAGCCGTTCGGCGAGGTCCCAGGTATCGTCGGCGAGGATGTCGCACTCGGCGACAAAGAGGGCGAGCGGCGGCAACCCCTCGAGCGTCACGAGCCATGGCACTGCGCGCGGGTCATCCTCCCCCACGCCGCCCGGGAGGTAGCGATCCCAGAACCAGGCGAGCCGGGCGGAGGTCAATCCCGGGCCAGCGGCATAGGTCTGGTGGGAGTGCGTGTCGGTCCGCCGCGAAAACATGCCGTAGATCAGAGCCGCCGCGGCCGGTGGCGTCCCGGCCCCGTCACGGAGGGCGGCACAGAGCGCGAGCGCGAGGTTCCCCCCGGCACTGTCGCCGGCCATCGCAAGCCTTCGCCGATCGAGTCCAAGCGCGACGCAGGTCGCCTCCGTCGTCAACCAGTGCCACGTGGCAAGGCTGTCGTGATAGGCGGCTGGAAAAGGATGTTCCGGCGTGCGTCGATAGTGGGGCATCACCACGACCGCGCCGCTCCGCGCGGCCAGTTCCCGCGCCAGGCCCTCATGCGTCTCGAGGTCGCCGAAGGCAAAGCCGCCGCCGTGGAGATAGAGCAGCGCCGGGGCCGGGATGTCGGCCGCCTCGGGGCGGATGATCTTCACCGGCACAGGCCCAGCCGGGCCTGGAACGTCGCGCGAGACGATGGACGCCACCGAAGCAGCCTCGGCACCTAGATGCATGAGGTATCGGACATTGCCCGCCCTGGCCTCTGCGATCGGCATCGCCGTCGGGTCCGGGGACACGAGGCCCTGGTCAGCCAGGCCGGCGAGGACGGCCTCGAGAGCCGGGTCGATCGATCCATAGCGGCGCTGCACTGGCCCCTCCCCTTTCCGTCGTTCCTGTGACGCTAGAGCCTTTCCACGCTGCGGGAAACGCGCGTGAAGGGCTTCCACCACACGCATGGCCATGCCACATCGACGTAAGCCCGCGCAGGGAGGAGAACGAAGCCGATGGCCGCATTCACGACAATTGCGCAACTGCTCGAGGCAGGCGTTGACGATGCGCCCGCCATCCGGGCTCCCGAAGGTCGTGCGTCGCTCAGCCATGCCGGGCTCCGGGCGCTCGCCGCGCGCACCGTCGAGGCGTTGAATGCGCGCGGCATCGGGCGGGGCGACCGGGTGGCGATCGTGCTCCCGAACGGGCCCGAGATGGCCGCTGCGTTCCTCACCGTCGCCTGCGGCGCGACCACGGCTCCCTTGAACCCCGCCTACCGCGAGGACGAGTTCGCGTTCTATATGGAGGACGTGAAGTCGCGCGCGCTGATCGTGCAGCGCGGCGCCGCAACACCGGCCCGCGAGGCCGCGGCGCGCCTCGGCATCCCGATCATCGAGCTCGTGCCTGACCTTGGCTCCGGCGCCGGCGGCTTCACGCTTGAGGGTGGGCCGGAGGGGGTGGCGGCCCGGCCTGGCCTTGCCGGGACCGATGACGTGGCCCTCGTGCTCCATACCTCGGGCACGACGGCGCGGCCGAAGATCGTTCCGCTCACCCACGGCAACGTCACCGCCTCCGCGCGGCATATCGGCGCGACGCTTGCGCTCGGGACGGAGGATTGCTGCCTCAACATCATGCCGCTGTTCCACATCCACGGCCTGATCGCGGCCGTTCTCTCCTCGCTCGGCGCCGGCGGGGCGGTGTGCTGCACGCCCGGCTTCGATGCGCTGAAGTTCTTCCGCTGGCTCGATGAGGAACGGCCAACCTGGTACACGGCGGTGCCGACGATGCACCAGACGATCCTTGCTCGCGCCGAGCGCAACGTCGAGATCATCGCCCGCGCCCCGCTCCGCCTCATCCGCTCATCCTCCGCTTCCTTGCCGGGCCCGGTGATGCGCCAGCTTGAGGAGACGTTCGGCTGCCCGCTCGTCGAGAGCTACGGCATGACGGAGGCCTCGCACCAGATGGCCTCCAACCCGCTGGCCGGCCCCCGCAAGCCCGGCCTTGTCGGAGTGCCCGCCGGCCCCGAGGTGGCGATCATGGCCGATGACGGCACGATCATGCCGAAGGGCGAGATCGGCGAGGTCGTCATTCGAGGCCCGAACGTGACCACGGGCTACGAGGCGAACCCGGATGCGAACGCGAAGGCCTTCACCGGTGGCTGGTTCCGCACCGGCGACCAGGGGATGTTCGACGAGGATGGGTTCCTGCTGCTCACCGGCAGGCTGAAGGAGCTGATCAACCGCGGCGGCGAGAAGGTGTCGCCACTCGAGGTCGATGGCGTTCTCTCCGATCACCCAGCCGTGGCACAGGCGCTGACCTTCGCCATTCCTCACGCGAAGCTTGGCGAGGAAGTCGGCGCTGCCGTGGTGCTGCGCGAGGGCATGACGCTCTCAGAGCGCGAGCTGCGTGACTTCGCCGCCAGGCAACTCGCCGACTTCAAGGTTCCGCGCAAGGTGGTGTTCCTGCCCGAGATCCCGAAGGGCGCGACGGGCAAGCTCATGCGCATCGGTCTGGCCGAGAAGCTCGGCCTCTCTCTGTAGAGGAGCATTGGCAATGCGCATCTGCGTATTCGGTGCCGGCGCGATCGGCGGATTGATGGCGGCGAAGCTCGCCGCGAAGGGTGACACCGAGGTCACGATCGTCGCGCGTGGCCCGCACCTCGCCGCGATGCAGGACAAGGGGCTCGTTCTCCGCAGCGAGGGCGTGGAGACGGTCGTGCGCCCGCGCTGCGTCGCCTCCGCCGCCGAGGCGGGCCAGCAGGACTATGTGATCGTCACGCTCAAGGCGCACTCACTCGGCGGCGCGGCACAGCAGATGCAGCCGCTGATGGGGCCGGAGACCGCCATCGTCTCAGCCGTGAACGGCATCCCGTGGTGGTACTTCCACAAGCATCCCGGCGGGCTGCATGAAGGGCACCGGCTTGCCGCGGTCGATCCCGACGGCAGCGTGTGGACGCTGCTTCCGCCAGAACGCGCGATCGGCTGCATCGTCTATCCGGCAGCCGAGGTGGTCGAGCCCGGCGTGATCGAGCACACGTATGGCGACCGCTTCACCCTCGGCGAGCCCAGCGGGGAGAGGACGCCTCGGATCGCCGCGATCTCCGAGGCGCTGATCGCCGCCGGCTTCAAGGCCCCGGTGCGGCCCAAGATCCGCGACGAGATCTGGGTCAAGCTCTGGGGCAACCTCGCCTTCAACCCGATCAGCGCGATCACGACAGCGACCCTCGACGTGCTGACGGCCGATCCGGGCCAGCGAAGCGTCGCGCGCGCGATGATGCTGGAAGCGCAGGGCGTGGCGGAAGCGCTCGGCATCCGTTTCGCAATCGATGTCGACAAGCGCATCGCCGGCGCGGCAGAGGTCGGTGCTCATCGCACCTCGATGCTGCAGGATCTCGAGCGCGGCAGGCCGATGGAGATCGATGCGCTCCTCGGCGTCGTGGTGGAACTTGCGGCACTCGTGGGGAAGCCGGCGCCGACCTGCGACACGGTGCTTGCCCTGGTCCGCGCCCGCGCCCGCGCGGCTGGCTGCTACGGGTGAGCGGGGCAGCGGCAGCGCCCCGGCCCGGCTTCGTGCTGGGTCGTCTCTGGCGTGGCGAGATCCCTGTCCATGATGCGTTCTGGACCTGGGCCGTTGCGATCGCCCTTGTCGTCAATGTCGGAACCACCGTCGCCTGCTACATGCTCGCGATCGCCGATCGCCCGCTCGCCGCCCTTGCAATCGGCTACCTTCCATCCGTCCCATACAACATCGTCGCTGGAGTCGGCACGTGGCGGTCAGCCGGACATCCGGACGCCGACCCGCTCTTCGCCCGCTTCGTACGGATCGTCATCATTCCGATGATGGTGCTGTTCAGCGTGACCTGACCCTGGTTTGCGCTCGTCGCGCCAGGGCCCGACCCCTATGCTGGGCTGTCGAGGCGACAGGGGTTCACCGGTGATGAGGCAGCAGCAGCGGACGATGATGATCGCAGCCGCGCTCGGCATCCTGCTGGTCGGCGCCATGGCGCTGACCGGCCCGGTCATCGCTCCGGTGTTCTGCGCGCTGTTCCTGATCGCCGTCGTCTGGCCGATCCAGCGGGCGCTGCAGTCGCGCCTGCCAGCAGCACTTGCCGTCATCGTCACCGTGCTCGCAACGCTTGTCGCGGTCGGGCTTCTTGCGGCGATGGTCGCTTGGGGCTTCAGCCGCATCGCGTCGTGGGTGATCACCAATGGTGCGCGGCTGCAGGCGATCTTCCTGCAGCAGACCGACTGGCTGGACGCGCAGGGTATCGGCGTTGCCGCGCTGCTGGCGGAACATTTCGACATGCGCTGGATCGTCCGCGCCGCCCAGCAGCTCACCGGCGCCGTGCAGGGCTTCATCCGGTTCACGGTGATCACGCTGGTGTTCACCCTGCTCGGCCTGCTCGAGGTAGAGGCGGTGGCTCGCCGCATCGGCTCGCTCGGCGCCAGCGGCGTCGAGGCGGTGGCGACGACGAAGGTGCTCGCGCGCAAGCTCCAGGTCTACATGGCCGTGCGCTCGCTGATGAGCCTGCTCACCGGCCTCGCCATCTGGGCCTTCGCGCGGCTCGCGGGGCTCGAACTCGCGGTCGAATGGGGTGTGATCGCGTTCGCAATGAACTACATCCCGTTCATCGGCCCCTTGATCGCCACCGTCTTCCCCACCTTGTTCGCCGGGCTGCAGTTCGGCGAGTGGCAGATGGCAATCGCGGTCTTCCTTGGCATGAACGTGATCCAGTTTGTCGTTGGCTCCTATCTCGAGCCACGGATGACGGGGAAGATCCTGTCCGTCTCGCCGTTCGCGGTGCTGTTCGCTGTGTTCTTCTGGGCCTTGATCTGGGGGGTGCCGGGCGCGTTCCTCGGCACGCCGATCCTGATCGCGCTGCTCACCGTCGCCGAACGCAGCGAGGGGGCGCGCTGGCTTGCCGTCACGCTGGCCGGCGACGACGGCCGGCGCGCTCAGAATGAGCCGACGATGCTTCCAAGCACCAGCACGGCGACCAGCGCGAGCACCGGCCCGACGATGACCGACATCACGAGATCGCCATAGCTTTCGCCATGCGTCGTGCCACACACCTTCAGCAGCGTCACCACCGCGCCGTTGTGCGGCAGGCAGTCGAGCGTGCCTGAACTCATCACCGCGACCCGGTGCAGCAGCGCAGGATCGATGCCGTACTCTGCCGCGAGCCTGAGATAGGTCTCTCCCAGCGTGCCGAGCGCGATGGTCATTCCGCCTGACGCGGAACCGGTCAGCGCCGAGAGGATGTTGATTGCAGCAGCGAGCGAGACGAGCGGACCGCCGCCGATACCGAGCACCCAGTCACGCACCACGGCAAAGGCCGGCATCGCGGCGACCACGCCGCCGAAGCCCACAAGGCTCGCGACGCTGATCACCGGGAGCACCGATGCGTTCGCCCCCGCATCGACCGTCTCCTTGATCGCCGGAAGCCGGTGCCAGTGCAGCAGCAGCAGGACGAGGATACCGACCGCGAGCGCGACCAGCACCGACCAGACACCACCAACGGCAGCAAGCGACGTTCCACCCCAGCGTGCCTCGCCGAGGAAATCGGTATCCATGCTGGGCAGGATGACGAAGCTCATCGCGAGATTGACGGCAAGCACCGCGATCAGCGGCGCGGCCGACGCCCAGACGGGCGGCAGGCCATCACCCCGCTCGCCCTGCGCAAGCTCGGCCGGATCGAAGTCCCGCGCGACAGTGGCGAGTTCGCGCACGCGGACATCGTCGACCATCGCATCCGCCCCCGTGAGCGGGCCCTCGAACCCCTCGCCGGCACGCCGGGCGGAGGCTTCGCGGAGCCCGACCCACCAGAGGCCGAAGCCGAGCATGATGGCCGACGCAATGAGGCCGAGGCCAGGTGCCGCGAACAGCGTGGTGCCGAAGAACGGCATCGGGATCGCGTTCTGCAGCGCGGGTGACCCGGGCAGCGCCGACATCGTGAAGGTGAAGGTGCCGACGCCGACGGCCGCCGGCATCAGCCGGCGCGGGATGTTCGCCTCACGGAACAGCGCCTCTGCCATCGGCACGATGACGAAGAACGCGACCATCAGGTTGACGCCGCCATAGGTCACGCAGGCGCCGACCAGCACGACCGCCAGCACCGCACGCTCAGCCCCCAGCCGCTCCGACACCCAGGCGGCAATCGAGCGCACCGCGCCGCTGTCGTCCATCAGCTTGCCGAACACGGCACCCAGCAGGAACAGCGGGAAGAACTGCGCGACGAACCCCGCAGCCCCCGTCATGAAGGTCTGCGTCCAGTGGGCGAGCAACGGCTCTGACGCCGCGGCGGCTGCGATCAGCGCCGCAATGGGTGCCAGCAACAGCACGGACCAGCCGCGGAACGCAAAGCCGATGAGGATGACAAGACCGATGGCGATGCCGGCGAGCCCCATCGTTCAGCACTCCGTGCGCAGGATATCGATGTCGGAGGTCGAAACGCGGCCGAGATCGCAGCCGTGGGTGGTGAGGAACTCCGATGCCGCCCGCCGTCCCTCGTCGCGCAGCATGGTGAGGAACGCCCACTCGGCATTCAGTTTCGACGACTGGCCAAGATCGACCATCATGTCGGACATGATGCGGTGCGTGCGCACCTCCGCCCACCGCGCACCCTCGCCCGAGCCGGGGTCGACCACCTGGCGAAGCAGCGCCATCATGCGCAACTCCTTCAGCAGCGAGGCGTTGAACGACACCTCGTTGATCCGGTTCAGGATCTCGGCGGCTGAGCGCGGCGTACCCGGCCGTTCGCGCGGGTTGATCTGGATGAGGACGATATCGTTCGCATCGGATTCGCGGATGAGCGGCGTGATCGTCGGATTGCCGGCGTAGCCACCGTCCCAGTACGGATCGCCATCGATCTCGATCGCCTGGAACATCGTCGGCAGGCAGGCGGAGGCGAGCAGCACATCGGGCGTCAGCTGGTGGTTGCGGAAGATCCTGCCGCGGCCGGTGCGGACATTCGTTGCGGTGACGAAGATCTTCATCGGCGAGCGCGCAAGACGCTCGAAATCGATCGTCCCCGCAATGATCTCGCGCAGCGGGTTCAGGTTCCGCGGGTTCAGGTCATAGGGCGAGAACAGCCGCGTCATCACATCCATCGCGATGAACGTCGGCGAGGTATCGAGCGACCAGCGCCCAAGCAGCACGTCGAGGGGCCCGCGGCGAAGCGGGCTCATCGCGGCAGCATCGGACACGTTGCGCCAGAATGCCGTCAGCGCCGCACGTGCCCCCGCAGCCCCGCCGGCGACGTAGCCATCGGCGAGCACGGCGGCGTTCATCGCACCTGCCGATGTCCCCGAAATGCCCTCGATGCCAAGCCAGGGCTCCTCGAGCAGTCGGTCGATCACGCCCCAGGTGAAGGCGCCGTGCGAGCCGCCACCCTGGAGCGCGAGGTCGATCATCAACGGCTCGCGCGTCGTGCTGTTCGCTCCCGGCACCACGTCCGGCCCAGCCCTGCGCGTCTTGCCTGGTTTCCGCGCCATCGTCAGCCCCCGCGCTTGTTTCGCCGCGCATGGGCTGTAGCAGGCATGCTGCACTGCGGCAAAAGAAATCCGGGGGCGCCGGAACGCGCCCCCGGTGACGTGCCTGCTCAGGCCGACTTCGCAGCCGCCTGCGCTGCCTCGGCACCCGCGAGTGCCTCGCGCAGCGCCTCCTCCTTGGTCTCGTCGAAGGAGCTGCGCAGCACGGTGCCGCCGAAGCCATGCAGCTCCGCCAGCACCTTGTCGGTCGTCATCTTGCGGATGAGCAGGAAGAGCGCTGCGTTGCCTGAGTGCAACGTCATTGCCGCATCCTTCATGAACGCGTCATTGATGCCGAGATCAGCCAGCTTGCCTCCCATCGCGCCGGAGGCGGCGCCGATCGCGGCGCCAGCGATCGGCATCAGGAAGATCAGCCCAATCAGCGAGCCCCAGAGCGCGCCGGAAAGCGCGCCCGCCTTCACTGGCTGGAACAGCTGGTTCAGCTTCACCGAGCCATCGGCCTGCTTCACCGCGACGACGGCATCGCCAAGCTCGACCAGGTACTCCTGCTGCATGCCGAGCAGCTTGGTCCGCAGCGCCTCTGCCTGCGCCTCGGTGGGGAATTCAACGACGAGAAGATCAGCCATGGTTGTCTCTCCGGTTGTCATTGGCACCACGGATCCATGCCGCGGTGCGGGTGTGGGAACGTCAGGCAGGCACGGCATCGCCCTCGGGTGGCCAGAGGCGCTGCGCCAGCAGCCCAGCGGCTGCGGCGGTGGTGCCGAGAATGGCGAAGGTCATGCGCATCCCCGCGGCTGCGCCAAGCCAACCGGCCAGCGGGTAGGCGAGCAGCAGGCAGAGATGCGACAGCGCGAACTGGGCGGCGTAGAGCGGCGGCTTCTCCTCCGGCGCGACAATGGTGCGCCGGATCAGGAACCCATAGGGCGTCTGCGCCAACGCGCAGCCGGCACCGATCGCGAACCACAGCGGCAGCAGCAGACGCAAGCCAGGAGCCACCGTACCGAGAAGCAGGGCGGCCGCAACCATCGCCGCCCCAGGCAGCATCAGCGAACGCTCGGTGATCCGCCGCAGCAGGGCGGGCAGGACGAGGGTTCCCGCAATCGAACCGATGCCGAACGTTGCAAGCCCGATGCCGGTCGCGCGGTCATCATGTCCAAGGCGAAACTGCACCAGCACGACGGTGTTGACCGTGACCATTGCCGTGCCGGCGGCCACGGCGAGGTTGAGCGCGGCAAGCCCGCGAAGCCGCGGCGTCGAGACGAACATGCCGAAGCCGCGCTTCAGGCGCGGCAACATTCCTTCATCCTGCCGCCCGCGTGCCTCGGGCAGCTTGACGCGCAGGATCAGGAGCGCTGAGACGATGAAGGCGATGGCCGTGCTGAAGAACAGGGAACGCCCGTCAAGCACCTGCAACAGCAAGGCCGCGATGATCGGGCTGACCGGCCCCTCGAGCTCATAGGCCAGCCGCGCGCGTGCGAGGGCATTTGCATAGTCGTCCTCCTCCGGCAGCAGCTCAGGGATCGAGGCCTGGAAGAGCGGCATGAACACGGCGGACGCGGCCTGGAAGACGAAGATGAGCAGGTAGATCTGTTCGACGGACGTAACGAACGGCATCGTGCAGGCGATCGCGGCACGAACAAGGTCGCTCGCGACGAGCAGCATCCGCCGCGGCAGGCGCGCCGTTGCCGCAGCGGCAATCGGGGCGATGACGACGTAGGCACCCATCTTGATCGCAAGCGCGGTGCCGAACACGGCCCCTGCATCGGCGCCAGCAAGGTCGTAGGACAGAAGCGCCAGGGCAACGGTCGCGATCCCGGTGCCGAGCAGGGCGATCACCTGCGCGGCAAAGAGCTGCGTGTAGCCGCGCCGATCCGTCACCGGCGCGGCGGGCGCGTGGGCCGCTGCCATGGGTGGCCTCCCCCCCCTCCCCGACCGCTCAGCCCGCCGCGGCCCTGCGCCGTTCCACCCAGGTGAACCACGAGGCATAGACGGTCGGGAGGAACACCAGCGTCAGCAGCGAGGCGACGAGAAGTCCGCCCATGATCGCAAAGGCCATCGCGCCCCAGAACACGGTGGGCGCGATCGGGATGAGGCCAAGCACCGTCGAAAGCGCGGTGAGCAGGATCGGCCTGAACCGCGACGCCGAGGCATCGATCACCGCCTCGCGCACAGCCTTCCCTGCCTTCCGCTCCGCCTCGATCTGTTCGATCAGGATCACCGCGTTCTTGGCGATCATGCCGACGAGCGCGAGGACGCCGAGGATGGCGACGAAGCCAAGCGGCTGGCCCGAAAGCAGCAGGGCCGCGACCACGCCGATCAGCCCGAGCGGCACCACCGAGAGGACGATGGACATGCGCTGGAAGCTCCTGAGCTGGAACATCAGCACCGTCAGAACGATCATCATCATCAGGGGCACGACGGCGAACACCGAAGCCTGGCTGTCCGCACTCTCCTCGGCGAGGCCGCCAAGTTCGATGCGGAACCCTTCCGGCAGCCGCGTGTTGAGCGCCGCCATGTCGGCCTCGATCGCAGCGATCACCGTCTCGGGCAGCACGCCTGGTGCGACGTCGGACTGCACCGTCAGCGTCGGCACGCGGTTGCGCCTCCACACCTGCGGGTATTCCTGGTCGTACTCGAACCGCGCGAACTGGCTGAGTGGCACGGAGCGCCCGTTCGGCAGCGAGAGCTGCAAGGTGCGCAGCGTCTCGACCGAAAGTGTCTGCCCCTCGGTTTCGCGCACCACCACGTCAATCAGATAGATGTCGTCGCGCACCTGCGTCACGGTCGTGCCGGAGATCGCCGCGTTCAGTGCGGAGGCGACGGCGGCAGAACTGAGGCCGAGGCGGCGTGCCTCGTCCTGGTCCACGGCGATGCGCAGTTTGCGCGCAGGCTCCATCCAGTCGAAGTTGATCCGCCGCGTATCGGGCGAACGCGCCATCACCTGCGCGACCTCGAGCGCGATTTCGCGCACCTGCGAAAGGTCAGGCCCCAGCACGCGATACTGCAACGGCCAGCCGACCGGTGGCCCGAGCTCAAGCGGATAGACGCGCCCGATCGCGTTCGGGAATTCCTCCGCCAGCAGCTGCTCGAGCTTCACCTGAAGGCGTTCCCGCGCCTCGATCGATTTCGTGACGATGACGGACTGGCCGAAGAATGGATTGTTCAGCTGCACGTTGAGCGGCAGGTAGAAGCGGATCGCGCCGCGGCCGACATAGCTCGACCAGCGCGCGATGTCCTCATCCGCCGCGAGCCTCTCATCGAGGCGCTTCATCGCGTCGTTCGTGGCGTGGATCGAGGCGTTCATCGGCAGCTTCAGGTCGACGAGCAGCTCGACGCGATCGGACGGCGGGAAGAACTGCCGTGGCACCAGCGGCAGTGCCGCCAGCGCCGCGACGAACAGGCCGACGGCAGATCCAATCGTGATCCAGCGGAAGCGGATCGCGGTAGAGAGGAAGCTCCGGTAGGCCCGCACGACCGCGCCACCGTCATCGACCTTGCCGGGCTTCGGCGGGCGGAGCAGCAGCAGGCCGAGCAGCGGCGCAAAGATCACCGCGACGAACCACGACGTGATCAGCGCAAGCCCGACCACGGCAAAGATCGAGAAGGTGTACTCGCCCGCCCCGCTCTGCGCGAAGCCGATCGGCACGAAGCCCGCGATGGTGATGAACGTTCCCGACAGCATCGCGAAGGCGAGCGCCTTGTAGGCATAGACGGCGGCATCCTCCATCGCGTCCCCGGCGGCCAGCCGGCGCGTCATCGCGTCGATCGTCGTCATCGCATCATCGACGAGCAGCGCGAGCGCGATGATCAGCGCGCCGAGCGAGATGCGCTGGAGATCGATGTTGGCCAGTTCCATCAGCGGAAAGACGATCGCGAGCGTGAGCGGAATCGCGATCGCGACAACCGCGCCCGCCCGCACCCCGAGTGCGATGAAGCTGACGACGAGAACGATCAGGATCGCCTGCCACAGGCTTGCGGTGAAATCGTTGATCGCGTCATCCACCGTTTGCGCCTGGTCGGCGACGAGGGTCGCGTCGATGCCGATCGGGAGCTCGGCGACGATCTTTCGCATCTCCGCGCCGATGTTGCGGCCGAGTGCCAGGATGTCGCCGCCATCGCGCATCGCGACGGCAAGCCCGATTCCCTCGCGGCCGTTGACGCGGAACAGCGGCTGCGGCGGGTCGGCGTAGGCGCGGCGAACGGTCGCCACATCGCGCAGCCTGAGGATCCTGCCACCGACGACGAAGTTGACGTCGAGGATGTCCTGCTCGTTCTGGAATGCGCCGGAGACGCGCACCGACAGCGCCTCGTCACCCGTGCGCAGGATGCCGGCCGGCCGCACGATGTTCTGCGCGGCGAGTGCCGCGACAAGCTGGTCCGGCGTCACCCCGAGCTGCGAGAGCGCGGCGAAGGTGAATTCGACGAAGATGCGCTCGTCCTGCGCACCGAGGATCTCGATCTTCGACACGTCCGGCACGGTCAGCAGCTGCGACCGCGCGCCCTCGACCGCGTCGCGCAGATCCCGGCGCGAGAACCCATCCGCCGTGAAGCCGTAGATGATGCCGTAGGTGTCGCCGAACTCGTCGTTGAAGAAGGGGCCGAGAACGCCCTGTGGCAGCGTGTGGCGGATGTCGCCGATCTTCTTGCGCACCTCGTACCACGCATCCGGCACCGCCCGGCCCGACGCGGAGCCGACGAGATCGACGAAGATCACCGAGAGGCCCGGGCCCGTGTAGCTGCGCAACGTGTCGAGATGCGGCGTTTCCTGGAGCTTCCGCTCAAGCCGCTCCGTGACCTGGTTCAGCGTCTCGTCGAGCGTCGCGCCGGGCCACTGCGCCTGCACCACCATGGTGCGGGTGGTGAACACGGGATCCTCGGCGCGGCCGAGCCGGAGGAAGGTGAGCGAGCCGGCGACGATGGCGCCGATCATCAGGAAGATGACGATCGAGCGGTTCCTGATCGCCCACGCCGAAAGGTTGAAACCGCTCACGGGGTGGCGCCGAGCAGACGAACCTTCTGGCCAGGCCGCAAGGCCTGCACGCCTGCGGTCACCACCACGTCACCTGGTTCGAGCCCGCGCGCGACAATGACCTGTGCGAGATCGAACCGCTCCACCTCGATCGTGCGCAGCGACACCGTCCCCGCTGCCGGATCAACGATCCAGACAGCCGGGTCGCGGTTCGAGGCCGTGAGCGCGCTGTTCGGGATGCCGATGCCGGCTCCACCCTCGAGCCTGATCGAACCATTGACGGAGGAGCCGAGGCGCATCGCCTCCGGCGGCGCGGTGAGCCCCACCTTCACCTCGAAGGTGCGCGTGACGGGGTCTGCCTGCGGCGCGATCTCGCGGACACGCCCCGCCGCCCGCACCGAGGGGTCGGATGTGAGCACCACCGACACCACGGGGTCGCGCGGGGCGTTGGTGATCAGCTGCGCCGGAACGTCGAACACGGCGTCGCGCCCCCCTTCGCGGGCGAGCTGCACGATCATCCGCCCTGCAGCGACCACCTCGCCAGGCTCCGCGCCGCGGGCGGTCACATGCCCCGGCGCATCGGCGACGAGCTGCGTGTAGGAGAGATTGTCCTCGGCGATGGCGACCTGCGCGTGGGCGGCATCGACCTGGGCCTGCGCGCTCTGGAAGGCCTGCAGCGTCTGGTCATGCCGTGCGCGGGTGGTCCACCCATCCCGCAGCAGCTGGTCCTGCCGGCCGAACTCGTTCCGCGTCTTGGTCAGCACGCTCATGGCGGCGGCGAGGTTGGCGCGGGCTGCGCGCAGCGCGTTCTCCGCAGGCTCGGCTTCCAGCCGCGCAATCACCTGTCCTGCCTCGACCCTGTCGCCGACATTCACGCTGCGCGCGATCATCCGGCCGCCGACCCGGAACGACAGCGCGACATTGTCCTCGGCCTTCACCTGGCCGGTGAGCGTGACTGTCTCTCCACCTTCTCGCTTCTCAACGGTGATGACGCGCACCGGGCGAATGGGTTCCGCCGTCGGTGGTGCAGCCGGGCCGCAGGATGCAAGCAGCGACAATCCGAGCGCCACGGGCAGTAAGCGGCGATGCATGATGTCTGGTCTCCACAGCTTTTTCTTTGATCGGGAGCCTGAAGCCAAAGCAACAACGATGCTGCCGCAATCACACGGCCCGTATTGCATCATGGCCGAGCGGAGGAAAGCACACCGCTGCGCGCAACTTGCCCTGGATCAAGCTTTCAGTCCACGACCCTCGGGAGCTCGACGCGGACGCGAAGCCCAGGCCCAGGCCCAGGACCAGGCACAGGCCCAGGCCCAGGCCCAGGCCCAGTGCCGGCATCCTCCAGCGTCACCGTCATGCCGTGGAGCGCGGCGACGGCCCGCACAAGCGCGAGCCCAAGCCCGCTGCCCGGCGTCGCCCTGGCAGCATCGAGCCGGTGGAAGCGTCGGAACACACGCTCGCGCTCCTCGGCCGGAATGCCCGGCCCGTCATCCTCGATGATGACCTCCGCCCCCTCCCCCAGTGGCGACAGCAGAAGCCTTACATGCCCGCCATCGCGCCCGTGGCGGATGGCATTCTCCACCAGGTTCGCCAGCATCTGGGTGATCAGGGCGCGATCGCCGACGGCGGCAAGGCCCGCCGCGATCCCGGCCGACAGCACCTGCCCCCTCTCCTCCGCCGCCGGCGCATAGACTTCCGCGACCGACTCGACCACGGCTGAGAGATCGACACGCGCGAACGCGCTCCGCTGCGCTCCGGCCTCCACCTGTGCGATCCGCAGGAGCGCCGCGAAGAGGTCGAGGATCGCATCACACTCGGCTTCCGCCGCAGCCGCGGCCTCCTTCGCCGCCGCGGCCGTGGCGGCGCGCGAGACCTCATCGAGCCGCTGGCGAAGGCGCGTCAGCGGGGTGCGAAGGTCGTGGGCGATGTCGTCGGTCACCGACCGCAGCGCCGCCATCACGGCGCCGAGCCTGTCGAGCATGGCATTGATGCGGAAGGAAAGCCGGTCGAACTCGTCATCGCGGCCGGCAATCGGCAGCCGTCGGCCAAGGTCGCCGGCGCCGACGGCTGCCAGTGCCGCGTCCATCGCCGCCGTGCGCCGCGCGATCCCACGCCCGATCAGCAACCCACCGGCAAGCCCGATGACGACGGCGCCGAGCCCGACCCAGCCGGCAGCCGCCAGCAGACGCTGCTCGAGCGCCTGGACCGACGAGAGATCGCGCCCGACGAACACCGTCGCCCCGCCGGCGAGCCGGGCACCGAGCGCCAGAACGGGCACGACGTCTCCGCCAGCCCGGGACACGTCGAGGCGCTGCCAGCCGAGCTCGGGCGGCGCGCTCGCGAGGTTGCCGACCAGGCGCTGCCCATCGGGCGCCGCCAGCAGGTAGTACTCGACACCGGCACGATCGGCGGCCAGTCGCGCCTCGATCGAGAGGGCCACGCCGCGCAGGCCAGAGAGTGCCGCTGACTGGCCGAGCACGCGCATGCCGCGGTCGATTTCCTCGGACGCCTGGCGTGTTGCGAAGCCGACCGTCGCCCACCAGGCGATGGCGGCGAGCAGCGCCGTGCCGGCGAGGGTGAGGGCAAGGTGCAGCGCGGTGAGGCGGAAGGCCGTCGTCCGGAAAAGGCCGTGGCGCAAGAAACCGGGGCGAACGAAACCGGGGCGGGGTTCAGCCGTCATCGCGCACGACGTAGCCTGCCCCGCGCACTGTGTGGATCAGCGGCCGGTCGAACCCCTTGTCCAGCTTGGCCCGCAGCCGGCTGACATGCGTCTCGACCACGCTCGTCTGCGGGTCGAAATGGAAATCCCACACGCCCTCCAGCAGCATCGTCCGCGTCACCACATCGCCCTTGCGGCGCAGCAGGAACTCGAGCAACCGCCACTCGCGCGGCTGCAGCGCGATGCGCTGGCCGGCGCGCGTCACCGTGCGGCGCACGAGGTCCATCTCGAGATTGGCGAGCCGCAGCACGGTCGGTTCAGCCTGGAACGCCGGGCGGCGGCCGAGCGCGTTGATCCGCGCGACCAGCTCGGCGAAGGCGAAGGGCTTGGCGAGGTAATCGTCGCCGCCCGCATCAAGCCCCTCCACCCGATCGCCAACGCCCGCGCGCGCCGTCAGGAACAGCGCCGGCGCCATCACGCCGGCGGCCCTCAGCGCGCGGACGAGCGACAGCCCGTCGAGCTTCGGCAGCATGCGGTCGACCACCAGCACGTCGTGCCCGCCGCCGGTGGCAAGGAACAGCCCCTCCTGCCCATCGGCGGCATGGTCGACCACGTGGCCCGCCTCGGCGAGGCCGCGCTTCACATAGGCCGCTGTCGCCGCATCATCCTCGACCAGAAGAATCCGCAACACCCCACCTCCGCAGACACCATACGAAACCGTAAGCCGCCCGACAGGGGGCGACGAGGTGCAATGGCCTCTTCTGTCGTCGACCCCGCCACCTCGGCGTGGACATCGACGACAGTGACGGAGACCTCCCGATGCCGATCCTTCCCCTCAACGCGCGCCGCGGCGTGATCGCCGGCGGCATTCTCGCCCTGGCGCTGGCGACCACGGCACTGACTGGCATTCCCGGCTACGCACAGGATCGCAGCACCCCGGTCGCGGCCATCGCGCGCGCTGCCGGGCCCGATTTCGCCGATGCCGCCGCCCGCGTCGGCCCTGCCGTGGTGCGCGTTCTCGCCACCGAGCCTGCACGTGCGACGCGCACGGCAGAGGTGCCGCCCGAGCTTCGCGGTTCTCCCTTCGAGGAGCTGTTCCGCCGCTTCGGCCAGGGTCCTCAGGGTGGCGAGCGTGCCGAGGGCGAGGCGAGGCCCCGCACCGGCCAGGGTTCCGGCTTCGTGATCGACGCCGAGGGCTTCATCGTCACCAACGCCCACGTTGTCGGCAACGCTGCCGAGGTGAAGGTGGTGCTGGCCGATGGGCGCGAGCTTGCCGCCAAGGTGGTCGGCCGCGATGCGCCGACCGATATCGCACTGCTGAAGGTCGAGGCAGGCGGGAAGCTGACCGCGCTAGCGTTCGGCGACAGCGATGCCGCACGCGTCGGCGAGTGGGTGATGGCGATGGGCAACCCCTTCGGCCTCGGCGGCACCGTCACCGCCGGCATCATCTCCGCCCGCGGGCGGCAGATCGGCGCCGGCCCCTATGACGACTTCATCCAGACCGATGCATCGATCAACCCGGGCAACTCGGGCGGACCACTGGTCAATGCCGCCGGTGCAGTGATCGGCGTCAACACCGCCATCGTCTCGCCGTCCGGCGGCAATGTCGGCATCGGCTTCGCCGTGCCGTCGAAGATGGTCGAGCGCGTGGTGGCTGACCTCCGCGAGAATGGCCGCGTCGACCGCGGCTGGCTCGGCGTCTCGCTCCAGCCGCTCGATGCCGAGCTCGCCGGAGCGCTGAAGGCAGGGTCTGCGAAGGGCGTTCTCGTCTCCGCCGTCGAGCCTCGCGGGCCTGCTGCCGCTGCTGGCCTCGCGGCAGGTGACGTGGTGACGGCGCTGAACGGTGCGGCGATCGCCTCGCCGCGCGATCTCGCCACCGCCATCGGCGCGGTGAGGCCCGGCCACGCGGTGACGCTTGCCTGGCGGCGCGATGGCGAGGCGAAGGAGGCGCGCATCACCCTCGGCCAGCACCCCGCGAGCCGCGAGGCGGCACGGGTGGCCGAGGCGAAGGGCTCGTCGCTCGGGCTCTCGCTGGCCGAGACCCACGACGGCGGCGCACGGGTCGCTGCCGTCGAGCCGGGCAGCGCGGCTGCGAGCCGCGGCATCCGTGCCGGTGACGTGATCCGCAAGGCCGGCGGGCGTGACGTCGCTTCCCCGGCCGATGTCGCCGAGGCCGTGGCGACAGCGCGTGCGGCGGGGCAGGAGGCGATCGCGCTCCAGGTCGAGCGTGCCGCAGGCCAAGGTGCAGGCCAAGGTGCAGGCCAAGGTGCAGGCCAGAAGCGCTTCATCGCCGTACCGCTCCGCGCCGCCTGACGGCACGGAGGAACTGGCGCAGCCCGCTTGGCACGCTTCTGGGGAGGCGCGCGCCTGGCGCGGCACACGTCGGCGATGCCGGCCGCCAGCAATGGCGGCCGGCATTCGCCGTCGGGAGGATTGACCGCAAGAGGGGTTCCGCACGTTCGCACATCGGTTGACAGCCACGGCACGCGCTTGATCTAAGCAATGCCCCGGGACCGCACGGACAGGCATCATGATCAGGCTCGTCGCCACCCTTGCCGTCGCAACCTCGTTCGTTGTCAGCGGATCCGCACACGCCCAGACCCGTACGCCGACGCCACCCGACCCAGCCGGCACGTTCGCCTTCACGCTGGAGAACGATCTCTTCGCCGGGACCGACGAGGGCTACACGAACGGCTTCCAGTTCTCCTGGCGCTCGCCCTCCTACGATCCGCCGGCATGGCTGCGCTGGATGGGCGATCATTCCATCGTGATGCTGCCTTCCAACGGCGCCCTGCGCTGGGGCGCGGCCTTCGGGCAGAACATCTTCACGCCGTCGGACACCCAGCGTCGCGTGCCTGACGCGACCGACAGGCCCTATGCCGGCTGGTTGTATGGCTCGATCGTCGTCGCGTCCTACGCCAACCGCAGCCCGCGGGTGACGGAATATGGCGCGGTCGAGCTTCAGTTGGGCGTCGTCGGCCCCTCCGCGCTCGGCGAACAGGTGCAGAACAACGTCCATGACTTCATCGACGTCGACCGCGCGTTCGGCTGGGACTACCAGCTGAAGGACGAGCCAGGCGTGAACCTGGTGCTGTCGCGGCAGTGGCGGCTGAACCAGCCCTTCGATGCCGAGGACCCGCAGGGCCTTGCCGTCGGCGTCGTGCCGAGCCTTACGGCAAGCCTCGGCAACGTCCAGACCTATGCCAGCGCCGGGATGATCGTCCGGATCGGCTCGAACCTCTCGGCCGATTTCGGGCCGCAGCGCATCCGCCCCGCACCGGCTGGCTCTGGCTTCTTCCAACCTGACGGCCGCTGGGGCTGGTACATCTTCGGCGGCGGCGAGGTTCGCGGCGTCGCGCACGACATCTTCCTCGACGGCAATACCTGGCGCGATGGCCCCTCCGTCGACAAGCGCAACTTCGTGGGTGACGGCGTGTTCGGCGCTGCAATCATCATGCCCTGGGCGCGCCTGACCTACAGCCACACCTTCCGCTCCCGCGAGTTCGACACGCAGAAGGAGCTCGTCGAGTTCGGCTCCCTCTCGCTGTCCCTCCGCCTCTGACTTACGGAGGGCCTTGACTGGCCGGCGCCCGACATGGGCGCCCTGCCGCTGGCGATCCTGGCATCGTTGATCTGGGGCAGTGCCTTCGCGGCCGCCAAGTTCGGCCTTGCCGACTGCCCGCCCCTTCTCTTCCTCGTCACCCGCTTCCTGGTCGCCGGCGCGATCATGCTCGGCTGGGCGGCTCTTCGCGGCATCCGCACAAGCCAGCGCGAGCTTGCGATGCTTGCCGGGCTGGGCGTCATCAACTTCGCCACCTACCTCGGCCTGACCAACCTGGCACTTGCGCATGTGCCGAGCGCGATCGTCGCTGCCGTGATCGGGGTGAACCCGGTCTGCACCGTGGCCGCCGGTGCGGTCCTGCTTGGCGAGACGCCGACGCCGCGGGCACGTGTCGCCCTCGCACTCGGGCTCGCAGGGGTCGCTGTGGTAACGCTGCCACGCGTGCTCGACGCTCCCCCGGGCGCGGCGGGCGGCTATGCGATGGCGCTCGGCGGGCTCGCCGCCCTCTCGCTCGGCACGGTGCTGTTCCGACGCTTCGGCACACGGGCGGAGCCGGTCCTGGCCAACGCGGTGCAGAGCCTTGGCGCCGGCCTCGCACTCATCCCTGCCTCCGCGCTGTCCGAACGCTGGGGCGACCTCGCCCTGTCGCCAGCCTTCCTCGCGAGTCAGGCGTGGCTCATCGGCATCGTCAGCATCGTCGGCTACATGCTGTGGTTCCGCATGTTGCGCAGCGGCAGCCTCGCCGCGGCAGCAGTGGTGCAGTTCACCCTGCCGCCGCTCGGCCTCGCCTATGGCGCGCTGCTGCACGGCGAAACCCTGACCGTGACTGACATTGCCGGGCTCGCGCCGATCCTCTGCGCCCTGGTGGTTATCAACCGGCGGTAGAAGACATGCCATTGCCACCTGTCGAAAAAGATGACAGGCCCCGTGACTCCCCAAACAACATTACCACAATATCAGAGATTTATGTCCATGGCACCGAGCTTGCACCTGCTGCGATAGGGGCGACCACGCAACACGCGACGCTCGTACGGAACAGGCTTCAGGGGTATTGACGATGGGATACTTCAGGACGGTCACGGCCTCGCTCATGGCAGCCGGCGCTCTCTCCGCCGCACTGGCGCTCGCAGCGCCGGCGGCGGAAGCGTCGGTCGTCTGGGTGCGTGACGGCAATGGCGGCAACGTTTTCAGCGGCGGTCCAGGCTCGGTGAACCTGACGATCAACGTCAACAACAGCAACGTCTCGGTCGCGGCAGGCGCCTTCGTCCTGCAGTACAACTTCAAGCCGACCGCGCCCGCGGGCAACGACCCGAACTGGACCACCTTCCTCACCTACTGCCTCGAGCCTGACGAGTGGCTCGGCATCACCGGCACGACACCGAGGCAGGGCAGCTTCGTCGAGGGGATCGGCAACACTGCCGAGTACGCGGCGGATGCCGTGGCGCTGACGCGGCTCGTGAACACGCATTTCGCCGACTCGCTGACCTCGGCGAACAAGTCTGCCGCCTTCCAGATCGCACTCTGGGAGCTCGCGTTCGACAGCACGGTCAATCTCGCCAACGGCGCCTTCAAGTTCACCCAAGGTGGCGCGACGCCGACGGCCGTGCGCAACCAGGCGCTCACCTACCTGAACGAGGCGAATTGGGTGACCGGCGGCGACAACCTCGACGTGATCCTGCGGATCAACAACCAGGACCTGATCATCCAGGTGCCCGAGCCTGCCACCCTCGCGCTGTTCGGCCTCGGCCTCGCCGGTCTTGGCATGGCCGCTCGCCGCCGCCGCGCCACACGCGCCTGATCCGACCGACACGACCATCAGAGCGGGCGGGGAGCGATCCCCGCCCGCTTCGCATGCGCAGGTTTCCGCATCGCCGGCTTGCGCGATAAGGGATTTTCTGTTTCCACGCTTCCATGCCGGGCCTTTCAGTTCGCCTTTCCGCCACCGCCTGGGCCGTGCTGCTGGCAGCTGCGGCACTCTGGCTCGCTGATGCGCATGGCTGGCGGCAGGGCGCGCTCTGGCTGATCGGCGCGGGTCTCGGCGCAGCGCTGCTCCATGCTGGGTTCGGCTTCGCTGGGGGGTTCCGCGCGCTTCTGGCCGAGCGGCGCGGGGCGGGATTCCGAGGGCAGCTGCTGCTGATCGGCCTGACGGTCGCGCTCTTCGCCCCGGTCCTCGCGGCGGGCGAGGCGTTCGGGCAGCCGGTGCGCGGCTTCGTCTTCCCGGTCGGCGTCGCCCTGGTGCTCGGCGCCTTCCTGTTCGGCATCGGCATGCAGCTTGGCGGTGGATGCGGCTCCGGCACGCTCTATACCGCCGGCGGCGGAAGCCCGCGGATGTGGCTCACCCTCGCCGCCTTCATCGCCGGGGCGACGCTTGCCGCCTGGCAGTCAGAGCTCTGGAACGGCTGGTCCGCCCTGCCCCCCGTCTCGCTCGGCGACGCACTGACACCGTGGGGCGCGGCGGTGACCTCGGCGGCGATCCTTGCCGCCATGTGGGCCGTCTCGGCGAGGCTGGAGCGCGCGCGGCACGGCTCGGTCGCGCCGATCGGCGGGCGGGGCAGCATCGCCTTCGGCCCGTGGCCGTTGGCCTGGGGTGCCATCGCGCTCGCCCTTCTCTCACTGGCCACGCTCGTCGTCGCCGGGCGCCCCTGGGCGATCACGGCTGCCTTCCCCCTCTGGGGTTCACAGCTGGTCGAGACGCTGGGTGTCGATGATCCTGCCTTCTGGCCCTACTGGGAGGACCCGACGCGCGCCGAGGCGCTGCTCCGGCCGCTCTCGGCTGACCGGATCACCGTGATGGATCTCGGCGTCATGGCGGGTGCGGCCTTCGCCGCATGCCTGGCCGCCCGCCGCACCACGCTGACGCTGCCACGACCTGGCGAGGCGGCCGGATCGATTGTCGGTGGCCTGCTGCTCGGCGTCGGCGCGACGCTCGGGATGGGCTGCAACATCAGCGCCTATCTCGGCGGCATCGCATCCGGGTCGCTGCATGGCTGGGTGTGGATCGCACCAGCGCTGGCGGGCAACGCGGTCGGGGTCGGGCTGAGGCCGCTGTTCGGGCTGTCACCACGTTTTCCCGCTTGAATCATAAAACCACGTCATATAAATGCCCTTTATTGGGAACAACGCCGCCCAGGGGGAAAGTCATGCTGCCGGCCGTCGTGATTGCAGCGCTCATGGTCTCGCTGCCCGCCCTCGCCCAGGGGCCTGACCGGCCTCTCGCCGCCCTCTCCTGCGGCGGCTGCCACGGCGTCGGTTCCGCGGGGCAAGGGCCGATCGCGCCGCTCGCCGGAAGGCCGAAGGCAGAGCTCGTCGCCGCGATGACAGCGTTCCGGCGCGACGAGCGCCCGGGCACGATCATGGGCCGCATCGCCCGCGGCTATACCGACGCCGAGATCGACGCGATCGCGGCCGACCTCGCCGCCCGCCGCTGAGGACCGATGCACATGATCACCCGCCGCACCCTCGGCCTCGGCGCCGCCGCCCTCATCGCCGCCCCGGCGATCTCGCGCGCGCAGGCCCCCCTCCGCCTGCTGGTCATCGGCGGGGGCTTCGGCGGCGCGTCCGCCGCCCGCTTCGCCCGCGATTCCTACCCCGACGTGCAGGTGACGCTCATCGAGCCGCGCACCCGCTTCGTCACCTGCCCCTATGGCAACCTCGTGCTCGCGGGCACCAAGCAGCTCGACGCCATCACCTTCGGCTATGACGCCGTGCGCGCCCGCGGGGTGACGGTCATCCACGACCTCGCCAGCGGCATCGACCCGGTGGCGAAGTCGGTCCGCCTCGCCGGGGGGCAGGCGCTCGGCTACGACAGGCTGATCCTCTCGCCCGGCATCGCGCTCCGCTGGGGCGCGATCGAGGGGTATGACGAGGCGGCCGCAGGCCTCCTCCCGCATGCCTGGGTGCCGGGCGACGGGGGGCAGACCGCGCTGCTCCGCCGCCAGCTCGAGGCAATGGAGGACGGCGGCGTCGTCGGCATCGCCATCCCGCCGAACCCGTTCCGCTGCCCACCTGGCCCCTATGAGCGGATCAGCATGATCGCCTCGTACCTCAAGAAGGCGAAGCCGCGGTCGAAGATCCTGGCGCTCGACGCCAAGGAGGCGTTCAGCAAGCAGGGCCTGTTCCAGGATGCGTGGAACGCCCTCTATCCCGGCATGATCGAGTGGGTGCCCGGCAACCGCGACGGCAAGATCGTGAAGGTCGACGCCCGCGAGCGCGTGTTGGAGACCGAGTTCGGCGAGAAGCACCGCGTTGCCGTCGCCAACGTCATCCCGCCGCAGAGTGCTGCGCGCATCGCCATCGACGCAGGGCTTGCCAACGCATCCGGCTGGGTCGAGGTCGATCCCGTGACGTTCGAGGCGAAGGCAGCCCCCGGCATCCACGTGATCGGCGATGCGAACACCGCCCCGCCGATGCCGAAATCGGGCTTCATCGCCAACAGCACCTCGCGCCAGGCGGTTGCCTCGGCCATCGCGCTCGCGCGGGGGGCAGCGCCACCCGCCGACGCCAGCTACTTCAACACCTGCTACAGCCATGTCGGCGACGAGTACGGCATCTCCGTCGTCGGTATCTTCCGGCCGGGGCCTGCCGGCTTCGTCGAGACGCCGAACTCCGGTGGCGTGTCGCCACGCGGGAACCTGCCCGACCAGCGCCGGCTCGAAGCGATCTACGCCGATGCCTGGTACAAGAGCATCACCGACTACATGTTCGGTGCATGACGACGCGACGCACCTTCATCGGCTTCATCGCACTGCTGCCGCTGCCCTGGCAGGCGGTCGCGGCCGATGATGACGTCGCGGCAGCGATCCGCGAGGCGACGGGTGGGCGGGAGCCTGTCGATGGCGGCATCACCCTCACCCTGCCCGCGCGGGCGGAGAATGGCGGCCAGGTTCCCGTGACCGTCGCGGTGGAGAGCCCGCAGACGGAGGCGCTGTTCGTCACGGCGATCCACCTCGTCGCCACGCGCAACCCAACGCCCGGCATTGCGAGCTTCGCACTGACGCCGGCCGTTGCCCGCGCCGAGGTGACGACGCGCATCCGGCTGGCGGAGGACCAGCAGGTGATCGCGATCGCGGAGCTGTCGGATGGGACGCTCAGGCGCGCGGTGGCCGCGGCACGCGTCACCGTCGGCGGGTGCATCTCGTGAGCGGGCTTGCGACACCGCGCGTGCGCATTCCCCGCACCGTGCGCGCGGGCGAGGCGTTCGAGGTGCGCACCCTGATGGAACACCCGATGGAGACGGGGCTGCGCCAGGATGGCGGGCGCACGGTGGCGCGCAACATGCTCGCGCGGCTTGCGATCACCGTCGAGGGCAAGCCCGTGTTCGAGGCCGCCTTCCGCAACGGCACGGCGGCAAACCCGTTCCACGTCGTCCATCTCCGCCTCTCCCGCACCGCCGACCTCGTGTTCACCTGGACCGACGAGGCTGGCCGCACCGCGAGCACGACCCACCGCGTGACGGTGACCTGAGCCTCAGCGCAGCGGCAGCAGCAGCACCGGGCCGCTGCGGCGCGCCCAGAGCACGGCGTTCTGGCGGAAGGTGCTTCCCAGCACCACGGCATCTGCCCTGCAGGCGAGCGCGACCAGGGCGGAGGCTTCTGCCGGCCAGGATGCGTCCGTCCCGCTCCGCCCCTCGCCGCGGAGATGGCGGCGCCCGGTGCGGCGAAGCTGGGCGATGAACCTGCGGAACACGGCCCGCTCCGCCCCCGGCAGGCGTGACCGCCCGAACGGCGCGGCGGGCGTCACCAACGCAGCCCCCCGTGCCTCGCCCAGCCAGGCCCGAAGCCGTGGCGGCAGTGGCTCACCGACCGTGAGGCGAAGCGTCAGGCCGCGGAAGGCGACCTCGTAGCGGGCGGTGCGGTAGTTGCCCAGCAGCGTCGCCGACAGCCGGGAAGGCCTCACACCCGCTCCCAGCCGCGGCGGAGAAAGGCACGCTTCAACAGCACGGGGGCGAGCAGCGCGTAGAGCAGCCACAGCACGACGAGCAGCGGCCAGAACAGGAAGAACCCCGACAGCAGCATGATCCCGACGACGAGGATGATCGCGTGCGCCCAGAGGCCCTGGACCGCGAACCAGATCGGCCCGAACAGGAAGGCGCCGAGGATCGAGAGCGGCGTCACGCTCTCCTTGTAGCCATTCGCCGGATTGCGGAACCGTGGCATCGGCGATGCGTCAGTAGAGCCGCTCGACATAGGCCGCGAGCGTATCGGCCTCCGCCTGCGCCGGGTCGACGGTGCCCAACTGCTCCGCCACCATCCGTCCGATCGGCGGGATGGTGCCCGGCGGAACATGCTTCCCCGGGTTCCAGAGCTCCGAGCGGATCAGCGCCTTGCCGCAATGGAAGAACAGTTCCTCCACCGTGATGACGAGCACGGAGGCGGGCGCCTTGCCGCGCTCGCGCATGCCCTCGCGGAGCTGAGGCTCGGTGCTGATCACAGCACGGCCGTTGATGCGCATCGTCTCGCGCACGCCGGGGATCAGGAACAGCAGGCCCACGCGCGGGTTCGACGCAACGTTCAGCAGGGTATCGACGCGGTTGTTGCCCAACCGGTCAGGGATCGCGACCGTCACATCGTCGAGCACGCGCACGAAGCCGGGGCCGTCGCCGCGCGGCGTCGCATCACACCAGCCGCGCGCATCGGCCGAGGCGATGACGCAGAAGGGCGAAAGGGCAAGGAACTTCCGCGACCAGGCATCGAGCCTGTCGCGCGTCTTGGCGGCGGCGAGGACGCGCGGCGCGCCATAGGCCTCGCGCACGGCCTCGGGGCTCGCGAGCGTCTCGGGCGGGGCAGCTTCTGCATCATCATGGGCGCCGCGCGCAACGACCTCCATGCGCGTGATCGTCACCGGCCCGGCGCGCAGCAGGTTCATGGCGGAGACGATCATCTCCGCGAGTCGCGGCGGGGTGACGCTGTCCCCCTCGATGTCGAGCAGGAAGCCCTCCACCGCGGCGTGTCCGCCATTGGTGAAGTCGACCCGCGCGTCGAACTTCACGCGGAACCGGCTTGCCGGGTTGGCGCGGTAGGGTGGCGCGCAAGGATCGGGCGTGATCGTGTCGGGAAGGCCGTGGCCGGCGGTGTGTGCGTCGCTCATGCCGGGATGCTACCGTCAGATCGGAGCGGGTGCGAGGGAGGCGGATTCATGGCCAGGCGCATCGTGATCATCCAGGGCCACCCCGACCCGGCGGGCGGGCATTTCTGTCACGCGCTGGCCGACGCGTATGCCGCCGGGGCGCGCGAGGCAGGGCATGGCGTCGAGACGGTGACGGCAGCCACACTTGCCTTGCCGGCGCTGACCACCAAGCAGGATTTCGAGGCCCCACCCCCTCCAGAGGTCGCTGCAGTGCAGGCGGTGATCGAGGGTGCCAGCCATCTCGTGATCGTCTTCCCGATCTGGCTGGGCGGCATGCCCGCCGTGCTGAAGGGCTGCTTCGAACAGGTGTTCAGGCCCGGTTTCCTGCTGGTCGACCCGACCAAGGGCTGGCTCGGCAAGCGCAGGCTCTCGGGCGTCTCGGCGCGAATCGTCGTCACCATGGGCGCGCCCGGCTTCGTCTATCGCTGGTGGTTCGGCGCGCATGGCGTGCGCAGCCTCGAGAGCGCCATCCTAGGCCTGGCCGGCATCAGGCCGGTGCGCACCACGATGCTGGGCGGCGTCGAGGCAGCGGGCGATGCGAAGCGGCAGCGATGGCTGGCCGAGATGCGGCGCCTCGGATCAGCCGTGAAATGAAACGGGCGGGAGCCAAGGCCCCCGCCCGCTGTCTCGGAGCCGCCCTGCGGCCCTAGTGGCCGAGGCTCTGGACGATCTCTTCCGTCATCTTCTTCGCATCGCCGAACAGCATCATCGTGTTCGGGCGGAAGAAGAGCTCGTTGTCGACGCCGGCATAGCCCGAGGCCATCGAGCGCTTCACGAACAGCACGGTCTTGGCACGGTCCACCTCGAGGATGGGCATGCCGAAGATCGGGCTCTTCGGGTCGGTCTTGGCGGCGGGGTTGGTCACGTCGTTCGCACCGATCACGTACACCACGTCGGCGGTCGAGAAGTCGTTGTTGATCTCCTCGAGCTCGAACACCTCGTCATACGGAACATTGGCCTCGGCCAGCAGCACGTTCATGTGCCCTGGCATGCGGCCGGCGACGGGGTGGATGGCGTACTTCACCTCGACGCCTTCCTTCTTCAGCGTGTCGGCCATCTCGCGCAGCGCATGCTGGGCCTGCGCCACCGCCATGCCGTAGCCCGGCACGATGATGACCTTCGACGCGTTCTTCATGATGAAGCCCGCATCGTCGGCCGCACCCGCGCGGACCGAGCGGTCGCCGCCCGGGCCGCCGCCGGCACCGGCCGCCGAGGAGTCGGTACCGAAGCCGCCCAGCAGCACGTTCAGGATCGAGCGGTTCATCCCCTTGCACATGATGTAGGAGAGGATCGCGCCCGAGGCGCCGACCAGCGCACCGGCGATGATCAGCATCAGGTTGCCGACGGTGAAGCCGATGCCGCAGGCAGCCCAGCCCGAGTACGAGTTCAGCATCGAGACGACGACGGGCATGTCCGCGCCGCCGATCGGGATGATGATCAGGAAGCCGATCGCGAGGGCGAGCAGCGCGATCATCCAGAACACCAGGCGGCTCTCGCTGGTGGTGAAGATGATCACCAGCAGCACGAGAACGACGCCGAGCACGGCGTTCAGCAGGTGCTGCTTGGGGAACGTGATCGGCGCGCCCGACATCAGGCCCTGGAGCTTGGCGAAGGCGATGACCGAGCCCGAGAAGGTGACCGCACCGATCGCGAGCCCGAGGCTCATCTCGATCAGCGAGGCGGCCTTCATCGTGCCGGGCATGCCGAGGCCGAAGCTCTGCGGTGAGTAGAGGGCGGCGGCCGCGACGAACACCGCGGCAAGGCCCACGAGGCTGTGGAACGCCGCGACGAGCTGCGGCAGCGCCGTCATCTGGATGCGCGTGGCAATGTAGGCGCCCGCACCGCCGCCGATGATCACGGCGAGCAGGATCCAGTGGAACCCGCCCATGCCGGGCTTCAGCAGGGTGGCCACGATCGCGATCGTCATGCCGGCGACGCCGAGCATGTTGCCCTGGCGCGCCGTCTCTGGGTTCGAGAGGCCGCGGAGCGCGAAGATGAAGCAGACGGAGGCGATCAGGTACGCGATCGCCGTCAGGTTCGGGCTCATCGCGTCACTTCCCCTTCTTGCGGAACATCGAGAGCATGCGTTGCGTCACGATGAACCCGCCGAAGATGTTCACCGAGGCGAGCAGCACGGCGATGAAGCCGAACACCCGCGCGAGCGGATCATCGGCGAGGCCGACGGCAAGGACCGCGCCGACGATGATCACCGAGGAGATGGCGTTGGTGACACCCATCAGCGGCGAGTGCAGCGCGGGGGTGACGTTCCACACCACGTAGTAGCCGACGAAACAGGCGAGCAGGAAGATCGAGAGCAGGTAGAGGAATGGCTCGATGATCTCCCCTGTTCCCGCGGCGGCTCCGGCCGCTTGTGCGGCCAGTGCCTGCGCGCGGTCGGCGAGCGATGCGGCATCACGCGCGATGCCGCCTGCGGTCTCTGCGACCTGGCTCGGGTTCATGTCTCTCTCCCCCCCCAAATGGGTTCAGGTAGCGGGTTCAGGCTGCTGCTGCTGGCTTCGGCGCGAAGGCGGGGTGCACCACGGCACCGCCGCGCGTCAGCGCCACGCCCTGTATGATCTCGTCCTCGGGCTTCAGGTTCGGGCGCTTTGCGTCCTTGTCCCAGAAGGCCGTGAGGAAGGTCATCAGGTTCCGCGCATAGAGGGCGGAGGAGGCAACCGGAATGCGCCCCGGCCAGTTACGGTAGCCGAGGATGGTCACGCCGTTCGCCGTGACCGTCTTCTCGCCCGGCACGGTCAGCGCGCAGTTGCCACCCGCATCGGCCGCGATATCGACGATCACACTGCCCGGCTTCATGGAGGCGACATGCTCCGCCGTCAGCAGCTTCGGCGCCGCGCGGCCCATCGTCAGCGCGGTGCAGATGATGAGGTCCTGCTTCTTGACCGTCTCGGCCAGCAGCTCGGCCTGGCGGCGCTTGAAGTCCTCGCTCATCTCCTTGGCATAGCCGCCCGAGGTCTGGGCGGCGGCGGTCTCCTCGCTCTCGACGCCGATGAAGGCGGCACCGAGCGACTTGATCTCCTCCTTTGCCGCCGGGCGAACGTCGGTCGCGGAAACCTTCGCGCCGAGGCGGCGGGCGGTGGCGATCGCCTGGAGGCCTGCGACACCGGCACCCAGCACGAACACGCCCGCGGGCGGCACGGTGCCGGCCGCCGTCATCATCATCGGGAAGCCTCGGCCATAGGCGTTGGCACCTTCAAGAACAGCGCGGTAGCCGGCGAGGTTCGCCTGGCTCGACAGCACGTCCATGCTCTGCGCGCGGGTGATGCGGGGCAGCAGTTCCATCGAACAGGCATCGATGCCGAGGCTCGCGTAGGTGCGCGTCCTCTCCTCGTTGCCGTAGGCGCCGAGCGTGCCGATCAGGAGCGCGCCGCGCGGGATCAGCGCGAGCTCGTCGAGCTCGCCCTCTCCGGTGCCAAGCGGGGCCTGGACCTTGAAGACGATCCCGGCACCGGCCAGCGCCGACGCCGCATCAGGTGCGATCTCCGCCCCGGCGGCGGCATAGTCGGCATCGGGGATCGAACTTCCCGCCCCAGCTCCCGCCTCGACGGCGATGGTGAGCCCGAGGGCGGACAGCTTCTTCACCGTCTCCGGCGTTGCCGCCACCCTGGCCTCGCCGGGACGGCGTTCCTTCAGCACCGCAAGGCGCATCGGCGATGATCCTTCTCGTGGTCCCGTTACGGCTGGGAGGCTCCCGGCCCGGAAACATTGTCTCGCGACGTCGTGCGCGTCGGATATGCGGCAAGCCCTGGGGCAACGCAAGAGCATGCGGCAGGGCAGGATTGCGTCAGGCTCGTATGTCGTTTCTCTCGACAAGTTTGCCTGACGGCTGCAAACAGCACGTTAATCAAGGTATGCTGCACTGCACACGCCGCACCAAACTGCATCGGCTCCGGGGCACATGGCGGAGAAGGACGCGAACATGACGGCACGGATCGAGGTCGCTGGTCTCAAGGTCGCCGAGGAACTGCATCGTTTCGTGGCCGAGGAAGCAGCCCCCGGCACTGCGATCGCGCCGGACGCCTTCTGGCGGGGCCTGGCCGCGATCATCGCCGAGCTCGGCCCCCGGAATGCCGCGCTGCTGGCCGAGCGCGCCCGCCTCCAGGCCGAGATCGACGGCTGGCACAAGGCCCGACGAGGGCGCAAGCACGACCCCGCCGCCTACGAGGCCTTCCTGCGCGAGATCGGCTACCTGCTGCCTGACCCGGGCCCCGTGCAGGCAGAGACCGAGGGTGTCGACGACGAGATCGCACGCCTCGCCGGTCCGCAGCTCGTCGTTCCCGTGTCCAACGCGCGCTATGCGCTGAATGCCGCCAATGCCCGCTGGGGCAGCCTCTACGACGCCCTCTATGGCACCGACGCGATGGGCCAGGGCCTCCCGCAGGGCCCCGGCTTCGACCCGGGCAGGGGTGCTGCCGTGGTGGCCGAAGCCCGCCGCGTGCTCGACCAGGTGGCCCCGCTTGCGGCCGGCTCGCATGCCGATGCCACGCTTTATGCCGTCACGGGCGGGGCGCTCGCCGTCGCCCTCGCCGGCGGTGCCGTGACCGGGCTCTCGGACCCGTCCGGCTTCGTCGGCTTCGAAGGCGCGCCCGATGCGCCGCGGAGCGTCCTGCTCCGCCACAACCGCCTGCATGTCGAGATCAGGATCGACCGGGCGCATGCGATCGGCAGCACCGATGCCGCTGGTGTGGCGGATGTTGCGCTCGAGGCCGCCCTCTCGACGATCCAGGATTGCGAGGACAGCGTCGCTGCCGTCGACGCGGCCGACAAGGTCGCCGTGTACCGCAACTGGCTCGGCCTCATGAATGGCACGCTCGCGGCGAGCTTCCTGCGCGGCGATCGGATGGTGGAGCGCCGCCTGAACCCCGACCGGCAGTGGACGACCCCCGGAATGACACAGGGGGGCGGCGGCACGCTCACCCTGCCCGGCCGGTCACTCATGCTCGTGCGCAATGTCGGGCATCACATGATGACCGATGCCGTGCTCGATGCCGAAGGTCGCGAGACGGCCGAGACCATCCTCGACGCCGCGATCACCAGCCTCTGCGCCGTCCATGACCTGAACGGTGCCGGATCGTTCCGCAACAGCCGCACCGGCTCGGTCTACATCGTCAAGCCGAAGATGCACGGGCCGGCAGAGGTCGCGTGGGCGGATGCGCTGTTCGCGCGGATCGAGGACCTGCTCGGCCTCGCGCGCCACACGCTCAAGATGGGCATCATGGACGAGGAGCGCCGCACCTCGATCAACCTCCGCGCCTGCATCGCGGCCGCCCGCCACCGCGTTGCCTTCATCAACACCGGCTTCCTCGACCGGACGGGCGACGAGATCCACACCGCGATGGAAGCGGGCCCGATGATCCGCAAGGCCGAGATGAAGAACACGGTCTGGATCAAGGCGTACGAGGACAACAACGTCGATGCCGGTCTCGCGATGGGGCTCGCCGGCCGGGCACAGATCGGCAAGGGCATGTGGGCGATGCCCGACAGGATGGAGGCGATGCTCGCCCAGAAGGTCGGCCACCCCAGGGCCGGCGCCAGCACGGCCTGGGTGCCGTCTCCCACCGCCGCGACGCTGCATGCGCTGCACTACCACCAGGTCGATGTCGGCGCGCGGCAGCGGGAAATCGCCCGCCGCGTGGCAGCGAAGGTGTCCGACATCCTCGTGCTTCCCGTCGCCGACCGCCCGAACTGGGACCCGAAGGACCTTCAGGCCGAGCTCGACAACAACTGCCAGGGCATCCTCGGCTACGTCGTGCGCTGGGTCGACCAGGGTGTGGGCTGTTCCAAGGTGCCCGACCTCGACGATGTCGGGCTGATGGAGGACCGCGCGACGCTGCGCATCTCCTCCCAGCACGTTGCGAACTGGCTGCATCATGGCGTGGTGAGCGAGACGCAGGTGATGGAGGCGCTCCGCCGCATGGCAGCGGTGGTCGACCGCCAGAACGACGGCGACCCCGCCTATCGCCCGATGGCGCCCGGCTATGACGGGCCGGCCTTCCGCGCGGCATGCGACCTCGTGTTCAAGGGCCGCGCCCAGCCGAACGGCTACACCGAGTTCGTGCTGCATGCCCGTCGCCGCGAGGCGAAAGCTGCTTGAGCCCGTCGCCGCGAGGCGAAAGCTGCTTGATCCCGTCGCCGCGAGGCCAAGGCGGCCTGAGCAACCGTCAAGCGTGGCACGTGTGAGGGGGTTCACACGCTGAGCGTGCGCGGCTGACGCAGAGTGCGCCGGGGCCGATCCGGCCCGCACCCTGCGGAGCAGCACCATGCCGCGCCTTCCTGCGATCGGGGACATTGCCGCCCTCGCCGTGCCTGCCACGCTGATCGGCGGCATCCTGCTTCCGGACGCGGCGGCGGCAACACTGACCGTCCTGCCCGGCCTCGTCGCACTTCTCGTCTTCGCCGCGGTGATGGCGGCCGACGCCAAGCGCTTCGCCGCGGTGATACGCAGTCCCGTCAGGCTCGGGTTGGCTGCTGTGTTCATCCAGCTCGTGCTGCCGCTCGCCGCCGCGGTGGCCGGCACGCTGGGCGGCGCCGACCCCGCGCTCGTGCTGGCGGCCACGCTGATTCTCGCAGCGCCGGTCGGCACGTCGGCCCAGTTCTACGCCGCGATGGCAGGTGGCAACCCTGCCGTCGCGCTGTGCCTCTCGGCAGTCACGCTCGCCGCCGTGCCGGTCGTGCTGCCGCTCGTCGCGCTCGGCCTGCCGCTGGCCGGGCTCTCGCTCTCGCCCGCCGCGTTGGCCGGGCGGGCGGCGATGGTCGTGCTGCTGCCCGCACTCGCTGCCATCCTGCTGCGCTGCGTGATGGCACGGCGGGGTGGTGGCACCCCCACGACGCGGTGGGCCGCAACAGCATGGGCCTGGCTCGGCCTGGCTGCGCTGCTGCCAATCACCTTCGCCCGCACCACCGGCCTCGGTCCGCTGCTCGGGGCCGATCCGCTGCATGCGCTGGCGCTGACCGTGCTGATCGCGGCCCTCCTCGCCACGGCCTATGCGCTGACCGCCCTTGCCTTCTCCCAGGTCGGCGGCATCGATGCGCGCGGCATGGCGGTCGCGGCCATCTCACGCAACATCTCCGTCGCCTGGGCAGCGACCGCGGGCCTGCTGCCGATCGGCGCCGAGCAGATGCTCGCACTCTCGGCCCTCGTGTTCTATGGCATGCCGCCGGCGCTGAGGCTGCTCGCGAGGCTGAGCCCGCCGCGCCCCGCTGCCGCATGATCGCGCGCCGCGGCAACACGGCGTGCCGCGAGCCCAGCCCCCATCGCCTCGGCCAGCGCTTCACCACGATCGAACCCCTCGGCATCGCCCAGCACGCCGACGCGGCGGAGCAGATCCGGCAGGAAGGCCTTGCCGCCAAGCGCCATCGCGATCTCGATGCCGCGCCGGGCGGCGCTACTCGCCTCCTCCTCTTCGCCGGCCAGCGCCAGCGCATCGGCGAGCAGCCCCTGCGCGTAGGGCAGCAGCACCGCCCCCTGCGTGTCGAGATAGAGCGCGATGCCGGCCCTGATGCGAGCGACGCCATCGGCCGCGTCGCCCTCCACCGCGCGCACCCAGCCGGAATGGATACGCGCCATCGCCGTCCAGTACGTGATGCCGCGGTCGAGCGCGACGGCGTGAACCTCCTCGGCCAGATCGCGCGTCGCATCGAGATCGCCGAGCACGGAGGCGACGGTCGCGGCAAGCCCCCCGGCATAGGCGAGGCTGAGCGAGTGGCCGCCGCGCCGCGCGCGCCGCACGCCGGCCTCTGCCTCCGCCCGCGCCGTCTCGGCGGTGCCAGCCAGCATGGCATTCACCGCGAGGTTGCCATGCGCCATGGCGATCACGTCGCTGCCCGGCCCCTGGGGGACGGCAGCCGCATCCTCGACGACGCGGCGCAGCAGCGCCTCGCCGGCGGACAGTTCACCAAGGCAGGTGAGGCACCAGCCCATGCGGCGGCGCGCATCGCGCAGCAATGCGGGGTCGCCCGCCAACTCGGCCAGCGCCAGCAGGCGTTCGCCGAGCCTGCGCGCCTCGGGCAGCGGCCCGCGGACCATGTAGAACGCCTTCAGCCCCGACAGCACGGGGTAGAGGGCGGCGGCATCGGTCACGCCCTCGGCCAGCCTGCGGGCAGCCTCGAAGGCGGAGAATGTTTCGGGTGCGGCATATCCCTTCAGGGCGGTGAGAGCCGAGCCGAGCTGGAGCGTCAGTTGCAGCGAGAGCAGCCGCGTCTCCTCGCCCCCCTCGCCGCCGGCACCCGGCAGAACGGCCAACGCTGCGCGCACATGCCGCTCCGCTTCCTCGTTCGCGGAGGCGCCGAGCGCGCGCGCGGCAGCGACACGCCAGAGCGAGGCCGCGCGCCGCGCCTCGCCCGCCTCGGCCCAGTGCAGCGCGATCATCTCGGGCTCTGCGCGGGCGAGGTCCGGATGGGCGCGCGCGATCAGTTCTGCGGTGGCACGATGCAGCGCGCGGCGGCGATCGCGCCGCAAGCTCGCATAGGCCGCCTCGCGCAGCACGGCGTGGCGGAACGCGAAGGCCTGCTGCGGCGCATTGCGCGTCTGCACCAGGAGCCCGGCTCCAGCCAGGCGCTCGAGGTGCTGCGCCGTCGCTGCGTGGTCGAGGCCGGAGAGCGGCTCGAGCAGATCAGCCGTCACCTCGCGCCCGAGCACGGCGGCAACCTGTGCGGTCGCCTTCGCCTCGCCCACGGCATCGAGGCGCGATTCCAGCACCTCGGCCAATGTGTCGGGGAACATCGCCTCGTCGGCGGCGCCACGCTCGGCCGCGGCGCGCGCGAACTCCTCGAGGAACAGCGGCACGCCGTCGCACCGCGCGACGATCCGCCGCACCGTCTCCTCGCCCAAGGCGGCACCGATGCCAGCGGCAACGATCTGCCGCGCCTCGGAGGCCGGCAGCGGGCGGAGGGCAAGCCGCAGCACGTGGCGGTGATCGGGAACGTCGGGTGCGATATCGGGCCGGTGGGTGGCGAGCAGCATCACCCGCTGCCGCGGCACCTGCTCGACCAGCAGGCGAACAAAGGCGAGCAGCGAGGGGTCTGCCCAGTGCAGGTCCTCGATCAACAGCAGCAGCGGCGCCTGCTCCGCCTTCAGCGCGACGAAGGCGAGCAGCGCATCGAACACCACGCGCCTGATCGCCTCCGGCGTGATGTCGAGCGAGGCGGCAGACGGCAGGTCGCCGCCCTCGAGCAGGCCACGCAGGATCGGTGCGGCAGGCTCTGCCGGCAGGCGCAGCATGTCGACGAGGGAGGCGACGGCGGCGGCGATGTTCTCGTGCGACGCAGCCTCGCGGAGGCCGAGCGAACGGCGGAGCGCGACCACCATCGGCCGCAGCGCCGAGGTTTCCGTCTGCGGTGCGCAGGCAGCGACCAGTTCCTCATGCGCCACGCCACCGGCGAGAATGCGCTCGGTCAGCGCGAGCGTCAGCCGCGACTTGCCGATGCCAGCCTCGCCGGCGACGAACACCACCTGCCCGTCACCGGCGGCGGCGCGCTCCCAGCGCGCGGCGAGCGTGGCAAGCTCCCCCTCGCGGCCGACGAGTGGCGGCGCGGCACCATCGAAGCCGAGCCGCACCCGCGCGCTCGCCGCCCGTGCGGTGACGAGCTGCACGCGCATCGGCCGCGACAGCCCGGGCGGGGCAGCAATCTCCCGGCAGGTGAAATGCTGTCCTGCGACGCGCTGGGTTCCCTCGCCGATCACCACGCCGCCCGGCGGTGCCGCGACCTGGAGCTTGGCGGCGGTATTCGGCACATCGCCCACCACCGCATCGTGTTCGACGCCACCCTCCGGCCCGATGCTGCCGATGAGAACGAGCCCGCTCTCGATTCCGATCCGCACCGAGACCGGAAGCCCACCGGCCACGCCGCCCGGATAGCGCTGCGCGATCGCCGCGGCGAGTTCGAGCCCGCAGGCAACGGCCGCCTCGGCATCGCGGCCGAGCGCGCGGGGATAGCCGAAGGTCATCAGGATGCCATCGCCGACATAGCGGGCGATGTGCCCGCCATGGCGTCGGGCGCACCCCATCGCTGCCTGGCGGTAGGCAACGAGGAGGTCGGCGAATTCCTCCGGGTCCATTCGCGCGGCGAGGCGGGTGGAGCCGACGAGGTCACAGAACAGCACCGTGACGTGGCGGCGCTCGCCCCCTGCCGCCTGCGGTGCGGCGGCGGCGCCGACGCGCGCGCCGCAGGCAGGACAGAACCGCGCTGCCGGCGGCAGCGATGCGCCGCAGCTTCCGCACGTGTCCGTCATGGCGCCATCGTCTGGCATGGAGGCGTGGGTTCTGCCTGTCCGGGATGTTGCTCATCCAGTCAGCGCAAGCGGCCGCGCCGTGTCAACCTTCGCGCGCGGCGCGGCGCCGATGCACGCGATTGTGCGGTGAAGCCGCAACGGCCTACACTGTCGCCTCCGCACAAGCCGCCCCCGACGATGCCGACGTTGACGATTTCCCGATCATGACATTCCCGCGCCGGGACGATGGCGCCGAGAGAACCACGATGCAGCCCGCCTTCGCGAACCCCGTTCTCGAAACGCCGCCGAAGATCTCCATCTCGATCACCGAGGCGTGCCCACACGCCTGCGCGCACTGCTACAGCGATTGCGCCCGCGCACCGAAGGCGGGCGAGCTCTCGATACCCGCCTGGCGCCGGGTGATCGACGGTCTCACCGAGGAAGGCTTCATCCAGGCCTATTTCGAGGGCGGCGAGCCCTTCGCCAAGCCAGGCTTCCTCGACCTGATCGAGACGACCGCGCCGCGGATGATGACACTGGTGCGCACCAAGGGCGCCGGCCTCGACGCCGCCGTGGCTGACCGGCTTGCCGCCGCCCGTGTCGGCCGCGTGCTGGTCGACCTCATGGGGGCGGATGCGGCGACCCATGACGCCACGGCCGGTGCCGCGGGCGCGTTCGACCAGGCCATCGCCGCGATCGGCCATTGCGTGGCGCGCGCCATCCCGGTCGACGTGCTGGTGGTGCTGACGCGCAGCACCGCGCCGCAGCTCAACGCGATCCTCGCCCTCGCCCACGGGCTCGGGGCTGAGCGCGTCGGCATCCTCCGCCTCTACCCGCTCGGCCGTGCCAAGGCGATCTGGGGCGGGATCGCCCTGCCGCTCGCCGACCAGATGGCGGCACTGGCCGCGCTGGCGCCGCCACCGGGGCTGAAGGTGATGCAGTCCTGGCACCCGCGCGACCAGAATTGCTGCTGGCAGGCGGCCGCGCTCAACGCCTTCGGCGACATGATCGGCTGCCAGTATCTCCGCGAGTACGTGAACTACGGCAACATCCGCGACCGGCCGTATCTTGACGCCTGGCGGAACGATCCGCTGTACAAACAGATTCGATCCGGCAACGTCGAAGCCTCCTGCCCCGACTGCAGCGGCAGCCAGAGGAGCCATGGCGGCTGCCGGTCGACCGCCTTCGCCTTCCACGGGCGCTGGGAGGCGCCAGACCCGTTCGACGTGACGCTGAACGATGGGGTTGACCTTGCCGTCCTTCCCGACCGACTGCGTTAGTGCAGCACCGGGGCTGCGGCTGAGGCCGGTGCCGGAGATGGGCACCTGCCTCGCCTATGACCCCGACCGCGCGCGGCTGCACACGCTGAACCCGACAGCGTGGCTCATCCTGTCGCTCTGCGACGGCCGCCCGCGCGCCGCCATCGCCGCCGAATTCGCCACCACGCTGCGCGGACTTGCCGGCCCTGCGCCCGAGCAGGGCGCCTTCTCGCGCGGCCTCGCACGGCTCATGTCTCTCGGCCTCGTCATCACCGGCTCACCGCAGACCCGCTCTTCCAGCCCTCAGAAGGAGACAGCACCATGACCGACAGGATCACGCCACGCGAGCTTCTCGCCCGCCTCGGCGCCGGCGAGCCGCAGGCAGGCGAGATCGTCTCCGAGGTGCGCACGGAGGCGGCGCTGCCGTTCTTCCACGAGGGCAGCGGTGCACCGGCTGGCGGCATCACCGTCACCGGCTCGCTCGCGGCGATCGTCTCCGTCACGGCTGAGCTCTCCTGGCAGGGTGCGGCCGCGGTGCAGGACTGGCTGACCGATCCGCTGCCCGACGGCTCCCTCGGCACCAACGAGACCGAGCTGGGCGAGTTGATTTCGGAAGGCCTCTTCGCCGACAGCGAGCTCGCCGGCACCGCGCGCTATCTCGGCACCTTCATCGTCGCGGGCCAGGCCAAGCGCAGCGTGAAGCTGCTCATCGGCCTCACCCGCCCCGTGTCCGAGGCACAGTACGCGACCGCCTGGGCCAAGGCGCTCGCTGCCGCCAAGGGCGCTGATCGCGCGCGGTTCGACCGCATCCGCTCCGTGCTGGCGATGCTGCTCGACGAGGAGAACGTGAAGGTCGAGAGGCTGCTGCTCCTCTCCGGCGTCGGTGACCTGATCGGCCACTCGATCGCCTCCGGCCCGGCCGGCGGCTGATCGGCAAGGACGTGACGGAGACGGAGCAACGACCTCGGCGCCGGCGTGTCCCACCCGTCCCGCCGCGCGGCAAGCCGCGCGCGGGCGAGGTGTCGGCGCGCGGCTACAGCATGTCCTTCTCCGGTCGTGTCGCAGCCCTGCTCGATGCGCTGGCCGACGATGCGATGGACGAGACGGTGCGCGAGGGGCTCGCTGCACTGGAGGAGTACGCGCGGAAGGCGAAGATCTCGGCAACGCCCGAGCGCCTCGCCTTCCGCCGTGCCGCCGAGGCGCGCGCGGAGGGCCTCGTCACGCGGTTCGACCGCCAGCGCCCCTTCGCCGGCGTGCTGCTGCATTTCCTCGGCCAGAAGGCGGAACTCGAGGCCCTCGGCGCCGAGGTCGCGGCGCAGGCGGGCGACATCTTCGTCGCCTGGGTCAACGTCACCGGCCTCGTGCGCGTGCTCGAGCACCCTGCCACCGTGCGCGCCGAGCCTGGGCGTACGTGGCAGGCGGCGGCCACAGCCGTCGAGGTCGCGCGGGTGCACGCGCTTCCGCCGCACGGCATGGCCGCGGGTGGGCTGACAGGCGCGGGCACGATGATCGGGGTGGTCGACACCTTCATCGACGTGCTGCACCCCGATTTCCGCAACGCGGACGGAACGACGCGGCTTGCCTGGCTGCACGATCTCTCATTGCCGCCACGGGCGATTCCCGGCGCGCCAGCCATCGGCGCGCGCTACGAACGCGCCGAGATCGATGCGGCGATCGCCGGCCTCGCTGGCGGAGCACCGCCCACCGGCGCGCTCGACCATCTCGTCCGCGCGCGCGACCTGCCGCTTGCGCCGACCGCAGCGGGCGAGCGCCGTGTGCTGCAGACGCATGGCAGCGCAGTTGCCGGCGTCGCTGCGGGCGGGGGCCTGCTGCCGGCGCGCACGCTGCCTGGCATCGCACCCGAGGCGACGCTCGCCTTCGTCGCGGCGGCCGGGCAGGACGAACGACGCTTCGGCAACGAGGCGGCGATGCTGGCCGGCGTGGCCGACCTGTTCGCCACCGCAACACCCCTCGTCCCCTTCGCCGGTGTCGTGGTGAACCTCTCCAACGGCGACAATCTCGGCCCGCATGACGGCGACCTGCTCGGCGAGCAGTTCCTCGATGCGCTGCTCCTGCTGCCTGGCCGCGCCCTCGTCGTCGCGGCCGGCAATGAGCACCTGCTGCGGTTTGCCGGTACCCCGCCCGTGCCGATGCCGGCGCACGCGGTGGTGTCCGATGACGGCACGACGCGGGATGTCGGGCTGGCGCTCGAGTTCGCGCCGGGTTGCCTGTTCGCCGAGACCGCCGAGCTCTGGTTCGACTGCGCCGGCCCTGCTGCCGTGACCATCACGGGCACCCTCGCCGCGCGGACGATCGGCCCCGTCACCGTGCGCGAGTCGGACGGGACCGTTGCGGTCCCGGTCACCCCACCCGTCCTGCCCGCGGGCTTCACGGCCGAAGCACGGCTCGGGCCTGAGCCGGGGGGGCCATGGTGCCTCTCGCTCACGCTGCGCCCGGCCCCTGGGATGACGCTGCCGCGCGGCACGTGGCGCTTCACCGTGCATGCGGCGCGTGGCGAGGTGCATGGCTGGGTCGACCGCAACAACCGCGCGCTCCGCCGCTGGCTCGGCACACCCGGGGCCGATGGGATCGCTGGCGGAACGACGCTGAACGTTCCCTCGACCGCGCGCCGGGTGCTTGCCGTCGCCTCGCTCGATGCCAGGCCGCTTGGGCAGATGATGACGGTCTCGGACTATTCCGGCCGCGGCCCCGTGCGCGGGGACAGCTTCCCAAAGCCAGAGATCGCCGCGATCGGCGCCTTCGTCACCGCACCCTCGATGCGCGGCCTGATCACCGGCGCCTCGCCCGTTGCGTCGGGCGGCGGCACGAGCTTCGCCGCCCCGCAGGTCGCTGGTGCCGCGGCGCTCTACTGCGAGCGCATCCATGCCGCGACAGGCCTTGCGCCGGCAGCGGCCGATATCCGCCAGGTGCTGTGCGAGACGGCCAGCCGCGACGGGTTCGTGCTGCCGGCAGGGGCGCCAGGGCCCGATGCGTCCGGCTGGGACCCGGCGGCAGGCTACGGCGCGCTCGACATTGCCGCGATGGTCGCAGCCGACACGGACGCGATCGGGGCCGATCTCTGGCTGCAACGAAACGCCGGCGATACGGGCGCGGAGCCTCTGGTGGCGGAGGACCTCTGCGCCAGCCCCGCGATCACGCTCGCGGACGAGAAGGGGCGCCCGGTGACCGACCTCGGTGCCGCGGAGGGACCGCTCGTCGTCACGGTGCGCTACGGCAACCGTGGCGATGCGCCGGCCCGCGATGCGCGCCTGCTGCTCTGGGCGGCCCCGCCGCTGCTCGCGGCCACGCCGCCGACCCGCGACCGGCCGGGCCTGTTCACCCTGATCGGCGAGGCCAGGCTCGGCGACGTCCAGGCGCGCACGCAATCGAACGTGACAATCGCCTGGACCAAGCCCGATCCGGCGACGCCGCACCTGCTCGCCACGCTCGACAGCCCCGATGATCCGCTCAGCGCCGACGAACCGATGCCGGCGCGGAACAATACCGCCGTGCGCTCGCTTGCCACGGCGCGCACGGCCGGGGCCGGCACGCGGCTTCGGCTTCTCGTCACCGGCAGCGAGGATGAGGATGGGCTCGTGCTGCGCGCGACCGGCGCGCGCACGCTCAGGCTGGTGTTGCCGGCACAGGCACTGCCGCTCAACCGCGCAGCACTCTACGAAGGGCCCTGGGGCATGCGCGAGCGCCCCTATGCCGGCACGGCCGACGAGGCGCTCGACCCAGCGCTGCGCACACGCGATGAGGCGAAGGGAGAGGCAGCCGTCACGGCACTCACGGGCGCACTCGGGGCGAGTTCCTTCACCCTCGCGCACGGCATCGCGACACTCGATGGGCGCGATGGCATCGTGTTGCCGCGGCTTCGGCTCGCCACCGGGGCAACCCTCGCGCTTGCGCTCACCGCCGGTGCGGGGGCGGAACGGCTCGCGGGTCTCATGCTGTCGGGCGGGCGGCGCGTTGCCGCGTGCAACGTCAGGATGAGTAGGGCTCCCAAACGGCACGCTGGCTGAAGGTATCGATCGGCAATGGACAGCCACGCAATGCCGGAAGCCCTCGAAGCCGTGGTGGTCGCCGCTGCCTCATGGCTCAAGCTCGGAATCGAGGGGGTGAGTGTCGGGATCGTGCTCGTTGCGGTGGCGATCGCGCTCGCGCGCCTCGTGCTGCCCGGCGGCGGAGCCGCGGCATCGCGGATCGGGCTCGCGCGCGGCCTCTCGCTCGCCCTCGAATTCCAGCTTGCGGCCGATATCGTCGGCACGGCGATCTCGCCGGACTGGGAGCAGGTCGGCAAGCTCGCCGCCGTCGCCGCGATCCGGACGTTCCTGAACTACTTCCTGCAGCGCGAGCTCGCCGCGGAGGAGAAGGCGGGAACGAAGGTCTGAACCTGGAGTCTAGCCTGGGTCGCGACCGCCTTCGGCGAGGCTGCGGATGGACGCCTCGTCGCGCAGCGTCACGCGGCCGGGCACGAGGGTGACGAGGCCGCGTGCCTCCCACGCCTTCAGCGTGCGGTTGGCACTCTCGCGCGAGGTGCCGGCCATCTCGCCAAGCTGCTTCTGCGTCACCGCCACGGAGGTCAGCCGCTGCACGGCCGACAGCTGGAGCAGCGCACGGGCGATCCGCGGCCCCGTCTCCTGGAACATCAGCGCCTCGACCTGCGCCGAGGTCTGGCGCAGCCGCTCGCACAACACCTCCATCAGCGCGAGCGCGAGCGTGCCGTTCTCGGCAAGCAGCGGCAGCATGTCGCGCCGTTCGAGCAGCATGACCTCGCCGTCGGTGTCGGCCACCGCGTCGGCCGTCCGCGCATGGCCATCGAGCAATGCGATCTCGCCCACCACCTCGCCGCCGCGCACAAGGTTCAGCACCCCGTCGCGCCCCTCGCTCGACGGAACCGACACGCGGATCCGTCCCTTCACGACGACGAGCAGCCCTGTGCCCGGGTCGCCGCGCCTGAACAGCGTCTCGCCCTTCGCCATGGGGCGGAGATGCGCGAAGCCCGCGAGGCGCGTCAGCGCCTCGGCGGGCAGGCGGCGGAGCAGTGGCGTGCGCCCGAGCAGCGCGGCACGGTCGGCGAGAGATGCCGCCTCATGCGGAATGGCGGCGTCGGCGCCGTGCGGTGCGGCCATCGTAGCTAAGCCCCCGGATTCTGCCAGTTGACGTCACGGTTGCATTTCCGGGCAGCAGCGCAACCCGGTTTCCACTATGCTGCGCGCGCGCATCGCAGGAGGCAAGCCATGACACTCGCGGACGTGGACACGATCAGGCCAGGAAGCGGCGCTCCGGCGTTGATCGCGCCCGATTTTCTCCTCGCGGCGACCGACGGGCGCAGCCTCCGCCTGGCCGACATTGCCGGCCCGCGCGGCACCGCCATCGTGTTCATGTGCAACCATTGCCCCTATGTGAAGGCGGTGCTCGACCTGATGATCCGCGATGCGCGCGACCTTGCCGCCATCGGGGTCGGCTTCGCCGGCATCTGCAGCAACGATGGCGATGCCTATCCCGAGGACGGATTCGCAGCGATGCAGCGATTGGCGCGAGACGCAGGCCTTCCCTTCCCCTACCTGCATGATCCGTCGCAGGACATCGCGCGCGCCTATGGTGCCGTGTGCACGCCGGACTTCTTCGGCTTCGATGCGAGCGCGCGCCTCGCCTATCGCGGCAGGCTTGACGCTTCGCGCACCGCCGTGGTGCCGGGTGCGCGGCGCGAGTTGTTCGAGGCGATGAAGGCCGTCGCCGCCGGCAAGCCGATCCCCGCCCCGCAGCACGCGAGCATCGGCTGCAGCATCAAGTGGAAACGCGGCTGACGCCCCAGGCAGCAGCGCAACAACGCCTCAGGCCGCAGCCGGCACTCCGGCGCCCGCAAGTGCGGCCTGCTGGCGTGCGGCCATCGTCGCTGGGTCGAAATCAGCGATCAGGTCGTGGAACATGCGGTGCCAGTTCAGCTCCGCCCCCAGCCGCAGGAACACGCTGCCGAGCCCGATCGCGGCACGGTCCATCAGCACGAACTCGCGCGGCGGCTTGACGCCGCCGATCCGCTTGAGGCCGGCATGCACCTCCTCGGCGACGCGGCGGCCGAACTGCGGATCGTCGCTCTCCTGGATGCGGCGTGCGCGGTCCTGCATCAGCGGTTCGTAGAGGAATTCGGCCCAGAGGTTCAGCACCGCCATCTTCTCGCGGTCGAGGTTGGTGAAGCCCCAGGTCTCGTAGGCGTGGTAGGCCTTGTCCTCGTCCTTGTCGCGCACCGCCTCGTAGAGGTCGATCACGCCGCGGATGAAGTGCGGCTGGAACACGCGGATGCAGCCATAGTCGAGGAGGTTCACCCCGCCATCGCCGCGCACCTGGTAGTTGCCGAGATGCGGATCGCCGTGGATGACGCCGTAGCGGTAGAGGGGAACGTACCACGCCTTGAACAGGTTCAATGCGATCTCGTTCCGTTCCGCCTGGGGCGGATCCTCCTCGAGCCTGCGCATCAGCGCGCGGCCTTCGAGCCAGTTCATGGTGAGAAGCCGCGTCGTGCAGTAGCCCTCGATCGGGACCGGCACGTGCACGTTCGGCTCGCCCCCGAGCATGGCGCCATAGAGGCGCATGTTCGCCGCCTCCCGGGCGTAGTCGAGCTCCTCGCGCAGCCGCTCGGTCAACTCCTTGTAGATCTCGTCCTGCTGGATGGCGTTGTCCATCCGCTTGTAGACGGCCATCGCGAGCTTGAGCTGCCGGAGATCGGCTTCCACCACGCTCGCCATGTCCGGGTATTGCAGCTTGCAGGCAACGGCGCGGCCATCGGGCAGCGTCGCGCGATGCACCTGGCCGAGCGAGGCCGCGGCCGCCGCCTCGCGGCCGAAGCTCGCGAACTTCGTGCTCCATTGCGGACCGAGCTCGGCCTGCATGCGGCGGTTCACGAAGGGCCAGCCCATCGCCGGCGCGTTGGCCTGAAGCTGCGCAAGCTCGGCGGCGTATTCGGCGGGCAGCGCATCGGGGATCGTCGAGAGGAACTGCGCGACCTTCATCAGCGGGCCCTTCAGCCCGCCGAGCACGGCCTTCAGGTCCTCCGCATGCCCGACCCGATCGGTCTTGACGCCGAACAGGCGCTCACCCGCCACGCGTGCGGCGATGCCGCCGACAGCGCCGGAGGTGCGCACCACGCGCCGAAGCTGGCCGAAGATCGAGGCTTCTTCCGTTGCCATCCTGCAATGCTCTCCGTCAGCTCTGGGAAGGCATCGCTGCCTCGAGCTCGTCGATGAAGCCGCTGATCACGTCGAGCCCCTTGTTCCAGAACGCGGGGTCGGACGCATCGAGGCCGAAGGGAGCCAGCAGCTCCTTGTGGCGCTTGGTTCCGCCCGCGCGCAGCAGGTCGAGATACTTCTCCTGGAAGCGCGGATGGCCATCGCGGAACACGCCGTAGAGGGCGTTGACCAGGCAATCGCCGAACGCGTAGGCGTAGACGTAGAAGGGCGTATGGATGAAGTGGGGGATATAGGCCCAGTACATCCGGTAGTCGTGGGCGAAGGTGAAGGCGGGGCCGAGGCTCTCGGTCTGCATCTCCATCCAGATCGCGGCGAGTGCATCGGGCGTCACCTCACCGTTCCGGCGCTCGGCGTGCACGCGCTGTTCGAACCGGTAGAAGGCGATCTGCCGCACCACCGTGTTCAGCATGTCCTCGACCTTGCCGGCGAGCAGCACGCGGCGGCGGCGGGCATCGGTCTCGCCGTCGAGCATGGCGCGGAAGGTGAGCATCTCGCCGAACACCGACGCCGTCTCGGCGAGCGTCAGCGGCGTGCCCGACATCAGGTAGCCGTTCGGTGCCGCGAGAACCTGGTGCACCCCGTGGCCGAGCTCGTGGGCGAGCGTCATCACATCGCGCGCGCGGCCATGGTAGTTCAGCAACAGGTAGGGGTGGGCCGAAGGAACGGTCGGGTGCGCGAAGGCGCCCGAGGCCTTGCCGGGCTTCAGCCGCGCATCGATCCACGGCCCCGTAAAGAATTTGTCGCCGACATCGGCGAGCTCGCCCGAGAAGCCGCGATAGGCCGAGCGCACGCGCGCCACCGCATCGGGCCATGAGATGAGCGTATCGTCATCCTCCGGCAGCGGGGCGTTGCGGTCCCAGTACTCGAGCTTGGGGAGGCCGAGCCAGCGCGCCTTCAGCGCGTAGTAGCGGTGCGACAGGCGCGGGAACGAGGCGGTGACGGCGGAGACCAGGGCCTCGACGACCTCGTCCTCGACCATGTTGGAGCGGTTGCGGAAGCTCTCCGGCTTCCCGTAGCTGCGCCAGGTGTCGATGATCTCCTTGTCCTTGGCGAGCGTGTTGGTAATCAGCGCGAAGAGGCGCGCATTGCCGGCAAGCGTCGCCCCGATCGCCTTGGCCGCTGCCTCGCGGCGGGACCGGTCATGATCCGAAAGCCGGTTCAGCGCGTGGCTGAGCGTCAGCTCCTCGCCGTCGATGGTGATGCGAAGCCCTGCCATCGTCTCGTCGAACAGGCGGCTCCAGGCCGAGCGCCCGGTGACCTCCTTCTCGTGCAGCAGCCGCTCGAGCTCATCGGCGAGCTGGTGGGGGCGGAACACGCGAAGGTCGCGCAGCCACGGGCGGAAGCGGGCCAGCGCGGCGGCCGAGAGCTTCGCCTCGAGCACCTTGTCCTCGATCCGGTTCAGCTCGAGCGAGAAGAAGATCAGGTGCGAGCTGATCGTCGTCACCCGCTCGTTGCAGCCCTGGTAGAACTTCCCGATCTCGGCCGAGGTCGCGTCCTCGGCGAACAGGAGCTGGGCGTAGGACATCACCTTGCCCAACGTCTCCTCGATGCCCTGATACTCCTCGATCGCGGCAGCGAGGTCGGCACCCGACAGGGAAGCGAGCCTGCCCTTCACCTTCGCCGCGAACGCCTTGGCCTCCGCCTCTGCCTTGTCGAGATCGGTGGCGACGGCAGGGCTATCGGGCCCAGGGTAAAGGTCGGACAGGTCCCAGGAGGGGAGCTGTTCGACCCCGGCTGAGGTAATGGCGGCGGCTGCGGGCGCATCTGGCGCGGTGGTGATCGGGAAATTCGGATCGCGAGTGGCGTCGGGCACGATTGTTTCCTAACTCTGGGTTGCCCTGGCCTTGTGGCAACGATGAGGGATATGGCACCGGAAGAGCCTGGGGCAAGTTGAGACGACGCGCCCTCGCCTCGCTTCTGGACTGCTCCGCGACTGGGATTGGACTGGGTCCGGACTGACGGGATGCCACCAAGGCCGGCGGCGCGATGCGCACAACCGCGCGAGCGATGGGCGCAGGAACGACAATCGGGGGGGATGGACCAGCGTGGCAGTGTCGAATGACGAGCAGGGCGGCAGCCGGGGTTTCCCGAACGAAGCCGGGTTCGGTGCGGAATTCCTGGCCGGCGACGGCTATCCCACCTGGCCGAACCTGCCGGTGATGATGTTCTCGCGCGCGCTCGAATGGCGCGACAGGCCGGCCGTCTGGGCGAAATCGGGCGAGACCTGGCAGCCGACCACGTGGATCGAGCTCGGCCAGGCCGCCGCGGGGCTCGCCGCCTCGCTCCGCGAGGCCGGCGTCGGCCCTGGTGACCGCGTGCTGCTGCTGGCCGAGAATCGGCCGGAATGGCCGATCGCCGACCTGGCCATCATGTCGATCCGCGGCGTCGCGGTGCCCGCCTACACCACCTTCACCGCCGCCGACATCGCCCATGTGCTGGCCGACAGCGGGGCACGGGCGGCGGTGGTCTCGACCAAGGCGCTCGCGGGGCGGCTGATGGAGGGGGCCACGCTGTCCGCTGAGCGCGGCGGCGGCCTCGACCTTGTCGTCGCGATGGAGGATGCAGGCGACATCCCCGGCGTGCGCGTGCTCGGCTGGCAGGAGGCGACGGCGCGGCCGCCGCTGCCTGGCTTCCGCGATGAGGTGCTCGCCATCCCGCCGGAGCAGACGGCGTGCCTGATCTACACCTCCGGCACGGGCGGGGCGCCGAAGGGCGTCATGCTGCCGCACCGCGCCCTGCTGTCGAATTGCCAGGGGGCGTGGGAGCTGCTCAAGCCGCTCGACCTCCGCGACGAGACCTACCTCTCCTTCCTGCCGCTCTCGCACAGCTACGAGCATACCTGCGGGCAGTTCTTCCTCCTCTCCATCGGCACGCAGGTCTACTACGCCTCGGGGGCGGACAGGATCGCGCCCGAGATGATGGAGGTGCGGCCGACGGTGATGACGGCCGTGCCGCGGCTGTTCGAGGTGATCCGCTCGCGCATCCTCGCCGGGGTGAAGCGCGAGCCGAAATGGAAGCGTGACCTGTTCGTCGCAGCCCTTGCCCTCGGGGCCAGGAAGGTGCGCGGGCAGAGCCTGGGGCCGACCGGCTGGTTCGCCGACGTGGCGCTCGACTGGCTGGTGCGACGGAAGGTGCGCGCCCGCTTCGGCGGGCGTTTGAAGGGCATCATGAGCGGCGGCGCCCGGCTCGACCCCGATGTCGGCGGGTTCTTCCTCGCCCTCGGCATCCCGATCATGCAGGGCTATGGGCAGACCGAGGCGGGGCCGGTGATCTCGGCCAACCCGCCCGGGGGAATCCGGATCGACACGGTCGGGCTGCCGCTGCCCAACGTCGAGGTGCGCATCGCCGAGGATGGCGAGATCCTGGTGCGCGGCGACCTCGTGATGCAGGGCTACTGGAACAACCCCGCGGCCACGGCGGAGGCGATCCGCGATGGCTGGCTGCACACCGGCGATGTCGGCTCGCTCGACGATGACGGCTATCTCCGCATCACCGACCGCAAGCGCGAGATCATCAAGACCACCGGCGGCGACATGGTGAGCCCGGCGCGCGTCGAGGGCATCCTCGCGCAGCAGGGGGCGATCGCCCAGGTGGTGGTGGCCGGCGACGGCCGGGCCCATCTCGTGGCGCTGATCGTGGCGGCGGAGGGAAGCGACGAGAAGGAGGTCGCACGCGCCGTCGATGACGCGAACCGGGCGCTGACCGTGACCGAGCGCATTCGCTTCTGGCGCGCCGTGCCGGCCTTCACGATCGAGAACGGGCTGATGACGAGCACGCAGAAGATCCGGCGCCAGATCATCCTGCGCGAGCATGCGGCGATGGTGGAGGGGATGTACCGAGGCTAGCGCCGGTGGTCGTTCGTCAATGTTCTCCCGCTACGGTGCCCAGCGCGCCGGGCCTACCGCCGGGCTTGCAGCCGGGAGGGAACGACGGCGACATGAGCGACGACCAGCCACCGCATGCCATCGATCGCCGGCAGGCAGCGCGTGCCGTGACCGGCCTGACGCTCGGCGCGATGGCGCTCGCCGCCACGCCCGCCGCTGCCCAGCAGGTTCCCCCGCCGACAGCGCCTGCGCAGCAGGCAGGCGGCAGCGTCACCTATCGCCAGATCGCGCGCTGGGATGTCGCGCGGCTGAACCGCATCCTGGCCACCGACACGCCCGCCTTCTCGGGCATCCCGGTGACGTACACGCCGGCGCGCAACGCGGTGCGACTCTACCGCGTCAGCTATCCGTCGGTCGTGCCGGAGCGCGGGAACAGGCCCGTGACCCTCACCGGCCTCCTTGCCATCCCGGAAACGGACGCGACGACGCTGCCCCTCGTCTCGTACCAGCACGGCACGGTGTACGGGAAACAGCAGGTTCCCTCGTTCCCCGAGCAGTCACCCGAGACGCAGCTGATGATCGCGCAGTTCGCCGGGCAGGGCTACGCGGTGATCGGCGCCGACTATGTCGGCATGGGGGAGTCGACCGAGCCGCAGGGCTACATGGTGAAGGCGAGCCACCAGCAGGCGACGGCAGATCTCATTCCCGCCGCCCGCGCCGTGCTCGCGGCGAACCGGCTGTCGGACAGCCGCCTGTTCCTCGCCGGCTGGTCGCAGGGCGGCTACGTGACGATGACGATGCTCGAGCGGCTCGAGGCGATCGGCCTGCCGGTCACCGCCGCGGCCACCGCGAGCGCGCCGATCGACCCCTTCGTGGCGCTCTCCGGCTTCCTCAACTTCCCACGCCCGAATGACGCATCCTGGATCACGACGCTGTTCATCCTCACGTCGTTCTCCTTCGAGAATTATTACGCCCTGCCGGGCCTCGCGCGGTCGATGCTCAAGCCTGCCTACTACGACATCTGCCGTCAGGCCTATGAAGGCCAGGCCGTCGACCCGTCAAAGATCCCGACCGACCTGCGCAGCCTGATCGCGGATGAGTATTTCGACCCGCGTTTCTTCGAGACATCCGCCTTCGGCCGGCAGATGGCCGCCAACCACGGCTATCGCTGGATCATCCGCACGCCCGTGCGGAACCACTACGGCGAGAGCGACGAGGCGATCCGCCAGGGCATCGGGCGGCTGGCGATGACGTTCCAGCAGGCAATGGGCAACGACAAGGTCGAGGCCGTCTCGACCGGCCCGACGAGCCACCGCGGCACCTTCGCGACGGCAGTGCCGGCGTGGAAGACGTGGTTCGACGGCCTGGCCTGAGTGTATCTGCCGGTGGCCTAGCCCATCCCAAGCGCGCGCTTGTAGAGGTCGAGCAGGCTTTCCTGTTCCTCCACCTCCGCCTGGTCCTGCTTCCGAAGCCGGATGATCTGGCGCAGCACCTTCACGTCGAACCCGGCCGACTTCGCCTCGCCGTAGATGTCCTTGATGTCGCCGGCCAGCGCCTTCCGCTCCTCCTCCAGCCGCTCGATGCGCTCGACCAGGCTGCGAAGCCGGTCTGCCGCGATGCCGTAGGTCTGGTCGTCTGCGGGCTTCTCGGCGGCCTTGGCCATGGGAGCACTCCGTCAGCGGTTGGGCAGGGGGGCGGGAGGGATAGCGGTGCCGGCCGGGGGCCGCAAGAGCGAGGCGTGGGGCACCGCGGCAACGATCGGTTAAGCCAGATGCGACAACTTTGCGCTTATCGCACGTCAAGAACGGACATACCCCATGCCCCTCAGCCTGAGCCTCCGCCAGCGCATGATCCTGCTGGGCGTTATCCCTGCTGCCCTCGCGACCGCGCTCGGCGCCGCCGTGGCGATCACAGTGGTGCGCGGCCAGGTGGCCGAGGATGGGAGGGAGCTTCTCGAAAGTCGCAGCGCGCTGGCACAGGGAGCGGTCACCGACATCACGACGCGGATGGCGGCCTATGCGGCCTCGCTCCAGCTCCGGGGCGACCTGGCCGCGGCAGCGGCGGCGGATGACAGGGCAGCACTGCGGCAGATCCTCGTCGAGGCGCAGCGTGCGCTGAACGGCGTCGATCCCTCGGTGCGGACGGTCGAGGCGACCGACGCGCGCGGCGTCGTCTCGATGCGCGGCCACAACCCCGACAGGTTCGGCGACAACAAGGCCACCGCGCCAGAGGTCAGGGCCGCGCTGGATGGCCGTTCGGCCCGCATGCTCTCGACCTCGGCATCGAGCGGCGAGACAGCGCTCGATGGCACTGTTCCGCTCAGGGTGGGTGAGCGCGTGGTGGGCACGGTGAAGGTCGGCGCCATCCTCCGCCAGGACACGACCGCGGCGCTGAAGCGCAGCGTCGGCGCCGACATCGCCTTCCTGGCCGGCGGCCAGGTGCGGGGCAGCACGATCGAGGGCCTCGCGGCGGACGTCGTTCCCAAGGCGATGCTGGATGCGGCCCATCGCGGTACGCCGGCAACCGTCGCTGCCACGATCAAGGGCGTGCCGCACCTCGTCTCCCTCCTGCCGCTGCGCAGCCCCGGCGTGACGGATGGGCCGAGCCCGGCCGTGATGGCCGTGCTGGTCGACATCTCCGCCGGCGAGGCGCTGCTCGCGCGCATGACGTGGCTGATCGGCGCCGCATCGCTCGGAGCGCTGCTGCTTGCGGTCGTCATCGGCATCGTCGTCGCCCGTGGCATCGCCGCGCCGATCGGCCGGCTTGGCAGGACAATGAGCACCCTCTCGCAGGGACAGCTCGACACACCCGTCGGCGACACGGCACGCCGCGACGAGATCGGCGCCATGGCGAGCACGACCGAGGCGTTCCGCGTCGCGATGATCGAGAAGCGCGCGGCGGACGCCGCGGCAGCGGCAGAGGCAGAGGCGCGCGAGGCCGGGCGTCGGGCGAATGAGGCGCGCACCGCAAGCTTCGCCGCCGCGATGGAGACGATCACGGCCGATCTCGGCGCGATCGTCGGCAGCCTCGAGGCGGGCGCCTCGGCACTCGAGCGCGATGTCGGTGTCGCGGCCGAGCGGGCGGAGGCGATCACGAGCCATGTCGGGGAGGCGAACAGCCGCACCGCCTCGATCGCCGCGGGCACGGAGGAGCTGGCAGCGACCGTCGCCGAGATCGGCCGCCGCACGAACGAGAGTGCCGCGACCGTGAACCGCGCCGTGTCGGAGGCCGATGCCGCCGTCGCCGCCATCGGCACGCTGCGCACCACCGCCGTGGAGGTGGCCGATGTCGTCCGCCTGATCGGCGACATCGCGGCGCAGACCAACCTGCTTGCGCTGAACGCCACGATCGAGGCGGCACGCGCCGGCGAGGCGGGCAAGGGCTTCGCCGTGGTCGCCGGCGAGGTGAAGAACCTCGCAAGCCAGACGGCGAAGGCGACCGAGGAGATCGGCCGCCAGATCGGCGCGATGCAGGGGGCGACGGAACAGAGCGTGGGTGCGATCGGCGCCGTCCGCGAGACAATCGCCTCGATCAACGCGACGATCGCCGCCATCGCCGCGGCGATGGAACAGCAGGGGGCGGCGACGGCCGAGATCGCGCGCACGGTGGGCGAGACGGCGGCGAGCACGGGTTCGGCCGCGGAGGCAGCGACCAGGGTGAGCGAAGCGGCCAACGGCGTCGCGGGCACGACCTCGTCGGTGGTCACGAGTGCCGCGGCGCTGCGCCGCAGCGCCGACAGGCTCGGCGCCGATGTCGGCGGCTTCGTCAGCGGCCTCAGGGCCGCCTAGGGGTAAACGGGCGGGGGTGGGCTGGCCGTGCCCGCCCCCGCGTCGATCAATGGTCCTTCGGCGCGGCGGCGGCGAAAGTAGCGAGCTTCTCTTGGCTTGCCTCCTTCTGGTGCTGCGCCTGCCACTCCTTGTACGGCATGCCGTAGATGATCTCGCGCGCCTCGTCATAGGTCAGCGCCAGGCCCTTCTCCTCGGCAGCGGCGCGGTACCATTTCGAGAGGCAGTTGCGGCAGAACCCGGCGAGATTCATCAGGTCGATGTTCTGCACGTCGCTGCGCTCGCGGAAATGCTGCACGAGCCTGCGGAACGCGGCGGCCTCCATGGCCGTGCGGGTTGCCTCGTCGAACTCCGGTGTGGCCATCACGTCTCTCCTGTCCAACCTTCCCTCCCAACATGGCGCTGCCGCCCGCTCTTCGCCATACTCCGCGCCGCCCTTCGGTAGGTTCCGGCGGACAGGGGAGGACGGACGGCGTGGTGTGGACAGACGAGGCGGCGCGCGCCGCCTTGAGGGCGATCTTCGATGCCGCCGTCGCCGCGGCCGATCCACGGGTCGTCCTGCCGAAGGCGCTTGCCGGCATCGCGCGCCCGCGCGGGCGCACCATCGTGGTCGGCGCCGGCAAGTCGGCCGCCCTGATGGCGGCGGTGCTGGAGCAGAGCTGGGACGGCCCGGTTTCGGGTGTCGTCGTCACGCGCGACGAGCATGCGGTGCCGACGCGGCACATCACGGTGCTGGAGGCACGCCACCCCGTTCCCGATGCGCGGAGCGAGGAGGCAGCCGCCCGCATCCTCGCCGCCGTCAGCGGCCTCACGGCCGACGATCTCGTCATCGCGCTCATCTCAGGCGGCGGATCGGCGCTCATGTCCCTCCCCGCCCCCGGGCTGACGGCCGCCGACAAGCAGGCGGTGAACCGCGCGCTGCTCGCCTCGGGGGCGACGATCGGCGAGATGAACGCACTCCGGAAGCACCTCTCGGCGATCAAGGGCGGCAGGCTTGCCGCCGCGGCGGCGCCCGCACGGGTGGTGACGCTCGCGATCTCCGACGTGCCGGGCGACGACCCTGCCGTGATCGCCTCCGGCCCCACCGTGCCCGACCCGACGAGCTTCGCCGATGCGCAGGGGATCGTCGCCAAGTATGGCATCACGCTGCCCGAGGCCGTCGCCGCCCACCTCGCCGCGGCGGGAGAGGAGACGCCGAAGCCCGGCGACGCGCGGCTCGCCAACGCAACCTTCACCCTGATCGCGACACCGCGGATGGCGCTCGAAGCCGCCGCCACCGCCGCGCGCACGCACGGCCTCGCGCCGCTGATCCTCGGCGACGCGCTGGAGGGCGAAAGTGCCGTGATGGGCACGGTGATGGCCGGCATCGCTGCGTCGGCCGCGCGGCATGGCATGCCGGCAGCACCACCCTGCGTGCTGCTGTCGGGCGGCGAGACGACGGTGACGATCGGCAACGCAACACCGGGCCGTGGCGGGCGAAGTACGGCCTTCCTCGCCGGCCTCGCGCTCGCGCTGAAGGGCACGCCCGGCATCTGGGCGATCGCCGGCGACACGGACGGGATCGACGGCACGGAGGATGCCGCCGGCGCGGTCGTCACCCCCGACACCCTCTCCCGCGCCCGTGCCGCGGGCCTGGACCCTGCCGCACTCGCGGCCGGCTTCGACAGCTACAGCCTGTTCGCGGCCCTCGGCGACCTCGTCGTCACCGGCCCGACCTTGACCAACGTGAACGACATCCGCGCCATCCTCATCGCCCCCAAGTAGGTTCCGGACAGGATCAGCAGAAGCATGCGACAGAAACCCGCGCTGCGGCGCCACCGCCGCACCAAGATCGTCGCGACCCTCGGGCCGGCGAGCTCGACGCCCGAGGTGATCGAGGCGCTGTTCCATGCGGGCGCTGACGTGTTCCGCCTGAACTTCAGCCATGGCAGCCACGAGGACCATCTCGCGCGGCTGCACGCCATCCGCGCGCTCGAGAAGCGCGCCGGCCGCCCGATCGGCGTGCTGGCTGACGTGCAGGGGCCGAAGCTTCGCGTCGGCACCTTCGGCGGCGGTCGCGTGCAGCTGCAGACCGGGCAATCGTTCCGCCTCGATCTCTCCCCCGTGCCGGGGGATCGCTCCCGCGTGTCCCTCCCCCACCCCGAGATCATCGCCGCGGCACAGATCGGCTCGTCGCTGCTGATCGATGACGGCAAGGTGCGGCTGCGCGTGGTGCGCGCCAGGGCCGATCATCTCGAGACCGAAGTGGTCGTCGGCGGTGCGGTGTCGGACCGCAAGGGCGTGAACGTGCCCGACGTCACGCTGCCCATTCCGGCGCTGACCGAGAAGGACCGGCGCGACCTCGCCTTCGCGCTCGAGCACGGCATCGAGTATGTCGGCCTCTCCTTCGTGCAGAAGCCCGAGGATGTGATCGAGGCGCGCAAGATCATCGGCGACCGGGCGTGGATCATGTCGAAGCTCGAGAAGCCCTCGGCGCTCGAGGCGCTCGACGAGATCATTGCGTTGTCCGATTGCGTGATGGTCGCGCGCGGCGACCTCGGCGTCGAGCTTCCGCCCGAAGCCGTGCCGCTGGCGCAGAAGCGCATCGTCAAGACGTGCAGGCGCCTGGGCAAACCCGTCGTCGTCGCGACGCAGATGCTGGAAAGCATGATCTCCGCACCCACGCCGACGCGCGCGGAAGCCTCCGATGTGGCGACCGCCGTGTTCGACGGCGCCGATGCTGTGATGCTCTCGGCAGAAAGTGCCGCGGGCTCGTTCCCGCGCGAGGCGGTGGCGATGATGGACCGCATCGTCTCCCGCGTGGAAGCCGACCCGACCTGGCGCGAGATCGTGGAGGCCACGCGCAACCCGCCCGAGCGGCGCACGGCCGATGCGATCACCGCCGCTGCCCGCCAGGTTGCCTCGACCATCGAGGCCGAGGTGATCGCCACCTTCACCATGAGCGGGTCGACCGCGCTTCGCATGGCGCGCGAGCGCCCGGAGGCGCCGATCCTCGGCCTCACACCCAGCCCCGAGACAGCGCGGCGCATGGCGGTCGTGTGGGGCGTGCATCCCGTCGTGACGGCCGACGTTCATTCCATGACGGAAACTGTCTCCAAGAGCCTGCGCATCGCCGCGCAGGAGGGCTTCGTGAAGACGGGTGACGAGGTGGTGGTGATCGCCGGCGTGCCCTTCGGCACGGCGGGCACGACGAACGCGCTGCGCGTCGCCGTCATGCCGTGACGGCCGCCGGCATCAGTCGGGAAGACGAGGGGGCGCTGCCTAGCGCTCCGGCATTTCGGGCGCCGCATCCTCCCGCATGAAGCGGATCGTCACCCGCAGGCCGCTCTCGGATGAGGACTCGACATTGACCTTCGCCCCTGCGTTCTCCCGCAGCGACTGCACGATCAGCATGCTCAGGCGCCCGGGACTGGGCCAGGTCGTGCCCGGCGGCAGGCCAATGCCATCATCCGTGATTGAGACCTCGCAGCCGTCGGGATCGACCAGGCTGTGCAACGTGATGGTGCCGCCTGTGCGGCCGACAAAGGCGTGCTTCAGCGCGTTCGTCAGGACCTCGTTCACCACGAGGCCCGTGGGCATCGCGACATTGATCGAAACCGGCCAGGAATCCACCTTGAGGTCGAGGCGAATTCCCTCCACCGCATGGGCCTGCATGACAGCCGAGGCGATCTGGCTGAGGTAGGCGCCGAGATCGACGCAGTGGTCGCGCGTGTCTTCTGACATCGAGCCGTAGAGCAGGGCCAGCGCGTAGACACGCCCGGCCAGCCGGTCGAAGCACTGGCCCGTCTCGTCATCTCTCGCCCTGTAGCCCTCCATCCTGATCAGAGAGGTGATCAGCTGGAGGTTGTTCTTCACGCGGTGCTGCAGCTCGCGCAGCTGCAGGTCCGTTTCCCGGGCGCGCGCTTCAATGGCTTCGTCTTCGGACTGAGTTCGGGGGGTGACCGCCGCGAGTGCCACGAGGCGGAACATTGGCGTTCCGTGCTCGTCCTCGATGATGTTCGACCAGGCATCGAAGATGAGCTCTTCTTCGGCACCGTCCGGGACCAGGTGAAATCTGCCTATACGGTCCCCACCCGCGGTGATGGCGTCGCTGAGGCGGCGGTCATCGCCGTTGGCGCTGGCAATGGCCTTCAGATCGCTCCAGGGGCGGCCCTGCAACTCGACAACGGACTGCCCGGAGAGCCGTTCGAATTCGAGATTGGCGTAGATGACGCGCTCATGCGGGCGCAACGCGGCAACGGCGATCGCGAAGGGAATATGGTCAAGAAAGTTCTTGAATTGATCGGTGTCAAGCGCCGCGCCGATACTCGCGCCTCCGAGAAAAGCTCTCAGTGGTCTCGCGTCTCTGGCACTGGATGCCATGATCGTCTTTCCATGCATAGCGCATCGTACAGTAAGCGCGGGACTGATCGCAGCCCACTATTCGGTCCGAATGCCTCAGTATTTCTACCAAGGCAACAGAACGCAGGTTGTTCCACCTAACGCTTTATCGCGCCCAGGTTGTTTCTCGGAGTACGAACGGCGCACCGCGTGTGGCGGGAGCCCACGCCATCGTATGATCAGCTGAAGCTGATCATACCTGGGCTGACCCGCATCGCTCGTGCGCGCGGCGAGCGATGCAAATCAGGCGCTGGAGGCGCGCCGACTGCGCCTGGGCCCCACGGAAATCACGAGGATGTCAGGCGCTCAACAATTGAGACGCTTCAACGGATCGCGCGTGGTGTCCTCGGCGGGATTCGAACCCACGGCCCCAGGATTAGGAATCCTGTGCTCTATCCAGCTGAGCTACGAGGACGCAGCGCGTTCGGTAGCACAGCCGGCCGCGGCTGTGCATCCCTGACCTGTGCCCCCTCAGCCGACCATGCTGCGGACGTCGAGCGGCCTGATCCGCTCCACCGCGGCGAGCAGGGCCGTGCGGATGCCTGGTTCGAGCGCCGAGTGCCCCGCATCGGGAACCATCGTCAGCCGCGCCATCGGCCAGGTCTCGGCCAGCGCGAAGGCGCTCTCCGGCGGGCAGATCATGTCGTAGCGGCCCTGCACGATCTCGGCCGGCAGGTGCGCGATCCGGCCCATTCCCCCGAGCAGGCCACCCTCGGGCAGGAACAGGTCATGCGCGAAATAATGCGCCTCGATCCGCGCGAGGCCGAGGGCGGTGCGGTCCTCCGCGAAGGAAGCCACCGTCTCCGGGCTTGGCACCAGCGTACTGCATGAGCCTTCGTAGGTGCTCCAGGCCCGCGCGGCGGGGAGATGCACCTTCGGGTCGGGGTCATCGAGCAGGCGCCGATAGGCATCGAGCAGCGCCTGTCCGTCACCCTCCGCCACGCCCGCATGGCGCGCGAACGCGCCCCATGTCTCGGGGAAGAAGCGGGCGAGCCCTTCCATGAACCAGGCAATCTCGCGCCGCCGCCCGAGGAAGATGCCGCGCAGCACGAAGCCGGTGACGCGATCGGGGTGCGCCTGGCCGTAGGCAAGGCCGAGCGTCGAGCCCCAGCTGCCGCCGAACACGAGCCAGCGCTCGATGCCGAGATGCGCCCTGAGGCGCTCGATATCCTCGACCAGCCGCTGCGTGTCGTTGGCGACGATGCTGCCGAGGGGGCGTGACCGCCCAGAGCCACGCTGGTCGAAGATCACGACCTTGAAGCGCCGCGGGTCGAAGAAGCGTCGATGCACCGCCCCCGCCCCTGCCCCGGGCCCGCCGTGGAGGAACAGAAGCGGCAGGCCCGCGTCATGACCCACCTGCTCCCAGTACATCGTGTGGCCGTGGTCGAGCGGCAGGTAGCCGCTGTCGAACGGGGCAATGTCAGGGTAGAGGTCGCTGCGCGGCATCTTGCCTCCCGGGTCGCTCCCTGGCGTCTAACACGATGTGCAGCGGGCGCCCATGTCCAGCCCATGGTCCAGGCGGATCAGGCGGCAACCGGCTCCCGGCGGAACCTGACCCAGGCGGCGGCGAGCGCGAACAGGAGAAGCCCCGCCGCATCGGCCCGCCAGTCTGGCGCGACTAGCGTCAGGCCGGCTCCGACCAGCAGGGCACGCTGCCCAGCCGTGAGACGGCGGCCGAGCCACCCCTCGAGCCCGGCGGCCAGAGCGATCACGCCGATGAAGGTGACGGCGACCGCCCAGATGGCATCGAGCGGATCACCGGCCAGCAGCAGCGCGGGGCGGAACACGAAGCAGAACGGCAGCACGAAGGCGACGATCGCGAGCCGGCAGGCGATGAACCCGATGCGGATCGGATCGGCCTGCGCGATCGAGGCGGCAGCGAAGGCAGCGACCGCGACGGGCGGGGTGATCGCGCTCATCGACGCGTAGTAGACGACGAAAAGATGCGCGGCGAGCACCGGCACGCCGAGGCTGATCATTGCCGGTGCGGCGAGCACAGCGGCGAGCACGTAGACGGCCGGCGTCGGCATGCCCATGCCGAGCAGCAGCGTCACGCCCGCGGTGATCATCATCACGAACAGCAACTGGTCAGGCGCGAACCCGAACAGCAGCGAGCTGAACTTGCCCGAGAGATCGGTGATGGTGAGCGTGCCCACGACGAGCCCCGCCACGCCGCAGGCGATGCCGACGGGTGCCGCACGCCGCGCGCCATCCTGTGCGGCGTCGAGCAGCAGCCCGATCACGCGCACGGGCTCGCGGATCATCACGAACGCAAGTGCGGCGATCAGCACCACGGCGATGCCGCCGCCATAGACCGGCCTGTCGGCGGACACGACGAGCCACACCATCGCGCCGATCGGGATGAGGAACCACCAGCCGCGGCGCAGCACCAGGGCGATGCGCGGCCCCGCTTCCGCGAATCCGCCAAGCCCGTCGAGCACGGCGCGGGCATGCACCTGGTAGAACACCGCGACGTAGTAGAGCAGTGCGGTGGTGATCGCCGAGAGGGCGATGTCGGCATAGGGAATGCCGGTGAAATCGCTCATCAGGAACGCAGCGGATCCCATCACGGGCGGCAGGATCGCGCCCCCGGCGGACGCCGCCGCCTCGACCCCGCCGGCATAGGCCGGCGAGTAGCCGAGGCGCTTCATCATCGGGATGGTGAGGCTTCCCGTCGTCACCACATCGGCCGTCGGCGAGCCCGAGATGGTGCCGTACATCGCGGACGACACGACCGCCACCTTGGCAGGCCCCCCCGCCTGGCGGCCCACCAGCGCGCTTGCGAGATCATGGAAGAAATCGCCGCCGCCCAGCCTGTCGAGCATCGCGCCGAACAGCACGAACACGAAGACGAGGAAGGCAGCGACGGAGAGCGCCGGCCCGATCAGCCCGTTCGTGGTGAAGGCCAGGTGATCGACGATCTCGGTGATGCTGAGCGGCCGGTGCGAGAACGATCCGGGAACGTGATGACCCCAGACCGCATAGGCCAGGAACCCCGCGACGAGGATGCAGAGGGTGAGGCCGATCGTCCGCCGCGTCGCCTCGAGCACCAGCAGGCAGAGCAGGATCGCCGCCGTCATGTCGGTCGTCGAAAGCGGGCTGACCATCGGCCAGCGCAGCGCATGGACGGGCGCCATCCAGACGAAGTAGCCGCACGCGGCGATCGAGAGTGCCGCGAGCGTGTTGGCGAACCATGACCGGCCCGTCTGCCGCACCCCGTTGCCGGTGACGGTGAGGAAGCCGAGTGCCAGCACGGCGCCGAGGAAGGCAAAGAGGGTCGCGTTGCGATCGCTCTCCCAGCCGAGCGCGAGCGCTAGCATCCAGGCCGAGAGCCCCGTGCCGATGACGCGCGCGACGACGGCCTCTGGCCCCGGCAGGGTGCGTGACCTGCCGGGGCCGAGGAGGGCGATGACGCGCCCCGCTGCGCTCAGCTGAGCAGGCCCGCGGCGCGATAGGCGCGCGCCGCGCCTGCGTGCAGCGCCACGCCGCCGGCATCGGGCAGCGCCTTCGGTTCGAGCCGCGCCATGGTCGCGTGGCTGCGCTTGATCGAATCGAAATTGGCGATCATCGCCTTGACGATCGTCTCGACCGTGTCGTCGGCGAGGTCGGACGAGGCGAGCAGCACGACATGGGCGCGGAACGTATCGATCGCGTCAGGCTGGAACGGATAGCTACCTGCCGGGATCGTGACCGGTGTCGAGCCGAGGCGGGTGTTCACGCGCGCGATCACCTCGGGCCCCATCTTCAGGAAGCGCACGGGCAGGTCGCGCGTGGCGTTGATCACCTGGCGCGAGGGAAAGTCGACCACGTTGGTGATGATGTCGGCCTGGTTGTTCTTCAGCATGTCGAGCGCATCGTTCCAGGCGATGTAGTGCGTCTTGCCGCCCCAGCGCTCGACCTGCGCAAAGGGCGCGCCGGCTGCGGCGAAGGCCTCCTCGGTCGCGAGCGCCATCAGCGTGCCGCGGAGATTGGCCGTGACGCGCACGGGCGCCCGCTTCTGCGCGATCTCCTCGAGGCTCGAAACCGGCGCGCCCTCGCGCACCAGCGCCTGCCAGGCCGCCTCGCTGTCGATCAGGCTGACGGCGCGGATGTTCGGCATCGCCCGGTCGAAGGGTGGCTCTCCCTTGATCGCGCGCAGCGCGATCTGGGCGTGCGCGATGCCGAGCTGCACCCGCCCCTGCGAGACGAGCAGGACGTTCGCCGCATCCCGGCCCGGCTCGTAGCTGAAGGCGCTGCCCGGCACGGCGCGGCGGATGCTCTCTCCGATGGCGTTGCCGATCGCGCTCCACGCGCCACCGACCGACCCGCCGGCCAGCGTGATCCTGAGCGTCTCCTGAGCGGACAGTCCGCGCGCGGCAATCACCGCCGGCGCGGCCACGGCCGCGCCGAGCACCAGGCGTCGTTTCAGTCCCGCCACGTTCAGCCCAACGAGGTTTTCCGGCACCATGATCAGTCTCCCTGTTTTGGGCTCACGCCGCGCGCGGCGCGAACCAGGTCGCGACAGCTTCAAGGGCGGTATCGATGTCAGGCAGCAACCGCCACGCACCGTCGATGTCGGGGCGCAGCACGCCGCGGGCGCGAAGCCCCGCCATCATCGCCGCAAAATCCTGCCAGAACCCGTCGACGTCGACGAACAATGTCGGCTTCCGCGAGAGGCCGACGTCGAACCAGGTGATCATCTCGAGCGCCTCGTCGAGCGTGCCGACGCCGCCGGGCAGGACGAGGAAGAGGTCGGACAAGTCCGCCATGCGCTGCTTGCGTTCCGATAGCGTATCGACGAGGTGGATCTCGGCGATGTCGATGGCGGCACGCTCGCGCCCGGCAAGGTGGCGCGGCATGACGCCGACGACACGCCCGCCGCCGGCCACCGCGCCGCGTGCGGCAGCACCCATGAGCCCGCGCGAGGAGCCGCCATAGACCAGCGTGTGGCCGAGCCGCGCAATGCCGGCACCCGCCGCCTCGGCCGCGTCGCGCAAGCCGGCGGGCAACGTGTCATTGGCAGAGGCGAAGACGCAGACCGAGCCCATCCCAGACCTCGCCCCGCTCAGACTTCGATCGTCGCGTCGAGGCCGATATCGACGGCCGGCGCACCCTGGGTGATCCGCCCGACGCTGATGAAATCCACCCCGGTCTCCGCAATGGCGCGGATCGTGTCGAGGTTCACGCCACCTGAGGCTTCGAGCGGCACGCGGCCGGCGACCATCGCCACGGCCTCGGCCAGCATCGGCGGCTTCATGTTGTCGAGCATGATCACGTCGGCCCCGGCCGCCACGGCCTCGGCCACCTGGTCGAGCCTGTCGCACTCGACCTCGATCTTGGTCAGCAGCGGTGCCGCCGCCTTGGCGCGCGCGACGGCAGCAGTGATGCTGCCCGAAACGCTGATGTGGTTGTCCTTGATCATGATGCCGCCAGCGAGGTCGATGCGGTGGCTGCGCGCCCCGCCCACCGTGGTTGCGTGCTTCTCGATCGCGCGCAGCCCCGGCGTGGTCTTGCGCGTGTCGACCAGCACGGCCTTCGTGCCGGCGATCGCATCGACGTAGCGGCGCGTCAACGTGGCGATGCCCGACATGTGCGAGAGCAGGTTCAGCGCGGTCCGCTCAGCCGTCAGCAGCGCGCGGGCAGGGCCGGTGACGGTGGCCAGCACCGTTCCGGGCTCGGCGACGGAGCCCTCGGCGGCCCCCGCCTCGAAGCCGCAGGCGGGCGCGCGGGTGCGGAACACGGCTTCGGCCACCGGAACGCCGCAGACGATGATGCGCTCACGCGTGCGCATCACGAAGGTGGCGCGCGCCTCGGCCGGGATGACCGTTTCGCTGGTGAGATCGATCGCGCCGATATCCTCGGCAAGTGCCGCGCCGATGATGCGGTGAACAGCAGACCATTCAAGCACTGCGAGCCCCCAGTTCCCCTGACAACGTCCCCGACAACGTCCGTGCCAACGTCCCAGACAACATCCCTGACACACCGGTTAGGCCGGCAGATCGTTTGTATGCTTACGATCAGTGTGAAGCCGCCCTCGCGCCCCTGTCAACGGCATAGGCGCTTCGCTCACCGTCGCCGTGGCATCAGCGCGATGGCGTTGCCGGCCGCGACGAGCGAGGCGCCGAGCACCGCGAGCAGCGACCACCGGTAGTCCTCGATCAGCGATGACATCACCAACGACAACACCGGGACGACAACGAGCACATAGGCAGCGCGGTCCGCACCGATGCGTGTCTGCAACGTGAAGTAGCAGAAAAAGGACAGGATCGAGACGAGGAAGGCCTGGAACAGGAGGGAGCCGAGCCAGGTCGCGTCCAGCGGGATGGCGAGCGACTGGCCGCGCAGCAGGGTGACGATGGCGGCGAACACGCCGCCGATGATCAGCCCATCGGCAATCACGGCGAGCGTCGGCAGGCGCGCGCGGGCGTTGCGCACCGCGGCGATGTTCGCACCCGCGACCACGCAGGACCCGGCGACGGCAAGCCCGACGCCGCGCCAGGCGCCCCCCTCAGCGAGCACACCCCACTCGGGCGCGAAGACGAGGGCGAGGCCGCACGCCGCCACCGCCGCACCGGCGATGACGCGCGCACTGATCGGCAGGCCGAACGCGAGCCTGAGCCCGACGGCGTTCAGCGGGATGACCATCGCCACGATCACCGCGACGAGGCCGGAGGCGATGAAGGCCACCGCCTCGTAGAAGACGAGGTTGTTGATCGCGAACAGCCCGAGCCCCTGGATGGCAACGAAGGGCAGGTCGCGCCTCGCGAAGCCCTTGTGCCGCCCCGTGCCGCGCAGCCACGCCTGGAGCACGAGGCCGGCGAGCAGCAGCCGCCACACGACGGCCGGCCCGGCCGGGGCGATCGCGATCTGGAGCGTGATCACGGTCCATCCCAACGACCAGAGGATGGTGGTGACGCTGAAGAGGAGGACGCTCACAAGGCGGGCGGGCTCACTCGGCCGCCTCCGCCTCGAGAAGCGCGCGCTTCCGGGCGAGCCCCCAACGATAGCCGTGCAACCCGCCGTCCTTGCCGATGACGCGGTGGCAGGGAACCGCGAGCGACACGGGATTGCGCGCGCAGGCGGTCGCCACAGCCCGCACCGCGTCGGGCTTGCCGAGGCTCATCGCCACGTCCGAGTAGGTGCGCCGCTCCCCAGGCGGAATGGCGCGCAGCGCATCCCACACACGCTTCTGGAATGCGGTTCCCAGCAGGTCGAGTGGCAGTGCGAGGCCACGACGCGGCGCGTCGAGATAGCGCAGCACGGCGGCGAGGTGGGCGGCGAGCGCCACGTCGTCGGCGACCACGGTGGCGGCGGGAAAGCGCCGGCGGAGATCGGCCTCGAGGGCGTCGCGCGGCTCTGCGAAGCCAATGAAGCAGACACCGCGGCCTGTCGCGCCGACGAGAAGCGGTCCGAAGCGCGTGTCGGCCAGCGCGGTGCGGATCGTCTCGCCATGCCCGCCGCGACGTGCCCTGCCGGGGCTCATCCCGCCTGTCGCGGCGTAGGCCCCGCGGAGGCTGCCGAAGCCGGCGCCGAAGGCGGCGGCGGCGACGTCCTCGCCCCGCGAGAGCCCCTCGGCCAGGCGCCGCCCCTTCAACGCCGCGGCGTAGGCGCGTGGCGTCAGCCCGGTTGCGCCCTTGAACAGGCGCAGCAGGTGGAACGGGGAGTAGCCGGTACGGGCGGCGAGGTCGGCCAGCGTCGGCGTCTCCTCGGCGGCGGCGATCGCGTCCGCCACGGCGCGAACGACGGCAGCGGCGGCCGTCGCTTCAGGCGCCGCCCTGGGCACGCAGCGGCGGCAGGCGCGGAACCCGGCTGCCTCTGCGACCTCCGGCGAAGCGAAGAAGCGGAAATTCTCCCGCCGCGGCAGCCGCGCGGGGCATCCGGGCGCGCAGTAGATCCCGGTGGTGATCACGCCGGCGACGAAGCGGCCGCGCTGGCTTCCGTCACGCGCGGCGAAGGCGGCCCAGGCCTCGTCATCGAGCAGCGAACCGGTTCTGGCGAGGGCAGCGCGTGGCATCGGGGCATCCTCCGTCCTGGGGGTGAGCATGACTAGCCCCTCCCCTCCCCTGGCTGCGCCGCGCCGCTTGCGGTCGAAGCGTCGCTCCGGCCGGAATTGACATTTGTCCGTAAGCGATCACGACAGGGACTGTCGGGTAACGTTCCAGTGTATGTGATCGACGCGGATCCCTGACGGAGCAAATCATTGTAAAGATTGCGTTTTTTTAGTGGCACGACGTTTGCTTGAACGTTACTCGATTGGCCGTCACGCAAGCACAGCGGCCTCTCACAGGAGATAAAGCACATGAGAAAACTGCTCCTCGCGAGCGTCGTTGCAGTGAGCGCCAGCCTCGCCGCGACGAACGCCAACGCCCTCAGCATCGGTACGACACCAAGTGGCGGGTCAAACCCGAACAACGTGATCGGCGCCGTCGAGGGCTTGTTCGGCGCCACCTGGTTCCTCAATGCCGGGGCGGCGACGACGATCGACGTCTACTACCTCGGCTTCGAGGCTGGGGCGACGAACAGCTTCGCGCTGAACGGCAACACGAAGCAGACCGTCGGCGGCGGCAACACGGGCCTGTCGTCGCTGTTCGGCGGCGGCACCGCACCGGTCCTCGTCGGCTCGGAGCTCGTCGCCCCGGGGCTGATCAACTTCAGCTTCACGACAAGCTTCAACGGCCCGGCGACGGTGACCAACGCCAACAACCCGGAGCCGCCGGCGGTGCCGAACTTCTTCTCGACGGTCACGACCTGCGGCGCTGACATCAACACCTGCGTGTTCGACACGACCCTCAACGGCTCGACCGCGTTCGGCGGCAACACGCTGCTGATCGCCCTCGACGATGGCGGCGCAGGCGTTGACGACAACCATGACGACCTGGTCATGGTGATCAAGATCTCGAACGGTTCGTTCAGTGTTCCCGAGCCTGCCACGCTTGGCCTGCTCGGTGCCGGCCTGCTCGGCCTCGGCTTCGCCGCACGGCGTCGCCGCAACGCCTGAAACGACCCGAACCTACGGGTCAACTGGGGGGCGGCGCCATCTCGGCACCGCCCCCTTTCTTCGTCAGCGGGCCGCCAGAAGCTCGGGCACGCGGATCAGGAAGAACTCGTTGTCGGCGGCACGGTCGAGCGCGCGGCCGGACGAGAACGGCAGGTTGTTGTCGACCGCCACCATGATGTGCGTGTCATCGACGCGCATGACGTTCTCGATGGTGAAGAACGGCACGGTGTAGCGGCCCTGGAGCGGCGGGTTCGCCGCCGTGCGGATACGCCCCAGCCCCTCCGGGTCGGCCAGGTTCATCAGGTCGACATGGCCGATCTTCCTGACGAAGCCATTGGCGTCGACCTGGGCGAGATCGATCACATAGACGCGCTTGAACCGCGCCGGATTGGGGAAGCAATCGGGGCGCGGCTGGTTCGGCGCGGCGCAGGCGAGAGAGGGGTCGCCCTCGCCGTCGTCACGCTCGATCACCAGCGCGCGCGTGGCATCGATCATGTTGAAATCGCCGATCGCGGTCGCACCCTGCTCGAGGGCGTATTTCACGCTGCGGCCGGTCCAGCGCGCGGCGGCAGTATCGAACTCGATCACGCGGAGGACGTTGCCCTCCGCCTGCCCCTCGGCTGTCAGGATCGGCTTCTCGAGCATCGCCCAGAGGCGTGAGCCGTCAGGCGTCACCGCCATGCCCTCGTAGCCGCCGGTGCGCGGCACGCGCCAGTCACGCCCCGCGGCGGCCGGCTGGACGAGGCCCGGATGGTCGGGGCTGCGCAGCGCCTGGCCGTCGAGCATCGTCTCCCACAGGCCGGTGATGCGGCCATCGAGCGTGGCGCGGATCAGGTAGGGGCCGAACTCCTCGCCGATCCACACCGTGTCGCCGACCACCTGGATCGATTCGAGATCGAAATCGGCGCCCGTGAGATAGCGCTCGCGCGTGCCCTCGTTAATGATCCGGAACGGTACCACCTTGTCGGGGTCGCGGAGGAAGATCGTCTGGCGCAGCTCGACGCTGCCCTGCTGCCAGTTCGGCATCACGCGGTGGAAGAACAGCAGCGCATCGGGGCTGTTGCGGCGGTTGCCGAACCCGTTGTCGGTGATCGTCCAGAACGATCCGTCAGCGGCACGGTTCATCGCAAAGCCAGAGAAGCCCTGCAGCGGCTGGCCGATGAAGGGGAAGGAGATGCCGGTGGTGCGGTTGCCGTTCATCGCACCGGTGTTGCCCATCACGCTCATCGGCCGGTCGACGCGGAGATTGCCGGGGCCGGCGAACTTGCCGCTCACCCACGCATCGGCCGGCGCATCGGCCGGCGGGGCGATCAGGCTCAGAGCGGGGACGAAGGCATGGCCCGCGAGAGTCGCAGGGAAGCGCTGGTCGGCGGCTGCGGGCAGCGCGGCGAGCATCGTCGCCCCCAAAAGGGCAGCGGCAAGGCGGTGGCGGATCATCGGCATGTCCCTCCGGTTCCTGATCGAGGCGAGAGCGATACCGCGCGCCTGTTGCAGGGCCATGACGGCCGCGTGACGCTTCGGTGGACATGGCCTATCCGCGACGCGGCCGGGCGCGGCATACTCCGCCGCCATGGCCGACCAGCTGCGCAATCTCGACCTCAACCTGCTGACCATCTTTGCCACCATCATGGAGGAACGATCGGTCACGCGCGCGGGCGAACGGCTCGGCCTGTCGCAGCCGGCCACGTCGGGCGCCCTCGCGCGGCTGCGCGACACGTTCCGCGATCCGCTGTTCATCCGCACCGGCCGCAGCTTCGAGCCGACGGCACGCGCGTTCTCGCTCATGGAACGCCTCGGCCCCGCCATGGCGGCGCTGACCGAGGCAGTGGCACCCGCGATCCCGTTCGACCCGGGAACCGATGCGCGCGCCTTCCGCATCGCCTGTGCCGACGACATCGCCATCCCGCTGCTGCCGCGGCTGATGCCGGTGCTGGGCGAGGAGGCACCGCACTGCACGCTGACGGTCCGCAAGGGCGACTGGAAGACCATCCCCGGGCAGCTTGAGAAGGGCGAGGTGTCCACGGCGCTCGGCTACATGGCCGATGACCTTCCCGCCAACGCCAAGCGGCGCACGGTGGTGACCGGCCATTTCGTCGTTCTGCGCGCCGACAGCGACCCCGATCCGATCTCGCTCGACGCCTATGCCGCGCGGGCGCATGTCCTCGTGACACCGGCCGGCGACCTGCGCGGGAGGGCCGACCAGGCGATCGAGGCGCTGGGGCGAAGCCGCCGCGTCATCCTGGGGCTGACCGATTTCGCGCTCCTGCCCTCGGTGCTGGCGGGCACGGCGCTGGTCGCGACGGTGCCCAACTTCGTGGCCGAGACGCTTGCCGCCCAAGGGGGGTTGAGGATCGATCCCACCCCCTTCCCCGCGCCCGAGGCGATCATCTCCATGGCCTGGCGCGGTGCGACCGACGCCGACCCGGCGGAGCGCTGGTTGCGTGGGCGGATCGTTGCCGCCCTGAAAGGCGGCTGAGCTACAGCGCGCGGGCCCAGGTTTCCGATACCAGCGTGGGGCCGAAATGCTGCTCCTCCTCGCTTGCGACGCAGCAGAAGCCCGCCTCCTCGTTGGGCCGCCAGGCGGGGACCAGCGCGGCGTGGGTCCGGAGCTCCATGCGCCGATAGCCGGCGTCGCGCAGGACGATCTCCCTGCCGCCTGGCTCCTGGAGCATCCGCTCAGCTCTCCTCGCCAAGTGCCCTGCGGCGGAGCTCCTTCAGCCGTGCCTCAGAGCCTGCCATGCGCGGGTGGATGGTGAGCGCACGCTCATAGGCCCTGAGCGCGCCAGTATGGTCGCCGCGCCTTTCCTGGATGCTGGAGAGGCCGGCGAGCGCGCCGAAATGCCTGGGCTCGCGCGCCAGCGTCTCCTGGATGTCCTTCACGGCGTTGTCGTAGTCGCCCATCAGGAAATACGCGGTCGCACGCTTGTTCCAGCCCTCGGGCATCTCGGGGGCGAGCGCGATGACCGCGTCGAAATCCTCCACCGCATCGGGGAGCGAGCGCGTCTCGAGATGGCGGAGACCGCGGCGCATCAGGAGCTGCACGGCAGGGCTGCCGGCCTGCACCCATCTGTGCCAGATCTGTGCCTCCACCGCGCGGGCGGAGGCATCGTCCGGCGCGATCTTGAGCGCCTCGAACATCTGGTCGAGCGTGAGTTCGCGCCGCCGCGGCGGCGTCTGCGCAAGCGCGAGGCCGGGGACGGCAAGGACCGCGAGGATCAGCGAGCGGCGAAAGGGCGCCATGCCCACAGCATCAGGCGTGTCAGGCGGGTTCCGCAAGTCCCGCGTGCGTGAGGCCCAGCTGTGACAGCGCCGGGTGGGCGGCGAGCGCGGCAGGTACCGGGCCGCCTGCCATCCAGTCGAGCAGCAGCACCGAGTGGATCACCGGCGCGCCGCCCTCGGCAGCGTTCCGCGCGGAAAGCTGGGTGATGCAGCCGATATTGCCGGTGGCCACCACATCGGGCCTGGTGCGGGCGATGTTGCCGCGCTTGCGCTCGCGCAGGCGGCCGGCGATCTCGGGTTGGAGCAGGTTGTAGGTGCCGGCGCTGCCGCAGCAGATATGCCCCTCCGGCACATCGGCCACCGCAAAGCCGGCCTTCTTGAGCAGCGCCTTCGGCAGCGTCGTCAGCTTCTGGCCGTGCTGCATCGAGCAGGCGGAGTGGTAGGTGACGCGCAAGGGCGGCGGCGTGCGCGTCGGCGCGTAGCCGACCATCTCGAGCACCTCGGTGATGTCCTTCGCGAGCGAGGCGACCTTCGCTGCCTTGCCCGCCCAGGCAGGGTCCTCGCGCAGCATGAAGCCGTAATCCTTCACCGTCGTGCCGCAGCCCGACGCGTTGATCACGATCGCATCCAGCCCCTCGCCCTCGAGCTCGGCCGTCCAGGCGGCGACGTTCCGCTTCACCGAGGCGATGGCAGGGTCGTGCATGCCGAGATGGTGCACGAGCGCTCCGCAGCAGCCCGCTGCCTTCGGCACCACCACCTCGACGCCGAGCCGCGTCAGCAGCCGGATCGTCGCCTCGTTGATCTCGGGTGCGAGCACCTGCTGCGCGCAGCCGGCGAGCAGGGCCACGCGGAAGCGGCGCTCTCCCGCCGCCCTGTGCGTACCAGGCCGTTCGACCGCGCTCGGCGAAGGAACGGTGCGAGGTGCGAGGCTGAGCATGGCGCGCAGCCGTTGCGAGAGCGCACTGTTGCCGGGGATGAACCGCGCCAGCGGCCGGGCTGCCCAGGCGCCGAGGACGGCAAGGCGGAACAGCCCGACGCGCGGCAGGATGGCGGCGAGCACGCGGCGGATCGCCTTTTCCGGCAGCGGCCGCTCGAACGTTTCCTCCACGTGCCTGCGCGCATGGTCGATCAGGTGCATGTAGTGGACGCCGGAGGGGCACGTCGTCATGCAGGAGAGGCAGGAAAGGCAGCGGTCGATGTGCTGCACCACCTCGGCTGTTGCCGGGCGGCCGTTCTCCAGCATGTCCTTGATCAGGTAGATGCGCCCGCGCGGGCTGTCGAGTTCATCGCCGAGCAGCAGGAAGGTCGGGCACGTTGCCGTGCAGAACCCGCAATGGACGCAGGTGCGCAGGATGCCGTTGGCCTCCCGCGTATCGGCGTCGCGCAGCTGCTCGTCGGTGAAGGTGGTCTGCATCCGCGCTCAGCCATCCGCCCTGGAGGCGGCGTCGGCACCAGCCTTCGCACCGCCATGCGGCAGCGCCAGCAGCACGAAGGCGACGCCGAGCAGGACGAAGTTCATGCCGTAGATGCCCATGAACATCGTGAAGCTCTCGGTACGGAACAACTCGCCCGAGGCGATGTCCCACACGAGGCCCGCCAGCGCGAGGAACCCGAACACGAAGGCAAGCCCGTCACGCGCCCATTCCGCCCGCGAGCGTGAGCCCGCGTGCAGCACGTCGAGGAACAGGAGCGTCAGCCCCGTGAAGCCGAGAGCAAGCACGGGCAGAAGCAGAAGGAAAAACAGGATCGTCACGCGGGCCCCCTCATCCCAGCACCGGACACACAACCGACAGCATCATAGCCCGGCGAACACGCGGCCGGGACCGAGAATCCCCTTCGGATCGAACGCCGCCTTCACGCGGCGGCTCAGGGCCGCGAGCGCTGGCACCTCGTCAGGCACCACGGGCAGCGCGGCACGGAGGGGGCCGGGCGCGCGCATCGTCCAGAACACCCCAGCCGCCGCGCCCGCCGCAGCCATCACCGCGCGCTGCGAGGCCTCGGTGCCGGGGCCCGCCGCCCAGACGAGCCCGCCGCCCCAGTCGAGGAAGCCCCTTAGCCCCGCCTCGCCCAGCGCCGCCAGAGCACGCGCGCCGGCGGAGGGACGGACCGAGAGGCGCCACACGCCCTCGCCCGTGGACGGCGCCAGCGGCACCGCATCACGCACCGCGCGCCAGAGCGGGAGCGAGGCCGCCGTGTCGAGCCGATCGGCGCGCCCATGTGACGCGAGCAGGGCCGAGAGACTGTCGGTGCGGTAGGGGATGAAATCGGCGAACTCCTCGATGCGCAGCAGCGTCGCCGATCCGCCAGGGCCGAGCAATGCCGCCCCATCGGGCAGGAAGGCGGCACCGGTGACGCCGAAGGGAGAGCCGAGGCCGGCCGAGAGGGCACTGACCGCAGCCTCCGCGCCAAGGCCGCGCAGCACGAGCGTCGCCGTCGCCTCCGGTGCCGGCAGCACCTTCAGCGTCACCTCCGTCAGCACAGCGAGCGTGCCGCGGCTGCCGGACAGGAGCTTGCAGAGATCGAGGCCGGTGACGTTCTTCAGCACGCGCCCACCGGAGGTGATCACCTCGCCCATGCCGTTGACGGCGCGGATGCCCAGCACCTGGTCACGCATCGCACCGAGCGCGATCCGGCGTGGGCCGGAGAGGTTGCAGGCCACCGCCCCGCCGATCGTCGGCTTTCCATCAGCCATGCCGTCCTCGGGGCCGCAGATGGCAGAGAGATCGGGCGGCTCCGCCACCAGGTGCTGGCCCTTCTCCGCGAGCGCCTCCTCGATGTCGGCAACCGGCGTCCCGGCGCGGGCGGAGACGACGAGTTCCGCAGGGCTGTAGAGGGTGATGCCGGTGAGCGCGCGTGCGCTGACCGCACCCGCCGCCTGCACCGGCCGGCCGAACGCCGCCTTGGTGCGGTTGCCCCAGACGGCGAGCGGCGTGCCGGCCGCGTGGGCGGCGGCGACGAGAGCGGCAAGTGTCGCCTCGCTCGTGGGCGCGTCGACCGCAGGGGATGTGAGCTCAGGCATCGACGAGCGGGAACACCTTGTGCGGGTTCAGGATCCAGCCGGGGTCGAAGGCGGTCTTGATCCGCTTCTGCTGGTCGAGGTCGACCGGGCCGAACTGCGCGCTCATCAGGTCGCGCTTCTCGATGCCCACCCCATGCTCGCCCGTCAGGCATCCGCCGAGCGCGACACACAGGCGCAGGATGTCGGCGCCCAGCGCCTCGGCACGGTCGAAGCTCGCGGGGTCGTTTGCGTCATACATGATCAGCGGGTGGAGGTTGCCATCGCCGGCATGGAACACGTTGGCGACCTGCAGCCCATACTGTTCCGAGAGCGCACCGATGCCGCGCATCGCCTCGGGCAGGCGGCCCGGCGGGATCGTTCCGTCCATGCAGAGATAGTCGGGGCTGATGCGACCCACCGCGCCGAACGCGCCCTTCCGCCCCTTCCAGATCGCGAGGCTCTCCTCGGCCGTCGCAGCCACCCGCATGGTCGAGGGGGCATGCCGCGCGCAGATCGCCTGGAGGCGGGCGAGCAGCGCGTCCTGCTCCTCGGTCGAGCCTTCGACCTCGATGATCAGCAGCGCCTCGGCATCGAGCGGGTAGCCGGCATGGGCGAAGGCCTCGCAGGCATGGATGCAGGGCCGGTCCATGAACTCGAGCGCGACGGGAATGATGCCGGACGCGATGATGTCGGCCACCGCCTGGCCAGCCACATCCGTCGCGCCGAAGCCGACGAGCATCGCCCGCGCGCCTTCGGCGGCACGGAGGATGCGCACCGTCACCTCGGTCACGATGCCGAGCTGGCCCTCGGAGCCGGTGATGAGGCCGAGCCAGTCGAAGCCCGCCGCATCGAGATGGTCACCGCCGAGGGTGAGGATGTCGCCCTCGACCGTCACCATCGTCACGCCGAGGAGGTTGTTGGCCGTGACGCCGTATTTGAGGCAATGCGCGCCGCCCGAGTTCATCGCGACGTTGCCGGCGATCATGCAGGCAAGCTGGCTTGACGGATCGGGTGCGTAGAAGAACCCGTCCCCCTCGACAGCACGCGTGATGGCGATGTTGGTGACACCCGCCTGCACGCGGGCGAGACGGTCGGCATAGTCGACCTCGAGGATCGCGTTCATGCGCGCGACGCCGATCACCACCGCATCCTCGAGCGGCAGCGCACCGCCCGAGAGCGAGGTGCCGGCCGCGCGCGGCACCACGCGGATGCCGTTCTCGTGGCAATACTTCAGCGCGGCGGCGACCTGCGCGGTCGTCTCGGGCAGGACGACGGCAAGCGGCACGCGGCGATAGGCGGTGAACCCGTCGGTCTCGTAGGGCTTGAGGCGAAGCGGCTCGGCGATCACGTTGCCGGCGCCGAGGCGCGCGACAAGGGCTGCGACGATCTCCTCGCGCCGGGCGAGGATCTCGGCCTTCGGCTCCGGCATCGCCAGCATGGGTGTATCTCCGCTCCGCTCCGCTCCGTTCGCCCAGAAGTGACGCTTCGCGGGGCGGCGCGCAAGACGGCGATCAGCGATGGGCTGCACAAAGCAAGACCGCCGGGGCTGCCCACGGCGGTCGGAACATCAGCGACATGGCGCGGCCGAGGCAGCGCGGCAGGTGATCAGCGCGCCCGGCTCACCCCTGGCGGACCTTCATCCGCGGGTTCTTCTTGTTGATCACGTACAGCCTGCCCTTGCGGCGGACGAGCCGGTTGTTCTTGTCCCGCGCCTTGGCGGTCTTGAGCGAGTTGCGGATACGCATGGTTCACCTGTCAGGGCGGTCGGTTCGGCGCGAGGGGCGGGTGATAGGGAAGGCCGGCAATCCTGTCAACCGCAGGCGGGATCGGGCTGCTCAGCGCCTGATCGCGTGCCAGCGCATGAGTTTCAGCCTGCCGGAGCGGATCAACGCAAGGCGGCGCAGCCAGAGTTCCGCCTCCTGCACGATGGTCAGCGCCTGCTGCGCCGATGGGCGCTGCTGCTGCAGCAGCTCCACCATCGACCGCCAGCTGGCGGTGGCCTGGGCGACATGACGCGCACTGATCTCCTCGGCGATGCGGATGTCGAGCCCGTGCTTGGCGAGCAGGGCTGTTTCCTCCTTCGCGCCAAGGAGGTGGACGGGGTTTCGGTCAAGCCGCATCCAGGCCTTGGCCGTCGCGTCACTGGGGTCGAGCGGCGTCTCGCCGAGGGTGAGGTCGGTGATGACGACCTGGCCGGCTTGCTTCACGGCGGCCACGAGAGCGGCGACAACGCCTGGCTTGTTCTCGATCGTCCAGAACGCCTCCTGCACCAGCGCGTGCTGGTAGTAGTTGGCGCGGAACTTCGGCGCTGCCGGGTCGAGCGGCTTGATGTCGGCCTTCTTCTCGAGCTGCGCCTTCTTCGAGATGGCCGATGCGGCGAGGGCAAGGTCAGGTTGCTGCTCATAGCCGCTGACCCAGGCGCCGGAGGCCAGCGTGATCGCCCGCGCCGCGCCCCCGGTGCCGGCGCCGAGGTTCAGGAGGGAGTGGGAGGATTGGAGCCCTAGCGGCTTGGACAGGCGCAGCGCCTCCTCGTCGCCGCCAGGCCCGGTGTAGCCCTCGCCCCAGAGGGCGGCGACGAAGCGCAGCCGCGCCGGCGTCCACGCCCCAGGGGGATCGGGAACGGGGGTTGGCGGCGCGTCGTTCAGGGCTTCCGCATTCATGGCCTGCCGTCCGGGTTGCTGGCCCGCCGCGCGCGCGCGCGCCTGGGCCTTCTCTGCGCTGCCGTCGCCGAAGGCGCCAAACCAGTTCACCACGCCGGAAAGCGCGGTCTTCATAGGCCAGAATGCCCTGTCCGGTGCTGTTCCATCGCGTCCGTTATCGCCAGAGCGGATGGAGGAAGGCTTAACGCAGCCCGGTATGTCTACGTGCGCGGATGTTCGCCGAACTCGGTCAGCACGTAGCGGACGGGGCCTTCGCCCACGACCGAAGGCTTGTGGCGGTGCGCCTCGCCTGCGGGAATGTGCAGCATGTCGCCGGGGCCTGCCTCGACCGCATGGTCATCGAACTCGTAGCGCAGGCGTCCATCGAGGACGAAGATGCTATGGCCGGTGATGCACCAGTCAGACGGCGGGCCGCCAGGCCGCCGCTCCTGGAAGCGGAGCGCGATGCCGAAGCCGGGGAAGCTCGCTTCCTTCACCGCAAGCAGATAGCCGTCACCGAGCGTCGCGGCCTCCGCGCCGCGGACCAGGTAGGGGCTCTCCCTGGAAGGCACCGGCCTTACTCCGCCGCCGTGCGCCGGGCCGCCTCGCGCAGCCAGCCGTCGCGCGTCTGCGGAAGCCTGGTGCCGAGGATGCTGGCGGCGACGAGGTTGCGCAGGATCTGCGCCGTGCCGCCGGCGATGGTGAACATCCGCGCGTCCCGTACCAGCCGCTCCATCGGGTTGTCGCGGGCATAGCCGGCGCTGCCCCAGACCTGAAGGGCGTCGTTCGTCACCTTCACCGCCGTCTCGGCGGCGAGGATCTTGGCCTTGGCCGCCAGCACGGCGTCAGGAAAGCCGTTCGGGCCCTTCGACCGGGCGGCACGGTGCACCATCGCGCGGGCGGCATCGACCGCCACCGCCATGTCGGCCAGCATCCATTGCAGGCCCTGGAACTCGGCGATGGGGCGTCCGAACTGCTCGCGCACCTTGGCATAGGCGACCGCGTGCTCGAGCGCCCCGGCGGCGATGCCGAGTGCGACGGTCGCCGCGCCCACCCTCTGCGCATTGTAGGCGTCCATCAGCGCGGCGAAGCCGCGGCGGAAGCCGCCGGGGCTCGGCAGCACCATCGCATCGGGGATGAACAGGTCTTGGAAGTCGACCACCGTCTCGGGGATGCCGCGCACGCCCATCGCATGCTGCCGCGCGCCGATCACGAGGCCGCGCGGCTCGTCCTCGCCGCGGCGGATGGCGAGGAACCCGCCGATGCCCTGGTCGGTGCCGTCCTCGAACACGCGCGCGAAGATCAGGTGCAGCTTCGAGACGCCGCCGCCCGTGATCCAGTGCTTGCGGCCGTTGATGACCCACCCGCCGGGCCGGCGCTCGGCCCGCGTGGTCATCTCGGTCGCGGCGGAGCCGGCATCGGGCTCGGTGATGCAGATGGCGGGCTTGTCGCCCTCGCGCAGAACGAGGTCTGCGGCGAGGCGCTTCTGCTCGGCCGTGCCATAGGCCATGACGGCACCGAGCGCGCCCATGTTGGCCTCGACGGTGATGCGGCCGGCAACGGCACACCGTCGCGCCATCGCCTCGATCACCAGGACGGCGTCGAGATAGGATGCGCCATGGCCGCCCTGGTCGCGCGGGATTGTCATGCCGAGGAAGCCCTCGTCGCGCAGCGTCGCGACATGGTCCCACGGATAGGCTTCGGTGCGGTCGATCTCGGCGGCACGTGGGGCGATGCGGCTTTCCGCCACGGCTGCGGCACGTGCGGCGAGCGCCGCTTCCTGCGCGTTGAGCTCCATACTGCGCTCCCCCTGCTGATCGATCAGGGCCGGTCGATCACGGTTCATCGATCTGTGTAGTCGCTTCGGGCGGCGGCGTGAACAGGCCGAATTGCATGGAGGCCCATCAACACAAAGCCGGGAACCGTCTTTCAATCGAGACGCTGCGGGTCCATTAATGACGCATGATTGGGATGGGGGATCGCGGGCGCGGGGATGGCGCACGCATACGGATGCGGCCGGGACGCCGCGCGCTGATCAGTGCGCTCACCGGCGCGCTGGCTGCGCTCGCGATGCCGACGCTTGCCCGCGGCCAGGCACGCCAGTCGCCGCGCCTCGGCATCCTCCTGCGCGGCGGCGCGCAGGGCCTCATCGTCCGCCACGGCGCGAAGATCGCGGCAGAGCTCGCGAACCGCCGCGGCAGGCCGCTGGCACTGCGCTTCGCCGAGTCGGGGGGCGATGGCGAGGTAGCGCAGCGCGCCGTCACCCGGCTGATCGACGATGGCGCCGACGTCGTGATCAGCACCTGCGGCGAGGCAACGACGCTCGCGGCCCTCCAGGTGGCGGAGCGACGGGAGACGCCCCTCATCATCGCCTGCGCAGGCGCCCCGGGCCTCACCGACCGTGGCGCGCGCATGGTGGTGCGCAGCGCGCCGACGATGAGCCAGCTGATCGGACGCGGCCTCGGCCTGATGCGTGACCTGCATGCGGCGGCCGCCCTGCCGCTGCCACAGCGACTCGCACTCGTCCACAGCCAGTCGCCGGAAGGGGTGGTGATGCGGACGACGCTCAGCGCCGTCCTGCCCGCCACGAACCTGCCGATCGAAGCCTACACCGAGATCGCCCTGCCGACCGGACCGGTGCAGGCTGACGATCTGCTTGGCATTCTCGCCCTCCTGCGCGCCGCCGACGCTGACTTGGTGCTGGTCGAAGCGCCGCCGCGGGCCGCTGCCGCCATGATCGGGGCGATTCTGGCCGATGGCGTGCGGCCATCCGGGTTGGTCGCCTTCGGCCTCTCGGGCCTTGCCAGCGAGGCGGTGCTCACGCTGCCGCATGCGGCTGGCGAGAACCACATCACCTTCGCCCCCTGGCCGGAGCCGCGCAGCCCCGTGACGGTCGAGGTCAGGAGCCTCTTCGCCAGGCGGAACCCACCGGCGCGATTCGAACTCGTGCAGGGCGAGCTTGCCCTCACGGTCGATGCCGTGCTGCTGGCGAGCGAGGCGATGACACGCCAGCCCGCCGCCCGCGGCCCCGCACTCGCCGCCGCACTCCGCGCAACGGTGCTGACCCAGAAGATGATGCGCGGCCCGCCGATGCGGTTCGACGCACGCGGCCAGAATACCGCCCTGCCCTCGGTCGCGCTGCAGAACCAGGGCGGCAGGCCGGTCGTCGTGCTGCCGCAGGAAGGGGCGGAGGCTCCGCCGATATGGCCCAATCCGGCCCTGATAAAAATCTAGTTAAATCAGCCGGCTCCGAGTCTTTTTTCAATCTCTGCCGCAGCGCGTGCATCGAGCCCGGCGGCAGCGGAAAACGCCGTCAGCCAGGCCCGCTCGGCCGCCGCCACCTCGCCAGCCGCCAGATAGGCAGCGGCGTAGACCTGCGCGGCGAGCACAGGGTCGGTCACAGCGGCGGCGATCTCGGCGACACCGGCAGGGGCCGCGAATTCGGCCAGCACGAGGTCACGCTCGGCCTGGTCGAGGCCTGCCTCGTCGAGCTGTGCCGCGATGCCCCCACGCTCCGCGGCATCGAGGCTGCCATCGGCCTTGGCGCAGGAGATCATGGCGCGGAGGATCAGCAGCGCCTCTGCATCCTCGGCGCCCGGTGCCGATGCGGCGGGCGTGCGCGGCGTCCGGGCGGGCGAAGACCAGGGGTTCGCAAGGGGTGCAGCGGTGGGGGGCGGCGCCGGCGCGTGTGGGGGGGCGACATCGACTGGCGCGTTCCCCCTGCCGCTCCGCGACGGGGCTGGCGCCTGCGCCTGGCCGCCGCCGAACACCGAGCCGAGCACGGCGCCGGCCAGCGTGGCG
>NZ_JALHPR010000010.1 GCF_022842375.1 Elioraea sp. | reverse complement strand
GGCCAGTGCCGCGCGCGCCGACGGCCTGTCGCCGCGTGCCACCGCATCGAGCGCATGGGCGAGCGCGAGCCGCGTGCGCAGCGCGGCCATCACGGCACGTCGCTGCGGCGTCGCGTCGGCGCCCAGCGCATCGAGCGTCAGCATCGCGATGTCGGGCACGCGCACGCTCCTTCCCGTCAGCCCGCCCTCGGCGCGGCGATAGAGCGCGCCGACACGGTCGGTCGCCGCCGCGCCGTGACGCTCGGACAGGCGATACCACAGCGCGAGGTCCTCGCCATGGCTGTGGCCCTCGGGGAACCCGCCCTCGGCGCGCGCGACGTCGCGCCGCACCATGCAGGAGGAGGTGTAGAACGGCGCGCTGCCGGCGGCGGCCTCGCCGATCACGTCGGCGCGCCGCATCGTGCCTTCGCGCTGCACGACCGCTTCGGCATCCGCTGCCGTCGCGGTGGCAGGCGCGGGCCTGAACCGCGCGCCCAGGATCGCCGCGTCGGGGAAACGTTCCGCCAGGGCGACGAGCGAGGCGAGATGGCCCGGGCACCAGAGGTCATCGGCATCGAGGAACGCGATGAGCGGAGACGAGGCCGCGCCAAGCCCCGCGTTGCGCGCGGCCGCGACGCCACGGTTCGCCTGGCGGATCAGCGTCAGCCCCGGCACATCGGCCGCGGCGACGATGGCTGCGCCATCATCGATCGAGCCGTCGTCGATCACGATCACCTCGGCCGGGCGGGGCGCCTGCGTGCGCACAGTGGCGAGCGCATCGCCCACGAACCGCGCCGCGTTGTAGAGCGGCATGACGACGGTGACGGGGGCCGCGTTCATGCGAGATGCGGCGCGAGCGCGGCGATGTTGCGCGCCGCCTCCGTCCTGCATGCCGCCAGCGCCTCCGCTGCCGGCCGGCGGTCTGCCGCGGCGGCGATGGCGGCGGCGAGCGTCGATGCGGTCACGTCCTCCGGCGCGAGGCAGGGCATGGCGAAGCGCGCGCAGAGATCGGCGATCTTCGGATCATGCGCGATGCCGACGAAGGGGATGCCCGCCTGAGCGGCGGCGAGCAGCGCGTGGAACCGCATGCCGCAGACGAGGCCGACGCCTGCAAGCGCGGCGGCATTGCCCGTCATCACCCGCCACGCTGCGCCGGGCAGCGTCGTGGCCAGGGCCTCGAGCGCGGCATCGTCACCCGGTGTGACGCCGGCGCGCTGCACCGTCAGGAGGACGACGTCGCGCCCCGCCACCGCGACGGCCATCGCGGCGACGAGCGACGGCGACCACGCGGGCGGATAGGCGGTGAGCGCGACCGCCGCGCCGGGCGCGCTCCCGGGCGTAAGGGGCAGCCCGAAGGCAAGGTCGGCGGCAAGCACCGCGCGCGGCCCGGCGATGCTGCGCGAGGCCTCGTCGCGCACCACGAACACGCGCGCCGAGCCAACGATGACGCGCAACAGCGCGGTCGCGACCGGCCCCGACAGCCCGGAGACGCCGACGCCGAGGGCGGCGATGCGCACGCCGCGGACGCGAGCGAGCAGGCAGAGCAGCGCGCTGAGCGACAGCGAGGCGAGGCCGCCGCGCGCGTGGAACTGCGTGCCGCCGCCGAACACCAGCCACTCCGCTGCACCGAACTGCCGCCAGGCGGTGGCTGCGTAGCGGGCGAGGCGCCGCACCCGCGGCAGCGTGGCATCGCCGAGCACATGCTCGCTGCCGGAGAAGCGGAGGTCGGCGGGCAGGGGCATCAGCACGGCATCGCCATGGTCGCGGACCACGAAGCGCGCATCGGGAACGGCGGCGGCGAGCGCCGTGGCGGTGGCGGCGAGCAGCCAGTCATCGCCGAAGTTTCCGGTCCCGTAATAGCCTTGCAGCACGAAGGTGGTGCCCGTCATGCCGCACCGTTCTGTGCCCGGAACAGGAGCGCGGCGAAGGCGAGGTCCTCCATCGTGTCGATGTCGACGGCGCGTTCCCGCGGCAGGGGATGGCCGAGCCAGGGGTGCGCCACGGCACCGGGGACGAGCGAGGCGGCCGGGTGGATGGCGAAGGCGCCGGCGTCGTACCAGGCCTCGGCGAGGTCCTGCGAGCGAAGCTGGTCCTTCCCCGGCTGGACCGGCGTGAGCGTGCCCGCGGAATCTCTGCGGAACGCCCACTCTACGGGAACGGGGAACCGCGTCACCGCCAGCACGGGCCGGCGGCCACCGGCACCGTCGAACAGCGCGTGCGCGGCGACGAGGTCATCCGCCCGCACCAGCGGGGCGGTCGGCATCAGCACGGTGACGGAGGCGAAGGCCTCGCCCGCCTCGGCGAAGCGGGCGGTGACGAAGTGCAGAACGTCGGCGAGCGTGGCGTGATCGTCGGCGAGTGTAGCGGGTCGGGGGAAGGCGGGGCGCAGCCCGTGCGCGGCCGCCACCGCGGCGATCTCGTCGTCATCGGTCGAGACATGGATCGCGGCGAAGAGGGACGAGGCCACGGCAGCGCGGATCGCGTGCGCCATCAGCGGCTCGCCGCAGAACGGCACCACGTTCTTGCGCGGAACCCGCTTGCTGCCGCCGCGCGCGGGGATGACGGCAAGCCGCCCCGCCTTCGCCACGTCGCTCACGGATGCTGCCGGCAGCCCATCTCGTGCGGGCAGGGGCTCGCTGGGCACACCTGCCGACAGCCGTTCCACTTACGGAACACCGGACGCGCCGCCTCGCCGACGAGGAAATCCTCCGTCCCGTGATCGAGGGCGAGGGCGTAGACGGCGGCCGCCGCATCGAACGCAGAGATAACCGTTTCGATCTCGTCATCGGTATGCGCGAAGCAGGGAACGAAGTAGCCCTGGCACAGCACGCCGCGGCCGATCATCTCCTGCAGCAGCAGCGTGCGCAGCGGCGCGGAGGCAACCCCCGCGCGATCGGCGCAGGCGAGGATGACGCGCCAGGGCGAGGCGTGCACCGTGATCGCCCCCTCGAGCCTCCGGTCGTGCACCACCTGGCGCCAGCCTTCCGTCACGCGCGCCGTCAGCCTGCGGTGATGGCCGAGCACGTCCTGCTCGCGGTAGGTGGCGAGCACGGCGCGGGCGGCGGCCAGCGTATGCGCCTCGCCGCCATGGGTGGAGGAGAGCAGGAACACGCGGGGATGCTCGTTCCCGCGGATGCCGCCGAGATCCATGATGTCCGCACGGCCGGTCAGCGCGCAGAAGGAGAAGCCGTTGCCGATGGCCTTGCCCCACGTCGCGAGATCGGGCGAGAGGCCCAGGCCCGTGTAGGAGCCGGGCAGCCCGGCACGGAAGCCCGACACCATCTCGTCGAGGATGAACACCGCCCCGTTGGCCTTGGTGATGCGCTCGACCTCGCGGATCACCTCCGGCGGGTTCGGGATGAAGTCCTCCGGCTCGGTGATGACGCAGGCGATGCGGCCGGGGTTGTCGCGGAACGCCGCCGCGAGGCTTTCCGGGTCGGTCGAGCGGTAGGTGCGCGAGAGGGCGCGGAACTCGTCCGGCACGCCGTTGGCCACCTTTGTTGCGCCGATGAACCAGTCATCGAAGCTGTAGAACGGGTGGTTGCCGGGAAACGCCACGAGGTCGCGGCCCGTGAAGGCGCGGGCGAGCTTCACCGCGGCGGTGGTGACGTTCGAGCCGTTCTTGGCGAACTTCACCCGCTCCATGCCCGGCATCATCGCGAGGAGCTCGCGCGCCAGCTCACGCTCAACCGCAGCGGGGCGCTGGAACGCTGCCCCCTGCTCGATCGCCGCATGCACCGCGTCGATCACCGGGCGGAAGGCGTGGCCGAGGCTGACGGCCCCGAGGCCGAGGCCGCAATCGACATAATCGTTGCCGTCGAGGTCCCACACCCGCCCGCCCTCACCGCGCGCGATGGCGGCGGGGCTGAGCGCGGGGAACTGGTCATCCCCCTTCGAGTAGGTGTGCGCGCCGCCGACGACGAGGCCGTGGATCTCGGCGCGGTAGCGATCCGACTCGGCGAACCGGGTGACGGATCGGGGTGGGATGAGGTTGCTGCCGTCCATGCCGCGTTATAGGCCGCGTTCAGCCCCGCTGCCAGCGGGACGGGTCGATCAGCGCGAGGTCATCGGTGGCCAGATCGGCGAGGGCGGGCAGGGGTTGGGGAGGGGGGTCGACGGCGGCAAGGATGGCGGCAAGCTCCGCCTCGGCCGTGACGCCGATGATCAGCCGGTCGATCGGCGCGGCAAGGCCGACCGAGAGGCAGGCCGCGAGTGGGGTGATGCCTCCATTACGGCAGGCGGCGCGGAACGCAGCGAAGCGGGCAGCGGCGAAGGCGAGCGGCGGCGGCGTCTCTGCGGCAAGTAGCGTGCCCTGGAGGAACAGGCTGCGCGCATGCACCGCGACGCCGAGGCCGCTCAGCCGGTCGAGCCAGCCCGTGCGCTCGAACCGCCTGTCGAACACGTTGAAGGGAAGCTGCACCACGTCCGGCACCAGGCGATCCAGCGTCGCTGCCAGCACCTCCGGCGCGTAGACCGACACGCCGATGCCCCGCGCGAGCCCCGCCTCGCGCAGGCCGAGGAGGGCGTCTGCGACCTCCTTGCCCCCGGGGCCGGCCAGTGCAGCGGCATCGTGCAGCAGGATGGCGTCCGGCACCGCGCCGAGCCGCGTGGCGGAGGCGCGGGCGGCATCGGCGAACCCGCTCGGTGGGCCGGCGATCTTGGTGACGATGCGGAAGCCCAGGGCCGCCGCGCCGGCCGTGCCCAGGACCGTCTCCGCCTCGCCATAGCCGGCGGCGGTGTCGAGCGTGTCGATGCCGGCCTCGCGGGCGCGTGCGAGCAGCCGCGGCACGGCATCGCCGCTCACCTGCCCGGCGGCATTGGTGATGCCATAGGCGAAGCCGAACTGCGCCGTGCCGAGGCCGAGGCGCGCCGCGCTCACCCGCTCCCTCCGCTCAGCGCTTCTCGGCCGCGATGACGGCGAACCAGAACAGCTCCTCCCCGTCGCGGTAGGTGCGGGCAACCCGCTCGCTCGACGTCACCGCGAGGCCACGGGCGGCGAGGGCGGCCGCGAGCTCGTCGTTGGTGGTGAACCGGAACGGATAGGTGTTGCCAGCGAAGGGCGAGGTCTCGCGCGCGATGCCGCTGAGCGTCGAGGCGTCGCTGAGCGTCGCCGGCGCGTGGTTCGTGAACGCCTCCGACAGCTTCGAGGGCGTGTAGGTGAAGAACCGCCCGCCGGGTCGAAGCACGCGCGCGACCTCGTCGAGGAAACGCGCCGCCCCGGCCTCGTCGAGGCAATAGGCCGAGAACACGTCCACCACCGCCGCCATCGAGGCATCGGCGAAGGGAAGTGCTGCCATGTCGCCGTGGTGCAGGCTGGCCGCCACGCCCCAGGAGGCGAGCATCTCGCGGCACAGCACGAGCCCCTCTGCCGAGAGGTCGAGCCCATGCGCGGCGAAGCCCTCGCGGGCGATCATCCACAGGTTCGCGCCGGAGCCGCAGCCGACCTCGAGGATCGGCACCGACGCGCGCTCGGTGCGCGGGATCGGGAAGAAGTGCCTGGCGAGGAAGCGCACCAGCTCCTCGTTCGGATAGCGGCGCTGGGCGGCGAAGCCGAGGCGGCGATAGGTGTCGTCGTGGAAGGCCTCGGTCACGGTGTGCTGCATGGGTCGGGTCCGGCTGGGCGCGCTGCTGGCGGCGCGGGGGCGGGAATGCTATGCCGCCGCGGTTGGATCAGAAAGGGACAGTGGCGCCATGAAGGTCACCTACATCGCCGATTCGACCTTCCTCTTCGAGCATCGCGGCATCAGGCTGCTGACCGACCCGTGGATCGGCAGCACGATCTATGGCGGCGCCTGGGTGCAGTATCCGCCGCCGGGCATGAAGGCGAGCGAGATCGGGCCGCTGGACTACATCTTCATCAGCCACATCCACGAGGACCATTGCGACCCCGCGACGATTGCGCAACTCGACCGCAACGCCACCGTGCTGCTGATGGACCGCTCGCCCGATTTCGTCGAGGGCTTCCTCAAGCGCCACGGCTTCGGCTTCCGCGCGATCAGGAAGATCCCGACCTTCACGCAGCTGCCGATCGGCGAGGGCCTGGTGGCGGAGACGGTGGAGGCTGACCCGGAGCACAAGCTCAACTGGATGATCGACAGCGCGCTGCTGCTCCACGCCGATGGGCGCAGCCTCTACTTCGCCAACGACAACCCGCCCTATCCGCGCTGCGTCGCGCGGCTGAAGGAACTCGACCTCGCGCTCGCGCTGCTGCCGGCCTCCGGCGGCTCCGGCTACCCCGCGTGCTTCGCGTCGTTGTCTGAGCCCGAGCAGGCGGCGGAGCGCGAGCGGATCGTTGCGATGTATTTCGACGTCTTCGCCGATGCGGTGGCCGACACGCAGCCGGAGCGGTTCATGGCCTGTGCCGGCAACCATGTCCTCTCCGGCCGGCACGCGGCGCTGAACCGGATGATGACCTTCCTCGCGAGCCCTGCCGGCGCCTATCGCCACACCCACCAGCGCCTGCCGGAGGCTGCGCGGGCCACCACCCTGCCGCTCGACCTCGAGGAGGGGCAGTCCTGGGAGATGCCGGCGCGACGCGAGGTGCGGGCCGACGCTGCCGCCGTGTGGGCAGAAGCGATGGACGATCGCGGCCGCACCGAGGCGCGCGCGGCATTCATCGCGGGGCCCGCCGCCGCGCAGCCCTACGTGCATGACACGGTTGCCGTGCCGCCCGACACCGACTGGGCCGCACTGTTCCGCACCGGGGCGGAGGCGATGCTCGATCGCGTGCGCGCATCCGCGATCCCCGTCGCGTCGCGCATCGCCGTGCGCCTTCCTGGCGAGGATGAGCGCTGGGGTGTGGCCGATGCGATGGCTGGGTCCGTCACGCTGCTCGAGGGCCGCAAGCCCGACGAGCCCTATCTCGCCATCGAAACGGACGCGCCGCTGCTGTGGCAGCTGCTGAGCGGGAAGTTCAGCTGGAACATCGCCGATGCAGCCGCGTTCCTCACCTATCACCGCGTGCCGAACGTGTATGACCAGCACGCCGTGATCGCGCTCAACTACCTGCGCCAGCCGCCGCGCGGGCCGGCCGCACCCGACCCCGGCCTCGGCATCCAGCCGTGAGCCGCCGCCGATGAGCCACCGTATCGTCCGTGACGCCGACTGGGGCTATCTTCGCGTCGATCCCATCCCCTCGGCCGAGGAGGTGGACAGGTTCTACCGCGAGGAGTTCTACGCCCGCGCGCGCGCCGGCTACATCAATGACAGCGGGCAGGAGAACCTCGCCGAGGAGGCGGAGTATCACCGCCGCGCGTATGACGACCTCGCCGCGTTGCTGGAAGCCCATCTCGGCCGCCTCGCCGGGCTCAGGCTTGCCGATGTCGGCTGCGGCTACGGCCACTTCCTGCACTACATGACCGGGCGTGGTGCCAGCGGCTATGGCGTCGAGCCTGTGGAGGAGGGGGTGGCCTTCGCGCGCGGGCTCGGGCTCGCGGCGCATTGCCTGCCGATCGAGGCGCTGGCCCATCCGCCGGAGGAAAAGCGGGTCGACCTCGTCACGATGGTGAACGTGCTCGAGCACCTGCGCGAGCCGGCGACTATCCTCGCCGATTTCGCGCGCCACTGGCTCGTCGAGGGCGGGCACCTGCTGTTGCGCGTGCCGAATGACTTCAACCGCTGGCAGACGATCGCCGACAATGCGCACGGGCTGAAGCAGTGGTGGGTGGTGCCGCCGCAGCACATCAACTATTTCGACCGCGATGCGCTGTCCGGCCTGCTCGCCCGCACCGGCTTCGACATCGTCGAGGTGACGGCGACGTTCCCGCTCGAGCTCTTCCTGCTGATGGGCGACGTCTATGTTGGCGACCCGGTGCTGGGAAAGGCGTGCCACCGCAAGCGTGTGGCGTTCGAGCGAACGCTGGAACAGGCGAACGCGACCGACCTTCGCCGCCGCTGGTACCGCTCCCTCGCCGAACTCGGGCTCGGGCGCGAGATCATCGTGCTGGCCCGCCGGCGCGGGTGAGCGCGGCGCCGCACGCGGTGCTGTTCCGCTGCGAGGCGGGCGGCGCGGTGGGGTTCGGCCATCTCTCACGTTGCCTCGCGCTCGCCGAGGCGCTTCGGCCCCACGCCGCGTGCCGCTTCGACGTTGCAGTCGAGGATGCGGCTGCGCGCGGGCTGATTTCAGCCGCCGGCTTCGATCACGACGATGGCCCCGCCGATGCGGTTGTGTTCGACGGCTACGGCTTCACCGACGCGACGATCTCGGCCGCGCGTGACATCGCCACGCCGCCGCCCGTGATCGCCGTGATCGATGATTTCGGTGGCCGGGCGATCGCGTGCGACCTCTTGATCTCGCCAGGACCGCAGCGGCGCGCGGGCGACTGGCGCGTGCCTGCCGGCTGCGAGCTTCTGCTCGGCCCGCGGCATGCGCTGCTGCGCACTGCGTTCGCGCCGGCTCCCGCGCCCGGCCCCGCGGTCGCGCGCCTGCTGCTTGGCTTCGGCGGCACGGATGCCGGGGATGCGACGGCGCGGGTGCTGGCGCTGCTGCCGCCGCTGGCGCGCGTCGATGTCCTGCTCGGTCCCGGCTATCGCGGCCGCGCGGCGCCTGGGGCCGGCATCACGCTGCACCGCGGCCTCGCGCCGGAGGGCGTCGCACGGCTGATGGCCGCGGCCGATGCAGCGATCACCGCTCCCGGCGTGATGGCGCTCGAACTCATCGCTGTTGGTCGGCCCGCGCTGCTATTCGCCCTGAGCGGGCAGCAGCGCGAGGTCAGCGCGTCTCTCGCAGAGGCGGGGCTGTGTGCCGATGGTGGCGTCGCGGCACAGGACGAGGCTGCGCTGCGCGCGACGCTCAGGCGGTTCCTCGGCGACGAGGCAGGTCGCGCAGCGATGGTGCAGGCAGCTCGCGCGGTCGATGCCGCCGGCGGAGCGCAGCGCGTCGCGGCAGCACTCCTCGCGGCCCTTGCCCGGCGCGGCGCGCTGGCGCAGGAAAGGGAGCCATGACACATCCATTCGCCATCGCCGGCCGCGCCATCGGTCCCGGCCAGCCGCCCTATGTGATCGCCGAGCTCTCGGGCAACCACAACGGCAGGCTCGACCGCGCGCTCGCGCTCGTCGACGCCGCGGCCGCAGCCGGCGCCGATGCGGTAAAGCTGCAGACCTTCAGCCCCGGCGGCATCACGCTCGACCATGACGGGCCGGACTTCATGGTCACCGGCGGGCCCTGGGGCGGGCGGACGCTGTTCGACCTCTACAGCGAGACGGCGCTGCCGTTCGACTGGCACGCGCCGATCTTCGCGCGCGCAGCCGAACGGGGGCTTGCCTGCTTCTCATCGGTGTTCGACGAGGAGGGGTTGTCATTCCTTGATCGCTTCGATCCGCCTGCGTATAAAATCGCCTCGCTCGAGCTGTTCGACCTGCCGCTGATCCGCCGCGTCGCCGCACGCGGCAAGCCGATGATCCTCTCCACCGGCACCGCCTGGCTTGGCGAGATCGAGGCGGCGGTGAACGCCGCCCGCGGTGCCGGCTGCCGTGAGCTTGTCCTGCTCCGCTGCACCACGGCCTATCCGGCTCTCGCGGCCGAGGCGAAGCTCGCGGCCATCCCCCATCTCGCCGCGACCTTCGGCGCTGTCGTTGGCCTCTCCGACCACACGCTCGGCCACGAGGTGGCGACCGCGGCCGTCGCCCTTGGGGCTGCGGTGATCGAGAAGCACCTCACCCTCGCGCGTGCCGATGGCGGGGCCGATGCCGCGTTCAGCCTCGAGCCGGCGGAGTTCGCCGCGCTCGTCGCGGCAGCGCGCACGGCGTGGTCGGCGGTCGGCGAGGTTGCGTATGGCCCGTCGCCGGGAGAGATGCCGGCGCTGCGCTATCGCCGCTCGCTCTACGTCGTGCGCGACATGGCGGCGGGGCAACGGTTCACACCCGAGACGGTGCGCTCGGTCCGCCCAGGCTTCGGCCTGCCGCCCGATGCGCTGGGCCAGGTTCTCGAGGGCCGCGCGGCGATGCCCATCGCGCGCGGCACCGCGCTCGCCTGGCACCACGTTGCAGCGGCCGATCAGTCGTCGGATGGCTCGTCATCGGGCTGAGCTGCCGGATCGGCAGCGTCCGCCATCTCCGCCCAGCCTTGCCAGCGCCGTGTGCCGAACAGCACCGATCGGCATTGGTCGGGTGACAGCATGAACAGCGCATCGAGGGCCGAGAGGCGCGGGGTGAATTCGCCGCCGCCGGGCTGCGGGTAGGGGTGGGGCACGAAGTCCTGGAACCGCACGTCGACCGGCACGTTCGGGAACAACCCATCCTCGCGCATGTAGGCGAACGATCCGCGCGCAGAGAGATAAAGGCCGGCGTCGTGAAGTTCGAGTAGCCGCAGCACGCGGGCGGAGCGGCGGAGGCCGTCGGTCGGTGTCTCCGAGCTCGCAACGAATTCGGTGGTGAGGCCGAGGCGGGCGGCGATGGCGCGGATCAGCGCGATGTTGACGGCGCCGAGGCTGCCGCGTGCATCGGCGAGAATGGGTTGGATCACCGCCATCGCCTCGGCGAAGAACGGCGCGCGGCCATAGGTCTGCGTCAGCCCCGCCTCGAGCTTCCGCCACCAGCGCGCGGGCGGTGCCACCGCGATGGCGCGGAAATCGGCGGTGAGCGTTCCCGGATGCGCGATCGGGATGCTCACGAAGCCCGGCCGACCCGGCGAGAGGAACAGGCGGTTGCGATGCGCGTGCGAGTGTCGCGCCACCTGGAAATCGTCGAGCAGCACCATCCGGTCGACCGAGGCGGCAAGCTCGAAGAAGCCGAGCCAGGGCAGGAAGCCTGGCTGCATCATCGCCACGCGGCGGCCCCGGCAGCAGCGCTGCCGCCAGGCATCGTCATGCAGCGCGAGGCGGAGGATGTCGTGTGCCACGCCGCCGTGGATCCAGTCACCGGCGAAGCGCCCCTCCTCGGCGAAGGCCGCACCCTGGTAGAGAGCCCGGGCGGCGCCATTATCGGCGCGCACATGCAGATGGAGCTTGCGCAGCCGGAACGACTGGAACGCGACGCGGAGTGCCGCGTCAAGCGCGCGGCGGCCAAGCCCCTCTCCCTGCCGGTCGGGGCGGATGAAGATCGCGATCTCGGCCCGCCTCTGCGCCCTGTCAATCCCCTTCAGCGTGACGACGCCGACCGGCGTGCCACCGGCCTCCGCCAGCAGGGTCTCGGTCGCGGGATCGCTTTGCTGCCGTTCGAACCACGCCTGGTGCGCTGCCGCATCGACGGGGCCAGGGAAGAGGAACGGCACCGCGATGCGCGGGTCGTTGATCCAGCCGCGCAGCAGCGCGAGGTCGCCCGCCGCGACGGGCCGCAGCGCGATGGCGGCGGCGTCAGCCGGCACGATATGGGTTGGGTGGGAAGGCGCCATGCACACGCTTCGCGAGGATATCGATCGTCACGCGGTCATCCGGTGCGGGAACGCCTTCCGTCGCACCGATCAGCGTGCGCTGCACGAGGGTGTAGGACGGGTGCGCGGTGAACATCCGCGCATACTCGTGCTTGCTGGCGTTCAGGCCCGGCACGTGCGCATAGGGGTTGGCGTAGGGGAAGGGCGGCAGGAAATCGACCATCACGAGATGCCCGCCATCGGCGAGCACACGGTCGGCCTCCGCCACGGCGCGGAAATGCAGCGCCGGATCGACCAGGTAGAGGCAGAAGCCGAAGATCACCAGGTCGAACGCGGCATCGGCGAAGGGCAGCACGTCAGCGGTGCCGACGCGAAGGTCGATGTCCGGAAACGTCGCGCGCCCGGCCTCGACCGCGGCGGCGGAGGGGTCGATTCCCGCGCCGTTGCACCCCATCGCGTCGTGCAGCGCGACCAGCCTGTGGCCGTTCGCCGCACCAATCTCGAGTGCCGCGCGGGCGCGGATGCCGAGCCGCATCAGCGCCTCGACCACGGGGTCATCACCGCGGGGCACGAGTTTCCCGGCATTGCGCGTGAAGTAGCCATCACCCTCGGTCTCGAGGAACACCGCCTTCTGCCGGTCCATCGCCCTATCCCCCCTGATCGCCGTTGCGAGCCTGCCGCGCACTCCAGCTCCACTCCGCGGAGGCGATGATCGACATCGCGAAGCCGCGCTTGAAGTAGCCGATCGCCTCCTCCTTTGCACTCGCCGCACCCGGGAGCGGGATGATGCCGAGGTCGAAACGCTGGAGGCCGCGGTCGCGCGCGCGCTCGATCGCGTTCCAGAGCGGCCAGTGCGCCATCGGCTTCTCGAACCGCTCCCTGTCGTACACGCCGGTCGCGTAATACGCCTCCGTCCGCCCATCCACGACCAAGGTCGCCGCAACGAGCTCGCCATCGGGCAGGTGGGCGAGAACGAGCTCACCGCCGCCGCCGGCGACCCAGGCGAACATCGCATCCCAGCTCGCCTGCGTGCGCGTCGTGCGGCCTGCCACCTTCTGGTGGAAGGCCTGGAGCGTGGCGAAGGCGGAAGGGTCAGGGTTGGCGGCGTTCACGTAGCTCAGCACCATGTTCGCCTTGCCCCAGTTGATGAGCGAACGGAAACTCTTGCGCAGCTCACGCCGCTGCGCAGCCTCGCCGGCGGAGAGATCGATCCAGCCGTTGAGCTGGATCGAGATTGCAGCGCCACGGCTAAGCGCCGCCATGCCGATCGGCCCGAGCACGCCGGCTGCGGCCTCGTCACGCACCCAGGCGCGCTGGAGGCGCCCGGCGGCGGCCTGCGCGTCGATGTGGCGGAAGGCGGCATCGACCGCCGCTTCGCGGATGGATCGATCACAGCCGGCGGCGAAGAAGAACCGCAGCGCCATGCCGTTATAGGCGAGCTGCCCCTCGCCGATCGCTCCAGGCACGTAGAGGGCTGGCGCGCCATCGATCAGCACCGTGATGCTGGCATCCGCGACGGCATCCGCCGTGACAGCGGGATAGTAGAGCCGCCCGAAGCCGCCGTAGAACGGATGGTCCTCGACCTCGCGGAACGCAGTGTTGCCGGCGACCGCCGCGTAGGCCTCGGGCCCCTGGATCACGACAGCGGGCATCGCCTCAGGCTGCCCTCGCCGCGTGCCCGGCATGCGCGGCCGCGCGCGTTGCGTGGTCACGCACGGCATCGAACATGCGCGCGATGTTGCCGGGGCGCAGCACGGGCTCGTCCGGCAGGCCAGGCGCGCTCAGCATGAACGGGTAGGTGACGCTCATGACCTCGGCGACCGCGTTCGCCACCTGCTCATCATCCGGCGGGGCGGCGATGGCGCCAGCGATCCGCTCCTGCAAAGCGGAAACGGCGCTCGCCCCGCCGAGATAGGGGGTGATGAAGGAGTGGCCCAGCATCAGTGCCGGCTTGCCGAACAGGAACGCCTCGAGCGTCGCACTGCCGCTGACCGAGACGGTGAGGGAGGCGCGGCGCGCGAGCATCCTGCTGTCCATCCTGTACTGCGTGAGCACCACGCCCGCGCGCTGCTGCAGCGCCTTCACGAAGGAGAGCGGGCGCACGACGATGCAGGCTGGGTGCTCCTTCACCACGAGCAGGTGGTCATGCGGCATCGCGAAGCGCAGCGCATCGATCACGCGGAGCTGGTCGACATAGTATGGGGCGGGGGTGTTGATCGACGATTCCGGCGTGTACTGGAGCGGGTAGTAGATGAACCGTTTCGGCAATGCATCAGGGCTCGCGATGTCGAAGATGCGCGCGGCACGCCAGCGGTGCAGCGCCCACATGCGGTTGCGCAGGAATGGCAGGTTGTTCAGCACGCTGGTGCGCAGGTGCTCCCGGTCGAACAGGTCGGGACGGCTGATCGCGCGCCTGGCGAAGCGCGCGGCGCGCACCGGAAGCGACGGGCGGAAGGTGCTCAGAACCGTCCCGTCGGCGGCCGGATCGTCGGGCCTGCCGGCAGCGGAGGTCGGGCTCTCGCGGAACCGGGCAACGAAGGCGCGCGCGCGATCGAGCAGTTCCGGCGTCGCGGCCCGGTGGGCAGGCAGCGTCTCGTACGCGTCCGAGGCGAAGAAGGTGCCGCCGAGGTTCCGCCCGTTCACAGGCACCATCACCGTCAGCCCGAGCTCGCGGCCGAGGCCGGTGAGCATCTTGCCCTCGAACCCCTCGATCTGGCTGATCAGGAGATGCGTCGGCCGAACGCGCTCGGCGAACTCCTTGTAGAGCGTGTAGGTCTCGACCGCGCGGGCAAGCTGAAGCCGCGCGGCCTGGTGCTTGAACGCAACCTTCTCGGCCTCGATGTCGGCGTGGATGTTGCCGGGATATGTGGCGAGGACGGAGAGATCGAGGCCGAGTGCGCTTTCGCGCGCCTGGTGATGCTCGAGGCAGAAGATGCGTTCGTCCGGCAGCACCGCGCGCAGCACGTCGCGGTGATGATCGGTCTGCAGGATGATCGACCATTCGATCTCGGGCGCGACCTTCTGCGCATGTGCGATCAGGTGCCGCCAGATGAGCGCGAAGGTGCCGAAGCCGTGCAGCAGGATGCGCATCAGCCGATCCCGAGAACCTCGGCCAGCGCCGTGACGACGCGCGTGGGATCGCCGTCGTCCATGCCTGGATAGAGCGGCAGGGACAGCGTGCGCGCGTAGTAGTGTTCCGCTCCCGGCAGCGCGGGGACGGGCTGACGGTTGCGCCAGTAGGGCTGCCACGGCACCGGAACGTAATGGACCTGGCTGCCGATGCCGCGTTCGCGCAGCGCCCGCATCACCGCGCCGCGTCTCCGCCCGCACGCGGCGAAATCGATCCGCACGGCGTAGAGATGCCAGCCTGGCGTGCAGCCCTCGGGCCGCACGGGTGGCAGGACATGGGGGGCGAGCGGGGCGAGCAGCGCGTCGTAGCGATCCGCGAGCGCGGCGCGGCGGGCGACGAAGCCCTCCAGCTTGCCGAGCTGGCTTCGCGCCAGCGCGCAGGCAATGTCGGGCGCGCGGTAATTGAAGCCGGGTTCCTGCATCTCGTAGTACCAGGGCGCAGGCGCGCCATCCTCCATGCCCTGGTCGGGCAGCGCCCAGGCCTCCGGCGCGTGCACCATGCCGTGGCTGCGGAAGCGCCGCATGGTTTCGGCCAGCGCCGGATCGTTCGTCGTCACCACCCCGCCCTCGCCCATCGCGATCGTCTTGACGGGGTGGAGCGAGAACGTCGCGATCGTCGCGTGCGCGCAGGCGCCGACGCGCGCGGGCGTTCCGTTGGCCGTATAGATCGTTCCGAGGCCGTGGCACGCATCCTCGACCACGACCGCACCCAGCGCCTCGGCCGCCTCGGCGATCGCCGGCGGATCGGCGACCGTCCCCTTGAGGTGCACGGGGAACACCGCCTTCACCGGCCGCGTCGCGCGCCGTGCTGCCTCGCGTACCGTCTCCGGCGTGATCGCGCCTGTCTCGGCGTCGACATCGGCGAACACCACCTCGGCCCCGACATAGACCGCGGCGTTGGCGGTGGCGAGGAAGGTGATGGCCGGCACGACCACCGCGTCATCCGGGCCCAGGCGGAGGGCGTGCGCGGCCATGTGCAGCGCCGCGGTGCCGGAGTTGCAGGCGAGCGCATGCCGCGCGCCCACCGCGGCCGCGAAATCCGCCTCGAAGGCAGCGACGTTGGGGCCGGTCGTCAGCCAGTCGCCGCGCAACACCTCGGCGACGGCGGCGATGTCATCCTCGCCGATCGCATGCCGGCCATAAGGGAGGAACCCAGTGCTCATCCCGCCTGCTCCAGAAGCCGCGTGAGGCCGGGGCCGTCGAGCCACTCGCTGTTGCTGTCGCTCGCGTAGCGGAACCCGTCGGGCACCGGCACGCCGCCGGCCGCGCGCATGTCACCGCGGTGGTACATGACGATGGACGGCTCGATCACGTAACGGTCACCGAGGTCGAGCGTCGAGCGCGCGTCGTCCTCGGTGATCATCGCTTCGTGCAGCTTCTCGCCCGGGCGGATGCCGACGACCTTCTGCGGCAGGCCAGGCGCCATGACGGAGGCGAGGTCGACGATGCGCATCGAGGGGATCTTCGGCACGAAGATCTCGCCCCCCGTCATCATCGCCGCCGAGGAGCACACGAACTCCACCCCTTGGGCGAGCGTGATCCAGAACCGAGTCATCCGCGGATCGGTGATCGGCAGATGATCGGCCCCATCGGCGATCAGCTTGCGGAACAGCGGCACGACCGAGCCGCGCGAGCCCACGACGTTGCCGTAGCGCACGACGGCGAAGCGGCAGCCGTTGAGGCCGGCGAGGTGGTTGGCGGCGATGAAGATCTTGTCGGAGGCAAGCTTGCTCGCGCCGTAGAGGTTCGCCGGGTTCGCCGCCTTGTCGGTCGAAAGCGCAATGACGCGCTGCACGCCCGCCGCGATCGCCGCCTGCGCGACATTCTCCGCCCCCATCACGTTGGTGCGGATGCATTCGAAGGGGTTGTATTCCGCAATCGTTACATGCTTCAGCGCCGCGGCGTGCACCACCACGTCGATGCCGCGGAGCGCTTGCGTCAGCCGCGCCGCATCGCGCACATCGCCGATGAAGTAGCGGACGACGCCGCGCGTGTCCTTCGCCTCGAACTCCTGCGCCATCTCGTACTGCTTGAGTTCGTCGCGCGAGAACACGACGAGCCGGCGGGGTGTCGCCCGCGACAGCAGGGCCGAGACGAAGGCGCGGCCGAAGCTGCCGGTGCCGCCGGTCACGAGAACAGCCTTGCCATCGAAGAAGCGTGCTGGGTCGGTCGTCGCGTCTGTCATGCTCTGTCCGGATTGGGCGTCGCCCACGGCGCGCTGCCGTGCTGCGTAGCCAGGGGGTCGTGGGTGGTCAAGCGACGCGGTCCCGCGCAGCCGCGAGGAAGGCATCGAGGCTGAGCCGTGGGTGCCAGCCGGGCAGGGCCGCGCCGCCGCGCCAGGGCTGCATGATCTCGCCCGCGCGGTAGGGGAGGGCACCCCAGCGCGCCGGCAGCGGGCGGCCGAGCGTCGCTTCGATACGGCCTGCGAGGTCACGCAGGGTAACCGCCGTGCCGGAGGAGAGGGCGAAGCGGCCGCCAGCCGGCAGCGTGCCGGCGGCGAGCCCTTCGGCCGCCAGGACGATCGCGCCCACCACGTCATCGACATGCACGAGGTCGATCGCCTGCTCGCCGGGGGAGAGGTCGAGCGGCGCGCCGGTCATCGCGGCGGCGATCATCCGGTCGAGGATCTTCCCGCGCGTGTCGCCCGGTCCGAACGTCTCGAACACCAGGAGCGTGGCTGTTGGAAGCCCGGCCGCGCGCGCGATGGCGCCGAGCAGCACCTCGAAGGCCTGCTTGCTCGCCGCATAGAGTGTTGCCGGCGCATCGCCACCGGGCCCGGCATGCTGCGCGGCGGTGCCGAGCGTGACGAAGCCGCCAACGCCGGCCCGTGCGGCGGCATCGGCGAGCATCGTGCCGAGCGTGACGTTGGCGGCGAGCATCGGTGCGATCGCGGCATGGTCATGCCCGTGGCGGTACTCCGTCGCGAGATGCAGGACGACATCGGGCCTGATCGTGGCGAGCAGCGCGTCGAGCGCGGGGGGCTCGCGGTGCGCCGTAATCGCGGCTGGAAGCCGCGACGCATCGCTGCCGCGGCGCAGCAGGGCGTGCACCGCGTAGCCTGCGGCATCGAGCCGGCCAACCAGGTGCCGGCCGATGAAGCCCGTCGCGCCCGTGACGAAGGCCTTCATGCCACCGCCCTCGCCCCGCGCGCGGCGAGCCAGGCCTGCACCATCAGCACCGCCCAGACCTGCGGCGCCATCGTCCGGTCACCCCCGAGCAGGCGCGCCCAGCGGCGCCGCACGGCATCGGCATCGAAGCCGATGCCCTCGCGCAGCCGGGCGGGCGTGAGCAGCGCCTCCGCCCATGCGCGCAGCGGGCCGATGAGCCAGCGGAACAGCGGCACGCCGAAGCCCATCTTCGGGCGGTCGAGCAGCGCGCGCGGCACCGCACGCTCCGCCACCGCGCGCAGCGGCGCCTTGCCGCCGCGGCCATCCCACAGCAGCCCATCGGGCAGCGTGGCGGCGAAGGCGAGGATGCGGTGATCGAGGAGCGGCACGCGCGCCTCGAGCCCCGACGCCATGCTCGCGCGATCGAGCTTCACGAGGATATCGTCGGGCAGGTAGGTCGTCGTGTCGTGCAGCATTGCGGCGCGGCGCGGGGACGCATCGGCCCAAGCCGGCGGTGTCGCGGCGCGCGAGCCGGGCAGCGCCGCGGATGGGTCGTCCCACGAGGCCATCAGCCGCGCGTAGCGCCCTGCCGTTCCGGGCGCATCGAGCAGCGCGAGGCCGCGGCCGATACGCGCGGCAGGTGAGACAGCGCGGACCGTCCGCCCGATCCACGCGGCGAGCGGATGCAGCGGCCGCGGCACGACGCTGGCCGCGCGCTCGAGCTGCGCCAGCCAGCGATAGCGGTCATAGCCGCCGAACATCTCGTCGCCGCCGTCACCCGACAGAACGACCGTGACGTGCCGGCGCGCGAGGCGCGAGACGAGGATGGTGGGCACCTGCGAGCTGTCGGCGAAGGGCTCGTCATAGAGCGCGCCGAGCTGCGGCACGATGGCGAGCGCGTCGTCCTCCGTGGCGGTCAGCGTCGTGTGCATAGTGCCGAGGTGCCTCGCCACGGCCTCGGCGTGCGGGGCCTCGTCGAAGGTCGCCTCGGTGAAGCCGATGGTGAAGCTTCGGGGCGGCGCGCCGCCGTCCCGCATCGCCGCGACGACTGCGGTCGAATCGATCCCCCCGGAGAGGAACGCGCCGAGCGGCACATCCGCCACCCGGCAGAGGCGGACGGCATCGGCGAGCAGCGCCGCGAGCGCTTCCTCGGCCTCGCCTGCGCTGCCCTGGAAGGGCGTGAGGCGCGCGGCAGCGACGACCGCCTCCGCCGACCACCAGGTGACGGGCGTCGGCATCGTTCCGGGTGCGGCATCGGCAGGCAGCGTCAGCAGCGCACCCGGCGGCAGCTTGCGGATGCCGGAGAGTGCGGCGAGCGGCGCGGGCACGGCCCCGGCGACGAGCATCGCGGCGATCGCGTCGCGGTCCGGCGTTGCGGCGAACCCGTCATCGGCGGCGAGCGCGCCGAGCTCCGAGCCGAACAGGAACGCGCGGCCGTTCCAGCCATAGGCGAGCGGCTTCTGGCCGAAGCGGTCGCGCGCGAGCGAGAGGGTGCGCGACGCACGGTCCCACAGCGCCAGGGCGAACATGCCGTTGGTCGCCGCCAGCGCCTCGGCCAGTCCGTCGTGCGCGATCAGCGCGAGCAGCACCTCGGTGTCGGAACTGCCGCGGAACGTCGCCCCGCGCGCGGCAAGCCCGGCGCGCAGGTCGGCGTGGTTGTAGATCTCGCCGTTGTAGCTCAGCACGTAGCGGCCGCAGGCAGAGGCCATCGGCTGCCGGCCCGTCTCGGTCAGGTCGATGATCGCAAGCCGGCGATGGCCGAGCGCGATGCCGCTCTCGCCCTCCGCCCACACGCCTTCGCCGTCGGGCCCGCGATGGGCGATCGCGCGCGCCATCGCGGTGGCGCGGCGGATGAGCGCATCCTCGGGCGCCCCGCCCGGCACGAGAAGCCCGGCAATGCCGCACATGTCAGACAGGCGCCGGCAGCACGGCGCCGGCCTCCCTGCCGTCGATCAGCGCCGCATAGAGCGCGACGTAGCGCTCGACGCAGGCGGCGAGGCCGTATTCGTTGCGCGCACGCGCCGCCGCAGCGGCGCCGAGGCGCGCCCGCAAGCCCGCATCGCTGCCGAGGGTGACCAGCGCTTCGGTCAGCGCCGCCGCATCGCGCGCCGGCACGACGACGCCTGCCTCGCCAACCGCTTCCGGGCTGCCGCCGACATCGGTGACGATCGGGGGAAGCCCGGCACCCATCGCCTCGATCACCGCGTTGGGCGAGCCTTCCTCGTGCGAGGCGAGGACGAACATGTCGGAGGCGCCGAGCAGCTCGGCGATGTCGGTCCGCTCGCCGAGGATGCGCACATCGTCGATGAAGGCCTGCGCCTCCGACTGCGCGGTGATGGCCACCGCCATGCCCTCGTCACGTCCCGCGAGCACCAGCGTGGTGCCTGGCGGAAGCTGCTTCCGCGCACGGCCGAAGGCCTCGATCAGCTCCGCATGGCCCTTGTAGGGGATGAGGTTGGCGACGCAGGTGATCACCAGCGCGTCAGGCCCGATGCCGAGGCTCTCGCGCACCGCCGCGCGGGGCACCGCGGGCGCGCCGATGACGATGCCGTTTCGCAACAACGCCACACGCCCGCGCGGCGCGCCCTCGGCGACCAGCTCGGCGCAGATGGCAGCGCTGTTGCCGACGAGCGCATCCATCCGCGCGTGCAGCGCCCGCTCGCGCTCCGCCGCGCGTGGGTGTGCGGTCTGGTACGCGTTGAGGCTGCGGCGGCTCATCACGCGCTTGCCGCCTCCCGTGATGTTGGTGACGACCCCGCCGATCAGGTAGGCCTCTGGCAGGAAGAAATGGGTCACGGTCGGGCGCCAGAACAGGGCCGCGCGCAGCACCGCGAGCGCGCCGCCCACGCGCGTGCCTGCCTCCTCCACCGCCACGCCGCCGGCGCGCAGCGCGTCCGCCAGCTCGCCGCCCTTGCGCAGCGCGATGACGCGCACGGCAGCACCGCGCGCGACCAGCGCCGGCAGCACCGCGGCGAGGTGACGCTCCGTTCCTCCGCGCCCGAGGCCGGTGACGACGACGAGCAGCCTGAAGCCCTGTGGCAATTCAGGCATGTGTCTCTCCCGCGCGGATCAGGAAGGCCTCGATCGGGCCATGGAACGCATCCTCGAGCGCGGCGATGCGCGCATCCGGCCAGTCCCACCAGCGCAGCGCGAGCAGGGCGGCGATCGTCGCTTCATCAAATCGCAGCCGGAGCTGCCGTGCCGGGTTGCCGGCGACGACGGCATAGGCCGGCACATCGCGCGTCACGATCGCGCCAGCACCGATCACCGCGCCATCGCCGACCGTCAGGCCCGAGAGAACCATCGCGCGCGCGCCGATCCAGACGTCGTTGCCGATCACGACACCGCCGCGCGTCGTCGCGTCGACGTCGCCGCGGCCGAGCAGCTTCGCGCGGAAGGGAAACGTGCTCGCCAGCTGCGTCGGATGGTCCGCCTGGCCGAAGATCAGCACGTCGGGCCCGACGGAGCAGAAGGCGCCGACGGTGATCGGTGCCGCCGCCGTCGGGCGCACGAGGTTGCGCGGGGCGAGGCCGTAGGTGTGGCGGCCGATGCTGACATGCGCCGGGAACCGTGCCGCCCGCCTGCCTGCGAGCCTGTCGAGGAGCGCGCGCATCAGGCCGTCCCGAACGGTGGGAAGGTGAGGTCGCGCGCACCGATCAGCGCGGGCGCCGCTGGCCAGGCGATGGCGAAGGCTGGGTCGTCATACCGCGCGCCGCGGGCGAGCGCCGCCGCATAGCGCGCGCCCATGAGGTAGAGCACGGCGGCATCGCCGGTGAGCGTGATGAAGCCGTGCGCGAAGCCCTCGGGGATGGCGAGCGCCCGGCCGTTGGCGGCGGAGAGTTCCTCCGCGTACCAGCGCCGGAACGTCGGGCTCGCGGGACGGAGGTCGACCGCGACGTCCCACACGCTGCCCGCGACGCAGCGGACGATCTTCGCCTCAGCGGCGGGAGCATCCTGCCAGTGAAGGCCGCGCAGCGTGTGGCGGCGCGGGTTTGTCGAGAGGTTGGTCTGCTGCACCGTCATCCGAAAGCCTGCCTCGGCCATCGCTTCGGCGCAATGGAGCCGCGCGAAGCCGCCGCGCTCATCCTGCTGTGCGATGCTGTGCAGCAGCAGCAGCCCCGGCAGCGGGGTGGGAGAGATCGCGAGGGTCACGGCGCGTCGAACACCGAAAGTGCGGGGACGGCAACGGCGAAGCGCCCGCCCCAGGCGGCGATGCCGGCGAGATCGGCCGCGATCTCGCGTCGGATGTTCCAGGGCAGGATCAACACGATATCGGGACGTTCGGCGAAGATCGCCTCCGGCGCGCGGATGGGGATGTGCGACCCTGGCAGGAACCGCCCCTGCTTCGAGGGTGCGCGATCGGCCACGAAGGCGATGCGCCCATCTCCGGCCGTGATGCCGCAGTAGTTCAGCAGCGTGTTGCCCTTGGCAGCCGCGCCATAGGCGGCCACGCGCCTGCCCTCCGCCCGCATGCGATCGAGGAATGCCATCAGCCCGTCGCGCACCGCCTCGCACGCGGTGGCGTAGCCGGCGTAAGCCCCATCGCTGTCCAGGCCGGCTGCCTGTTCCTTCGCGCGGATCGCGGCAAGCCCGGCACCTTCCGTACGGCCGGCCGCGGCATGCGCGACGAAGAGGCGAAGGCTGCCGCCATGGGTTGGAAGCTCCTCGACGTCGAACACCGCGAGGCCCTGGGCGGCGAGCACACGCTCGGCCGCGGCGAGCGAGAAATAGCAGTAGTGCTCGTGATAGATCGTATCGAACTGGAGCTCTCGCAGCAGATTGAGCAGATGCGGGAACTCGACCGTCAACGTGCCCGCTGGCGCCAGCAGCGTCGCGAAGCCGGCGGCGAAGTCGTTCAGGTCCGGCACGTGCGCGAAGACGTTGTTGGCCGCGATCAGGTCGGCCGGCCCGTCACGGTCACGTAGCCGCCGCGCGGTCTCGCGGCCGAAGAACGCCACCTCCGTCGGCACGCCTGAGGCCACGGCCTCGGCCGCCACGTTCGCCGCAGGCTCGATGCCGAGGCAGGGGATTCCCATCGCGACGAAGTGGCGCAGCAGGTAGCCGTCATTGCTTGCGATCTCGACGACGCGGCTTGCGGGCCCGAGCGAGAGGCGGTCTCGCATTGCCCGCGCATACCGTTCCGCGTGCGCAACCCAGCTCGCGGCGACGGAGGAGAAATAGGCATAGTCGGAGAAGATTTCCTCCGGCGGCACGGCAGCGCCCACCTGCACGAGGCGGCAGGCGCCGCAAACCCGCGCATGCAGCGCGTAGTGCGGTTCAGGGCGCGCCAGTGCGTCTGCCGCCAGGTAGGCATTTGCCAGGGGCTGGTCACCAAGATCGACCAGGCTGAGCGAAAGGGGCGAGCCGCAGAACCGGCAGGTGCGATGCCCGTCGCCGCCGATGGGGCGAAGCGTGCTCATGCCGCCGCCCGCAGGCACAGGGCAGCGTGCGCGTCGAGCGCAGCGTCGGCCAGCCACGCGGCATCCTCGCCGGCCGCGAGCGCGCGGTAGAAGCGGGCTGCGTCATCCACCGCCTCCGCCGCACCATGCAGCGTGCGCCAGCCGAGCGTCGCTGCCGCCCGGGTGGGATCGAGCGAGAGCGAGCGCTTCTCGGCAATCGCGGCGGCCGGGTCGTACACCGGCGCGGGCGCGCCGAGGATCGCGGCGATGCGGCTGGCGATCGCCTCCGCCGTCAGGCAAGGCGCTTCAGGCGAGGGACCGAAGTTGAGCGCGGCCAGCCCCCCGCGTGCGGCCAGCGCTTCGGCGTGGAGAAGGTAGCCGCGCAGGCAGTCGCGCACATCCTGCCAGGGTCGCGTGGAGGTTGGCGCGCGCAGCATGACGGGCCTGCCTGCCGCTGCCGCGCATACCGTGTCGGGGATCAGCCGTGCGGCACCGAAATCGCCGCCACCGACGACATTGCCCGCCCGCGCGGTGCCGAGCGTGATCCCGCGCTGTGCGAACAGCGTGCGCCAAGCAGGGAGCAAGATCTCGACGGCCGCCTTGCTCGCCGAATACGGATCATCGCCGCCGAGCGGCGCATCCTCGGCGAAGGCGATGCCGCCATCGTCGTTGCGGTAGACCTTGTCGCTGGTCACGACCAGCACGGCGCGGAGCGAGGGTGCGCTGCGCAGCACCTCCAACAATGCCACCGTACCGCCGACATTCGTGGAGACCGTCAATGCTGGATCATGCCACCCGCGCGGGACAAGCGCCTGTGCCGCGAGATGCAGCACCATGGTCGGTTCGGCTGCCGCAACGGCCGTGGCGATGGCCGAAGCGTCGCGCAGGTCCCCCAGCGTCTCGCCGATGCCGAACCAGAGCGGGGCGAGCGCCCGCGCGCCAGGCTCTGCCGGCAAGGCGCACCCGTGCACGCGCGCGCCGAGGCGGGTGAGCCAGTGCGCAAGCCAGGCGCCCTTGAAGCCGGTGTGGCCGGTGAGCAGGACGTTCTGTCCTGCCCAGAAGGCAGGGTTCGGCAGAGGCGCGGTCATGGCCACATTGCCCACGGCGCGCGGCCGGAGCGCCAGTGCTCCTCCAGCACAGCCTTGTCGCGCAGCGTGTCCATCGGCTGCCAGAAGCCGTCATGGCGGAAGGCACGAAGCTCACCCCGCGCGGCCAGGCGCTCCAGCGGGCCTGCTTCCCAGGTTGTCGCGTCGCCGTCGATCTCGTCGAGCACCGAGGGTTCGAGCACGAAGAACCCGCCATTGATGAAGCCGCCATCGCCTTGCGGCTTCTCGATGAAGCGGGCGACGCTGTCGCCGTCAAGCGCCACCGCACCGAAACGACCCGGTGGGCGAACAGCGGTGAGCGTCGCCTTGCGCCCGTGCGCGCTGTGGAAGGCGAGCAGTGCGCCGATGTCGATGTCGGCGACGCCATCGCCGTAGGTGAGGCAGAACGTCTCGTCCGGCGTGAGATGCCGCGCGACGCGCTTGAGCCGCCCGCCCGTCATTGTCGCATCGCCCGTCTCGGCCAGCGTCACGCGCCAGGGCTCGGCCGGGGTGTCATGGTACGTCAGCGTGTTCGCGGCGAGGTCGATCGTCACGTCGGCGCGGTGCAGCGTCCAGTTGGCGAAGTACTCCTTCACCATGTAGCCCTTGTAGCCGAGGCAGACGACGAAGTCCGTCAGCCCGAAATGGGCGTAGATCTTCATGATGTGCCAGAGCATCGGCCGCCCGCCGATCTCGACCATCGGCTTCGGCCGCACCACCGTCTCCTCGGCGAGACGCGTGCCGAGGCCGCCTGCGAGGATGACGACCTTCATCGCGAGCCTCAGGCGAGAACCTCGCGCATGGCCGAAATGATCCGGTCCTGCGTGGGTTCGTCGAGATAGGGGTGGAACGGGATGCTGAATACCTCGGCCGCCAGCCGCTCGCTCACCGGCAGGCCGTTGCCGGCGATGGGGTGGCGCGCATAGGCCTTCTGGTGATGCAGCGGCTTCGGGTAGTAGATCGCCGTCGGCACGCCGCGCGCCTTCAGCGCGGCGAGCACGTCCGCCCTGTTGCGGCCAGGGATGCGCAGCGTGTACTGCGCCCAGACCGAGACGTTGTGGGCGGCGACGCTGGGCACGATCGCCACATCGGCAAGTGCGGCGTTGTATCGGTCGGCCACGCGCTGGCGCGCGGCGATCTCATCGGGGAACACGCGCAGCTTCTCGATCAGCACGGCGGCCTGCATCGTATCGAGCCGCCCGTTCATGCCGACGCGGACATTCTCGTACTTGTCCTGGTTGTCCTGCCCGTGCACGCGGAGCGATTGCAGCACGTCGAGCGTTTCGGGATCGTGGCAGAACACCGCGCCACCGTCGCCGTAGCAGCCGAGCGGCTTGGCGGGAAAGAAGCTTGTCGCCGCCATGTCGCCGATCGCCGCGACATGCGTGCCGTGGTGGGTGGCGCCGAAGCTCTGCGCCGCGTCGACGAGAACCTTGAGGCCGGCAGCGCGCGCGATGGGAAGCAGCGCGTCGTAATCCGCCGGCTGGCCGAACAGGTCGACGGTGATGACGGCACGCGGCGCGAGGCCCGCGCGCTTCGCCGTCTCGATGCCGGCCTCGAGGCTCGCGGGGTCCATGTTGAAGCTGTCCTCGCGCACATCGACGAAGACGGGCGTTGCCCCCAGCCAGGCGACGACCTCGGCGGTGGCGGCGAAGGTGAAGGCTGGGCAGAACACGGCATCGCCCGGGCGCAGGTTCCACGCCATCAGCGCGAGCGCCAGCGCATCGGTGCCGTTGGCGCAGGAGAGCGTGTGCGGCACGCCGGCGAAGGCCGAGAGCTCGGCTTCGAGCTGCCGCACCTCGGGGCCGAGGATGTACTGCGTCGAGCGCACGACGCGTAGGATCGCCTCCTCCATCCGTGCACCGATCGCGCGGCGCTGTGCGTCGAGGTCGATGAAGGCGATGGGCGCCTGGGGCTTCGCGGCGGTGTCGGGAATCAGGTCTGGCATCAGGCGCTCTCCTCGGTGGCGACGGTGGCGACCACGCGCGCCAACTCGGGCATCACGATGGCATCGGGCGGAAGGCGGAGGCGCGCGGCAAGTGACGCTGCTGTGGCACGGAGCGACCCATCGGCGTCAGCCGCGGCGATGATCAGCGCATCGGCCACGAGGCCGCGCGGTGCGGCGGTGGTCACAACGTGGCCGGCGCAGCGGCGGTTGTGGCCTGTGGGGTCGATGATTGCGGTGACGGCGAGGCCCGAATCGGCGGCACTCAGCATCACCACCTCGGCAAGGTCTCCGGCACCGATCAGCGCCACGTGGCGGCGGCCGGTGGCGGCGAGATGGTCAGTCAGCAGCGTGCAGGCGGCGCGGGCGCGGCGGTAGAAGGAAAGGCTGTCGGAGAGGTACTGCGCCGTCAGTCGGCCCTTCTCGGTCATGCCGCGCGGGGTGAGGTAGTAGGCGTAGCGGCGCACGGGCGCGGTGCGCACCTTCACCAGGCCCTTGCGCACGCAGCGCTTCAGGTAGGCGTTGGTCAGCCCGAGCGCGATGCCGAGTTCGCGCGCAAGGCCGCGCTGGGTTTGTTCCGCATCGCGTTCGACGGCGGCCAGAAGGCCGAGGAGAATCGCTGGGTCCTCGGCATCGGCGCGCGCGCGCGGCGCGGCGCGGGCTGGTTGCGTAGCTGGCACGGCTCGCGTCTACGCTGTTCACGCCGTGAACGTCAACCCCGCCCACGGTGGGCGCTGCAATGCTGCGTCAGGCGAGGACCAGCGTCGGCCCATCCGCCCCGGCACGGCGGCAGGCGTTGCGGGTATCGACCACGAGGGGAGCGGCGGCGAGCAGCCCGGCATAGTCGAGCCCGTCATGGTCGGTCACGATCATCGCGGCGTCGTAACCGCCGAAGGCAGCGAGGTCCCACGGCACCGAGCGCCGGCCGGCGAGGTGCGGATATTCGCGCGAGGGGCGGATCTCCGGAACGTACGGGTCGTGGTAGTCCACCGCGGCGCCACGCTCCTCCAGCAGCTCGATGATCTTGAGCGTCGGGCTCTCGCGCATGTCGTCGACGTTTTTCTTGTAGGCCGCACCGAGCAGCAGGATGCGCGCGCCCTTCAATCCCTTCCCGGCACGATCGTTCAGCGCATCGGCCAGGCGCTGCACGACCCAGCGCGGCATGGCGGTGTTGATCTCGCCGGCGAGCTCGATGAAGCGTGTCGCCACCTCGTGCTCGCGCGCCTTCCAGGTGAGGTAGAACGGATCGATCGGGATGCAGTGCCCGCCGAGGCCGGGGCCTGGCCAGAACGGCATGAAGCCGAACGGCTTGGTCGCGGCGGCGTTGATCACCTCCCACACATCGATGCCCATCGCGGCGTAGATCTGCTTCAGCTCGTTGACGAGTGCGATGTTCACCGCGCGGAAGATGTTCTCGGTGAGCTTCACCGCCTCGGCCGTCGCGGCACTTGAGACCGGCACGGTTCGGGGCACGACGGCGTCGTAGAGGGCGAGCGAGAGGGCCAGCGCATCCTCACCCTCGGCGCCGACCACCTTGGGGATGCGGCTCGTCGAATGGTCGATGTTGCCGGGGTCCTCGCGCTCGGGCGAGTAGGCGAGGAAGATGTCGGTCCCGGAACGGAGGCCCGCGCGCTCGAGGATGGGCTTGACCACCTCCGCCGTCGTGCCGGGATAGGTGCTGCTCTCGAGGATGACGAGCTGGCCGGGGCGCAGCGTGGCGGCGATGGTCTCGGCGGTGGCCACGACATAGGTCATGTCCGGTTCGCGGTGGCGCGTCAGCGGCGTCGGCACGCAGATCAGCAGCGCATCGGCCTCGCCCAGCCGCGCTGGATCGGCTGTCACGGCGAAGCGGCCGGTGGCGTTGAGCGCGCCGATCACCTCTGGCCCGATATGGTGGATGTAGGAACGGCCAGCGGCGAGTGCCGTGACCTTCGCGGGATCGGTGTCGAAGCCGAGCACGGGGAAGCCCCGCTCGACGAATATGCGCGCGAGCGGCAGCCCGACATAGCCGAGGCCGATGATCGCGACCGTGGCGGTGCGGGCGGCAATCCTGGCGGCGAGCGAGGCGGCGTGTGAAGCGGTGGGGGCGTCCATGGCCGCGCGGGTAGGCTGCGGCGCGGGTCGTGTCAACCGCCGCGTCCTGGTATCTTCTGCCTCGATGGCCAAGGCCCCACCCCCGAAGCGCCTGATCGACCTCGACACCGCCGTGCTGCGCAGCTTCCGCACGCTGGCCGAGACCCGCAGCTTCACGCGTACGGCGGAACGCGTCGGCCGCACCCAGCCGGCGGTGACTCAGCAGATCAGGAAACTCGAGGTGCTGCTTGGCGAGACGCTGGTGGTGCGCGGCCAGCGCATCGCGCTCACCGCCGCCGGCGAGACGCTGCTCGGCTATGCCAAGCAGATCCTCGACCTCGCCGATGGTGCCGCAGCCGCGCTGAAGCCCTCAGCCGATGCCGGCGAGGTGCGGTTCGGCAGCCCGGAGGACATCGCCACCTTCTTCCTGCCCGACATCCTGGCACGCTTCGTCCACCGCCACCCTGCCGTGCGGCTGCAGACCACCTGCGCCCTGACGCTCGACCTGCTGAAGGGCCTCGGGCGGCGGAGCTATGACGTGGTGGTCATCAAGCAGGAGCCGCGCAGCATCCACCCCGGCGCGGTGCCGGTGTGGCGCGAACGCCTGGTCTGGGCCGGGGCGGCCGACGTGCCGGCGGGTCCTGCCCTGCCCGTGCGGCTCGCGCTGTCGCCCGAACCCTGCGTCTACCGCGCGCGGGCGATCGCGGCCCTCTCCGCGGCAGGGGCACCGTGGAGCATCGTCTATACGAGCCCCTCGCTCGCGGGCGTTGCCGCGGCGGTGCGGGCGGGCCTCGGCGTCACGGTGCTGCCGCGCACCATGATGCCGCCAGGCCTTGCGCCGATGCCCGCGGGCAGGCTGCCGGCGCTGGCCGACACGGTGGTGTGCGTGGCCACGCGCGCCGGCGCGCCACCGGCGGCCCAGGCCTTCGCGCGCTTCGTGGCGGATGCGTTTGGCCATTAGGAAAACTTATCGGCTGAGCCGAGATTTCCAATTTCCCCTGATGAGGTAGGGGGGCTACAGCCCCGGCGCGTTCCCCGCACCGGAGGCTGCCATGCCTGGCTTCGACCTGCTGCTCGCCAACCTGATCTCGCCCATCGTGCTGGCCTTCGTGCTCGGCGCGATCGCGGGCTTCATCCGAAGCGAGCTCGAACTGCCCGAGCCGGTGCTGAAGCTGCTGTCGATCTACCTGCTGTTCTCGATCGGGCTCGTCGGCGGGCGTGAACTTGCGCTCGCGGGGCTTGCCGCGATCGCGCCGCTCGTCGCGGTCGCCGCGCTGCTGACGATCGTGATCCCGATCGCCTCCTTCGTCGTGCTGCGCAGCCTCGGGCGGTTCGACGTATCGAACGCCGCCGCGGTCGCGGCCCACTACGGCTCGGTCTCCTCGGTCACGTTCTTCGCCGCGATGGCTTTCGCGCGCGCTGCCGGAACGCCGGCGGAGGGCTACATGACGGCGGTCGTCGCGATCATGGAATGGGGTGTCATCGTCGCGCTCATGCTTGCCCGCTGGTCGCTCGGCCGGGCCTCTGGTCGCGCGAGCATCGGGCAACTGGTGGCCGATACGCTGAGGGGTCGCGGCATCCTGCTGCTGTCGGGCGGGATGGTGATCGGCGCGCTCGCCGGCGACAGGGGCTGGTCGCAGATCGCGCCGTTCTACGAACACCTCTTCCGCGGCATCCTGATGCTGTTCCTGCTTGAGATGGGCATGACGGCCGCGCGCCAGGTGCGCGACTTCGCCACCGTCGGGCGGTTCATGACGGGGTTTGCCATCGTCGCCCCGCTGGTGTTCGGCACGCTCGGCGTCGTGGCGGGCCATGTCGCGGGTCTCGGGACCGGCGGGGCGTTCGTGCTCGGCGCCGTCTGTGCGTCGGCGTCCTACATCGATGCCCCGGCTGCCTGCCGCGCTGCACTGCCGGAGGCGAGCCCGGGCATCTACCTGACTGCCTCGCTCGGCATCACGTTTCCATTCAACCTGTTGGCTGGATTGCCGCTGCTGCACGCCCTGTCGCAATGGCTTGGCGGGGCGTGAATCCAGCCATCGACAGTTTTTGACGCCTGCCCGCGCATTCAGGTGTTAACGTCGTGTGCACCGCACCATGGGACGATGCCCCTGGGTGAATGACCGCGAACATCGGACGAGCGCATGAACGAGACCGATACGGCTTCCCAGATCGCCCCGGCAACCGAGCTGCCCGTGGGGCCGCCAGGGGGGCCGTCACTGCCGGTGCCGTCACTGCCAGGGGTGCCCTCACTGAATGCCAGGTCCTCGGTCGTACGCGACCAGCTGCTCGCCAAGCTCACCTACGCAGTGGGCAAGGACCCCTTCGTCGCCCGGCGGTATGACTGGCTGCTCGCGGCGAGCCACGTCGTGCGCGATGCGATCATCGACCGCTGGATCGCCGCCACGCGCGAGACGTATCGCTCGGGCCACAAGCGCGTCTACTACCTCTCGCTCGAATTCCTGATCGGGCGGCTGTTCCGCGACAGCGCCTCGAACCTCGCCATCCTCGAGCCGCTGCGCGAGGCGCTCGCCACCTTCGGCGTCGCACTCGAGGACATCGCCGAGATCGAGCCCGACGCCGCGCTCGGCAATGGTGGCCTCGGCAGGCTCGCGGCCTGCTTCATCGAGAGCATGGCGAGCACGGGGATCCCCGCCTTCGGCTACGGCATCCGCTACGAACACGGTCTGTTCCGGCAGAAGATCGTCGATGGCCGCCAGGTCGAGGTGCCGGAGAACTGGCTGTCGCACGGCAACCCCTGGGAGTTCGAGCGGCGCGAGGCGGCCTACGAGATCGGGTTCGGCGGCGTCGTCGAGGGGCGTCAGGAATGGGACGGCGCGACCAAGCCGACCTGGAAGCCGGCCGAGCGTGTGATCGCGGTCGCCTATGACACGCCGGTGATCGGCTGGCAGGGCAAGGCGGTGACGACGTTGCGGCTCTGGTCTGCCCGCGCGATGGACCCGATGCAGCTTGAGGCGTTCAACTCGGGCGACCATGTCGGTGCGGTGCACGAACGGATGCGCGCGGAATCGATCAGCCGCGTTCTGTATCCGGCCGACAGCACGCCGGCCGGGCAGGAGCTTCGCCTGCGCCAGGAGTACTTCTTCACCTCCGCCTCGCTGCAGGACATGCTGCGCCGCCACGTGCAGCAGTTCGGCGACGTGCGCAGCCTGCCCGAGCACGCGGCCGTGCAGCTGAACGACACGCACCCCGCCATTGCGGTGGCGGAACTGATGCGCATCCTCCTCGACATCCACGGCCTTTCCTGGGAGGAGGCGTGGACGACGACGCAGGAAACGATCAGCTACACCAACCACACGCTTCTCCCCGAGGCGCTCGAGACCTGGCCCGTTCACCTGATGGAACGGATGCTGCCGCGCCACATGCAGATCATCTACGCAATCAACGCACGCCTGCTCGCCCAGGCGCGCCGCGTCGCGGGAGCCGATGATGCGTTCATCGCCGCCGTATCGCTGATCGATGAGCATGCCGGCCGCCGCGTACGCATGGGCAACCTCGCCTTCGTCGGCTCGCACAAGGTCAACGGCGTCTCGGCGCTGCACACGGGGCTGATGAAGGAGACGGTGTTCGCCTCGCTCGCGCGGCTGCATCCGGGGCGGATCGTCAACAAGACCAACGGCATCACGCCGCGGCGCTGGCTGTTCCAGGCGAACCCTGGCCTCACCGCGCTGCTCCGCGAGACGATCGGGGATCGCTTCATGGAGGATGCCGAGGCGCTGGCCGACCTTGCGCCCCATGCCGAGGATGCGTCGTTCCAGGCCGCGTTTGCTGCCATCAAGCTCGCCAACAAGCAGCGGCTGGCGTCGCTGATCAGCGAGCGCACCGGCATCCGCGTCGACCCCACCGCACTGTTCGACGTGCAGGTCAAGCGCATCCACGAATACAAGCGCCAGTTGCTCAACATCCTCGAGACGATCGCGCTCTACGACGCGATCCGTGCTGACCCTGACCGCTTCCCCGTGCCGCGCGTGAAGGTGTTCGCCGGCAAGGCTGCGGCGAGCTACTGGACCGCGAAGCAGATCATCCGCCTGATCAACGACGTCGCCCGCGTGGTGAACGCCGACCCTGCGGTGCAGGGCAAGCTGAAGGTGGTGTTCCTGCCCAACTACAACGTCTCGCTCGCGGAACGCATCATGCCGGCGGCCGATCTCTCCGAGCAGATCTCGACGGCGGGGATGGAGGCGTCGGGCACCGGCAACATGAAGTTCGCGATGAACGGGGCGCTGACCATCGGCACGCTCGACGGCGCGAATGTCGAGATCCGTGACCTCGTCGGGTCGGACAACATCGTGATCTTCGGCCTGAGGGCGGAGGAGGTCGCCGCCCTCCGGCATGACGGGTACGACGCGCGCGCGACGATCGAGGCAACACCGGCGCTCAGCAACGCGCTCGGCGCGGTGGCCGAGGGGCTGTTCTCGCCCGACGAGCCTGGCCGCTACGGCGATCTCATCGGCACGCTCTATGGCGGCGATCACTTCCTCGTCGCCGCGGATTTCGCGGCCTACGCCGAGGCGCAGCGCGCGGTCGACCGGCTGTGGCAGGACGAAGCCGCGTGGCGGCGGAAGACCATCCTGAACACCGCCCGGGTCGGCTGGTTCTCGTCTGACCGCACGGTGCGCGAGTACGCCGAGGAGATCTGGCGCGTGAAGCCGCGCGGCTGAGAGGGCCGGCCACGCAAGGCGCGGCGGGTCAGCCGAGCGGAACGCGCGCGACCGCGCCCTCGAGCACGCGGCGGGTGCGCGCCGCATCCTCGGTGCCATCCACCGCGAAGGCGGCAAGTGCGGCGAGGAACGCCGCCGTTAGCCCCACCTCCTCGGCCATCCGGGCGATGCCGCCACGGTGCAGGTGGGCCGCCGCCCTCACCCAGTGGATCAGCCGCGAGAGGTTGAACACCATCGGCACCCAGGTGTGGGGGTGGCTCGGCCAGGCCTTCACCTTCAGCATGTCGGCCACCACACGGCGGTCAGGCTGCGCGGCCGAGAACCAGCGCCAGAGCACGGCGGTGGCGCGCTGGTGCGGCGAGAGCGCGGCGAAGGCCTCCGCCCCCTCCTCGGGGTCGGCCAGCATGGCGCGCAGCAGGCGGCGGAATTGCGCGTCGGCGATCGCATCCGCGTCGGGGAAGCGGCGGGCAATGTCGGCCAGCGGGATGCCGAGGCCTTCCGCCACGCGGTCAAGCGCCAGCGCGTCCCACCCGCTCTCGCGGGCCTGGGCCATGGATGCGTCGAAGATCTGCTCGGCAATGTGATCCATGCGGATGAGGTGGGGCCGGGCGCCGCGCCCGGCAAGCGCGGCTCAGAACCGGATCACCGAGGAGACGAACAGCCGCGGGTCCTTGCCGTCGCTGCCCGACAGCACCTCGGTGCCGAGGCCGCGCGTCAGCGGCTTGGCCACCTCGATCGCCGCGGCGAAGGCGTCGCCGAGCCAGAGGCGTACACCCGCCCCCGTGCTGGCGAGGCTCGCTGACGGCGTGTCGGCGCCCTTGGCGTTCGTCACCACGCCGGCATCCCAGAACAGGTAGGGCTGGATCGTCGCCTCGCGCATGAAGCTGTAGCGCGAGGGTGCGAAGCCGGCGGTCCATTGCAGCTCGAGCGTGCCGGCGACGCCGTTGTCGCCGGCGATCTCGGAGGGGTCGTAGCCGCGCCCGATCCGTGCACCGCCGACGCCGAACTGCTCGGCGGCGACCAGCGGGTTGCCGAATGCCCACTGCCCGCGCACGAGCGCGAGCAGCCCGAGCCCATCGGCGATCATGCCGAGGTCCTGGAGCCGCGACGCTTCCGCCACCAGGCGGGTGAAGTCGCTCTGCGCACCGGGGCGGGAGGGGTTGGCGCGGCCCTCCGGCGAAGCGCCCATGGCGTTCAGCCCCTGGCTGAGTTCGACCGTCGCACCGTTGAGCCCGCCCCAGCCATCGGCGATGTCGTAGGCGAGTGCCGCGCGCAGCGGGCGCATGTCATCCTCGTACGCAGGCGAAACGTCACGCCTCCCGAACAGGTCATTGCGGCTGTTGTAGGGGGTGAAGGCGATGCTGATGCGCAGGTTCTCGGCCCGCGTGCGGATGATCGGATAGGACGCGCCGAGGCTGAAGCCTTCGGACTCGCCAGCCGTGTCGAACCGCGACAGCGTGAAGCCGGGGTCGGAGCGCGAGACGAAGGCCGAGGCGGCGATCGTCCAGCCATCGGCGCCGATCGGCGTCTCGTACCCGATCTCGCCGTAGCGGAGTTCCTTCAGCGGCGAGGCGCCGACGACGCGGAAGGCCACCCGGTCATAGGCCCGGATGACCGAGGAGACGGAGCCCCCCACCGTCGCCTGCCACGGCCCGACATAGCGGCTGCCGCGGTTGTCGACCGCGACATAGCCTTGCCACACCCGCGCGCTCTCGGCCGTGACGGAGAGGCGGGCGGCGCCGACGGGGCCTGCGGGTGCGGGCTCGATCAGCCCTTGCGCCGTCACGCCGGGCAGGTCGTTCAGCAGCAGGATCGAGCGTTCGAGGGCGCGCAGCGTCAGTGGCCGCGCGCCGAGCACCGCACGTTCAGCACGGGCCTGCAGGACGGCGTCGGGCGTCGGCCCCAGCCCGACCTCGGAGACGAACCCCTCGACCACCTGCAGCCGCGCGACGCCGTTGTCGATGCGCTGCGCCGGCACGAGCGCGCGGCTGATCAGGAACCCGCCCGCGCGGTACCGTTCCGTGATCGCATCGGCCATCGCGTAGAGGTCAGCCACCGAGATCTCGGTGCCGAGGCGTGCGGCGTAGAGGGGCCGAAGCTGCTCGGCCGTGAAGGCCGTCGCGCCGTCGATGCGGAGCTCGGTCAGCGTGAAGCGCAGGTTCTCGGCCCCCGCAGGCGGGCCCGAGCGTGGTTGCGCGGGAAGCTCCGTCGCCGGCGGGGCCGTGGCGGGGGCGGGGGCGGGGGTGGGCGCCTGGCCCGGCAGGCGTGCGGGGTCGATCCGCGCCGGAAGCTGCTGCTGCGCGAGTGCGGGCGCACCGACGAGCAGGGCGGCGGCAACGGCCAGCGCCCGTCGCCTGTGCGCACCCCTTCTGGGTGCTGTGCCACGGCTCATGCGGAGCGGGTCATGCGGCGTGCGTCATGCGCCTACCGTACGGGCAGGATGGGGGGCGCGACATAGCCGCTGAAATACTGCGTCGGCGGCGGCAACAGCCCATCGACGCGCGTCGCCAGCACCGTGTTGGCGAACACCGTCGCCGGGTCCTCGCCCTCCACCGTGACGGAGGCGGGCGTGAAGCCCTGCGTCTCGGCGAGGCCAGCGGGTGTGAACCCGGCCGTTCCGGCGGCGAGAGCCTCTGCCCCCTGGGCCTGCCGCGTGGTGTCGCGCAGCGCGAGCACGGCGTTCACGTCGGCATTGATGCCGGAGGCGGCCACCGTCGCCTCGCCACCGCCGCTCGGCGGAACGACGGGCGGGACTGCCGGCGGCAGCAGGGCGAACACCCTCGTGCTTCCCGCCAGCGAAAGCTGCGTCCCGCCGGCAAGCACCGACTGGTAGCGCGGCGTGGCACCCGGGCTGTCGGTGATCGCGCGCCAGTCCTGCAGCCCGATCGCCGCCGCACCCGCCGCGCCGGCGAAGGCGATCGCACCTGCGCTGACGGTCTGGTTCGCGGCCCCCGCCGCGACGCCGGGTGCGGTGCCGGGGTTCGACTGGATCGATGCGCTGCCCGGCGTTGGTGCTGCCGTCGGCGTCGTCTCGGAGAGGCCGAGCGGCGTCGCCCCGGCAGCGGCGGCGAGTGTGAGCGTGCCCGTCGTCGTCACGTCCTGCGCCCCGCCCGTGGTGGTGATGAAGGCGGCCGCACCGTTGCCGGAGAGGGTGATCGATGTCTCGGCCGTCACGGTCTGCCCGCCGCCGGCGTTGGTGATCGACGCCGCACCCGTGCCGGTGGAGGCGAGGAGGTCGAGCGTGGTTGCGGCCGACACGCCCTGCGCGCCGCCGCTGTTGGTGATGCGCGCGGGCGCGTTCGCGGCGGCGACGAGCCTGATCAGCCCGCCCGTGGCGGCGATGGTCTGCGCGCCGTTGGCGTTGGCGATCTCGACGGTGGCCGATGGGCTGGCGGCGAGCGCGATGCTCTGGGCCGTGACCGCCTGGTTGCCGGTGGTGTTGGCGATGCGCGCCCCGCCCGCGTTGCCCGTGAGCGTCAGCGCCTGCGAGGCCGTGATCGCCTGGTCACCGCCCGTGTTCAGGATGCTGGCCCCGAACCCAGCCGCCCCGCCTGTGACGGTGATCGCCCCGACGCGCGTGATGGTCTGGCCGCCGCCAGCGCTGACGATCGCGCCGCTGCCATTGGCGGTGACATCGAGCCTGCCGCCGATGTCGAGCACCTGCATCCCGCCGCTCGTGACGGCGGCTGCTGCCCGCGCGCCCCCGGCCTGGACGAGGAGGTTGCGACCGGCGGTGATCGTCTGCGTGCCCGCGGCGTTCTCGAGGCTCGTCCCCGTTGGGTTGAAGGCAGGAACGCCCGCTCCCGTTCCCGTGCCGACGATCACGTCGCGTGCTGCCGTGACAGTCATGCCCGTGCCTGAGGTGATGCGGGCGAAGTTGTCGCCGTTCGCGCCTGTCCCGGCCCTGAGTTCGACGTCGCGCCCCGCCGACACCGAAACGGTGCCGCCACCGGCGATGCGTGACCAGGTGCCGTTGCCGCCCGAGCCGCGCACGAGCACGTCCTGGCTCGCCGTGACGGCGATCGCGCCGCTGTCGCTCTCGACGCGGGTGTTGCGCAGCGCGCTCGTGCCCGCGACCAGCACGTCACCCGCCGTCGCTGCGAGGCGGATCGTGCCGGTGGTCGTGCCCACGCGGATGTTGCCGCCACCGCCGACCCGGACCGAGGCGCCTTGCGCGTCCAACGCGCCGGAGGCGAGCGTGATCCCGGCATTCAGGTTCGCCGTTCCGACCCCGCTGCCATCCGCATCGGCGCGCACGACGAGGCCGCCAGCACCCGTCGCCGTCACCGCCTGGCTCAGCGTGATGTTGTTGCCTGCCGTCAGTCGCAGCGTCCCGGCGCTCGCCCAGGTGAAGGCGGCGTTCACGACGATGTTGTTCGTCGCCACCAGCTCGACGTCCGCGGTGCCGAGGGCGGTGACGAGGGCGGGCGCGTTGAGGCTCACGTTGCCCGGCGTGCCGGGCGAGGGAACCGTGTTGGTACCGCCTGAGGTGACGACGGTGATGTTGGTCGGGTCGAGCAGCAGCGTGCCCCAGCGTCCTGACGCGGCGGTCAGGTCGGTCGTGCCGGCGTAGTCGAGCGCCAGCCGGCCCGACACTTCGGCGAATCCGCCAGCACCAGCCCCGGCGCCGCGCGCGGTGATCAGCCCGGCGAAGCTCACCGCCTCGTCTGCCCAGAGAACGACGCTGCCGCCGTTGCCCGCGGCCGTCGCGTCGGCCGCAAGCGTGACGCCATGCTCCACGCGCGTGGTGCGCGCCGCGCGCGTTCCCGATGCACCACGCGCATCGCCGCCGACGCGGACGCTGCCGCCGCCGTCCGCGCCCGAGGCGTCGACGCGCGCGCCCTGGCGCACGGTGACCTGGTCACCCAGCACCGCGACACTGCCGCCGCGCTGCCCCGCCGCCCCGCCCGACACATCGACGCGCCCCGCGACGGTGACGGCGGGCCCTTCGGCATGGACGCCGCCCAACGTGATGCCGCCCGCATCGGTTCCGATGCTCCGCGCCTCGACCACGCCGCCCATGTTGACGGCACCGGCCAGCACGCCCTTCGCCTCGGCCACCGTCATGCGCACGCGGCCGCCATCTGCGCTGATCCGCCCCGTGTTCTCTGCGAGCGCGCCCGGGGCGGCGCGCACCGCGATCAGCCCGTCACCGTCGAAATCGACTGTCGCCGCCTCGCCACCGGCGATCTGCACGCGCCCGAGGCGGGCCTCGATCGTGCCGGCGTTGCGCGCTGTCGGCCCGACGAGGGCAGCGAGCCCGCCGCCCGTCACGCTGATGCGCCCCTCGTTCACCACCTGGGCGCCGGGCGTGGCGGCCTGGTCAAGCCGCACCTGGCCGTCGGCCATGAACTGGCCGATCGCCTGGCCCGACATCCGCCCGGCGCCGGCGACGACGCCGGCGGCATCGACCCGCGCCTCAGGCCCGAGCCAGATGCCGTTCGGGTTGGCGATGACGACGCGTCCGTTGGAGGAGAGCTGGCCGAAGATGCGGCTCGGGTCGCTGCCCTGGACCTGCTGCACCGAGACCGAGCCGGCCCCGGGTTGGCGGATATCGACCGTGGCAGCGGAGCCGATGGAGAAGGACTGCCAGCCGATGACGGCGCGGTCAGAGCCCTGCGTCACCTGCAGCCGGTTCGGCGCGGTGGCCGCGATGCTCGCCTGCCCGGCGAGCACGGACCCGCCGGTCGGCAGCGTGTGGGGGGCGGGTGCCTGTGCGTGCGCGCCGGGAGCGCAGAGCGCAGTGCCTGCGAACAGCATCCAGCGAGACACGTGCCAACGAGACAACTGCATGTCGCCGCCCACCTCTTACGCCCGACGGCACCTGCACCATTGCCGGCGCCCTTGTGTTGGGCGCGGCTTCCTGCCGCCACCGCGGCACGGGCAGACGCCCGCACCGGACCCGGTTGGCCGTGCCGCATGGGCGGAGCCCTGTCGGCAAAGCAGGGCATACCGCTCACTGGTATGAGCAAACAAGCAGTTTTTACTTTTGGTTAATGATTTCGTGCAACCGGGCCGGGCAATACGGGCATCGGTTCTGCCCTTTCCTGCAATTCTGCAGGCATTTGCGCGCCTGACGCGATGCGCCAGTCTGGGTCGCCTCAGCGGACGCTGACGATCCTGCGGCTCAGCGGACGCTGACGATCCTGAAGGTCAGCGCCTCGCCATCGGTTTCGCGAACCGTGACGTACTCGCCCGGGCGGAACACGTGGCCGTCGAGCTTGAACAGCGGCTCGTCATCCGCCTCCCCAGGCTCGTAGCTGAACGCCCAGCCATGGCGGCCGTGGATCAGCTCTCCGATCCTGTCGCTCTCGTCATGCCAGAAGCGGCGGACGGTGCAGTCTGCCTTGCGTGCCTTCCAGGTCTCGGTGTCGAGGTGTCCATCCGCCGTCAGTGGCAGGTGAAGCTCGTAGCCACGCTCGGTCGAGCCTTCGGGGAAGCCCGGATTGCGGGCCAACAGCATCTGGACGGTATAGAGGCGTGACATCGATGGCCCTCCCTTGGCGGCATACTCCCGCAACGCCCAGGTTTAGCACATGATGTGGATCAAGCCCCCGCGCGCTGCCCCTCAGGCACCGGCATCCGCCTGAGCCTGCCGAGGGCCGAGACGCACACGGCACCGAGCGAGAGCAGGAACAGAACGAGCGCGAGCGCGATGCCCGCCCGCGGCCCCCACGCCTCTGCCAGCATGCCGCCGGCCAGCGCGCCCGCCGGGCGAACGCCATAGATCGCCATCTGCAGCGCCGCCCCGACGCGGCCGAGCAGCGGGCGGGGCGTCACCGCCTGGCGGATGCTCTGCTGGCAGATCAGCCACATCATCGGCCCGGCGCCGATCAGGAACAGCGCGGCGAGGCTGAGCGGCAGGGCCGTGCCGCCAGGCGAGGCGCCGAGCAGCAGCATGGGTGCGAGAACCGAGACGGCAGGTCCGCCGAACAGCACCGGCGCCGGCCCGAACCGACCGAGCATCAAGGGTGCCGCGATCGCCCCGGCAAGCAGGCCCGCACCGTATCCACCCTGGGCGAGGCCAATCGCGGCCGCCCCCATCCCGAGCGTGCCGAGCGCATGGGGAACGAAGGCGGCCAGCAGCGCGAAGAACCCCATGTTCCAGAACACCGCGCAGAGCGCGATGCCCCGCAGCAGCTTCTCGCGCAGCAGGAACCTGCCCCCTTCGACAAGGGCTGCGCGAAGCCGAGGCCCCGGCGCCGCGGGTGCGGGCTTGATCACCGGCATGCGCGCGAGTGCGATGTGCGCCGCGCCGGCGGCCAGCGCCGCCAGGGCGAACGCAAGCTCCGGCCTGCCGAGCGAGGCGGCCAGCCCTGCGATCGGCGGGGCGGCCAGCGTGACGAGGGCGCGCGCGAGCTCGAGCCTCGCATTGGCCGCAGCAAGCCTGTCGCGCGCCACGAGGTCGGGCACGGCAGAGCCTGCCGCGAGAACGAACAGCACCGTGCCGGCCGAGCCTGCGAATGCGCCCGCGGCGAGCAGCACAGCCAGCCGCAGCACAGCGCCGAGGGCGGCGAGCGAGAGGCCGGCCGCGGCGAGCGTTGCTGCCAGCCGAAGCACGCCCGCCCGCCCGAACCGATCGACCGCGAGTCCCGCCGGGAGGGAGCAGACGAGCCAGGCGGAGGCCTGAACCGCGAGCAGGAGCCCCACCAGCGGCGCGTTGCCGCCCAGCGCGAGCATGGCGGCGAGGGGCAGCGCGGCCATGGCAAGCTGGTCACCGGCATGCAGCCCCGCGGCACCGCCGAGCAGGGGGAGGAGGCGAGGGTGCTGTGGCATCGGGCGTCGCTCCGGCGTGGGGTTCGCCATCCATGCCCCTTGCGGTGGGCCGCCGCGCCGCGCCGGTTGCTGCCGAAGCGTCGGGGGGGGGGCGCCCCCGGCGGCGCTACCCTCCGTTACGCGCCGGGCATGCGCCGGGCATGCGCGGGACATGCGCCGGTGACACCCGCCGCTGTAGAGTGGCGCCATGACGGTCCGCTTCGTCCTCGCCGCCGGGTTCACCGCAGCCGCCGCACTGGGCGGCCTCGCGCTGCTGCGCGAGGGGGCCGGTGCTGCCGATGCGCTGCGCAGCGCACGTGGCCGGGTGCAGCAGGACGAGGGCGGCCAGACCGGCCAGGTGCATGTGCTGGACGACGCGGGCAAGCCGGGCGCCGTGCCGCTGCGCATCGGCATCGCCGACGGCAGCGTGACGGAGGGTGTCGCCGGCGCGCTGGCCTCCGGCGCCCGCGTGATCATCGGCGCCGCGCGCGGTGCGCCGGCGCAGCGCCAGCAGGGCGCGGGCCTCGTGCCGCGCTTCGGGTTCTGAGCGATGGACGAACCGAACCCCGCGCCGCTGATCGAGACCGACCGGCTCGCCCGCAGCTACACGCTCGGAGGTGGCGCGGTGCCGGCGCTGCGCGAGGTGAGCGTGGCGGTCGCGCATGGCGCCTTCGTCGCCGTCATGGGGCCGTCGGGCAGCGGCAAGAGCACGTTCCTCAATCTCATCGGCTGCCTCGACCGGCCGAGCGGCGGCACCTACAGGCTCGATGGCGAGGATGTGTCGCGCCTTTCCGCCGATGCGCTGGCGGCCGTGCGCAGTCGCAAGCTCGGCTTCGTGTTCCAGGGCTTCAACCTGCTGCCGCGCGCCGATGCGCGGGCAAACGTGGAACTGCCCATGGTCTATGCGGGCATCGGCCGCCGCGCGCGGCGCGAGCGCGCGGAACTCGCTCTCGCGCGCGTCGGCTTGGGTGCGCGGATGCACCACCGGCCCAACGAGCTTTCGGGCGGGCAGCAGCAGCGCGTGGCGATCGCGCGCGCCATCGTCAACGAACCCGTCCTGCTGCTGGCCGACGAGCCGACGGGGGCGCTCGACACGCGCACCTCGCTCGAGATCATGGCGCTGTTCCAGGCGCTGAACCGAGGCGGGCTTGCCATTCTGCTCGTCACGCATGAGCCGGAGATGGCGCGCTTCGCGCAGCGGCTGTTGCGCTTCCGTGATGGCCGCCTCGTCGATGACCGCGCGCAGGTGCCGGAGGATGCGGCGGCGATGCTTGACGCGCTGCCGCCCGCCGACGGCGAGGCGAGCGAGGCGGCGTGACCGCCGCGGCGTTGCCTGCAAGGCGCAGCGCGATGGGAATCGGTGAGGCTTTTGCCAGCGCGCTGTCGGCGATCGCGGCGAACCCGCTGCGCGCGCATCTCGCCGCCGCCTCGGCCGGCTGGCCGGTGCTGATCGAGCCGGCTGGCGTCGGCCTCGCGGTGGGGTTCTCGGCCCTCGTCGGGGTGTTCTTCTCGTTTGATCCCGCCCGCCGCGCAGCGACCCTCGACCCGATCGCGGCACTCAGGCGAGAGTGGCCGCGACGCTGGCAGGGAGGCCGTGATGGAGCGTGATGGCGCGGATGGCGATCCGGCGATGATGCGCGAGGCGATCGCGCTCTCGATCGCCTCGGTGGCGGAGGGGGGCGGGCCGTTCGGCTGCGTCGTGGTGCGCAACGGCGTGATCGTCGGCCGTGGTGCCAACCGCGTGACGCGCGACAACGACCCGACGGCGCATGCCGAGGTGGTGGCGATCCGCGATGCCTGCGCGCGGCTTGGCTCGCACCAGCTCGAGGGCTGCGACATCTACGCCAGCTGCGAGCCGTGCCCGATGTGCCTCGCCGCCAGCTACTGGGCCCGCCCCGCGAGGGTCTTCTATGCCTCGACGGCGGCCGATGCGGCGGCGGTGGGCTTCGACGATGCCTTCATCGACGCGGAGCTTGGCCGCAGGCCGGCAGCGCTGCGCGCGATCCCGCTGCGCCAGATGCTGCGCGAGGAGGCGCTCGCCGCCTACGCGGCGTGGACCGCGAAGCTCGACCGCACGCATTACTGACGCGCCGCGAGCCCCGCTTCCGCCTCGACCACCGCCACGAGGTCGATCGGCCAGAGCGCGCTCTCAAATGCGCCGAGCATGGCGCGCGCTACCGCGACGGGGCCGGGTGCGGCCAGCGCAAGCGTGCCGAGGCGGCGCGGAATGCGCGCCTCGTCGGTCATGAGCGCGACCGCCAGCGCGGGGTCGACCAGCGCGGGGGCGAGGGCGGCGAGCACCGTGCCGATCCCCGTCGGTGACAGGGCCGGACCGCGCAGCGCGCCGATCATCACCACGGCTGCCTGGTCCTCGATCAACGGGTCGGCCACCGGCTCGCCTGGGAACGGGATCGGCAGGCCGGTCAATGCGGCCGCCTGCATCGCTGCTCCGCGGCGGACATCGGCGTCGGAAAGTGCCGCGCGCGCGTCGCGGCCCGCCATCAGCGTGATGGTGGGCCGGTAGGTATCGGCCAGCCGCCAGGCGATCTCGTCCTCCGACGCATCGTTGCGCGCCAGATCGGCGAGTTCATCGATCGTCAGCCCGCGCCGCGCCGCGTGCCTGAGCCACCAGCGCGCGCCGATGCCGCGGGCGGCGAGCGCTGGCGCCAACAGCACCTCCCAGTGGTCGAGGGAGAGTGCGTGAAGCGCTGCCTCCGCGATCGCCTCAGGCGTCGGGGCCGCATGCAGCACATGGCGCGAGGGGCCGGCGAGCAGCACTACCTCGCTGCCCTGCCGTGTCACCACGAGCGAGGGCGGCGGCAGGCCCAGCCCTTCGGTCATCGCCTCTGCCGCGCTGCCGACGATGGCGCGGATGATGGCGGCCCAGGAGTCGTGGGCGTCCTCGGGCAGCAGAATGGTCAGCGCGGCGCCGCTGGTCATCGCCTGCCTCGTCGTTCCGTGACCGTCAGGATCGGCAGGTCGGGCTGGCCGTCCGGCAGCGTGTCGGTGAGTGCCGTGCGCACGCGGCGCCGGATCGTGTCGGTGGCCACGACCAGCACGGCTGATGGGCTGGCCCCGATCGCGCCTGTGACAGCCTGGTGGATCAGCGTCGCGAGGGCGCGCGGCATCCGCGAGCGGCCGAGTTTCTCGACGGCGGCCTGGAGGCGTGCCGGGAGCGTGACGGCAACACGGCCAGGCTCGTTGCCCCACAGCAACGGCGAGACCGCCGGCAGGGTGCGAATGCGCGCGGCGATCTCCTCCGGCGCCTCGCCCGCGGCAAGCCGCGCGCGGAGCCGATCGGCGACCATCGCCTCGCCGATTGGCGTGCGCTCGCGCATCAGCGCGCGCAGCGCGACGAGGGCAGCGGGCAGCAGGTGGTGGGGCAGGTCGGGCAGCGCGGCGTCTGCGTCGTCGAGCCCGGTGAGGCGATGCATCGCGCGCAGCACCGCCGTCTCGAGCGCGCCGAGGACGGCGAAGCCGGCGGGCAGGAGAAGGAGCGTCTCTGGCACAGGCCCCGGCCCGACCCAGGCGCAAGCAACGCCGTTGATCGTGGGGGCTGGCGCTGCCAGCGGCGTGCAGCCTGCCGCCGCGACAACCTCGGGCGGGCTCAGGGCAAGGCGTGCATCGTCCGGCACGATGAGTCTGTGCACGGCGCGGCCGCGCAGCAGGATTGTGACCTGCCCGGGCACGGGCTGGGTTGCCACTCTCCGCAGCGGAACGACAGGAAGCTCGAAGCGGTAGGTCTCGCGCAACCTGACATAGAGCCCGAGCACGGAGGGCGTGTTTCCGGAATCGCTGGCCTGGCCGATCAGGTGCTGCGCCATCGCTCTCTCCGCCAGCAGCGGATCGGCGGCCTCGATCGCGATCGCATCCGGCGTGGGGGGGAGGGCGACGCGCCCCTCGTCGCGCCCTGGGTCGGTGGCGCGGGTGAGCGCCGCGACGGCGCTCGCCTCCGCCCGCGCGGTGTATGGCCTGGCGAGGAGGGCGACGGGGGCGAAACGCGCTGGCTTGCCGCTGCGGACCCAGGCGCGCAGGCGGTCGGCCATCGCGATGTCCTCCGCCTCGCCTGTCCAGCGCAGCCGGCGGGCGGCGGCGAGCGGCCTCGCCGTCACCAGCGCCGTGTCGGCCGCCATGCGCAGCGCGAGGCGCCGCCAGTCGCCGACATTGGCGCGGTCCTCTGCCCGCACGCCATCCTGGGCTGCGTCCATCAGCGCGATGGAGCGTGCGAAGCGGCGTGCGGCGAGATCGGCAAGCCGCGCCCGGGCGGTATCGTCCGTCATGAGATCGGCGTCGGTGTGGGCGAGCTTGCCGGCGCGGAAGGCGAACACCCAGGCCCAGTTGCCGGCCTCGCGGTCACTCGCCGGCGGCGTCGGGGGGCCATCGTCGCGGCGATCCGCCAGCATCGGGGGGCCATCGTCGCGGCGATCCGCCAGCAATGGTGAGATGAAGTCCAGCTCTGCCCGCGCCATTGCCGCGCTCTCGCCCGATTGCGCGGCGATCTCGCCCGCCGCGTCGCCGATGCGCAGGCGCGCGGCCTGGTCGGCGGCGATCGGCCAGGCGGCGGCCAGCGCGTCGAGCGCCGCATCGGTGCGGCCGAGCGAGCGCAGCAGCTCCGCCTGCTCGAAGCGGAGGTGCAGCAGCAGCGGCTGGCGGGCAACAGCGTCCGCCGCAATCTCCTCGGCCGTGCCGAACCCGGTCCAGCGCTGCCCGGCGAGGCCAGCGCGCACGGCGTGGCGGGCGAGCATCATGAGCGCGAGTGCCTTGGCGAGCCGCTTCTGGCGGGTCTCGTCGCTGGTGTCGTCCTCGACATCGGGGATGGTTCTGGCGGCGCGCCAGAACGCTTCGGCCGCGCCCACAGGGTCGCCGGCGAAGGCAAGCGCATGGCCGGCCAGCGCCTCGCCGATGCCCGGCGTACCGGAGAGGCCGGCGGCGTGGCGGATGCCCCGCGGCAGGGTGCTGCCCTGCGGCACTGCGATGAAGGCGGCGATCGCGCGCCGCTCCTCCTCGCGCGCCGCGTCGCGCCTCGCGGTGCCCGGGCGGGGCAGAAGCGACGTCCGCACCCGGAAGGCGATGGCCCTGGCCCAGCGCATCTAGCCCGCGCCCCCTGCGCTGGGCAGCCCGGGCATACGATCCTGCTCCGGCCCGCGGCCTGGCTGCGCCGGTGCCGCCCCGCCCTGGCGCGTGCGCTCCGCCGGCGGCGCCTCTGCGATGCCGCCGAGCGGGGCGAAGTACGACGAGACCGAGCGCGCGCGCCGCACCGTCTCGGCCGCGCGGTCATCCAGCACCCCAGGCCACGCGCGGGAGGCGACGGCGGCCTCGACCTGCCGCCAGCTGTCGGTCATCGCCATCGGCCCGCGATCGTGGTGCCAGACGGCGTGCAGCACGGCGAGCTCATGCGTGAGCAGCCGCGAGAAGGCGTGCAGGCTGTCGGCTGCCTCGGCCACCGCCGCCGGCTCGGTCGCGAGCCAAGTGCGATAGCGTGCGCGGGCTGTGTCGAGCCGCTCCTGCAGCTCGGCGTCGTTCCAGTCGGCGGCGGCGAGCCGGTCGCCGATGGTGAACCACGTCTTGGTCTCGAACTGGGCGGAGCCGAGATCTGGCGGCTTGGCTGCCTCGCCGTGACCGGTCGCGGGCACGAGCTTGCGCTCGATCGCAAGCCTGATCGGCGTCAGCGACCGGCCCATCTGCGTGCCGAGGCTGCCGATGAAGCGGTTGTACAGCCTGCGCAGCGCCTCGCCGGCGGCGTGGTGCGGCAGGAGATAGGTGTTGCTGCCGCGGAACTGGAACCGCTCGAACGCATGCAGCAGCCTGACGAAGGAGACGAAGCTCTCGCCCTCGGTGTCGCCTGCGATTGCGCGCATCCGCTCCTGCATCGCCTTCGGATCGTCCCAGACCACCAGGAGATGGGCATCGACCAGCCTGAGATGGTTGTTGAGGTGCCCCGCCAGCGTGCCGGTGGCGTTGGCGAGTGCCCAGTAGTGGTCCCAGGCGAGGCCGACCACCTTGTCGGAGGTTTTCGCCACGAAGTCGCGCCGCTTGGCGTTCGCGGCCTTCACCTCGTCGAACACCCACTTGCCGAGGAAACCCGCCGCGGGCAGCGCAAGGAAGATCAGCGCCGCCGCGGCATAGGGCCCGAAAAGGTCGGCGAGCCAGCGGAACACGAGCTCCGGCGGGCTTGCCTCGCGCGGTGCCTGGGCGTGCGCATCATGGGCCGGCAGCGCCGCCAGCACGATCAGCACGCCCAGACCTGCCACGCCACGGCGCATCCTGCGCCCTCCCCTGCCCATTCCTGCATGGCAACGATGCCAGCCCTGCCGTGGCCTGGGCAACCGCCATGGCACGGTAATCCTGTCTTCACCCATCTCGGGCAGGGTCCGCGTGCCGGCAACACCTGAGGATCGAGGCGGATGAACGTGGAGGCGGAACAGGGCATGGACCAGACCCTCGAGGGAACGCTGCGCACGGCCGTCCGCGCCGAGCTCGAGCCGCTGTTTTCCGATCTTCGCCGCTTCGTCGACCGCCGGATCGCCGAGCTGTCGGCCGAGGTCGACGCGCATGTTCAGTTGACCGACATGACCGAGGAGAAGCTCTCGCGCGAGCTTCAGCGCGTGCACGACACGGTCGCGGGCCTGGTCGCCGTGCCGGCGGCGCAGACGCGCAACAGCGGCATCGAGCTCGAGGCGGTGGTCGAGGCGACCGAGATCGCGGCCAACACGATCATGGAGGCGGCTGAGGAGATCCAGATCTCGGTCGAGGCCTGGATCAAGGCCGGCACCATCGATGCCAAGGCCGGGCCGGTGCTTGCGGCCAGGGTGAACTCGATCTTCGAGGCGTGCAGCTTCCAGGACGTCACCGGACAGCGCATCCGCCGCGCCATCCAGCATCTCCAGCAGGTCGAGTCTGTGCTCGAGCAGTTCCTGCCGGAGCCCGAGGGCGGCGCCGGGCCGAAGCTCGAGGTGAAGGCGCTGATGAGCACGCTGCCCGAGGTCGGTGCCGCCCCGGAGAAGGTTGGCAACGATCTTGCCCAAGCGGCGATCGACGCGCTCTTGAACGACTGATCGGCGTGTGACGGCGCGGCGCATGCGCGCCGTGATGTCAGATCGTCTGGTAACCTCCGCCGCCCTGGCTGCGAACCCTGTGCTGACACAGCGCGCGCACAGCCCGGGCCAGGCCCCGGCGGAGAACCATCGTGACCGACCCGACACCCAGCCCCACCTCCCCCGGCCGGCGCCCCTGGCGGAAGGATGGCGTGCTGAATGCCGATCTCTGCATCATCGGCGCTGGCTCCGGTGGGCTTTCGGTCGCGGCGGGGGCGGCGCAGATGGGCGCTGCTGTGGTGCTGGTCGAGAAGCACCTGATGGGCGGGGATTGCCTGAACACCGGGTGCGTTCCCTCCAAGGCGCTGATCGCCGCGGCGCATGCGGCGGCGGCGGTGCGCGGCGGTGGCCGGTTCGGCGTGAACGGCCCTCAGCCGGACATCGATTTCAGCCAGGTGCACGCGCATGTGCATGGCGTGATCGCCGCCATTGCCCCGCATGACAGCGTCGCGCGGTTCGAGGGACTTGGCGTCACCGTCATCCAGGCCGCTGCGCGCTTCACCGGCCCCGGCGAGGTCGAGGCGGGGGGCGAGCGCATCCGCGCCCGCCGCTTCGTTGTTGCCACCGGCTCCGCCGCCGCCGTGCCGCCGATCCCGGGCCTGGCCGACACGCCCTTCCTGACGAACGAGACCGTGTTCGGGCTGACCGAGCGGCCCGGCCATCTCATCGTGATCGGCGGCGGGCCGATCGGCATCGAGATGGCGCAGGCCTTCCGCAGGCTGGGCGCTGCGGTGACGCTGATCGATGTCGGAACGATCCTGGTGCGTGACGAGCCGGAGGCGGTCGCCGTCGTGCGCGCGCGGCTCGTGGAGGAGGGCGTCACCCTCATCGAGCAGGCGAAGATCGCCGGCATCGCGCGCAGCGCCGATGGCGTGGCGGTGACACTCGGCGATGCCGTCATCGCGGGTACCCACCTGCTGGTCGCGGCAGGGCGGAAGGCGAACGTGGCGGGCCTCGGCCTCGAGGAGGCGGGCATCGCCCATACGCCGCGCGGCATCACCGTCGATGCGGGGTTGCGTACCAGCAACCGCGCCGTCTTCGCGATCGGCGATGTCGCGGGCGGGCCGCAATTCACCCACATCGCCGGCTACCACGCGGGGCTCGTCATCCGCAGCGCGCTGTTCGGCCTGCCGGTGAAGACCGACTACGCCGCCCTGCCCTGGGTCACCTACACCGACCCTGAGCTCGCCCATGCCGGGCTGACCGAGGCCGAGGCGCGCAAGGCGGGCCACGACGTCTCGGTGCTGGTCGAGCAGCTTTCGGGCAACGATCGCGCGCAGGCCGAGCGTGAGACGGACGGGCTGATCAAGGTGGTGCTCGGCAAGCGCGGGCGCATCCTGGGTGCCACGATCGTCGCACCGCGGGCCGGCGAGATGCTCGGCCTCTGGGGGCTGGCGATCCAGCGGAAGCTTGCGATCGGCGCCGTCGCGTCGTCGCTCGCGCCGTACCCGACGATGGCCGAGATCTCCAAGCGCGCCGCCGGCCGCTTCTACACGCCGACACTGTTCGGCGCGCGCACGCGCCGCATCGTCGGCCTGCTCCAGCGCTTCCTGCCGTAAGGAAAACGACCATGCGCATTCTGCGGGACCGGCGGCTCTGGATCGTCCTCGGCATCATCGCGGTGATCGCGGGGCTGCGTGCGAGCGGCTTGGCGGATCATCTCTCGCTCGACACGCTCGCGCGGCACCGCGAGACGCTGACGGGCTTCGTCGCGGCGAACTGGACGCTGGCCGCGCTCGCCTTCGTCGGCGTCTACGTCGCGGCCGTCGCCTTCTCCGTTCCGGGTGCGGTGTTCCTCACCCTCTCCGGGGGGTTCCTGTTCGGGCCCGTCGCTGGCACGGCGCTGACGGTGGTCGGCGCGACGATCGGCGCGACGGCGGTGTTCCTGCTCGCGCGAACCATCTTCGGCGAGGATGCGCTGGCCAGGCTCGGGCCGAGGGCGGAGGCGCTGGCGGCGGCGATCCGCCGCAACGCGGGGTCCTACCTGCTCGTGCTCAGGCTCGTGCCGATCTTTCCCTTCTTCCTGGTGAACCTCGTTCCCGCCTTCGTCGGCGTGAAGCTCGTCACCTACGTGGTGACGACGTTCATCGGCATCCTGCCGGGGACGGCGGTGTTCACCCTCGCCGGTGCGGGGCTTGGCGATGTGCTCGCACTCGGCGGTGCGTTCGATGTGCGCGCGGTGCTCACCCCGCGCGTGATCGGCGCACTCGTCGGCCTGGCGGCATTGTCGCTGGCCGCGATCCCGCTCAAGGCCCGGTTCGCACGTTCATGAGGAGAAAGCATATGATGTCGCGTCGCGCTGTGCTGCTTGCCGCCCCCGCCCTGATGCTGGCTGGACCCGCACGGGCGGCTGAGGTGTTCGCGGCACTTCTCGCCCGGCATGTCGTTGTCGGCGTGGATGGCATCAACCGCGTGCGCTATGCCGCGTGGGCCGCGCTGGCGGAGGACCGCGCGGCACTCGCGCGCTGGATCGAGGGCGAGGCGGCGCGCACGCCCTCGCGCATGGCACGCGACGAGGCCTTCGCCTTCTGGGCCAATCTCTACAACGCGCTGACGCTGAAGGAGGTGCTCGATCATTTCCCCGTCGGCTCGATCAAGGACATCAAGTCGCGCGGCGTGCCGTTCGACCCGAAGGGCTGGTTCGGGCCGTGGCGTACCAGGCTCGTCACGGTGGAGGGGCGGAGGCTTTCGCTCGACGACATCGAGCACGTGATCATGCGCCCGACCTTCCGCGATCCGCGCGTTCACTATGCGGTCAACTGCGCGGCGAATGGCTGCCCCAATCTCCGCCCCGTGCCGTGGGAGGCAGCGACGCTCGACCGTGAGCTCGAGACGGCCGCCAGCGCCTTCGTGAACCATCCGCGCGGCGTCACGGTGCGGGCGGACGGGGGCTTGCGCGTCTCCTCCATCTACACGTGGTTCGCCGAGGATTTCGGCGGGGCCCAGGGGACCGTCGCGCATATCCGCCGCTACGCGGGCCCTGCGCTTGCCGCACGTCTCGGGCCGGCAGCGCGTATCGCCGAGGATGCGTATGACTGGTCGCTGAACGCGGTTGTGTAGAGGCCGCCGCCGTTGCGTGCTATGGTCGGTGCCTGAGCGTCATGATTGCGCTCGCGAGGAGTGAGGAATGCGGCAGGCAGCTTCACCGGCCGTCACCGGGCATGCCCCGCCGGCGCGGCCAGCTTCGCTCGTCGTCGCACCGGCCAACGACGCGGCGGAGCGCGAGGCCGAAGCCGTGGCCGAGACCGTTCTCGCCCGCGCAGCCGCGCCGCCCCCCGTGATGGCCGCGCCGCCGGCCGTGCAGCGGGCCTGCGCCGACTGCGAGGTGGAGGAGGAGAAGCTCCACCGCGCCGCCGCGGCCGGGGCTGCAACCCCCGCACTCGCCCCGCCGGCCGTTCACGCGGGACTTGCCAGCCCCTCGCATGGCCTCGATGGCGCGTCGCGCGCAGCTGTCGGACCAGGGCTCTCGGCTGCGGCGGCCTCCGCGCGCATCCATCGCGGCGCGGGGGCTGACCGCGCCGCGCGGTCGGTCGGCGCGCGGGCCTTCACGGTCGGGCGCGACATCGTCTTCGCCGATGGCCACTATGCGCCCGAGACGCCATCGGGCCGCGCGCTGCTGGCGCATGAGCTCGTCCACGTCGCGCAGCAGGCGAAGGGCGGGGCGATGCTCCAGCGCGCCTGCACGCATGATGGCACGCCGACCAACTGCCACAACTGGACCATTCCGCTTCCGCCATGGATCGCCGGCACGATCGCGCATGGCCAGATCGCCTCGAGCCTCGGCATTCCGCCCAAGGGCATCCCGCGTGCGACCAAGCTGTTCATGGGCGCTCCCTCGTTCCCGCATCTTCCCCGTGGCTATGCGGATCTCTGGCGCAACAATTCGGCGAGCGTGTCGATCGGCGAGATCAAGTCGACCGCCACGGGCTCGACCGTCGCTGCCAGGGAAGCCGCCCACTACGTGCTGCGGCATGACGAGTCGATGGCGCGCGGCCCGGTGGACCCCGATGACGTCGCCTACCATACCGACGTCGGCCTGATGACGAAGGCTGGGCTGCCGCTCAATCTCTCCTCCTTCACCAGCACCGGCATCGCGCTCGGACCCTTTGCCGGTGACCCGCTGAAGCAGCTCTGGATCGAGGGCGATGCGCTTGGCGCCGTCGTCTACTGGTGCACGGGCATCGGCACGCTGAACCCGGCCTGGCTCGTGTTGCTGAAGAAGGCGTTGAAGGACTTGAAGAAGCAGCTCGATGCGCTGCGCGAGACGATGAACGAGCTGATCGATGGCGTCATCGCCGGCGGCCGCGCGGTCGCGCGCTGGATCAGCGGCGTGATCGGCGACATCGTGGAATGGGGCGAGGAGAACAGCCGCGTCCTTGCCCTGCTCGCGCTGCTCGTCATCCTCGTGGTCGCAATCGTCGCGCTCATCGCATCGATCCTGGCCGAGGCTCCCTCCGCCGGGACCTCGACGGTCGGTGTCGTCGCCTCGGTGGTGGCCCTGGGCGCATCCGCCGCCGGCATCCTCGCCCTGCTTGGCTTCTCGACGCCCGGCCTTCCCGCCGCGGCGGATACGGTGGCGCGCGCGACCTTCCCCGAGGCGGCCGACAGGGATGCGACCGGCTCTGCCTACGACCTGCCTGGCGATGCGATGCCGCGCTCCGTCACCGCTGCCGTCGGCAGCATCCCGGACGCACCGGGTGACCAGCTGCTCGCCGCGCTGTCGCCGTTGACCGACATCGATGCGATCAAGAATGCCGTGACCAGTCTGGCGACGGAGGGGTTCAGCGAAACCCGCGGCCGGCGCGCGCTGACCAGCGGCATCGCCGCGCTGCGCAGCGCCGGTGACGAGGCGGGTGCTGCCGGCATCGAGGCGAGGATGCAGTCCCTCGGCATCGCATGAACGCGGGTGATGCGACGACGGTGCTCGCGCTGCTCCGCGAGGCGAGGCTCGCTGCCGTCATGGCGGGCGATGGCGGCACGACGCTGGTGCTCGACGGTGTGAGGCTGGCCGAGGCGGTGGGTGCTGCGCGCGGCCTCGCCGTCACGCTCGGCGGCGAAGCCGTGTTCGTTCCCTGGGGCGGCGGCGCGGCGCGTTCGTTGGTGGAGGCCGCGGCCGACCACGTGCTGACGCTGCTCGGCGCCGTCGCTGGGGTCGCATCCTTTGCGGCCATGCCGCGTGCCGGGGCAACACCGATGGCGGGCGGGACGGTCGCTCTCGCCGGCGGGCTTGCCGGGCTTTCCGCAATCGGGGGCGGGCCGGTCACGGTCGATGCGCTCGCCCAGGCCGCGTCCGATGCTGCCGGTGCCGCGCTGGTGGGAACGCGCACCGCCGATCTCCGCGCGCGGATCGAGGGGGTGCTCGCCCGCGATATCCACCCGCTGCTGCGGGCCGCTGGCTTCCGCACGACGAAGGCGCTCGCGCTCAGGATGGAGGGCGTGCGGGCGGACATGGTGACGCACGAGGTGTCGCGCTTCGCCACCCCGGTCGAGGCAGCGTTCGACCTTGCCGTCGGCATCGCCTTCGGTCCCTTCTCCTCGGCGCGGCCCTCCTATCGCACGCTGATCACCGAGGGGATGCCCGCGGTCGTCCGCCCCATCGCCTCGCTCTGGGGCAAGGAGGGGCAGGCCTACGCGCTTCGCCCCGACACCGATGACGCAGCCCTCGGCGCACGGATCGCAGCCGACCTCGCGCACCACGCGCTGCCCTGGTTCGCGGCGCGGGCGAGCCCGGAGGCGATGATCACCGCCCTGGCGGCGGAGGATGACGCGCGCGGCACGGCGGCGAATGCGCAGATCATCGGCATGCTGCACGCCAAGGCGGGGCGGATGGCGGAGGCGCGGGCCGCCTTCGCCCGCGCCCCCGGGCCCCGTGCGGCGGTCGCTGCCCTCGCGGCCCGGTTCGGCGTCATCCTCGACTGATCGTCGCTTCGCCGAAACGGATGGAGCGCGGGCGGGATCCGTGCGCTGATGCACCTGCCCCGGCGCATGCGGGGCAGGCCAGGGCAGGGGGAACAACCGGATGCGGGGACGGATCATCGGCGCGGCATGTCTGTTGCTCGGGGCATGCGCCACCACGGCGCCGTCGACAAGCACCATGCCGCCGAGCGGCTTCCTCGGCGCCGAGACCTACGCGCTGCTCCGCCCCGGGGCTGGCGGCGAGACGGCGCAATTCTTCTATGTGAACCCCGACGCGCATCTCCGCCGCTATGACCGTATCATCCTCGAGCCCATGCAGTTCTGGCGCCCGCCAGGCATGCAGCAGACGTTGACGGCGGAACAGCGCCAGGTCGCTGCCGATCTGTTCCACGCCACGCTGCGTGAGGAACTGGCGAAGGATTTCCAGATCGTCAGCCAGCCCGGCCCGACGACGATGGTGGTCGCGACCGCCATCACCCAGTTGAGCGAGGGCGGGCCGCCTGTGCTCAGCACCGTCTCGAACTTCGTGCCGATCACCCGCCTCGCCCGGCGCGGCGCCGCCGTGCTGACCGGCAGCGACCCGTTGGTCGGGCATGTCTCGGGCGAGATCAGGATCACGGATTCGGTGACGGGCGAAGTGATCGGCGCTGCCGTCGACAGCCGTGACGCGCGTGCCGGAATCGCGGTGCATACCTCGCGCTGGGACGATGTGCAGGCGATCGCCCGCTACTGGGCGCAACTGGCGCGCTATCGCCTCTGCCGCGGCCAGGAGAGGGCGGGCTGCGTGCCGCCGCCCGCGGGCATCCGCGGCTGAGGGCGCCTACCGGAGCAGGAGCCAGAGCGAGACGAACGCGAGCGCGGTCATCGCTGCCTTGTGCAAAAGCGATACGAGGCGTTCGGCGTGCGCGAGCCTGTCATGCGCGTGGCGCTGCTCCATCTTTCCCTCTTCGCATACGGTCCGTTTGTGTTCTGCATTTGTTCCTAGCATGAGGCCACGATTCCCAGAAATCACATCGTCGGGGAGGGCGTCCGGGATTGCCGTTCGTTGACGCTGCACCGCAGCAGGCGTAACACTCATGCGCCGTTGAGGGGGCGCGGAGGCCGTTGGCCGACGCGTCTTTTTTCGTCACCGGTCATGGTCGTGATGCGTGTTGCCCCGTCTGCCCCGCGCACTTCAACCAGCGCACTTTCCCCGGCGCGTCCGCGTGCCGAGGCGCGCAGGGGCAGGCTGGCCCGCCGTGAGGGGAGCGCCTGATGGACGCCCGCGAAGCCCTGATGATGGGCACCACCACTGACGGCAAGCTCGTCCGCCGTCCGCTCAGCCCGCATCTGCAGGTCTACAGGCCGCAGATCAGCTCCGTCCTCTCCATCTTCCACCGGATCAGCGGGGTGGCGCTGGCCGTGGGCACCGGGCTGCTCGTCTCCTGGCTCGTCGCCGCCGCCGCAGGGCCCGTCGCCTTCGCCGAGGCGCAGGGCTTCATGGGCTCGTTCCTCGGGCGGCTGATACTGTTCGGCTGGACCTTCGCGCTGTTCTACCATCTGCTGAACGGCATCAGGCACCTGGCCTGGGACGCGGGCTACGGTTACGACCTTCCCACCATGGCGCGGACGGGATGGATGACGGTTGGCGGCACCGTCGGGCTCACGCTGTTTGCGTGGGTCCTCGGCTACGCGCTGCTGGGTTGATGGGGGCGCACATGGAACGTGCCGAGAAACTGTCCCGCAGGACGCTGCAGAGTGGCCTCGGGCGCGTCCGCGGCCTCGGCTCCGCCAAGGAAGGCGTGAATCACTGGTGGGTGCAGCGGGTCACGGCGATCGCGCTGGTGCCGTTGACGCTGTGGTTCGTCGCGTCCGTCGTGATGATGGCGGGTGCCGACCACGCCACCGTCTCGGCCTGGATCGCCCGGCCGCTGAACACGGTCTTCCTGCTTTCCCTTCTGGTAGCAACGTTCTGGCATGCATCCCTGGGCTTGCAGGTCGTGATCGAGGACTACATCCATCAGGAGCGGCTGAAGTTCGCGGTACTGCTCGGCGTGAAGGCGCTCCTGGTGCTGATGGCGCTCTCGGGCCTGCTTGCGGTGCTTCGCGTCGCTCTCTGAATGCGTGGGCGCTCTGAGGCGCGGGTCGAAAGAACAGGACGGATTGACGCATGAACGCGATCAGCATGCCCTCGCGGGGCGCCTACCGGGTGGTCGACCATACCTATGACGTCGTGGTCGTCGGTGCCGGCGGGGCCGGGCTTCGCGCCACGCTCGGCCTCGGTGCGGCGGGGCTCAAGACCGCCTGCATCACCAAGGTGTTCCCGACGCGCAGCCACACCGTCGCCGCGCAGGGCGGCATCGGGGCCGCGCTCGGCAACATGGGCGAGGATGATTGGCGCTGGCACATGTACGACACCGTGAAGGGGTCTGACTGGCTGGGTGACCAGGACGCGATCGAGTACATGTGCCGCGAGGCGATCCCGGCGGTGTACGAGCTCGAGCATTTCGGCGTGCCGTTCAGCCGCACCGAGGATGGCCGCATCTACCAGCGCCCCTTCGGCGGGCACATGAAGGACTTCGGCAAGGCGCCGGCGATGCGCGCCTGTGCCGCTGCCGACCGGACGGGCCATGCCATCCTCCACACCCTCTACCAGCAGAGCCTGAAGCACGAGGCGGAGTTCTTCGTCGAATACTTCGCCCTCGACCTCATCATGGACGAGGATGGCGCCTGCCGCGGCGTCGTTGCCTGGAACCTCGAGGACGGCACGATCCACCGCTTCCGCGCGGCGATGACGGTGCTGGCCACCGGCGGCTATGGCCGTGCCTATTTCTCCTGCACCTCCGCCCATACCTGCACCGGCGACGGCAACGCCATGGTGCTGCGCGCCGGCCTGCCGCTGCAGGACATGGAGTTCGTGCAGTTCCACCCCACCGGCATCTACGGCGCCGGCTGCCTCATCACCGAGGGCGCGCGCGGCGAGGGCGGGTACCTCACCAACAGCGCCGGCGAGCGGTTCATGGAGCGCTATGCGCCGACCGCGAAGGACCTGGCGAGCCGCGACGTCGTCTCGCGGTCGATGACGATCGAGATCCGCGAGGGGCGTGGCTGCGGCCCGAACAAGGACCACATCCTGCTGCATCTCGAGCATCTCGGCGCCGAGTTGCTGGCCGAGCGCCTGCCCGGCATCAGCGAGACGGCGCGGATCTTCTCCGGCGTCGACGTGACGCGCGAGCCGATCCCCATCCTGCCGACGGTGCACTACAACATGGGCGGGGTGCCCACGAACTACCGCACCGAGGTGATCACCTCCGGGCCTGACGGTGACCGTGTGGTGCCTGGCCTGATGGCGGTGGGCGAGGCCGCCTGCGTGTCGGTGCATGGCGCGAACCGGCTCGGCACCAACTCGCTGCTCGACCTCGTGGTGTTCGGCCGTGCCGCCGCGCACCGTGCCGCGGAGATCGTGAAGCCCGGCCAGAGCCAGCCGCCGCTGCCGCCGAAGGCAGGCGAGGCCGCACTCGCGCGGATGGACCGCATCCGCCACGCCAAGGGCGGGACGAACACCGGCGAGATCCGGCTCGGCATGCAGAAGACGATGCAGAACCACGCCGCGGTGTTCCGCACCTCCGCGAGCCTCGCGGAGGGCGCGGAGAAGATGCGCGGCCACTGGCAGCACATGGACGACCTCCGCGTCACCGATCGCAGCCTGATCTGGAACACCGACCTGGTCGAGGCGATGGAACTCGACAACCTCATGGGCAACGCCATGACCACGGTCGTCTCGGCCGAGGCGCGGCAGGAGAGCCGCGGCGCGCATGCGCACGAGGACTTCCCCGACCGCGATGACACCAACTGGATGAAGCACAGCCTGGCCTGGTGCGATGCGTCCGGCGCCGTTCGCCTCGGCTACCGCGGCGTGACGCTGACGACGCTGACCAACGAGGTGCAGTCGTTCCCGCCAAAGGCACGCGTGTACTGAGCGGGACGGACGGAGAACACGAACGATGGCGACTTTCACGCTGCCGGCCAACAGCCGCATCGGCCAGGGCAAGACTTTCGAGGCGCCCGCCGGGGCAACGCGCGTCAAGGAGTTCAAGATCTACCGCTGGAACCCCGATGACGGGGAGAACCCGCGGACAGACACCTACAGGATCGACCTCGACCAATGCGGGCCGATGGTCCTCGACGCGCTGAACAAGATCAAGAACGACATCGATACGACATTGACGTTCCGCCGGTCGTGCCGCGAGGGCATCTGCGGCTCCTGCTCGATGAACATCGACGGCACCAACACGCTCGCCTGCCTCAAGCCGATCGACGAGGTGCAAGGGGCGGTCAAGATCGCACCGCTGCCGCATATGCCGGTGGTCAAGGACCTGGTGCCCGACCTCTCGCAGCCCTATGCCCAGCTGCGCTCGATCGAGCCCTGGCTCAAGTCCGACACGCCTGCCCCACCTGATGCCGAGCGGCTGCAGAGCGTCGAGGAGCGCGCGCAGATCGACGGGCTATGGGAATGCATCCTCTGCTTCTGCTGCTCGACCGCCTGCCCCTCCTACTGGTGGAACGGCGACCGCTTCCTTGGCCCGGCCGTGCTCCTCCAGGCCTATCGCTGGATCGCCGACAGCCGGGACGAGGCAACTGGCGAAAGGCTTGATGCACTCGAGGATCCATTCAAGCTTTATCGTTGCCATACGATCATGAATTGTACAAAGACATGCCCGAAGGGCCTGAATCCGGCGCAGGCCATCGGCGAGATCAAGAAGCTGATGGTCGAGAGAAGGGGCTGAACAGCCCCGTTTCTGCAACCAGCCGACGCTGCAACCGACCAAGCCCCTTCGCGTTGACGACAAGGAGGCGTCGCATCAAGCGGCGTCCGGACGAGGAACTCGGGAGAGAGGTGTCAGTCATGAATCATGTGACGGTTTCGCGCAGGCTTGCCGTTCTCGGCGGCGGCGCACTCGTGCTTGCGGCCTGTGGCAGCAGTTCGACCACCCAGACGGCCGCGGTCACGCAGCAGCGCGACCTGATGACCGTCATCGCATCGAACTCCGACCTCGAGCGTTTCACCGACGGCCTGCGCCGCACCGGGGCCGACCAGTTGCTGCGCGGCCAGGGCACCTACACGGTGTTCGCGCCGACCAACAGTGGCTGGGGATCGATCCCCGCACAGATCCGCAACGACGTGCTGCCGCCGAACGCCCCGGCCGATCCGATCCGCGGCCGCGCGCTGATGGTCGCGCACATCGTCGAGGGGCGCCACACGGTTGCCAGCCTTGCCGGGCGGCGCACGACGCTGATGACGGTGAACGGCAACCGCGTCATCATTGATGCCACCAATACCTCGCGTGTCACGGTGGAGTCCGACGGCGGTGGCGGGTTCAACGCCGGCGGCGGCTCGATCTGGGGCGCCTCGACGGTGACGACCGCCGACATGCCGGCGACCAACGGCATCGTCCACATCGTCGACAAGGCCGTGCTGCCCTGATCCTGGCCTGATCCTGGCCTAATCCTGGCCTGCGGCCCGGGCCGGCAGCGCGTCTGCGCTGCCGGCCCGCGCTCCTGGAGCAATATCTGCTGACGGGGCGGCCTTGGCCGTGAAGGCGTCGCCGGTTTCCTTGCAGGGCGAAGCCAGTGCCCGAAGCCGTCCATTCTCACCAGCATCGAACGGCATCGGCCCCCTCATCTCACAGTGTCTGGTCGCAGTCTCTGGTCACAGTCTCTGGGCCAGCGTGCCCGCGACCGCGGTCTCGGCAACCACCGCCCAGGCGTCTGAGCGAGGGGTGCGCGGCACGCCTGGGCGAGGCGAGGCAGCGGGGCGATCGTCAGCGCCGCGCCAGGCTGCGGCGCGCCGCCGACAGCGTCGTCACCCCCGCTGCCGCGCCCAGCAACAAAGCGCTGGCAGGCTCGACCACGAACACCCACCAGTCGCCACGGGCGAGAACGAGGGCGCGGCGCAGCGCCTCCTCGAACGGCGCTGCCAGAACGAACCCGATCAGCAGCGGCGTCGGCTCGAGGCCCGCGCGCAGCAGCGCCCAGCCGAGCAGCGAGAAGCCGAGCAGCAGCCAGAGATCGAACACGCTGCCCGAACTCGCCCACAGCCCGGCGCAGCTGAGCACCATCACCACCGCCGCCAGCAGCCGCATCGGCAGCCGCAGCAGGGCCGCCCAGAGGCCGATGAACGGCAGGTTCAGCGCAACCAGCATCGCGTTGCCGATCAGCATCGAGACGATGATCGCGCCCACCAGGTCCGGCCGCTCCGCCACCACCGCGGGGCCGGGCGCGACGCCCTGGAGGAACATCGCGCCCGCCAGCACCGCCATGACCGCATTCGCCGGCAGGCCGAGCGCGAGGAGCGGCGCGAACGAGCTCTGCGCCGCGGCGTTGTTGGCCGCCTCCGGCGCGGCGACGCCCGCCATCTCGCCCTGCCCCCATCGCCCGCCGCGCCGGAACACGCCGCGCTCGGCCGCCTGCGCGGCGAGGGCGGCGAGCAGGGTGGACGCGCCCGGCAGGAGCCCGATCGCCGCGCCGATCACGCTTCCCCGGAATGCGGGCCCCGCCGAGGACGCGATGTCGGCCCGCCCCGGCCAGGGCGAGCCGACCGGGGCTGCCTGCCGGCCGGCCTCGCCCCCGCCGAGCGCGCGGATCAGTTCGGCCACGCCGAACAGGCCCATGGCGAGCGGAATGAAGCCGATGCCGTCGGCGAGCTCCGGGATGCCGAAGGTGAAGCGCGGCCGTCCGCCCGCGACATCGGTGCCGACGATGCCGAGCAGCGCGCCGATCGCCGCCAGCGCCGAGCCGGCGAGCAGCGGCACCGGCGCGAGGGCGACGGCCGCGGCGACGCCGAGCAGCATCAGCCCCGCCGTCTCGGCCGGGCCGAACGCGACGGCGAAGCGCGCCAGCGGCGCGAGCAGCAGCGCCAGCACAACGGCCGCGATCACCCCGCCCATCAGCGAGGCCAGCGCCGCGATGCCGAGCGCGGGGCCGGCGCGACCCTGCCGTGCCAGCATGTGCCCTTCCTGCGCGGTGACCACGCCAGAGGCCTCGCCCGGGACGCGAAGCAGGATCGCCGTGGTCGAGGAGCCGTACTGCGCGCCGTAGTAGATGCCGGCCAGCATGATCAGCGCGCCGGCCGGTTGCAGGCCGAAGGTGACCGGCAGCAGCAGCGCGATGGTCGCCACCGGTCCGAGCCCCGGCAGCACGCCCACCAGCGTGCCGAGCGCGACACCGACGAGGCAGAGCAACAGGTTCCCCGGCGCGAGCGCGAGGCCGAGCCCCGCGCCGAGCATCCCCAGCGCATCGGTCATCGTGGGCCGATCAGCGGCGTCGGCAGGCCGAGGCCCGCGAGGAACAAGCCAGCCGCGAGGCCGGCCAGGACGCCGCCGCCGGCCAGCACGGCGGCAGGCCGAAGCCCGGGTGCCGCGGCCAATGCCAGGCTGCCGGTCGCCCAGGCGGCCGGGAGGAAGCCGGCCCAGGGCAGCAGCAGGGCGAAGGCCGCCACCGCGCCCGAGAGGGCAAGCCCCACCCGCAGCTCGCTGCCCCCCTGAGGCCGGTCCGGAGTCTGGTCAGGGCGCCGGATGCTGGCGGCCAGCAGCGCATGCAGCACCCCAAGCCCCATCAGGGCGCCAGCCAGAAGCGCAGGCAAGAAGCCAGGGCCCGGCCGCCCTCCCGCCAGGCGGAAGGGCTGGCCCTGCGCGATCGCCAGCGCGGCGATCCCGAGGGCCGCGAGCAGCAGGCCCGGCGCGGCGCGGCCAAGTGAAAATTTGCGATTGCGAGGCGATTGCAACTGGCTCATGCCATGCGCATATCAGCGCCCGAAGCATTCCGGGAGTCCCCTTCATGCCGTCACGTCGTCATTTCCTGCTCGCCACCCTCGCCACGCCCGCGCTCAGCCTCCGTCACGCCCGGGCGCAGGCCTGGCCGAGCCAGCCGATCCGCCTCGTCGTCGCCTCCGCCGCTGGCGGCAATGCCGATGTCGTCGCGCGTCTGGTGGCCAACGAGCTCGAGCCCAGGCTCGGGCAGCGCATCCTGGTCGAGAACATCCCCGCCGCCTCAGGCATGCGCGCGACCGAGGCGGTGAGCCGCGCCGCGCCGGACGGGCACACCTGGCTGGTCGGCACCTCATCGCAGCTCGTGCACAACATCGCGCTGTTCGATCCGCTCCCGGTCGACATCACGCGCGAGCTCAGCGGTGCCGCGATGATCAACGAGGCACCGGGCGTTCTGGTGGTGAAGGCCGACAACCCGGCGCGGGACCTTGCCGACTTCATCGCCCGCGCCAAGGCCGCACCCGGCGAGTTCGTGATGGGCAGCGGCCCGGCGGGAACGACGACGCACATCATCGGGCTGCACTTCGCCCAGCGTGCGGGCGTGCGCCTCGAGCACCTGCCCTATCCCGCCGGCAGCCAGGCGATGCGCGACATCCTGGGCGGCCGGGTGACGTGCATGTTCGACATCGCGGTCACCGCAATCCCGCAGATCCGTGGCGGTGCGGTGCGTGGCCTGGGCGTGTCCTCGCCGGTGCGGCTTGCGGCGGCCCCCGAGCTGCCGACGCTGATCGAGGGTGGCCTCGGTGATTTCGTTGCCGGAACGTGGAACTCGATCGCGCTTCCCTCCGCCACGCCGGCTGCGGTCGTCGCCCGCATCAATGCGGTGGTGAACGAGGTGGTGCAGGCAGAACCGATGCGGGCGCGGCTTGGCGAGCTCGGCAGCTTCGTGCCGGCGGCAATGTCGCCCGCCGGGGTGGATGCCTACTACGCGCGCGAGCGGGAGCTGTGGATTCCTGTCGTCCGCGCCACCGGCGCGCGGCAGGGGTGACGCTGGCCACGCGTTCCGTTCCACCGTGAATCTCACGGTCTGAACAGAATAAAGCTCCTCAATCATATATATTTGCGTACAAAGCCATTTCCCTGAGCTCTTTACGCACTGCAGTGAGAGATGCGGCGATTTCTAGGTTATCTGGATCTGCACGCAATGACATCTCAAGGAAGGAAGCTTTTGCTAGCAGACAGTCACGATGAATATGTATAACACAATTTGGTAGCCCAATATTCATCCGCTCCCATTCTATGTTGTACACTGGATTATTATAGTATGGCTGTTCGTCAAATTTTTCCGCATCAAGACCTATTTCTTTTAGATAATTTACAACATCACGCGGCAGAGAGTTAAGTTTACCCGCGACAATATCAATCATTGAACTTTGAAAAATATTCGTTTCCTGTATGCGTTCGATGTAAACAAGAGCATTATCTACTAAATTCATATCGATTGCCTCCGGTCCGTCGTTTTTTCTCAGATCTGAAATTTTCTTGATCTCGGCCCAAAAATGAAACTCTTGTTGTACGATCTGTTCCAGGTGCTGTGGCGGTATGAAGTAGGGCTCTTTGGCAAACTTCGATTCGTGCAGCGTTTTCATTTTCTTGAGGGCATCGACTGTATAAATTTCACAGTTATTAGTCTTAACATGGTGTTTATAGCAAAGGAGCATTAGATTTGCTGGATGAGATCGATCATCATCTGTCATAGAAGGGTTGTATCGCTCTCCGTCCGGTGATGCCGCTTCGATGTGACAGATTTGTGCGATAAAATCTCCATCCTCATCGATCAGCGGATGTGTGCATCCTGGGAATGCACACCGGTTTCCTGAAAATGCAAACAGCCGCCTCATTGCATTTCTTGTAATTGCTTTCCGCATATATTGCCCCGATCCCTCTAGGCAGACCGATAACGGCAGACCCGGCATCCGTCGCCCCACCTTGCGTGTAATGCCTTAGCCTACGTGAACCAGATCATCCGGCTGGTGCGGGCGGTCGGAGTCGAACCGACACGCCGGTTTCCCGGCTACGGATTTTAAGTCCGTTGCGTCTACCAGTTCCGCCACGCCCGCGCGGACCGGGTCTTAACAGCGTCCGCTGCCAGTCGGCTACACGGGTGTCGCGTGCCAGCCCTCGGCGTGGCGCTGCCAGTACAGGTCATGCAGCGCGCGAGTCACGGGGCCCGGTGCGCCGTCACCCAGCACCGCCCCGTCGAGGCGCGTCACCGGCATCACCCCGCCTGCCGTGCTCGTGATGAACACCTCGTCGGCCCGGCGCAACTCGTCGGCCGGCAGCGCACGCTCGGCCACCGCGAGCTGAAGCTCGGGTGCCAGCTCGATCATCGAGAGCCTGGTGATGCCCTCGAACACGCCGCGATCGGGGGTGACGAGGGTGCGGCCGAAGCGGGCGAAGATGTTGAAGCCGGCCCCCTCCGTCACGTTGCCGTCCCGGTCGGGCAGGATCGCCACGTCGGCCCCGGCATCGGCCGCCTCGTAGATGCTGCGGGTGAAATCGAGCCAGTGGAAGTTCTTGATGCGCGGGTCCACCGCCTCCGGCGGAATCCGCTGCGTTTCCGACACGATCATCGCAAGGCCCTGCTCGCGCTGTGCGGCGTTGGCGATCCACACGAAGGGCTGGGCGAAGGCGCTGAACCGGTTCTGGCAGAGCCGCGGGTCGCGCGTGCCGGGCGGCGGCACGCCGCGCGTCAGCGTCATCTGCACATAGGCATCGGCGAGCCCGCTCCGCTGCACGCAGCCGGTCAGCGCGGCGACGATCTCCTCGCGCGCGAGCGGCAGCGTCATGCGCAAGGCCCCGGCGGAGCGTTCGAACCTGTCGAGATGATCGTCGAGGCGGAAGTACCGCCCCTGCCAGACATGCACGACGTCATAGGTCGCGTCGGAGCGCAGGAACCCACGGTCGAGCATCGGCACCGTTGCCTCGGCGAGCGGAACGAACTCGCCCTCGACGAAGGCTGTGCCGCGCGACATGGCCACGGGCCCGGGCTGGTGGATCGTCATGGGATCTCGTCCTCCTGGTGCAGCGTCGCGCCGGCTGGTGGCGCGCGCAAGGCCGCATTGACCCGTCCCGCCCTTGCAAGCACCGTGGCTTCCGTTCGGGAGGGAGGGGTGCGGATGGCCACACGGATCGGCGTGCTTGGCGTTGGTGGGCGGATGGGGCGGCTGCTGGTGGCCGAGATCGGGCGCGCGACGGGTGCTGCGCTCGCCGGCGGCACGGTCAAGCGCGAGAGCCCTCTCTATGGCCAGGATGTCGGCCGCCTTTCCGGCCTCGAACCCCTCGGCATGCCAGCGACCGATGATCCGGCGACGCTCCTGGGCCGTGCCGACGTGGTGATCGACTTCACGAGCCCCGCGGCACTCGCGCCCCATCTCGCGGCGGCGGTGGCGGCCGGCAAGGCGCTGGTGCTCGGCACATCGGGCCTCTCGCGTGCGGAGGAGGAGGCGGTGGCCGATGCCGCGCGCAGCATCCCCATCGTCTACGCGGCGAACTTCGCGCCCGCCGTGAACGTCATGCTCGGCCTGGTCCGCCAGGCGGCCGCGGCACTCGGGCCCGACTACGACATCGAGATCGTCGAGATGCACCACCGCCAGAAGGTCGATGCCCCCTCGGGCACGGCAATCGCGCTCGGCCGCGAGGCGGCAGCCGGCCGTGGTGTCGACCTCGAGGCGGTCATGGAGAGCGGCCGGCATGGCCATACCGGGCGGCGGGCGGATGGCGCGATCGGCTTCGCCACGCTGCGCGGCGGCCAGGTGGTGGGCGAGCACAGCGTGATCTTCGCCGGCGGGGTCGAGCACATCACGATCGGCCATCGCAGCTTCGACCGGCGCATCTACGCCGAGGGCGCGGTGCGGGCGGCGCTCTGGGCGGCGGGCCGGCCGCCGGGCCTGCATGGCATGCTCGACGTTCTCGGCATGGCGCGGTGAGCAGGGCCTTGGGGGCCCCCGGCGTGGCCAGCGGAGCGCATATCCCCGCACCGCGCTGACCTGCCCTGCCTTGACCCGGCCACGGTTCCTTGCGATGTCCCCCGCCGACCCTTTCCATGGCCGGCTTTTCCGGGGGCCCCGGCCGCTCTGAACCATCCCCTGCGACAAGAGGACGAAGCACGCCATGCGCGCGACGGGCGAATACCTGTTCACCAGCGAATCCGTGTCCGAAGGCCATCCCGACAAGGTCGCCGACCGCATCAGCGACACGGTGCTCGATGCCTTCCTCGCGGCCGACCCGTACAGCCGGGTCGCCTGCGAAACGCTGGTGACGACCAACCGCGTCGTGCTGGCCGGCGAAGTGCGCGGCCCCGAGACCGTGACGGCCGAGTACCTCACGCACCTGACACGGCTTGCCATCCACGACATCGGCTACGACCAGGCCGGCTTCTCCTGGCGCAACGCGGTGATCGACTGCCACCTCCACTCCCAGTCGGCCGACATCGCGCAGGGCGTGGATGCGGCCGGCAACAAGGACGAGGGTGCCGGCGACCAGGGCATCATGTTCGGCTATGCCTGCACCGAGACGCCGGAACTCATGCCGGCACCGCTCTACTACGCCCACCTCGTGCTGCGCCGGATCAGCGAGATGCGGCGGAACAAGGACAAGCTCGTCGCGGGCCTCCTGCCCGACGCCAAGAGCCAGGTGACGCTCCGCTACATCGACGGCAAGCCGGTGGCGGCGACCTCGATCGTTCTCTCGACGCAGCATGTCGAGGGGATGGAACAGGCCGAGATCAAGCGCCTGCTCTGGCCGATCGTCGAAAGCAGCCTGCCCAAGGGCTGGATGTGCGCCGAGGACGAGTTCTACGTGAACCCGACCGGCAAGTTCGTGATCGGCGGGCCTGACGGCGACGCCGGGCTGACCGGCCGCAAGATCATCGTCGACACCTATGGCGGGGCTGCCCCGCATGGCGGCGGTGCCTTCTCGGGCAAGGACCCGACGAAGGTCGACCGCTCGGCGGCCTATGCCTGCCGCTACCTCGCCAAGAACGTGGTCGCTGCTGGCCTGGCCGATCGCTGCACAATCCAGGTGAGCTACGCGATTGGCGTGTCGAAGCCGCTGTCGGTCTATTTCGACCTGCATGGCACGGGCCATGACGTGGACGAGGTGAAGCTCGCCGAGGTGGTCCAGGACCTGGTGAACCTCTCGCCGCGTGGCATCCGCGAGCACCTGCACCTCAACCGGCCGATCTATGTGCCGACCTCGGCCTACGGTCATTTCGGCCGTACGCCGGACGAGGAGAAGGGCACCTTCACCTGGGAGAGGACCGACCTCGTTCACGCGCTGAAGGCCGCCTTCGGTCGTTGATCCTGGCGCTGACGTGACGGAAGCACCGCCGGTCCGGTCGAAGAAGCTCGACCGTGACCCGGCGGCCCGGCTCTACGGCCGCCGGCGTGGCCATGCGCTCCGCCCGCGACAGGAGCGGCTGTTGGCCGAGACGCTGCCGCGCATGGTCTTTCCGCTGGCGCTTGCCGCGACGCCGAAGGCCGCCTTCGCTGCCCCGGTGCGCGCGGTGTGGCTCGAGGTGGGGTTCGGCGGGGGGGAGCATGCCGAGGCCATCGCCGCCGCCAACCCGGATGTCGGGCTGATCGCGGCCGAGGTGTTCGAGAACGGGTTGGCCAGCCTCCTCACCCGCCTGGTTCCCGAGGACGAGGAGGCGACGGCAGCGGTGCCGCCTACCCTCCGCCTCTGGCCGGCCGATGCGCGGACGCTGATCGCAGCCCTCCCCGATGGCGGCCTGGAGCGCCTCTACCTGATGTTCCCCGATCCGTGGCCCAAGGCGCGGCATGCGCGGCGGCGCTTCGTGCACCCCGCCACGCTCGGCGAGGTGGCGCGCATCCTCGCAGCCGGCGCCGAATGGCGGCTCGCGTCCGACGACCCGACCTACCAGGCCTGGGTGGCGGAGACGCTGGCGAACCAGCCCTGGTTCGCGATCGAGGATGTCGCCGATGCGCGGCCCGATGGCTGGCCGCCGACGCGCTACGAGGCGAAGGCGCTGCGCGAGGGCCGGCGCCCGCGCTACTGGACGCTGCGCCGGCGCCCCGACGCGGCTTGATCCAGCGCAAGGACGGCGACAGGCCGCCCCTGCGAAAATCACCATTCTATGCTGCCTCGTTGGTCTAGTCTCTGCGACGGTCGCTATCCCCCAGGAGCCCAATCCGCCATGCGCACGTTCAGCCTCGCTACAGCGATCATCGCGCTCCTTGCCGTGCCGCTCCACTCAGTCGCGCAGCAGGCAGCGCCGCCTGCCGTCTCCGTCGGCGTCGTTGCCGTGACGGAGGAGGACGTGACGCAGGCCGTCGCGTTCATCGGGCGGATCGAGGCGGTCGACCGCGTGGCCCTCGTCGCGCGCGTCACCGGGTTCCTCGAGCAGCAGGCGTTCCGCGACGGGCAGGAGGTGAAGAAGGACGACCTGCTCTTCGTGATCGAGCGCGAGCCTTTCGTCGCCTCGGTCTCGGCCGCCAAGGCATCGCTTGCCTCGGCCGAGGCGCAGAAGCTGAACGCCGACGTCCAGCTCGCCCGCGCCGAGGAGCTGGTGCGCACGAACAACATTCCGGTCGCGACCCGTGACCAGCGCCGCGCCGAGGCGGCGGAGGCCGCCGCGAAGGTGCTCGAGGCGCGCGCCGCGCTCGAGCAGGCGGAGATCAACCTCGCCTACACGCTGATCCGCGCCCCCGTCGCCGGGCGCATCGGCCGTGCGGCGTTCACCGTCGGCAACGTCGTCACGCCGCAGTCGGGAACGCTCGCGCTGCTCGTCAGCCAGGACCCGATGTTCGTGACCTTCCCCGTCAGCCAGCGCCTGCTGCTCGACCTCAAGCGCCAGCAGATTGGCGACGGCCAGGGCGAGGCTGCGCGGCGGTCGCAGGTGGCGGTGCGCGTCGCCTTCGCCGATGGCACCGTCTATGGCGAGGTGGGCGAGATCGATTTCGTCGACGTTACGGTCGGGCAGGGAACCGACACGGTGGCGGTGCGCGCGCGTGTCGGCAATCCGCAGCGCCTGCTGACCGACGGCATGTTCGTGTCGGTGCGCGTCGAGGGCCGCGAGCCGGAGAAGAAGATCGTCATTCCCCAGGCGGCCATCATGCTCGACCAGCAGGGTGCCTTCGTGTTCGTGGCCGAGCAGGGCCGTGCAGCGGTGCGCCGCATCCGCACCGGCCAGCAGCAGGGCAACAGGATCGCGGTCGAGGACGGGCTCAAGCCGGGTGACATGCTGGTCGTGGACGGCATCCAGCGAATCCGCCCCGGCGTGCCGGTGCAGGCGGTGCCGCAGGCGCCGCGTGCGGACGCGGCCACCGGCCGGGCGGGCTGAGCGGAGATGATCAGCGCCGTCTTCGTCGACCGTCCCCGCCTTGCCATCGTCATCGCCATCGTCACGACCATCGCGGGGTTGATCGCGCTCACCGGGATTCCCGTCGCGCAGTATCCCGAGATCGTGCCGCCACAGGTGAAGGTGACGGCGACCTATCCGGGCGCGAATGCATCCGTCGTCGAAACGACCGTGGGCCAGGTGATCGAGAGCCAGGTCGTCGGCGTCGACAACATGATCTACATGCGGAGCCTCTCGGCCTCCGACGGCACCTATTCGCTCACCGTCAGCTTCGAGCTTGGCACCGATCCAGACATCAATACGGTGAACGTGAACAACCGCGTTCAGGTGGCACTTGCCTCGCTGCCCGATGAGGTCAAGCGCATCGGCGTCACGGTGAAGAAGGTGTCCTCCGCCTTCCTCAACGTCATCGCCGTGTACGATCCGGAGGGGAAGTACGACAACCTCTTCATCTCCAACTACCTCACCATCAACGTTCTCGACCGGATCAAGCGCACCCAGGGCGTGGGTGACGTGACGCTGTTCGGCCCGCTCGACTATTCGATGCGCGTCTGGCTCGACACCAACCGGATCGCGCAGCTCGGCCTCACGCCCGGCGACGTGCAGGCGGCGGTGCGCGCGCAGAACGTGCAGGCGCCGGTCGGGCGCATCGGCGCGCGGCCGATCAGCGACGACCAGCAGCTCCAGCTCACCATCACCACGCAGGGGCGGCTCTCGAGCCCCGAGCAGTTCGGCCAGATCGTCATCCGCGCCAACCCCGACGGCTCCGTGCTCAGGCTCTCCGACGTCGCGCGGATCGAGCTCGGCGCGCGGATGAGCGACGTCGAGACGCGGTTCCAGGGCAAGCCCGCCCAGCTCTTCGCGGTCTACCAGGCGCCCGGCGCCAATGCCGTCACCGCCGCGCGCGCGGTGCAGGCCGCGATGGACGAGATGGCCCAGCGCTTCCCCGAGGGGCTGCGCTGGGAGGTGACCTACGACGCGACGACCTTCGTCACCGAAACCATCCACGAGGTGCAGAAGACGCTGATCGAGGCGTTCATCCTCGTCGTGCTCGTGGTGTTCATCTTCCTCGGCAACCTGCGCGCGACGCTGATCCCGACGATCGCGGTGCCGGTGAGCCTCATCGGCACCTTCGCGATCCTGCTGCTGATCGGCTACTCGGCCAACACCGTCTCGCTGCTGGCGATGGTGCTGGCGATCGGCATCGTCGTCGACGATGCGATCGTCGTGGTCGAGAACGTCGAACGCGTGATGCACGCCGAGCCGCATCTTTCGCCGGCCGAGGCGACGAAGAAGGCGATGGCCGAGATCACCGCGCCGATCATCGCGATCACGCTCGTGCTGCTCTCGGTGTTCGTGCCGATCGCCTTCATCCCCGGCATCACCGGCGAGCTGTTCCGCCAGTTCGCCGTGACGATCTCGGTCGCGATGGTGCTGTCGGCGATCAATGCGCTCACCCTGTCACCTGCGCTCGCCTCGGTGTTCCTGCGCCCGAGCCATGGGCCGCGGAAGGGCCCGATCGGCAGAGCGATCGGGGCGATGATGCGCGGGATCGACAGCGTGGCGAACGGCTACGGCGCGGTGGTCAAGCGTCTTGTGCGCGTGTCCGCCGTCTCGCTCGTCGTCGTCGGCGTCTGCATGGCCGGCATCGTCGGCATCGCGCGCGTGACGCCGACCGGCTTCGTGCCGGAGGAGGACCAGGGGACGATCTTCGTCGTGGCCCAGTTGCCCGATGCAGCCTCGGTCAACCGCTCGGCCGCGCTCTCGACCGAAGTCGAGAAGATCCTCGCCGCGCACCCGGCGGTGGCCAGCGTCTCCTCCGTCATCGGCTACAATTTCGTCGATGGCGCGGCGCAGTCCAACACGGTGTTCATGATCGTGCTGCTGAAGCCGTTCCAGGAACGCACCGATCCGGCGCTGGGCGCCCAGGCGGTGATCCGCGACCTGGGCGGCCAGTTCCGTGCCCTGCGCGACGGTGCGGTGCAGGCGCTGAACGTGCCGCCGATCATCGGGCTCGGCACAGGCGGCGGCTTCACCTTCATGCTCCAGGACCTCGAGGGGCGCGAGCCGAAGGAGCTTGCCCAGGCGATGCGCGGCCTCGTGGTCGCCGCCAACCAGAATGACAGCCTCACCCGCGTGTTCTCCACCTTCTCGGCCTCCACGCCGTCGGTGTTCCTCGAGATCGACCGTGATAAGGCGCAGGCGCTCGGCGTGCCGATTTCCGACGTGTTCGGCACGTTGCAGACGATGCTCGGCGGGTCCTACGTGAACGACCTGAACCTGTTCGGCCGCACCTGGCAGGTGAACGTGCAGGGTGAGCCTGATGACAGGCGCGGGGTCGATGACATCCTCCGCATCTTCGTGCGGAATGCGAATGGCGAGATGGTGCCGATGCGCTCGCTCGCCGAGGTGCGCATCGAGGAGGCGCCGCAGTCGATCACGCGGTTCAACAACTACCGCGCGGCGACGGTGCTTGGCGCCGGCGCCGAGGGTGTTTCGTCCGGCCAGGCGCTGGCTGCGATGGAAGGTGTGGCGCGCGCGACGCTGCCATCCGGCTATGGCTTCGAGTGGTCCGACATCTCGTTCCAGGAGAAGCGCGCGGCCGGGCAGATCGGCGGCATCCTCGTGATGGCGATCCTGTTTGCCTATCTCTTCCTCGTCGGCCTCTACGAGAGCTGGACCATTCCGGTGCCGGTGCTGCTCTCGGTGGCCGTCGGCGTGCTCGGCGCGTTCATCGGCATCTGGATCGCGCAGGCGCCGCTCGACCTGTACGCCCAGATCGGCATTGTCGTGCTGATCGCGCTGGCCGCCAAGAACGGCATCCTGATCGTGGAGTTCGCGAAGGAGCTGCGCGAGAAGGGAATGCCGCTGCTGGAAGCCGCGACCGAGGGCGCGCGGCTTCGTTTCCGGCCCGTGATGATGACGTCGTTCGCGTTCATCCTCGGCCTCGTCCCGCTCGTGACCGCCCAGGGTGCGGCGGAGATCGCGCGGCGGAACGTCTCGATCGGCGTGTTCGCGGGGATGATCGCCGCGTCGTTCATCGGCATCTTCGTGATCCCGATGCTCTATGTGTTCTTCCAGCGCGAGCGCGAGCGCATCAAGGGCTGGTTCGGCAAGAAGTCCACCCCGGCGGCCCACGCCGCGGGGGAGTAGCGCCACCGGCTGCCGTCCCCGTTTTTCCAAGCGCGCGAACTGCGCGCCGCCGCCCGGCGCTTGAGGGCCTGAAAAAAGACTTCGAGCCAAGCCCGCGGAGCGGGCGCTCGGCGCCTGAGGGCACCAGAACGATCCCGGCGCCTGAGGGCGCCAGAATGATCCCTCAGCCGTAGCGGGGGCCGGGCGTTGCCGAGATCTCGCGGATCAGCTTGCGCAGGACGGCGCCCTGGAAGGCGTTGAAATCCTCGGCCGCGATCATGAAGGCGCCTGGGCCGCCGATCACGAAATCCTGGAAATACGTGTCGAGCGACATGTTCTGCGGCCGGCCGAAGGGTGAGCGGTCGTTCAGGATGGGCAGGCCGTTGATCGTGATGCCGGCATCGACGGCGAGGTCGCGCATCAGCGTCACCGGGCCGCCGGAGTTGTTCACCCCGTCGGCCGAGATGTCGATCACCCGCCGAGTGCCCTCGAACGGTGCCTCGCCCAGCGCGCGCATCGAGGCCTCGATCGCGCCGAAGATGGAGGTCCAGTTCATCGAGACGCGTGGCGCCGCAGACAGCGCCTCGCCCCAGCGATTGGCCGAGGCGGCACCGTCGATCTTGGTCCAGGGGATGACGGTGCGCTGGTAGTCGGCCGACGCCCACTCGATGTAGACGACGGCGATGGCGCCGAGCGTGCCGCTCCTGATCGCCGAGACCACGCGCGGGTCGGTCATCGCGCTGCGATAGCCCTCGCGCTGCAGCTTGGCCTCGTCCTCGTCGATCGAACGGCTGACGTCGACTGCGAGAACGAGCAGCACGTCGACGGGCTCTGCGCTTGCCCTGGCCGCCTTTGCCGCCGCGAGGGCGGGGATGGCGGAGAGGACTGCACGGCGCGTTGCAACCATGGGACGTAGAGTACCAGAGCATTCCTGCCATGCGCCACCATGACATCGGCAAGACACGAAACGTGATCGGCCACGCCGGCGCCGCGGTCAATCGGCCGCGTCGACGTCGATTGCCTGGTCCTTGGGGGGCGCGATCTCGGTTGCGGGCTCCCCGCCGGCCAGTTCCGCCAGGCGCTCGAGGCGCCGCCACACGCTGTCGCCGGCGAAAACGCCGCCGCCCTGGGAGAGGCGGAGCACGAGGCGCTCATGCTCGCGCCGGAGCCCGGTGAGCGCGAGCAGGCCAGCCGACCCACCCGAGAGCGTGTAGGCGAGGCGAAGTGCTGCGCCGAGCAGTTCCGCCCGCTGCGCGGCTGCCACATCAAGCAGCACGCGGGCTGGCGAGAGCCATGGCTGGTCAGGCTCAGCCTCGTGGCGCATGGCGACGACGAGGGCGAGGAAGGCACGGGCGTGGTGGTCGAGCCCGATGCCCGGCTGGCGCAGCATGCGCAGGAAGGCCTGCTCCGCCTTGTAGTCGGGGTGCTCGTGGGCGCCGATGTCGCTCACCCAGCACGCGGCTTCGCGCAGCCGCCGCTCCTGCCGCGTCTCGCCCGTGAACAGCGGGGCGGTCCACGCGATCAGGGCAGGTGGCAGGGCGTCGCCGCGACCGAAGCGGGTGTTGAGCTCGCGGCCGGCGGCGATCAGCGGGTCCTCGGCCCTCACGGCGGGGGGAAGGCGGCCGGCGAACCAGCCCTCGCGCATGCCGTTGGCGCTGAACACCGCCCGCCGCGCCTGCGTCACCCGCAGCAGCCGGCGCATCACCACAGCGGCGAAGGGCAGCCCATCGACACGCTTGCGCGACAGGCCGGGAATGCGTTCGAGCGTGCGCCGCGAGAGGTTCGTGACGACGCTGGTGAGGTCGCGCGCCTCCTCCCGCGGCAGGGTGTAGTGGTGCACGATCTGCAGCGGATAGCCGGTCTGCCCGATATGGATGCGGGCGAGCGCACGCCAGGCGCCGCCAACCAGATAGAGGTCGCGGCCCACGCCCTCGCGCAGCCACGGGATGGCGGCGAGCGCCTCCTCGGCGATGGCGCGCGCGCGCACCACGTCGTTGCCCGACTGCTCCGACAGGCGGATGACGCCGAGCGGCAGCGTGGCCGCACCGACCATGGCACCGCCGCGGATGTGCACGAGCTCGAGGCTTCCGCCGCCGAGATCGCCGAGGATGCCGTCGGCGTCGGGAATGCCGCAGAGCACGCCTTCGGCCGAGAGCCTGGCCTCCTCCTGCCCCGTCAGCACGCGCAGCGTCAGGCCTGGGAAGCGGCGGCGCAGCATGCCGACATAGGCGTCGCCGTTGGTGGCGTCCCTGACGGCCGCGGTGGCCAGCACCTCGACCGGGTCGGCCCCCATGGAGCGGGCGACGGCGACGTAGCGCTCCATCACCAGGATGGAATGGGCGATCGCGTCCTCGTTCAGCAGGCCGGTGGCCTGGAGGCCTCGGCCGAGGCCGAGGATGGCCTTTTCGTTGAAGATCGCCACGGGGTTCCGGGCCAGCCCCTCGTAGACCACGAGGCGCACCGAGTTCGAGCCGAGATCGACGACGCCGACGCGGTGGGGATGCGCTTCGTCGGGCGCAGCGGTGAGCGGCTCAGTCCTGCGCGACACGGTCCTGCCGCTCGCGCCCTGGCGCGACTGCCACCGTCGCCGGGCCGTGCAGCGCGCTGCCACGCCCGGAGAGGGAGGGGTTGGTCATGAAATAGTCGTGCGCGGAGAAGGCGCCCTCGGCGGCAACGATGCGGCGATAGGCAGCGTCCGGCCCGAGGATCCAGGACTGGGCTTCGTCCTTCAGGTTCACCACCATGATCTGGTCGAGGATCTGGGCGTGCACGGTCGGGGTGTGGATCGGGGCCATGACCTCGACGCGCCAGTCCATGTTGCGGGCCATCCAGTCGGCGGAGGAGATGTACACCGCCGCCTCCCGCGAAGGCAAAGCGTGGCCGTTGCCGAACGCGAAGATGCGCGCATGCTCGAGGAAGCGGCCGACGATGCTCTTGACGCGGATGTTCTCCGACAGCCCCGGCACGCCGGGCCGGAGGCAGCAGATGCCGCGGCAGACGATCTCGATCGCAACCCCTGCCTGCGATGCGGCGTAGAGGCGGTCGATCAGGTCCTCGTCGACCAGCGAGTTCATCTTGAGCCAGATCGTGGCCGGCTTGCCCGCGCGGGCGAAGCCGATCTCGCGGTCAATCAATTCGCCGAGCCGCGGGCGGATCGTCAGCGGTGCGAAGGCGAAGGCGTCCATCCCCACCGGCTGCGCATAGCCGGTCATGAAGTTGAACAGGCGCTGGGCGTCGCGCGTCATGTCGGGGTCGCAGGTGAAGAAGGAGAGGTCGGTGTAAACCCGCGCGGTGTAGGGGTGGTAGTTGCCGGTGCCGACATGGGCGTAGGAGCGGAGGTTGGCACCCTCGCGGCGCACCACGAGGCTGAGCTTGGCGTGTGTCTTGAGCTCGATGAAGCCGTAGACGACCTGAACGCCGGCCGCCTCCAGCTCGCGCGCCCAGCGGATGTTCAGCTCCTCGTCGAACCGTGCCTTCAGCTCGACCATGGCGGTGACGATCTTGCCGTTCTCCGCCGCCTCGATCAGGGCGCGCACGATCGGGCTGTCGCGGCTTGTGCGGTAGAGCGTCTGCTTGATCGCGACCACGTTGGGATCGCGCGCGGCCTGGCGCAGGAACTGCACCACCACGTCGAAGCTCTCGTAGGGGTGGTGGACGACGATGTCCTTGTGGCGGATGGCGGCGAAGCAGTCGCCGCCGAAATCGCGGATACGCTCCGGAAAGCGCGCGGTGTACGGCGTGAACAGCAGGTCGGGCCGGTCATCGACGATGATCTGCTTGAGGTCGGTCACGCCGAGGATGCCATCGACCGCGAACACCTCCGCCCGCGGGGCGTCGAGCTCGTCGGTCACGAAGTCGAGCAGGTCCTGCGGCATCGTGGCGTTGACGGAGAGGCGGATCACCTTGCCGCGGCGGCGACGCTTCAGGGCGGTCTCGTACGACCGCACGAGGTCCTCGGCTTCTTCCTCGAACTCCACGTCGCTGTCGCGGATGACGCGGAAATAGCCTTTCGCGGCAACCCGGTAGCCGGGGAACAGCCGGTCGAGGAACAACCCGATCGCCTCCTCGAGCAGCATGAAGCGGATCTGCGGACCCCCTCCCTGGCCTCCTCCCTGTGCCTGGCCCTGGCCTTGGCCCTGTCCCGCCACGTCCGGCAGGCGGATGAAGCGCTCCACCTGCGTCGGGATCGGCAGCAGCGCGCGCATCGCCGTGCCGTCGTCGGCATGGGTCAGCTTCAGCACCATCACCAGGCCGAGCGAGGGGATGAAGGGGAAGGGGTGGGCAGGGTCGATCGCCAGCGGGGTGAGGACGGGGAAGATCCGCTCCATGAACCACTGCTCGAGCCATGGGCGGTCATCGGCGGAAAGTTCCGGCGTATCGACCACGGCGAGGCCAGCAGTGCGCAGCTGGTCGGCCAGCTTCCGCCAGACGCGCTGCTGCTCGACGATCAGCTCCAGTGCCTTGCCGTGGATGGCGGTGAGCTGCTGCATCGGCGTCAGCCCATCGGGGCTTGCCTTGACCACGCCCGCGGCAGCCTGCCCGACCAGGCCCGCGACGCGGACGGAGTAGAACTCGTCCAGGTTCGAGGCCGAGATCGAGACGAAGCGCACACGCTCGAGCAGCGGATGGCGCGGGTTGTCCGCCTCCTCCAGCACGCGGGTGTTGAAGGCGAGCCACGAGATCTCGCGGTTGATGAAGCGCTCCGGACTTGCCGGGTCGATCGGACCTGATGCCTCCGGCGGGCCTGATGCCTCGGGCGCGCCGGGCTGGGCCGGGGCGTGCGCGTCATCGGTCTCGGCAAGCTTGGCGACCTCGCGTACGCGGGCCATGGCCTCGTCTCCCCAACGGTCGAAGGATCAATCCTACAGCACGGAGCCTTGGCCGGGCGAGGGAGGGGCAGGCTGTTCAACCGAATTGTCATCCGCCGCGTCGCCGGGGCCGGGGGCGGCATGCCCGGTGACCGCCATCGCCCGGGAGAGCGCGACGGCCGCGATGCCCCGCGTCACGCGCTGCCCGGCGGCCAGCGAGGCGGCGTCGAGTTCCGCGGCAAGCGCATGGACGGTCGCGAAGTCACGGGGCATCCGGAGAGCGAGGGCGGCAACGAGGTCAGGCCTCACCTCCACCTGCCGGTCGGCCAGGAGCTTGGCGAGAACCGCCTCGACCAGCGCTTCGTCGGGGGCGGCGATCGCGACGGACGCGGTGGCGGCAAGGCGTGAGCGAAGGTCGGGCAGCGCGACCGGCCAGCGTGCCGGCGGGGTGCGGGCGGTGAGCAGCAGCCCCGCGCCTGCCTCGGCCAGCGCGTTCATCAGGTGCAGCAATGCGCGCTCGTCGCCGGCGCGGTCGGCGTCCTCGACCACCGCGCCGGGCTGGCCGGCAAGGGCATCGAGCATCGCCACGGGGCCGCCCTGCCCGAGCGACGGCCCTTCGAGCAGCACCGCACCGACGCGGTCGCGCCAGATCGCGGCGAGGTGGCTCTTGCCGCTGCCCTCGGGGCCCCAGAGGGCGAGGCGCAGCGATGGCCAGTCGGGCCAGCGGGCGAGCCAGGCGCGGGCGTCTGCGTTGGCGCTGCCGGGAACGAGGTCCGCGGCGGCGAAGGAGCGTGCGGGCGCAAAGGGCAGCGGCAGCTGCGTCACAGCAGGCGGGTCATCCGCCACGGGTCACGGGCTCCGGTCGTGGAACAGCGGGCTCGCGAGATATCGCCGCAGCCAGAACCGCGCGACCACCCCGATCGCCGCGGCGGCCGGCACCGCGAGCAGGACGCCGATGAACCCGAACGCGGCGCCGCCGGCGAACAGCGCGAAGATCACCCACACGGCGTGAAGCTGCACCCGGTCGCCCAGCAGGCGCGGGTAGATGATGTAGCCCTCCACCATCTGGCCGACGAAGAAGATCGCCGCAACGACGGCAACGTCGTACCAGGTCGGGAACTGCACCGCCGCCATCCCCACCCCGATCACGAAGCCCGTCAGCGTGCCGACATAGGGGATGAAGCTGATGATGCCCGCCGTCAGCCCGACGATCAGCCCGAGCTCGAGCCCCGCGACCGTCAGCGCCGCGGCATAGAAGGCACCAAGCAGCAGGCAGACGATCGCCTGGCCGCGCACCCAGGCCGACAGGATGCGGTCGATCTCGGTCGAGAGCAGCCGTACGGTCGCGACGTAGCGGCGCGGCACCCAGCCATCGATCGCCGTGACCATGCGCGGCCAGTCGCGCAGCAGGTAGAAGGTGACCACCGGCGTCACGACCGCGAGTGCCGCGACGTTGAAGAGCCGCGCGCCGCCGCCGATCAGCGCCCCCAGCGCGCCGGCGATCCAGCCCAGCATGCCGGCCGCCTGGCCGACCGCGAGCTCACGCAGGCGGCGGTCGACCACCTCGGGCCCGAGCGTGTCGGCAAGCCACAGCAGGCTTTCCGTGATCAGCACCCTGATCGCGCCGATGTACTCGGGAATGCGGGTCACGAGGATGGTCAGCTGCGCCAGCAGCAGCGGGTAGAACAGCAGCAGGAACAGCACGAACAGCGCGACCACGCCGGTGGTGAGCAGCAGTGCCGCCACCCCTCGCGGCATGCGCACCGCCTCGAGCCTGCCAGCGAGCGGATCGAGCAGGTAGGCGATCAGCGCGGCAACCACGAAGGGCAGCAGGATCGCGGCGAAGGCATGCAGCGCCAGCAGCAGCAGCGCGATGCCGGCACCAAGCAGGATCAGCCGTTGCCTGTGCGTGCCCTCGCCGACCTCCGGTTCCCTCGGGCGTTCCGGGACGCTCATCCGGCAGCGCCGCCGCCGCGCACCCAGTGCACGACATAGGCGCCGCCCGAGGCCAGCGTGCTCGCCGCCACGGCCCAGACCAGCGCCTCGACCACCATCGCGCCCGGAATGCCGTAGGCCGCCTGCAGCAGCACCACGCCGGCCAGGACGATCTGCAGCGCCGTGTTCACCTTGCTGACCAGCAGCGGCCTGATCTCTGGCGGCGAGCCGAGCACGTAGAGAACCAGCACGCCGCCGACGATGAAGATGTCGCGGAACACCACGAGGATGACCAGCCAGTCATCGAGCCGCCCGGTCAGCCCGAGCGTGACATAGACGGTGACGAGCAGCGCCTTGTCGGCGACAGGGTCGAGCACGGCGCCGACCTCGGTGCGCGCATCGAACCGCTTGGCGATGTAGCCGTCCACCGCGTCCGAGATCCCCGCGGCGACGAACAGCCAGAACGCCGCGACCATCTCGTGCTTGAGGATCAGCCACACCGCGAGCGGCACGGCACAGAGCCTGGCGAGCGTGATCGCGTTGGGGATGCTGATCATGAGGTGGGCCGCTGCCGCACCTGCTGCTCAGGTGCCGGGGACGAGGCCGAGCGTCGGCCCACCCGGACCGTCCCGGAGCGCAAGCCCGGCGCTGGCGAGCGCTGCCGCCGCCTCCGCCTGGCCGCCCGGAAGCGTGAGCGCGAGCCGCGCCTCGCGGCGGGACAGTGCGAGCACCTCGTAGCCACGGATCGCGGGGCTCCCGGCCAGCCGCTGGCGGATCGCCACCCAGTCACTGAGGCCGTTCAGCGGGGCGGTCACCTCGATCCTGCCGGAGGGGCCGGAGGCAGGGCGCGCGGCGAGCAGCCTGCGCACGGGCTCGGGCCGGAAGGCGACGGTCAGCGTCGCTGCATAGCGCTGCGCCCCGACACGCTCGTTCTCGACCTCGTAGCTCTCGACCAGCCGCTCGAGCTCCTCTGCGCTGATCGCGCCGAGGCGTGCCTGCTCGCCTGGCGCCTCGCGGGCGAGAAGCGCCGCCCAGGCGGAGCGCAAGCCCCCGGCGATGGCCCGTTCGCGGGCGGCCGTCGCGGTCTCGGCGGCGGCCTCTGCCGCGATGCCCCGCACGACGAAGCCGCTGCCGCCCTGTCCCCATGCCGGCAGAGGGGCCAGAGGGGCGGCCAGAGCCGCGAGCATCAGCCCTGCGAACCCGAGTGCCGATCGGCGGCTGATTTCTGCGACACGGCCCTCTATTGTCACGCGCCATTCCCCCGGGGTTTGCTGACCCGACCCCTTAGCCGATCGGAGGCCACCATCGCCAGCCTGACCTACCGAGACGCCGGCGTCGACATCGCGGCAGGCGATGCCCTCGTCCACCGCATCGCGCCGCTGGCCCGTGCAACCGCGCGGGTCGGCACGATGGGAGGGCTTGGCGGCTTCGGCGCCCTGTTCGACCTCCGTGCCGCCGGCTTCACCGACCCCGTGCTGGTCGCCACCACCGATGGGGTCGGCACCAAGCTCAAGCTCGCGATCGACACCGGGCGGCATGCCACCGTCGGCATCGACCTCGTCGCGATGTGCGTGAACGACCTGGTGGTCCAGGGGGCGGAGCCGCTGTTCTTCCTCGACTATTTCGCCACCGGCAGCCTCGCGGTCGAGCAGGCCGCCACCGTGATCGCCGGCATCGCCGAGGGGTGCCGGCAGGCAGGCTGTGCGCTCGTCGGCGGCGAGACCGCCGAGATGCCCGGCCTCTATGCGAGTGGCGACTACGATCTGGCCGGCTTCGCGGTGGGCGCCGCCGAGCGCGGCTCGCTGCTGCCGGCCCCCGATATCGGGGCGGGCGACCTCGTGCTCGGCCTCGCCTCCTCGGGCGTTCACTCCAACGGCTACTCCCTCGTCCGCCGGATTGCCGCGGCCGGGCATGCTGGCTGGGGCAGCCCAGCCCCCTTCGCCGCCGGCCAGACACTGGGCGAAGCCCTGCTCACGCCGACGCGGATCTACGTCAAGCCCGTGCTGGCCGCCCATCGCGCGGGGCTGCTGAAGGCAGCGGCACACATCACCGGCGGGGGGCTTCCGGGCAACCTGCCGCGCGTGCTGCCGCCGGGGACCGTCGCCGAACTGGATGCCGGGGCGTGGACGCCGCCGCCCGTGTTCGGCTGGCTTGCCCGCACCGGCGAGGTGTCGGCCGAGGAGATGCTGCGGGTGTTCAACTGCGGCATCGGCATGGCGCTCGTGGTCGCCGCCGACAAGGCAAAGGCCGCGACCGCGATGCTCGAGGCGGCAGGCGAGCGGGTGTTCACGATCGGCCGGATCGCGCCGGGCATCGCCCCTGGTGCCGCGGAGGCCGCCGTCACGATCGACCCACCGGACGACTGGTTCCGCTGAGCATGGCGGCGCGTGTTCCGGTCGCGGTGCTGATCAGCGGCCGCGGCAGCAACATGGCCGCGCTGATCGAGGCCGCCGCCGGGCCCGACTATCCGGCGCGCATCGCGCTCGTCCTCGCGAACGTGGCCGACGCCCCCGGGCTTGCCATCGCCGCTGCCGCGGGCGTGCCGACGATGGCGATCCCACATCGCGATTTCGGGCGCGACAGGGCCGCGCATGAGCGGGCGCTGCATGCCGTGCTGACAGGGGCTGGCGTGGCGTTGGTCTGCCTCGCCGGCTACATGCGGCTTCTCACGCCGGTCCTGGTCGGTGCCTGGGCGGGCCGGATGATCAACATCCACCCCTCGCTGCTGCCTGCCTTCCCCGGCCTCGACACCCATGCCCGCGCACTGGCGGCGGGGGTCAAGCTGCATGGCTGCACCGTCCACCGCGTGACGGAGGTGATGGATCAGGGCCCCATCCTCGCCCAGGCGGCCGTGCCGGTCCTGCCCGGCGACACCGAGGACGCGCTCGCCGCCCGCGTTCTCGCGGCGGAGCACCGTCTCTACCCGGCAGCGCTGGCAGCGCTTGCACGCGGCGAGGCGGGCCAGCCGGCACCGGCCGGGGCGATCCTCGCCAACCCCTTGCCGCCTGGCGGTGACGGCGACTAGAACAGCGTCACAACAACGCGATGGGTTGAGAACATGGCCGAGTACGGCAGCAGCGCAGCGGGCGAGACGGTGGTCGACCCTGGTTTCCTGAAGGACCGCGAGGCGATGCTCGGCGGCTTCGTCAACTTCACGACCTATTCGGTCGCGGGCATCATCGTGCTGCTGATCCTGATGGCGATCTTCCTGATCTGACGCGACGTCGGGAGGGTCCCCTCCCTCAGTCAGCCTCCTTTACGCCGCCCCCTTCAGGGCAGCCCCCGGCAAGTCGGGCTGGGTCGTGACGAGCCGCAGCCCCGGCATCCAGGCGCCGGCCGGCGCCGGGCGGCCGAACAGCCAGCCCTGCATCGCATCGCACCCCGCTTCCTTGAGCAGGCGGAACTGCGTTTCCGTCTCGACCCCCTCGGCGGTCACGGTCGCACCGACGGCATGGGCGATGGAGACCGCGCCGGCCAGCACGGCGCGGGCGCGATCGCCCTCCTCCCCATCGCCTTCGATGCCGATGGTCAGCACCTGGTCGAGCTTCACGATGTCGAAGGGCAGGTTCCTGAGCGAGGCGAAGGAGGCGTGGCCCGCCCCGAAATCGTCGAGCGCGAGCTTGATCCCGTACGCCCGCAGCGCCTCGGCGACCGATTGCGCCGCCGTCGGATCGTCGACGAACATCCGCTCGGTCAGTTCGAGCATGATCGCCGATGGGTGCAGGTGGTGGCGCGCCAGCGCCTCCTGCACCACGGCGACGAAACTGCCGGCGATCATGGTGGCGGGCGTCACGTTCACCGCGATCGGCGGTGCATCCGCGGGCCAGCCGGCACGGATGCGGCAGACGGTCTCGAGCACCCAGGCATCGAGCTCCGCAGCGATCCCTGTCCGTTCCGCGACGGGGATGAAATCGGCCGGGGAGATGCGGCCGTGGTCGTGATGATTCCAGCGCAGCAGCGCCTCGAACGACCGGACGCCGCGCGTGTGCGTGTCGCACACCGGTTGCAGCACGACGGAAAGGTCCGCCCCGCCTGCCGCAAGCGCGGCGCGCAGATCAGCGCTCAGGGTTCGCTTCGAGCCGATGCCGCTCTCGAGCCCGGTGGCATAGGCGGAGATGCCGCCGCGCGCGGTCTTCTTCGCGTTGTAGAGGGCAACGTCGGCCGCCCGTTCGAGCCAGGCGCGCGGCTCACCCATCATCGCATGGGAGGGCCGCACCACGGCGGTGCCGCCCGTGGCCAGCATCGTCGCGCGCTGGCCCTCGAACAGGATCGGCGTTGCGTTGATTGCGCCGATGATCGCCCCGGCCGAGGCTGCGATGTCGCGTTCCGCTGCCACGGTGCAGCGCGGCATGATCACGGCGAACTCGTCGCCGCCCATCCGCACCGCGATGTCGCCTGGCTGGAGCGACGCGGCGATGCGCCCCGCCGCCTCGCGCAGCACGGCATCGCCCCCGGGATGGCCGAGCACGTCGTTGATCGCCCGGAACCGGTCAAGGTCGATCAGCAGCAGGCCGACGGCGTCGCCGCTGTCGGCGGCGGCGTCGATCGTGACGGCGAGGCTGTCCTCGAACATCCGCCGGTTGCCGAGGCCGGTGAGCGTGTCCTTGAAGGCGATCGCCGAGAGCTCGTGCACGCGGAGAGCGGCGCTCACTCCCGTGGCGAGTTCGCGCAGCGCCATGATGAGGCGGGGATCGATTGCGCGCGGCTCGGTATCGATCACGCAGAGGGAGCCGACGGCTTCCCCGCCCGGTCCGAACAGCGGCGCGCCGGCGTAGAAGCGCACGCCAAGCGGCCCGGTGACGAGTGGGCTGGTGGCCAGCCGAGGGTCGTTGCGCGCATCGGGCACGACCATCACGTGGTCCGGCGTGACGATCACGTGCGCGCAGGCTGCGATGCCGCGTGGCACCTCCGTCACGCCCGGCGAGAGGCCGCGCGTCGACTTGAACCAGACGCGGTCCTGGTCGACGAGCGAGAGCGTCGAGATCGGTGCATCGAAGATCGAGCTGGCAAGCCGGGTGAAGACGTCGAACCGCTCCTCGGGGGCGGTATCGAGCAGGCCGAGCTGGCGGACGGCGGCAAGCCGCGCCTGCTCATTTCTTCCTGTGTCACCCATCCGTTCGCATGCTCCATCACCGTCGCGCGGACCGCGCGATCAGGAAAGGGTTATGCGAGGGACGCTGACAAAGTGTGAATGGCGGTCGGGAGGGGGGCGCGGCTGGCTGCACCCCCCTCCGGCACTGGGAGTTGCCGTGAGCTGGATGGCGATGCTCCCGAGAACCGGCGCACAGCGGGCTGAACCCGTGAGCACCGGAGCGCAGGGAGCGAAGCCAGACGGCCCAAGAGAATCATCGGCAGTAGAATTCGCGAATGGCCTCTCAGCCGACGATCTCGGAGCCGGCAAAGAAATAGGCGATCTCGGTCGCTGCGTTCTCCGCGCTGTCGGAGCCGTGCACGCTGTTGGCCTCGATGCTCTCAGCGAACAGCTTGCGGATCGTGCCCTCGGCCGCGTTGGCGGGGTTGGTCGCACCCATCAGCTCGCGATTGCGTGCCACCGCGTTCTCGCCCTCGAGCACCTGCACCACGACAGGGCCAGAGATCATGAACGACACGAGGTCGTTGTAGAACGGGCGGGCGGCGTGCACGGCGTAGAAGGCCTTGGCTTGCGCCTCGGTCATGTGGATGCGCTTCTGGGCGACGATGCGAAGCCCCGCATCCTCGAATACGGCGTTGACCTTGCCGGTGAGGTTCCGCCGCGTGGCGTCAGGCTTGATGATGCTGAAGGTGCGCTCGATGGCCATGGCGTGGTCCCCTTGGTTCCGTTCGGTGGCGCGCATCTACGGCAGGTGCCGCGAAAAGGAAACCGGCAAAAGGAAAAGCCCGGCCCCCCTTCCGCTTGGGGTGCCCGGGGCGCTAGACCCCTCCCATGACCATCCTCACCCTCCGCGGCGCCACGATCCGCATCGCCGGCCGCACCCTTCTCGACCAGGCCGACATGACGCTCGACGCCGGCCGCCGCATCGGCCTCGTCGGCCGCAACGGCGCGGGCAAGTCGACGCTGCTCAAGGCGCTGTCGGGCGATCTGGCGCTCGATGGCGGCACGATGTCCATCTCCCCGCGCATCCGCATGGGCAAGGTGTCGCAGGAGGCGCCGGGGGGCGATGCCTCGCTGGTCGAGACCGTTCTTGCTGCCGATGTCGAGCGCACGCGGCTTCTCGCCGAAGCGGAAACCGCCGAGCCGGAGCGCCTGGGCGAGATCCACGACCGGCTGCGCACCATCGGCGCCGATGCGGCCCCGGCGCGGGCAGCGACCATCCTCGCTGGCCTTGGCTTCGACGCCGAGGCGCAGGCAAAGCCCGTCGGCTCCTTCTCCGGCGGTTGGCGGATGCGCGTGGCACTTGCCGCCGCGCTGTTCATGGAGCCTGACCTCCTGCTGCTGGACGAGCCCACCAACCACCTCGACCTCGAGGCGACGATCTGGCTCGAGGCCTGGCTGACGCGGTTCCCGGGGGCGGCGATCATCGTCAGCCATGACCGCACGCTGCTCGACAACACCGTCCACGCCATCGCCCATCTCGATCGCGGCAAGATCAATGTCTACCCGGGCGGGTTCGACAGCTTCGTGCGCATCCGCACCGAACGCGCCGAGCAGATGGCCGCCGAGGCGGGCAAGATCGCATTGCAGCGCGCGCACCTGCAGGACTTCGTCGACCGGTTCCGCGCCAAGGCCTCGAAGGCCCGCCAGGCGCAGAGCAAGCTGAAGGCGATCGCCAAGCTGCCGGTGATCGAGGCGGTGGTCGAGGATACGCCCACACGCTTCGCCTTCCCCGAGCCCGTGGCGCTGAGCCCGCCGATCGTGACGGTCGATGGCGCGGCGGTGGGCTATGGCGGGGCGCCGATCCTGCGCAACCTCTCCTTCCGCATCGACCAGGATGACCGCATCGCGCTGTTGGGCCGCAACGGCAACGGCAAGTCGACGCTCGCCAAGCTGATCGCCGGCAGGCTCGATTCCGCGACGGGCCACGTGTTCCGCACGCCGCGGCTGACGGTGGGGTTCTTCGCGCAGCACCAGGAGGATGACCTCATCCTCTCCGACACGCCGATCCTGCACATGGCGCGCGCGTTGCCACGCGCGACGCCGGGCCAGGTGCGCAGCCAACTCGCCCGCTTCGGCCTCGATGCCGACCGTGCCGATACGAAGGTAGGTGCGCTGTCGGGCGGCGAGAAGGCGCGGCTGCTGCTGGCACTGGCCACGCGCGACGCGCCGCAGCTGCTGATCCTCGACGAGCCGACGAACCATCTCGACATCGATGCGCGCGAGGCGCTGGTGCGTGCCTTGTCCGACTACCAGGGCGCGGTGATCCTGATCACCCACGATCCTCACCTCGTCGATCTGGTCGCGGATCGTCTCTGGCTCGTGTCGGACGGCACGGCACAGCCCTTCGACGGCGACCTCGACGACTACCGCGCCTGGCTCGCCGAACGCGCCCGGCCGCCCTCGGCCAAGGGTGAGGCGGGCGACAAGGCCGGTGACCGCAAGGCGCGCGCGGTGGCCCGCGCAGCCCTCGCCCCCCTTCGCCGCCGCGCGCAGGACGCGGAGAAGACGATCGCGAAGCTGAACGAGGAGCGTGCGGCGATCGAGTCGAAGCTCGCCAACCCCCGGCTCTATTCCGGGGCGGGCAAGGCGGTCGAGATCGCGCTCGCCAACGCGCGGCTCACCGCGATCGCGCGCGAGACGGCGGCGGCAGAGGAAGTGTGGCTCGAGGCGCAGGCCGCCCTCGAAGAGGCGAGCACGGCGGCTTGACACGCGCCGCCCACCGCGCAGGCTGGCCCCGCAACAATCGGGTGGGGAGCCTTGGCATGATGGGTGTGACGCGACGGTCGATGCTGGCCGCTCCGCTGCTGCTGGCTCTTCCCGCGCGGGGGCCGGCCCTGGCGCAGGATTTCCCGGCGCGCGCGGTGCGGCTCGTCGTTCCCTTCGGCGCCGGCGGCATCACCGACATTGTCGCGCGTATCGTGGCCGAGCGTGCGGCGGCGGAGCTGGGCCAGCCCGTGGTGGTGGAGAACCGCGCGGGCGCGGGCGGCAACATCGCCGGCGAGTTCGTCGCGCGTGCACCGGCTGATGGCTACACGCTGCTGATGCTCACCGGCGCGATGGCGGCCGTGAACCCCGTCATCTATCCGCGCATGCCGTTCGACCCGGTGAAGGACCTTGCCCCCGTCGCGCTCGCGGCCTCGACGCCGCACGTGCTCGTGGCCCACCCCGTCGTGCCGGGTGCGACCCTCGCCGCCGTCATCGCCGAGGCGAAGCGCGAGAAGGAGCGCTTCAGCTTCGGCACGGCAGGCGCAGGATCGAGCCCGCACCAGACGCGCATCCTGCTGAGCCACCTCACGGGTGCCGAGCTGCTCGACGTGCATTTCCGCTCAGGGGCGGCGAGCGTGCAGGCGGTGCTTGCCGGCCAGGTGTCGATGACGGCAGAGGCGACGCCCGTGATCGCAGGCCATGTGCGGGCGGGAACGCTGCGTGCGCTGGCCGTGTGCGCGCCCCAGCGGATCAGCCTGCTGCCCGAGGTGCCGACGGCGGCCGAAGCCGGGCTCGCAGGGCTCGAGAACGGCTCGATCAGCGGCATCGCTGCCCCCGCCGCGACGCCCGCGCCTGTGCTTGCGCGGCTCTCGCAGGCCTTCGGCGCGGCAGTGGCAGCGCCCGAACTGCGCGAGCGGCTGTTGGCCCAGGGCACCGTCGCGCTCGCCGGCGACGGCGCCGCGTTCCGCACGCTGATCGCGGCAGAGGCCGCGAAATGGGCGCCGCTGATGCAGGGCATCACGCCCGGCTGAACCAGGGAAACCACGCATGGCACTTCTGTTCCAGGGCACGCTGCTCTCGATCTTCATCGCCGAGGCTGCCTCGGTCGAGATGGAGCAGCTTGACGCCGCGTCGCTCGTCGCCGGCCACGGCATCGAGGGTGATCGTTACGCCAACGGCCGCGGCACCTACAGCAACAAGCCGCACGCCGACCGCCAGGTGACGCTGATCGAGGAAGAGACGCTCGCCGCGCTCAAGCGCGACCACGACATCGACCTGGCACCCGAGGAGACGCGTCGGAACCTGCTCGTGCGCGAGGTGCCGCTGAACCACCTCGTCGGGCGGCAGTTCCGCGTCGGCTCCGTGCTTCTCTACGGGGGGCGGCTGAACGTTCCATGCAAATACCTCGACGAGCTTCTCGGCAAGCCGCTGTTCGGGCCGCTGACGAACCGCTCCGGCCTCAACTGCCGGATCATCGAGGGCGGAACGATCAGGCCCGGCGACAGCATCGTTCCTGCGTAGGGCCTCGCTGGTGCGCGTGCTGATGCCCGTGGTCGTCGCCGCCGCGCGGATGGTCACGGCGCGCGTGCGGGTGCTGACGGTGAGGCACGCCAGGCGCGACACGCTGCCCCCCTTCCGCGGTGGCGCGCACACGCTGTTGACGCTGCCCGATGGTACGAGGCGCGCCTACTCCATCGCGTCGGACCCTGCGCGCGCCGAGGCGTGGGACATCGCGGTGCTGCGCGAGGGCCATGGCTCGACAATCCTGCATGAGCTTCCCGTCGGCGCGCGGCTCCATGCCACGCATCCGCAGCACGGCTTCGGCGTGGCAGACGGTGCCGCGCGGCACGTCATGGTCGCCGGCGGCATCGGCATCACGCCCTTCCTCTCCATGCTGCCCGCGCTTGCCGACGTGACGCTGCATTTCTGCGCCCGCAGTGCCGCCGAGGCGCCGCTGCTGGCGGAAGCGCGCGCGCTGGCCGGCGACCGCCTCGTCACCTGGTTCGGAGCGCGAAGGCTCGACCTCGCCGCCCTCTTCGCCGATGCCGCGCCCGGCACCCATGCCTATTGCTGCGGCCCTGCCCGCATGCTCGCCGCCTTCAGGGATGCGACCGCGCACTGGCCCGATGAGGCGGTGCACAGCGAGACCTTCCTCGGCCTGGCACCCGAAGCAGCCGCGGCCGGGGAGGCGTTCACCGTGCGTCTCGCCCGAAGCGGCGAGGTGCTTGCCGTTCCCGCCAACCGCTCGCTGCTCGCCGTGCTGCGCGAGGCGGGCATCGCGCCCGAGGCAAGCTGCGAGGGCGGGGCCTGTGGCACCTGCACCGTGCAGGTGCTGGCCGGCACCGTGCTCCACCGCGACCTTTGCCTCTCGGCCGCGAAGCGATCCCGCGTGATGATGGCCTGCGTCTCGCGCGGCGCGGGCGAGCTCGTCCTCGACCTCTGAGCTTGACGCTGTGCCCATGACCCCGTAGCGCAAGGGAGGGGAGGACCAACCATGATCACACGCCGTACACTGCTTGCCGCCGCGCCAGCGGCCGCTGCCCTGCCAGCGTCTGCGCAGGAGGCCTATCCCTCGCGCCCGATCCGCATCGTCATCGCCTATCCGCCCGGCGGCAGCACCGACGTGCTCGGCCGCGCCCTGGCGCAGCGGCTGTCAGAGCTCTGGAACGGCGCGTCCGTGGTGGTCGAGAACCGGCCGGGCGGCGGTGCGATCGTCGGCACCCAGGCGGTGGCCCAGGCAGCGCCCGATGGCTACACGCTGGCACTCGGCAACAACCAGACGCACGCCTCGAACCAGGCGATGGCGCGGAGCCTGCCCTATCACGCGGTCGACAGCTTCGCGCCTGTCGCGCGGCTCGCCTCGGTGCATCACGCGCTCGTCGTGCCGGCGAACCATCCGGCCAGGACGCTTGCCGAGCTCGTCGCCAAGGGCACCAACGGCGGCAAGGTCACCTATGCCTCCTCCTCCGTCGGCTCTGCCAGCCACGTGATTGCCGAAAGCCTCGCGCGGCGGTTCCGCATGGATGCGACGCACGTTCCCTATCGTGGCGGCGCGCAGGCCACGACCGATACGGTCGCTGGCGTGGTCGACTACTTCATCTCCACCTGGCCGCAGGTCGTTGCCCTGGTGCGTGACGGGAAGCTGCGCGCGCTCGCCATCGGCGCGCCGCAGCGCCTGGCCGAGGCGCCCGACGTGCCGACGTTCGACGAAGCCGGCGCGCCCGGCGTGTCGGTCGATGCGTGGTTCGGCATCTGGGCACCGGCGGGAACGCCAGCGCCGATCGTGGCAAGACTGTCGGAAGGCTTCCTCGCCATCGTGGCGGAGCCTGCGATGGGCGAGCGGTTGCGCGGCCTCGGCTTCGCTGCCGCACCGCTCGGGCCGGTTCCCTTCGCCGCGTTCCAGCGGGCAGAGGTGGCGCGCTGGCAGCAGCTGGTCGAGTTGACCGGCATCAGGATGGAGTGAGGCCCCCTATCCGGAGGATCTTGCGATGCTGTTCCGCCGCATTCCTGGCCGCCCCACCATCGCCGTGCCGCAGCCGGCGCATGCCTGGATCAGCGGCCAGCTCGCGCGGGCCTGGGGCAACCAGCGTTTCGGCAGCGTCACGCCCCGCGAGGCGATGTGGCTGGCGGCCGAACAGCACGACATCGGCTGGCTGCCGTGGGAGGCATCGCCCACGCGCGATCCCGCCACGGGCCTGCCGTGGAACTTCACGGCACTCCCTCGCACCGCTCACACGGTGCTGTGGGCAGAGGGGGTGGACAGGGCAGAGGCCTCGCTCGGGCGCTACCCTGCGTTGCTGGTCTCGCTGCACGGCGTCGGCATCTACACCCGCTTCGGCAACTCACCGCCCGGCAGCGCCGATGCGGCGGCGGTCGAGGCGTTCAACGCGCAGGAAACGAAGCGCCAGGCGCGGCTGATCGCCTCGCTGGGCGCCGAGCCCGCCTGGGCCGACGCCGTGCAGCCCGAGGCGATCGCCCGCAACCGCGCGCTGATCCTGGCGTGGGACCTGATGTCGCTGATCATCTGCCACGGGCTGTCCGGCTCGCGCAGCGTGGCGGAGGTGCCCGATGCGCGCGGGATGGGCGCACTGGCGATGACCGCGATCGGTGATGATCCGGAACGGATCGCGATCGATCCATGGCCGTTCACGACGCACAGCGTGGCGGTGGAGTGCGAGGGCTTCGTGCTGCCCGAAGGACCGTTCGCCGATGATGCCGCCTTGCGCCAGGCGGTGGCCGCCGCGCCGCGGGCGGATGTCGGGGCGGTTCTCGTTCCTGCCTGATCACCCGGCCTTTTTCTCCCAGCCGCGATCGGTCTGCTGCCAGTAGGTGAGCGTGTCGCCCGCTGCCTTCGCTGTGGCCCAGCGGCGGCGCGCCGCGGCAACGGCCGTCTCGTCGCCGCCGTCGAACAGGTCGAACACGCGCGCGAAGCCCTCCACCTCGCCCGCCTCGGCGCCATCGACGAGGAAGAGGTGCGTCGCCGCGTTCGGGTTCTCGGCGGCGGTGGTGAGCCAGATGGGCTGGCGGTCGGCGTTCCCGGTTCCCGCATGACCATGCGGCAGCCAGTCAGGCTCGCTCGAGAGCCACAGCGCGGTGGAGAGCGGCTCGACACGTTCCGGCGCGCCGATGCGCACGACGGCGCGCGCCTTGGCCGCAAGCACGCGCCCGAGCAGCTTCGGCAGCGCCGTCTCCATCGGCGTTCGCGTCAGGTGATAGAAACCCCGCTCGGGCATCAGCTCCGCGCTCCGCGCTCGGGCATGCCTTCAGTCGTCCGGCGTCTCGAAGCGGAGCGAGACGAGGCGGTCGAGCAGCCTGGCGCCGAACCCGGTCGCCCCGCGCGGGCCAAGTGCCTCGTCCTCCTCCCGCGCCTCGACGCCGGCGATGTCGAGATGCGCCCATTTCACGTCGCCAGCGAAATGTTTCAGGAACGCAGCGGCGTGGCAGGCATCGGGCTGCATCCGCTCAGGCGAGCAGTTGCGCAGGTCGGCGATGTCGCTCCGGATCGCCTCCTCGTAGCCCTCGTCGAGTGGCATCGGCCAGAGTGGCTCGTCCACCGCCTCTCCTGCCGCCGCGGCCTGCGCGGCGAGTGCGGCATCGGTCGCGAACAGGCCGGCACGGTGATGGCCGAGGGCAGTGACGATGGAGCCCGTCAGCGTCGCGAGGTCGATCATCGCGCGCGGCTTGAAACGTTTCGCCGTCCACGCCAGGCAATCAGCCAGCACGAGGCGACCCTCGGCGTCGGTGTCGATCACCTCGATCGTCGTGCCGTCGACAGCCCGCACGACATCCGAAGGCCGTTGCGCCTCGGCGCCGATCGCGTTCTCGGCAAGCCCGAGCACCGCAACGGCCGGGCAGGGCGAGCGACGCAGCGCGAGGGCGAGCATCGCCCCCGCACAGGCAGCAGCGCCGGCCATGTCGGCCCGCATGTCCCACATGCCCGCTGCCGGCTTGATGCTGATGCCGCCCGTGTCGAAGGTGATGCCCTTGCCGACGAAGGCGACCGGTGGGGCCTCGAACTTGCCCTTCCAGCGCAGCACCACCACCGCCGGCGGTTCCGCCGAGCCTTGCGCGACGCCGAGCATTGCGCCGAAGCCTGCCTCGCGCAGCGCCCGACGCCCCATCACCTCGACGGCAAGGCCATGCGCCTCGAGCTCACGCAGCCGCGCGGCAAAACGATGCGGGGTGAGAACATTCCCGGGCTCGGTCACCAGCTCGCGGGCAAACAGCGCACCCTCGACGCCGGGGCGCAGCATGTCCCATACGGCACCGGCCTGGCGCTTGTCGGCAACGACGATGTCGACGCGCGCAAGCCGCATCGGCGCCTCGTCATCCCCCTTTGGCTCAGGCGCGCGGGAAAACCGCCAGGCCCGCAGCGCGGCCCCCACGGCAGCTTCCGCCGCAAGCGCCGCGGGCAGCGCGCGGGCGTCGATCGCGAGCCGGTCCTCGGCCAGCGCGTGGGAGGTGGCAAGCCCCGCTGCCTCGCGCACAGAGCGTGCCGTCGCCGTGTCGCCGAGCCCGGCAAGGATGAAACGCCGCCCGGCACCATCGTGCTGGGCGAGCGCCTCGCCTGCCTTGCCCATGAAGCCGGCGATGCCGAAGCCCGGGCCTGCCTCGGCGCCCGCGAGAACGGCGCGCGCGCCCTTCTCGGGCATGCGCCTGCGGAAGCGAACGGTGATCATCCGAGCCTCGCGCGCTCCCGCCACCGTGGTGTCAGCCCTTTGCGGGCTCGTGATGCTCGGCCACCAGCGTGTCGAGCAGCCGCACGCCGAACGCGGTCGCTCCCTTCGGGATGGTCGGCTTGTCCTTGCCGTGCCAGGCGGTGCCGGCGATGTCGAGATGCGCCCAGGGGCAGCCATCGACGAAGCGCTGGATGAACTGCGCGGCCGTGATTGACCCGCCGGGCCGCCCGCCGATGTTCTTCATGTCGGCGATGTCGGATTTCAGCAACTTGTCGTAGGCATCGCCGAGCGGCATGCGCCAGACCGTTTCGCCCGTTGCCTTGCCCGATGCGATCAGCGTCTGCGCCAGCGCATCGTCGTTCGCGAACAGGCCCGCATGCTCGTGGCCGAGGGCGACGATGATCGCACCCGTGAGCGTTGCGAGGTCGATCATGAAGGCGGGGTCGAAGCGCTGCTTGCAGTACCACATGACATCGGCCAGCACGAGGCGACCCTCGGCGTCGGTATTCAGCACCTCCACCGTCTGGCCCGAAGCGGTCGTGACAACGTCACCGGGCCGCTGGGCTGTGCCCGACGGCATGTTCTCGACCAGGCCGACGAGGCCGATCGCATCGACCTTCGCCTTCCGCCCCGCCAGCGCGGCCATGAGGCCGATGACGGTGCCAGCGCCGGCCATGTCCCACTTCATGTCCTCCATGCCGCCGGCCGGCTTGATCGAGATGCCGCCGGTGTCGAACGTGACACCCTTGCCGATGAAGGCGAGCGGCTTCGTCGCCGTCTTCGCCCCTTTCCGCGCCTTCGCCGTGCGGCCCCCCCCGCTGCTGCCGCCGTTCCACTGCATCACCACCATGCGCGGCTCGTTCGCCGAGCCCATGGCGACGCCGAGCAGCGCGCCGAAGCCGAGCTTCTTCATCTCCTTCGGCCCGAACACCTCGACCTGGAGGCCGAGCGATTTGAGCGCGACGCAGCGATCGGCCATCTCTGCCGGCGTCAGCACGTTCGGCGGCTCGCTGACGAGGTCGCGGGCGAGGAACACGCCGTCGGCCACGGCCTTGGCGGCGGGCCACGCCGCCTTCGCCGCGGCGGCGTCGTCCGTCATCACCACGAGCTTGGCGAGCTTGGGCTTGTCCTCGGCCTTCTCCTTGGTGCGGTACTTGTCGAACCGGTAGCTGCGGAGCGTCGCGCCAAGTGCTGCATCGACGGCCCCGTGCGTGCCGATGGGCGGGACGCAGGCGCCGCGCGCGTCGAGCGCGGCGGCAGCATCGTTGGCCAGTGCCGCCGCCGCCGTGCCGCCCGCTTCCTCGACGCCGTGGCGCGTGACATCGGCGGCCTTGCCGAGGCCAACGAGAACGACGCGCGAGAGCCCCGTGCCTGCGGGGGCGAGGATGACGCAGCTCTGCCCCTTGCGACCCTTGAAGCTCGCCGCCGCGGCTCCGCGCGAGACGGCACCCTCCGTTGCCGCATCGAGCCCTGCAAGGGCTGCGTCCATCCCATCCTCGGGAACGAGGACGGCGAGCGCGCCTGCTTTCGGCACGGAGGGCTTGGCGAAAGTGATCTCTGGCATCGGGGGGACCTTGTTGCTGCTTGGGCCTGGTGGCGGGCCGTGCCGGGAGGCAAGCCGGAATGCCCCGACTGTAGCGGCGGGGCGGCGGCTTTGCCATCAGCCCCGCGGGGGGGTAGAGCACGAGGATGCACGCCGATCACGCTTCTCGCCTCGATGCCGCTGCCCTGCTCGATCTCGCAGCCGGCCTCGCGCGCGAGGCTGCCGCCGCGATCATGGCGATCCGCGCGCGCGGCTGCGCCGTCGAAACGAAACACGACGACTCGCCCGTGACGGAGGCCGACCGTGCCGCCGAGGCGCTGATCACCGCCGGCCTCAGGGCAGCGACCCCCGACATCCCCGTGGTGGCGGAGGAGGAGGTGGCGTCGGGGCGCATCTGCGCGCCATCGCCGCTGTTCTGGCTCGTCGATCCGCTCGACGGCACGCGCGAGTTCGCTGCCGGCAGGCCTGAGTTCACGGTGAATGTCGGCCTGGTGCGCGATGGTCGCGCGGTGCTCGGCGCCGTCGCGATCCCGGCGAGCGGCGAGCTGTTCGGCGGGGCGATCGGCCTCGGCGCGTGGAAGGAGGATGGCGCGGGACGGCGAGGCATCACCGCCCGCCGCGTGCCGGAGGATGGCGCCGTCGTGCTCGCCTCGCGCCACTATGCCGGTGACCCGCGAATCGCTGCTTTCCTCGGCGCGCATCGCATCGCGCGGCTCGCCAATCTCGGGTCAGCCGTGAAGTTCTGCCGCGTCGCCGAGGGGGCGGCCGATCTCTACCCCCGCTTCGGCACGACGATGGAGTGGGACACCGCCGCCCCGCAGGCCGTGGTGGAGGCAGCCGGCGGCAGCGTGAGGGACGATGCCGGCGCGCCGCTCAGCTATGGCAAGCCAGGCTGGGTGAACCCCGACTTCCTGTGCAGGGGCCGCGTGTGACCGAGCGTCTCGCCGCCGACGAGGCCGGCGTGGCGGCCGCCGCCGCCCTGCTTGCCGCAGGAAAGCTGGTCGCCTTCCCGACGGAAACTGTCTACGGCCTCGGTGCCGATGCGACGAACGAGGCAGCGGTCGCGGCGATCTTCGCAGCCAAGGGCAGGCCGCATTTCAACCCCCTGATCGTCCACACCACCGATGCCGCGGCGGCGTTCCGCCTCTGCCTGCCCGATGCGCGGGCCGAACGCCTCGCCGCGGCGCTGTGGCCAGGGCCGCTCACCCTCGTTCTGCCATGCCGGCCGCACTGCCCGATCGCGCTGCTCGCCCGCGCCGGGCTCGACACGCTGGCGCTGCGCGTGCCGGCCCACCCCGTCGCGCGGGCGCTGATCGGCGCTGCGGGCGTGCCGATCGCAGCGCCCTCGGCCAACCGCAGCGGCGAGGTGAGCCCGACGACGGCCGCGCATGTCGCCGACGGCCTCGCGGGCCGGATCGACGCGATCCTCGATGCCGGGCCGGCCGAGGTCGGCGTCGAATCGAGCGTGCTTGACCTCACGGGCCGCGTGCCGGTGCTGCTGCGGCCGGGAGGGGCGACGGTCGAGGCGATCGAGGCGATCCTTGGCCCCATCGCTCAGCCGATGGACCAGGCGACGGCGGAGGGCGCGCGCACGCTGCGCTCGCCCGGGCTCCTGCTGTCGCACTACGCCCCCGTGCTGCCCGTGCGCCTCGATGCGACCGAGGCGGGGGAGGATGAGGCGCTTCTTGCCTTCGGCCCCGCGACCGCGACCGCGGCAGCACCGCCCGCACCGCTCACGTTCAACCTGTCCGAGGCGGGCGATCTCGCGGAGGCTGCCGCGCGCCTGTTCGCGGGCCTGCGCTTCCTCGACGCCGAGGGCCGTGCGCGGGGGCTCTCGCGGATCGCGGCGATGGCGGTTCCCGCGCGCGGCCTTGGTTTGGCCATCAATGATAGGTTGAAACGCGCGGCCGCGCCGCGCTGAGGGACCGGTTGAAGCGGGCGTCGGCGCCCCGCTGAACGCTGTCCAGCGGTTGACCCGCCCCGGCCAAGGGGGCAAGCCTCGCTTCGCCGAGGAGAGCGACACGATGCCAGACACCATGTCGGACACCACGATCCAGGCTTCCGCCACCGCGCAGCATGGATTCACGCCCGCGCTTGCCGAACGGCTCCGCGCCGTGCTCGGCGACAAGGGCATGATCACCGACCCGGCCGAGATGGGTGGCTACCTGATGGAGTGGCGCGGGCTCTGGACCGGCCGCTCGCCCGCCATCCTCCGCCCCGCCACCACGGCCGAATGCGCCGAAGCCGTGCGCCTCTGCGCCGAGGCGGGCGTGCGCATGGTGCCGCAGGCGGGCAACACCTCGATGGTCGGCGCCTCGGTACCGCACGAGACCGGTGACGAGGTCGTGATCTCGGTCTCGCGCATGAACCGCATCATCGAGGTCGACCCGGCCGACATGACGATGACGGTCGAGGCGGGCGCGGTACTCGCCGCCGTGCAGAAGGCGGCGGCGGATGTCGAGTGCCTGTTCCCGCTCTCGCTCGGTGCGGAGGGCACGGCGCAGATCGGCGGCAATCTCGGCACCAACGCTGGCGGCAACACCACGCTCCGCTACGGCAATGCACGCGACATGGTGCTCGGTCTCGAAGTGGTGCTGCCCGATGGCCAGGTGCTCGACATGCTGCGGCGGCTGCGCAAGGACAACACCGGCTATTGCCTGCGCCACCTGTTCATCGGCGCCGAAGGCACGCTCGGCATCATCACCAAGGCCGTGCTGAAACTGTACCCGCGCCAGCGCGACACGCAGGTCGCCTTTGTCGCGGTCGAGAGCGTCGATGCGGCACTCGCGCTGCTGAACCGGTTCCAGCGGCATGACGGCGCCTCGCTCACCGCCTTCGAGTACATGATGCGCTTCGGGCTCGAGCTCGTGTACCGCCACATCCCCGGCAGCGCCGCCCCGCTGGCCGACCCGCACGAGCATTACTGCCTGATCGAACTGTCCTCGCCGCGGCCCGACGCCTCGTTGCGACAAGGCATCGAGGCGGTTCTCGAGGCGGCGATGGCGGATGGCCTCGTGCGCGATGCCGTGATCGCCGAAAGCGATGCGCAGCGTGCCGCGCTGTGGCGCCTGCGCGAGGAGCATTCCGAGGCGCAGAAGCGCGAGGGGGCCTCGATCAAGAACGACGTGTCGGTGCCCGTCAGCCGCGTGCCGGCGCTGATCGCCGATGCCTCCGCCGCGTGCCGCGCGCTGATTCCGGGCATCCGCGTCTGCGCCTTCGGCCATGTCGGGGACGGCAACATCCACTTCAACCTCTCGGTGCCGGAGGGCGCCGATGGCGCGGCCTTCCTGAAGCGGTGGGACGAGGTGGCGGCGGCGGTGAACGGCGTGGTGCGCAGCTTGGGCGGCAGCTTCAGCGCCGAGCATGGCGTCGGCCGCCTCAAGGCCAGGACGCTCGCCGCCTGGCGGGAGGGGCCGGAGCTTGACCTGATGCGCGCGATCAAGCGGACGATCGATCCCGGGAACCTGATGAACCCGGGCAAGGTCGTGACGCTGCCGTGATGCGCACGAGCGGATGAGCCGCCTCTTCCTCTACGTGCTGCGGCAGCTGGCACTTGCGCTGCTGGCCGTCACGGCCGGGCTCGCGATGCTGATCTGGCTCACCCAGTCGCTCCGCTTCATCGAGCTCGTGTTGAACCGCGGCCTGTCGCTGCTGGTGTTCTTCGAGCTGACGCTGTTCATGCTGCCGAACTTCGTCGCGATCATCCTGCCGATCGCGACCTTCATCGTCATCCTCGCCGTCTACTCGCGCCTTGAGAGCGACCGCGAGATCGTGGTGATGCGCGCTGCCGGCATGAGCCAGATCGCTCTCGCCAAGCCCGCGCTCGCACTTGCCGGCGCCGCCGCGCTGGTTGGCTGGACGATGAACCTCTGGGTGGTGCCCGAGAGCTACCGCGCGTTCCGCGAATACCAGTTCGAGATCCGCAACCGCATGGCCGCGGTGCTGATCCAGGAGGGCGTGTTCAACACGCTCGGCGATGGCCTCACGGTGTATGTGCGCACCCGCGACAAGGCAGGCACGTTCCACGGCATCATGGTGCATGACGCGCGCGATGCCGGAGCGCCGGCGACCATCCTGGCGGAGCGGGGCCGCCTCGTGCTGGCCGGCGACCTGCCGCAGGTGACGCTCGAGAACGGCACGCGCCAGGAGCTTGACGAGCGCACGGGCCGGCTCCGCATCCTCACCTTCGCCGAGAACACGCTGACCCTCGCCGCACCGGCGGAGCGTGACGAGGTGCGCTATCGCGATGCACGCGAGCGCGGCGTGTTCGAACTGCTGAGCCCCGACCCGGCGGAGCGGGTGAGCGACCGTGACAGGGCGCGCTTCACCGTCGAGGGGCACCAGCGCCTGTCGGGGCCGCTGTTCACGCTCTCGCTCGCCGCCGTCGGGCTCGTGATCCTGCTTGGTGGCGGGTTCAGCCGTCAGGGCAGGACCGGGCGGGTGCTCGCTGCCGTCGCGGTCGGTGCTGCCCTCGTTGCACTCGGCCTTGCCATCGGCAGCATGGCGGCGAGCAGACTTTCGCTGCTGCCGCTGATCTGGGCGCACGCGATCCTGCCGGGCATCGCGGCGACCGCGCTGCTGCTGCGCCCACCTTCGCATCGCGCACCTGGTGCTGCCGCGATCGATGGCGGGCCGGTGCAGGGCGGCGCGACGGCGGGGGCCTGAGCGGCGATGGTGGCCTGAGCACGATGCGCATCACCCGCGTTCTCTCGGCCTATGTCGGGCGCATCTTCTTCACCTCGGCGCTGGCCGTGCTCGGCGGGCTGCTGGCGATCGTCGCGCTGTTCGACGTGATCGAACTGATGCGCCGCGCGTCGGGCCGTGCCGAGGTCGGGTTCGGCGACCTGGCCGGCATCACGCTGCTGAAGATGCCGTTCCTCGCGATCGAGATCCTGCCCTTCGCCATCCTGCTCGGCGGGCTGCTCGCCTTCTGGCGGCTGACGCGGAGCTCCGAGCTGATCGTCGCGCGCGCGGCCGGCGTGTCGGCGTGGCAGTTCCTCGCCGTGCCGGTGCTGCTCGGCGTCGGGCTCGGCCTGTTCGCGACAATGGCGCTCTCGCCCGTCTCGGCGATCATGCTGGCGCGCGCCGAGCGGCTCGACACCGCATTGCTGCGCGGCGGGGCGGGGGCGTTCGGGCTTGCCGGCGGCGGGCTCTGGGTGCGCCAGCCCGATGCGGAGGTTCAGGGCGGCTGGGTGATCCTCCGCGGCGGGCGGGTCGAGCTTGCGGGGGGAGAGCTTCGCCTCTCCTCCGTGTCGGTATTCCGGCTCTCCGGCGATGACAGGTTCCAGGGCCGGATCGAGGCCGAGCGGGCGACGCTGGAGCCGGGGCGGTGGATGCTGCGCAACGCCTCCTCCGTCGCGGTCGAGCGGCCGCGCGAGCCGATCGCCGATCTCGCGATCCCGACCGACCTGACGGTCGCGCGGCTGCAGGAAAGTCTCGCCCCGCCCGATACGCTGAGCTTCTGGGCGCTGCCGCGGTTCATTGCCGTCCTGGAACAGGCCGGCTTCTCCTCGCTCAAGCACCGATTGCGGTTCCAGGCACTGCTCGCGCTGCCGCTGCTGGCCGGCGTGATGGTGCTGGTCGCGGCAGGGTTCTCGATGCGGCCCTCGCGCCGCGGCGGCGTCGGGCTGACCATTGCCGCGGGGGTCGCGGCCGGCGTGGCGCTGTTCATCCTGACCAAGGTCGTCGGCGAATTCGGCGGGTCGGGCGCCATCCCGGTCACGCTCGCGGCCTGGACGCCGGCGGGTGTCGGCCTCGCATTGGCGGTCGCGATGCTGCTGCATCTCGAGGACGGTTGATGCGCCGCAGTGCCTTGCTGGCCGGAACAGCGCTCCTGCTCGCCGCCGCTGCCACCGCCGTCGCCCAGCAGGCGCAGCAGCAGCCCCAGCAGCAGCGTCCAGAGTCGCGGCCAGAGGCGCGCCAGCCCGTGACCTTCACGGCAGGCGAGCTTCAGTACGACGAGCGGACGAATACCGTGATCGCGTCGGGCGGTGTCGAGGCCTGGCAGGGCGGACGCGTGCTGCGGGCGCGCGAGATCCGCTTCGACCGCACGAACAACCGCGTCTATGCCAAGGGCGACGTCGCGATCCTCGAGGCGGACGGCCGCGTGCTTTTCGCCGAGGAGGCGGAGCTGACGGACGACCTGCGCGAGGGCGTCGCGCGCGACATCCGCGCCCTGCTCGCCGAGGGCGGGCGCTTCGCCGCCAGCGGCGCGCGCCGCAGCGACGGCCGCTTCACCGACATGCGCCGTGGCGTCTACTCGACCTGCGAAGCCTGCCCGACCGACCCCCAGCGACCGCCGCTCTGGCAGATCAGGGCCGATCGCGTGGTGCACGACGAGCAGGAGAAGACGATCGAGTACTATGACGCGACGATGCAGATCGCCGGCGTGCCGGTCGCCTACGTGCCCTATTTCTCGCACGCAGACCCGTCGGTGAAGCGCCAGTCGGGCTTCCTGTTCCCCGATTTCGGCAGCTCCTCCTACCTCGGCACGTTCTTCCGCCAGCCCTACTACTGGGTGATCGACGGGCAGTCGGACGCGACCTTCGCGCCGATGGTCACGACCGACCAGAACGCCATCCTGTTCGGCGAGTATCGCCGCCGCTTCAACAGCGGCTTCTTCACCGTCCGCGGCAGCGGCACGGTCGACCGCGAGAGCGAGGCGCGCGGGCACATCTTCTCGACCGGCCGGTTCTCGATCAACGAGACCTGGCGGGCGGGGTGGAACGCGCAGCGGTCGTCCGACGAGACCTATCTTCGCCGCTACCGCGTGGCGAATGCCGACAGTTCCGCCGCACTCGTCACCCAGCCCTTCGCCGAGGCGTTCGGCAGGACCTTCTACGGCCGCGTCGACAGCCTCTTCTTCCAGGGCCTGCGCGCGAATGACGAAAGCCGCTTCATCCCGACCGTCCTGCCGCGCGGCTATGTCGAGTACATGCCGGGGCGTGACCGCCTCGGCGGGCAACTCCGCACCGATCTCGGCGCCTTCGCCACCACCCGCCGCAGCGGCACCGATACCCGCCGGCTTGCCTCGCGCGCCACCTGGTCGCTGCCGATGACGGGTGCGATCGGTGACATCTGGACCGTTGAGGGCAATCTCGACCTCGTCGGCTACAATGTCGGCGGTGATACCGCGGCGACGCCGACGCCGGGCGGCACCGAGGGCACGAAGGGCCGCGCCCATCCGCAGGCGGCGTTGACCTGGCGCTGGCCGCTGATCCGTACCGGCTGGGGCGGGGCGCAGCTGATCGAGCCGATCGTCCAGACCGTGGTGGGGCCCAACACCGGGCAGGACCCGGCCTTTCCGAACGAGGACAGCGTCGATCTCGAGTTCAGCGCCGATAACCTGTTCGGCTTCAACCGCTTCCCCGGCCGCGACAGGCTCGATGGCGGCACGCGCGTGAATGTCGGGGTGCGGGGCGCCTACTACATCGGCGGGGCGAGCATCGACGGCCTGTTCGGCCAGGCCTTCCGCGGCAGGGCGGATGACCTGTTCCCGGCCGGCTCGGGCCTCGAGGACAAGCAGTCCGACTATGTCGCGCGGCTCTCGGTCTCGCCGATCGAGTACGTGACGCTGAGCTACCGTACCCGGCTCGACCGCGAGAGCTTCACCACAAGGGTGGCGGATGTGTCGGCCACCTTCTCGTACGCCGGGCGCAACCTCACGGTCTCCTACCTCGAGAGCCCGGCCCAGCCCGATGCGCTGCAGCCGGATACCCGCCGCGAGATCGCAGCCTCGATCGGCGGCCGGCTCATCGGCAACTGGTCGGGCCGCATCGGGGCGCGCCGAGACCTGCTGCAGGAGCAGATGGTGTCGAGCTTCGGCGGCCTGACCTACGAGGACGAATGCTTCGCCTTCCAGGCTGTCTACCAGCGGCGCTTCTCCTCGACCGAACAGGCTGATCGCGGCACCGACATCATCTTCCGCCTGGTGTTCAAGACGGTTGGGGATTTCGGCTTCTCGGCCTTCTGATCCCCCCCTTGGCCGAGGGGCATTGCGGGGCGTGGCGCCCAGGGCTAGGGAATACCGATGAGGCTGACGCTCGCTCCAGGCCTTCTGGCCGTCCTTCTCGCCGCCCCGGTTGCAACCCCGGTTGCAGCTTGGCCCTGGCCGGCTGCGCAGGCGGTGCTGCCGCAGGCCACGCCCGCGCCGGCCGCCCCCATGGTGCAGATGGCCCAGGCGCCAGGGGCCGGCATCGTCGCGATCGTCAACGGCGAGGTCATCACGCTGTTCGACCTCGAATCGCGCCGCCGCCTGTTCGCCATCACGGCCGGCCTGCCGCTGTCGCCGGCCGTGCTCGACCGCATCACTCCGCAGGTCAGGCGCCTGCTCATCGACGAGAAGCTGCGCCAGCAGGAGGCGCTGCGCCGCCGCGTCGGCGTGACCGACCGGGAGATCGCCGACGCGGTGGCACGGCTGGAGGCGCAGAACGGCATGTCGGCGGGAGGCTTGCGCGCAAGCCTCGCGCGCCAGGGCATCGACATCCGCGCGCTCTATTCCCAGATCCGCGCCCAGCTCGGCTGGGCCAAGCTCGTCCGCGCCCAGCTCGGCCAGCAGGCGCAGATCACCGAGGACGAGGTGCGCGAGCGGATGCGCGCCTCCGAGGCCGCGACCGGCCAGCCCGAGTTCCTCGTCGGCGAGGTGTTCATCGCGATCGACGATGCGAGCCAGGAAGCCGAGGCGCAGCGCACCGCCTCGAGCCTGATCGACCAGCTTCGCGCCGGCGCCCCGTTCCCCGCCGTCGCTGCCCAGTTCAGCCAGGCGCAGAGCGGCGAGGAGGGCGGCGACCTCGGCTGGGTCAGGCTCGGCCAGCTCGAGCCCGAGGTCGAGGCGGTGGTGACGCAGATGCCACCCGGTGCGGTCTCGAACCCGATCCGCACCGCGGGCGGGCTCACGATCGTCACGCTGCGGCAGCGGCGCGAGGTCGGCCGCGACATGGCGACGCTGCTTTCGATCCGCCAGGTGTTCCTGCCCTTCGACCAGCCGCTGAACCCCCAGGCGCCGACGCAGCAGCAGATCGTGCAGCTGCAGAACGCCCAGCGCATCGGCGAGACGGTGAAGTCCTGCTCGGCCATGGAGGAGGCGGCCCGCCAGCTCCGCTCCTCCCGCCCCGCAGACCCTGGCCAGGAGCTCCGGCTCGAGCAGCAGCAGGGGCCGATCCGCGCCATCCTGGACGAGCTTCGCCCCGGCGTGCCGACACGGCCGCTGATCGCGCCCGATGGCATCGCCGTGCTCATCCTGTGCAGCAGGCGGACGGAGAACCTCGCGGTGCTGAACCCCCAGGCCATCGCTGCCGGCATCCAGCGCGAGCGGGCCGACCTGCTGTCGCGACAGATGATGCGTGACCTGCGCCGGCGCGCCGACATCGACGTCCGCTCCTGATGGTCGGCCAGATCCTGGCTCCGCTCGCGGTCACGATGGGGGACCCGGCCGGCATTGGCCCGGAGGTCACCCTCGCCGCGTGGGAGTCGCTCCGCATGGCGCATCCCTTCGCCGTGCTCGGCGACCCTGACCATTTCGCGGCACTCGCCGCCACGCTTGGCCGTGCCGTTCCCGTGCGCTCCGTCGAGACGTTGGCCGAGGCCGCCGCCGTGTTCTCCCGCGCCCTGCCGGTACTGCCGGAACGGCTCGCCGCGCCCGTGATGCCGGGGCGGGCCGATGCGCGGCATGCGCCCGCCATCGTCGCCTCGGTCGAGCGTGCGGTCGCGCTGGCCCGCAGCGGTGCGGCGGCGGCGGTGGTGACGAACCCGCTCGCCAAGACGACCCTGCTCGATGCCGGGATCGGCCATACCGGGCACACGATGTGGCTGAAGGACCTGGCCGGCGGCGGCACGCCCGTGATGATGCTGGCAGGGCCGATGCTCCGCGTCGTGCCGGTGACGGTGCATATCCCGCTCGCCGACGTGCCGCGCGCGCTCACGACAGAGGCGATCGTCGAGGCAGGGCGCATCACGGCCGGGGCGCTCGCGGCGGATTTCGGGCTTGCCGCGCCCAGGCTCGCCATCGCCGGCCTCAACCCGCATGCGGGCGAAAGCGGCACGGTCGGGCGCGAGGAGATCGACATCATCGCCCCTGCCGTCGCGCAGCTTCGGGCCGACGGCATCGCCGCCACCGGCCCGCACCCGGGCGACAGCCTGTTCCATGCCGCCGCGCGCGCGACCTATGACGCAGCCCTCTGCATGTATCACGACCAGGCCCTCATCCCGATCAAGGCGCTCGACTTCGCCAATGCGGTGAACGTCACGCTCGGCCTCTCGATCGTGCGCACCTCGCCCGACCACGGCACCGCCTATGGCATCGCCGGCACCGGACGGGCCGACCCGACGAGCCTGATCGCGGCGCTGGTGATGGCGGCCGAGATCGCCGGGCGGCGGGGATCACGCGTGGCGGCGTGAGCCCTTCGCTGGCGCCGCTGCGCGCGGTGATCGCGGCAGCCGGGCTCGATGCGCGGAAGTCGCTCGGCCAGCATTTCCTGCTCGACATGAACCTCACCGCGCGCATCGCGCGCGAGGCGGGCGAACTTGCCGGTCGGCACGTGATCGAGATCGGCCCAGGCCCCGGCGGGCTCACCCGCGCCCTGCTCGCCACCGACGCGGCCGACGTGACGGCGATCGAGCTCGACTCACGCGCCGTCGCGGCGCTGGCGCCGCTGGCTGAGGCCTATCCCGGCCGATTGCGCGTGATCGCGGCGGATGCGATGGGGGCCGACCTTGCCGCGCTGGTGCCGGCTCCGCGCGTGATCGTGGCCAACCTTCCCTACAATGTCGGCACGGCACTGCTCGTCCGCTGGCTCGGCGAGGCGGCATCGTTCGAGAGCATGACGCTGATGTTCCAGCAGGAGGTGGCCGAGCGCATCGTCGCGGCCCCGGGAACCGAGGCCTATGGCCGCCTCGCCGTGCTCGCCGCCGCCGTGGCCGAGGCGCGCATCGTGATGCGCATTCCCCCCGCCGCCTTCACGCCGCCGCCCAAGGTGTGGTCGGCCGTCATCAGGATCGTGCCGCGAACGGAACAGCTTCCGCCATCCCGCCTGCGCGCGCTCAGCCGCGTCACGGCGGCGGCGTTCGGGCAGCGGCGGAAGATGCTGAGGAGTTCGCTGAAATCGCTCGGGCAATCCGATGCGCTGCTCGAAGCGGCAGGGATCGACGGCACGCGGCGGGCGGAGACGCTGAACCTCGGGGAGTTCCTGCGGCTCGCCTCAGCCGCCGAGCAGCGCCGCGACGAAGGGGGCGAGGCCGGTCCGTCGCGACCGGCGTAGCCGTTCCGCAGCCAGAATGGCGCGGGCGGCCGCGACCGTCGCGTCGAAGTCGCTGTTCACGAGCACGTAGTCATACTCGTTCCAGTGCGTGATCTCCGACGCCGCCTGCGCCATCCGGCGCGCGACCACGGCGGCATCGTCCTGCGCGCGGGCGGCCAGCCTCCGCGCGAGCTCGTCCATTCCCGGCGGCAGCAGGTAGATCGACACGACATCGCCGGGCAGGGCGGCGCGCAATTGCTGCGTGCCCTGCCAGTCGATGTCGAACAGCATGTCGTGGCCACGGTCGAGCGCCTGGGCGACGGGGGCGCGCGGCGTGCCGTAGCGGTGCGCGTACACCTGCGCATGCTCGACCATCGCGTTGGCCTCGATCGCGCGCAGGAAGGTCGGCTCGTCGACGAAATGATAATCGACGCCATCGGCCTCGCCAGGCCGCGCGGCGCGGGTGGTGAGCGACACGGAAAGATGCAGGTTCGTGTCGGCCTCACGCAGCGCGCGGCCGACCGAGGTCTTGCCCCCGCCCGACGGCGAGGACAGGACGAGGAGAAGCCCGCGCCGCGCGATCGTTTCGGTGGCGGCCTCACTCAAGGTTCTGCACCTGCTCGCGGAACTGCTCGATCGCCGCCTTCAGCGCGAGCCCCGTTGCCGTCAGCGTGCGGCTCGCCGCCTTGCTGCACAGCGTATTGGCCTCGCGGTTGAACTCCTGCGTCAGGAAGTCGAGCCGCCGCCCGACCAGCGTTCCCTCGGCCAGCAGCGCGCGCGCCGCGGCGATGTGCGCATGCAGCCTGTCGAGCTCCTCCCGCACATCGGCGCGGGAGGCGAGCAGGGCCGCTTCCGCCGCGATCCTTTCCTCCGTCAGCGCGGGCGTCTGGTCCGCCAGCGCGCGCAGCGATGCAGCGAGGCGGTCCCGCACGGCGGCCGGCTGCGTCGCGGCATCGGCCTCGGCGGCGGCGACGAGCGTGTCGATCTCGTCGAGCTTGGCCGCGAGCACCGCGCCGATGCGCGCCCCCTCGTCACGGCGCGAGGCATCGAGGGCGGCGAGCGCACGGCCGAAGCTTGCCGTGACGGCGGCGGCGCGGGCGGCGAGCAGCGCCTCGTCAGGCTCCTCCTCGGCGGCTTGCAGCATGACGCCGGGGAGCGCGAGCAGCGCCGTGGCGGGTGGTGATGGCGCGCCTGGCAGAAGCGCCTGCACCTCGGCGACGAGCGCGATCGCGGCATCGAGTGCGGCGCGGTCAAGGCTCGGGCGGTTGGCGGCCTGGTCGTTGCGGACGGCGAGGCCCGCGCTGACGCTGCCGCGCTTGAGCGCCTTCTGCGCCGCGTCGCGAAGCCCGGCCTCGATGCCGTCCCAGCCGGGCGGCATCCGGAAGCGCACGTCGAGGCCGCGGCCGTTGACGCTCTTCACCTCCCAGACCCAGGCGATGCCGCTGCCCTCGCCGCGGTCGCGGGCGAAGCCGGTCATGGACGCGAGCTCGCGGGAGAGGGGGCTGGGGGTTGGGGGAACGGACGACGGTGAGGGCATTGGCGCGCGTTATAGACCCCACCGCGTCTCCTCGAAAGCCGGGTATCCTCGAAATCCATGGTCGATTCGTCCCCTTCCCGCGTGCTCATCACCGGGGCCTCATCCGGCCTCGGGGCTGCCTTCGCGCTCGCCTGCGCGCGGCCCGGCGTGACGCTGTTCCTCGGCGGGCGCGATGCAGCGCGCCTCGGCCTCGTCGCCGATGCGGTGCGCGAGCGTGGGGCGGAGGCCGCGATCGCGGTGATCGATGTGTGCGACGCCGCGGCGATGGAGGGCTGGATCGCCGGTGCCGCGCCGCTCGACCTCGTTCTCGCCAATGCCGGCATCTCGGCCGGCACCGGGGCCGGGGTGGCGGAGAGTGCCGCGCAGGCGCGCGCGATCCTGGCGACCAATGTCGATGGCGTGTTGAACACGGCCTTGCCCGCTGCGGCGGCGATGAGGGGGCAGGCGGCGGGCCCGGGCGGGGTGCGCGGGCGGATCGGCGTCGTCGCCTCGATCGCGGCCTTCGTGCCGGCGCCGGGCGCGCCGGCCTATTGCGCGGCCAAGGCGGCGGTCGATGCCTGGGCGGTCGCCACCGCGCCGGTGTGGCGGGGCGAGGGCATCGTTCTGACCTCGATCTGCCCCGGCTACGTGCGCACGCCGATGACGGCCTCGAACGCCTTCCCGATGCCAGGGCTGATGGACGCCGACCGTGCGGCGGCGATCATGCTGCGGGGGATGCTGGCCGGCCGCCAGCGCGTGGCCTTTCCGTGGTGGATGGCCGCCGCCGCGCGCCTCGTCGGGCTTCTGCCAGCGCCCTGGGCGACGGGGTTGCTCGGCACGCAGAAGGGGAAGGCGCCGGCTGACCGACCCTAATTCGAGCGCAATCCCCGCTCGCGCTCGATCTGCCGCCAGCGGGCGACGGCGCGGTTGTGTTCCTCGAGCGTGCGGGAAAAGACATGCCCGCCGGTTCCGTCGGCGACGAAGTACAGCGCGTCGGTTCGCTCGGGTCGCACGGCGGCCATCAGGCTCGCCCGGCCTGGCGAGGCGATCGGCTGCGGCGGCAGGCCGCGGTTGCGGTAGGTGTTCATCGGGTGGTCGCGGTCTAGGTCGGCACGGCTGATCGGGCGGTCGAGGAACCCCGCCCCACCTGAGGCCGCATAGATCACCGTCGGGTCCGATTGCAGCGGCATGTTGCGGCGGAGGCGGTTGGCGAACACGCCCGCCACCCTGCCGCGCTCCTCCGCCACCGCCGTTTCCTTCTCGATGATGCTGGCGAGGATCAGCGCCTCGCGGGCCGAGGTGATCGGCAGGTCCGCGGCGCGGGCGGCCCAGGCCTCGGCGAGCGCACGGTCCATCGCCTCGTCCATGCGGCGGACCAGCGAGGCGCGCGTGTCGCCCCAGGAATAGGCCCAGGTCTCGGGCAGGAGCGAGCCTTCGGCCGGCGCGGTGTCGATGCCGCCCGTGAGCCCCTCGGCCGCCTCTATCAGGGCGAGCGTCTGTGCGACGGTGAGCCCCTCGGGGATGGTCAGCCGCCGCTGCACCGTGCGGCCCGTGCGCAGGATTCCGATCGCCTGGCGGATGGAGGTGCCGGCGGGGAAGGCGAACTCGCCTGCCCTGAGCGCCGGGCCCGTGCGGTCGAGCGCGAGGCCCAGCAGGAACAGGCGCTGGTCGCTGATCACGCCTTCCGCTTCGAGGCGTTCGGCGATCGTGCCGCTGGCGGCGCCGCGCGGGATCACGACGGCCTTCTCGGCGGCGAGCGGCCCGCCTGCGTCGATCTGCCCGACCGCCCAGCTCCAGGCGAGCCATGCGCCGCCGCCGATGGCGACCAGCAGCACGGCGAGCACGGCAAGGGCACGGAGGCCCCGACGCCGCGGCCGAGCGGCCGGGGCTTCGGCGCCAGCCTCCATCTCAATTCAACTTGCGGAACAGGATCGAGGCGTTGGTGCCGCCGAAGCCGAAGCTGTTCGACAGCGCGATGTCGATCGTCCGCTCCTGTGCGGTATGCGCGACGCGGTCGATCACGCTCTCGGTCGAGGGCGTGTCGAGGTTCAGCGTCGGCGGGGCGACGTTGTCGCGCACCGCGAGGATGGAGAACACCGCCTCGATCGCTCCCGCGGCCCCAAGCAGGTGGCCGGTGGCGGACTTGGTGGAGGACATCGCGATACCGCGCGCGGCATCGCCGAACAGCCGCTCGACCGCCTGGAGCTCCAGGTCGTCGCCGAGCGGGGTCGAGGTGCCGTGGGCGTTGATGTAGGCGATCTGCTCCGTCGTCACGCCGCCGTTCTTCATCGCAGCCTTCATGGCGCGGAAGGCACCGTCATGGCCCTCCGCCGGCGCGGTGATGTGGTAGGCGTCGCCCGACAGCCCGTAGCCGGAGAACTCGGCGTAGATTTTCGCGCCACGCTTCTTCGCGTGCTCATACTCCTCGAGCACGACAACGCCCGCACCCTCGCCCATGACGAAGCCGTCGCGGTCCTTGTCCCAGGGCCGCGAGGCCCTGGTCGGCGTGTCGTTGAATCCGGTCGAGAGAGCGCGGGAGGCGCAGAACCCGGCCATGCCGAGCTCGCACACAGCCGCCTCGGAGCCGCCGGCGACCATCACGTCGGCATCGCCCATGATGATCAGCCGCGCGGCATCGCCGATCGCGTGCACGCCCGTCGCGCAGGCGGTGACGACGGCGTGGTTCGGCCCCTTGAAGCCGTGCCTGATCGAGACGTGGCCGGAGGCGAGGTTGATCAGCGCCGAGGGGATGAAGAACGGCGACAGGCGCCGCGTCTTGCCCTCGATGATCATCTGCGACGCCTCGAAAATCGTCTGCAGGCCCCCGATGCCCGACCCGATCATCACCCCGGTCGACCACGCATCCTCGTCGGTCTCGGCCTTCCAGCCCGAATCGGCCACCGCCTCGTCCGCCGCGACGAGCGCGAGCTGGATGAAGCGGTCCATCTTCCGCTGGTCCTTGGGCGGGATCCACTCGTTGAGGTCGAGCTTCCCGTCGGCCTTGGTGCCGGTGGGAACCTGGCCGGCGATCTTGGCCGGCAAATCCTTCACGTCGAATGACTGGATCGCGCCGATGCCGCTGTCGCCGGCAAGCAGGCGCTTCCAGACATGTTCGACCCCGATGCCGAGGGGGGTGGCCACCCCCATCCCGGTGACGACGACGCGGCGCATGCGCGGGTGACCCGGCGTTGTCGCGTCAGGCCGTCTCCTGCTTCTGGATATAGTCGATCGCGTCCTTCACGGTCGTGATCTTCTCGGCGGCGTCATCGGGGATCTCGATGCCGAACTTCTCCTCGAAGGCCATGACGAGCTCGACCGTGTCGAGGCTGTCGGCGCCGAGGTCATCGATGAAGGACGCGGTCTCGGTGACCTTGGCCTCCTCGACGCCGAGATGCTCGACGACGATTTCCTTCACCTGCTTCGTGATGTCGGCGGTATCGGTCATGGCGTGGTCTCCTGCGGTCGGATCGGTTGTTCGGGCTTGGCGTGAGCTTGGGAGCGTGCGACCCGTCCGGAGGAACGGGGCGCGCGATGCGGCGCCGCGATCACGTCCCCCCAGGCAGGATTCCGGGCGCCATAACATGTGGGAACGGGCTTGGAAAGCCGCCGGTTCCGGCGAAGGTTCCCGCGGGGCCGCGGGGGGCGATGCCAGGAGCGATCATAGCATCGCCATCCCGCCATTGACGTGCATCACGCTGCCGGTGATCCAGCCCGCCTCGTCGGAGGCGAGGTAGACGGTCGCTGCCGCGATGTCGGCCGGCGTGCCGAGTCGGCCGAGCGGAATGCGCGTGGACAGGGCCGTCTTCTGCTCGTCGGTCAGCGCATCGGTCATCGGTGTTGCGATGAAGCCGGGGGCGATGCAGTTCACCGTCACCCCGCGGGCGGCGACCTCGGCGGCGAGCGCCTTCGACATGCCGATGAGCCCGGCCTTGGCGGCGGCGTAGTTCGCCTGGCCCGGGTTGCCGGTGACGCCCACGATCGAGGAGATCGAGACGATCCGCCCAGCCCGGCGGCGCAGCATGCCCTTCAGCGCCGCGCGCGAGAGCCGGAACGCGGCGGTCAGGTCGACGTCGAGAACCGCCTGCCAGTCCTCGTCCTTCATGCGCAGCGCGAGCCCGTCGCGCGTGAAGCCGGCGTTGTTGACGAGGATGGCAAGGCCGCCCATCGCGGAATCCGCGGCCGCGACCAGCGCATCGGGGGCGGCGGGGTCGGCGAGGTTGGCGGGCAGCACATGCGCACGCTCGCCAAGCTCCGCCGCCAGGGCGGCGAGCGCTGGCTCGCGCGTGCCGGAGAGGCCGACGATGGCCCCCTGCGCATGCAGCGCGCGCGCGATCGCGGAGCCGATCCCGCCTGATGCACCGGTCACCAGCGCTGCCTTGCCGTCGAGCCTGAACATCGCGTTCACCCTCAGATCGCCTTCAGGAAGGCCTCGATCTCCTCGGGCGTGCCGAGCGAGGTCGCTGCCATGTCCTTGTCGATACGCTTCACGAGGCCGGCGAGCACCTTGCCCGTGCCGAGCTCGACGATGCTGTCCACGCCCATCGCCCGCATCGCCACGACACTTTCCCGCCACCGCACCACAGCCGTCACCTGGCGGACGAGGAGGGCGCGGATCTCGTCAGGGCCGGTCGCCTTGGCGGCGGTGACGTTGGCGATGACCGGCACGATGGGAGACCGAAGCTCGGCCCTGGCGAGCGCATCGGCCATCGCGTCGGCGGCCGGCGCCATCAGCGCGCAGTGGAACGGGGCGGAGACGGGAAGCTTGATCGCCCGTTTGATGCCCTGGGCGGGGGCGAGTGCGATGGCACGGTCGATCGCGGCCGTCGCCCCGCTGATCACCACCTGGCCGCCGCCATTGTCGTTGGCGGGCTCGATCACCTCGCGCCCCTCGGGCCCCTCGGCGGCTTCGGCGCAGAGGTCCTCCGCCTGGTCGAGCTCGGCGCCGAGCAGGGCGGCCATGGCCCCTTCGCCGGGCGGCACGGCCTTCTGCATCGCCTGGCCGCGGAGCCTGAGCAGCCGCGCGCAGGTGGCGAGGTCGAAGGCGCCGGCGGCGGCCAGCGCGCTGTATTCGCCTAGCGAGTGGCCGGCAACGAGGATCGCGGCGTCAGGCAGCGCGAGACCACCCTCGCGGGCCAGCACGCGCAGCGTGGCGATGGAGTGCGCCATCAGCGCCGGCTGGGCGTTCTCGGTCAGCGTCAGCGTCTCCGGGGAACCCTCGAACATCAGGGCGGAGAGCTTCTGCTTCAGCGCCTCGTCGACCTCGCCGAACACCTCGCGGGCGACGGGGAAGGCGTCGGCGAGAGCGCGGCCCATTCCGACGGCCTGGCTGCCCTGGCCGGGGAACACGAAGGCGCGCACGGGCATCGGGGTGTCTCTTCCGGTTCTCGTTGAAGGCGTGGGGATTGCAGGCGTGTGACGGCCGGGCCGGCGTGGTAGGCGTGCGCTGGCCCGATTGTCAAGGAAGCTCGCGGTGGCGCGCTCGGCGTGCGCGAGCGTCGATCCTCCTTCTCCCCCCGACTGCGGGGGGAGAGGGGTTGGGTGAGGGGAGCATGGTGCGACGGACACCTCACAGGCCGGACGCCCGTATCGCTGCCCCCCGCCCTCAGCCCGGCCCTTTCCCGCCCATGCGGGAGAGGGAGATCAGGGCGAGGCCCTTGGATGGCAGGCCCATGCGCGGGGGAGGATTGCGGCCGCCGTTGTTGCATCCGCCGCCCTCTTCTGTATAACCCCGCCGTTCCCTGCCGGCCGCGAGGCGCGTGGCCGGCTATGCCTGTTTGTGCCGGGATCGTCCCGCCACGCCGGGCTGAGAGAAGCCGGAGGGGCAATACATGCCATTGTACGAGTGCGTGGTCATCGCGCGCAGCGATGTCACGACGCAGCAGGTCGATGCGCTCGGCGAACAGATCGCCGCCACCGTTGCCGAGCTTGGCGGCGCGGTTAAGAAGAACGAGTACTGGGGGCTCCGCTCCCTCGCCTACCGGATCAAGAAGAACCGGAAGGGCCACTACGTTCTCCTCAACATCGAGGCGCCGCCGCCCGCCATCACCGAGATGGAGCGCCTGCTCCGCCTGAACGAGGATGTTCTTCGCTTCCTGACCGTCGCGGTCGAGGAACTGGAGGAGGGTCCGTCCGCGATCCTCACCAACAAGGGCCGTGATGACCGCGAGAGCCGCGGGCCTGGCGGTGGCGGTGGCCGGTTCGGTGGTGACCGTGGCCCGCGCCCGCCGCGCAGCGGCTTCGGCGACCGTGGTGACCGCGGCGGCTTCGGTGGCGACCGCGGTGGCTTCGGTGGTGACCGCGGCGGCTTCGGCGGCGATCGGGGCGGCTTCGGCGGGGACCGGCCAGACCGGGGTGCTGACCGGGGTGCTGACCGGGCACCGCGTGGCGAGATGGGGGGCTGACACCGATGGAAGACAACGCAGACATCGTTCCGGCGAGCCGCCGCACAGCGGTTGGCGCGCGCCGGCCGTTCTACCGGCGCCGCAAGTCCTGCCCGTTCAGCGGGCCAAGCGCGCCCAAGATCGACTACAAGGACGTGCGCCTGCTCTCGCGCTACATCAGCGAGCGCGGCAAGATCGTGCCGAGCCGCATCACGGCCGTGTCGGGCAAGAAGCAGCGTGCGCTCGCTGTCGCGATCAAGCGTGCGCGGTTCCTTGGCCTCCTGCCCTACGTCATCCGGACCTGAGGGGAATGGCCCGGCGCGCGCGCCGGGCCGGATCCGGAATGTGGAACGGCAGTGGGCATGAACACGCGCATGACGGCGTCGCTGGCAGGGGGGATCATCTCCGCCCTGTTCGCGCTGGCGGCCGTGCGCGGCCTGCCGTTCGGCGGGGTGCTGTTCTGGCTGGCGCCTTTGCCACTCTACGCGGTGGCCTTCGGCTGGGGTGCGGCGGCAGCGGGAGCGGCCTGCGGCGTCGGTGCGCTGGTGACGATCGTCTCCGGCGGGCCAGCCGCGACGGGGGCCTTCGTGCTGCTGTTCGGCCTGCCGGCCGTGCTGTTCTCGGGATTGGCGATGCGCGGCGCGGCCACACCGTCGCTCGGGGTGCCCTTCGCGCTGCTGGCGTTGTGGCCTGCGGCGATGCTGCTCGCGGCGGAGTTCGCGCTGGCCGATCAGCCCGGCGGGCTTTCGGGTGCGCTGACGCGGGTGGTCGAGGAAGCGCTCGCGCGGATGGGTGCGACACCCGAGATCGGCACGGCGGAGCTTGTCGCGACGGTGGTGCGGATCAAGCCGCTCGCCTTCGCCATCTGGTTCGCGATCGTGACGGTCGCCAACGCCTCGGCCGCGCAGACCTTCATGCTCCGGCGCGGGCTGCTGGCCGTGCCGCCGGTGCGCTGGTCGGTGGCGACGCTGCCGCTCTGGTACGCGCCGGTCGCGGTGGTGCCGGCGCTGCTGGCCGGCTTCGCGGGTGGGGAGGCGGGCTTCGTCGCCTCCTCTCTCGCGATGATGCTCGCCGTGCCACTGGTGTTGCAGGGACTTGCGGTCGTGCATGTCGTCACGGTGGGGCAGAAGGCGCGGTCGCTCCTGCTCGGGCTTGCCTATGTGGGGCTTGCCATCTTCCTGCTGCCCGTCGGGCTCGCGCTCGCGGGGCTTGGGCTGGCCGAGTTCGTACTGAACCTGCGGCGCCGCGCGCTCACGCGTGGGCCGCGACCGGGGCAATCGCCCCCTGAGGATTGAGGTCGGAGAACCACGATGGACGTGATCCTGCTGCAGCGTGTCGAGAAGCTCGGCCAGATGGGCGAGGTGGTGAAGGTGAAGCCGGGCTATGCCCGCAACTTCCTCCTGCCGCAGATGAAGGCCATCCGCGCCACCAAGGAGAACCGCTCGCGGTTCGAGGAAAGCCGCGTGCAGCTCGAGGCGCAGAACCTCAAGCGCCGCGAGGAAGCCGAGCGCGTGGCAGAGCGCGTCGCGGGCCTCTCGGTGGTGATGATCCGCCAGGCGGGCGAGGGCGGGCAGCTCTACGGCAGCGTCAGCGCCCGTGACATCGCCGAGGCGACGACCGCGGCAGGCCTCAGCGTGACGCGGCAGCAGGTCATCCTCGATCTGCCGATCAAGATGCTCGGCCTCTCCGGCGTGAAGGTGGTGCTGCACCCGGAGGTGGTGATCGCCGTGACGGTGAACGTCGCGCGCAGCCCCGAGGAAGCCGAGAAGCAGGCGCGCGGCGAGCGCGTCACGGGCGCGGCCGACGAGGAGGAGGAGGCGCCCGCCCTCGAGATGTTCGAGGAAGGCGCCGAAGGCACCCCCGCCGGCACGGGTGACCAGCCCGAGGTCTGACCTGATCGTTCTGCTTGGCGTCACACCGCGGCGCTGATTATCCTCCCCCGATGACGCTGCGCGGCGAGCGAACACCGCGCGGGATCGGGGGAGCGAGTGGTGAGGCTGCTCGACCGCATCTTTGCCCGCATCGTCGCTGCGGGAACGCTCGAGGTCACGTGGCCCGATGGCCGCGAGAGCCGCTATGGCGGTGCCGCTTCCGGGCCGCACGCCGCCATCCGGATCCGTGATGACGCCACCGCGCGCCGCGTCGCGCTGAACCCCTCCCTCGCGTTCGGCGAGGCCTGGATGGATGGCGGCATCGACACGATCGGCGGCACGACGCTGTTCGACCTGCTCGACCTCCTGATGCAGAACCTCGCCGCGGGCAACGTCCACCCCCTGATGCGCGTGGCGGAACAGGCGTCGACCTGGTTCCGGCGCCTGCAGCAGCGCAACCCCGCGCAGCGCGCGAAGGCCAACGTCGCGCACCACTACGACCTTTCGGGGAGGCTCTACAGCCTCTTCCTCGACCGGGACCGGCAGTACTCCTGCGCGTACTTCCCGACCGGGCAGGAGACGCTCGATGAGGCGCAGGTGGCCAAGAAGCGCCACATCGCGGCCAAGCTCCGGCTCGACCGGCCCGGGCTGCGCGTGCTCGACATCGGCTCGGGCTGGGGCGGACTCGCACTCACGCTGGCGGAGGAATTTGGCGCCGATGTCACCGGCGTCACGCTGTCGGAGGAACAGCACCGCGAGAGCAACGCGCGCGCCGCCGCGGCCGGGCTTGACGGGCGCGTGCGCTTCCTGCTCCGCGATTATCGATCCATCACCGAGACGTTCGACCGTATCGTTTCCGTCGGCATGTTCGAGCATGTCGGCATCGTGCAGTACGACACGTTCTTCGCAACGATCTCGCGCACGCTCGCGGACGATGGCGTGGCGCTGGTGCACGCCATCGGCCGGCCGGACGGCCCCGGCATCACCAATGCGTGGCTCAGGAAGTACATCTTTCCCGGCGGCTACTCGCCGGCACTGTCGGAGGTTCTGCCCGGCATCGAGCGGTCGGGCCTGCTTGTGACCGACATCGAGGTCCTCAGGCTGCACTACGCCCTGACGATCAGGCACTGGCGCGAGCGTTTCGCGCGCAACCGCGATGCCGTGGCCGCTCTCTACGACGAGAAATTCTGCCGCATGTGGGAGTTCTATCTCGTCGCCTGCGAGCTCGCCTTCCGCCGCCAGGGTCACATGGTGTGGCAGGCGCAGCTCGCGCACCGGCCCGATGCCGTGCCGTTGACGCGCGACTACATCGCCGAGGCAGAGCATGCGACGCGGGCGTTCACGGCATCCCCGACTTCCACAGGGGTGTGAGTAACTTTCCCGGCCTGCGTCTGCTACGGTCTCCCCAAGCATCGGGACAAGGCTTCGGGAGATCATCGACCTCATGGCATTGAGCGCCGAGACACGGACACGCCCGCGCGCCGACGATGCGCTGCTCGGGCTGGGCTTGCGCGCGCCGCCGGCGAACCTGGAGGCGGAGCAGGCGCTGCTCGGCGCGCTGCTCGCCAACAACAAGGCGTATGAGCGCGTCTCGGAATTCCTCGCCGCCGAACACTTCGCCGATCCGGTCCACGGGCGCATCTATGCCGCGGTCGCGCGGCGGATCGAGCGTGGCCAGCTAGCCAATGCCGTGACGCTGAAGGCTGATCTCGAAGCGGCCGATGCGCTCGAGGAGGTCGGCGGCACCGCCTATCTCGCGCAGCTCGTCTCGGCGATGATCGGCATCGTCAACGCGGCCGAGTACGGCCGCGTGGTGCATGATTGCTGGCTGCGTCGCCAGCTCGTCGATATCGGCGAGGAGGTGGTGAACCGCGCCTTCGGCGATGCCGAGGGGCTCGACGCGCCAGGCCAGGTGGAAGCCGCGGAACAGTCGCTGTTCGAGCTTGCCGCAAAGGGCCCGTCCGAAGGCGGCTTCGTCACCTTCGAGAAGGCGCTCGCGCAGGCGATCGAGGTGGCCGAACGCGCCTACCAGTCGGGCGGCGGCGTGTCCGGCCTCGAGACCGGGTTGAAGGCGGTCGACAAGCGGCTGGGCGGGCTGCACCCGTCGGACCTGCTCATCCTCGCCGGCCGCCCCGGCATGGGAAAATCCGCGCTCGCGACCTGCCTTGCCTTCGGTGCCGCCAAGGCGCTCGCCGAGGCGCAGCGCGCGGCGGGTGCATCGAAGCCTGCCGGCACGGTGGCTCTGTTCTCGCTCGAAATGTCGTCGGAACAGTTGGCGACGCGCCTTCTCGCCGAACAGTCGCGCATCTCGGGTGACCGCATCCGCCGCGGTGTGCTGGATGAGCGTGACTTCCAGCGCTTCGTCGAGGTGAGCCGCGCCCTCGCGAGCTACCCGATCTACATCGACGACACGCCCGCGCTGACGATCAGCGGGCTGCGCACGCGCTGCCGGCGGCTGAAGCGCACGCACGGCCTCTCGCTCATCATCATCGACTATCTGCAGCTTCTCCGCCCCGCGGCGGGAACGCGCCCGGAGAACCGGGTGCTCGAGATCAGCCAGATCACGCAGAGCCTGAAGGCGATCGCGAAGGAGCTCGCGGTTCCCGTCCTCGCCCTGTCCCAGTTGTCGCGTGCCGTCGAGGGGCGCGAGGACAAGCGGCCCCTGCTGTCGGACCTGCGCGAGTCGGGCACGATCGAGCAGGACGCCGACGTGGTGATGTTCCTCTACCGTGACGAATACTACCTCTCGCAGCGCCAGCCGAAGCAGATGGCCTTCGACAGCGAGGACAAGTACCAGACCGCGCTCGACAAGTGGCAGCGCGAGATGGAGAAGGTGCACAACATCGCCGAGCTCATCATCGCCAAGCAGCGCCACGGGCCAACCGGCAAGGAAGACCTGTTCTTCGAGGGCGAGTTCACCCGCTTCGCCGACCTCGACCGCGAACACGGCGCGCATGACGCGGACTGAAGCGTCGCGACATGGTGCGGCCACGCTGACCATCGACCTCGACGCGATCGCCGCCAACTGGCACGACCTTCGCGCGCGCCATCCGTCAGGCCCCGTCGCTGCCGTCCTGAAGGCCGATGCCTACGGGCTTGGCGCCGCCGCCGTCGCGCCGCGGCTCGTGGCGGAGGGCTGCCGGCATGTGTTCGTCGCGCACCTGTCGGAGGCGCTGGCGCTGCGCCCGCTGCTGCCCGATGACGTGATGATTGCCGAGCTGAACGGCGTGACCGGGGGGAGCGAGGGCGAGTTCATCCGCGCGCGGATCGTTCCGGTGCTGAATGATCTCGGCCAGCTCGCGCGCTGGCGGGACGCGGCGCGCGCGGCCGGCGGGCGGCTGCCCGCGCTGCTGCACATCGACACGGGGATGAGCCGCCTCGGCCTCTCCCCGGCCGAGGTGACGCAGCTTGCCAACGACCGCGCGCTGCTCGACGGCATCGACCTCCGCTACGTGATGACGCATTTCGTCTCCTCGGAAGTGGCCGACGATCCGCTGAATGCCGGGCAGGTTGCCCGCTTCGCCGCCGCGCGCGCGATGTTGCCGGAGGTGCCGGCGAGCCTCGCCAACAGCTCAGGCATCTTCCTGGGCGCGCTGGGCGCGTCCGATCTCGCCCGGCCGGGGGCAGCGCTCTACGGCCTCAACCCGACACCTGGGGCGCCGAACCCGCTGCGCTGCACGGTCGCGCTCGATGCCCCCGTCCTGCAGGTGCGCGAGATCGGGGCGGGGGAGAGCGTGGGCTACAACGCCACCTGGCGGGCTGCGCGGCCGAGCCTGATTGCAACGGTTGCGGCGGGCTATGCCGATGGCTACCTTCGCGCGCTCTCTGGCCGCGGGGTCGCGTATGCCCGCGGCCGCCCTGTTCCCATGGCGGGCCGCGTCTCGATGGATCTGCTGACATTCGATGTGACCGACCACCCCGACCTCGCGCCGGGCCGGACGCTCCGCCTGCTCGGGCCGGAACTGCCGCCCGATGCCGTGGCCGAGCTCGCCGGCACGAACGGGTATGAGGTGCTGACCTCGCTCGGCGCCCGCTATGGCCGCGCCTACGGTCCGGTCCGGCCGCTGGCGTGATGGGCGCTGTCCTCGGTTTCATTGGCAGCATCGGTGCCGGCCTGTTCTCCGTGCTCGCCACGGCGGGGCAGGTCGTGCTGTTCGCCGTCTCGGCCCTCGGCCATTGCGTGCGCCCGCCCTTCTATCCGCGCCTGCTCGGGCGGCAGATGCTCGAGATCGGGTATTTCTCGCTGCCGGTGGTGGCGCTGACCGCGATCTTCTCCGGCATGGTGCTGGCGCTGCAATCCTACACCGGCTTCGCGCGGTTCTCGGCCGAAGGGGCGGTGGCGACCGTCGTCGTCCTCTCGATCACGCGTGAGCTTGGCCCCGTCCTCGCCGGGCTGATGGTGGCGGGCCGCATCGGGGCTGCGATCGCGGCCGAGATCGGCACGATGCGCGTGACCGACCAGATCGACGCGCTGACGACGCTGTCCACCAACCCGATGAAGTACCTCGTGGTGCCGCGCCTGGTCGCCGCCACGCTGGTGCTGCCGATGCTCGTGGTGGTGGCCGACATCCTGGGCGTGATGGGCGGCTTCATCGTCGGCGTGTTCAAGCTCGACTTCAACGCTGGCGCCTACATGACGCGCACGTGGGAATTCCTGAAGTTCGAGGACGTGTTCTCGGGCCTCGTCAAGGCAGCCGTGTTCGGCTTCGTGATCGCGCTGATGGGCTGCTTCCAGGGCTATCACAGCAAGGGCGGGGCGCAGGGCGTGGGGGCCGCGACGACCAACGCGGTGGTGTCGGCCTCCATCCTCATCCTGGTGTTCAACTACGTGATCACCGAGCTGTTCTTCGCGCGATGACGAGCGTGGAACCCCCGCCGAAGATCCGCATCCGCGGCCTCTCCAAGGCCTTCGGGCCGAAGGTCGTGCTGGACAAGCTGGACCTTGATGTTCCGGCGGGAAGCTCGATCGTCGTGATCGGCGGATCTGGCTCGGGCAAGAGCGTCCTGATCAAGTGCATCCTCGGCCTGATCACGCCCGATGCCGGAACGATCGAGATCGACGGGCGCGACGTTCTGTCGATGGGCCGGGCGGAGCGTGACGCGGTGAACGGCCACATCGGCATGCTGTTCCAGGGGGCTGCGCTGTTCGACAGCCTGCCGGTCTGGGAGAACGTGTGCTTCGGGCTGATCGCCAAGCGCCGCATCAGCCGCCGCGAGGCCAAGCCGCGCGCGGTCGAGATCCTCGCCCAGGTGGGCCTCGGCGCCGATGTGGCCGAGCTTTCGCCGTCGGAGCTGTCGGGCGGCATGCAGAAGCGCGTCGCGCTTGCGCGCGCCATCGCGGCACAGCCCGACATCGTGTTCTTCGATGAGCCGACGACGGGGCTCGACCCCATCATGGGTGCGATCATCGACGACCTCATCGTCGCCCAGGTGAAGCGCCTTGGCGCCACCGCGTTCTCGATCACCCACGACATGGCGTCCGCCCAGCGCATCGCCGACACGGTGGCGATGATCCACAAGGGATCGATCGTGTGGAAGGGCCCGGCGGCCGCGATCCGCGACAGCGGCAACCCCTATGTCGACCAGTTCGTGACGGGCAGCACCGAGGGCCCGATCAGGATGGAGGTGCGGCGCTGATCTTCCCTGCGCTACGGTTGCGCGGGTCGACCCGAGAACGAGGCGCGCCATGGCATACTCGGAAGTTGCAGGCCACGCGTTCGAAGAGGCGCGGAAGTTCTACACAGGCGGGAAGAAGCGCGCCGACTGGGTGGGCGCCTCCGAGGACAAGAACCCCGGTCCCGCCAAGTCGGTGAACAAGATCGTGCTCGATAAGGACCATGCCCACATCGACACGATGATCGCGTCAGCTGACGAGACCGGGCGCGATGCGGTGTTCGAACTGCGACGCACGATCGCCGGGCAGGCGTTCCTTCGATCCTTCGAAGCGGAAGCCCTTGGCGACAGCCCGATCAAGTATGGCGAGGAGCTGATCCGCCTGGCCGTTGGCGCCGGCAATTGCGGTGAACTCGCGTCCGTCGCCGCCTTCGCGGCCTGGGAGAAACTTGGGCGACCGACGCCCGTTTCCGATATCGCGGTTGCAAGCCTCGCACCGCCTGGTGACCATGGCTGGGCCGTCATCGGCCCACCTGCCGCCGTCGCCGCGCTCGAAGGCAGGACGATCGCCTCGCTCAAGGACACCGTGCATGATGCCGGGCCGGTCTATGCGGTCGATGCCTGGACCAACCTCTGCTGTCCGATGGGGAAGTTCCACGACCTGCTGCATTCCAGGACGCAGAAATGGATGACCGGTGGCAAGCGCATCAGCTGGAAGGGCAAGGCCTGGAGGCAGAACGCGGAAGGCGATGACGTCGCAGCGAAGAAGGGCTGGTATCCCCCGGTCGGCGATTATTTCGACTGTTTCGTGACCTCGCCGATCACAGTGCGACTGGGCTTGGCCAGGTACACCTGATCCGCCCTTCCGCGACCACGGGCGCGGCGCCTATCGTCGGCCGATGGCACGTCCCTCCGCCCGCTATGTCTGCCAGTCCTGCGGCGCCGTGACGCCGAAATGGGCCGGCAAGTGCGAATCCTGCAACGCCTGGAACAGCATCGTCGAGGAGACGGTCGAGGCACGCCCAGGGCCGATCGCCAAGGCAGGCGTCGGCGGAAGGCGCGTCGCCTTCGTGCCGCTGAAGGGCGAGAGCACGCCGCCGCCGCGCGTGCCCTTCGGCATCCCGGAGTTCGACCGCGTGCTCGGCGGCGGGCTGGTCGCTGCCTCCGTCATCCTGGTCGGCGGCGATCCCGGCATCGGCAAGAGCACCATCCTGCTCCAGGCCGCCGCGAAGCTCGCCATGGGAGGCTTGCGCGTCCTCTACATCTCCGGCGAGGAGGCGATCGAGCAGGTGCGGCTTCGCGCGCTGCGCCTCGGGTTGGCGGACGCGCCGCTCGGCCTCGCCGCCGCGACGGCACTGCGCGACATCGTCGCCTCGCTGGAAGCCGAGCGTGACGTCGCACTCGTGGTGATCGATTCGATCCAGACGATGTGGCTGGATACGCTCGACAGCGCCCCCGGCACGGTCGCGCAGGTGCGCGCCTGCGCGGCAGAGCTCATCCGCCTCGCCAAGTCGCGCGGCTTCGCGCTCGTGCTTGTCGGCCACGTCACCAAGGAAGGGGCGCTCGCCGGCCCCCGCGTGCTCGAGCACATGGTCGATGCCGTCCTCTACTTCGAGGGTGAGCGCGGGCACGCCTTCCGCATCCTGCGCGGCGTGAAGAACCGCTTCGGCGCGACCGACGAGATCGGCGTGTTCGAGATGACCGAGCGCGGGCTGATCGAGGTCGCCAATCCCTCCGCCCTGTTCCTGGCCGAGCGTCGGGGGAACGTCTCCGGCTCCGCCGTGTTCGCGGGGGTGGAGGGAACGCGGCCCGTGCTGGTCGAGGTGCAGGCGCTGCTCTCGCCAAGCCCGGGCGGAAGCCCGCGCCGGGCGGTGATCGGCTGGGACTCGGGCAGGCTTTCCATGCTGCTGGCCGTGCTCGAAACCCGCTGCGGCCTCTCGCTCGCGGGAGCCGACGTCTACCTCAACGTCGCCGGGGGCTTGCGCATCACCGAGCCCGCCGCTGATCTCGCGGTCGCCGCAGCCCTTGCCTCCGCCGCGACCGACCGGCCGACCGATGCCGCGATGGTGTTCTTCGGCGAGGTCGGGCTCTCGGGCGAGGTGCGGATGGTGGCGCAGGCCGAGGCGCGGTTGAAGGAGGCCGCCAAGCTCGGCTTCACCGCGGCCGCCCTGCCGCGCCGGCCTGCCTCGCGCGGCAAGGGGCTCGCCATCCCCGACGGGCTCGCCGCCTGGGAGGTCGGCCACCTCGCCGACCTCGTGACGCGGATCGCTGGCGAAACCGTGCGGCGCAGCAAGCCCGCCCTTCCTGCCGGGGCCATGGCGCCCAGCCCCATGGCGCAGGGGGGGCGGGCAGGGTAGAAGGCGGCGACCTTCTCCGTCCGGGGGGACCGGGACTGCCGTGACCAACAGCCTCTGGCTTGACCTCGCCGTGCTTGGCGTTGTGCTGATCTCTGGCCTGCTTGCGATGCTGCGGGGCTTCGTGCGCGAGGTGCTCGGCATCGGCGCGTGGATCGGGGCCGCCATCGCCGCCCTCGCCCTGTACCAGCTTGGTGCGCCCTACCTGCATGCCTGGCTTGACCCGGGGCTGGTCTCGAACCTGGCGGCCGGCGGGGCCATCTTCCTTGTCGTCCTGATCCTGCTGTCGATCGTCGCGCGGCTGTTGGCTGACCGCGTGCAGGACAGTGCGGCGGGTAGCATCGACCGGACGCTCGGCCTGCTGTTCGGCCTCGTGCGGGGTGCCGTGCTCGTGTGTTTCGCTTATATTGCGCTCGCGTTCCTGGCAGGGGACAAGGCGCGGTGGCCCGATTGGCTTCGCGAGGCACAGAGCGTGCGCTTCGCCGAGCCTGGCGCTGCGTGGATCGTCGCACGGCTGCCGCCCGGGCTTCTGCCGGCCCCGCCCGCGCAGGGGCAGCGCCCACCGGTCGACCAGCTGCTCCGCCCGGCGCCAGCGCGCCCGGCGGAGCGGAGCGAAGGCTACAGGCCCGAGGAGCGACGGGACCTGGACAGGTTGCTGAACACCACCCGCTGAGGTGGGCCGCTGAGGCGGGAGGCTGGGAAGGGGTGGCTGATGGCGATGCGTCCTGACCACGAGTTCGAGCACCCTGACGGCGACCATCCGCACGAGGAATGCGGCGTCTTCGGTGTCTGGACGGCGACCGACGCCGCGGCGGTCACGGCGCTTGGGCTGCACGCGCTCCAGCATCGCGGGCAGGAGGCGGCCGGCATCGTCAGCTTCGATGGCGAGCGGTTCTTCAACCATCGTGGCCTCGGCCTCGTCGGCGACAATTTCTCCGATGCGCGTGTGATCGCCTCGCTGCCCGGCCGTGCCGCGATCGGGCACAACCGCTATGCGACGACAGGCGACACGGTGCTGCGCAACGTCCAGCCGCTCTACGCCGATTTCGAGTTCGGCGGGCTCGCGGTCGGGCATAACGGCAACCTCACCAACGCCACCCAGCTTCGCCGCGCCCTGGTGCGCCGCGGCTGCCTGTTCCAGTCGACGACCGACAGCGAGGTGTTCGTCCACCTCATCGCCATCAGCCTCTACTCGACCGTGGTGGATCGGCTGATCGACGCGCTGAAGCAGGTGCAGGGCGCCTACAGCCTGGTTGCACTGACGGCCGAGGCGCTGATCGGCGTGCGCGATCCGTTCGGCGTTCGCCCGCTGATCCTCGGCCGGCTGCCGACGCCGGCGAAGGATGGCGGCTGGGTGCTTGCGTCGGAGACCTGCGCGCTCGACATCGTCGGCGCCGAGTTCGTGCGCGATGTCGAGCCTGGCGAGATCGTGGTGATCGACGACAGCGGCGTGCGCAGCATCAAGCCCTGGGCGAAGCAACCCTCGCGCTTCTGCATCTTCGAGTACATCTACTTCGCCCGCCCCGACAGCGTGGTCGAGGGAACGCCGGTGTACGACGTAAGGAAGCGCATCGGCGCGGAGCTTGCCCGCGAGAGCCACCCTGCGGCCGATGTCGTGGTGCCCGTGCCCGACAGCGGCGTGCCGGCGGCGATCGGCTACGCGGCGGAAGCGGGGCTGCCGTTCGAGCTCGGCATCATCCGCAACCATTACGTCGGCCGAACCTTCATCGAGCCGACCGACAGCATCCGCAACCTCGGCGTGAAGCTGAAGCACAGCGCCAACCGCGCGCTGATCGAGGGCAAGCGCGTCGTTCTGGTTGATGACTCGATCGTGCGCGGCACCACGAGCCGCAAGATCGTCGAGATGGTGCGCGCGGCCGGTGCGGCGGAGGTGCACATGCGCATCTCCTCGCCGCCGACGACGCATTCCTGCTTCTACGGCATCGACACACCGGAGCGCGACAAGCTGTTGGCCGCGCGCAACGACGTCGCTGCGATGGCGCGGATCATCGGGGTGGACAGCCTCGCCTTCATCTCGATCGACGGGCTCTACCGCGCCGTCGGCGCCGAGGGACGCAACCCGGATCGCCCGCAATACTGCGATGCCTGCTTCACCGGCGAATACCCGATCCCGTTGACCGACTTCGCCTCCCCCACCAACGACCGCCAGCTCTCGCTGCTCGCCGAAGGATGATGGGCAAGGAGCTGACGGGGCGCGTGGCGCTCGTCACGGGCGCCTCGCGCGGCCTTGGTGCTGCGATCGCCATCGCGCTCGGGGCCGCAGGCGCGCAGGTCGTCGCCACGGGCCGCAACGCCGGCGGGCTCGAGGAGACCGACGATGCGATCCGCGCCGCGGGCGGCCTGCCTGCGAGCCTCGTGCCGCTCGACCTCAAGAAGGGCGATGACGTCGACATGCTGGGGCCGACGATCGCGCAGCGCTTCGGGCGGCTCGACATCGTCATCGGCAATGCCGGCGTGCTTGGCCGCCTCGGGCCGATCACCCACCTGCCGGCGAAGGACTGGGCGGACGTGCTGGCGGTGAACCTCACCGCCAACTGGCACCTGATGCGCACGACCGAACCCCTGCTGCGCGCCTCCGATGCCGGCCGCGCGGTATTCGTCACCTCGGGCCGCGCGGCACGGCCGAAGGCCTATTGGGGGCCGTATGGCGCGTCGAAGGCCGCACTCGAGCATCTCGTCGTCACCTGGGCGCAGGAACTCGCGACCTCGCCAGCCAAGGCCAACGTGTTCGACCCCGGAATCGTGCGCACCCGCATGCGCGCCGCCGCCATGCCTGGCGAGGACCCCATGACCGTGCCGACGCCGGCCGAGGTGGCGGCGAAGCTGTTTCCCCTCTGCCTGCCGTCGGAGATGCGGACCGGGGAGATCATCGGTGTCTGATGTCACGCTGATCACCGGCGCCTGCGGCTTCGTGGGACTTGCCGTGACAGAGGCGCTGCTCGCGCGCGGCGGCACCGTGGTGGCGTTCGACCGCGCCGCCGTGCCGGCGGATGCCACCGCGCGCTTCGCGGCGTTGCCTGGGCGGATCGTTCCTGTGCAGGGCGATATCCGTTCCGAGTCCGATCTCATCTCCGGCTTCGCTGCTGCACCCGTCACGCGCGTGCTGCATGCGGCCGTGATTACGGCTGGGCCCGCGCGCGAGAAGACCGATGCCGAGACCATCGTCGCGGTGAACCTGCAGGGCGCGCTCGCGGTGCAGCGCGCGGCCCTGGCGCATGGCATCGCGCGCTTCGTCTATCCCTCCTCCGTCGCGGTGTACGGCCAGCAGCCGGAGGGTGCGCCCCCGTTCACCGAGGATGGCACCTGGCCGCGGCCGGTGATGCTCTACGGCATCACCAAGCTCGCCGCCGAACAGGCGCTCGCGCGGCTTGCCCTCGTCAACGGCCTTTCCTTTGCCGCAGCACGCCTCGGCTCGGTGTTCGGGCCGTGGGAGCGCGACACGGGACTGCGCGACACGCTCTCGCCGCACCACGCGGCGCTCGTCGCCGCCGTGGCGGGGCGCGAGGCGGTGCTGAATACGCCGACGCGCGGCGACCACATCTATGTGCGCGACGTCGCGGCCGGGCTGATCGGCCTGCTCGACGCGCCCGCGCTCTCACACGCCGTGTTCAACCTCGGCAGCGGTGTCGCGACCAGCGCAGCCGATTTCTGCGAAGCCCTTGCCGCCGTGAAGCCCGGGTTCCGCTGGCGCGTCGCTGCCCAAGGCGAGGCGGCGAACGTCATCACCCACGTCCCGTTCAGCCGCCCCGCCCTCGACATCTCACGGCTGGCGGGCGCGACAGGCTACGCCCCGCGCTTCGATCTCGCGGCGGCGGCGGCGGATGCGCTCGCCTTCTACGGGCTCAGCGCGCCCCTTCGGGCTTGAACGACTTCTCGAGCCGCATCGAGTAGCGGCTCATCGTGAAGCAGAGCACGAAGTAGACGAACGCCGCGTAGAGATAGGCCTCCGTCGGGAAGCCGAGCCATTGCGGGTCGCCGAGGGCGGCGCGCAGCGTGGTGAAGAAGTCGAACACGCCGATCACCACGACCAGGGTCGTGTCCTTGAACAGGCCGATGAAGGTGTTGACCTGCGCCGGGATGGTGATGGTCAGCGCCTGCGGCAGGATCACGAGCCGCATCCGCTGCCCGTAGGACAGGCCGATCGCCTCCGCCGCCTCGTACTGCCCGCGCGGCATCGCCTGCAGCCCGCCGCGGATCACCTCCGCCATGTAGGCGGCCGAGAAGATCGTGTAGGCGAGGATGATCCTGACCAGCCGATCAAGCGACACGCCCTGCGGCAGGAACAGCGGCAGCATGATCGCTGCCATGAACAGCAGGCTGATCAGCGGCACGCCGCGCACCACCTCGATCAGCGCCGTCGAGAACCAGCGCACCAACGGCAGGTCGCTCCGCCGGCCGAGTGCGAGCAGGATCGCAAGCGGATAGCCGGTGGCGAGCCCGAACACCGCGATCAGCCCCGACACCGCCATGCCACCCCAGAGCCTGGTCGCGACCGGGGTGAGGCCGAGCACGCCGCCGGCCATCAGCAGGAGCATCGCCGGTGCGGCGACCGCCCACGCGATCAGCAGGTTGCGGTTCCAGAACTGCCGGAAGGTGCTCACGACCACCAGGGCCACGAGCATCACCAGCATGAGGGCGGGCCGCCACCGCTCCTCGTACGGGTAGAGGCCGAACACCGAGAACCAGAACTTCTCCCGGATGAAGGCCCAGCAGGCGCCGCCCGCGGCGCGGCACGCCTGCGCGTTGCCAGAGAACGTCGCGTCGATGACCGCCCACTGCACGAAGGGCGGCACCGCCCAGGCGAGCAGCGCGATCACCGCGACCGTGATGCCGATGTTGACCGGCCCGGAGACGCAGGCGCGCGCAAAGCCCGCGGCGCGCACGGCGAAGGAGGGCAGCGCGGGGGCGATCCTGTCCATCCTCACCGCTCCCTGAGCGCGACGGAGCGGTTGTAGGCGTTCATCCCCGCCGAGGTGACGAGGCTGATCAGCAGGTAGACCGTCATGAAGATGGTGATGACCTCGACCGCCTGGCCCGTCTGGTTGATCGAGGTGTTGGCGATCGAGACGAGGTCGGGGTAGCCGATGACGACGGCGAGCGAGGAGTTCTTGGTCAGGTTCAGGTACTGCGAGGTCTGCGGCGGGATGATCACGCGCAGCGCCTGCGGCAGGATGACGAGGCGCATGATCCGCCCCGGCCCGAGGCCGAGCGCGTGCGCCGCCTCCCACTGGCCCTTCGCCACGCTCTGGATGCCGCCGCGCACGATCTCGGCCACGAAGGCGGAGGTGTAGACGGTGAGGCCGACGAGCAGCGCCACGAACTCGGGCGACATCGTCAGCCCGCCCTGGAAGTTGAAGCCCCTGAGCTCCGGCCACTCGATGGCGATGCCGCCGAGGGCGGCGGTGACGGCGCCCGGCAGCACGATGACGAGGCCGAGGCCCTTGGCGAGGGTCGAGCGCCGCTCGCCGGTCGCTGCCTGGCGGGCGCGCTCATGCCGGACCAGCATGATCCAGCCGACGATGCCGGCGGCGAGGGTGGCGAGCATGACCCAGAACGTCGTGTCGACGATCAGCCCGGGAATCTTCATGCCGCGCTGGCTCAGGAACACCCCGGGCAGCGGGCTCAGCGCCTGGCGCACCGGCGGCATCTGCAGCACGATCGCATGCCAGAACACGAGCTGCAGCACGAGCGGGGTGTTGCGGATGACCTCGATGTAGCCGCCGACGAGCACGCGCAGCAGCGGGTTCGACGAGAGCCGCGCGACGCCGAGCAGCACGCCGAGGATGGTGCAGAGGATGCAGCCGACGATCGCGACGCGCAGCGTGTTCAGGAGGCCGACGAACAGCGCCCGTGCATAGGTGTTGGCGGGCGTGTAGGCGACCATCGCCTCGCCGATCGGAATGCCGGCGGGCCGGTCGAGGAAGCCGAAGCCGAACTGCAGGCCGCGCGCGGCCATGTTGGTCTGGGCGTTGCCGACGATCGACCAGCCGAGCCAGACGACGAAGAGGAGGAGCCCACCCTGGATCAGCACCCCGCGCGACAGCAGGCGCTCCTGCAGGGCGGGGGGGGCGGCGGAGCGTGCGGTGAGGGTGGTCATGCCAGGGCGGACAAGCAAACGGGGGGCCGCGCCGCGGCCCCCCGTCCAGCCGTGCCGGTCAGCGCGCCGGCGGAGCGTAGAGCAGCCCGCCGCGCGTCCAGATGGCGTTCTGGCCGCGCTCGAGGGCGAGCGGCGTGTTCACGCCGATGTGGCGCTCGAAGATCTCGCCGTAGTTGCCGAAGCTGCGGATGATGGTGCGGGCATAGTCGCCGCGCGCCGCACCGATGCTCTCGCCCATGTTGCCCTCGACGCCGAGGAGGCGACGGATGCGCGGGTCGGTCGACGAGCCGGCGAGCTGCTCAACATTCGCCTGGGTGATGCCCATTTCCTCGGCATCGATCAGGGCGAAGACGGTCCAGGCCACCAGGTTGGTCAGCTCCTCGTCGCCCTGGCGGATCGTGACGGCGAGCGGCTCCTTGGAGAGGCGCTCGGGCAGGATCACGTGGTCGGCGGGGCGGGTGAGCAGCGTGCGCTGGGCGGCGAGTGCGGCGAAGTCGTTGGTGAACACGTCGCAGCGGCCGCTGTCATAGGCGCGGCGGAGCTCGTCGAGATCGGCGATCACCACCGGCGTGAAGCGCAGGTTGTTGGCACGGAAGAAGTCGGCGATGTTCAGCTCGGTCGTGGTGCCGGGCTGCACGCACACCGTCGCGCCGTCGAGCTGGCGCGCGCTCGCGACGTTCAGGCGCCGGGGGATCATGATCGCCTGGCCGTCGTAGAATACGATGGCCGGGAAGTTGAAGCGGTTCACGTTGGTGTCGCGCGTCAGCGTCCAGGTCGTGTTGTTGGACAGCACGTCCACCTCGCCGGCCGAGAGAGCCGGGAAGCGGCTCTGCGTCGTCACCGGCACGAACTCGACCTTCGCGGGATCGTTGAAGATCGTGATCGCGATCGCGCGGCAGATCTCGACGTTGAAGCCGCCCCAGCGGCCCTGGCTGTCCGGCACGCCGAAGCCGGGGTTCGACGGGCCCTGCACGCCGCAGCGGACCGTGCCACGCTGCTTGATCTGATCGAGGTCGCGGCCGGCCAGGGCCGGCTCAGCCGAAAGCACGAACGTCGCCGCGGCTGCGGCGACGATGGAAAGAACCTTCACGACAAGCCTCCAATTCCCAGATTGCCACCCTGCCCGCTTGGCGCGGGCTTCGAGATCGAGGGCAGATGCTCTCGGCGTCGTGAGGTTTCAAGCCCCCCGATCCCATCGCGCATCGCCGGCGATGCGGGTGGCAGGGCTCAGCCGCCGCCGTCGCCGTCGGCGTAGGGGTTCTTGGTGCCGCGCAGGTTCAGCCGGATCGGCACGCCCTGGAGGTCGAAATCGTCGCGGATCGAGTTCAGCAGGTACCGCGCGTACCCATCGGGCAGTTGCTCGCTGCGCGTCCCGAAGATCACGAAGGTCGGCGGCCGTGCCTTGGCCTGGGTGATGTAGCGCAGCTTGAGGCGTCGCCCCTCGACCAGGGGCGGGGGGTGGCGCGTGGTGGCCCCCTCGAACCAGCGGTTCAGCGCGCCCGTCGCGATCCGGGTGTTCCACGCCGCGTAGGTCTTCCACACCGCCGGCATCAGCTTCTCGACGCCCATGCCCGAGAGGGCGGAGAGCGTCACGATCGGAATGCCTTTGAGCTGGGCGAGCGAGGTCTGCAGCCGGTCGGTCAGCACGCGCCTTGCGGCATCACGTTCCTTGGCCGGAACGAGGTCCCACTTGTTGAGCGCGAGCACGATGGCACGCCCCTCGCGTTCGGCCAGCGTCGCGATCGACAGGTCCTGCCCCTCCATCGGGGCGAGCGCATCGAGCACGAGGACGACGATCTCGGCCTCCTTCAGCGCCTGGACCGTCTCGCCGGTCGACATCTTCTCGAGGCTGTCGACCACCCGCGCGCGCTTGCGCAACCCCGCCGTGTCGACCAGCCGCACGAGCCGTCCCTCGGCATCGCGCCAGGGGGTCGCGATGGAATCGCGGGTGATGCCCGGCTCCGGCCCCGTCAACATCCGCTCCTCGCCGAGCAGGCGGTTCACGAGGGTGGACTTGCCCGCGTTGGGCCGGCCGATGATGGCGAGCCTGAGCGGCCGTTCGGTTCCCGCCTCGCCCTCCGTCTCGGCCTCGTCGGTCTCGGGCGCTGGGCCGAGGGCGGCTTCCACCGCCTCGTGCAGGTCACCGAACCCCTCGCCATGCTCTGCCGAGACGGGGATCGGGTCGCCGAGGCCGAGGGAGAACGCATCCGACACGCCGCCAGCCCCGCCCTTTCCCTCCGCCTTGTTGACGACGAGGATCACGGGCCTGCCCTTCCGCCGCAGCCAGGCGGCGAAATGCTCGTCCGATGGCGTGAGGCCGGCGCGGCCATCGATCACGAACAGAACGAGGTCGGCGAGGTCGACGGCGCGCTCGCTGCCCGTCGTCATCCGCGCGGCGATCGTGTCGGGCGGCGCCTCCTCGAGGCCGGCGGTATCGATCAGCGTCACGTCGCGGCTGCCGATGACGGCGGGCGCCTCCTTGCGGTCGCGCGTCACGCCGGGCTTGTCGTGCACGATCGCGAGGCGGCGGCGGGCCAGCCTGTTGAACAGCGTCGACTTGCCGACATTGGGCCGGCCGACGATGACGATGGTGGGCGTCATCGGCTCAGCGAAGCGCCACGATGGTCGCATCGTCGGTCAGCACCAGCAGCGTGCCGGCGGCGACGATCGGAGGCACGCTCACGCCATCGGGCAGGCGCTGGCGGCCGATGATCTCGCCCGTGTAGGGCGAGACGGCGATCGCCTGGCCGAGCGATCCGGCAGCGACCAGGCGGTCGCCGATCAGCACGGGGCCGGTCCAGAGGATCTGGTCGCGGCGGCGCTGCTCGTCGCGGAAGCGGGGCAGCGGCGTCACCCAGCGCGCGCGTCCATCGGCCCGGCTGAGGCAGACGATGTCCTCGGCCGCGCTGATCATGAACACCCAGTCGCCGGCCACCCACGGGCTTTCGCGGCCAGCGAGCTCACGCTCCCAGATCCGCCTGCCCGAGCGCATGTCGAGCGCCATCGTCACCGCGCCCGCACCGGTGACGATGCCGCGGCCACGGTCGATCGCCGGCCTGCCGCGCACCGCGGCGAGATCGGCGATCGATGGCCTGCCGCGCCCGCCTGCGAGCGCCTCCGCCCAGGCGATGCGGCCGGTGTCGAGCCTGATCGCCACCACGTCGCCATTGCCGAAACCGGCGAGAACGAGGCCCTGGTCGACGGCGGGCGCGGGGGCGGCAAGCAGCGTGGTTGCCTCCGACGGCCCGCGATACTGCCATCCCTGCGTGCCGTCCTCGGGCGACAGCGCCAGCACCTGGCCCTCGATGCAGAGGACGATGACGCGGTTCTCCGCCACCGTGATCGCGCCGCGCGAGGGCCCGGGCAGCGCCTTCCGCCACAGCACCGCCCCGGTGCCGACATCGAGGGCGACCACCTCCGCCATGCCGGTCGCGACATAGACGCGCCTGCCATCGGTCGCGACCCCGGCGCCGAGCAGGGGGCCGGAGGCGTTCTCGGGCCGCGCGCTGGTGCGCCAGATGGTTGCGCCGCTGGCGAGGTCGAGCGCGGTGACGCGGGCATCGGCATCGGCGACGTAGACGCGGCCGTCCATGGCAACGGGTGGGGCCATCAGCCGCCGGCGCGAGGTCGCACCGGCGCCGATCCCCGTGCGCCACACCACCGAAAGCTGGTCGGCTGCCTCGAGGTGCCCCATCACGTTCGAAGCACTGCCGCCTGCCACCGGCCAGTCGGCGTTGCGGGCCGGCGGCGGCAGGGCGATCTCCACATTGGCGATGGAGGGGTCGGCCTCGAGTGCCGTCTCGCCCGGCAGCACGGAGCGCCGCTCGCCGGGCAGGGGCTTCTTGCTCTCGCCGAAGATGCCATCCCAGACGGAGCAGCCGCCCAGGGAGAGGGGCAGCATCGTGAGCGCGAGGCGGCGCGAGGGGCTGCGCGGGATTCCGGCCATCCCGCTAGCTTCCCGCCGGCGCCGGGCTGCCAAGGGCGCCCAGCGTCTCCGCCGCGCGGCTGCGCAACGCGTTCGGGGCGTCCTCCGCGGCCGCAAGGCCGCGCAGGATGGTGATCGCCCTCTCGCGTTCGCCCTGCTTCACCGCGATCGCGGCCAGCAGCTCGCGCGCGGAGTAGCGGAAGGCCCCGTCGGGCCGGTCGAGCGGCACGAGGCGGGCGGTCATCGCCGCCGCGTCGCCGACATCGATGCTGTGCAGCACCGAGAGCAGCACGGCGAGGTCACGGTAGGGCGAGGGCGTCGCTGCATCGGCGGCGATCCCCTCCCACAGCCTGATGGCGGCCTCGCGCTCGCCGGCGCGGGCGCGGAGGCCCGCCTCCTGCATCCGCGCGAGCAGCCGATAGCCGCCTGGGCCCGACGAGGCGAGCGGGGCGAGGCCGGCGAGGGCGCCCTCGGTGTCGTTCGCCTCGGCCGCGCGCGTGGCGGCAAGGAAGCGGTCCGCCGCCGCTGCTGCCTCGCGGGCCTCATACCAGCGCCAGCCCTGGAAGGCGCCGGTGCCGAGAACGATTGCCACCACCAGCGTGGTCGCGATCCATCCGTATCGGTCCCACAGGCGCTTCGCCTTCTCGCGGCGAAGGTCCTCCTCGACCTCGGTGAAGATGTCGGTCAACGCGCTCCTCCGGGCTGCCGCGATCGAGCCTGCCGTCCGCCGGCAGTCCCAGACCGTCATGCCCTGTCTGAAAGGGGGCGGAGAATAGCGATGGCGGCCACCCCGTGCAAACAACGGGAAGGAGGCGGCCTTCACGCTTCCTTAGGCGAGGGGCGGGGTATGCTGCGCCATGGCTCGCACCACCCCGAAGCGGCTTTCCCTTGCGCTCGCCCTCGCCGGCATGGCGGGGGGGCTGGCCGCGTGCTCGCCGCCGTTCGCCAACGAGAAGATCTGGGGAACGCCGGTGCCCGTCGCGATGGCCGGCGCCTCGATCGGTTCGCTCGTCGTGTTCGAGCGGGGGCTGTTCGACGTCGCCTACTCCCTCGTCACGGGCAAGGACTGCTCGATCGTCCATGTCGAGCGGCGGGGCGAGTATTGCCGCACCGACCCCGCGGAACAGCCGACGCCGTTCTGCACCCGCAGCCTCGCAGACGTCGATTGCTGGACGGTGACCAACCCCTATGGCGGGCAGCAGCCCGTGGCCGACAGGGCGCCCCGGATCGAGCGGCAGGCGAGGCCCTGGTCGCTCTCCCCGTTCTGAACTGGCCGCAGACGCGGATCCGACGAAACCGAAGCCGGTTCCATCGGGTCGGGTGCTGCTCTAGGGTGCGCCGGCAAATTGTGGAGTGCTACCCATCCCGAGCCGCGTGACGACACGACCGAAGCCAACGCCGCCTCCCGCCGCCAAGGCGGTTGCACAGCCCGCGGCCATGGCGGCTGCAACCCCCGTGGCCAAGACCGTTCCGCGTGTCGCCCGCCTCCCGACCTGGGGCGACGGCCGGCGCGGGACGATCGGCATCCTCGGTGGCTCGTTCAACCCGGGCCATGAGGGCCACCGCCACATCGCGCTCGCCGCGCTGAAGCGGCTCGGCCTCTCGGCCGTGTGGCTGATGGTGAGCCCGGGCAACCCGTTGAAATCGGCCAACGGCATGGGCGCGTTCCTGGACCGGCTCGCCTCCGCCGCGGTGATCGCCGATGGCAACCCCCGCATCGTGCCGACCGACATCGAGGCGCGCATCGGCACCCGCTACACCCGCCAGACGCTGGCCGTGCTGCAGCGGCGCTTCCGCTATGCGCGACTCGTCTGGCTGATGGGCGCCGACAACCAGGTTCAGATCCCCCGCTGGCAGGGCTGGACGCGCATCTTCGGCATGGTGCCCGTGGTGGTGTTCCCACGCCCTGGGTGGACGCGGCCTGCACTGTCCGGCCGGGCGACGCGGCGGATGGCAGAGTTCCGCGTGCCCGCCTCCGCCGCCCGCGCGGTTCCCTACCTCACCCCGCCGGCCTGGGTGTTCCTGCCCGGGCGCGAGCACCCGGCTTCCGCCACGATGATCCGCGCGGCGGAAGCAGCCGCGCGCGGCGACGCGCCGGCCGAGGCGGCCGCGCCG
>NZ_JALHPR010000009.1 GCF_022842375.1 Elioraea sp. | reverse complement strand
GGGCGAGCCTGGCCGCGGCGGCCGAAGCCGCGCGTGGCGGCGCCGGCCGTGCCGTCGCGCTGGTGGGCGAGGCCGGCACCGGCAAGTCGCGGCTGATGCACGAATTCGCCGCGGGGCCGGGGCTCGCGCTGACGCTCTACACCGCACGCTGCATCCGCTGGCACGAGAATGTCGGCTTCCATCCGCTGCGCCCCCTGATCCGGCGCATCCTCGGCATCGGCGATACCATGCCGGACATTGCCGGCATCGACGCAGCCGCGATCGCGGCCCTGCTCGACCTGCCGCAGCAGGACAAGGCCTGGGCCAGCACCGACCCCGTCAAGCGCGGCAGGCGGATGATCGCGGCGGCAACCGATGCGCTGCTCGCCGCCGCGCGCGAGGGGCCGGCTGCGATCATCGTCGATGACCTGCACTGGTCCGACCCGGAAACCGACAGCGTGCTCGCCGCCGTGCTCGACCGGCTCGGCGAGGTGCCGCTGCTGCTCCTGCTCGGCTGGCGGCCCGATCGAGCACCGGCGCTTGCCGCGCACGCATCCGTCGCGGCAATCCCCGTGCTGCCGCTGCCGGAGGGGGAGGCGGAACAGCTCGCCGCGCGCCTGCTTGGCGACGGGGCTGGAGGGACAGCCCGCCGCATCGCCGAGCGCAGCGGCGGCAACCCGCTGTTCGTCGAGGAGGAGGTGGCGGCACAGCTCGCGCCGCCGCGCATCGAGAGCGGCAGCCGCGTTTCGCCCACCGTGCGCAGCCTTCTCGCCACCCGCATCGACAGGCTCGACGATGCAAGCAAGGCGGTGCTCGAGGCGCTTGCCGTGCTCGGCGAACCTTCCGATGAAGCAACGATCGGTGCGGTGACGGGGGTCGCGCCCAAGGCCGTGCCGCAGGCAGCCGCGATCCTTGCCGCCGCCGGGCTTGCGCGCGGCGAGGGCATCGGGCCCGCGGCGCGGTGGACGTGCCGCCACGCGCTCTACCAGGACGTTGCGTATATCGGCATGACCTTCTCCCGCCGCCGCGCGCTGCACGCTGTCGCTGCCGCGTCACTCGCCGACAGCGGCGGGGCGGGGCCGGAGACGATCGCCCGCCACGCGCGCACGGGCGAGGCGTGGGAGCTTGCCGTGGCGCATGGCCGCGAGGCGGGGCGGCGTGCGGCGGCGCGCAACGCCAACCGCGCGGCGATCGGCTTCTTCACCGAGGCGCTGGAGGCGCTCGATCACCTGCACGAGAGCGAGGAGACGCTGAAGCTCGCGGTGGACCTCCGCTTCGAGCTGCGCAATCCGCTGCATCGCCTCGGCCGGATCACGGAGCTTCGCGCGCGCCTCGACGAGGCCGGCGCGCCGGCAGACAAGCTCGGCGATACGTCACGCCTCGGCCAGCTTCACATCAACACCGCCCTGCATGCCTGGCTCGCCGGTGCGTACCAGGACGCGCTGGCCGCCGCCGGTCGCGCGACCGCGCTTGCGGAGGAAACAAGCGATGCCGCGCTGGCCTTGCGCGCGACGTTCCAGCGCGGGCTGGCGCATGTCGGCATGTGCGCCTTCGACGTCGCGGCAGAGGAGATGGCCGAGGTGGCCGCGCGCGCCGAGGATGCGGACGTGACGGGGCGGTATGGGCTCGACCGTCCGCTGGCGGCAACCGCGCTCGCCTATCGCGTGCGCGCGCTGGCGGATGCCGAGCGTTTCGAGGAAGCGAGCGAGGCGCTGGCGCTTGTGCTGGCGAAGGCGGAGGGCGACCACCGGCCGTTCACGTGGATCTTCGTCCGCATTGCCGAGGGCTTCATGCTGTGGCGCCGCGGCGAAGCCGACGCCGCCCGCGGCCCGCTGCGCGAGGCCGTTCGCCTCTGCGACGAGGCGGAGGCCGACCTGATGCGCCCCGTTGCCCTTGGCTTCCTGGGTGCGGCCGAGGCAGCATGCGGCGCCGTGGCCGATGGCGTTGCGATACTGGAACGGTCCGTCGCGCTCGCGGCTGAGATGGGGTTCCTGTTCCAGCAGGACGTGCGGGTGGGGTTGCTAGCGCGGGTGAGGGGGATGGCGGGCTAGCCCGAGCCGCTCCTATCTGTGTCAAAGTCCTTCTCGCATTCGATCTGGCCGCTGACGGCGATGTCGAATTCATCGATCAGCTTTTCGACACTAGTGGAACTGTATTCCTTCACATCGTCGATATAGACAAGGTGATGCGTTCCACCACCACGGAATATCGAATGGTGTCCGTGGATACGCTCAACACGATTCTGTATTTTTAAATCAGTATCTATATCAGAAAAATAGATCATATTCAAATTAAAAATGGCCTTTGTTCTGTAGGCGACTGTATGCGAATACTGAAAATAAGATGACATCAGAACTATACCTTTATCGGGATCTGTTGCTATTTTTTCCTTGAAACCATTCTTGAGCGAGTATGCGAGAACGCCTTGAAGATAGCGGATTGAACGAAGGCGATTTTGGACCCACTCCATGCGCTTTTCGGTCGGAACGTTCGTCAGGTCGCCGCGGGGCAGTTCCCCCTCAAGCCGTTTCAATCTTTGACGGAGAACGTGTCTGTTTTGCTTTACGTCTTGTTCGGCCAATTCACGATCTCTTTGTGATTCGCGAGGAGGCAATACAGAAAACCGTGGCCTACTTATACGTTCGACGTTGAGATTTCGACTTGATGATGCAGAGGCCATTTCTTCAAGGATCCTATTTGTTTCGCGTCTTACATAATAGTATCCTGCAATCAGGAAGTGGCTTTCCATTTGCGATAAGCGAAGAATGGACCCTCGCAGGGTTCCAGTCGAAACCGTGCTCAGCAAAAACGGTGGTGCATCGATACGGAAGGGAACCTGGATGCGCGGTGGCGACGTCTCCAGGGCTCCGTCACCGCCCTGGGGTGAAGCCGTTGCCGTGCTGTCTGTCAGAAACGTGGGCTTTGGCGTCTGGTCAAAGACCGCGATGCTCGCCGTGATCCTGCCCTGGGTGACCGGAACGCTCCTGCTCATGGCGTCCGACCCCGCACGGCAGGCCCCGTCCCGGGTCGCTCACGGCTTGGACACCGCTGCGCACGGGCATCCAAGTTCCGCGGCGCGGCGAAATCGGTCGAGACGCCCCTCGCGCGGAGGGCCTCCAGTTCCGCTTGGCCGGTGATGGGGTGCGAGCTACCCAAAACAACGAGCGGTTGATCCCGCCTGTCACCTGAAGAGGGCAGGACCGCTCGGATCATGTAGGGCTGACGCTTTGTCTCTGTCTCCGCCGGCGCCGGCACCTGGACGAACTGCTTGCCCATCAGGCGCGTGTCCTGCGTCATGCGGTCGCCGCGTCGGGCACGATCGTGATCGTCGACGGATCTGAGGAACGAGAGGGTGCCATCGCCGCAGGGTTTCCAGACGCCCCCTGATCTCGGCGCCCACGGCTTCCATGAGAACACGACCGTCTCGCTGACCAGGAGCGAGTCCCTCGGGCCGACATTTCGTACTGCAAGCCGAATCGTTTCCGGCGGAGTTCCAGACGCGCCCAGCGGGCGCGTGAAGTCCTTGACCACTTCGAGGTCGGGCGACATCCAGTTCCATTCCGTCTCGCGCGGGTCGAATGGCAGGAACCGTCCGCTTGGGCAGTTCCAACTCGTGGCCATCAGCACCGGCGTCTGTCGCGGACGGGAGAGTGCGAGGGAAAAACTCCCCGTCGCGTCCCTGCTCGCACTCAGGAAAACAACCTCGGCAACGTTGCGGAGCGCAATGGTGCGTCGGAAGCTTCCATCTCCATCGGGAGCCTGGGCAGCACCATCCGGGACGGTGAACGACGTGTCATGCCGGATCACGTCGACGAGCCGCGCCCCTGGCCCAAGCAGCACCACCTGGAAGATCGCCCCCTTGCGCAGGGCCTCATCGGGCGTCCACTCGACCCGGATCAGCTGTGTCCTGTCGGAGGGCGTCATGGTCACCTTGTGCGCGACCAGGTCGAACTGCCGCAGCATCGACGGGGCGCGATTCCAGCGACCCGACTGCATGAGAACCCGGGCGAGATTATCGCCCAGCCGCTCGACCCGCTGGTCGTCAAACAGCTCCGGCCCAAACACGAGAGCGCTGGTCGTACTCCTTGGCGTGAACTCCGCCATGATGCGTTGTCTCCCTCCCGTTCAGGGCTCGTCCGATCGCCCGCCCCTGCCGCCCCCTCCGCCGGAACTGGGTACCGATCCGGGGCCGATTTCCGGCAACATTTCGTACGGCACGGTGCGGTTCGCCGCGACCTGGAGCGGGGAGCCGGCGACGGTGCGAAATGCGGGGGTTTCGAGGAAACGGAACCGAAGGTCGCTCTCCGAGAACCCGTTCAGGGCCAAGGCGACGACGAAGTTTCCCCAGGTCGTCTCGCCGCACAGCGGCGCATCACCGGGGGATGAAATCCGCCCCATCCCAAGTGCACGGAGCGCTGTCGTTGTCAGGTCGACCAGCCGCCTCGGCGCGACGCCATCGGAAGGCGCTTGTTCCTTACCCACAAGGACGGGCTTATCGAAAGTGCCGATCCCGAACATCGTCGCACGCGCGGTCCGGAGATTGTCGACCGTGATCCGCTCCCTTTGCTCTTCTGCTGCGAGGCCTTCTTTCCTGCAAAGCTCGATGGCCTCCAGAAGCCGTATCTGCGTCTCTGCCTCGCGCATGTTCTCAGGAGCGGGCCTCCAGCCGCGCGGCTCAAGAGAAGGGGCGCCGGGGCGCTGGCTCTCGCTATTTCGTTCCCGTGACGGTGCTGCGTGCTGTTCGGCAACGTACTTCCAGAAGAGCGATGCCTCGTAGACGGCTCCGGCGAGGGCGCCATCAAAGTCCGCCGTGCGGAACAGCGGCCTTCGCCGCTCGGTGAACCACCGTTCGCCGTCGTACTCGTAGCGATTGGTGCCATCGACCAGCAGGTCTTCGGAGAAACGCGCGCCACCTTCGAAGACAAGGGTCCAAAGGTCGGGCTCGTCGAGTTCGCAGACGCGCATTTCCCTCCGTGTCGGGTTATAGGCGTACTGGATGCGATGGAAGATCTCATGGCCGACCGTCAGGAGCGCAGTCTCCTCGCGGATCTGGTTGGAGATTTCGATGAAGTCCCAGTCAGGGGAGGTCATTCCCCTGTAGTCGCGCGTGCGGACAAGATTGATCTTCAGCGTGTTCCCTTGTTCACCATGCGGTCCGAGCGCGGGACGCCTGAAGCCGAGTTCACGGAAACGCCAGAGCGCGAATTCCGCGGCGCGCGCGATCATCTGCACGTGGGCAGGTACGTTCGATGCGCCCGCGTCGAAGTCCGCCAACTTCACGGGTTGATGCGACACCAGCGGCCCTGCTTTTTCCCCCATCACCGGCCGTTGCAGTGCGGACGGCAGCGCATGATCGCGGGTCGTGGCGTAATGCACCTCAATGCGTGGCAATGGCCATGGGTTTTGTTGACTGGCCGAATAGCCCCGCCAAGCCTGCCAAGTATCCCACTCGCGACGGGCAGCCTGCTCGCGAGGGGGCGCGGGCGGGTAGTCGTATTTCTCGGTCAATCGATAGTTACGACCGCTAGCCGCGAACGGTTCGCAAGCTCCGGAAGGGGTCTGCACATCCTGATGCGGCCCCCCGCCCGCACACGCCGCGCACCACGTCGCCGCTCCGCCAAGCGCTAGGAAGCCGCGCCTCGGCAATCCACCCTGCAATCGCCGCATGCACAATGTCTCCCCGGTGCGGAACGGTCCGCCAACGAGACGAGGCTAGCAAACATGCGGATGCATTCAACAGAGGAATGACCAGACGTCTAAATCAAACGCGCGGACTGGGCCCCAACCCACAGTCCCCGCTACAACCTATGATTGCGCTATTCAATCATGACGCAAGCGCAGGTCGGGCAATCAGGCCATGTTCACCATGATCGTCTTCTTGTGCATGAAATGCTCCAGCATCGCCTCGAGCGAGGCCTCCTTGCCGAGGCCGGAGCTCTTCACGCCGCCGTAGCTGAGGTTGGCCTGCACCACCAGGTTCTGGTTGATCTGCACGAGCCCCGCCTCCAGCGCATGCGCCATGCGGAGGCCCACCTTCAGGTTGTTCGTCCATACGGACGCGGCGAGGCCGTACTCGCTGTCATTCGCCTCGGCCAGCACCTGCTGCCAATCGTTGAACGGGAACAGCACTGTCACGGGGCCGAAGATCTCCTCGCGCACCAAGCGGCTCTCGCGCGAAAGCCCCGTGAAGATATGCGGCTGGATGAACAGGCCCTTCTTCAGCGCGGCATCGGCGGGCATCGCCGAGCACGCGCGGCCCGTTGCTCCCGGTGTCGCGAGGCCCTCGTCGATGAAGCCCTTCACCTTCGCGAACTGGTCGCCCGAGATGATCGTTCCGATGTCGGTGCGCTCGTCCAGCGGGTCGCCCATCACCATCGCGTCCACCTTGGCGGCGAGGGAGGCGGCAAAGGCATCGAAGATCTTCTCGTGCACGTAGATGCGGCTCGCCGCGGTGCAGCTCTGCCCCTGGCGGGTGAAGCGCATCGAGGTGATGGCCCCCATCACCGTGCGCTCGAGGTCGCAATCGTCGAACACGATCATCGGGCTCTTGCCGCCGAGCTCCAGCGTCACCGGGATGAGCTTCTTCGCCGCCGCTTGCCCCACAATGCGCCCGACCTCGACCGAGCCGGTGAACGTCACCTTCCGCACCTTGGGATGCTCTACCAGCGGCGCGCCGCACTCGGGCCCGAAGCCCGAGAGCATGTTGAACAGGCCAGGCGGCAGGATGCGGTTGAGGATCTCGCAGATGCGGAGGACGGCGAGCGGCGCTTCCTCGGCACTCTTCACCACCACGGCGTTGCCGGCGACGAGCGCGGGTGCCACCTTCAGCGCCATCAGCAGCATCGGCACGTTCCACGGGATGATCGCGCCGACCACGCCGAGCGGCTCGCGCACCGTCATGCTCAGCACGTCGGGGTGGAAGGGAACGGTCTCTCCCTTCAGCTCGCTGCCGAGCCCGCCGTAGAAGGCAAAGATGTCGGCCACCACGTTGGCCTCGACGCGGCTTTCGGTGCGCAGCGCCTTGCCGGTCTCGAGCGCGATGAGGCGGCCGAGCTCCTCGACATGCTCCCCGATCGCCTTGGCGCAGGCGCCGACCATCTCGCCACGCTTGCGGGCGGGAACCTTTGCCCACGCCTTCTGCGCGGCGGCGGCCGCGGCCACCGCGCGCTCGACATCCGACGCATCGCCCAGCGCCGCGGTCGCGACCTCTTCGCCCGTCGCCGGGTTCACCACGGGGAAGGTGCGGCCGGAGCCTGCGGGCACGAGCTGCCCGCCGATCAGGTGATGGCCCGAGAGCGCCCGGGCGAGCGCCTTTTCGTCGAGCGTCGGGCTCGTCGGCGTGCGGCCGGCGATGATGGTGTCGGGCATGGTCTTGTCCTTCCCGGGCAGCGGTTCCATAAGCGCGCGGACCATGCACCCGCCCCCCGGCGCGTTCAAGACGGGGGGCCAGGACCGGGAGAGACAGCGAATGCCGGGAGAGTCGACTGCGCCACAGCCAACGGGGCCGCTGAAGGGCCTGCGCGTGTTCGACCTGACGCGGGTCCTTGCCGGGCCCACCTGCGCGCAGATGCTGGGCGACCTTGGCGCCGACGTGATCAAGATCGAGCACCCGACGCGGGGCGACGATACGCGCGGCTTCGCACCTCCCTTCCTGCCCGGCGCCGATGGTCCGACGAAGGAGAGCGCCTATTTCGCCGGCGTGAACCGCAACAAGCGCAGCCTCACGCTCGACATCGCCAGGCCGGAAGGGGTCGCGATCGCGAAAAAGCTGATCGCCGGCTGCGACATCCTCGTCGAGAACTTCAAGCCGGGTGGGCTCAAGAAGTACGGGCTCGACTACGAGAGCCTGAAGGCTGAGTTCCCGGGCCTGATCTACTGCTCCATCACCGGCTTCGGCCAGACCGGCCCCTACGCGCCGCGCCCTGGCTATGACAGCCTGATCCAGGCCATGGGCGGGGTGATGAGCCTGACGGGAGAGCCTGACGGGCTTCCCCAGAAGGTCGGCATCCCCGTGGCCGATCTCTTCGCCGGGCTCTACGCCACCATCGGCATCCTCGCCGCCCTCCGCCACCGCGAGGCGACGGGGGAGGGGCAGGCGATCGACATCGGCATGCTCGACACCCATGTCGCCTGGCTCGCGAACCAGGGCATGAATTATCTCGCAACGGGCGAGAACCCGCCGCGGCTCGGCAACCAGCACCCGAACATCGTTCCCTACCAGGTGTTCGCGACCGAGGATGGCGCGATCGTGCTCAGCGTCGGCAATGACGCGACGTTCGAGCGGTTCTGCAAGGGCCTCGGGCTCGAGCACCTGCTGTCTGACGAGCGCTTCGCCACCAACGCCGCGCGCGTCGCCAACCGCGCGCTCGTGACCGACACGCTGACGCCGACGTTGAAGTCACGCTCCACCACCGCATGGATCGAGAAGCTCGAGGCGCTGTCGATCGGCTGCGGGCCGATCAATACGTTGCAGCAGGTGTTCGACGACCCACACGTGAAGGCGCGCGGCATGGTGATCGAGATGCCGCATGCCGCCACCGGCGGGAAGCCCGCGAAGCTGATCGCCAACCCGGTGAAGCTCTCCGCCACGCCGCCCGATTATCGCATCAGCCCGCCCGTTCTCGGGGCGCATACCGATGAGGTGCTGGCGGAGGCGGGCATGAGCGCTGCCGAGATCGCTGCCTTGCGCGAAAAGGGCGTGGTGTGACGCCAACGGCCAGCACGGTCCGCTACCTGGCAGCTGACGGGTTCCACAGCCTCGCCTACCTCGCGTGGGGCGAGCGGGGCGCGGCACCGCCCGTCATCTGCGTGCATGGCCTCACGCGCAACGGGCGCGATTTCGACAGGCTTGCCGCGGCACTCGCAGCGCGCGGGCGCTGGGTGATCGCGCCCGACATGCCGGGGCGGGGCCTGAGCGACAGGCTCGCCAACCCCATGCTCTACGGCGTTCCCACCTACGCCGCTGCGTGCGCGCACCTGCTCGCAGCGCTCGGCGTCGAGACCGTGGATTGGGTCGGCACCTCGATGGGTGGGATGATCGGCATGGCACTCGCCGCGATGCCGGGAACGCCGATCCGCCGCTTCGTGTTGAATGACGTCGGGCCGCACATCCCGGCAGCGGCTCTCGCGCGCATCAAGGCCTATGTCGGCGCCGATCCCGCCTTCGCCGACCTTGCCGCGCTCGAGGCGCATCTCAGGAAGGTGCATGCCGGCTTCGGCCCGATGACGGACGAGGACTGGCGCCACCTGGCCGCCATCTCGGCACGGCAGGCCGATGACGGAACGATCCGCCTTCACTACGACCCGGCCATCGCGGCACCCATGCCGGAGGTCGCCACCGATCTCGATCTCTGGCCGATGTGGCAGGCGATCACCGCTCCCATCCTGCTGCTCCGCGGTGCCGTATCCGACCTTCTGCTTGCCGAGACGGCCGCGCTGATGGCAGCGCGGCCAGGCGTGACGCTGCACACCGTTCCGGGCGTCGGTCATGTTCCCGCTCTGGTCGATGATGAGCAGATCGCGCGTGTCGCTGCCTTCCTCGATGCTTGAGCCAGGGCGGTTCAGCCCGCGCTTCCCGTGGCTGACCGGCGACCTCCAGACGCTCCGCGACACGCTGCGGCGCGACCCGCCTGACCCTGGTCCCTTCATCCGCCTCTGGCTCGCCCTGCCGGACAACGACGCCTTGTCCGCTGCGTGGCACGAGGGGAAGGGACGCGAGACGGTGGTGCTCGTGCACGGGCTGACGGGGTGCGAGGACGGCGTGCACATCCGCCGTTCCGCCGCGTTCTGGCGGCAGCGCGGCCATGGCGTCCTGCGCCTCAACCTCCGCGGCTCGCGGCCGAGCATGCCGTGCTCGCGCAAGCCCTACAACGCAGGGGCTGGCGATGACATCCTCGCCGCGCTGCGCGGCCTGCCGAAGGAGGCGATCACCCCTGGCCTCGTGCTGATCGGCGTGTCGCTCGGCGGCACGCAGGTGTTCGACGCGCTCGCGCGCGAAGGGGATGCGCCCTCGCTGCCGATCGTGGCCGCGGCAACCGTGTGCGCGCCGGTCGACCTTGCGGCGACATCGGCGCGGATGATGGCGCCGCGCAACGCCGTCTATCACGGCTGGCTGCTGCGGCGGATGAAGCAGGATGCCGCCCTGCTCGCGCGCCACCTGCCGCCCGCCCTGCTTGCCGCGGCGAAGGCGGCGCGCAGCGTGCGCACGTTCGATGACGGCTATGTCGCGCCGCTCTCGGGCTATGCGGGGGCGGACGACTACTACGCGCGCTGCTCGCTCGCGCCCAAGCTCGCCCGCATCCGCGCAGCCCTGCTATGCCTGACGGCGGCCGACGACCCCTGGGTGCCGGCCGTCACCTATGCCGCCGTTGACTGGGCGTCGAACCCGCGTGTCACGCCGCTGGTGGCCCCGGGCGGCGGGCATGTCGGCTTCCATGACAGCTCCCGCGACGGCTCCTGGGCGGACCGGACGATCGCGGCCATGCTGGCACCACATCTCGCAACGAACGGGAGCGTTCCGTGACCAAACCGATCGGCCGTCGTGCCGAATATGCCTGGTTCACCCCCATCATCACGCGGTGGATGGACAACGATGCCTACGGCCACGTGAACAACGTGATCTACTATTCCTGGTTCGACACCGCCGTTGCCCGCTTCCTGATCGGCGAGATCCTGCCTGCGTCACCGGCGCTGATGGGCTACGTGGTCGAGACGCAGTGCCGCTACCACGCGGCCGTGTCGTTCCCCGATGCGGTGACGGTTGGCCTGCGAGTCGAGAAGCTCGGGACGTCGAGCATCCGCTACGGCATCGGCATCTTCCGCGAGGAGGAGGACCGCGCGAGTGCCGAGGGGCATTTCGTTCACGTTCACGTGGTGAAGGAAACCGGCCGCCCGACGCCGACGCCACCGGAGGCGCGCGCGGCGTTCGAGCGCTTCATGGTCGCGCACGGCTGACGGCACGAAGGCTTCGCCGTCGCCCTCAGCGCGATCGCGCCGTTCGCCCATTTCCTGCCCGGCCAGAGGCAAGGCGAGGTGGGTTGATGCTCACCGCCGCCAGGGCCTGATCACGGCCAGCGAGAGGAGCAGCAGCAGCGAGACCACAGCGGCGGCGGAGCGTGCTGCGACGGCCGCGGGATTGCCGACCGTGCCGCCCTCGGCCAGCAGGGCGGGAAGCTGCGGCAGCGCACTGCCCGAGCCGAACAGCGCAATGCCGGCGAGGACCACCGCGATTGCCGCGTGGGCCATGGCGGGCCAGCGCGGCAGGCTCGCGGCGATCGCAATGCCGCCGATGATCGCCGGGATCAGGGCCGTCCAGTGTGGCGAGGCCGGCAGCAGGTAGCTCACGGCGCCGATGGCGATCATCGTCGCGCCGAACAGGCGGACGGCCATGATTGTGCGCGCGGCAGGCAGTTGTGCGGCAGGCAGTCGTTCCGTCATCGTCATTCCCCGGTTCTGGTCAGGCGGTCGGTCAGCGCGGCGGGTGTGCCGGCTGGTGCCCCTCGGTCGCCGCGGCGATCACCACGGCGCGGTCCCGGAGCGCGAGCTTGGCGCGCTTGAGGCGGCGGATCAGCATCGCATCGGGGGAGGGGCGCGTGAGCTCGTCCGCCAAAGTGCGCTCGAATGCCTCGTGCTGGGCTTCAAGGTCCATGATCATCCGCGCCCGCGCTGCTGCGCCGTGATCCTTGATGTGCTTGGCCATGCGTCATGCCTCCCGTTCGATCGTTGGCGGTGAGCACGCGCAGTCCTGGGATCGGGGGGCAGCATCCGGCAAGGCCCGACCCTTTCGACGCGCGGCTTTCGCCGGCCGTGAAAGTCCGACATCGCGTCAGGCCGCCCTCAGCCGTGTGGCGAGGAGGGGCGGCCCGAGGCCAGAGGGGCCCGGACAGCATGGCAGATATGATTTCCGCGCAGCCGATCAAGGGGGCAGGCACCGCATCGCCACGGCGTAGGTCGGCCCACGCACGCGTGATCACGTGAAGCGATGCTGTTTTTGATCGATGCGCCGGGAACGATGCGCGTCGTCGCGCCAGCCGCGCTCGGTCGCGGAAGTCGTTGCCATGAGGAAATATTTATACTTGCAAATCAACGAATATGCGAAGACTGTCGCCTGAAGAAACGAGAAGGAGGGCAGAATGCTCAACGCAACCCGCATCGGCGGCCATGACTCACACAAGCCCGTTGCACGCCGCGCCGAAGGGCGTGGGCGACGCGCGGCACGGGGGTCATCGCGTTCACGGGTGCCCTTGCCGCAGGCCTTCTGGCCTCTGGCAATGCCCAGGCGGACGTGATCCGCTTTTACTTCGACAACATGGTAGCGCTCGACAACGACGTCGCACCGCCCAAGGCGATCATCGGGCCAACGCGAGCCGGGTTCATGCAGTTCGATCTCGCCGACTACTGCAACGGGATCGACTTTTCATTGACCAAGTTCAGCGCACGGCCGAGCTGGGAGAGCCTGGGCGTTGACCAACTCCTCGTCTCGTTCGGTGACGTCAACATCACGCTCGCGGATCTCGACAAGCTCTTTCCTCAGACGCTGCTCGTCGACTGGTCCTTCAGCCTGACCATCCCAGACCTGCCCAACCCTGAGGACCTCAAGAACCCGAACGTCTTCCCGACCGCGTTTCAGCTTCGACTGCTTACCGTGAGTTCCGAGCTGACGTTCGGACTGGCAGGCGGCGGCGGCAATGCACTGAGCGGCGAGTACGCCAGCGAAGGCACGCTCGGCTGCTACGTGGGTCCAGTAACGGAAACCGCCTGCAGCGTGAGCGGCACCCTCGCAGGGCCGTTCTACGTGCCCGAGCCAGCGACGATCGGGCTGTTCGGCGCCGGCCTCGTGTTCCTCGCCGGCACCCTCCGCCGGCGCGGCGGCGTGACGACCGCCTGACGGGTGCTGGCTCGGACCGGCTTGGTTCCCATGGGGCGGCGCGCACCTGTCATGGCGCGCCGCCTGATTGGGGGCAGGGGGCCTAGCCCTGCTTCATCAGGGTCGCCGCGAACGGCGCGAAGTAGGTCAGCACCCCGTTCGCGCCGGCGCGCTTGAAGGCGAGCAGGCTTTCCATCATCGCACGCTCGCCGTCGAGCCAGCCTCGCTCGGCCGCGCCCGCGATCATCGCGTACTCGCCCGACACCTGGAAGGCGAAGGTCGGCACGCCGAAGCGATCGCGCACGCGGCGGACGATGTCGAGATAGGGCATGCCGGGCTTGACCATCACCATGTCGGCCCCCTCGGCGAGGTCGAGCGCGACTTCACGCAGCGCCTCGTCGGTGTTGGCGGGATCCATCTGGTAGGTCTTCTTGTCGCCCTTGAGCGCGCTGCCAGACCCCACCGCATCGCGGAACGGCCCGTAGAACGCGGACGCGTATTTCGCGGCGTAGCTCATGATCCGCGTGTGGATGAACCCCTCGCCATCGAGCGCGGCGCGGATCGCGCCGATCCGCCCATCCATCATGTCCGACGGCGCGATGACGTCGATGCCGGCCTCGGCCTGCACCACCGCCTGGCGGCAGAGGATGGCCACGCTCTCGTCATTCGCGACATAGCCCTGGCGGATGACCCCGTCATGCCCGTGGCTGGTGTAGGGGTCGAGGGCCACGTCGCCGACGAGGCCGATGTCGGGCACTGCCTTCTTGATCGCGCGCGTCGCCCGGCACATCAGGTTCTCGGGGTTCGCACTCTCGGTGCCGTCCTCGTCCTTCGCCTCCTTCGGCGTGACCGGGAACAGCGCCAGCGCCGGGATGCCAAGGCTGCGGGCCTGTTCCGCCGCCGCAACGGCCAGGTCAATGGAGAGACGCTCGACGCCCGGCATGGACGCGATCGGCTCGCGCACGTTCGTTCCCTCGCGCACGAAGATCGGCCAGATCAGGTCATCGGCCGTCAGCTGGTTCTCCGAGACGAGCCTGCGCGTCCAGGCATCGTAGCGGTTGCGCCGCATCCTGATCGACGGGAAGCCACCCCCGGTCATGCTCACCTGGGTCATGCTCACTCCGCTGCCTTCTTCCGTGACGTTGCCGCATCGAGGGCCTGGGAAAGGTCGCCGATGATGTCGTCGATATGCTCGATGCCGATGGACAGTCGCACATAGCCTGGCGTCACGCCGGTGGCCGCCTGCTCCTTCGCCGAGAGCTGGCTGTGCGTGGTCGACGCCGGGTGGATGGCGAGCGTGCGCGCATCGCCGATGTTGGCCACGTGGTAGATCATGCGCAGCGAATCGATGAAGCGCTTGCCCGCTTCCGCCCCGCCGGCGAGCTCGAACCCCATCAGCGCGCCGTAGCCGCCGCGCAGATGCGCATCGGCCCGCGCGCGCGCTGTGCCCTCCTGCAACGAGGGGTGGATCACCCGCGTCACCTGCGGGTGGTTGGCGAGGAAGGAGGCGACCTTCAGCGCATTGGCGCAGTGCCGCTCCATGCGCAGCGGCAGGGTCTCGAGTCCCTGGAGGAACAGGAACGCGTTGAACGGCGACATCGGCGCGCCGAGGTCACGCTGCATCACCACGCGGGCGCGGATGATGTAGGCAATCGGGCCGAGCGGCTTCACTGCCTCCGTCCACACCGCGCCGTGGTAGGAGGGGTCGGGCGTCGTCAGCAGCGGGAAGCGCTCGCCATGCTTCTCCCAGTCGAAATTGCCGCCATCGACGATCATGCCGCCGATCGAGGTGCCGTGGCCGCCGATGAACTTGGTGGTCGAGTGCATCACCACCGCCGCGCCGTGTGCAAGCGGGCGGCAGAGGATGGGGGCCGCGGTGTTGTCCATGATCAGCGGCACGCCGAGCCTGCGGCCGATGGCGGCAACCTCGGCGATCGGGAACACCTGCAGCTTCGGGTTCGGCAGCGTCTCGGCGTAGTAGCAGCGCGTCTTCGCATCCGTCGCCGCGGCGAAGTTATCGGGGTTCTCGGGGTCGACGAAGCGGACCTCGATGCCGAACTGCTTGAACGTGTTGGCGAACAGGTTCCACGTGCCGCCGTAGAGGTCGGTCGAGGAGACGATGTTGTCGCCGGCCTGGCAGAGGTTGAGCACCGACATGGTGGTCGCCGCCTGGCCCGACGCGACCGCCAGTGCCGCCACGCCGCCCTCGAGCGCCGCGATGCGCTTCTCGAGCACGTCGACGGTCGGGTTCATGATGCGGGTGTAGATGTTGCCGAGTTGCTTCAGCGCGAACAGGTCGGCGGCATGCTCGGTGCTGTCGAACTGGAAGCTCGTCGTCTGGTGGATCGGCACCGCGACGGAGCCGGTCGAGGGGTCGCTGCGCCAGCCGGCGTGCAGTGCGATCGTTTCCGGATTGGTCATCTTCTGGTCCGACATTGGCGTGTCTCCCTTTTCGGGTTGGATGGAGCAGACGATGGCACACGTCGCAACGCGCGACCATGGCGAGGCGCTCCCCGAGGTGCTGATCGAGGAGCGACGGCTCGGGGCATGGCTGAAGATCGCCGCGGTCGACCCCCGCTCGGGCGAGGAGGCGGTGGCGATCGGGCCTGCCAACAACCCCGGTTCGGTGCGCCAGGCAGCGATCGGCAAACTGAAGCGGCGGCTCGCGGGGCGCTGACCCGGGGCTGGCGCCCGTGGCATGTTCGGTCATGCGCGCCATCCCTGCCGCCCCGATCCTCCTCGCTGCCCTGACCCTTCTCTCAGCGCCGCCGGCCGGTGCCGCGACGCCCGAGCGCGCCGCCATCCCGTCAGCCGACGGCACGGCCCTCGACGCGCTGGTGTTCCGCCCCGATGGGCCGGGGCCCCACCCCGCGATCATCCTGCTGCATGGCTGCGGCGGGCGTGACGATCGCCAGGGCGCGATGATGCCGCGCGATGCCGACTGGGCCTCACGCCTTGCCGCTGACGGATACCTCGTCGTCGCCCCCGACAGCTACGGCTCGCGCGGCCTCGGCCAGCAATGCACGGTGAGCAACCGTGCCGTCCTGCCGGGGCGCGAGCGGCGTGCCGATGCGCTCGGCGTGCGCGCCTGGCTTGCCGCGCGCCCCGATGTGCGGGCAGGCGCGATCGCGCTGATGGGCTTCTCCAACGGCGGCTCCACCGTGGTGCACACCGCCGATGCGCCGGGGTTCGCTGCGTTCGTCGCACTCTACCCGGGGTGTTCGCCTATCCTGCGCAAGCGCGGCTGGCGGCCTGCCTCGCCCATGCTGCTGCTGATCGGCGAGGCGGATGACTGGACGCCAGCCGCCCCCTGCGCGGCACTCGCCGCTGCCCACCCAGCCATCACCTACCGCGCCTATCGCGGCGCCCATCATGGTTTCGATGCCCCGAACTCGCCCGTTCGCGCCCTTTCGGGCCGCGCCTTCTCGGCCGATGGGTCGGGCCGCGTGCATGCCGGCACTGACCCGGCGGCGCGGGAGGATGCGCTCGCCCGCGTGCCCGCCTTCCTTGCGGCGACCCTACCCCGCTGATCCACCATCACTTTGGGGTTCCCTTCCGCACTGACCGCAGCCCGTGGTATGCCTCCCCTCCGCCCGGACGGTCCGGGCGTGACCGAGCGGACATGCAGGTGGCCCACAGCATCGCCTTCGGCGCCGATCATGGCGGCGTCCAGCTCAAGGACGCGCTGGCGGATGCCGCGCGCGCCCTGGGCCATGACGTGCACGATTTCGGCACGCAGGGCACCGAGAGCGTCGACTATCCCGATTTCGCCGCCCTGGTGTGCGAGGCCGTCGCCTCCGGCCGGGCGCGGTTCGGGGTGCTCGTCTGCGGCACCGGCATCGGCATGTCGATGGCGGCGAACCGCAACCCGGCCATCCGCTGCGCCCTGGTGCATGACGCGACTGGCGCGCGGCTCACCCGTGCCCACAATGATGCGAACGTGCTCGCGCTCGGCGCGCGCATGACGGGGCTGGAGCCTGCGCTCGATGCGCTCCGCGCCTTCCTCGACACCCCCTTCGATGGCGGCCGCCATGTCAGGCGCGTCGCCAAGCTCTCAGCCGTCACGGAGCCTGTCCGATGAACATCGCGACGCCAGCCACAACGCTCGACCGCTTCTTCAACGCCCCGCTCGCCGACACCGATCCCGCCATCGCCGCGGCCATCGGGGCGGAGCTCATCCGCCAGCAGGACGGGATCGAGCTCATCGCGTCGGAGAACATCGTCTCCCGCGCCGTGATGCAGGCCCAGGGCTCGGTGATGACGAACAAGTACGCCGAGGGCTATCCCGGCCGGCGCTACTACGGCGGCTGCGTCGAGGTGGACAAGGCCGAGGTGCTGGCGATCGAGCGCGCCTGCAAGCTGTTCGACTGCTCATACGCCAACGTGCAGCCGCATTCGGGCGCGCAGGCGAACCAGGCGGTGTTCCTTGCCCTGCTTCAGCCCGGCGACACGATCCTCGGCATGGACCTCGCCGCCGGCGGGCACCTGACGCATGGGGCCGCGGTGAACCTCTCGGGCAAGTGGTTCAAGCCCGTCACCTACGGCGTGCGCCGCGAGGACAGCCTGGTCGACATGGACCAGGTCGCGGCGCTGGCCCGTGAGCACAAGCCGCGGATGATCATCGCCGGCGGCAGCGCCATCCCGCGGGCCCTTGATTTCGCGGCATTCCGTGCGATCGCCGACGAGGTCGGGGCAATCCTTCTCGTCGACATGGCGCACTACGCCGGCCTCGTTGCCGCTGGCGTCTACCCCACCCCGCTGCCGCACGCGCACGTGGTAACCACCACCACCCACAAGACGCTCCGCGGCCCCCGCGGCGGGATGATCCTCTCCAACGACGAGGCACTGGGGAAGAAGATCAACTCCGCCGTGTTCCCCGGCCTGCAGGGCGGGCCGCTGATGCATGTCATCGCCGCCAAGGCGGTGGCCTTCGGCGAGGCGCTCACCCCAGGCTTCCGCACCTATGCCAAGGCCGTGGTCGAGAATGCCCGCGCGCTGTCGGACGAGTTGCTCGCGCAGGGCTTCGGCGTGGTGACGGGCGGCACCGATTGCCACCTGATGCTGGTCGATCTCCGGCCCAAGAACCTCACCGGCAAGGCAGCGGAAGCGAGCCTCGAGCGCGCGCACATCACTTGCAACAAGAACGCCATCCCGTTCGATCCTGCCAAGCCGATGGTGACATCGGGCATCCGCCTCGGCTCCCCGGCCGCGACGACGCGCGGCTTCGGTGTCGCCGAGTTCCGCGAGGTCGGGCGGATGATCGGCGAGGTGCTGGATGGCCTCTCGCGCAGCAACAATGGCGACAACGCAGCCGTCGAGGCAGCGGTGGCGGAGCGTGTGAAGGCGCTCTGTGCCCGCTACCCGATCTACCGGGACTGACCGGCAATGCGCTGCCCCTTCTGCGGCCATGAAGACACGCAGGTGAAGGACAGCCGTCCGACCGAGGACGGCACCGCCATCCGCCGCCGCCGCTCCTGCCCCTCCTGCGGGCAGCGCTTCACCACGGTCGAGCGCGTGCAGCTGCGTGAGCTCGCGGTGGTGAAATCCGACGGCCGCCGCGTGGCGTTCGACCGCGACAAGCTCGCGCGGTCGATCCGCATCGCGCTGAGGAAGCGCCCGGTGGACGAGGACCGGATCGAGCGCATCGTCAACGGGGTGCAGCGCCAGCTCGAGAGCTCGGGCGAGAGCGAGATCCCGTCGAAGGCGATCGGCGAGATGGTGATGGATACGCTGCGCGAGGTCGACCCGGTCGGCTATGTCCGCTTCGCCTCGGTGTATCGCAACTTCCGCGAGGCGAAGGATTTCGAGGCCTTCGTCGAGACGCTCGGCGGTGACCGCCCGCGCGGCAGCGGCAAGAGCTGACCACCCCTGATGGCCGTGGCGGATGACCTTGCCTGGATGCGGGCAGCGCTGACGCTTGCGCGGCGCGGCCTGGGCAATGTCTGGCCGAACCCTGCCGTCGGCTGCGTGATCGTGAAGGATGGCGTGGTGGTCGGCCGTGGCTGGACGCAGCCTGGCGGCCGCCCGCATGCCGAGACCGAAGCGCTGGGGCGGGCAGGGGAGAAGGCGCGGGGGGCGACGGCCTACGTCACGCTCGAGCCCTGCTGCCACTGGGGCCGCACGCCGCCCTGCACCGATGCGATGATCGCCGCCGGCATCGCGCGCGCCGTCATCGCGATGCGCGACCCCGATCCACGCGTGAACGGCGAGGGGGTGTCGCGCCTGCTCGCTGCCGGCATCGATGTCACCGAAGGGGTCGCCGAGGCAGAGGCGCAAGCGGTGAACCAGGGGTTCGTCTCGCGCATCAGGGCGGGAAGGCCGATGGTGACGCTGAAGCTCGCCGCCACGCTCGATGGCCGCATCGCAGCGGCAGGGGGCGAGAGCCGATGGATCACAGGGGCCCCCTCCCGCCGCCTCGCGCACATGCTGCGCGCTACGCATGATGCCATCCTCGTCGGCGCCAGCACGGCCACCTCCGACGATCCTGCGCTGACCGTCAGGCTCCCCGGCGTCGTTCCGCCCGGCCGTCCCGGCCCCGTGCGGGTGGTGGCCGATGGCAGGCTGCGCCTGCCGCTCACTTCCGTCCTGGTTGCCACGGCGCGCGAGACGCCAACCTGGGTCCTGACGCTGCCAGGCAACGACCAGGGGCGCATCAGTGCGCTGGCCGAGGCCGGCTGCACCGTCATCGCGGTCGCTCCTGACCGTGCGACAGGCCAGCCCGACATGGCGGAGGGCTTGCGCACGCTCGGCGCGCGCGGCATCACCCGCCTCCTGGTCGAGGGAGGCGGCACGATCGCCGCCTCGCTGCTGGCCGCTGGGCTGGTCGACCGGCTCGCCTGGTTCGGCGCGCCTGCGCTGCTGGGTGCCGATGCGGTGCCGGCCGTCGGCGCGCTTGCGATCCCCGGCATCGCCGCGATGCCACGCTTCCGGCGCATTGCCCTGACCGAGCACGGGGACGATGTGCTGCTTCATCTCGTGCGCGAGGAGTGACCCCGATGTTCACCGGTCTCGTCAGCGATCTCGGCACGGTGCGCGCCATCCTCCCAGCCGGCACCGCGACCGACCTTCGCATCGAGATTGCGACGGCCTGGAACACGGCCGCGATCGAGATCGGCGCGTCCGTCGCCTGTTCCGGCTGCTGCCTCACGGTGGTGGAGAAGGGGGAAGGCTGGATGGCCTTCAACGCCTCGGGCGAGACGCTGTCGAAGACTACCCTCGGCCGGTGGCGGGCGGGAACGCGGGTGAACCTCGAGCGCTCGCTGAAGGTGGGCGACGAGTTGGGCGGGCATCTCGTGTCCGGCCATGTCGACGGGGTCGGGGTTGCCGCCTCGGCCGAGCCGGAGGGCGGCAGCGTGCGATGGCGTTTCCGGCCCCCGCCGGCGCTGCTTCCCTTCATCGCCGCGAAAGGCAGCGTTGCGGTGGACGGGGTCAGCCTGACCGTGAACGACGTTGACGCCGACGGCTTCGGGGTCAACATCATCCCCCACACGGCGGCGGTCACGGGCTTCGGCGCGCTCCGCCCCGGCGACCCCGTCAATCTCGAGGTGGACATGCTGGCCCGCTACGTCGCACGCATCCTGGGCAGTCCCAATTCCGCAGGTCCTGGCGCGGGCAATCGCTGATGGGCGCACCCCAGGCACTCACGGTGGATTTCCGCGATTTCCTGTCGCCGACCGAGGAAATCATCGCCGAGGCCCGCCGCGGCCGGATGTTCATCCTCGTCGATGACGAGGACCGCGAGAACGAGGGCGACGTCGTGATCCCCGCCGAGTTCGCCGATGCGGCGGCGGTGAACTTCATGGCCCGCCACGCGCGCGGGCTCATCTGCCTCGCCATGACGCAGGAGCGTGTCGAGACGCTGGGCCTGCCGCTGATGAGCCAGGCCAACGGCACGCGGCACCAGACGGCCTTCACCGTCTCGATCGAGGCGCGCGAGGGTGTGACCACCGGCATCTCGGCGGCCGACCGGGCGCGCACCGTGGCGGTCGCGATCGATCCCGCCCGCGGCCCCGCCGACATCGTCACGCCTGGCCACGTGTTCCCGCTGATGGCCCGCGAGGGCGGCACGCTCGTGCGCGCCGGCCACACCGAGGCTGCGGTGGATATCGCCCGCATGGCCGGGCTGATCCCCGCCGGTGTGATCTGCGAGGTGATGAACGACGATGGCACGATGGCGCGCCTGCCCGACCTCGTTGCCTTCGCGCAGCATCACGGGCTGAAGCTCGGCACCATCGCCGACCTGATCGCCTATCGCCGCCGCACCGAGCGCCTGGTCGCGCGCGTGACGGAAACCGTGATCGAGAGCGAACATGGCGGCGATTTCCGCATGCTCGTCTACGCCAACACCGTCGAGTACGCCGAGCATATCGCGCTGGTGAAGGGGGACGTCACGACGGGCGGGCCCGTGCCGGTGCGGATGCACGCGCTGAACGTGCTGACCGACGTGCTCGGCGATCGCGCGAGCCGCGGCGGCGGCACCGACCTGCACCAGGCGATGCGCATGATCGGCGAGGAGGGGCGCGGGGTCGTCGTGCTGATCCGCGAGCCGCGGCCGACCGCACTCTCCGAACGCGTCGCACGGCAGAAGGATGGCGCGGCACCCACCTTGCGCGACTACGGCGTCGGTGCGCAGATCCTGCTCGACCTCGGCGTGCGCGAGATGGTGCTGATCACGAACCACCCGCGCAACATCGTAGGCCTCGAGGGCTACGGGCTTTCCGTCGTCACGCATCGCCCCATTCCACACGAAGGCACCTGACCCTTGGCCGAGACCGCTCCCCACATCCTCGTCGTCGAGGCGCCGTACTACCGTGAGATCGCCGCCGGCCAACTGGCGGGGGTAAAGCGCACGCTCGATGCCGCGGGTGCGACGCATGAGGTCGTGCAGGTGGCCGGGGCGTTCGAGCTGCCGGGCGCGATCCGTCTTGCGATCGGCGCGATGGCGCGCTCCGGCGGCCCGCGCTGGGATGGGTTCATCGCGCTCGGCTGCGTCGTGCGCGGCGAGACCGACCACTACGATCATATCTGCCGCGAAACGGCCCGCGGGCTGATGGACCTCTCGGTGCAGTTCGGCGCGGCAGTCGCGTTCGGCGTGCTGACGGTGCATGACGAGGCGCAGGCGCTGGCGCGTGCGCAGGCGGATGAGCTGAACAAGGGCGTCGAGGCCGCCAACGCCGTGCTCGTGCAGGTGGCCCTTGCACGCCGGTTCGGGCAATGAGCACTGCCGCCAAGCCACAGCGCCGCGGCCGCCAGCACGGCTCGGGCAAGGCGACGTCGGGGCGCCCGCGCACGGCCGCACGCCTCGCCGCCGTGCAGGCGCTCTACCAGGCAGAGCAGGGCGGCATCAGCGCCGAGACGGTGCTCGACGAGTTCGTTCGCCACCGTGTCGGCGGCAAGGACGGCGAGCCGCTCTCGGCAGGCCCCGTCGAGGATGGCGACGCGCCTGGGGCGGATGTGCCGCTGCTCGCACGCATCGTGCGCGGCTACGCGGTGAACGCCGAGGCGCTCGATGGCGTCGTCGTCGCCTCGCTGGTGGAGGATTGGCCGCTCGCCCGCCTCGATCCCGTGCTGCGCGCCATCCTGCGGGCCGCCGCCGCCGAACTGTTCGACGCCAAGGGCCCGCCCGCGCGCGCGGTGATCAACGAGTACATGGACGTGGCCCAGGGCTTCTTCGCCGGCGAGGAGCCGCGTTTCGCCAACGGCGTTCTCGACCGCATCGCGCGCACCCTGCGCGAGGGCGAGTTCACCGCCGAGGCCAGCCGGGCGTGACCGACCCCGAGCCGGCGGAGTTCGCGCTGATCGCGCGGCATTTCCGCCCGCTCGCAGCCAGCACCCCTGGTGCACTGGCGCTGTCCGACGATGCTGCCCTGCTCGACCCGCCTGCCGGCCGCACCCTCGTGCTGGCGGCCGACGCGATGGTCGCGGGCGTCCACTTCCTGCCTGACGACCCGCCGGAGACGATCGGGCGCAAGCTGCTTCGCGTGAACCTCTCCGACCTCGCCGCGATGGGGGCAACCCCGCTCGGCTACCTGATGACGACCGCACTTTCCCGCGAGACCGGCGATGCCTGGCTGGGCGCCTTCTCGCGTGGGCTCGCCGAGGACCAGGCGCTCTACGGCTGTGGCCTGCTCGGCGGTGACACGGTTTCGACCACCGGGCCCGTCACGCTCTCGCTCACCATCATCGGCTCGGTGGCGGAGGGCGGTGCGCTCAGGCGGAACGGTGCGCGCGAGGGCGACGCGCTCTGGGTCAGCGGCACGATCGGCGATGGCGCGCTCGGGCTCCTGGCACTCACCGGCCGGCTGGCCGCGCTATCGGATGGGGCGCGGGCAACGCTCGGCGCGCGCTATCGGCTGCCGCAGCCGCGACTCTCGCTGGGTGCGGAGCTCGGCGGCATCGCCACGGCCTGCATGGACGTGTCGGACGGGCTGGTGCAGGACGTTGGCCACCTCGCGCGCGCAGCGGGCCTGGGGGCCGAGATCGAGGCAGCCGACGTGCCGCTGTCGGAGGCGGCGAAGGAGGCCGTGGCGGCGGACCCGTCGCTGCTGGCGCGCTGCCTCTCGGGCGGGGACGATTACGAGCTCGTCTTCGCTGCTCCCGAGGAGAAGGCCGATGCGGTGATCGCGGCGGCGGTTCGGGCGCGGGTCGCGGTGCGGCGGATCGGGCGTTTCGTGGCAGGGCAGGGGGTTCACGTGACGGGCACCGATGGCGCGCCGATGCCGTTTTCCCGCGGCGGGTGGAGCCACGTGGCGTGAGCGGGCCCCGATGAGCGGGCCACGCGCCCTCGACCAGCGGCGGAACGTCACGCTGCTGTTCCTTTGCCAGTCGCTGAACCAGGCGGCGATGAGCGGGCAGGTGGCCATGGCCGCGCTGATCGGCCACAGCCTCGCCGAGCAGAAGGCCCTCGCCACCCTGCCGATGGCGGTGCAGATGGCAGCGACCATGGCGGCCTCCATCCCCGCCGCGTTCCTGTTCGGCCGCTACGGCCGCCGCGTCGGGTTCAGCGCGGGTGCGATCTGCCACCTCGTCGGGGCTGCGATCGCCTTCCTGGCCCTCTGGAGGGCCGATTTCCAGCTCTACCTGCTCTCGACGGTGTTCAATGGCCTCGCCTTCGGCACGGCCATGCACTACCGATTCGCGGCCGCAGAGGCGGCCGACATCAGCTATCGCCCGAAGGCGATCAGCCTCGTGATGGCCGGGGGCGTGTTCGGCGCCTTCGCGGGACCCGAGATCGTGAAGTGGACGAAGGACGGGTTCGCGCCCGTACTGTTCGCCGGCACCTATCTCGCCTTCGCCGTCATCCCGGCCGTCCTCGTTCTGCTGCTGGCCTTCACGCGCCTGCCACCCCCGCCGCCGCGCCAGGCGGGCGGGGCCTCTCTCGGCGGCCTGATCCGCAGGCCCGCCTTCCTCGTCGCCGTCATCTCGGGCGTCGTGGCGTGGGACACGATGAACCTCATCATGGCGGCCACCCCGCTCGAGATGATGCTCTGCGGCTACGGGGTGAACGACAGTGCGACGATCATCCAGTGGCACGCAGCGGCCATGTTCGCGCCCTCCTTCGTCACCGGCCACATCATCGCGCGCGTGGGCGTTGCCCGCGTCATCGCCACGGGGGCGATGCTGACGGCCGGCTGCGCCATCGTCGCCCTCCAGGGCTCAGAATTCGGCCATTTCATGGTGGCGCTGGTGCTGCTCGGGGTGGGGTGGAACTTCATGTTCGTGGGCGCCACGACGATGCTCACCACCGCCGTCGCGCCGGGCGAGCGCGTGCGCGCCCAGGCGCTGAACGACATGATCGTGTTCGGCTCGGTGACGCTGACGGCGGTGGGTGCGGGGGTGGTGCATCACCTGGTGGGCTGGGCGGTGCTGAACATCGCCATCCTGCCGCCGGTCGCTGTGGCCCTCCTCGCGCTTGGCTGGCACGCACGCCGGCGCAACGCTGTCCAGCCGGGCTGACATTGCGTGGTCGTTTGTTGTCTGGCATAGCACGAAGCGCCTCGCAGAGCCGTGAAGCGCCGGGCCAACCGGCGGGCGCCAGCGGCCTCGGGCACCGGCCATCTTCATCACTGTCGCGGCACATGCCGGCGGCACAACACCGATAACAGCCACGGGACCACGCCATGAGCCTCGCCTTCGTGATCCTCTGCGGTCTCCTCGCCATCGTGTACGGCGCCTACACCGCGCGCGTGGTGCTCGCCGCCCCAGCCGGCAGCGCGCGCATGCAGGAGATCGCCGCCGCCATCCAGCAGGGCGCGCAGGCCTACCTGAACCGCCAGTACTCGACGATCGCGATCGTCGGCGTGGTGGTCACCATCGTGCTCGCGGTACTGCTCTCGGTCTGGTCGGCGATCGGCTTCGTGATCGGCGCGGTGCTGTCGGGCGTTGCGGGCTATATCGGCATGAACGTCTCGGTGCGCGCCAACGTGCGCACGGCGGAAGCCGCGCGACAGGGCCTGCAGCCCGCGCTCGACATCAGCTTCAAGTCGGGTGCGATCACGGGCCTTCTCGTGGTGGGCCTCGGGCTGATCGGCGTTGCCGGGTACTGGGCGGTGCTGCGCAACGCCGGCGTCGGTGACCGCGTGGTGCTCGAGGCGCTCGTGGCGCTGTCGTTCGGCGCGAGCCTGATCTCCATCTTCGCCCGCCTCGGCGGTGGCATCTTCACCAAGGGCGCCGACGTGGGCGCCGACCTCGTCGGCAAGGTCGAGGCCGGCATCCCCGAGGATGATCCCCGCAACCCCGCCGTGATCGCCGACAACGTGGGCGACAACGTTGGCGACTGCGCCGGCATGGCGGCCGACCTGTTCGAGACCTATGCGGTGACGATCGTCGCCACCATGCTGCTCGGCGCGATCTTCTTCACCGGTGCTGCGCAGGCGACGCTGATGATGCTGCCGCTCCTGATCTGCGGCGTGTGCATCGCGGCCTCGGTCGTTGGCACGTTCTTCGTGAAGCTCGATGCCTCGAACGCGATCATGAAGGCGCTCTACAAGGGGCTGATCGCTACCGGCGCGATCTCGGCTGCGCTGATCTTCCTCGTCATCGCGCTGTACGCCGGCCTAGGCCGGATCGAGGGCGCGCCGTTCTCCGGCTTCGGCCTCTTCATCTGCGCGCTCGTGGGCTTGGGCGTGACGGCCGCGATCGTGTGGGTGACGGAGTACTACACCGCAACCGAGTATCGCCCCGTCATCTCGATCGCCAACGCCTCGACCACCGGCCACGGCACGAACGTGATCCAGGGCCTGGCGATGAGCATGGAGGCGACGGCCGCCCCCGTCGTCATCATCTGCATCGGCATCCTGGTGTCGTTCCTGACCGCGGGCGTCTACGGCATCGCCATCGCCGCGACCACGATGCTGGCACTCGCCGGCATCGTCGTCGCGCTCGACGCGTACGGCCCGGTGACCGACAATGCCGGCGGCATCGCGGAGATGGCGGAACTGCCGAAGGACGTGCGCGTCACGACCGATGCGCTCGACGCCGTCGGCAACACCACCAAGGCAGTGACGAAGGGCTACGCGATCGGGTCCGCCGGCCTCGCGGCGGTGGTGCTGTTCGCGGCCTATATCGAGGACCTGAAGCACTACTTCCCGAATGTGCCGGTCGAGTTCAGCCTGGCCGACCCCTATGTCGTGATCGGCCTCTTCATGGGCGGCATGCTGCCCTACCTGTTCGGCGCGATGGGCATGACGGCGGTCGGCCGCGCGGCGGGCAGCGTGGTGGTCGAGGTGCGCCGCCAGTTCCGCGAGATCCCCGGCATCATGGAAGGTACCGCCAAGCCCGATTACGGCCGGGCGGTGGACATGCTGACCAAGGCTGCGATCAAGGAGATGATCATCCCCTCGATGCTGCCGGTTCTCGCACCCGTGGTGCTCTGGGTCGTGATCGCGGTGATCGCCGGCAAGGCGGCTGCGTTCGCTTCGCTCGGTGCGATGCTGCTCGGCACGATCGTCACCGGCCTGTTCGTCGCGATCTCGATGACGGCCGGCGGCGGTGCCTGGGACAACGCCAAGAAGCTGATCGAGACGGGGCTGCACGGCGGCAAGGGATCGGAGGCGCACAAGGCCGCCGTGACCGGCGACACTGTGGGCGACCCCTACAAGGACACGGCCGGCCCCGCGGTGAACCCGATGATCAAGATCATCAACATCGTGGCGATCCTGATGCTGGCGATTCTCTCGAAGTTCTTCGGCTGACGCCGAAGAGCCATCAATGCAAAAGGGCCGGCGGAGCGATCCGCCGGCCCTTTTTCAATTGGCCCAGGTCTCAGAGGCCGGGCGCGCCAGGCCCCTGGCGGCTTGCGGCACCGCCCGGTGAGAACCGCCCGATATTGCCGAGCAGCATGCCGAGGAAGCTCACGTCGTTGCCCGGCGTCGGCGTCACCCGGTCGACAGGCTGGACCCGGGTTGCATCGGCCATCGTGATCACGTCGATCCGCTGCACGACGCCGCGCTGGTCGAACCTGACGGCGACGACCTCCTGGTCGATCAGCGCGTCCTTCCGGCCGATGCGGTTCTGCGTCACCCCGCCGATGTAGAACCAGCTCTCCTCGCCGAACACGTTCGTCGCCGTCGGGCTGCCGAGCAGGGCGGAGACATCGCTCCTCGTCTGCACCCCGGGTACGAGGTTGGAGAGCATTTCCTGGTCGACCCTATTGCCGCGCGTGTCGACCGAGGCGTCGATGACGCCGCAGCCGGGCGTGAGCGCGGCGGCGGCAAGCGTGCCGGCCAGGAGGAGGGTAGCCCAAGGGGATCGTGCCTGGCGTGCGGTCATGGTCGTTTCCGGGGCAGGGGGCCGTGAGCAGGTCACGCATCCGGTGTGGATTGACGCCCGGCCCCGCCGTGCCATCTCTGTCGGTGTCATATCGGTGCCTCTGCTGTCAACATGGCGGTGGCACACTCCAAGCCCGGCTCCCAGCCCGGGGAAGCGTACTGCCGGCATCCCGCCGCTGGGGCGCTGTCCAGGGATGCCCCGAAGAACGCCACCCCCCCAAGGACGCCAGCCCAGGACGCCAGCCCAGGACCCCCCCCAGGACGCAACCAGGGACGCCAACCAAGGACAACAGCGCCTCATGCCGCTCGCTTCACTGTTCCGCCGCCGGCGCTTCGAGCGCGAGGCCTACCTGCTCTACGGCGCCGCCGTGGCCACCGCCCGCGATCCCCTCTGGTATGCCGAGCTCGGCGTGCCCGACACGCTGGATGGACGATTCGACATGGTGTCGCTCTTCGTCTTCCTGCTGGTCGACCGGGCCCGGAGCGAACCCGTGCCCGAAGGCCCGGTGCTGGCCCAGGCGGTGTTCGACGCGATGTTCGCCGACATGGACCAGAACCTGCGCGAGATGGGGGTGGGTGACCTTTCCGTCGGCAGGAAGGTGAAGGTGATGTGGGAGGCGTTCAACGGCCGCGCGCAGGTCTATGCCGCCGCCGTCGACAGCCCCGAGGTCGGGGCATTGGCCGAGGCGCTTGGCCGGAACGTCTGGCGGGTCGATGCGCCGCCGCCCGGGGCGGCGCGGCTTGCCACCGCCATCCGCCGCCAGCGGGACGACCTGGCCGGCCAGGACTTCGCCACCCTCATCGCCGGGCAGGTGCGGCTGCTTCCGGCAGCGGCCCTGCTCGGGTGAGCGTCCCGAAGCCGGAACTGTCCAGGCCGATCGTCGTCGCGGCGCTGAAGCCTGCGGGCGAGACCAGGCACGTCACCGCCACGCCGGCCGAGGCCGCGGCACTGGCCCAGCGCCTGGGCCTCGAGGCGGTGCGGGATTTCGACGCGGAGGTGACGCTGAAGCCACGCGCAAAGGGCCAGGTCGTGCTGCGCGGCAGGCTTCGCGCCACGCTCGGGCGGCTCTGCGTCGTCACCCTCGAGCCGCTTGACGAGGTGATCGACGAGCGCATCGCCGCCGTCTTCGTCCCGGCCGAGCGGGCTGCGCCGGGGGTGGAGCTCTCGGTCGCGCCGGAGGGCGAGGATGACGAACCCTACGAAGGCCCGGGCTTCGACCTTGGCGAATACCTGGCACAGACGCTCGCGGTGGCGCTTGACCCGTGGCCGCGGGCTCCGGGCGCTTCACTACCGCCCGTTGTGGATGGCTGAGCTGCTTCCAACGCAAAGCGCGGCTGAACCCGCTGAGACATATGTAACTTTACGCGGCAGAGGGCCTCTGGTAGTCACGCTGCCTGCATCGTTTCCAATCTGTGACAGAGCAAGGCCCCCATCATGGCGGTTCCCAAGCGGAAGACGTCCCCCTCACGGCGCAACATGCGCCGTTCGCACGAGGCCTTGAGCACCGAGGCCAACGGCGAGTGCCCGAACTGCGGCGAGCTCAAGCGCCCGCATCACGTGTGCGGGTCCTGCGGCTACTATGACGGCCGCGAGGTCGCGCCAGCGGGTGACAAGCTGAAGGTCATCGTCCGCACCTGAGCGGTGGCTTGGCCTGCGCGTCGCGGCGACGGCGCCGCGCCCTGATGATCCCGGTCTCCACGGTGGTGGCTGACCGGTCGTCACGAAGCGGGGGTTCATGAGCGCACCATTCCCTCTCGTGATCGACGCCATGGGGGGCGACAAGGCCCCCGCGATGGTGATCGACGGGCTTGCCGTCGCGCTCGAGCGGCATCCTGGCACGCGTTTCCTCGTCATTGGCGACGAGGCGGTGCTTGCACCCCTGTTCGCACGGAGGCCGGCGCTCGCTGCCGCCTGCACCATCCGGCATGCGTTGGAGGCCGTGCCGAACGAGATGAAGCCGACAGCCGCACTCAGGCTGCGCGGGTCGTCCATGCGCATCGCGATCGACGCCGTTGCCTCAGGCGAGGCCGAGGGTGTCGTCAGTGCCGGCAACACCGGCGCACTCATGGCGCTCGCCAAGATCGTGTTGAAATCGCTTCCCGGCATCGACCGCCCGGCCATGGCCGGGATCGGCCCCTCGGCGCGCGGCGATTTCGTGATGCTCGACCTCGGCGCGAACGTGCAGTGCGATGCGCGCAATCTCGTCGAGTTCGCCGTGATGGGCGAGGTGTTCGCCCGCACCGTGCTCGGCCTGCGTACCCCCTCGATCGGGCTGCTGAATGTCGGGGCGGAGGAACTGAAGGGCGATGAGCGTGTGCGCCAGGCGGCCGAGGTGCTGCGCGAAAGTCATGTCTCGCCGCTGTTCCACGGCTTCATCGAGGGCCATGACATCGCCGGCGGTACCGTCGATGTGGTGGTGACCGACGGCTTCACCGGCAACGTCGCACTCAAGACGGGCGAGGGCACGCTGAAGCTGGTGCGTGACCTGCTGCGCCAGGTGTTCTCCTCCACGCTCGCGGCAAGGCTTGGCTACATCCTTGCCCGCCCGGCGCTCGAGCGCCTGCGCGAATGGCTCGACCCGCGGCGCTACAACGGCGCCGTGCTGCTCGGTCTCAACGGCGTCGTCGTGAAGAGCCATGGCGGCACCGACGCGCTCGGCTTCGCGCATGCGATCGACCTCGCGATGGACATGGTCACGCACGGGTTCAACGCGAAGATCGGCGAGGAGCTGCGCCAGCTCCGCGAGGAGGCCGCCGCCCGCGCCACGGGGGCGACCGCGGCCGATGGCGAGCAGGCGCAGCGCGCCGCTCTCGCCGGCTGATCGTCGCGGCGACGATGGACAGCATCTCCGAGCCCTCCGTCGTTCCGGTCGTGGCAGCGCCAGGGCTTGTGCGCTCGCGGATCGCCGGCTTCGGCGGCGCGCTTCCCGACCGCATCGTCACGAACGACGATCTCGCCGCGAGCCTCGACACATCGCATGAGTGGATCATGGAGCGGACGGGCATCCGCGAGCGGCGCATCGCCGCGCCCGGCGAGCTCTCCTCCGACCTGGCCGCCGCCGCGGCGCGCGGTGCGCTCGCCGATGCCGGGCTCGGGGCGGAGGCGGTGGACGGGATCGTTCTCGCCACCTCCACGCCCGATCGCACCTATCCCGCCACCGCCGTCGCGGTCCAGGCCAAGCTTGGCATCACGCGAGGCTTCGCGTTCGACATCGCCGCGGTCTGCACCGGCTTCATCTACGCGCTCGCGGTAGCCGATGCGATGATCCGCTCGGGCGCGGCCCGCACCATCCTCGTGATCGGCGCCGAGGTGAACAGCCGCATCCTCGACTGGACCGACCGCGGCACCGCGGTGCTGTTCGGCGACGGGGCAGGGGCGGTGGTGCTGCGCGCCGTCGACACCCATGGCGGGGCCGGGGAGGCGCGGGTGCTTTCCACGCACCTGCACGCCGATGGCCGCCACGCCGACATCCTGCTGGTCGATGGCGGCCCTGGGCTGACGGGCACGGTCGGGCATGTGCGGATGCAGGGGCGCGAGGTGTTCCGCCACGCCGTCTCCAAGCTCGCCGCGGTGGTGGACGAGGCGCTCGCGGCCAACGGCCTCCGCCAGGGCGACGTGGACTGGCTGGTGCCGCACCAGGCCAATCTCCGGATCATCGACGCGCTCGGCCGCAAGCTCGGCCTGCCGCCGGAGCGCGTGGTGGTCACGGTCGATCGCCACGCCAACACATCCGCCGCCTCGATCCCGCTGGCCCTCTGGGAAGCGCACACCGATGGCCGGCTGAAGCCCGGCCAGCTGGTGCTGATGGAGGCGATCGGCGGTGGGCTCACCTGGGGCGCGGCCCTCGCGCGTCTCTGAGGCGGGGTTCCGACGCGTTTTCTGCGTCCGATCCTAAAGCTCTGATCTTCCGTCATTCGGCTGCGTGTGCTTTCTTGACGTCGCCGTGAATCGGCTGTTAGCGTCACGACAACGACACATCGGCGAAGGAACCGCATGGCGGGCACCACGGTCACGCGCGCACAACTGGCCGAGGCCGTCTATGAGCAGGTCGGCCTGTCGCGCAACGAATCCGCACAACTCGTTGAAACTGTTCTCGAGCTTGTCGCCGGCGCGCTTGAGGCGGGCCAGCCGGTGAAGATCTCGTCGTTCGGGACCTTCGCCGTCCGCCAGAAGGGCCGCCGGGTTGGCCGCAATCCCAAGACTGGCGTCGAGGTGCCGATCCTGCCTCGCAAGGTGCTGGTTTTCCGGCCAAGCCAGGTGCTGAAGGCGCGCGTCAACGGCCTGACCGCCCCGGATGAGGACGATGCATGAGCACTGACCTCGATCCGCCGGCCCAGCGCGGGACAGGCCGCAAGGCAGCCTCTGCCTTCCGTACGATCAGCGAGGTAGCGGACGATCTTCACATCCCGCAGCACGTCCTGCGCTTCTGGGAGACGAAGTTCCCGCAGCTGAAGCCGCTGAAGCGCGGCGGCGGCCGGCGCTACTACCGGCCGGAGGATGTCGAGCTGCTCCGCCGGATCAGCGATCTGCTCTACATCCAGGGCTATACGATCAAGGGTGTGCAGCGGCTGCTGCGCGAGGGTGGGAGCGAGGATGGCGCGGAGCCGCTCGACGACCTGCCCGATGCCGAGCCTGAGGTGCGGCGGCCGCAACTGCCGTTGCCTGGCATGCCGGCCGGCAGCGCGGAGCCTGAGCGTCCGCGAGGGCCGAAGCCCGTGGTCCGCGTCCGCGCCGAGCGTGCCGCTCCGCCGTCCGCGGAGGCGCCTGCGGGCGCGGGGCGGGAGGTCGCGCTTCGCGCCGCGCTCGCGGACCTGCTGGCCGAGCTCCGCGCGATCCGCGCGCTCATCGACGTTCCGGGTCCCCGGGACTGAGGCCTGTTTGCGTGCGGCCTGCGCCGCGCGGCGTTGACACGCGCTGACCCTTGGGCGATCACAGCGCCGTCGGAGCGTAGCGCAGCCTGGTAGCGCATCAGTCTGGGGGACTGGGGGTCGTCGGTTCGAATCCGGCCGCTCCGACCATCATCCGCAGTGACACAGCATCTCTCCGCGCCGGCCTTCAGCGGCAGCGAGGGTCCTGGCGCCATATCAACCCATCCGGCCCCCCCTCCGTCCGCGCCGGCATCCGGCCGGGCGATCAGCGAAGCTGTTGGTGGATCATGCGCGCGACTGATCCGTACGAAGGCACGCTGCGCCTGGGTTGACTGTCATCAAAGCTTCATCGAACTGAAACGGCTATGCCTCCGGCCGTACCTAAGGTGCCGCCTGCCAGGAGTTGGGGTGGCCGGGAGCCGCCCTGGCAACGTGTGACAAGGGAGAGGTGGAGTGAGCATCCGAAACATGGCCCTCGCGGCCGCTGCCGGGCTCGTCCTGACAATCGGGACGGCCGCTGCGCAGCAGATCACCGGGGCAGGGGCGACGTTCCCCGCGCCGCTGTACCAGAAGTGGGGCGAGGCGGCCGAGCAGCCCACGGGCCTCAAGCTGAACTACCAGGCCATCGGGTCCGGCGGTGGCATCAACCAGATCACGAATCGCACCGTGCAGTTCGGCGCGACCGACGCGAACCTGACCGCCGAGCGGCTGGGCCAGGCGAACCTGTTCCAGTTCCCGACGGTGCTGGGCTCGATCGTGCTCGTCTACAACATTCCGGGCGTCGAGAGCGGCAAGCTGCGACTGACCGGCGAGATCGTGGCCGACATGTATCTGGGCAAGATCCGCCGCTGGAACGACCCGCGGTTGGTCGAGCTGAACCGCGAGCTGACGCTGCCGAACCTGCCGATCGCGCCGGTCTACCGCGCCGACGGCTCGGGCACGACGTTCCAGTTCGCGGGTTACCTCTCGATCGTCTCCGACGAGTTCAAGACCAGCGTCGGCCAGGGCACCTCGGTTCCCTGGAAGGCCGGCACGGGTGGCCGCGGCAACGCGGGTGTGGCGGGCATCGTGCGCCAGACGCGTGGCTCGATCGGCTATGTCGAGCATGCCTATGCCAAGCAGAACAACCTCGCCATGGCGCAGCTGCGCAACAAGGCCGGCCGGTTCGTGTACCCGACCGAGGACACGTTCCAGTCCTCGGCGGCCGCGGCCGACTGGCTGTCGGACCCGACCTTCGGGATCACGCTGCTCGACCAGCAGGGCGAGAACAGCTGGCCGATCGTGGCGCCAACCTACATCCTGCTGCCGAGGAACCCGACGGACGTGGCGGCGAGCCGCAACGTGATGCGGTTCTTCGACTGGGCGTATGGCGCCGAGGGCGACAAGCTGGCCGATGAGCTCGGCTACATCCCGCTGCCCGAGAACGTGAAGAACGTGGTGCGCCAGGCCTGGGCGCGCGAGATCAAGGGCCCGAACGGCGAGGCGGTCTGGACGGGCGGCGGTTCGTGAGCCTGTCCCGCTGCGCCGTGCAGTGACGTGACTGTCGGGTGGTGCGGCGAGGCCGCGCCACCCGGTCCTGCCTTGAGTGAGTGTCCATGGGGATGCGGCGCGGCGGCGTCGGAGTGGGGATCGTGATGCAGCAGGCGGCAAGCGCGGCGGTGCTGGGAAGCCAGGGGGCGGGAGGAAGGGCGCGGCGTGCGCGCAAGTCCACCAGGCTCGGCGACCAGATCTTCGAGGCAATCGTCACGGGCGCGGGGCTGCTCGTGCTCTCCCTGCTCGGTGGCATCATCGTGCTGCTGTTCATCGGCGGCTGGCCCGCCTTCAGGGAGTTCGGCTTCGACTTCTTCGCCAGCACCGAGTGGGACTCGGTGCGCGAGAAGTTCGGCGCCGTCATCTCCGTGTATGGCACGCTCGTCACCTCCATCATGGCGATCGTCTTCGCGGTGCCCGTCGCCTTCGGCGTCGCCTACTTCCTGACCGAGCTTGCCCCCGAGTGGCTGAAGCGCCCGATCGGCATCGCGATCGAGCTGCTCGCCGCCGTTCCATCGATCATCTACGGCATGTGGGGCCTGTTCGTGCTCGCGCCCGTGATCGCGACCTACGTGCAGCCGCCGATCCAGGACCTGACGATGGACATCCCCATCCTGCAGGACCTGTTCGGCGGGCCGGCCTTCGGCATCGGCATCTTCACCGCCGCGCTGATCCTCGCGATCATGATCCTGCCCTTCATTGCAGCGACCATGCGCGACGTCTTCATGCAGGTGCCGGCGATCTACAAGGAGAGCGCCTACGGCCTCGGGGCGACCAAGTGGGAGGTCGTGCGCAACGTCGTGATCCCGTACACATCGAGCTCGGTGGTCGGCGGCATCATGCTCGGCCTCGGCCGTGCGCTCGGCGAGACGATGGCGGTCACGTTCGTGATCGGCAACGCGAACGCCATCAGCCCCTCCGTGTTCGCCACCGGGAACACGATCGCCTCTGTGATCGCGCTCGAGTTCCCCGAGGCGTTGCAGGGATCGCTGAAGCTGTCCTCGCTGCTGGCACTCGGCTTCATCCTGTTCGTCATCTCCTTCATCGTGCTCGCCGCATCGCGCTTCATGCTGCGGCCGCGGCTCGCGAAGTGACCCAGGAAAGCGATCAGGGGAACATGACCAATGGCTGACGCAGTTCCCACCGCCACCGTTCCCCGCCCGATGCGCCAGGCGAACTCCGCGCTCGGCCGCCGGCGCAAGCGGATCGACCGGGTGGTCTCGGTGTTCGCCTACGTGTCCACGGCGATCGGCCTCTTCTTCCTGGCGTGGCTGCTGGTCACGCTGTTCGGCCGTGGCTTCGCGGCGTTCAACCTCAGCGTGTTCACACTCTCCACCGCACCGCCGGGCAGCAATGGCGGCCTGCTCAACGCGATGGTGGGAACGCTGATCCAGACAGCGCTCGGCACCGCGATCGGGGCGCCGATCGGGCTGCTCGTCGGCACCTATCTCGCCGAGTACGCGCGCAACACCTGGCTCGGCAACGTGGTGCGGTTCGTCTCCGACATCCTGCTCTCCGCGCCGTCGATCCTGATCGGCCTGTTCGTCTACCAGCTGATCGTGATCAACACCGGCGGGTTCTCCGGCTGGGCCGGCGTCGCCGCACTCGCGATCATCGTCATCCCCGTCGTCGTGCGCACGACCGAGGACATGCTGCGGCTGATCCCCGATACGCTGCGCGAGGCAGCCATCGGCCTCGGCTCGCCCAAGTGGGTGATGATCCGCTTCGTCTGCTACCGCGCGGCGATGCAGGGCATCATCACCGGCGTGCTGCTGGCGATCGCGCGGATCGCGGGCGAAACGGCGCCGCTGCTGTTCACCTCGCTCGGCAACCTCAACTGGTCGACCAACCTGAACGAGGCGATGCCGAGCCTGCCGATCACGATCTACCAGTACGCCGCGAGCCCGTATGACGACTGGATCGCGCTCGCCTGGGTCGGCGCGCTGATCATCACGATCGCCGTGCTCGCGCTGAACATCCTTGCCCGCTACGTCATCCGGACGGAACCTTCCAAGAAATGAGCGAGACCATGAGCAACGACAGCCAGCCCGCGACGGTCGTGGCCGATCCGGGCACCACGCGCAGCTTCGGCGGCATGACCGCCCGCTCGACCGAGGAGTTGAACACCGCGCGCATCGAGTGCCGGAACCTCGACTTCTTCTACGGCGACAACCGTGCGCTGAAGTCGGTCAACCTGCGTTTTCCCGAGCGCCAGGTGACGGGGATGATCGGCCCGTCGGGCTGCGGCAAGTCGACGCTGCTGCGCGTGCTGAACCGGATGTTCAGCCTCTACCCGGGCCAGCGCGCGACCGGCGAGGTGCTGATGGATGGCGAGAACATCATCAGCGACAAGGTCGACCTGAACTTCCTGCGCGCGCGCATCGGCATGGTGTTCCAGAAGCCGACGCCGTTCCCGATGACGATCTATGAGAACGTCGCCTTCGGGATCAAGCTTCATGAGAAACTGTCCAAGCGCGACATGGACGAGCGCGTCGAGTGGTCGCTCCGCCGCGCCGCCATCTGGGACGAGGCGAAGGACCGGCTGCACACCAACGCCATGGGCCTCTCGGGCGGCCAGCAGCAGCGCCTCTGCATCGCGCGCACCATCGCGGTGAAGCCCGAGGTGATCCTGTTCGACGAGCCGACCTCGGCGCTCGACCCGATCTCGACGTTGAAGATCGAGGAGCTGATCGACGAGCTGAAGCGCGACTTCACCATCGTGATCGTCACGCACAACATGCAGCAGGCTGCACGCTGCGCCGACCAGGTGGCGTTCTTCTTCCTGGGCGAGATGATCGAGGTCGCACCCGCGGCCGATCTCTTCACCCGCCCGAAGCACCCGAAGACGCAGGAATACATCACCGGGCGCTTCAGCTGAACGCCGGGCAGAAGGGAGCGCAGACGTGAGCGAGCACATCGTGAAGGCATACCAGGAGGAGCTTCGCATGCTCCGCGACCTGATCGCCCGGATGGGCGGCATGGTCGAGAACCAGCTCTCCCAGGCCACGAACGCCATGGTTCGCCGCGATGTCGGCCTCGCCTCGCGGGTGGTGGAGGCCGACCCGCAGGTCGACGCGCTCGACCGCGACATCGCGCACCATGTGGTGAAGCTGCTGGCGCTGCGCCAGCCGGTCGCATCCGACCTCCGCCTGATCGTCGCGGCGATGCGCATCGCCTCCGACCTCGAGCGGGTGGGCGACTATGCCGCCAATGTCGCCAAGCGTTCGATCGTGCTGGCGCAGATGCCGCCGCAGGTCTCGATGGGCCCGCTCGAGCGGATGAGCCGCATGGTGCAGGAGATGCTGAAGGACACGCTCGATGCCTTCGCCACCGACGATGCCGCGAAGGCGATGGAGGTGTGGCGCCGCGACGAGCCGGTGGACGAGATGTACAGCGCGCTGTTCCGCACGCTGCTGACCTACATGATGGAGGATCCGCGCAACATCACGCCGTGCACGCACCTGCTGTTCATCGCCAAGAACCTCGAGCGCATCGGCGACCATGCGACCAACATCGCCGAGATCATCCATTTCGCCGTGGTGGGCGAGGAGCCCTCGGGCATGCGGCCGAAGGGCGACACCTCTGCCCTCGCCTCTGCCGACATGGGGGAGACGGGCCGTGCGCCTTGAACCGACGCAGAGTGCAGCGGCGACGATCGCGAGCATGATGAAGCCCCTGATCCTGGTGGTCGAGGACGAGGCGCCGCTCGTGACGATGCTTCGCTACAACCTCGAGAAGCAGGGCTTCCGCGTCGAGGAGGCGACCGACGGTCAGGAAGCGCTTACCAAGATCGCCGAGGTGAAGCCCGATCTCGTGCTGCTTGACTGGATGCTGCCGGCGATGTCGGGCATCGAGGTGTGCCGCCAGATCCGGCGCAAGCCGGGCACGCGCGACCTGCCGGTGATCATGGTCACCGCACGCGCCGAGGATGCCGATGCCGTGCGCGGCCTCAACACCGGCGCGGATGACTACATCACCAAGCCCTTCCCGATGGAGACGCTGCTCGCGCGCATCCGCGCCCTGCTCCGCCGCTCAGGCGCGACACCGGCCAAGGGCACGCTGAAGTTCCACGACATCACGATGGACCTTGCCGCCCACCGCGTGCAGCGGCAGGGGCGATCGGTGCATCTCGGGCCGACCGAATTCCGCCTGCTCGAGTTCTTCATGCAGCACGCCGGCCGCGTGTTCTCGCGCGAGGAACTGCTCGATGCGGTGTGGGGCCCCGACATCCATGTCGAGCCGCGCACGGTCGACGTCCACATCCGCCGCCTGCGGAAAAGCCTGAACGGCCCGGATGAGCTCGACGTGATCCGCACCGTGCGCGCGGCAGGCTACGCGCTCGACACGGAGCCGTCCGGCTAACCTGCCGCGAGTTCGCGCAGCGTCGCGAGCAACGCCGCCGGGTAGGGGATTCCGTTCGCGCGGTTCGCCGCGCGCGTAGCCAGCCGACGGTCGCCCGGGAGCCTGGTCCCGGGCTCCTCCAGCACCCGCGCGGTGATCGCTGCCACCCGGGCGGTGACGGCCTGGGCATTGCCGCCGACAGCACCTGGGGCGATCGCGATGAAACTCTGCCCGATGCGCGGCGGCCCTCCCTTGTCGTCGAGGAATGACGACGCCTCGAAACCCGCGTTCGAGGCGGTGAGGCCTGCGGTCAGCAACTCGACCATCAGCACCAGCGCGGCTCCCTTCGCACCGCCGATCGGCAGCATCGCCCCGCCAAGTGCAGCGGCGGCATCGGTCGTTGGTGCGCCACTGGCATCGACGGCCCAGCCTTCCGGGATCGCCTCTCCCTTCTGGGCCGCGACCATGATGCGCCCGCGCGCCACGACCGAGAGCGAGAGGTCGATCACCAACGGGTCACGCCCCGGCACGGGGCAGGCGAAGGCGATGGGGTTGGTGCCGAACAGCGGCGTGCCGCTGCCGGCGGGCGGGATGGCGGCGGGGCTGTTGGTGAAGGCGATGACGAAGCCGGCCGTCTCGCGAGCAAGGTCCTCCACGAACAGGCCCATCGCACCGGCGTGGTGGCTGTTGCGCACCCCGCAGGCGACGACGCCCTGGGCCGGGAGCAGGGAGGCCATCCAGGAGAGGCCAAGCGCGATCGCCGGGTAGGCGAGCCCGTCATCGGCATCGACCGCGACGGTCCCCGCCGCGGGGCGCGAGACGGCCGGCGCGGCGCTGCCCTTGATCTTGCCCGAGCGAAGCTGCGCGGCGTAGGCCGGCAGGCGGGAGAGGCCGTGGCTGGCGATGCCATCGAGATCGGCGAGTGCGAGCATGTGGGCGGTGTGGGACGCAGCATCGGGCGAGGCGCCGGCCCGCCGCAGCGCGGTGATGCCCAGGCTCTCGGCCGCGTCGAGGGTCAGTCGTTCGGTTGCCATCGTATGCGGTTACGTCCGATCCGCCGTTCAGGCAAGGGGCCGGGGCGAGGGATGCGGCCTGCCCACCGCGTCGGCTATCCTTCCCCGGCATGGTCACGCTGCCCGATCCCGTCGCCGCGCCTGCCCGCACCGCTGCCGTCACGCTCGGGGCGGCGCGGCTGCTTGGCCAGCACGGGCTTGCCGTGCTGCGCGAGGTGAAGCTCGCCGATGGCAGGCGGGCCGATCTCGTTGGGCTTGCCGCCGACGGCACGATCATGATCGTCGAGGTGAAGTCGTGCGCGCGCGACTTCCTGACCGACGGCAAGTGGCAGGACTATCTCGCCTGGTGCGACCGGTTCTGCTTCGCGGTCGACCGTGACTTCCCGCTTGCCCTGCTGCCGGCGGAACCTGGGCTGATCATCGCCGATGCGTGGGATGGGGTGGTACTGCGCGAGCCCCCTTCGCATCCGCTCGCGCCGGCGCGGCGTCGGGCGATCACGTTGCGACTCGCCCGCCTCGGCGCGCTGCGGGCGGAAGCCGTGGCCGATCCGGCCGGGCAGCAGCGGAGCCTCGCGCCGGATTGATGCCGGCGGGAAATGGGAAGCGAAACTGGCACGGGGCTTGCGGGGTGAAACCTTGTCGGTCGTTGGCATCGCCCGCGGCCGGCAGCTAAGCCTTCCTCAACCTTGCCTTGCGGGACCCGGAGTTCTCCTGGTCCCGCTTTTTTTGTCAGTGGTGTTGCAAATTGCATCGCATCCTGCAGCAAGGTGCTGCCGTTCAGGACCGCGAGCAGCTGATCCGCGCCACCGCCGCGCCGGTGCGCGGGACCTTCGCGGGAGCCGCCTCGCTCCGCGGGAGGGGGGAGGCGAGTGCGAGGTTCTGCTGCATCGACCAGCGGCCGACCAGCACTGCCACCGCGGCACCAGTCTCGGTGAGCAGCGGCGCACCGCTCGCGCCATCCGGCAGCGGCCTGTCCAATACCACCTCGACGAGGCCAGGCCAGGCCGGGGAGGGGCCAAGCACGGAGCCGCGGAGCGGTGCGGAGAGCGAATCGGGCGGCACCGCGCGCACGCTGGCATGCGCATCGGCCACGCCTGCATCATGGGCGAAGAGTCGCGTCGGCGCCTCCGCCCGCAGGAGTGCGAGGTCGCGCTGCGGGTCCCGCCACACCACCTCGGCCGCGACGTGGCGATGCCCATCGGCCACCATGATGATGCCGCAGCCCCGCACGACATGCCAGGCGGTGGCGATCGTCTGGCTGTCGCCGACAGCGAAGCCGCTTCCCGTGCGCAGCGCGCCGGCGCGTTGCAGGCTGGTCGGTTCGACCCGCGCCACGGGGCCTGCGCAGCCCGCGATGGCTGCGGCAAGGGCGATCGCTGAGAGTGGAACGCGGCGCATGGCGCGAGACTGCGCTTATCGCCTTGCAGAAGCGTTGCCGGGGCGTTGCAGACGTGTGTCGGGCCCGGCTTCCTGGCCGGCTTCCTGGCCGGGCGGTCTGGCCGCGTCGTCTAGGCCGGCAGCAGCACCGTCGCCGCAGCCTGCGCCGCGATCCCCTCGCCGCGGCCGGTGAAGCCCAGGCGTTCGGACGTCGTCGCCTTCACCGACACCGCCTCGACGCCGATGCCCATGAGCCCGGCGAGGCGCGCCCGCATGTCAGCGGCATGGGGCGAGATCTTCGGCCGCTCGCAGATGAGCGTGACGTCGACATGCGCAATCCGCCCCTGACGCGCCGCCACGCGGCCAGCGGCGTGGCGGAGGAAGGCAGCGCTGTCGGCGTCCTTCCAGCGCGCCTGGCTGGGTGGGAAATGCACCCCGATATCGCCCTCGGCGAGCGCGCCGTAGATCGCGTCGCACAGCGCATGGATGCCCACATCGGCATCGGAATGTCCCGCAAGCCCGAGCGGGTGAGGGATGGTGATGCCGCAGAGCACGAGCGGCCGCCCCTCGACCAGGCGGTGGACGTCGAACCCCGTGCCGATGCGCGGGATCAGGCTGGACACGACCCTGGCGCCGAGCAGCGCCTCCGCGCGGGCGAGATCGCCTGGAACCGTCACCTTGATGTTTTCCTCTGACCCGGGAACCAGGCGCACGGCAAGCCCCGCTGCCTCCGCCACCGCCGCATCGTCGGTCAATGCCTGGCCGGCGGCCTTTTCGTGCGCGGCGAGGATGGCGGCGAACCGGAAGCCCTGCGGCGTCTGCACCCTGACCAGCCCGTCGCGCGGCACCGTCTCGCCCACCAGGCCGCCCTTGTCGCGCTTGAGCGTATCGGTGACGGCGACGGCCGGGATGGCGGCGGCAGCACCTGCATCGAGCGCATCGAGCACCGCATCGATCACGGCAGCAGGCACGCAGGGACGCGCCGCGTCATGGATCAGCACGATCCCGGGCGCATCGGCGGCAAGCGCAGCGAGGCCGGCGAGCGCGCTCTCCTGCCGGCTTGCGCCCCCAGGCGTGGCAGGGGGTATGGCGAGGCCGGCCAGCGCGTCGGCCGCGGCGGCAGCGTCGCCCACGATGCGCACGGCATCGATGCGCGGATGGCGCAGGAAGGCCAGCGCCGCGTGGCGCAGCAGCGGCGCGCCGGCAAGGCTCAGGAACTGCTTGGGGGTCGCAGCACCCAGGCGTTGACCACGCCCGGCGGCGAGGATGAGGGCCACGGTCCGCATGCAGGCGCAGGCTAACCGGTTGGCGCGCGGCTGCAAATGCCCGATCCCGCGCCGATGCCGCATTGCGAAGAGAGCCGGGGGCCACTACGTTGCCCAAATCATGAGCAACGATGCGTCACATACCGCCGCGCTGACCCAGGGCTGTGCAGACACTGCCCCGGACGAGCCAGAGGCCCGCCCCCAGCGGGCCGACCGTCCCCAGCGCGCCACTGGCCGGTTGGCGCCGATCATCCTCGGCCCGCGCGCGACGATCGCGCTGCCGGTGATCCTGGCCCCGATGTCCGGCGTGACCGACCTGCCGTTCCGCCGCCTCTGCCGCCGCCTCGGTGCCGGGCTCGTGGTATCGGAGATGATCGCCTCCTGGGCGATGATCCGCGAGAACCGCCAGACGCTGAAGATGGCGGCAACGGACCCCGACGAGGAGGGGTCGCCCCAGTCCGTGCAGCTCGCCGGCTGCGACCCCGCCGCGATGGCGGAGGCGGCGAAGCTGAACGAGGATCGCGGGGCGGCGATCGTCGACATCAATTTCGGCTGCCCGGTCAAGAAGGTCACGAACGGGCAGAGCGCGGGCTCGGCGCTGATGAAGGACGAGGTCCAGGCCGCCCGCATCCTGGAAGCGACCGTGCGCGCCGTCTCGGTTCCCGTCACGCTCAAGATGCGCATGGGCTGGGACCATTCCCGCCTGAACGCGCCCAACCTCGCGCGCATCGCGGAGGAGAGCGGCATCAGGATGGTGACGGTGCATGGCCGCACCCGGCAGATGTTCTACACCGGCCACGCCGACTGGGGCTTCGTCGCCTCCGTGAAGGCCGCCACGCGGCTTCCCGTGATCGTCAACGGCGACATCGTGACGCCGGAGGATGCGTCCGAGGCACTCGCCCTCTCGGGGGCCGATGGCGTGATGATCGGCCGCGGCGCCTATGGCCGACCCTGGATCCTCGCGCAGGTCGCGCATTTCCTCGCTACCGGCGAGCGCCTGCCCGATCCGTCGCTCGCCGACCAGTTCGCGACGCTGATGGAGCATTACGACGCGATGCTCGCCCACCATGGCGAGAACCCCGGCGTCCGGCTCGCGCGCAAGCATGTCGGCTGGTACTCGAAGGGGCTTCACGGCTCCGCCGAGTTCCGCGCGGCGGTCAACCGCGCCGATACGCGGGCAGAGGTGGCCGCCCTGATCGACGGATTCTACAGGCCATTGATCGAGGCCGAGGCGCGCGGCGCCCCGGCGCTCATGGCTGCCTGAGGGTATTGAGCAGCGTGCATTCGGACCCTGCCGGGGGGGCGGGGAAGCGGGAGCGGGAGATGATGATGGCCGGAAGAGGACGGCGGACGCTGTCGGTCGTGCGCGGGCTGGCCGAAGGGCTGGCCGGGAACATCGCGGGCGGGTTCGCCGACCCACCGGCACGGCTGCTGCGTTCCCAGGCGCCGCCGGCACCGGAGCCGCAGGCGATCCTCGCCGCACTCGCCACCGCCGTCGTCGTGGTTGACCGGCAGGGGCGGTTCCGCTTCGCCAACCAGGCGGCGGAGGAGTTCTTCGCGCTGTCGTCAACCAGCCTTCGCGCGACCAGGCTGGCCGAGCTGGTGCCGGAGGACAGCCCCCTCTTCGCGCTGATCACCCAGGTGCTTGCCGGCGCCGTCTCGGTCTCCGACTACGACCTTGCGATCGAGAGCCCGAGGCTGTCCAAGCGCGGCATCACCGTCCATGGCGCGCCGGTGCCGGAGGCGGCCGACTGTGTGGCGCTGACGCTGATCGACGGCTCGACGCCGCAGAAGCTCGAGAAGCAGATGGGCTTCCGCAACGCCGCTCGCTCGGTCACGGGGATGGCCGCGATCCTCGCGCATGAGGTGAAGAACCCGCTCTCCGGCATCCGGGGTGCGGCGCAGCTTCTCGAAAGCTCTGTTTCCGAGGCCGATCGCGAGCTCACGCAGCTGATCCAGGACGAGGCCGATCGGATCCGCGCGCTGGTCGACCGGATGGAGACCTTCTCCGAACGCCCGATCGAACGTGGCGAGGTGAACATCCACCAGGTGCTCGAGCATGTGCGCCGGCTCGCGCAATCGGGCTTTGCGCGGCATGTGCGCTTCGTCGAGACCTATGACCCCTCGCTGCCGCCCGTCTGGGGCAACCGCGACCAGCTGATCCAGGTCGTGCTCAACCTCGTGAAGAACGCCGCCGAGGCCGTGGCGGAGGTGCCGGGCAACGGCCCGAGTGGCACGATCGAGCTCGCGACCGCCTACCAGCATGGCGTGAGGCTCGCCGTGCCGGGGGCGACGAAGCGGCTGCACCTGCCGCTGGTCGTGTCGGTGAAGGATACGGGCCACGGCATTCCGGAATCGCTGCGCCCGAACCTGTTCGACCCGTTCGTGACGACGAAACGCCAGGGGAGCGGGCTTGGCCTTGCGCTGGTCGCCAAGATCATCGGCGACCATGGTGGGCTCGTCGAATGCGACAGCGCGCCGGGACGCACGGTGTTCCGCCTGCACCTTCCCGTGCATCCGGGCGGCGGTGCGCGTGCCGGCCAGGATCATGACCAGGATCGTGACCAGCATCACGACCAGGACAATGACGAGGCGTGAAGGCGCCGACGACAAGGAACAAGGAGAGCGACGCATGAGCGCCACCGAAGATGTTGCCCGTGGGCAGTTTGCGACAGCGCCGATGGAGGCCACGCGATGAGCGCCACGATCCTCGTTGCCGATGATGACCGCTCGATCCGCACCGTGCTCGGCCAGGCGTTGACGCGCTCCGGCTACCAGGTGCGCACCACAGGCACGGCGGCGACGCTGTGGCGCTGGGTCGAGGACGGGGAGGGCGATCTCGTCATCACCGACGTGGTGATGCCCGACGAGAACGGGCTCGACCTCGTTCCCCGCATCCGCCGCGTGCGGCCCGACCTGCGCGTCGTGGTCATGAGCGCGCAGTCGACGCTGACCACGGCGGTGAAGGCGACGCAGCGGGGCGCGTTCGAGTACCTGCCGAAGCCGTTCGACCTGAACGAACTGCTCGCCGTCGTCGGGCGCGCTCTCGCCGCCTCTCCCGCAGCGCCGGAAGCCGGCGACGGTGACCAGGCGGAGGAGGAGAAGCTTCCCCTCGTCGGCCGTTCAGCGGCGATGCAGGACATCTACCGCACCGTCGCGCGCGTCACCGCGACCGACCTCACCGTGATGATCACGGGCGAGAGCGGCACCGGCAAGGAACTGGTTGCGCGCGCGCTGCACGACTACGGCGCCAGGCGTGCCGGCCCGTTCGTTGCGATCAACATGGCGGCGATCCCGCGCGAGCTGATCGAGAGCGAATTGTTCGGCCATGAGCGCGGCGCCTTCACCGGCGCGCACAACCGCGCCCAGGGGCGGTTCGAGCAGGCCAATGGCGGCACGCTGTTCCTCGACGAGATCGGCGACATGCCGCCCGAGGCACAGACGCGGCTGCTGCGCGTGCTCCAGGAAGGCGAGTTCACCTCCGTCGGTGGCCGCACGCCGGTGCGGGTGAACGTGCGCATCGTCGCTGCCACGCACCGTGACCTGCGTGCGCTGATCCGCCAGGGCCTGTTCCGCGAGGACCTGTTCTACCGCCTCAACGTCGTTCCCATCCGCCTGCCACCCTTGCGCGAGCGGAACGAGGACATCGCGGCCCTCGCACGTCACTTCCTCTCGGTCAACCGGCAGAAGGGGCTGCCGGCCAAGACGCTCGACCAGCCGGCGTTGGACCGGCTCGGCGCCTATCGCTGGCCGGGCAACGTGCGCGAGCTCGAGAACCTGATGCGGCGCCTCGCGGCCCTCTATCCGCAGGAAACGATCGGCGAGGACGTGATCGCGACCGAGCTTGCCGAGACGAGCACGGGAATGCCCGAGCCGCAGGCAGGAGAGCCCGAGACGCTGGCCCAGGCGGTGGAGCGTCATCTCCGCGCCTATTTCGCCGGCCACAAGGACGGGCTGCCGAGCCCGGGCGTGCATGACCGCATCCTGCAGGAGATCGAGCGGCCGCTGATCCAGCTCACGCTCACGGCAACGCGCGGCAACCAGATCCGTGCGGCGCATGTGCTGGGGCTCAACCGCAACACGCTGCGCAAGAAGATCCGCGAGCTCGAGATCCCCGTGGTGCGCGGCCTCGGCTGACGGCCGGACACGGGAACGGCGACAATGGCACAGCCAACGGCCAAAATGCGGGTAGAGGGTGACGAGCGTCGCGGCGCCCTCCGCCGCGTGCTCGACTTCCTCGTGATCGGCCGCGCCGGGCGGTGGCTGACGCTCGGGCTTGCGATCACCTCGATCGCGGCGGGCTTCATCACCTTCGCCGCCGTCACCGGCACCGGCGTGGTCGACCTCTCCCCGGGCGGCATGCTCTGGCTCGTCAACGGCAACCTCGCCCTGCTGCTGGTGCTGGCCGCCATCCTTGCGGTACGCGTCGTCAGGGTGTGGGCGGAGCGTCGGCGCGGCTCGGCGGGGTCGCGGCTGCATGTGCGGCTCGTGGTGCTGTTCGGCCTCGTCGCGGTGACGCCGACCATCATCGTCACGGGCTTCTCGGCGGCGTTCTTCAACCGCGGCCTCGAGAACTGGTTCAACGAGCGGGTCCGCACGGCACTCGCCGAAAGCCTTGCCGCGTCGAAGGCCTATCTCGAGGAGCACCAGCGCACGATCCGCGCCGAAGCACTCGCGATGGCCAATGATCTCAACCGCGCCTCGTCGCTGCTCATCACGCAGGGGCCGATGGTGTTCGCGCGGCTGCTCGAGCGGCAGATCCTCGTGCGCGGCCTGACCGAGGCGGTGGTGTTCAACGCCGCCAATGGCAGGCTGGTCGCGACCGCAGGCCTCCTGGTGCCGCCGGTGGGGGAGACGCTGCCGTCATGGGCGATGGACTTCGCCCGCAGCGGCGAGGTGGCGTTGCTGCCGACCGCGGGCCAGGACCGCGTGCGCGCACTCGTGGCCCTCGATATCCAGGGGCCCCTGATGCTGCTGGTTGGCCGGCCGGTCGACCCGGTGGTGCTTGGGCACATGGAGCGCACCGAGCAGGCGGTGGCGGAGTATCGGCGCCTCGAGGCAAGCCGGTCGGGATTGCAGATCACCTTCGCCCTCATCTTCGGCTCGGTGGCGCTGCTGATCCTGTTTGCCGCGGTTCTCGTCGGCCTGGTGATCGCGGGCCAGATGGCGCGGCCGATCTCATCGCTCGTCTTCGCGGCCGAGCGCGTGCGCGCGGGTGACCTCGGCGTCCGCGTGCCCGAGCGGCAGTCCGACGACGAGATCGGCGTGCTGTCGCGCGCCTTCAACCGCATGATCGGCCAGCTCTCCGCCAACCGCGACGAGCTGATGGACGCCTACCGCCAGATCGACGAGCGGAGGCGCTTCACCGAGGGTGTTCTCGCCGGCGTTTCGGCGGGTGTCATCGGGCTCGACGGCGAGGGTCGCATCAACCTGCCGAACCGTTCCGCCTCCGACCTGCTCGGCCTTGATCTCGTCGCGCGGCTGGGTGAGCGGCTGGCGGAGATCGCTCCCGAGTTCGCCGCCGTGCTCGCCCATGCCGCGGCGGACCCGCGCGCTGCCGCCGAGGCCGAGGTGAAGATCGGCCCCCCCTCGGCGCGGCGGACGCTGCTGGTGCGCATCGACACCGAGATCACCGAGGAGAGGGTGCGGGGCTTCGTCGTCACCTTCGATGACGTGACGGAGCTGCTGGCCGCCCAGCGCCAGGCTGCCTGGGCCGATGTGGCCCGCCGCATCGCGCACGAGATCAAGAACCCGCTGACGCCGATCCAGCTTTCCGCCGAGCGGCTGAAGCGGAAATACCTCGCCGAGATCCACTCCGACCCCGAGACGTTCCAGATCTGCACCGATACCATCGTCCGCCAGGTCGGCGACATCGGGCGGATGGTCGACGAGTTCTCCGCCTTCGCGCGCATGCCCCAACCTGTCCTGCGGCAGGAGGACGTGGCCGAGATCGTCCGCCAGGCGGTGTTCCTGCAGCGGAATGCGCATCCCGAGATCGCCTTCACGCTCGACATCGCCGAGCCGCCGCCGGTGGCGCTGTGTGACCGCAGGCTGATCGGCCAGGCAGTGACGAACCTGCTCCTGAATGCGGCCGATGCGGTAGCGGCCAAGGATGGGGCGGCCAAGGATGGCGGGGGGCGGGAGGGGGCGGGGAGGATCGCGCTCAGCGTCTCGGCGGCCGAGGGGCGGGTGGCGATCGTGGTCGAGGATGACGGGGTCGGCCTGCCGGCGGAGGGTCGCGAGTCGCTGACGGAGCCCTATGTGACGCGGAAAACCAAGGGAACCGGGCTCGGGCTTGCGATCGTGAAGAAGATCATGGAAGACCATGCGGGCCGGCTCGATCTCGCCGACCGGCTGGATGGGGCCACGGGCGCGCGCGTCGTGCTGACGCTGCCGCTCACCGCTGGGGTGCTCCGTCCAGAGGCCAGCCACGAGGCCAGCCCCGAGATGGAGATGCCGAAGGCCGCGCATGGCGCATGACATCCTGATCGTCGATGACGAGCCCGATATCCGCATGCTCGTCACCGGCATCCTGCGTGACGAGGGCTACGAGACGCGCGAGGCGGCGGACAGCGATTCGGCGATCGCCGCGTTCAAGCTGCGCCGCCCCGCGCTCGTGATCCTGGACATCTGGCTGCAGGGATCGCGCCTTGACGGGTTGGGCATCCTCGAGGTGCTGCACCGCGAGGAGCCGCACGTGCCTGCGGTGATGATCTCGGGCCACGGCACGATCGAGACGGCGGTGCAGGCGATCCAGCATGGCGCCTATGATTTCATCGAGAAGCCGTTCAAGTCAGACCGCCTGCTGCTCATCGTGCGCCGCGCGATCGAGGCGGCACAGCTGCAGCGCGAGAACAGCGAGCTTCGCCTGCGCGCGGGTGCCGAGACGGAGCTGATCGGCACCAGCCCGCAGATGCGCGAGTTGCGCGCGGCGGTGGAGAAGGTCGCGCCCACCGGCTCGCGCGTTCTCGTCACCGGGCCGGCAGGGGCGGGCAAGGAAGTCGTTGCGCGGATGCTGCACACGCTGAGCCGGCGCGTGAGCGAGCCGTTCATGGTGCTGAACTGCGCGACGCTCAATCCATCCCGCCTCGAGGATGAACTCTTCGGTGTCGAGGCCGGCGCCGATCCGATGACGAGCCCGCGGCGTGCAGGCACGCTCGAACACGCCCATGGCGGCACGCTGCTGCTCGACGAGGTGGCCGACATGCCGCTCGAGACGCAGGGCAAGATCGTGCGCGTGCTGCAGGACCAGGCCTTCGAGCGTGTGGGCGGGGCCACGCGCGTGAAGGTCGATGTGCGCGTGATCGCGACCACCAACCGCGACCTCGCCGCCGAGATCCAGGCAGGGCGGTTTCGCGAGGACCTCTACTACCGCCTCAACGTCGTGCCGCTCCGCATCCCCGCGCTGCGTGAGCGCCGCGAGGACATTCCCGCCCTCGCGCGCCATTTCCTCGCCCGCTCGGCGGAAGCCTCGGGCCTCGCGCTGCGCGACCTGTCGGAGGATGCGCTCGCCGTGCTGCAGGCCTATGACTGGCCAGGCAACGTGCGGCAGCTGCGCAACCTGATGGACTGGCTGCTGATCATGGCGCCCGGCGAGCCGCGCGAGCCGCTCCGCGCCGAGCACCTGCCCCCCGACATCGGCGCCGCGGCCCCCACCGTGCTGCGCTGGGAGAGGGGCGGGGAGATCATGTCGCTGCCGCTGCGCGAGGCGCGCGAGTTGTTCGAGCGGCAGTACCTGCTCGCCCAGCTCAATCGTTTCGCGGGCAATATCAGCCGCACGGCGAGCTTCGTCGGCATGGAACGCTCGGCGCTGCACCGCAAGCTCAAGACGCTCGGCGTGAACGCCGATGATCGCGCGGCGGTGAACGGCAATGGTTGAAAAGTCTGGGGCTGAGGCCGCGCCGGAAGGCGGTTCCGTCGCGCGGGTGCGCGCGGCCCTTGCCGCGGCCGGCCACCCCGACACGATCCGCATCTTCCCCGAGGGAACCCGCACGGCCGAGGATGCCGCGCGTGCCGTCGGCTGTGATGTCGCGGCCATTGCCAAAAGCCTCGTGTTCCGCACCAAGGGTTCTGCGAGGCCGGTGCTCGTGATTGCCTCCGGCGCGGACCGTATCGATCTTGCGCGCGTCGCCGAGGAAGCGGGTGGTGTGATCGAGCGCGCCGAGGGGCGCTGGGTGCGGGAGGTGACAGGGTTCGCGATCGACGGCGTCTCTCCGATCGGCCACCTGACGCCGCCCGTCGTGCTGGTCGATGCCGCCGTGCTGCGGCTCGATCGCGTCTGGGCGGCGGCGGGAAGCCCCGCGCACGTGTTCGAGACGACGCCGGAACGGCTGCTGGCACTCTCCGCCGGCCGCGTCGCCGACGTGGCGGAGCGTGCGGCATGAGCGGCATCGAGATCCGCCCGTTCCAGGAGATCGACGGCGGCAACTTCGCCGCCCTCGCCGACGATGCCCACCGCGCGGGCCACCGCTTCCTCGACCGCATGGCGGCGGAGTGGCATGGCGGCACGAACCGGTTCGACAGGAAGGGCGAGCTCGTCGTCGGTGCCTGGGAGGGCGGCGTGCTCGCTGGCCTCGTCGGCCGCAACATCGATCCGCATTCGCAGGACCCGACGGTCGGCCGCCTCCGCCACCTCTATGTGCGGAGCGACCATCGCGGACGCGGCATCGGTGCCGCGCTCGCCCGCCACGCGCTTGCCGATGCGGCGGAGCATTTCCGCCTGATCCGCGTGCGCATGGGGGCGGACAACGGTGCCGCGGCGGCGATGTACAACGCGCTCGGCTTCGCGCGCGTGACGGGCGATCCCTTCGCCACCCACGCCCTGGTGCTGCGCGGCCCTGCCGTGCCACCCTCGGGCTGACCACCGAACAGAGGACCGACGATGTCGCGCATCGCCTATGTGAACGGCCGCTACGTTCCCCACCGCGAGGCCTCGGTGCATGTCGAGGATCGCGGCTACCAGTTCGCCGATGCGGTCTACGAGGTGGTTCACGTCCATGCCGGCCGCTTCGTCGATGACGGCCCGCACCTCGACAGGCTGGAGCGGTCGTTGCGTGAGATCCGCATCCCCATGCCGATGCCGCGCACGGCGCTGATGGCCGTGCTGCGCGAGGTGGTGCGGCGGAACCGCATCGACGAAGGCCTGCTCTACATGCAGGTGAGCCGCGGCGTCGCCCGCCGCGACCATGCGTTTCCCACCAAGCCCGTGCCGCCGGCGATCGTCGTCACCGTCAAGCGCATCAAGCCCTACCCGACCTCGATCGACAACTGGGGCACGACGGCCATCACCTACCCCGACCAGCGCTGGGCGCGCTGCGACATCAAGACCGTCGGCCTGCTGCCCAACGTGCTCGCCCGCCAGGCGGCGAAGGAGAAGGGCGCGTCCGAGGCGATCCTGATCACGCCCGACGGCATGGTGACGGAAGGGGCGGCGACCAGCTTCTGGATCGTCGACGCCAACGGGAACCTGCGCACGCGCGACCTCACCGCCAACATCCTGCCCGGCTGCACCCGCCGCGTGCTGGTCGACCTGCTGCGCGAGAACGGCATCGCCTATGCCGAGGGGCCGTTCTCGGAAGCGGAGCTCCGCGCCGCACCCGAGGCGTTCATCACCTCGGCCACCAGCTTCGTGAAGCCGATCCTCGCGGTCGACGGCGCGAAGGTGGGCGATGGCACGCCAGGGCCGGTGACGCGCAGGCTGTTCGACATCTTCGCCCGCCACGTGAACGGCCAGCGCAACACACCCGCCGCCGCGTGAGCCTCATGGCGGTGCCGCGGCCCGACGCCGTCGTCTTCGACTGGGACAATACGCTGGTCGATGCCTGGCCAGGCATCGCCACCGCGCTCAACGCTGCACTCACCCGCTTCGGCCAGGCGCCCTGGACGCTCGCCGAGGTGCGCGGGCGGGTACGGAAATCGCTGCGCGACACCTTCCCCTCCATGTTCGGCCGTGGCTGGGAGGAGGCGAGGGATGTGTTCTACGAGGCGCTGGAGGCCACACACCTGCAGAACGTGACGCCGCTGCCAGGTGCCGAGGCGACGCTCATCCACGCGGCATCGCTCGGGCTGCCGCTCGCGGTGGTGTCGAACAAGACGGGCCGCTATCTCCGCCGCGAGGCGGAGGCGCTCGGCTGGGCGCCCCGATTCGCGGCACTGATCGGCGCCGGCGACGCCGAAGCCGACAAGCCCGACCCGGCGCCGATGCGGTTGGCGCTCGCCGCACTCGGCCTCGGCGCGGGGCCGGCGATCTGGTACGTCGGCGATACGGCACTCGACATGCAGGCGGCCAGGAACGCAGGGATGACGGGGATTCTCGTCGGCGATGCGGCGCATGACGGCGGCCCGGCGGCAGCGGGGCATGACTGGCACGCGCCCGACCATGCAGCGCTACAGGCCCTGCTCGTTTCGCGTGTGGAGGCGTGAGGTAACACGCCAATGTGTTGCGCGACCGCACGAACCCTGCTGATCTTGTGGCGCGGTGGACCCGTGCTATATCTCGCAGGTGCGAGATGGGGCCGGGACGCATCCATCCGCAGACGAACGCGCTAAGACCCACAGCGGCAAACAAGACGGAAAAGGTTGGGCCATGGCGACCGAAAAAGCGCAGAACGTGCAGGACGTGTTCCTGAATCACGTTCGCAAGAACAAGACTCCCGTGACGATCTTCCTCGTCAACGGCGTGAAGCTCCAGGGCATCATCACCTGGTTCGACAATTTCTCCGTGCTGCTGCGCCGTGATGGGCACACCCAGCTCGTCTACAAGCACGCGATCTCCACCGTGATGCCAGGTGCGCCGATCATGCTGTTCGATGCCGCGCGCGCGGGCACCGAGCAGCCTGCCGCGGCGGCAGGGCCGAACACGCTGACGGTCGCGCCGAAGGAGACGGCACCTGCGCCGGCCACGGCGGGGGACTGAGCCCGCCGCGCCGCCGGCGGGTGAGGAGCACCTGCCGGCGGAGCCGAACGCGGCGGCTGTCGTGCTGCCCTGGGAACGGCCTGACGCTTCGCGCGCAGCGGGCCTCGACCCGGCTGACCTGCCGGCCGCATTGCTGCGCCCCGCGGAAGCGCGCCTCGAGGAGGCCGCGTCGCTTGCCGGCGCCATCGGCCTCGACATCGCCTGGAAGGGCATCCTGCCGCTGCGTGGCCGCAAGCCCGCGACGCTCCTGGGCTCCGGCCAGGTCGAGAACATCGCGGCCGAGATCAGGCTTCACCGCGTCGCCGTCGCCGTCGTCGATGCGCAGCTTTCCCCCGTGCAGCAGCGCAACCTCGAGAAGGCCTGGGGCTGCAAGGTCATCGACCGCACCGGGCTGATCCTCGAGATCTTCGGCGCGCGCGCCCGCACCCGCGAAGGCTCGCTCCAGGTGGAGCTTGCGCATCTCGACTACCAGCGCACCCGCCTCGTCCGGTCATGGACGCATCTCGAGCGGCAGCGCGGCGGCTTCGGCTTCCTCGGCGGCCCCGGCGAGAGCCAGATCGAGATCGACCGTCGCCTGATCGGCGAGCGCATCGGCAGGATCAAGCGCGAGCTCGAGGAGGTGCGCCGCACGCGTGGCCTGCATCGTGGCGCGCGCAAGAAGGTGCCGTTTCCCGTCGTTGCCCTCGTCGGCTACACCAACGCCGGAAAGTCGACGCTGTTCAACACCATCACCGGTGCCGAGGTGCTGGCGAAGGACCAGCTTTTCGCGACGCTCGACCCGACGATGCGCGGGCTCAAGCTCCCCTCCGGCCGCAGCGTGATCCTGTCAGACACGGTGGGGTTCATCTCCGAACTGCCGCACGAGCTGGTCGAGGCGTTCCGCGCGACGCTCGAGGAGGTGGCGGAGGCCGACATCATCCTGCACGTGCGCGACGTCGCCCATCCCGATACCGCCGCTCAGCGCGCCGATGTGCTGGCCGTGCTCGACAGCATGGTGAAGGACGGCACGATCGATCCTGCCTGGCAGGACCGGGTGATCGAGGTGCTGAACAAGTCCGACCTGCTGCCGGAAGATGCGCGCGGTGCGTTGGCCGATGCGAAGGACCTTGTGCTCGTCTCGGCACTCACCGGGGCGGGGCTTGGCGTGCTGAAGGCGGCGATCGATGCGCGGCTGTCGGCTGGGCTCCTGGTGCACCGCATCGCGCTGAAGCCCGGCGAGGGCGCGGCACTTGCCTGGCTCTACGCGCATGGCGAGGTACTGGACCGGCGCGACGGGGCGGAGGCGATCCACCTCGCCGTCAGGCTGTCGGAGGATGACCGCGCGCGGTTCGAGAGCCGCCGTGCCAAGGCCGGACGCCCCGCCGGGGCGTGACGGTCAGCACGCGCAGGTGATCACGTCGGCATCGCTTGCGGCCGATGCGTCGGCGTATGCCGCCGCGCCGTTCATATCGGAACGCGGCGGAGGATCAGGTCGGCCGTCTCCCAGGCATTGAAGACAGGATCCCCGTCGCCGAGTGGCGTCGGCGGCCCGCTGTCTTCCGCCCGCTGATAGGCGATGAAACCGCGCGCCCGGAACGGTGCGAGCAATTGTTGGGGGGTAAGCCCGTACACCCGCGAAAGCAGCGAACGCGTGATCTCGACGGCGATCGCCGTCTCTGCCGGAAGGGCCGACAGCATGGGCTCGAGCCCGCGCAGGACCTCGGCTTCCGCACCCTCGACATCGATCTTGATGGCCTTGATCCTTGGCCAAAGCGCCCTGGGCACGATCTCGTGGAGCGGCTTGGCCTCAATCTCTGCCTCGAACGTGGCGTGCCGCGCGGCAAGTTCCTGGGCGTCCGCCACGATTGTCGAAGCACCCGGATTGGTCGCGTCAGACGAATGGATCGATACGTGGCCGACATGGTCGCTGGCGGCGACATTCACCGCGACAACGTTGTCGGCCTCGTTCACGCGGAGATGATCGAGAAGCCGGGCGAAGGTTGTCGGGGAGGCTTCGATTGCAATCACCGCACCCGAGGCGCCGACCATCCTGGAGGCAACCAGCGAGAACAAGCCGAAATTCGCTCCGACGTCGACGAAGACGTCCCCCTCCGAAAGCTGCGCCGCGAGAAGATCGCGAAGCGAGGGGTCCCAGGTCCCGTCCATGTAAAGGCTGCGCACGATCACATCCCGCAGGTCACCGCGAACCCTGAGACCGTCGGAAAGCCGGAAGTCGAGCGGGATCTGCCGCCAGGCGACATAGCGGCGGATGATCTGGTCGCGGATCACGCGACGCAGCGGCGCTGGCCCATGGCGTAGGCCGAAACGGACAACGGGCAGGAGCGAGGCCACCAGCCGCTCGCGAGTGTCAGGCGACCGCGTGCTCATGCACCATCAACCCTTGCAATCGAGAACGACCCGCTCAGGGCCAGGGACGGCATGGCATGCCGCATCGCAGACAGCGCATTCCGCCATCCACCGATGGGTGTCTCTATCCCCTGGGATGGCCCAGGTCCAGCCGCGCAGGTTCCCCGCGCCTGCCGCCCATGAAGCGCCCCGCTTGCGGTTGACTGACGCGCGGCTTCCTGTTGCCATCCGTCGCCATCAATCCATCAGGCCATTCACTTTCAGGAGACAACGATGCCGTCGAAGTTCCGCCCGCTCGGTGACCGCGTCCTGGTCGAGCCGATCGCCGCCGAGACCAAGTCCAAGGGCGGGATCATCATCCCCGAGACCGCAGGCGAGAAGCCGACGCGCGGCAAGGTGCTCGCCGTCGGCCCCGGCGCGCGGGCGGAGGATGGGCGCCTGATGAAGCTCGACGTGAAGGTGGGCGACACCGTTCTCTATGGGAAATGGTCCGGCACCGAAGTGAAGCTCGACGGCAAGGACCGCGTGATCATGAAGGAAAGCGACGTGCTGGGGATCGAGGGCTGACCCACCCCGTTCCAACGGCCGCGGCGGCGACGATGATCGCCGCCGCCCTGGCCGAGGCAGCCGTCACGGAGGTGATGCCGCGCTTCCGCAACCTTGCCTCAGGTGCGGTGCGCACGAAGTCCGGCCCGCAGGACCTGGTGACGGACGCCGACGTGGCGTGCGAGCGCGCGATCGTCGCGGCCCTCGCACGGCACTGTCCCGGCATCGCCGTGGTCGGGGAGGAGGCTGCCTCGGCCGACCCCTCGCTGCTGGCGGCCACCGGCACCGCCGAGTGGTGCTTCGTTCTCGACCCGGTCGACGGCACGGCCAATTTCGCCTCCGGCCTGCCGCTGTTCGGCACGATGCTGGCACTCCTGCATCACGGCGAGCCGGTCGCTGCCTGGGTGCATGACCCGGTGATGCACGACACCGCGATCGCGCTTAGGGGCGAGGGGGCATGGGTGGAGGATCGGCACGGCCGCCGCAACGACCTCCGTGTCGCTGCCGCCGCGCCGATGGCGAGCATGCGCGCTGCCGTCAGCCACCGGTACCTGCCGGGAGACCTCGCCCCACGCGTGCGTTCTCGCCTCGGGATGTTCGGGGCAGGGTGGGAGTTGCGCTGTGCGGCGCATGAGTGGCGGCTGGCGGCGTCAGGCCCGATCCACGTTCTCGTCTACTGGAAGCTGATGCCGTGGGACCATGCGCCGGGCTTCCTGCTGCACAGCGAGGCGGGTGGATACGCTGCGCTGTTCGACGGGAGGCCCTATACTGGCGCGATCCACGCCGGCGGGCTGATCGCTGCACCCGACCGCGCCTCGTGGGACGAAGTCCGCGAGGCGCTGCTCGCGCCGTGACGGTGGCCGATGACCATGATCGGCACGAGAAGGAGCGGTCGCGATGAGCTGGCACAAGACCTCCGACCCTGACTGCCCGGCGACGCCCGATGGCGCGATCGAGACCGTGGTGGTGCCGCGCGCGCATGACATCGGCGGGTTCGAGGTGCGCCGTGCACTGCCCGCCGTCGGGCGGCGGATGGTCGGGCCCTTCATCTTCTGGGACCAGATGGGCCCTGGGGAGTTCATGACGGGCAGGGGCGTCGATGTCCGCCCGCATCCTCATATCGGTCTCGCAACGATCACCTATCTGTTCGAGGGGGCGGTGATGCACCGCGACAGCCTTGGCACGGCGATGGAGATCACGCCCGGCGCAGTGAACTGGATGACGGCGGGGAAGGGGATCGCGCACAGCGAGCGCAGTCCCGTGGCGGTGCGCGCCCATCCCCACAAGCTGTACGGAATCCAGAGCTGGATTGCGATGCCGAAGGACCAGGAGGAGCGTGACCCCGGCTTCGATCATTACGCTGCCGATGCGCTGCCGTCCTGGCAGGGCGAGGGCATCGGCATCCGCCTGATCGTCGGCGCGGCGTTCGGGATGGCAAGCCCCGTGCGCCCTGCCTCCGACACGCTCTATGCCGATGTGACGCTGGCGCAGGGTGCCCGGCTGGCGCTGCCGCGCGAGACGGAGGAAAGGGCGGTCTACGTGCTCGAAGGCAGCGTGGCCGTCGCTGGCACGACCCACGACCAGGGCCGGCTCCTCGTGTTCCGCCAGGACGATCCGATCACGCTCGCCGCCACCGCGCCTGCGCGCGTGCTCGTGCTCGGCGGGGCGGTGATGGATGGGCCGCGCCATATCTGGTGGAACTTCGTTTCCTCCTCGAAGGAGAGGATCGAGCAGGCGAAGGCCGATTGGCAGGCAGGCCGCTTCGCCGCCGTGCCGGGCGAGAGCGAGTTCATCCCGCTTCCGGGCTGACCCTTGGCGGCTTGACCTTCCGCGTGGCGATCGCGATGCCGGCGAGCACCAGCACACCGCCTGCCAGCGCCGTCGGCTGCAGCGTCTCGCCGAGCACGGTCACGGCGATGATCGTCGCCCAGAGCGGGATCAGGTAGTCGACAAAGCCCGCCACGGAGGCCGGCGCACGGCCAAGCAGGCGCCAGTAGAGGACCATCGGCAGCGCCGTCGCGACCGTGCCGAGGGTCATGATCGCGCCTACCGCCACGGGCGTGGCGGGCGGCGCAATGCCCTGGCCGGTGGCGAAGGCGAGGATCGCCGACATCACGATCGAGACGATCTGCTGCCCGAACGCCGTGCCGGCAGGATCGGGAGGGCGTGTCAGCCGGCCATAGGTGGTGCCGGTGGCATAGCCGGTCGCGACCAGCAGCATCGCGGCGAACCCAAGTGCGGAGCCGGAGGAGGAGGCGAGCACGCCGGGCCCGAGCACGAGCGCGATGCCAAGGAAGCCGAGTGCCACGCCCATCACCCCGCGCGGCGTCATCCGCTCGCCCGGCAGGAACAGGTGGGAAAATACGGAGAGGATCAGCGGCATCGAGGCAGCGACGAGGGCGGCGGGTGCCGTGTCGATCCGCCCGAGCGCGAAGGCCATCAGCGCGCTCGACAGCCAGCCATTGGTGGTGCCGAGCACGAGCACGTCGCGCAGCCGCATGCGCGGCCATTTGCCACGCCAGGCGATGAAGAGCCCGAGGGCTGCGAAGGCCGCCACGCCGCGCCAGAACGTGAGCTGGAAGGGCGCGAGCGTCGCGCCGGCAAGCTTCACCCAGAGCAGCGTCGTGCCCCAGGCGAGGGAGACGGTGATGAGCGTCGGCCAGACGCCGAACGCTGCAGTGGGACTCATGCCCGCTCCGCCACCTTCGCCGCCTGCCACAGCGCTTCCATTTCATCGAGCGTCGCCTCGGCCGGCGTACGGCCCTCGGCTGCGAGGCCCAGCTCGATCGCGCCGAAGCGGCGTTCGAACTTGGCGTTGGCGCCACGGAGACACGCCTCTGGGTCGAGGTCGAGCTTGCGGGCGAGGTTGGCGAGCACGAACAGCATGTCGCCCATCTCGTCGGCCAGCCTCGCGCGGTCCTGCGCAGGAGCGGCGAGCTCGGCGCGAAGCTCGGTGGTCTCCTCGGCGAGCTTGTCGAGCACGGCCTCCGCATCGGGCCAGTCGAAGCCGACGCGCGCGGCACGGCGGGTCAGCTTGGCGGCACGCGTCAGCGCGGGGAGGGCGATGGGAAGGCCCGCGAGAACGCCCGTCTCTGCCTTCGCGGCGCGCTCGGTGGCCTTCTGCGCCTCCCAGGCGTGGTTCTGCTCGGCCGAGGTCTCGCGGCTTTCGGCGCCGAACACGTGCGGGTGGCGGCGGATCATCTTGTCGGCGATGCCGCGGGCGATCGCGGCGAAGTCGAACCGCCCATCCTCCGCGCCCATCTGCGCGTAGTAGACAACCTGGAACAGCAGGTCGCCGAGTTCGTCCTCGATCGCAGGCCAGTCGCGCCGGGCGATCGCGTCGGCCACCTCGTAGGCTTCCTCGATCGTGTAGGGCGCGATCGTGTCGAAGCCCTGTTCACGGTCCCAGGGGCAGCCCGTCGCCGGGTCGCGCAGCGCGGCCATGACGCGGAGGAGGCGGCCGAGTTCGGCGGCGGCTTCCGGTGTGTCGTTGTCCATGCGGCGTTCCTCCCGGCCAGGCCTGTTCACAGCGCTCCAAATGTCCGCTAATCATGATTATGGAAAATACGGATACTGTCCGAGGCGGCACTCAGGCGTCCAGCACCAGCCCGTCGAAGCCAGGCTCGACGCCAGGCGGAAGCTTTGCCGCGAGCGTCGCATAGTCGAAGCTCTCGCCCATGTGGGTCAGCACCGTGCGCGCGGGCTTCAGGCGCGCGACCCAGGCGAACACGCGCGCAAGATGCGCGTGCGTCACGTGCGGCTGCTCCTGGAAGCAGCCGACGATCCAGGTGCGCACGCCCTCGAGTGCTGCCAGCGCCGTCTCGTCGAGGTCCAGCACATCGGTCGAATACGCGAACTCGCCGATGCGGAAGCCCAGGCTCGGCATGAAGCCATGGTCCTGCTTGATGGGAAGCACCTCGATGCCGGCCGCCTCGAACCGCGCGCCAGGAACGATCTCGTGCGGCACCAGCACCGGCCGGTAGAAGCTGGCCCCGGGTTTCAGCGGCGCAAAGGCATAGTCGAAGCGCCTCGCGAGATCGGTGAGGGTCGGCGCGTCGGCGAACACGGGAAGGCTCTCGCCCTTCATGCGGTTGATGGAGCGGAGGTCGTCGAGGCCCATGATGTGGTCGGCGTGGGAATGGGTGTAGAGCACCGCGTCGATCCGCCAACGCTCCGCCGCCAGGAGCTGGGTTCGCATGTCGGGCGGCGTATCGATCAGGATGGTCTTGCCCTCGATCTCGACCAGCACCGAGGCGCGGCTGCGCCGGTTCCGCGGATCGGCCGGGTCGCAGGCGCCCCATCGGCCGCCGATGAGCGGCACGCCGCCAGAGCTGCCGCAGCCAAGGACGATGACCTTCACGCCGCCTCTGCGACCCGAAGCCGGCTGAACAGCCGCTGCGTGTTGGCGGCCGTCAGGTCGGCCAGCGCCGGCATGGTGAGGCCACGCACGGAAGCGAGTGCCTTGGCGGTCTGCGCCACCATGGCCGGCTCGCAGCGCTTGCCGCGCCAGGGCTCGGGTGCGAGGTACGGCGCATCGGTCTCGACCAGAAGCCGATCCTCCGGCAGGTCGCGGGCGAGTGCGCGGAGGTCGTCGGACCGGCGGAAGGTAATGATGCCGGAGAAGCTGACATGACCGCCAATCTTTACCGCATCCTCAGCGAGCTGGCGGCCGGAACTGAAGCAGTGCAATAGGAATGGGAAGGCCCCTCCCCGGTCATGCTCTTCCTGCAATATCCGCGAGATATCGGCATCAGCGTCACGTGCATGGACGACGAGCGGCAGGCCCGTTTCGCGTGCGGCACGGATGTGGCTGCGGAAACTTTCAGCCGCAACGTCCCGTGGCGCCTTGTCATAGTGGTAGTCGAGCCCGCTTTCGCCGATGCCGACGACGCGCGGGTGATCGGCCAACGCCACGAGATCGGCCACCTCCGGCACAGGCTCCTCGCCGGCGTTGTGCGGGTGGATGCCCACCGTGCACCACACGTTCGGGAACGCCTCGGCGATCGATTTCAGCAGCGCCGCCTGGCGCATCCGCACGCCGATGGTGATCAGCGTGCCCACGCCGGCTTCACCCGCGCGCGCGATCAGGCCGGGACGCTCCGCCTCTTCCCAATGGTCGAGATGGCAGTGGCTGTCGATCAGCATCAGCCCCCCTGCCCGGCCGCGTCGTCGATCTTGCGGAACAGCGGGCTCGGCGCCGGCAGCGCGACCTCGCCCTCCATCGGCACCGCGAGCGAGGCGAAGCTCCGGTCGGTGATGGCGAGCTGGTCGAGCAGCTTTGCCATCGTCTCCGGCATCACCGGCTGGAGCAGGATGGCCAGCCGACGGAGGAGCTCGACCAGCGTCCACAGCACCGTGCCCATGCGCACCTGGTCGGTCTTGCGCAGCGTCCAGGGCGCCTCGCGGTCGATATAGGCGTTGGCGTCGCGGATCACCGACCACACGGCCTCCAGCGCCGCGTGGAAGGCCTGGCGCCCAATCTCGGCCCGCAGCGTCGGGAGCAGCGCGGCGGCGGCGTCGAGCAGCGCCCGGTCATCGGCCGAGAGCGGCCCCGGGGCCGGCAGCATGCCGCCGCAGTTGCGCGCGATGAAGCCGAGCGTGCGCTGGGCGAGGTTGCCGAACTCATTGGCGAGGTCGACGTTCAGCCGCCGCAGCATCCCCCGGCGGGAGAAGTCGCCATCGGCGCCGAAATGGATCTCGCGCAGCAGGAAGAAGCGGAACGCGTCGCGCCCGAACTCGGCGATCACCGCATGCGGGTCGACCACGTTGCCGAGGGACTTCGACATCTTCTGCCCCTCGACCGTCCACCACCCATGGGCGAACACGCGCTTCGGCGGGGCAAGGCCGGCGCTCATCAGGAAGGCGGGCCAGTAGACGGCGTGGAAGCGGAGGATGTCCTTGCCGACGAGGTGGAGGTCTGCCGGCCAGAAGCCTGACCGTGCGGTATTCCCGTCAGGCCAGCCGGTGGCGGTGACGTAGTTCGTCAGCGCATCGAGCCAGACATACATCACGTGGCCGGGGCTCTCGGGCACCGGCACGCCCCAGCCGAAGCTGGTGCGGCTGACCGACAGGTCCTCGAGGCCGGAGCGGACGAACGACAGCACCTCGTTGCGCCGGCTCTCCGGGGCGATGAAGTCTGGGTTGGCCTCGTAGAAGGCGAGCAGACGCTCCTGCCAAGCGGAGAGGCGGAAGAACCATGACGGCTCCTTCACCCACTCCACCGGCGCGCCAGTCGGAGCAAGGCGGACCCCGTCGTCGCCCACCGTTGTCTCGCTCTCGCGATAGAACGCCTCGTCGCGCACGGCGTACCAGCCGCCATAGTCGCCGAGATAGAGATCGCCGGCGGCCACGATGCGGCGCCACAACTCCTCGCAGGCGCGGTAGTGCCGCGGCTCGGTCGTACGGATGAAATCGTCGTTGGAGAACCCCATCGCCTCGGCGAGGCCGCGGAAATTGGCGCTCACCTCGTCGGTGAAGGGCTTGGGTTCCATGCCCCGCGCGGCGGCTGCCTTCTCGACCTTCTGGCCATGCTCGTCGGTGCCGGTGAGGAAGAACACGTCTCGCCCGTCGAGCCGCATGAACCGCGCCAGCACATCGGCTGCGAGCGTCGTGTAGGCATGGCCGATATGGGGAACGTCGTTGACGTAGTAGATCGGCGTCGTGACGTAATAGCGCTGGTTCTGCATCATTCTTCCTGGCTGCTCATCTCCGCGCCCTTCATCTCAGGGCGCGTCGAGCGCCGCACCTGGCCGAAGCGCCTGGAGAACCGAGAGCACAGCCTGCTTGCGATCGAGGTTCAGCGCGTCGGCAAGGCGCGCCATGCGCCCGACCTTCTCCCATAGCGTTCCCCACTCTTCAAGCGGGCGAAGCCGGGCGATCGCATCCGCCCGGCCGGTCGCTGCCGCCTTTGCAAGCGCAGCGATCCTGTCGCGGAGCAGGGCGAGGAAGAGCGCGAACCCCTCCTCCGATCCCGGCCTCGCCAGCCTGTCGGCCAGCGCATGGGCAGAGGCCTGGTCGAGCCCGGGAAGGCCCTGGAACACCCGCGTGAGGGCGGCCGACAGCTCCGCCGCCCCGCCCTCTGCCAGCGCGAGCGCACGGCCGATCGACCCGCCGGAGAGAGCGGCCGCCGCCTCTGCCTCAGCCGGCGGCAGGGCCGGGGCGAGACGCGCCATGAGGGAGGCGACATCGGCGGTCGCGAGCGGCTTCACCATCAGCCGCCGGCAACGGCTCCTGATCGTCGGCAGCAGCCTGGCGGGCGCATGCGCGACCAGCAGGATCAGCGCGCGGGCGGGAGGCTCTTCAAGGATCTTCAGAAGCGCGTTGGCCGCCTCGGTCGAGAGTTCGTCCGCCGGGTCGACGATCGCCACGCGCCAGGGGCTCTCGGCCCCGGTCAGGCGCAGGAACTCCGTCATCGCGCGGATGTCGTCGACCCTGATCTCGCTGTAGAGGCGGCCGGTCTTGGCGTTCTCGGCGCGGGTGACGACGCGGAGGTCGGGGTGGCTGCCATGCGCGACCTTGCGCGCGACGGAATGGTTGGCAGGAAGGCCGAGTGGTTCCGCCGATGCCGGCCCGCCGGCAAGAACCCAGCGTGCCGCGCGGAATGCGAGCGTCGCCTTGCCGATACCCGGCGGCCCGCCGATCAGCCACGCATGATGCAGCCGCCCGGTGCCCCAGGCAGCGGCGAAGGCCTCTGCCGCCCCGCCATGGCCGAGCAGCGTGGTCTCCTCTGCTGGCGTCATGCCGGGAGCGTGACGCCAAGCCGCGCGCCGACCGCCTCGCCGATCGCGCGTGCGACGTCATCGAGCGGGCGCGTGGCATCGATCACCGCGCAGCGCCCGGGCTCGGCGCGCGCGATGGCAAGGAACCCCTCGCGGATGCGGCCATGGAAGGCGGCATCGAACCGCTCGTAGCGGTTCGTATCGGCGCGCGCGGCGGCGCGCGCGAGGCCATCGGCGACAGGGATGTCGAGGATCAGCGTCAGGTCGGGCGCGAACCCGGCGAGGGATGCGGCATCGATCGCGCGGATCGTCGCGGCCGCCACCCCCTGACCCGCACCCTGGTACACGGCCGTGCTGTCGGCGAAACGATCAGAGATCACCCAGGCACCGCGCGCGAGCGCGGGTGCGATCACCCGAGCGACATGCTGGGCGCGGGCGGCATAGTGCAGCAGCGTCTCCGCCACCGGCTCCCACCGCCCGGGCTCGCCCGATACCAGCAGCGTGCGGATCGCCTCCGCCCCCGCCTCGCCGCCAGGCTCGCGCGTCTCGACCACCTCGCGGCCAGCCTCGCGCAGCATCGCGGCGAGCCGCGCGCGCTGCGTCGTCTTGCCTGCCCCCTCGCCGCCCTCGAGTGTGATGAACCGTCCCCGCATCGCGCGCAGGGTAGGCCGGTCAGGTGCCGAAGACGAGATGCCTCAGCCCGGCACCGATGCGGGGAACGAAGCCGAGCCGCGGCACATCGGCCCCGGCATAGAGCGGCACCGACATGGCCGGCACGCCCTGACCCGACACTTCGAGCTTGCCGATCTCGGTTCCGCGCATCACCGGCGCCTTCACGGGGGCGGCGTAGCGCACCGCGATCTGCGCATTGCGGCGCCAGGCGCGCGGCACGGTCATCACGAGGTCACGCCCGGCGACGAGCGGCACGGTCGACCGCTCGCCCAGATGTACCGGGGCTTCCTCGACCGTCTCGGCCGCGCCGAACAGGCGCACGTTCTCGAACTCGCGGAACGCCCAGCCGACCAGCCGCTCGCTCTCCTCGCCACGCAGGCGCATCGAGGGCAGCCCGTTGACCACCATGATCACCCGCCGCCCGCCCTGGATGGCGGACGCAGCGAGGCCATAGCCGCTTTCCTCCGTGTGCCCGGTCTTGAGCCCATCGGCGCCGACATTGCGGTAGAGCAGCGGGTTGCGGTTCTCCTGGGTGATGTTGGCGAAGCGGAAGGATCTTTCGCTGTAGAGGCGGTAGTATTCCGGGAAGTCATGGATGATGCGGGCCGAGAGGATTGCGAGGTCGCGGCATGACATGCGGTGGTTCGGATCGGGCCAGCCCGTCGAATTGCGCAGCGTCGTCTGCGTCATGCCGATGGCCCGCGCACGCGCCGTCATCATCTCGGCGAAGGCTTCCTCAGAGCCGCTGATTGCCTCGGCGAGCACGATGCAGGCATCGTTGCCGGACTGGACGATGACGCCGCGGAGCAGATCGTCGACCCGCACGGTCTGGCCGACCTCGACGAACATCTTGGACCCGCCCATGCGCCAGGCGCGCTCGCTCACCGGCAGCTCGGTGGCCATGGTCAGCCGGCCTTCGCGGAGCTTCTCGAACACCACGTAGGCGGTCATCAGCTTGCTCATCGAGGCGGGCGGCATCGACACCTCGGCGTCCTTCTCGAGCAGCGTCGCGCCGGTTTCGAAATCGACGATCAGCGCGTGGCGGGCGAGCGTGTCGAGCGGCCCAAGCGGGGTGCTGGCCGGCGTGCCCTGCGGCGCCGGGGGGCGCTGCGCCTGCGGTCGCTGGGGCGGTCGCTGGGCAGGGCGCTGCTGCTGCTGCGCCACGGCGGGTGTCGCGAGGATGGCGGCGGGACCGGCGAGAAGCAGGCAGCGACGGGTTCCTGTGATCGGCTGATCGGGCATGCGGTCCTCCTGCGCTTCAATCGACGATGATGCGGGCCTCGTTCGCCCCGGCGCGGATCGCCGCGGCAAGCAGCCTGTCAGCGTCCCCCACCGAGGCGGCAGGCCCAACGCGCACGCGCCAGAGCGTGCGGCCTCCGCTCGTCAGCGGCACGGCGCGGGAAGGACCCACGCCCGAGAGGCGCGCGCGCATCCGTTCCGCGTTCTGGGCGTTGCCGAAGGCGCCCGCCTGGACCCAGAGCGTGCCGGGGGCGGCATAGCTCTGCGTCAATGTGTCGGGCAGGCGCTCCGTTGGCAGGGAGGCGAGTTGCACCGCCGACGTTGGCGGGGGGGCCGGCAACGGTGCCGCGCTGCGCGGACTGGTCGCGACCCGCGCACCTGGCGGTGGCGGCAGCGCCTCTGCCTGCACAGCCGGGCGCGGGGCCGGGGCGATGGCTATCTGTTGCGATGCCGGAATGGGCGTGCGGGCCCGAGCCTCCGCCGCGACCTGCCTGCTCTCGGCACCGACCACCTGCACGCGCACCTGCGCCGCCCCGCGCGCCGGGAAGCCAAGCAGGCGCCCTCCCTGCGGCGAGAGGCCGATCAGCCGGCCAGGCTCGGCCGGGCCACGATCGTTCACGCGCAGCAGCACCGACCGGCCATTCTCGAGGTTGGTGACGCGCACGATGGCGGGAAGCTGCAGCGTCGGGTGCTGGGCGGTGAGCTTGTTCGGGTCGGCTGCCTCGCCATTCGCGGTGCGCGCGCCCGCCCGCACGGCGACGACGACGCCGAGCCCGGTCTCATCGAGCGCGTAGTCCTCGCGAGGAGCATGCCAGACGCCGGCTGCCTGGTAGGGCTCGCCCACCACGAAGCCGCCCTGCCCGGTATCGCGCGCGGCACTGCCCGTCGCACTCTTGCCGAGCTGTGCGAGGAACCCTGCCTCGGCGCAGCCGGCCACCAGAATTCCAGCGGCGGAGCCGCAGATCAGCCTGGCGGCGAGAAGGGCCGCCCCCCTCATCCGCCCACGAGGTCCGAGAGCAGACCGACGGCCAGCACGTAGTATGTGCTGTTGTTGTAGCGCCGCACGGCCTGCGCATTGGCGAACAGCACGAAGGCCTGGCCCTGTGCGCCGTCGGGTGCGGCGATCGCAGCCGGCATCTCGCCCCGCGGCAGCGCGCTGCCATCGGCACGCCGGACCCCGGCGGCGGCCCAGGCCGAGAGCGGCCGGTTCGCCCGCGCATCGGCCTGCGCGATGGCGAAGCCCTGCGGCAGCCGCGCCTGGAACCCCCAGGGCTCGCCCGGCTTCCACGAGCCCGCCCGCGCGAGGTAGTTGCCGATCGAGCCGAGCGCGTCGCCGCGGCTGTCCCAGATGTCGCGGCGGCCATCACCGTCGAAATCGACCGCATAGGACAGGAACGACCCTGGCATGAACTGCGGCTGGCCCATCGCGCCAGCCCAGCTGCCCAGCATGCGCGGATGCGCGATGTGGCCCTGGTCGAGGATGCGCAGTGCGTTCAGCAATTCGCCGCGGAAATAGCTGCTGCGCCGCCCGTCATAGGCGAGGGTCGCGAGCGCCTGCACCACCGGGAAGCCGCCCGTGTTGGCGCCGTAGTTCGTCTCGATACCCCAGATCGCGGTGATGGTGCGCGAGGAGACGCCGAAGCGCTGCTCGACCGAGGCGAGCAGCGTGCGGTTCTCGGCATGCGCCTTGCGGCCGTTGCCGATGCGCGGCTCGGCCACCACACGGTCGCGATACTGCGCCCAGGTGAGCGTGCCTTCGGGCTGGCGACGGTCGAGCTCGATGATGCGGGGAATGGGCGCAATGGCGTTGAGTGCGGTCTGCACCGTCCCCTGCGAGATGCCCTTGCCGCGCGCTTCGGTGCGCAGCTCGGCGAGCCAGCGGTCGAAGGGCTGGGCGTTGGCGGCGGCGCCGCGTGCCAGCAGCAGCGCTGGCATCGTGGCGATGAGGGTGCGTCGAGTCGCGGTCATGGCATCATGCATGCCATCGCCACGCGCGGTTCTCAACGCACGCTTGGGTCATGCCGGGGATCATCGGACGGGGCACTGCCCTGGCAGGCCAGCGCCACCTCGGCTAGAACATCGCGAGACGTCCAAGAACGGGGTGAGGAACCAGCCCATGCGCGCCATCACGAAGGAATTCGCCGCCTGGGCGGCCGGTGTCGAGACGGCCTCCCTCCCAGAGCCAGTCGTCGCGCGCACCAAGGCGCTTGTGCTCGATCTCGTCGGCAACATCGTCCGCGCCCGCCATGACGCCGAGAGCACGCCAGCACTGCTCGCCGCCGTGCGGGCCATGGGGCTTGCCGGCGGCACCGCCGCGGTGTTCGGCGATGCCGCGCGCTACACCCCGGCGGGTGCCGCGCTGATGAACGGTGCGCTCGCCCACTCCCTCGACTTCGACGACACCCACGCGGCGGGAAGCCTTCACCCGGGCGCGCCGGTGATCCCGGCCGCACTCGCCGCCGCCGAGATCGCGGGCGCCTCGGGGGCGGAGCTGCTCGCCGGCATCGTCGCCGGCTACGAGGCGACGAACCGCCTCGCCCTCGCCCTTCCGGCCGGTGCCCATTACGACCGCGGCTTCCACCCGACCGCCACCTGCGGCGCCTTCGGCGGCGCGGTTGCCGCTGCCCGCGTGTTCGGGCTCGACGCCAGGGGCATCGAGGATGCGCTCGGCATCGCGCTCAGCCAGGCCGCGGGGAGCCTGCAGTTCCTCGTCAACGGGGCGTGGACCAAGCGCTTCCAGGTCGGCTGGTCGGCGATGGCCGGCCTCACGGCGGCACTGCTTGCGCGCGAGGGGTTCATCGGCGCGGCCGAGGCGATCGAGGGGCGGCACGGCTTCCTTCGTGCCTACGCCCCCTCGCCTGACCCCGAGCGCGTGCTCGCCGATCTCGGCCAGGTGTTCGAACTGATGCACACCGCCGTGAAGCCCTACCCTTCCTGCCGCTACGGCCATGCCGCGATCGACGCGGCACTGATGCTGCGCGCCGAGCACGGGCTGGTGGCGGAGGAGATCACGGCGGTGACGGTGCACCTGCCGGCCAAGGGCATGCTGCTGATCGGCGAGCCTGCGGCGAAGAAGGCCGAGCCCGCCAACGTGGTCGACGGCCAGTTCTCGGGCCCCTTCGTGGTCGCCGCGGCACTCGCGACGGGCGCGATGGGCTGGGAAAGCTACGCGCTGCTGTCGGACCCCGTGGTGCGTGCGCTTGCCCGCCGCGTCCGCTGCATCCAGGACGCCGAGATCGAGGCGGAATTCCCCCGCAACATGTCTGGCCGCACCACGGTCGAGACCGCGCGGGGCAGCTTCACCGCCAAGGTGGTGGTGCCGAAGGGAGAGCCCGACAACTTCATGACTGACGCAGAGCTCGCCGGGAAGTTCCACGGGCTTGCCGATGCCATCCTCTCGCCCGCCAAGGCAGCGCAGCTTGCCCAGGCGATCCTCTCCCTCGAGACGGCGGCCGACGCGACGGCGCTCACCCGCCTCGCCGGGCCGGTGAGCGCCGTCAGGCTCGCAGGCGAGTAGGCACCCCTCCTAGGCGGCCGTGCGCCTGAGCTCCACCACCAGGTGAGAGACCGCCTGGTTCAGCTCAGCGACGTTGCCGTCGATATCGCCGGCGCCCCGCGCCGCTGACGCGACGGCCTCTCCGGCACGCGCCGTCACCGTGCCGAGGGCGATGGAACGGTCGGCCATGTCGACCGTCATCGACGAGGCCGCCTGGGCGCCGCGCGAGATCTCGCCGATCGCAGCACCCTGCTGCTCGATCGCCGCGGCGGTGCCTGACGAGGCCTCCTCGACGGCGCTGATTGCCGCCTCGATGCGGCCGAGCACCGCGATTGCCCCCTCGACATCGCGCGAGGTCGCGTTGATCTGCGCGGCGATCTCCTCGGTTGCCTTCGCCGTCTGGCTCGCAAGCGCCTTCACCTCGCCCGCCACCACGGCGAAGCCCTTGCCGGCCTCCCCGGCGCGCGCCGCCTCGATCGTGGCGTTGAGCGCCAGCAGGTTGGTGCGGCCCGCGATGTCGTTGATCAGCGTCACCACCTCGCCGACGGCCTTGGCGTTCGCCGAGAGGCTTTCGACGAGGCGCATCCCGTCGCGCGCCTCGGTGGTGGCGCGCGTGACCACCTCGGTCGAGCGCGTGACCTGGCGGCTGATCTCGCTCGAGCTCGCGGCAAGTTCCTGCACAGCGGCTGCCATCGCCGAGACGTTGGCCGACGCATCGCGGGCGTTCGTCGCGAGCGCGTCGAGTTCCGTCCCCGCGCGGTGCATCGCGCCGCTCGTCTCGCCTATGCTGCCCGCGAAGTCGCGCGTCGTTGCCGTCACGCGGCCGAGGGCGGTGCCGACGCTATCCTCGATCTCCTTGGCGGTGGCCAGCAGCGCCGTGCGCTGCGCGGTGCGCGCCTCCTCGATGGCACGGTCCTGCACGAGCCGCGACTCCTCCGCCTCGCGCAGCGTGCCGCGCAGCGCATCCATCGCGCGGGCGATCGCGCCAACCTCGTCGCGGCGGTCGCTGCCAGGCACGGGCGAGGTGCAGTCACCGGCCGCGAGCGCCTCGATCCGTGCGACCGTGGCGCGGACGGAGGCAACAAGGTCGCGCCCGACGAGGAGCACGAGCACACCGATCAGCAGCACGATGCCAAGCGAAGCCAGGCCGGCCGACAGGACCATGCTCCACATCGCCGCATCCATGTCGTCGACATAGACGCCGGTGCCGACATAGAGGCCCCAGGGCGCGTAGCCCATCACGTAGCTGACCTTGGGCAAGGGCTCGGTCTGGCCGGCGCGGGGCCAGTCATAGGCGACGACGCCGCCGCCGGAGGCGCGCACCACGCGCGACATCTCCTGGAACAGCGCCTTACCCTTGGGGTCGCGCCGCTCCCACACCGAGGTGCCGTCGAGCCGCGGGTTGGCGGCGTGCATCACCATCGTGCCGTCGAGCGTCACGGCGAAGAGATACTCGTTGCCGTCGTACCACATGCGCGAGATGGCCTCGCGCCAGCGGGCCTTGGCCGTCTCGGCGTCGAGCCGGCCGGCTGTCACCTCGGCGTCGAAGCGCTGGGCCATGGTGATGGCGGTCTCGGCGATCGCCCTGACCTTCTCGATGCGGTCTTCCCACATCCGGTCATGGCGCTGCACCAGCATCTTGGCCGTGACCGCGAGGAACGCGATCGAGAAAAGCCCGACGACAAGCAGCAGCTTGCCACGGATCGACAACCGTCCGAGCATCGAACAGCCCTTCGCCGTGCACCGCCGCGCCCGCGCCGCTGCCCATGGACATCCCGAAGGTGTCAGTACTGCATGTGCATGACCGGCCCGTTAACCGGCGGCCGGATCGGCCCTGCTCGAGCCGGTCACCCGTTCGCGTCGAAGCGGCGGAAAAGCCCGACCAGGCGGCCCTGGATCCGCACGCGGTCAGCCGGGATGATGCGCGGCTGGTAGGCCGGGTTGGAGCTCTCGAGTGCCACCGCATCCTTCCGCCGGCGAAGCCGCTTCAGCGTTACCTCGTACTCGTCGATCAGCGCGACCACGATCGCGCCGTTCGGCGCGTCCTGCGCACTCCTGATCAGGACCAGGTCGCCATCGAGGATGCCGTCGCCGATCATCGAATCGCCCGAGACGACGAGGGCGAAGTGGTCGCCGCCCCCGAGATAGTCGGGCGCGATCGGCAGCTCGGCGTCATCCTCCGCCACCGCCTCGATCGGCAGGCCGGCGGCGATGCGGCCGAGGATCGGCACCGCGCCGGCGGCGCGATGTGCCGGCGGCTCCGGCCTTCGGGAGAAGGCCATGACATTTCCCGGCCCCTCGGCCACGAGCACGGGCTCTCCCCGCCGCAGGGTGCCGCGGCGCGGGCTCAGGTACTCCGGCACGCGGACCACTTCGAGCGCGCGGGCGCGATGGGCATGGCGGCGGATGAAGCCGCGCTCCTCCAGCGCGGTGACGAGGCGGTGGATGCCGGATTTCGACCTCAGGTTCAGCGCCTCCTTCATCTCCTCGAAGGAGGGCGAGGTTCCCGTCTCGCGACAATGGGCGTCGATGTACGAGAGCAGCTCGTGCTGCTTGCGCGTGAGCATGGCCAGACCTTTCCGCAGGCACCGTGCCCGGCCTTGGGCGAAGCGCGGCGCCGTTCAGAACAAAGCAGGAACCCGCTTAACGCCCCTTGTCGCGCCGCGTCAAGCGGACGCGGGAAGTTTTTTGCGCGATCAGAATGGGGTGCGGGTGGCCGTCGGGACGGCGATGTCGACATAGCCGCGCTGGACGCAGCGCTCCAGCGCCTCGAAGGCAAGCCGTGCCTCGTCATAGGCGAGCCGGAGGCGGTTCAGGCGGGCGACATCCTCCGACGTCACCTCGCCGCGATTGTCGCGGCCGAGCGTCAGCGCGCAGTTGAGGTAATCGGCCCTCAGCCGGGCAACGACGGTGGCGAGCCTGAGGAACCCATCGCGCGTGACCTCGGGGATGCGCTGGCCGATGACGGCGCGATTGGCTTCGCGTACGCCGTGCTCGACCTCGTCGAGCAGCCGCTTCTGCGCCCGGAACCAGCCTGGATCGGTCTCGGCGATGGCCATGCTGCGGTATCCTCCACCTCGCAGCCTGCACGGGACCGATTGCGGAAGCGTAAACGCGAGGCCATCGGCCTCCCTCGCCACCTCAGGCCGCGGCGATGCCCGGGCGGCGCTGGCGCACGAGCGCGCCGAGCACTGCGATCCCAAGCAGAAGCAGCGGCAGGGCGGCGGGCTCGGGCACGGGGAAGCCGACCGTCTCGGCCGCGATCTGCTGCAGCAACAGCGCCTCGCCAGGCGTGATGCCGAGATCGGCCGCCGCCCGCTCGCCGCTGCCGAGGCTGCGCGGATCGAGGCCGGTGATGGTGCCGAACAGCGTCAGCCCGCTCAGATACGAACCCCACTTGCTCGCGTGCGTTCCGTCATCGAACCAGAGGTCGATCAGCCCATCGGTCAACGCATCGGGGGCGTAGAGATTGCGCGTCGCCACGCCTTGCTGGACGGCGCGGAGGAACGCCTCGCCGACAGGGGCGACGCCGGCGAAGAGATCGGTGCGGGACTGGTAGAGGCCGAAATAGGCCGCGACGAGGTCCTGCGTCATCCGCTCGAGGCCATCGGCTGCCGCATAGGGGCCGGTGATCGTCGCCCCGGTGCGCGTCACCTCGCCCGTCGTATCGTCGGTGGCGGTGACGAGGCCGCCCGCGATCAGGTTCTGACGCGCCCAGGTCTGGTAGAGGAACACCTCGGTGTCGGGGTTGGTGTTCGGGTTGCCGGGGATGGGACCCCGCTCGATGCTGCACGCGCCTGTGCCGAGGCCGGTGGCGGCTGCGCAGGAGGCATTCGTCCCGGTGCCGAAGACCTGCCTCTCTCGAAATATTGGCCGCTCGGCAGACTGGGTGCGCGCGTACTCGGCGAGGCGGGTCGCGTACTCCCTGAACAACGCGGGCGACGCATTCGGCGTGGTGCCGAGCGGCAGCGGCCCGTCGCTCAGTTCCTGCAGCACCATCTTGTCCCAGCGCTGGGAGGCGACGTTGCCGCGCAGGTCCCATCCCGCGGGGTTGGTGTTGAGGTAGTGGCCGCGCAGTGACGCCGCGTTGCGGGTCGAGAGAGCGACGTCGTAGTTCAGGCCTGCCTGGTCGGTCAGCATCTTGAAGATGCCCGGAACGCCGGACCACGGCCGCGGCTCGAAGGCGTTGGACCCGGTCGGGTTCGCGAAACTCGTCCCCGGCACAGGCGCGGTGAGGTCGCGGACGTTCGCGGCATTGTACGACATCACCGGATCGACGCGCCCGAAGGTGTAGCTGTTGCCAACGAAGAGGATGGAGATCGGGCTGGCCGAGGCGATGCCCGGCACCGTCAGCGATGCCGCGATCAGCGCGCCCCGTGCAAGGCGCGCGGCCCCGGCCGTGCGAATGCCCAGCGTCATCGTCGTTCCCCCCGTTTTGATTCTTGCAGTGCGTCCTTTTTGCTGGGGGATGCGGTGAAGCACAAGCCCTGCCGCAACATTCGCCGGCGGCGAGGCCGCCATGCCAGAATAGGCCACGGCGAAGGGGAACGGAGATGCGCGGCATGGACGCAACGCGCCAGACACGGGGCCAGCGCTTCACGCGCGAGACGAAGGCCTTCGCGATCGCCGCCGTCTACTTCGCCGTCAGCTTCTCGGCGATCCTGTTCCACGAGAACGCCGTGCTGGCAGCGCATGGGATCGAGGGGCGCTCCTACTGGTCCATCCTGCCGAAGGCGCTGCTGCTGGCGAAGTTCATGCTGGTTGGCGATGCGCTGAAGCTCGGCGAGCGCATCGGCAGCCGCACCCTCGTGGGCGAACTGGCGTGGCGCTCGCTTGCCCTCGCTGCGCTGCTCATCGTTCTCGTGTTGGTCGAGGAGATCACCGTCGGCGCCTGGCACGGACGGTCCGTTGCGAAGAGCTTCGCCGACCTCGGCGGCGGCACGGCCGCGCAGCGCTGGGCGAGCATGCTGCTGCTGCTCCTGATCCTGATCCCCTATGTCGCCGCGCGCATCGTCGCGCGCGAACTCAAGGCCCGGGCGGCGGCGGCGGTCAGCCGCTAGAGCACGTTCCGATCGATTGGAAGCAATCGATCAGAAGGTCGTGCTATAGAAACATCAATGGGTAGAGCAGCTTAGCCCGACCTGATCGAACCGGTCCCGGTTCGATCAGATCGGGCGCTGCTCTAGAGCGCGTTCCGTTCGATTGGACACAACCGATCTGAAGGTCGTGCTCTGGAAACATGAATGGGTCGAGCGGGCGCTGCTCTAGCGCCGCGTGATGCGCCCGTCGGTCACCGGAACGATCGGTCCGCGCGCGGCGAGCCAGGCTTCCACCACGTCCTCGATGTTCGGCCCCTGGTCATACGCATCGACTGCACCGTCGCGCAGCGTGACGAAGCCATCGCCGCCCGCGCGCATGAAGCTGTTGGTGACGACACCGTAGAGCCTGTCGGGCTCGAGCGGCGCGGCACGCCCATCGGCGCCGATCACGGCGACCGACACGACGCGCCGGCCAGGCGGGGCCGCCGCATCCCATGTCACGCGCAGGCCGGCCAGCTGGGGGAAGCGCCCTGCCCCGCTCTCGGCCGCCGAGAACCCGTTCTCGAGCGCGGCGACGAGATCGGCGCCGCTGAGCCGCAGCACCGCGAGCGTGTTGGAGAAGGGCAGCACCGACAGCAGGTCACCCCACGAGATCGGCCCGGCCGGGATGCCTGACCGCAGGCCCCCGCCATTCTGCAGCGCGATCTCGGCCCCGGCCGGGCGTGCGGCGGCAAGCATCGCGTCCGAGATCGCGTTGCCCAGCGCGCATTCCGCGCGGCGGCATTCGTCGTTGAAGAACGGGCCTGACGCCTGGCCGATCACCCGTGCGCGCAGCGCCGTGAGCGGTGCGGCGAGCGTGGCGATGAGTGCCGCCACCGCGGCATCCTCCGGGCCGGCGAAGGCCAGCGGCCGCGCATCGCCAGAGGCCGCCAGCACCCTCCCCTCACCGTCGAGGTCCAGGTCGAGCCGCCCGAGATGGCGGTTGTTCGCGCCTGTCTGCACCACGGGAACGGCACGGCCGGAGGGTGCCATGACAGGGTGCGGATAGCGCGCGAGCGCCCTATCGTCGCTGTTGGAGAGCAGCGTGTGGCTGTGCCCGCCCACCACGGCCGCGAGTCCCGGCACGGCGGCGGCGATCACCCTGTCCTGCGCGAAGCCGACATGGGTGAGCGCGATTACCGCCCGCGCCCCCGCCGCTCTGGCTTGCGCCGCGGCTGCGGCAAGCGCCGCCTGCTCGTTGCCGAAGCGCAACAGCGGCCCTGGCGAGGAGATGCGGGGTGTTTCTGCCGTGACGGCCCCGATCACCGCGATGCCGCCATCGAGCATCGCCCACGGGTCAACCAGGCCGCCGAGAGCGGGGTCGTCACGCGCATCGAGGTTGGCGGCGAGGATGGGGAACGGTGCCGCGCGGGCAAAGCGCGCGATCGTCTCCGGTCCATGGTCGAACTCGTGGTTGCCGAGCGTCATCGCGTCATAGCCGATGGCTTGCATCACGCGCCGCTCCGCCTCGCCGCGCCAGTGGGTGTAGAAGAGGCTGCCCATGAACTGGTCGCCGGCATCGAGCACGAGCACCTGCCGCCCCTCGGCTTCGGCGAGCGCCCGCTGGCGCAGGATCGCGGCGGCAAGCCGCGCGCTGCCGCCGAGGCAGGTGCCACGCGCCTGGTCCTCCGCCCGGCATGCCCCGCCCGTGGCGCTGACGGGATCGTGGCGCGAATGGATGTCGTTCGTGTGGAGGATGGTGAGCCGGATCGCCGCCTGTGCGCGCGCGATTCGCGGCGTGGCGAGCAGCGGGACGGACGCGAGGAGGCTTCGGCGTGAGAGGCGCATGCGGAAAGGATTACGCCGTGAGCATGCCGCCCCGCCAGCACGGAACGGTGACGCGCGCGGCGCATCGTGGCATCAGGGGCACTGAGCCGGAGGGGTGGCCGAGTGGTTTAAGGCACCGGTCTTGAAAACCGGCGTGCGCGCAAGCGCACCGTGGGTTCGAATCCCACCCCCTCCGCCATCCGGCTCCGGTGGTGGGCTTCGCCCCCACGGGCATGTCGTTCGACGGGCGCGCAAGCGCGCCCGCGGGGGTTCGAACCCACCCCCTCCGCCATCCGGCTCCGGTGGTGGGCTTCGCCCCCACGGGCATGTCGTTCGACGGGCGCGCAAGCGCGCCCGCGGGGGTTCGAACCCACCCCCTCCGCCATCCGGCTCCGGTGGTGGGCTTCGCCCCCACGGGCATGTCGTTCGACGGGCGCGCAAGCGCGCCCGCGGGGGTTCGAATCCCGCCCCCTCCGCCATCCGGCTCCGGTGGTAGGCTTCGCCCCCACGGGATGGCTGAACGGTCTGCCGTGGCTCGCCAGGGGCCACCGGTGTCCCGCTCCATGGTCTGGGCGATCCCGGCGGGCCCGCCATTGGTCTATGGCCTGATCGTTCTCAGCCGCTTCGCCGGAGCCGGCGGAGGGTTCGACAGCCTGGCCTCCGTCGCCACGCTGATAGCCGATGACTGGGCGCTGAGATCGCCCGCGCGACAGAGCGCGCCGCTTCAACGGCACCCGAGAGGACGACCACATGACGTCTCGCATGCTGGGCAAACGTCAGCGACCGAACTTCGCTTGCGCCATTTCACGATCGTCTTCGGGTTCACCCCCGTAGCGGCGCGCCAGTTCCCTCAGGCTCGCTTGACTCTGCTGGATCGCGCGACGGACCGCCTCTGTCGTTGGCGCACACGTCGAGAACCTGGCCCATGGCGCGTCCTTCCATGCCTGCGAAAAGACGGCACCATCAAGCCACGGGATCTGGACGAGGCACACCAAGCGGCGCAGCGCGGCCAATGCGTCTCAGCCTGGGTCCTCTGCGGCACGGGCGTTGATGTCGCGGCGGGCCGCCGTCAGCGAGAGCCCGCCATCGAGCACGATGTCCTGCCCGGTGATCCAGGCGCCCGCGCGCGAGGCAAGCCACGCCACAGCCTCGCCGACCTCCTCCGTTGTGCCGAGACGGCCCAGGGGATGCTGCGCGCTGCGTGCGGCGAGGGTCGCTGCCGGGTCTGCCTCCCGCGCCATGATGCCGCGCGTGAGCGGCGTGAGGACGAGGCTTGGAGAGACGGCGTTCACCCTGATGCGCCGCGGCGCGAGGTCGAGCGCCATCTGCCGCACCATGCCAACGAGCGCGGCTTTCGACGTGCAGTAGGCCAGGCGTTCCGCGTGCGGAACGCTCGCCACCACCGAGGCGATCGCGATGATCGCCCCGCCTCCGGCCATGTGTGGCAGCGCGGCCTGGCAGAAGTGGAAGCAGGGCAGAAGGTTGGTGTGGAGGATGCGGAGGAAGCCGGCCTCGGTCTCGGTCGCGATGCCGCCGATCGCGCTCGCACCGGCGCTGACCACGAGCGTGTCGAGCCCGCCCATGACCGCCGCCGCCTCAGCCGTGACGGTGCATGCGGTATCGGCATCGGTGGCGTCTCCCGCCATCCAGCCCGCGCCGAGCGGGGCGGCGCTCGCTTCCAGAACCTCGGCCCGGCGGCCGGTGAGGAAGGTGCGGAACCCATGCCGCGTCAGCGCCTCTGCCGCGCCGAGGCCGAGGCCGGTCCCGCCGCCGATGATCAGCGCGCGCCCGGCGGGCTGCTCAGAGGGCGAAGGCATGCACCGCCGTCGCGTGCTTGCGGATGAACTCGAAATCGTAACGGACGCCGAGCCCCGGGCCGTCCGGCACGGGCATCGTGCCGTCGTGGCCGAGGGCCTCCTCCTGGTCGGCATAGCCGCACTCATAGACGGGTGGGACGAGGTTGGGCATCCCTGGCCCGACCAGCGCCAATTCGTAGAAATGCGTGTTGCGGGTCGCGGCGACGATGGCGCGATGGGCGGGGCCGCAGGCGTGAACCTGCACGTCCATGCCGATCGATTCCGCGAAGTGGTTGATCTTCAGCACGCCGGTGATGCCACGGTCGTATTCCGGGTCGACGTGGAAGATGTCGCAGGCCCCGGCGATTGCGAAGGAGGCCTTCTGCTCCGGCCCCCGCACGTGCTCGCTGACCATCAGCGGCGTCTTGAGCTTCTCGCGAAGGCGCCGGTTGCCGTCCACCGAGAGGCCGGAATCGCGGTAGGGATCCTCGTACCAGAAGCACCGCGCCTCGTCGCAGGCCTGGCCGACATAGAGCGCATCGGCCCAGGTCCGCAGCTCGCAACCGGGATCGACCATGATCTCCATGCCATCGCCCACGGCGTTGCGCACGGCGTGCACCACGGCGGCCTCGCGGCGCCTGTCGCCGTCATGCCAGCCGTGGATCTTGAAGGCAGGATAGCCACGCGCCTTGCAGGCGGCGGCATAGTCAGCAAACGCCTCGATGCTGTCGAGGCCGCCCGGCTCGTCCTGGCCATGATGGGTGCTCGCATAGGTCGGCAGCCGCGTCCGCCAGCCACCGAGCATCGCCGTGACCGAGATCCCGTATTTCCGACCGACGAGGTCCCACAGCGCGATGTCGAGCGGGCCATGCCCCATGCCGTCATAGGCGCGGGTCTCGCGCTTGAGATCGTCGTAGATCACCTCGCGATGCTCGGGGTTCCGTCCGAGCAGGTGCGGCGCGAGCATCACGGTCTGGCCAAGTGCCGCCTGGGTGCCGACCCAGTGCGTGACGTAGGCGCCGGAGAGACCATCGTCCGTCGCGATCCGCACGGCGTAGCGCATCACCGTGAGGCTCGCCCCCTTCTCGTAGCGGAGGTTGGAAACGCCCATCGCGCGGTGCGCGCCCAGCCCGAGGTCATGGACCACGAAGGTGAAGGGGATGACCTCGACGAGGGTGATGGTGCTCATGTGGCTTGTTCCTCACAGGGCGAAAAGGCGGGGGACGGCGAGCGTCAGCATCGGCGCGTAACCGATCAGCACGAGCACGCCCACCAGCGCGCCGAACACCGGCAGAAGCGGGCGTGTCGTGGCGGCGTAGTCGACGCGCGCGATCTTGCAGGTGATCAAGACCAGCACGGCGACCGGTGGCGAAAGCGAGCCGAGCAGCAGCGCGTAGGTGACGGTCACCGCGAAGTGGTAGGGATCGAACCCATAGGCGACCGAGATCGGCTGCAGCACGGGCACGAGCATGATCAGCGCCGGGATCGGCTCGATCGGGATGCCGACGAGGAGGAGGCTGCCCATGATCAGCGCCATCACGATCCAAGGCTCGTCGGTAACTGATTGCAGCCATCCCGCAAGCGCGGCCGGCACGCCCTCGCGCGCGATGATCCAGCCGAACAGCGCCGCACCCCCGAGGATGATCATGATCGAGGATGAGGCGATCGCCGCCTGCGTGATATTCCCGAGCATCAGCCTCGGCCCGGCACGGCGCGTGGCGAAGGCGTAGACGATGCCGTAGCCGACAGCGACGGCGCCGGCCTCAGTCGCGGTGAAGACGCCCGAGACGATGCCGCCGACGATCAGCGCGGGCATCACCAGCGCCGGCACCGCGCGGCCGACCGAGCCGGCGCGCGCCTGCCAACCCGCCCGCGGATAGACCCGCACGCTCATGCGCGCCGCCATCCGCCAGACCGTCACCATCAGCACCAGCGCGATCACGAGGCCTGGAACAATGCCCGCGAGAAAAAGCGTGCCAACCGAGAGCCCCGTCATCGAAGCGTAGATCACCATCAGGATGCTCGGCGGAACGATCGGGCCAAGGATCGCCGCGCCGGCCGTGACAACGGCCGCGTCCTCGGCGCGGTAGCCGTCACGCCGCATCGCCGGGATCAGCATGCCGCCGACCGCTGCCGCCGAGGCCGCCGCCGACCCCGAGATGGTGGCGAAGAGCAGGCTCGTGAAGATCGACACCTGGCCCAGTCCGCCGCGGACATGCCCGACCATCGCCATCGACAGCGCGATCAACCGCTCGGTGATGCCGCCGACATTCATCACGCTGCCGGCAAGGATGAACATCGGGATCGCCAGCAGCGGGAAGGAATCGAGCGAGGAGTAGAAGCGTTGCGCCAGCACGATGATCGGAACGCCGCCATCGATCAGCAGCGCGCCGGCGGCCGCCAACCCCATGCTGAACGCGATCGGCATGCCGAGCACGAGGAACGCGCATAGGAGCAGCGACAGCGAAACGATCATGTGTCGAGGCCAAGCGCTGGCGGCGCATCCTCCGCCGGCATCGGCGGCGCGGCGGGACGGAACAGGAGTGCCAGGACGGCAAGCCCGGCGCCGAGTGGGATCGGCAGGAAGAACCAGACGCGCGACAATCCGAGCGACGGCGAGGATACCGGAAGCCCACGCTCGGCATAACGCCAGCCCGCCACGAGCAGGATGGCGCAGAAGCCGATCGAGAGTAGAGCGGCCGCGACGCGCTTGGCCCGGCGCAACACCTCGGTGCGCGCAGGCCAGACATCCACCACGATCTCCTCGTGCCACCAGAGCTGCACAGGCAGGCCGAGCATCACCGACCAGACGAGGAGCAGCAGGATCAGTTCCTCGGTCCAGAAGATCGCGGCGCCGATCGCGAAACGGTTCGCGACCTGCACGAGCGTCAGCCCGATCATGACGATGAACGCCGCCAGCATTGCGGCGCGGACGGTCACCATCAGCGCGCCGACCGCCCGCGCGGGCAGCGGGCGGCCGTGCGTCACGCGGCCCGGATCTGGCGCAGCACGTCGGCCCCGCGCGCGCTCGCGGCGAACTCGTCCTGCAGCGGCCCGAGTGCCTGGATGAAGGGGGCGAGGTCGACCGCATTGGTCTGCAGCGTGCCGGCGGCGGCAAGACGGTCGAGCCAGGTCTTTTCCCGCTCGAAATGCTGGGCGCGCTGCCACTTGCCGGCTTCGGTCGCGGCCTGCTGCACCGCCTCCTGCTGCGGCCGAGGCAGGCCGCCGAAGAACCCCGCATTCATCGCGAAGCTGCCATCGAGCAGGATGTGGCGGGTGAGCGAAAGGAAGCGCGTGACCTCGTGGATGCGGAAGGTGAAGCCGACCTCGGCCGAACCTTCCATGGCATCGACCACGCCGGTCTGCAGCGCCGAGTACATCTCCGGTGCCGGGATCGGCGTCGGCTGAGCGCCGAGGGCAGCGAAGGTGCGGACGAACACGGGAGCCTCGGGCAGGCGGATCTTCACGCCGCGGAAATCCCCCGGCGTCGTGATGGGCTTGGTGCGCAGGAAGGTGTTCCGGTAGCCAGCCGTCATCCAGTTCATGACGCGGATGCCGGCGCGGGCTTCGAGCTCGCGCGCGAGCTGTGCCCCGACCGCCCCTTCGACCGTACGCTCGAAATGCGCGAAGTCGCGGTAGAGATAAGCCAGCGCGATCACGCCGAAAGCGGGCGTGTAGTTCGCGTAGAGGCCGCTTTCGCCATAGGCCATCTCCAGCGTTCCGAGCGAGACGCTCTCGATCAGCTCACGCTGCCCGCCCATCTGCGCGGCGGGGAGGATCTGCACCGCCAGCGCATTGCCGGTGAGCTCGGCGACGCGGCGGGCGAACAGTTCCGCCGTCGCGTGCTGCTCGGACTGCGTGGTGACGTGGTGCGCCAGCCTGATGGTACGGGCGCGCTGCGCGTGCACCGCGGGCGCGGCCAGGAGTGCCGCGGCGCCGAACAGAAGCGGGCGGCGGGCAAGAACGTGGCGCCGTGTGTCGGGCATGGCATTTTCCTCCGTAGGGGCGGCTTGCTGCGCCCTGTTCGTTTCGACGCCAACCGCTAGCACGCGGGATGGGGGCGGACAACAAGTGTTGCGTTTAGAGCAACTCTGTTGTTGCCTGTGGAACATGAGCTCCCTCGACAACGCGCTGCGCCTGCTCTCGCTCCTCGATCGGGAGCAACCGCGCCTGCGCGTGACCGACGCCGCCGCAGAACTCGGCCTGCCCAAGAGCAGCGTCTCGCGGCTCCTCTCGACGCTCGAGCGTGCCGGCCTGGTCGAGCGCGAGGGGGAACGGCGCGGGTTCTGTGCCGGCCCGGAACTGTTCCGGCTCGGCAGCCTCTTCCGCACGCGCCTGCCGCCGGAGGAGAGGGTGGACGAGGCGTTGCGTGGCATGGTCGCCCGCTTTCCCGCCACAGGTTATGTTGGCGTGCTGCACGGCACGGACCTCGTCATTCTGCGGTTGCATGAGGGCTTCCATCCCGTGCGGTTCATCCAGCAGCCCGGCAGCGTGATCCCTGCCTATGGCACCGCCGTCGGTCGGGCACTGCTGGCGCGCTTGCCCGCGGCGACGCTGCGGACCGCGCTGCCGCCGCACATCTCGCTTCCCCCGCGCGCGGTCGACATGTCGCGTGCGACGATGCTTGCCGAACTCTCCCGCGTCACGGCGCGCGGCTTCGCCGAGTACGAGCACCCGGGACTAGGCATCGCCGCGATCGGGGTGGCGGTGCGGCTCGCACCTGCGCGGGAGCTTGGCTTCGCCCTCTGCATCGGGCGCGAGGCGATGACGCGCGCCATGCGCGCGGAGATCATTGCGGCGCTGACAGGGACCGCGCGGGACGTGGGCGGGCTCTGCGGCGACCCGGCCTGGATGGGAGCTTCGCCGCCTCGCCGCGACTGACGACGGCGTTCACCGACGACGCCGATGGCAACAGGCTCGCCAAAAGCCTCGCCGAACAGGGTGATCAGCGCGCGCATCGTGGCGATGTCACCGGGGCCGAGGCGGTGGACCATGGTGGCGTCGACGGTCATGGTCCCGCATGTCCGCTGCGATGATCGCGCCAGGAGCGCGTTTCGATCGACTGCAATCAATGGGTGCAACCGCTTTTCCCCGGCGGCGTTGGTGGCGCATGAACCGCATCCACCTCATCGCCTGGGCCGGCGCCTTTGTTCCGTTCATGGCGATCGACCTGGTCTGGCTCGGCATCGTCGCACGCGATTTCTATGCGGGGCAGCTCGGCACGCTGATGGCGCCTAAGCCGCGCTGGGCGGTCGCGATCGGCTTCTATGCCGCCTATTGCGCGGGCGTCGTGCTCTTCGCCGTAATGCCTGGGATCGCCGAAGGCTCGGTGCTGCGCAGCGTCGTGCTCGGCGCAGCACTCGGTGCGCTGGCCTACGGCACCTACGACCTCACCAACCTCGCCACGTTGCGCGGCTGGCCGCCGCTGCTCTCGGTCGTCGACATCGTCTGGGGAACGACGTTGACGGCGACAGCGGCCGGCCTCTCCCATCTCGCTGTGCGCAGCTTCGGCTGAGCACTGCTCATGCACGCCGTTCCGCCCGCCAACGCCCAGGGCTGATGCCCACGATGCGCGTGAAGGTAGAGGTGAACTGCCCCTGGCTGCCGAAGCCGCATTCGAACGCAATCTGCGCAAGGCTGAGCTCTGTCGTCGCGATCAGCATCTGCGCCCGCGCGATTCGCTGCTGCGTGAGGTAGCGATAGGGCGGCAGGCCGGTCGCGGCGCGGAAGGCACGGGCGAAATGATAGGGGCTGAGCCCCGCTGCCTCCGCGATGCCGCCGATCCCGATGTCCTCCGCCAGGTGCGCATCGATGAAGTCGAGCGCTCGGCGCAGCCGACGCGGGGCGAGCGCGCGGGGATCAGGCTCCGCCGCGGTGTAGCCGGACAGCCGCAGGAGCCGTGCCGCGAGCGTCGCGGTCATGCCATCGGCGAGCAGGCGGGCGACGGCATCGGTGGCACCTGCCTCGGCCCAGAACGCGGCGAGGAGTTGCTGGATTGGGTCATCCTGCAGGGCGAGCGAGGCGACGAGCCGCTCGAGCGGAGCGGTTCCCGATGCGCCGACGCCACGCAGCAGCGATTCGATCCGCTGCGCCTCGATCGCCAGGACGCGCACGCGATAGGCGGCGGTGATCTCGACCGGGATGGCGAGCTCCGGCGGCGCGAGGCTGAAGCTGCTGCAGGGCTTGCAGCCTTCCTGCCACACGCCGTCGATCTGCCGGCGCAACGTGACGTCGCCGGTGAGCGATTGCGTGATGCGCCACTCGTTGACCGCCGGGATGACGGTGGCGTGCGGAAGCTGGCTGGCACGCACCAGCGTGATGCCGTTGCGCGCGAAGGCGCGATGCTGCTGGCGGAACAGCGGGAACTGCGCGCGGTACGACGCGGCGAAGCCCGGCAGGCGGCGCGGGTTCATCGCCGCCCCTCTCCACCCTGCATGCTGCTGCGTTGGCCGTTCATCGCTGTCCTCACTGCAGTGGTACGTGCTGCGAGCTTCGCTGTGCGTGCCGCTGCGGTTACGCGCGCGACGGCGCACTGGCCCTGCGTTTTGCGGGCGTAACCTTTTCCGGTGCGGCAGCAAACCGCCTGAAAACCTAGGCAAGGGACCGGAAGAACGCGGGGCGCCCGCATCGCCAGATAGCACGCCGGCCACAGGGTGCCGGTCAGTCCGAAGGAACAACCAGATGAAGCGACTTCTCGCCGCCGCCCTGCTCGCCGCCACGGTCGCCGTCCCAGCGATCGCTGCAGATGCGAAGCAGGAGCTGACGATCACGCGCGGCTCGACGACCGACCAGATCTCCGGCCTCGTGGTGCAGGGCAACTCGGTGGTTCTCGTCTATGGCGCGCCCGGCATGGGCACCAGCAACCAGGCTGTCCGCGTCACGCCGGATGGCGGGCGGCTGCGCGTCGTCTACGACACCGTCGGTGCACTCGGCGTCAACACCTCCGGCCTCTCGCCGATGATGATGATGCGCGGGCCCTCCGGCGGCGATTTCCCGATCTACAACATCCCGAGCTCCGGCTCGAACTGATCGGGGTCGCCCGGTCGCCACGCCACGGCGACCACTGCTGGCCCACCGCCGAACGACGCCGGCTGTCGACGAGGATCGCCAGCCGGCTTGGTGCGCCCCCATCCGATACGGCTGCCAGCCGATCGTTGACTGTTGACACATGACCTGCCCGCCGCCACCGTCCGCCGTGGCGACGGGTGGGCGCGCAATGCCCCGCAGCATGAACGATCGCCGCTGGGAGGGATTGGCCGCGCGATGCAGCCGGGTGCGATGCGAATCGCCGATATCAGGGCCAGCGTGCACGCCTTCCCCGTGCGCCTGCCGATGATCGATCGGCCGCTGAAGCCGCGCCGGATCGTCGTCGTCACGGTCGAGACCGATCAGGGGCTGGTTGGCCACGGCATCACTGGCGCCTTCCTGCCGAGTGCGGTGAAGGCAGCGCTCGAGGACGACATCCTCGCCACCGTGCGCGGCATGGACGCCGAGGCGATCGAGGCGATCCACCTTCGCCTTGGTGCGGCGCTGAACTCCCGCGCCGCGACGGGCACATTCAGCCACGCGCTGTCCGCCCTCGATATCGCGCTGTGGGACCTCAGGGGCAAGGCGCTTGGCCGGTCCGTCGCCTCGCTGCTCGGCGGCGCGCGCAGCGCCTGCGGCGCCTACGCGACGTTCGGCTTTCCTGCGTATGACGCCGACCAGCTTGTTGCCGCGGCCCTTGCACAGCGCGAGGAAGGCTTCGGCGCGCTCAAGATGGTCGTCGGCGTCGCCCCCGGCGGCTGGCGTGAGGATGCCCGCCGTATCCGCCAGGTGCGCGAGGCGGTGGGGCCCGATGTGGCGCTGATGATCGATGCGAATTGCTGCTTCTCGCCCTACGAGGCGCGTGAACTCGCCCGCGCGGTGGCGGAGTGCGACCTCGCCTGGTTCGAGGAGCCGCTTGCCGCCAACGACGCCCGCGCGCTCGCCGATTTCCGCCAGGTCGCGGGCATCCCGGTCGCTGCGGGCCAGATGGAAGGCCACCGGTTCAGGCTGCGCGAGCTCATCACCCACCAGGCGGTGGATGTGCTGCAGCCGAACGTTGCCTATTCGGGCGGGTTCACCGAGGTTGCGAAGGTCGCGCACATGGCCGAGGCCTTCAACCTCCCGATCGACAACGGCGGCGGCTGGCCGCTGCACAACCTCCATGCCATGGCCGGGCTCGCCAATGGCGGCATGGTCGAGTTCCATCTCGACATGCGCCAGATCGGCGAGGCGCTGTTCGATGGCGCGCCACGCCCCGAAGGCGGCATGATCACGGTGCCGGACGCACCGGGCCTTGGCCTCACGCCGCGACGGGAGGTACTGGCCGATACGCGCATCGCCTGAGCGACGTTTGCCGACGCGCTGCGCCACCATGCCTTGACGTGATGACCCTTGGGAGGAAAAGACCATGACCGTATCGTTCCGCCACACGCGCACGCGCCCCACGCTTTCCCGCCGCCGGATTCTGGCGACACCACTCCTTGCCGCACCATTCATCGCAGGCCATGCCTGGGCGCAGGAGCGGTTTCCCTCGCGCACCATCGAGGTGGTGACGCATGCCGGCGTCGGCGGCGGCACCGACATCACCGCACGCATGATGATGGTGCAGGCCCCGGCCGAGTTCGGGCAGGAGCTTGTCGTCGTCAACCGCGTCGGCGGCAGCGGTGCGGCAGCGCTCGCCTACGCCGCATCGAAGCCGCGTGACGGGCACACGATCCTGTTGATCACCCAGACGCACCTGCTCACCGTCATGCGTAACCGCGCGCCGGGCATCAGCTATAGCGACATCGTCGGCCTCGCGCGCGCGACCGAGGATCCGCAGGTGCTGATGGTCGGCAAGGGCAGCCCCCACAAGACCGCGCAGGCCTTCATCGCCGCGGCCAAGGCGCAGAAGATGAAGTTCGGCACCACGCAGGTCGGCGGCGTCGACCATCTCGCGGTGTTCGGCTTCGCCAAGCAGGCCGGCATCCAGCAGCCGACGATCGTCCCCTTCCGCGGTGGCGGCGACATCGCGATCAACCTCGTCAGCGGCAACGTCGACGCCGCCCTGCTGAACCCGTCAGAGCCGGAGGCACAGATCAGGGCCGGCGACGTGATCCCGCTGCTGACGCTGCACGAGGAGCGGATCGCCACGCTGAAGGACGTGCCGACGGCGAAGGAACTCGGCTTCACCTCGGTGCACGCCACCACGCGCGGCTTTGCCGTGCTGAAGGGCGTTCCCGAGGACAGGATCGCGATCCTCGAGGACAGGCTCGTGAAGTCGATGTCGAGCCCGCTGTTCCGCAACTACCTCGACAGCACCGGCCAGGCGCGCAGCTCAGTCGCCGGCAGGCAGGTGTGGCAGGCGCAGCTCGATGCCTTCAATGCCGATGGGCGCGAGGCACTCACTGCCCTCGGTGTTGCGCAGTAGCGGCCATGCCGGGTCCCCGCGTTCGCTGGAGGCATCCTGACACGCGTGCCGCCATCGCCGTGCTGGCGGTGGCGGCAGCTGCCTTCGCGATCACGTTCACGTTCGAGACGGTGCCGCAGGCGCTGATGGAGGGCATGGGTCCGGAACGGTTCCCCCAGCTCGTCATCGGCATGGCGAGTGCACTCGGGCTCCTGCTGCTCTGGCGGTCGCGCACGCTGCCGCCGGAGGCGCTGCCCGCCATCCCGGCGATCGTGTTCGCGACTGTCGGGCTGCTCGTCGCCACCATCCTCGTGCTGCCCTGGCTCGGCGTCGTGCCGACGATGACGGGGGCGATGATCGCACTCGGGTATCTCTGGGGTGAGCGCAGGCTCTGGCTGCTCGCGGCCGTCGCGCTGCCCTTCGCGGCCGGGGTTCACCTGCTGTTCGTGCGCACACTCGGCATCTCGCTGCCGGTCGGGCCCTTCGGCTTCATCCTGGGCTGACGCAGCATGATCGCATTCCTCACTGGCGTGCAGCAGATCATGACGGGCGAACTCCTGCTCGTCGTCTTCATCGGCACGCTGCTCGGCATCTTCGTCGGTGCGCTTCCCGGCCTCTCGGGATCGACCACCAGCGCGCTCCTGCTGCCGCTGACCGTAACGATGAACCCCGTGACGGCGATCGCCTTCCTCGGTGCGATCTACTGCGCGGCGAACTACGGCGGCTCGATCACCGCCATCCTGATCAATACGCCGGGCGATCCTTCCGCCTCAGCCACGGCCTTCGACGGCTATCCCATGGCGGCGCGCGGCGAGGCTGGCCGCGCGCTCGGCATGTCGGCCGTCGCCTCCACCATCGGCGGCATCTTCAGCGTCCTCGTGCTGGTGGTCGCCACCCCCCTGCTTTCGCGCTTCGCTTACAGCTTCGGCCCGCCCGAGTATTTCGCGCTCGCGGTGTTCGGGCTCTCGATGCTCGGCGCCGTGGGGGGGGCGGGCGCGCTGAAGAGCCTGATCGCTGGCTGTTTCGGCGTGCTGCTCGCCTGCGTCGGCATGGACCTGACGACGGGGGTGGAGCGCTTCACCTTCGGCCTGCCTGACCTGACCGACGGGATCAGCTTCGTTCCCGTGCTGACCGGCCTGTTCGCTGTGGCGGAGCTGATCGACCAGGCGACGCGGCTCGATGAGAAGCTCGTGCGCCTGCCGATGGCGGCCGCGAAGCTGCCGACGGTTGGTGACTTCAGGAAGGCCGGCAAGTCGATCGGCATCGGCAGCATTCTCGGCACCTTGATCGGCGTGCTGCCGGCACTCGGGGCGACGACGGCCGCGATCATCACCTACAACGAGGTGCGCCGCTTCTCCCGCTACAAGGAGGAGTTCGGCAAGGGGGCGATCGAGGGCATCGCGGGGCCGGAGGCAGCGAACAACAGCGCCGTCGGCGGCTCGATGGTGCCCACCCTCGCGCTCGGCATCCCCGGCAGCGCGACGACCGCCATCATCCTCGCGGGCCTCCTCGTGCAGGGGGTGAGGCCGGGGCCGCATCTCTTCAACGAGCAGCCGCAGTTCCTCTACGCCGTGTTCGGCTCGATGCTCGCGGCGAACCTGATCTTCCTCGTGCTCGGCCTCTTCCTCGCCAAGCTGTTCGCGATGATCACGCTCATCCCGAATGCGCTGCTCTGGCCTGGCGTGCTGTTCTGCTCCGTGATCGGGGCCTACGCGCCGAACCAGGCGATGGGCGATGTGTGGACCATGCTCGCCTTCGGCGTGATCGGCTTCTTCTTCCGCCGCCACGGCTTCTCGCCAGCCCCCCTGGTGATGGGCCTCGTGCTTGGGCAGATGGTGGAGGAGAGCCTGAAGCAGTCGCTGCTGATCTTCGACCAGCGCTGGATGGGCTTCCTCGAACGCCCGATCGCAGTGACGCTGTTCATCGTGACGCTGACGCTGCTGGCCCTTCCCGCTCTCGCCCGCGGGGTCCGCGCCTTGCGGGGTCGTGCCGCGTAGGGCTTCACTCTCGCGACCGAACAGAGGCCGGGAGACGCGCATGGCGATGGACGACGAGATGAAGGCAGCGCTGGCGCGCGGCAGGGCTGAGGCGCCGTTCGCAGCGCGGCGCTTGCTGCGTGCCGCCCCGGATGCGGTGCTGGCTACCGTCGCAGATGGCCAGCCCTTCGCGAGCCTGGTGACGCCCGCCGTCACCGGCGATCTCTCGTTCCTGCTGTGGCTCTCGCGCCTCTCGGCGCACACGCGACATCTCGCGGACGAGCCGCGCTGTTCGCTGATGGTGGCCGGCGAGGCGGCGACGGCGAACCCGCAGACCCGCCCGCGCGTCACCGTCACCGGCCTCGCCGCCCTGGTGCCGGAGACGGAAGTGCCGGCACTGAAGGCACGCTGGCTCGCCCGCCACCCCTACGCGACGCTCTACGCTGACCTGCCGGACTTCACGCTCTGGCGGATCGAGCCGAAGGAGGGCCACTACGTCGGCGGCTTCGCGATGGCGCATCGGCTGCCCGCCTCCACGCTGCTGCCCGATGCCGACGCAGTCGCTGCGATCGCGGCCGCCGAGGCCGGGATCATCACCCACGTGAACGCCGACCACGCGGAAGCTTGCGAGGCGATCGCGACCGGCCTGCTCGGCGGCAGCGGCGATGGCTGGCGGCTCATCGCCGTCGATGTCGATGGCTGCGACATCGCCGCCGGCGAGACAGTGCTGCGGCTTGCCTTCGACGCACCCGTCGCGGATGCAGACGGCGTGCGCCGCGCGCTGATCCTCGCCGCGCGCGCCGGGCGCGAGGGGCGACGGCCTGGCGCATAGCCGCCGTCCTGCCTGGCGCAACCAGTCACGATGCCGCGATGCCGGCGCAGGTCATGTGATCCGGGCGGCGGCACTTTCCGTGGACCTGTCTGGCGGTGGATGATCCGGCGATGGAACGCTTCATCGACGATTTCATCCTCGCCTTCGTCGCATTGCTGTCGATCATCAACCCGGTCGGCCTCGTCTTCGTGTACCGGGAAATGACCGTCTGGGCGGCACCGTCCGAGCGTGTCCGCCTGTCGCGGCGCATCGCGCTCTATGCACTCGCGGTGATCCTCTGCAGCTATTTCTTCGGCACCTTCGTGCTTGCCTTCTTCGGCATCACCCTGCCGGTGCTGAGGATCGCCGGCGGCCTTGTCGTCGCCTCCGCCGGCTGGTCGCTGCTCGAGCGCAAGCCCGCGGCGCACGAAGCACCGCAGGCGATGGACACGGCACCCATCATGCAGATGGCCTTCTTCCCGCTGACCATGCCGCTGACCACGGGGCCGGGGACGATCGCGGTCTCCATCGCGCTCGGCGCGGCACGGTCGGAACGGACTGGCTACCTGCTCGCCTCCGCGGTCGGCGGCTTCGTTCTCGCTGCCGTCGCGGTCGCGGGCGTGATCCTGCTCTGTTACCGCAACGCCGACAGGATCGTGCAGCGCACCGGCAACGAGGGGGCGCGCATCGTCACGACCCTGTCGTCGTTCCTGCTGCTCTGCGTCGGCCTGCAGATCATGGTCACCGGCATCGTCGAGGTCGCGCGGGAGGTCATTGCCACCAGCTGAGCTCCCTCACCCCGCCATGACGTTGACGATCACGGTCCCCCACGAGGTGAGCAGGATGTGGCCGATCGGCACGGCCGGCGTGTAGCCGAGCACGGCGACGTTGCTCTCCGAGCGTTCCTGCACGGCCGCCATCGCTGCCGTCATCGTCTGTGCGCCTGCCATCGCACCGAACAGGATCTGCGGATGCAGCTTCAGCAGGTAGAACCCCGCATAGAGGCCGACGAGAAGCGGCATCATCGTCACCACCGCGCCGCCGACCAGCAGGCCGATGCCGGCCTCCGCCACCGCCTCGAAGAAGATCGGCCCGGCATGCAACCCCGTCATGGCCACGAAGGCTGCAAGGCCGAGCGCGGTCATCAGCGCGATCGCGCCATCGGGGATGCGGCCGAACAGCGGGTGGCGCGTCCGCAGGTGCCCGACCACGAGGCCCGCGAGCAGCGTGCCGACGCTGGTCGAGAGCGAGATCGTCATCCCGCCGACCGGGATTGCGATGAGCACGCCGGCGAGCCCGCCGAGGAAGATGGCGATGCCGAGCACGACGAAATCCGTATTCTCGGTCGGCCGGACGATGGGCCCGATCAGCTTCGCAGCACGATCGGTCGCGGCGACATCGCCGACGATCCGCAGCACGTCGCCGCGCAGCACTTCCGTTCCGGGAGCGACCGGGATCTCCTCCCCACCCCGCAGCAGCGCGCGGAGATAGATGCCGCGTGACATCTCGGCCGAAGCCAACGCGGCGATGGTGCGCCCGGCCACGTCGCGCGACGTGACAAGGACGTCGAGCATCGCGACGGTGATGTCGAGCAGCGCGCGGTCCTCGACCTCCTCATTGTTGCGGCCGATCAACTCGACCAGCACCTCGCGCCGTCCCGACACCGCAACCACGTCGCCCGCCGCGAGCCTGTCGTCGCGCGCAAGGTCGCGATACGTGCCATCGCGGCGAATCCGGTGCAGCACGATGCGGTGCGGCACCGCCATCGCCTCGATCTCGGCCACCGTCATGCCGATGACCCGCGCGCTTTCGCCCACCGCATAGGCGCGCATTTCGAAGCGCCGCCAGGCAGATTGCGTGCCAGGTGCCATCCGGGTGATGCCGAGTTCCGCCTCGAGCGCGCGGGCCGAGGCGACCAGGTCGACGCCGATCAGCCTCGGCGCGATCGTGGTCATGAAGGTGATCATGCCGGCAGCGCCGAACAGGTAGCAGACGGCATCGGCGACGGCGATGTGCGCGACGTAGCGCGCACGCACCTCCGCGGGCAGCGGCAGCGCGTTGATCGCTTCCGTCGCCGTTCCCATGGCCGGGCTCTCCGTCAACGCGCCCGAGAGAAGGCCCGCGGCGAAGCCGGGATCGAGCCCAAGCAGCTTCGCCACGGCGATCGCGGTCAGCAGCCCCGTCACGGCCATGATCGCTGCGAGCGCCACCGGCTTCAGCCCGTCGCGCTTCAGCGCCTGCATGAACTGCGGCCCGACGGAGTAGCCGATGCCGAACAGGAACAGCAGGAACAGGAACGACTTCGCCATGCCCGAGACCGGCACATGCGCCACCTGCCCAACCGCGATGCCGGCGAACAGCGAGCCTGTGACGGGCCCAAGCTTCAGCGGCCCAAGCTTGAACGAGCCGATCCAGTAGCCGATGCCGATCACGAGGAAGAGCGTGAGTTCCGGATACTTGACGAGGAAACTCTCGATCCACCCGAGCATTCAGCCCTCACTACTATGAGAGCAGCATCGCGAAATAGCCGAACACGGTCAACAGAACACCCGAGACGGCGTAGCCGACGGGAAAGCCGATCCAGGGAACGTTCGACTGGATCTCGACAGCCGCCTCGCGGCACGGCCCCGAGTGGCTCCGCGCGCCGGCCACACCACCCATCAGAACGGCGGGGTTGATCTTGAAGACATGCAAGCCAATCGCCCAGACGATGACGGGCGGGATCGAGCACGCAACGAAGCCGACAAGGAAGATCTTGAGCGCGAGCATGCCGGTGAGCTGTGCCAGAAGCGAGTTGCCCGCGTTGATGCCGACGATCGCGACGAACACCACGAGGCCAAGGTCCTCGAGCACGTTGCGCGCCGCGGTCGGCGTGTTGCCGAAGAAGCGCAGGCGCGACGAGATCGAGGAGACGATCACGCCCGACACAAGCAGCCCCCCCGCATTGCCGAGGCCGATGCTGGCCCCGAACGCGGGGAAGCTGATCGCGCCGATCAGGAAGCCCAGGATCATGCCGACCGAGAGGGTGAGCAGGTCGGTCGCGACGGATGGGCGGACGACACGGCCGAATGCCTCGCCCATCTGGCTCACCGCCTGCTTCAGGCCGACGAGGGTCACGACATCCATCCGCTGCAGCGTCGTGTTCGACCCGATCGGGATCGGCACGCCGCCACGTTCGAGGCTGACGACCTGGATCTGGTCGGCACCGGGAAGGGCGCGCCACTCCGCGCGCGTCTTCTTCAGCATCGCCTTGTTGGTGATGAGCACCTCGGCACGGTCGAGCGGGACATCGAGCGCGGTGCGGTCGGATACCTCAGGGCCGATCAGCCCCATCTTCTCCGTCATCAGGTCGCGGCGGCCGCCGAGCGCGATGATGTCACCCGCGCGCAGCACCTCGTTCTCGTTCGTGCCGAGCGCGGCACCGTCGCGCACGAGGTTGGCGAAGCGGTACTCGGGGTTCTCGCGCAGCAGCTCGCGCATCGTCCGCCCCACCCAGGCGGTGTTCTCGAGCCGGTAGGCACGGAGCGCGCCGGGCGTCCAGCCGGAGAGTGCGGGGCTATCGCCCGAGGCGACGCCATGCTCCTTCTCGTAGGCGCGTGCCGCCGCGCGGGCATCGATGCCCCACCAGGCGGGAAGATATTTCGTGATCAGGATGATGCCGACGGTACCCCAGATGTAGGTGATGCCGTAGGAGAGCGCGATCATCGCGGTCACCTGCTCGGGCGTCGTTCCGTCCGGAAGCCGCACGACGCCGGCCGTCACCGCCTGTTCCGCCGAGCCGATCGCGGCCGACATGGTCTGCGAGCCGGCCAGCATGCCGCCGGCGGCACCCGGCGGAAGCTCGAGGATGCGCGCGCCGAGCACGACGATGCCGAGGCCGAGCACGCAGGAGACGACGGCGAGGAACGTGAACTTGAGGCCATCACCGCCGAGGCTGTTGACGAAGGACGGCCCGACGCGAAGCCCCACGCCGTACATGAACAGGTAGTAGAAGAGGCTCTTGGTGAAGTTGTCGAGGGCGAGCGTCACCCCGACCGTGGAGGCGACGACCGCGAGCCCGCAGCCGACGATGATGGCGGACGCCACCATGCCGAGCCCATAGCCCGCCACCGTCTGTCGCCCGATCCACACCGCGAACCCGACGGTGAGGAACAGCAGGATGAACGGGTTTGCCGCGAGAAACTGGAAGAAGGCCTGCATCGTCGTCGCTCCCCTTCCCGCCTCAGCGGCCCATGCGCCTGCCGACGGCATCCGGTTTCAGCAGCTTCAGCCCGCGGCTGCGCTCGTAGCCGTGGATCTCCTTCACATCGAGCTTGCGCATGAACGTGATCGTCTCGGGCGTGATCACCTGGCCCGGCACCATGATGGGAAAGCCCGGCGGATAGGGGATGACGAAGTTGGCCGAGACCATCTCCGGCCCCTCAGCGAGCCGGCGGTCGCACTCGGCGCCGAACAGCGGCACGTACTCGCACGCCTCCGCGTCATAGGCGGAGAAGAAGGCAGAGCGCATGTCGCCTTCGGGCGTCGTTTCGCCTGCATCGTGGCGGAACACCGCGTGGAAGTGGCTGAAGTTCGGCAGGTCGGGCACGTCCTCCATCAGGCTTTTCACGCGCGCGGCGAACACGCGCCGGCCCTCGTCGCCGCCATGGGCGAGGTCCTTCTCGATGCCGTTGCTGATCTCGAGCAGGACGCGGATGAGGTGGGCGACGTCGCTGCGCGTGTTGTTGATGTTGGACTGCAGCAGCACCGAGTTGCGCGATGTCTTGTTCACCTGGATGTCGTAGCGCGAGGCGAGCAGCCCCTTGAACTGCGTGCCGTCGAAGCCCGCCGTGCCGCAAACGAGCGTCATGCGCGTCGGGTCGAGGATGAACTCGTCTTCGTCATAGCTCTTCAGCGCCAGGGCCCAGCTCGAGCCTGGCGTGAGGTAGTCGGCGAAGCCGCTCTGGCGGAACGCCGGCGGGATCATCTCGTCGGCGCCGGCGATGTGGAAATAGCGCGAGATGATGGGATGTGCGTTCACCTCGCGGCGGATGTCGAAGGCAATCTCGATCGCGTTGACCACGAGGCCGTAGCCCTCGAGTTCCATCTGGCGGCGGGCGACGTCGAGGCTCGCGATCAGCTGCTGGTTCGGGCTCGTCGAGGCATGGGTGAATACCGCTTCGTGGAACTGCGCCTCGACCGTGTGGAAGTCGACGTCGCGGACCAGCACCATCGAGCCCTGGCGGATCGCCGACATCGATTTGTGCGTCGAGTTCGTCTGGTAGACGCGCAAGCGCACCTTCCGCGGATCCGGGATCAGCCGCGTAGCGAGCAACGTCTCGGCCGAGGGGTTCGGGCCGAGCGAGTCCTGCTGCGCCTCGTACTGTGCGACCGCGTCAGGCGCGTGCAGCCATGTCTCGATCGCCTCCGCCGCACCCATCGCGGTGCGCCGGCGCAGGAAGGGCGACCAGCGCGCGAAGCCCGACCACGCCTCGTCCCAGAGGAAGATCAGGTCGGGCTTGATGGCGAGACATTCCTCCATGACCCGCCGCGTGTTGTACATGTGCCCATCGAAGGTGCAATTGGTGAGATCAACCATCCGCACGCGATCGAGCCGCCCCTCGGCCTTGAGGTCGAGCAGCGCCTTCTTGATCGTGGCAAGCGGCACCGCGCCGTACATCGAGAACTGCGTGAGCGGGAAGGCCTCGACATAGAGCGGCTGTCCGCCGTTCAGAACGAGGCCGTAATGGTGCGACTTGTGGCAGTTGCGGTCGAGGATGACGATGTCGCCGGGGCCGGTGAGGGCCTGGTGCACCATCTTGTTCGAGGTGCTGGTGCCGTTGGTGACGAAGAACACGTGCTCGGCGCCGAAGGCGCGCGCGGCGAGCTCCTGCGCCTTCTTGATGTTGCCCGTCGGCTCGAGAAGGCTGTCGAGCCCGCCCGTCGTCGCGCTGCTCTCGGCGAGGAACAGGTTGAGCCCGTAGAAATCGCCCATGTCGCGGATCCAGCCCGACTTGAACACGGACTTGCCGCGCGCGATCGGCAGCGCATGGAAGGTCGCGATCGGCCGCTGCGCGTATTTCTTGAGGTTGTCGAAGAACGGCGTCTCGTAGCGCGCCTCGATGCCCTCGAGGATCGAGAGGTGAAGCTCCAGCGGCTCCTCGACCTGGTACATGACGCGGCGCAGATTGACCGAGCGCGGATCGCCCGCAAGCGCCTCGACGCGGCGATCCGACAGCAGGTAGATGTCGAGCTCGGGGCGGATGCGCTTGAGGATCGCGGCGAGCCTGAGTGCGAGGTCGGCGTCGTCACGCTCCTTGGGGTCGAGCTGGCTCGCGATGACGCTGCGCAGGATCGGCGCATCATGGCGCGAGCGCAGCGCGAAGCCCTCGTAGATCGAGACCGCCGCGATCTCGGGATTGAGGATCACCGCGCAGACGGCGTCCTCGAGGCTGCCCACGGGCACCGTCTCGGAGACGAACGGGTCCTCGGCCCGCCGCAGCGCGCGCGTCTCGGCGATCAGCTGGGGCCAGCGCGCCGGGGCGAGCGGGGAGACGGAAAGGACCTCGAAATAGGGGCGCCTGCGTCCGAGCCCTGACAGCGACGGCAGCAGCTCATGCGTCGGGTTCGCGGCATCGTCGGCTGTCTCCCACTCGCCGACGTCGTCGCGGTAGCTGTGCGAGGCGATGGCGGCCGAGATGCGTCGGACGAGGGCGACGGTTCCCGTCGCGTCGTCACGCGCGATCCTGTCCTGCAGCATGCCCAGCAGACGAACACCCGGGAAGGCATGGAACTCCTCGATCGCGGCACCCGCGGCGAGTGCCGCCTCGACGGCGGCGCGGCTGCCCTCCCCCGTCGCCCATGACTTTGCCATCGCATTGACTTCACGCCAGCGATCGTTCCGCGCCGACGGCATGGAAAAGAACTGGTCGATCCGCTGTGTCGTGACGTGCGTGTCCGGCATGTGTATTCCCTCGTGCATTGTCTGATCGGCGGTTTGTCTGGCCGATGCTTGAATCGGACCATGCGCGCAACCGGCACGAGGGACGTTGATTCACATCAAGTCTTGAACCTGCTGACCGCTTCAGACCCTGCGTGGCGCAATTGCCTTGTGCCACGCCGTACTCGCCTGCCAGGCCTCGCCGGTGCGCAGCAGCACGGCCTCGTTGCCCCAGGCGGCTTCGAACAGCACGCCGATCGGCAGCCCGTTCGCGGCGAACCCGCACGGCAGCGCGAGGCCCGGGATGCCGGCCAGCCCGCCGCCATAGGTGAAGCGCGTCGCGTTGCGCGTCGAGACATGCAGATCGCCGCTCGCCGCCTCGATCGGTGGTGCCGTCTCCGGGCTCGCCGGCAGCATGATCGCATCGACCGTGGCGAACAGGGCGCGGAGGTCGCGCTGCCAGCGCTCGCGGAAGCGCAGTGCGGCGGCGTAGGCCGGTGCGGAGAGAGTGCGGCCCTTGATCATCCTGTCATACACCGCGGGCGAGATCAGTTGCCGCTTCGTATCAAGCGCCTCGGCATGCAGCGCGCAGGCATCGGCGTAGATGATCGTCGTCGCTGCCTCCTGCGCGGCCGCTGCGTCGGGCAGCGTGACAGGAACGAGTTCGGCGCCGAGTGCGGCAAGCCCCTCGCCCACGGCGGCGACGGCGCGTGCCACATCGGCATCGACATCATCGGCATAGAAGCCGCCGAGCACGCCGATGCGCAGGCCCCGCACATCCTTCTCGCGGCCGAGCCAGCCAAGATCGGTCGGCATCGCGCGGCTCGATGGATCGGCCGCGTCGGGGCCGGCGAGAACGGCGAGGATGCGGGCGAGATCGGCCACGTGGCGCGCGATCGGGCCGATCGTGTCGAAGCTCTCGCTCACCGGCAGGCAGCCCCGGTTCGGCACGCGCCCGAAGGTGGGGCGGAGGCCCGAGACGCCGCAGAACGCGGCCGGCACGCGGATCGACCCGCCCGTGTCGGTGCCGAGCGCGGCATCGCAGAGCCCGGCCGCGACAGCGGCAGCGGAACCGCCCGAGGAGCCGCCAGGAACATGGGCCGGGTTCCACGGGTTGCGCACCTGCCCACCCACCGCGTCAAGCGAGCGTATGCCGAAGGCGAGTTCCATCATCGCCGCCTTGCCGACGATGGCAGCCCCCGCCCCCTTCAGCCGCGTGACGACGGGGGCGTCCTCCACCGCGATGCGATCGGCGAACAGCGCCGAGCCGCAGGCGGTGCGGATGCCGGCAGTGTCGATGTTGTCCTTCACCGCAATCGCCATGCCGTGGAGCAGGCCGAGGGTGAGGCCATCCGCGGCGGCGGCATCGGCAGCCTCGGCAGCCGGGCGGGCGAGCATCGGCGTCGGCGTCACGATGCTGCGGAACTGGCCGTCGATGCGGCCCTGGCGATCGAGCAGCGCATCGACACGCGCGAGGGTGGCGGTGGGAACGCTCATGCAGGGTCCTTCATGAAGAGCGAGGAGAGGCGTGCGCCGATCACGATCATCACCGGAACGGTCGCGGCGAAGAAGGGCAGCACGCGGCCGAGGTGATCGGCGATCGCGGTCGGTACGCCTGGGGCCGCGACCATTGGCAGTGTGTCGAGAACGGCTGACGCTGCCTCGGCCACGCGCATCGCATCGCTGTCGATCGTGCCGTTCGCGAAATCAGCCGTGAGCGATGCTGCGGCGATCGCAAGCGAGGCCGGGTGGGCGGCGAGCGCGCTCCAGAGCGTCGGCATCGCCGGAACCGGGTGGCGCCCGCCGCGCGAGGCAAGATGCTGCATGACCGCCTGCACATCGTCGGTGAGGGCTGCGGCCGCCATCACGGGCAGCGGCGGCGGCGCCCCTGCAGGCAGCACCTCACCCGCGCGCGGCATCGTGCCGGCAGCGAGCACGCGCGCGAGGACGGCGCGTGCGGCGAGGTTCATCGGGTTGGCGTGGTTGAATGCGGCGACGATCGCGGCCGCCCGATCCGCCCCCGCATCGTCGAGGCCCGCGAGCCGGCAGGCCGCGCGCGGCATTGCAGCGGTGATCGGTGGCAAGGCACGGGAGGCCGCCGCCCCGACCGTGGCGAGAACGCCGGAGGCAGCGAGCGGGCCGATGATGCCCCACGCCCAGGCGAGGCAGCCAGGCTCCGGCGCCATGACACGGTAGAGCAGCGGCACGGTGCGGGCGGCGAGCCCCGCGCGGATCGCGGCGTAGAGCGGCGCGATCCCCTCCCCCGCGCCCTGTTCCGATATCTCTGGCAGCGGCGCGGGGGAGAAGTTCATTCCGCGTACGTTACTTCGTCCAGCTCGCGTGGTTGGCGTGCCACCACTTGGCGATGTCGATACGCCGCGTGAACCACACCTTCTCCTTGCCCAGCGCGTACTCGATGAACTCGCGCAGCGCGTTGATGCGCGTCGCCTGCCCGATCAGCCGCGGGTGAAGGCCGATCGACATCATCTTCGGGTGCGTCGCCCCCTCGGCGTAGAGCTCGTCGAAGCCGCGCTTCAGCGTATCGACGAAATCCGATGGCGAGCCGTAGCCGGGCAGAAGGCCGAACTTCCCGTCATTGTAGGTGAACGAGTAGGGCACGATCAGCTGCTGCTTGCCCTTCACGTCGACATAGTAGGGAAGATCGTCGTTGTAGGCGTCGCTGTCGTAGACGAAGCCGCCTTCCTCGACGAGCAGCTCGCGCGTGTTCACCGAGGGTCCATACCGGCAGTACCAGCCCTCGGGCCGCATGCCCGTGGTCTGCTTCATGGATTCGATGGCCATGCGGATATGGTCCATCTCCTCGGTCCGCGAGAGGCGCCACACCTCTTCCCACCGCCAGCCATGGCAGCAGGGCTCGTGGTTCGCCTCGCGCAGCCAGGCCGCCACCTCGGGGTTGCGCTCGAGTGCCACGGCGCAGGCGTAGAAGGTGATCGGCAGGCGGTATTCGGAGAGCAACCGCTCGAGCCGCCACACGCCGGCACGGCTGCCGTACTCGAACACGCTTTCGACCGCGAGGTCGCGATACTGCGGGTCCATCGTGTAGATGACTTCCTGCAAGCCATCGTTCCGCTTGTCGCCGGCCGGGTGCGAGTACTCCGAGCCTTCCTCGTAGTTCAGCACGATCGAGATCGCCACGCGCGCGTCACCTGGCCAGCGCACGCGCGGGGCGTGGCGGCCATGGCCGATGAAGTCGCGCTTCGGCCCTGGCGTGTCGATGTCGCGCATCGGTTGATAGGTCATCGCTGTCCTCCCTGGTCCATCATGTGTCAGCCCCCTTTTCTCAGGCGGCCTTCTTGGCGTCGCCGATCCCCTTGAGATAGGCGAGCACGTCGGCCACCGGCATCACGTCGGCGTAGCTGCGGTTCATGTCGAAGAGGTTGATCCGGTGCGTGATCTGCACCCGGTCGTACACCGCCTCCTCAGGCACGGCGCAGAAGAAATTGTACTGCTCGCAGTCGACCACCGTCGCGCGCACGCAGTTCGACGTCGAGCCGCCGACGACGATGCAGGTATCCACCCCCCGGTCGATCAGCAGCGAGAGCAGCGGCGTGCCGAAGAAGGCCGATTTCTTCTTCTTGTCGAGAACGATCTCGCCCGGCAAGGGCTTCAGGTCATCGACGATCTCGCAGCCATGCGTGCCGGTGAAATAGAGGTTCTCGCCACGCCCGATGCCCGCACCGATCTTGCGGTGGAACATGCCGACGTCATCGACCACCGGATCGACCGCGAAACGGGTGAAGATCACCGGGATGGCGGCCTCGCGCGAGGCGGCGAGAAGCTTCATCATGTGGTCGGTCGCGGCGAAGCCCGTCGGGCAGGCGAGCGGATATTTCTCCGCGTTGTCCGGCGCGCCGCGGATGCCGGTCATGTAGTACTGGCAGTCGATCAGCAGCAGCGCCGGCCGCTTGCCGAGGCCCGACTTCATCGCCCATTTGCCGCGCGCGAGGACGGCGCGGTCCTCCTCCGTCAGATAATCGTCCCAGCTCGTCGTCATTCTGGCCTTCCTTGCTAGACAACCTTCGCCGCGTGCAGCGCCGCGATCTCCTCGGCGCTGCGGCCGAGCAGGTCGCGCAGGATCGCATCCGTGTGTTCGCCGAGCGCGGGGCCGAGGGAGCCGATGCGGCCAGGCGTTTCCGTCAAGCGCGGCACCACCTCGGGGATGCGCAGCGTGCCTGCCGTCGGATGCTCGCGGGTGGCGATGTTGCCGCGCGCGGCATAGTGCGGGTCCTCGAAAATCTCGTCGATCGCGTAGAGGGGGCCGCATGGCACCTGGCCCTGCTCGCACATCGTGAGCAGCGCGTCGCGGTCATGCCGCATCGTCCATTCCGTCACGAAGGCATCGACCTCCGCCCGCTCCGCCTCGCGGCGGGCGGTGGTCCCCCACTTGCCCTCGCCGGCAACCTCCGGCCGTCCCATGAGCACGGCGAGGCGCTCGAAGATCTTGTCGTTGGTGCAGGCGATGGCGAGCCAGCGCCCGTCCTTCGTCGGATAGTGGCTGTGCGGCACCACGTTCACGGTGCCGGGGCCCATGCGCTGCCGCACATAGCCCTTCATCGCGTAGGCCGGGGCGAGCTCGTCGAGGATGCGGAAGATCGATTCGTAGAGGCCGATATCGACCACCTGGCCCTTGCCGGTTTTCTCCGCCACGCGGAGTGCGAGCATCGCGCCAAGCGCACCGTAGAGGCCCGACATGTAGTCGGGCAGCGTCGCACTCCCCGGCGTCACGGGCGGGCGGTCGGGGTAGCCGGCGAGGAACGAGATGCCGCCGAACGCATTGGCGATGCGCCCGAAGCCGGGGCGGTCGCGATACGGGCCCGTCTGCCCGTAGGCCGAGATGCGCACCATCACCAGCTTCGGGTTCACCGCGGCCAGCGCGTCGTAGCCGACCCCCCAGCGCTCGAGCGTGCCCGGCTGGAAGTTCTCGACCACCACGTCGGATTTCGCGACGAGGTCCTTCATCACCGCGACACCCTCGGGCTTGCGGAGGTCGAGCGTGAGGCTGCGCTTGTTCCGCCCTTCCGAGAGCCACAGCAGGCTGTCGCCCGACGGCGTCATCGTGCCGAACTTGCGCAAGGGGCAGCCGATGCCGGGCAGCTCGACCTTGATCACGTCGGCGCCGAACTCGCCGAGCATCGTGGCGCAGGTGGGGCCGGCGATGAAGGTGGCGCAGTCGAGCACGCGCACGCCTGCCATCGGCAGCGTCGACGCATCACTGGTCGTTCCGCTCGCGTCCATCCGTCCCGTATCCTCCCGTATTGGTTCTTGTCAGCCGGCCCGTTCCGCAAGCCGGACGATCGCCTCTGCCTTCTCGACGATCGGATAGTCGACGAACACGCCGTCCACCGTGATCGACGCACTGCCCGCCCCCTCTGCCGCGGCGAAGGCGGCGATGACGCGGCGGGCGAAGGCAACCTCGCCCGGATCGGGCGAGAACACGCGGTTGGCGACGGCCACCTGGTCAGGATGGATGCACACCTTGCCGCGATGCCCGAGTGCCGCGGCCGCACGCGCCTCGGCCTCCATCGCCACCTGATCACGCACCATCAGGCACGGACCGTCGATCGGGCCCGGCAGGCCGGCGGCGCGCGCATCGTACACCAGCTTGGCGCGGCCCCAGGCAAGCGCGCCCGAGATGTCACCGCGCAGCGTCGGCAAGGCCAGGTCCTTGCCGAGGTCACCGGCACCGAACACGAGGCCCGCGAGCCGCGGCGAGGCGCGCGCGATCTCGGCAGCGGCCAGGATGCCGGCGCAGGTCTCGATCAGCGCCAGCACGCACGGGCCGGCCACACCCGGCATGGCGGCAGCGATCACTGCATCGAGGCGGGCGAGGTCGCGCGGGCTTTCCACTTTCGGCAGCACGATGACGTCGAGGTCGGGCGAAGCGATTGCGGCGACGTCGCCCGGCGTCAACCCCGTGTCCCACGCGTTCACGCGGATGCAGCGCACGGGGCCGGTGATGGTGGCGAGCGCATCGCGCGCCATCGCACGCGCGGCGACCTTGTGCTCCTTCGCCACCGCATCCTCGAGGTCGAGCACGACGGCATCGGCCCCCGTGCCGGCAAGCTTCGCCACCTTGCGCGGTTCGTTTGCCGGGGCGAACAGAAGGCTCCTGATCGGGGGAAGCATCGGGGTTCTCATGGATGCAGCAGCATGCGGCCGAAGAAGGCGCGGCTCTCCATCAGCGCGTGCGCCTCGCCCGCATCCTTCAGGTCGAACGCCTTGTGGATCACGGGCTTGAGCTTGCCCGCCGCCATCAGTCCGAGGACGTCGGCGTAGATTGCCTTGGTCGAGCGCCCGCAGCCATGCAGCGTGATGTGCTTGCGGAACAGCTCGATGAAGTCGATCTCGATCTTTTCGCCTCCATGGGCGCCGACGGATGCGATGCGCCCGCCCTGTGCCACCGCGCCGATGCAGTCGATCAGCCGGTCGCCGCCCACCATGTCGAAGCACACATCGGCGCCGTAGCCGCCCGTCAGCGCCATCACGGCGGCGGGGATGTCGTCGGTCGTGTAGTCGAGCACCTCATCGGCGCCGAGCGCGCGGGCCTGGGCGAACTTGGCCTTCGAGCCCGTGGTGGCGATCACGCGCGCGCCGGCGAGCTTGGCGATCTGGATCGCGGCGGAGCCGATGCCGCTGCCGGCGGCGTTGACCAGCACCGTCTCGCCAACGCGCAACTGCCCCATCACCACGAGGCCTTCCCACGCGGTCGCGAACGGCACCGTGCCGGCGACCGCATCGTCGAACGACACGGCCTCGGGGATGCGCACGAGAACGTTGGCGCGCACCTTCACGCGCTCGGCATAGGTGCCCCAGGTGGTGACGCCGAGCACCCCGGCATCGAGGCAGATATTGTCCTGCCCGCGCTGGCAGTTCCGGCACACGCCGCAGGAGAGCATGAAATGCGGCATCACGCGGTCACCGGCAGAAAAGCCGGTCACGCCCGGCCCGATGCTCTCCACCACGCCCGCGCCATCGACGCCCATCACGTGCGGGAAGCTCTGCGCCACGCCGAACACGCCGCGTCGCACATCCGTGTCGCAATGGTTCAGCCCCGTGGTGCGTAGCCGAAGCACCACCTCGCCCGCCCCCGCCACGGGATCGGGCGCCTCATCGAGTCGAAGCTCGCTTGGTCCGCCATACGCACGCAGAACGATCGCCTTCATGGTCCCCCCTCCCTCACAACATTCCGGCGGCGCGCGGCAGCCCGAGCACGATGTCGGGGAACGCGATGCAGAGGCCGAGGCAGATGAGCTGCATGCCGACGAAGGGCCACACGCCGCGATAGATGTGCGACATCGTGACCGACGGCGGCACGGTTCCCTTCAGGTAGAACAGCGCGAAGCCGTAGGGCGGCGTCAGGAAGCTCGTCTGCAGGTTCACGGCGCACAGCATGGTGAACCACGGCATCACCTCGGCCGCCGTCTGCAGATGGTCGCCGAAATCGAGTGCCTTCACGACCGGGTAGAACACCGGCAGCACGATCAGCGTGATCTCGGGCCACTCGAACGGAATGCCGAGCACGAAGATCAGCGCCATCAGCACCAGCAGGATGCCCCAGCTGTCGAGCCCGAGGCCGGTGAAGAGGCCGATGATCAGATCGTCCCCGCCGGTGACGCGGAACACGAAGCTGAACACCGTGGCGCCGATGAAGATCATGAAGACCATGGCATTGGTCAGCGCCGACTGCTCGAGCACCTGGCGCATGACGGGGCCCGTCAACCGCCCCTTCATCGCCGCGAGCGCTGCCGCCCCGACGCAGCCCACGCCTGCCGCTTCCGTCGGCGTTGCCCAGCCGGAATAGATCGAGCCGAGGACGAAGGCGATCAGCGTGAGTACGGGAACGAACCCGCGGAGCACCAGGCCGAGATACGCCGCACCGCTTGCCGGCATGTCGGCGAGTGCTGCGCGCGGCGCAAGCTCCGGCCAGATCGTGCAGGCGATGACGATGTAGCCGAGATAGAGCACCGACAGCAGCAGCCCCGGCACGAGCGCCGCGGCGAACAGCGGGCCGACAGGGATGCTCATGATCTCGGCCATCACCACGAGCATGATCGATGGCGGAATCAGGACGCCGAGACACCCAGCGGCCGCGATCGCGCCGGTCGATAACTGTTTCGAGTAGGAGTTGGCCAGCATCGTCGGCAGGGCGATGAGCGACAGCACCACGATCGAGGCACCGACGATGCCCGTCGTCGCCGCCATGATCGTGCCCATCAGGATGGTGGCCAGCGCCATCGAGCCGGGCACGCGGGCGAGCAGCACCTTCAGGCACTCGAGCAGGTCCTCGGCGATGCCGCTTTTCTCGAGGATCGAGCCCATCAGGATGAACAGGGGAATCGCGACGAGAACGACATCGGCGGCGATGCCGCCCCAGATGCGCGGCATGATCGAGAGGAACTGCGCCGGCCTGAGCACGCCGAGCTCGATCCCGACCCAGCCCGCGATCAGCCCGACGCCGCCGAGCACGTAGGCGACGGGCAGGCCGCTGAACAGCAGCACCAGCAGCGTCACGAACATGATGACGGGCAGGTAGTCGAACAGAAAGTCGGTCATCGCGCGATCACCGGCTGGGCACGCTCAGCCTCGGCGCGCGGGCCGAACAGGAACACCAGCAGCCTGAGCATGTTGCACGTCCCCGCCATGATGAGCAGCAGCGCGCCGATCGGCATCACCGGCTTGATCAGCCAGCGATGCGGCAGGCCGGAGGGATTGTCAGACGCCTCGTTGAAGCGCCACGACGCCTCCCAGAACACGAAGCCCCAGCGCATCAGCATGATGACGAAGGGCAGGAACAGGATCAGAAGGCCGGCGAGCTCGATCCACGCCCGCGTGCGCTCCGACAATCCGCTCACCGCCATGTCGATCCGCACATGCACGTTGCGCAGGTAGCCATAGGCGAGCGAGAGCATGAACAGCGTGACGTGGAAATGCCATTGCAGCTCGAGCAGGCGAACGGAGGTGATGATCGGCACCTCCACGCGCAGGCGCCGCGTGATCACCTCGAACACGATGGCCGCGACCATCAGCACCATCATCCAGGCAACGATCTGGAGGCAGCGCCGCGGCAGGATCTCGAGCCAGCCGGCAAGCCGCAGCAGCGCACGCGAAAGGCCAGCGTTCATGTGGCTGAGCGCCTGGAGTGAAAGGGTTTGAAACGACGGTGGGCCGCGCGAGGCGATCGCACGGCCCACCCGGTGGTCATGGCGTCAGTTCCGCAGATAGCCGAGGTCGCCCCAGATCTTGTAGTTGGCGCGGAACGCGGTGAGCGAGTCCCACACCTTCTTGAAATCGGGGTTCGAGGCATTCTCCTCGACGACCACCTCGTCCCAGCCCTTGCGGAAGGCTGCGATGAACTCGGGACCCCAGGTGTGGAACGTGACGCCGCGGCGCTGGAGTTCCTGCATCGCGGCGAACTGCAGCGCCTCGCCCTCGGCCAGGCCGAACACGACGTTGGCGTCGCACACGCTTTCGACCATCGCCTTGCGCTGCGCGCTCAAGCCATCCCACAGCGGCTTGTGGACATAGAGGTGGTAGAGCGAGGCGGGCTGGTGCCAGCCCGGGAAGTAGTAGTGCTTGGCCACTTGGTGCAGGCCCATGCCGAGGTCGAGAGCGGGCTGGCCGAACTCGGTCGCGTCGATCGTGCCGAGCTGCAACGCCTGGAACAGTTCGCCGGCGGGCTGGTTCGTCGTCTGCACGCCGAGCTTGTTCACCACGCGGGCGCCGAGGCCGAAGAAGCGCATGCGGATGCCGCGCAGGTCACCCAGCGTCTTGATCTCGGTGCGGAACCAGCCCGAGGCTTCCGGCGGGGTGATGCCGCAGACGATCGACTTGACGTTGTACTTCGCGTGCACCTCGTCCATCAACGCCTGGCCGCCGCCGTAGCGCATCCACGCCATGAACTCGCCTGCCTCGGGGCCGAACGGAACGGCGGAGAAGAGCGCGAGTGCGGTGTTGCGCCCGGCATACTGGCCGGCCGAGACCCAGCCGGCCTCGATCGAGCCGTTCGAGACGCCGTCGAGCACCTGCAGCGCGGGGACGAGCGCGCCGGGTTCCATGAAGCGGATTTCGAACGTGCCGCCGGAGATCGCGGCGATCTGCGTCTCGACGCGCTTTCCCATGGTGCCGAGATGCACGAGGCTCGAGGGATATCCGCTTGCCATCTGCCAGCGCAGGCGCTGCTGCTGCTGTGCCTCGGCAACGCTCGGCAGCGCAAGCGCGGCGGCGATGCCGATGCAACCCGCGGCAAACACTCCGCGCAACGACGACGCTTCTCGCATGGACACATCTCCCCTGTGACTGTGCTTCGTTGATCGCAACAAGAGCGGTCCGTTGCGGGACTGTCAAGGAAGCGCGTCGGGAATTGTCGGGATTGCATTGGGGCGGGGGCGATGTCGTGCACGCGGCGATTGCGCCGCCGCCGGACGCACGCGAGAGTGGCGCCGAGACTCATTTCAGCGGAGCATTGTGATGCGGCGTCGTGACCTCATCGCCGGTGCGTCGGCGTTCGGGCTCGCAGGCTGCGTCACCGTCGCGCCGCCAAGCCTGCCGCCGGGCGCGCTGCAGGAGCGCCGGCGCATCGGCGTGGTGACTGCCTTCGACCCGCAGCTCGAATTGACGTTTTCCGGCATCACGGTCTTTGACAGCCTTCCCAAGACGGTGACTGTCGATTGGCCGCTGAATGCACAGAGCCTCGCCCTCGCGCGTCGACTGCTCGAACCTCACCACACGCTTGTCGAAGTCCAGCTGGATCCGGCAGCGATCGTCGAGACGCAGCGGCCAGTTGGCTTTCGGACGCCCGAGACCCGGCTCGGCGATCTGCTGCGCGCGCGCGTGACGCCCGGTGCGGTCGATGCGCTCGTGCTCGTCATGACCGCATCGGTGAAGGCACAGGACTTTCCGATCGTCGGGTCCGGCCAGACGATGCCGTATGGGCTCCGCGTCACTGGCCGGATCGCCCGGAGCGAGCAGGGCGGCCTCACTGCGCAGTCAGCTTTCGCGGTTGCGTACAAGGCTGTCGTGATCGACGGAAGAACGCTCGATCCGCTAGTGGCCGTGGCGCCAACGCAGATGATGCAGACCCTGTATTGGCGCTGGAACGTCGAGACGCTGCCGCTGGTCAGGCTGGACTTCACCTGGCGTGGCCAGGAGTGGACCGAGATGCCCCTAGAGCAACGTGAGACGCTTCGCCTCGCTGCGACCTCACTGGTCGAAGGAAGCCTTCCCAAGGCGCTCGCGAGAACGGGGCTGCTTCCGGGGCCTGCAGGCGCATGAGCGGCCTTGCGCCGTCGATGGCATCCTGCGTCCGCCCGTGGGCGCGCCGTGCGCGCCCATCAAGCCAACGACCGCAGGAGCGAAGCCCAGGACCGGAGCGTTTTGGCGGAGGGGATGGGATTCGAACCCACGGTAGGAGTTGACCCCCTACAACAGTTTAGCAAACTGCCGCCTTCAGCCGCTCGGCCACCCCTCCGCCGAGAGCGGTGTGTGCACGGCATATGCAACGCACCGCTTCTACCGGGCCACCCCCCTCACGTCAACGAAGCGTCGTCCCGCTCCGGCTGAGCCGCAACCTCGGCCTCCGCCCGCACCGCCTTCTCCGTCCACCGCTCCACCAGCCGCCAGGCAACGGCCAGCAGCACCGGGCCGAGGAACAAGCCGAGGAACCCGAACGCCAACAGCCCGCCGATCACGCCGAGGATGATCAGGATCAGCGGCAGGTTCGCGCCACGGCTGATCAGCCAGGGGCGGATGATGTTGTCGGTCGAGCTCACCGCGATGCCGCCCCAGACGAGCATGAACAGGCCCCAGCCCGTCTCGCCCTCCGCGAACAGCCAGGCGGCGGCCGAGGCCCAGAGGATCGGCGCGCCGACCTGAACGATCGACAGCAGCACCGTCATGAAGCCGAGCACCGCCGCCCCGGGAACGCCGGCGATCATGAAGCCGATCCAGGCCAGGATGCCCTGCAGGATGCCGGTGCCGATCAGGCCCCACACGACGCCGCGCACCGTATCGCCCGTCAACTGCAGCAGCTCGAGCGCGCGCTGGCTGCCGACACGCTGGGCGATCGCCTTGAGGCGAAGCACCAGCGCCTCGCCGTCGCGATACAGGAAGAACGCCACCAGCAGTGCGAACAGGAGCTGCAACAGCCCCTCCCCCACGGCCAGCGCGAAGGCGAGCGCCATGCGCCCGAGGGCTGCCGTGTGCGGCTCGATCAGCAGGCGCAGCGCCTCGCCTCCCTCGGCGAGCGCGGGTGCCACCTCGGCCCAGAGCCCGTCAAGCGCGCTGCCGATCAGCGGCAGGCCGGCGATCCAGGGCGGGGCGAGCAGCGGCAGCGCCGCCCCGATGCGCCGCGCGACATCGCCGGCGCCCGTCAGGTTGCCGGCAAGCCCCGGCACGATCAGCACCAGCGGCACCACGAGCACGACGGAGGCGAGCAGCACCATCGTCGCAGCACCCCAGGTGCGGCCGATCCGTGGCGTAAGCCAGGCCTGGCCGAACCAGGTCGCGTGGACGAGAACGCCGGCCAGCAGGATCGGCGAGATGAAGGGCCTGAGGATCGTCAGGCATGCGACGACGAGCGCGCCCAGCAGCACGAACGCGATGGCGCCCTCGATCAGTGCGCTGCGGCTCCCGAACGGCCTGAGCCCGTCGGCCATCGCCCGGGTCGCCTGCCGGGGCCCGCTCAGGCTGCGTGCCGCATCGGCACGGCAAAGCCGCGCATAACGGCGGGCCGCGCCATCATCCGCTCGTACCAGGCCTTCACGTTGGGCAGGGCGGCGAGGTCGACGCGGTGGCGCTCATGCCGCCAGGCCCAGCCGAGGATGGCGAAATCGGCGATCGAGGGCTCGCCCGTGGTCGCGACGAAGTCACGCCCCGCAAGTCGCGCGTCGAGAACGCCGTAGAGCCGGTTCGTCTCCTTCTGGTAGCGCGCGAGCGGGTGCGCGCGGGCCGCCTCGTCCTGCACCTGGAGATAGACATGCACCTGCCCCGGCATCGGCCCGAAGCCGCCCACCTGCCACATCAGCCACTCCCACACCGCGACCTGCTCCTCGAGCGCTGCAGGCATGAAGCGGCCAGTCTTCGCGGCGAGGTAGAGCAGGATCGCGCCGCTCTCGAACACGCTTACCGGGGTTCCCTTGGGCCCCGCATGGTCGACGATGGCGGGGATCTTGTTGTTCGGCGCGATCGCGAGGAAGGCGGGCGCAAATTGCTCGTCCTTCGTGATGTCGACGACATGCACCGTGTAGGGCAGGCCCATCTCCTCGAGTGCGACGGAAATCTTGCGGCCGTTCGGCGTGTCGAAGCTGTAGAGGTCGATCATCCGGTCCCCCGTGGCGTTGAGGGGCGGACGCTAGAGCATGCGCGTTTGCGGTGGAATGGGGCGCGGTGGAATGGGGAGCGGGCTCAGGCAGCGCCGCGCATGCTCTCGCCGGTGGCCTCGAGCGCGGCGAGGTAGCCCTTCGCCCAATCGGCGGCGCTGTTGGTGGCGAGCATCGCGCGGTCCAGCGCCGCCCGCGTGCGCCGCTCCTCAACCCCCATGCGCAGCGCCGCGTCCAGCCCCTCGGCGATCTCGTCGGGGTCATGCGGGTTGACGAGGATCGCCCCCTTGAGTTCTGCCGCGGCACCGGCGAAGCGCGAGAGAACAAGAACGCCGGGGTCGTCATGGTCCTGTGCCGCGACGAACTCCTTCGCCACCAGGTTCATGCCATCGCGCAGGGGTGTGACCAGGCCGACCCGCGCGAGGCGGTGGAAGCCAGCGAGCGTCGCGCGCGGCAGTGCCCGCGTCATCCAGCGGATGGGGATCCAGTCGATCTCGCCATGTTCGCCGTTGATGCGCCCGGCAAGCTCGTCGAGTTCGCGGCGGAGCGCGCGGTACTGCGCCACCTCGTTGCGGCTGACGGGAGCGACCTGGAGGAAGGTCACGCGCCGTCGATGCTCCGGGAAGCGCTTCAGAAGCGCGGCATAGCCGCGGAAGCGCTGCGGCAGGCCCTTGGAATAGTCGAGCCGGTCGACGCCGAGGATGAGCGCCCGGCCGCCCAGGCTTTCGGCCAGCCTGCGGGCCTCGGGCAGCGACGCGGCGCGCGCAGCCTCGCGGGCGAAGCTCTGCGAATCGATGCCGACAGGAAAGGCCGTGACGGGAGCGGAGGCGCCGATGCCGGCCAGGGCATCGCGCATGTTCACCGCATCGGCCTCTGTCTGCACGCCGAGGAGGTCGAACGCGGCGAGATCGGCGAGCAGCCTCGCACCCTGCGGCAGCGCATCGAACAGCGCGGCGGGCGGAAACGGCACATGCAGGAAGAAGCCGATGCGCTGGTGGCACCCTTGCGCGCGCAGCGCGGCCGCGAGGGGAAAGTGATGGAAATCGTGAACCCAGATCACGTCGTCCGGTCGCAGCAGGGGGGCGAGCGTTGCCGCGAACCTGTCGTTCACCGCGCGCCACGTCTCATGCTCGTCGCGCCGGAACTCGGCGAGCCCCATGCGGTAGTGCAGCAGCGGCCAGAGCGTGCCGTTCGAGAAGCCCCCGTAGTAGCCGCGCTTCTCCGCTGCCGTCAGGTCGATCGTCGCGAAGCGCGTGCTGCCGGCGGTGGCGATCGCGGGGGGCCCTGGTGTGTCGGAGGTCTCGCCCGACCACCCGAACCAGAGCGCCTCGCGGCCCGCCAGCGCCTCGGCGAGGGCCACGGCAAGCCCACCTGCCTGTGGCGCGCCGCGCGGCTTCGGCGAGGGCACGCGGTTGGAGACGATGACCAGCCGTTTCATGCCTCTCCCTCCGCCACGATCCTTGCAAGCCAGGCACGCACGCCTTCGGGGCCGCCGAAGGCATCGGCGACGCGAAGCCCGATGCCGCCGAGTGCGAGGGCCGCGGAAATCGCGTCCTCATCCGTTACGTCATCGCCGACGAAGATCGGAACGCGCCCCGCGAATGGCGGTTGCGCCATGAGTGCCATCAGCGCGCGGCCCTTGTCGGTGCCGGCGGGGCGAAGCTCGACCGCCATGTGCGCGCGCAGCAGGGCGAAGCGATTGTCGGCCGCCACCATGGCGGACAGCGCATCGACGAAGGCCGGCAGCGCCTCGGGGCAGCCGCGGGCGTGGAGGGTGAAGCCGACCGGCTTGCGCTCGAGGATTGCGCCGGGGCGGCTCGCGGCCAGCACCTCGGCGTCGGCTAGCCAAGCCTCTGGCACGGCGAGATGGGCCTGGCGCTCTGCCTTGCCCTCGCCCACGCGCCGAAGCACGGCGCCATGCTCGCCGGCAGCGGCGAGGCGCGTCGGGCTCAGGAACCGGTCGAGCGTCTCGATCGTGCGGCCGGAGAGGATCGCGGTGGCGCCCTCGGTCGTCCGCGCCAGGAGGGCGAGCAGGCCCGGAAGCTCCGGTGGAACCCTGATCGCCTCCGGGGTTGGTGCGATCTCGACGAGCGTTCCGTCAAAATCGAGAAATACTGCCCCGCGCCGCGCGATGTCACGCGGCGGTATCTGTTCGATCCCGGCCATGCCGAATGGTGTACCGGAACAGGGATGGAAAGACGACCCTGATCACGGCATCGTGAGAGTGGCGGTCTCAGCCTCACATTACTTGGGAATACTAGCCGAGCTGCTTCCTGAGCACGTCGTTCACGAGGGCTGGATTGCCCTTGCCTGCCATGGCCTTCATCACCTGGCCGACGAAGAAGCCGAACAGCTTGTCCTTGCCCGAGCGGTACTCGGCCACCTTGTCGGCGTTCCTGGCCAGCACCTCGGCCACCGCCGCATCGATCGCGCCGGTGTCGGTCACCTGCCTGAGGCCCTTGGCATCGACGATCGCTGTGGGATCGTCGCCCGTCTCGACCATCGCCTCGAACACTTCCTTGGCGATGCGGCCGTTGATCGTCGCATCCGCGATGAGGTCGATCAGCTTGCCGAGGTTGGCGGCGGAGACTGGGCTGTCGGCGATGGTTCGCCCGGTGCGGTTCAGGGCGGCGAAGAAATCGCCCATCATCCAGTTGGCGGCGAGCTTCGCGTCACGGCCAATCGCTACCGCCTCGTAGAAATCCGCCGTCGCCTGTTCGGCGACGAGCACGCGGGCGTCGTAGGCCGGCAGGCCGTAGTCACGCATGAAGCGTGCGGCCTTCGCGTCCGGCAGTTCCGGCAGCTTCGCCTTCAGGCTTTCGACCCACCCGGCATCGAGCACGAGCGGCAGCAGGTCAGGATCGGGGAAGTAGCGATAATCGTGCGCATGCTCCTTCGAGCGCATCGACCGCGTGGTGCCGCGCGCGCTGTCGAACAGGCGGGTTTCCTGCGCGACCTCGCCCCCCTCCTCCCACACTGCGATCTGCCGGCGGGCCTCCGCCTCGACAGCCTGCATGACGAAGCGGATGGAGTTGACGTTCTTCACCTCGCAGCGCGTGCGATACGCCTCGCCGGCCTTGCGCACGGAGACGTTGACGTCCGCGCGCATGGAGCCTTCCTCCATGTTGCCGTCGCAGGTGCCGAGGTAGCGGAGGATCTGGCGCAGCTTCGTCAGATACGCGCCCGCCTCCTCGGGTGAGCGGATGTCGGGTTCCGACACGATCTCCATCAGCGCCACGCCGGCCCGGTTCAGGTCGATGTAGGACTTGGTCGGGTGCTGGTCATGCAGCGACTTGCCGGCATCCTGTTCGAGATGCAGGCGCGTGATGCCGATCTCCTTCGTCGTGCCGTCGGCGAGGTCGATCGTGACCACGCCGGTGCCGACGATCGGGTGCTGGTACTGGCTGATCTGGTAGCCGGCGGGCAGGTCGGCGTAGAAGTAGTTCTTCCTGTCGAACCGGCTCTCGAGATTGATCTGTGCGTTGAGGCCGAGCCCGGTGCGCACGGCCTGGGCCACGCATTCGCCGTTGATCACCGGCAGCATGCCGGGGAAGGCCGCGTCGACGAAGCTCACCTGCGTGTTCGGCTCGGCGCCGAAGGCGGTGGCAGCACCCGAGAACAGTTTCGACTGCGAGATCACCTGCGCATGCACCTCGAGGCCGACGACGACCTCCCACGTGCCGGTGGTGCCTTCGAGTGTGTAGGTCATGCTCTACGCCCCCGCCCTGAGCTGCGGCATCGCCGTGAAGCCCGCCGCCTGTTCGATGGCGCGGCCGACGCGGAACACGGTTTCCTCATCGAACGCACGGCCGATCACCTGCAACCCCAGCGGCAGGCCCGACGCGTCGAGGCCGGCGGGCACCGCAATGCCGGGAAGGCCCGCGAGGTTCGCCGTCACCGTGAAGATGTCGTTGAGGTACATCGTTACCGGATCGTCCTGGTTCTCGCCGATCGCGAAGGCGGCGTTGGGCGTCGCGGGCGTCAGGATCGCATCCACGCTCTCCCACGCGACATCGAAGTCGCGCGCGATCAGCGCCCTCACCTTCTGCGCCTTCAGGTAATAGGCATCGTAGTAGCCGGCCGACAGCACATAGGTGCCGATCATGATGCGGCGCCGCACCTCCGCCCCGAAGCCTTCGCCCCGCGTCGCCTCATACTGCGCATCGAGGCTGTCGCCCGGCACGCGGAGGCCGAAGCGCACACCGTCATATCGCGCGAGGTTGGATGACGCCTCGGCCGGGGCGACGATGTAGTAGGCAGGCAGCGCGTATTTCGCATGCGGCAGGCCGATCTCGTGGATCGTGCAGCCCGCCTCCTTCAGCCAGGCGATGCCCTGTTCCCAGAGTGCCGCGATCTCGGGCGAGAGGCCTTCGAGGCGGTATTCCTTCGGCACGCCGATGCGCAGGCCCTTCACGCCGTGGCCCAACGCCGCCGCAAAGTCGGGCACCGCGATGTCGGCCGAGGTGCTGTCCTTCGGGTCATGGCCCGCCATGGAGCGGAGCAGGATGGCGCAATCCTCCACCGTGCGCGCCATCGGCCCTGCCTGGTCGAGCGAGGAGGCGAAGGCGACGATCCCCCAGCGCGAGCAGCGGCCGTAGGTCGGCTTGATGCCGACTGTGCCGGTGAAGGCCGCCGGCTGGCGGATCGAACCGCCCGTGTCGGTCGCCGTCGCACCGAGGCAGAGGCGTGCTGCCACCGCGGCCGCCGAGCCGCCTGAGGAGCCGCCTGGCACCAGGTCACGATTGTCGCCGCGGCGCTTCCACGGGTTCACGACGTTCCCATAGGCCGAGGTGGTGTTGGACGAGCCCATGGCGAACTCGTCGAGGTTCGTCTTGCCGAGGCACACCGCCCCGTCGCGCCAGAGATTGGCCGAGACGGTGCTCTCGTAAGGCGGCACGAAGCCGCCGAGGATGCGGCTCGCGGCGGTGGTCTGGATGCCGGCGGTACAGAACAGGTCCTTGATCGCGAGCGGAATGCCTTCGAGCGGCCCTGCCTCGCCGGCAGCGATGCGCCCGTCGGCCCGCTTGGCATCGGCCAGCGCGCGCTCGGGTGTCGTCACGATGAAGGCGTTCAGCGAGGCCAGCGCCTCGATCGCATCGACATGCGCCTGGGTCAGCTCGGTCGCCGACACCTTCTTCGCGGCGAGCAGCCGCGCGGCTTCGGCGAGCGTCAGGTCGGTGAGCGCGCTCATTCCACCACCTTCGGCACGGCGAAGAACGCCTCGTCCGGCCCGATGCGCTCGGGCGCGTTGGCGAGCACCTTGTCGCGGATGTTGCCGTCGCTCACCACATCCTCGCGCATCTTCAGCGCCATGTGCGCTGCCCCCGTCAGCGGGGCGATGCCGTCTGTGTCCACCGCGTTCAGCTGCTCGATCCAGGCGAGGATGCCGTTGAGCTCGCCTTGCAGGGTCGCGACCTCATCTTCTGCGACGCGGATGCGGGCAAGCGTGGCGATGCGGCGGATCGTATCGGCGTCGAGCGACATGCGCCGGGAACTCCCAAGGCTTCTGATAAGGAGCGGGGGTGGTAGCATCGCGGCATGACGCTTGCCAATCTGGCGGATCTCCGCGCTGCCCTCCCCCGTGGCCAGAGGCTGATCGGCCTCGACCTTGGATCGAAGACCATCGGCGTGGCGCTGACCGACGTGTCGCTGACCATCGCCAGCCCCTATGGCGCGCTTGTCCGCGCCAAGCTCGCCAAGAACGCGGCCGAGGTGGCCGCGATCGCTGCCAAGGAGGGGGCCGGCGGGGTGGTGGTCGGCAACCCGCTCTCGATGGATGGCGGCACGGGCCCGGCGGCGCAGGGGGCGCGCGACTGGGCGATGGCGCTCTCGGCCGCCGCGGGGCTGCCAGTCGCGTTGTGGGACGAGCGGCTGTCCTCGGCGGCCGTCAACCGCATGCTGATCGGCGAGATGGATCTGACCCGCCGCCGCCGCGCCGCTGTCGTGGACAAGGCTGCAGCGGCCTACATGCTCCAGTCAGCGCTGGATGCGACGCGGGGCGCTTGATCGTGCCGAAATGACGTGCAACGTTTCTCAAGTGATCTGCAATGCACGCTATCGTCGCAGCAATATCATTCAGTAGGGGAAGTAGTTGACAGACATTCGCATGCGCATTGCAGTTGTCGCCGGGGCGCTTCTGCTCCTCGGCGGAGGGATGTCCGCCACGGACGCAAGCGAGTGGTCGGTGGCCCAAGCCGCGCCTGCTGCCCGCGCATCACCGGCTGCGACGGCGGCGGTCGAAAAGTTTGATCCATCATCCAGCGTCAAGCCGGGGACCTTCACGTACCGCCTCACGGAGGGTGAGCGTGTCACAACGCATCGCGTCACCGTGAACCAGGACGGAAGCGCCGTGATGCGGTTGGATACCGGTGAGGATGTCTCCAGGGCGTTTACACCCTGGCGCAATCTTGTCAGCCATGGACGGTTCCGGTTCACCCCGAACCATAACGGCTTCCTCCCGGAAGGCACGCCCATGCGGGTCGGCCTGACCTGGACCCACAGCTACACGACTACGGGCGGTTCCGAACTGATTCAGCGGATACGTACGTGCGAGGTCACCGACTATGCCCCGTCAACGACGATCGGTGGGACCACCTTTGCCGACGTCTTCACCACCAGATGCCGAAATCAGCGCGTCGGAAGGTCCATGCCACTCGATGAAGTCATGCTCTGGGGGGCCGGGCGCGTGAACCTCAGATACACCGAGAGTTCCGTCAGCATGGTGCCTCGTGTGACGGAGATCGTTTCGGTCAGTCGATGATCTCTGACGGGACAGGCAGCCTCGCCCGCCGCTTGGGATCAATCGAGCGATAGATCAGGCGTGGGCATGTCACGCCCATCGACCAGCGCCAGCGCCTGATCGCGCCAGAGCGCGTATCCCCGATCGACCGTCATGACGTCGGTGAAGCCGGCCTCGGTGAGGGCGTGTGCTGCCCAGCCCGATCGCACGCCCACCTCGCAGATGAGGACGACCGGCCGTGAGCGCTGGCCGTCCACCGTCTCCGACACGGCGGTGCTGAACTGCCGCGGCGTGTAGCGATCGAAGGGAAACCAGGCTGCGGTGTGCGGCGGTTCGCGGCGGTCAACCCGTTCCTGCGGCAGGCGAACATCCACAAGAACCGCCTCGCCGGCCACCGCGAGCGCAAGCGCCCGCTCAGGCGAAACCACCGAGGGGCCCGCCGTAGGCGCCCCTCCAGGCCTTCCTTCCGGCCCGGCGCAGGCGCCAGCGAGAAGCGCGACGAGCACTGCGCGTCTGGACCACTGCATGCCCCCCCCCCCCCAAAGGATGAGACTTTCAATCACGGAACGATCCCATGGCGCCTCGTTCGTGTCTAACGCAAAACGATCCGCGGCTCAGGACGGTTGACGAGGCCGTCGACAAGGCGTGTCGTTGCTCTGTTCCACCAGGAGGTGATCATGAAGCGAACCGCCGCGGCCCTTGCTTTCTCTCTCCTCGCCATGCCGGCAGCGGCACAGACCACCCTCCGCGTCGGGCTGATCGCCGACCCGAACATGCTCGACCCCGCCCAGTCAGGCAGCGTGTTCGAGCGGGTGATCTTCTCCGCCCTCTGCGACAAGCTGGTGGATCTCGACGCTGACCTTCGCTTCACACCGCAGCTCGCCACCGCCTGGGCCTGGGGCGACGATGGCCGGTCGCTCACCCTCACACTGCGCGAGGGCGTGCGGTTCCATGACGGCACGGCCATGGATGCGGCTGCCGTGAAGCTGAACCTCGACCGCTACCGCGAGGCGCGCGAGAGCCGGCGCAAGACCGAGCTCGCCTCAGTCACCGCCGTCGAGGTGGTCGATGCCCGCACCGTGCGGCTGGTGTTGAAGGCGCCCGATGCGCCGCTGCTCGCCGTGCTGGCCGACCGTGCCGGCATGATGATGTCGCCCACGGCCATCGCGGCCCTCGGCGACCGCATCCACACCAACCCGGTCTGCGCCGGGCCCTTCGCCTTCGTCCGCCGCGTGGCGCAGGAGGTGATCGAGCTTCGGAAGTTCCCCGAGTACTGGGATGCGGGCCGCATCCACGTCGACCGGGTGGAGTATCGGCCGATCCCCGATGGCACGGTGCGGCTCGTGAACCTCCGCGCGGGGCAGCTCGACCTGATCGAGCGCGTCGCGCCGAACGATGTGGCCGCGGTCGAGCGTGACCGGACGCTGCGGCTGATCGCCGGTCCGGCCATGGCCTACCAGACGCTGAGCATCAACGTGGGCGCCGGTGAGCGTGCCAAGGGGCCGCTCGGGTCGGACCCGCGCGTCAGGGCAGCGCTCGAGGCCTCGATCGACCGGGCGGTGATCAACCAGGTGGCGCTGGAGGGCCAGTTCATTCCCTCAAACCAGTTCGAGCCGCCCGGCAGCACCTTCGCCGCCCCCGCCCGCCCGGTGCCGCCGCGCGACGTCGCCCGTGCGCGGGCGCTGCTGCGGGAAGCCGGCCACGCGAGGGTCGCGTTCGAGCTGGCCGTGACGAACAGCCCCGTCGAGCGCCAGGTGGCGGAGATGATCCAGGCGATGGCGGCCGAAGCGGGGTTCGACATCGCCATCCGCGCCACGGAAAGTGCGGCCATGGTCGCCGCCACCCGCCGGGGCGACTATGACGCGGCCATCGCGATCTGGTCCGGCAGGCCTGATCCTGACGGCAACATCGCGATCTGGCTGCAATGCGACGGGTTCGTGAATTGGGGGAAGTACTGCAACCCCCGGCTGGATGCGCTGCTGGCCCAGGCGCGCGGCGTGACGGGCATCCCCCAACGCCAGGCCCTTTACCGGGCAGCGGCGGAGGTGTGGATGGAGGATCGGCCCCATCTCGTCCTCTACCACCACAAGGGGATCTGGGCGTCGCGCGCCGCCGTGACCGGCTTCGCGGCACATCCCGACGGGCTGATGCGGCTGCAGGATGTGAGGGTGGCACGCTGAGCGCTTGACGGCGCCACCGCACGGTCGTTCCCTCCGCCGCCGATCAGGGTTGGAGGGATGTGGTGGCCGAATCCGGTTTCGGGCAGAAGGCTGGCAGGCGCAGGCACCTCCTCGGCATCGGCGGGCTCGACCCCGGGCAGATCCGCGCCGCCCTCGACCTCGCCGAGACCTACATCTCGCTGAACCGCCAGGGCGGGCCGCGTGACGTTCTGCGCGGCCGCACCCTCGTGAACCTCTTCTTCGAGAACTCGACGCGCACGCGCACCAGCTTCGAGCTCGCCGGCAAGCGGCTCGGGGCCGACATCGTGAACATGTCGCCCTCCGGCTCCTCGGTTTCGAAGGGAGAGACGCTGATCGACACGGCGATGACGCTGAACGCCATGCATGTCGACATGCTGGTGGTGCGCCACGACCAGTCGGGCGCTGCCGCCCTCCTCGCCCAGAAGCTCGACGCCGCGGTGATCAACGCGGGCGATGGCACGCACGAGCACCCGACGCAGGCGCTGCTCGATGCCGTCACCATCCGCCGGCACAAGGGAACGCTCGAGAATCTCACAGTCGCCATCTGTGGCGACGTGCTGCATTCCCGCGTCGCCCGCTCCAACATCCTGCTGCTCACCACCATGGGCAGCCGCGTGCGGCTGATCGCGCCCCCCACCCTCATCCCCTCCGGCGTGGCCGCGATGGGGGTGGAGGTGTTCAACGACATGGCGGAAGGCCTGAAGGGGGCCGACATCGTGATGATGCTGCGGCTGCAGAAGGAGCGGATGGGCCGCAGCTTCGTTCCCTCCGCCCGCGAATACTTCCGCTTCTACGGGCTCGACCAGGCCAAGCTCGCACTTGCCAAGCCCGATGCGCTCGTCATGCACCCGGGGCCGATGAACCGCGGCGTCGAGATCGACAGCGCGGTGGCCGACGATCTCCAGCGCAGCGTGATCCAGGAGCAGGTGGAGATGGGGGTGGCGGTGCGCATGGCGGTGCTCGACCTGCTGACGCGCGACACGCGGGCAAACGCATGACGGCAACAGCCTTCACCGATGCACGGCTGATCGACCCGGGTTCGGGCCTCGACCGCATGGGCGTCCTCGTGGTGCGCGACGGGCTGATCGAGGCGATCGCCGACGCCGCGCCCGAGGGTGCCGCCATCGTCGATTGCGGCGGCGCGATCCTCGCACCTGGGCTGGTCGACATGCGCGTCGGGCTTCGCGAGCCTGGCGAGGAGCACAAGGAGAGCCTCGCCGTCCTCGCCGCCGCCGCGTCCGCCGGCGGGGTGACGACGGTGATGGCGCTCCCCGACACCGACCCGCCGCTCGATGAGCCGGCGCTGGTCGAGTTCGTCGCCCGCCGGGCTGCCTCGTTCGGCTCCGTCACCGTGCTGCCCTGCGCGGCCGCCACCAAGGGCTGCGCTGGGCGCGAACTCGCCGAGCTCGGCCTGCTGCAGGAGGCAGGTGCGGTGGCCTTTGGCGACGGCCGCCGCGCGATCGCCGAGGCGCGCACCATGCGGCTTGCCCTCTCCTACGCGCGCGCCTTCGGGGCGATGATCGTGCAGCACCCGGAGGAGCCGTCGCTCGCCCAGGGCGGGGCGATGACGGAGGGAGAGACGGCCACCCGCCTCGGCCTTCCCGGCATCCCGGCTGCCGCCGAGGCGCTGATGGTCGCGCGCGACATAAGGCTCGCGGCGCTCACGGGCGGGCACGTCCACTTCGCGCATGTGACGACGGCGGAGGCGCTCGAGCTCATCCGCCGCGCGAAGACCGATGGCGTGCGGGTGACGTGCGACACGGCCCCGCCCTATTTCGACCTGAACGAGACGGCCGTTGGCGAATGGCGCACCTACGCCAAGCTCTCCCCGCCGCTCCGCACGGAAGCGGATCGCCAGGCCGTCGTCGCCGCGCTCGCCGACGGCACGATCGATGCCATCGCATCGGACCACCAGCCGCAGGACACCGACGCCAAGCGCCTTCCCTTCGCCCAGGCCGAGGCCGGCGGATCGGGGCTCGAGACGCTGCTCGCCGTCACGCTCGGCCTCGTCCACACCGGCAGGCTCGGGCTCGTCCCCGCGCTGGCGCTGCTCACCTCCCGCCCCGCAGCGCTGCTCGGCAGCCCCGCCGGCAGGCTGGAAGCGGGGGCGCCGGCCGATCTCGTGCTGTTCGACCTCGACCGCGCCTGGCAGGTGCGGGAGGAGGCGCTGGTCGGCGCGCACAACACGCCCTTCGATGGGCGCCCGGTGCAGGGCAAGGTCCTCGGCACCTGGAAGGCAGGCCGCAGGGTGTTCGGATGAGCCTCGCGCTCGCCGCCATCCTCGGCGCCCTGCTCGGCTCCGTCCCCTTCGGCCTGGTGCTGACGAAGGCGGCAGGGCTTGGCGATATCCGCCGGATCGGGTCGGGCAATATCGGGGCGACGAACGTGCTGCGTACCGGGCGGAAGGACCTTGCCGCCGCCACCCTGCTGCTCGATGGCGGCAAGGGCGCTGCCTCGGTGGTGATCGCGGGTGCGCTGTGGGGGCCGATGGCGGCGGCGGTGGCGGGTGTTGCCGCCGTTGTCGGGCATCTCTTCACCCCCTGGCTTGGCTTCTCCGGCGGCAAGGGGGTGGCGACAGGCCTCGGCACCCTGCTCGCGCTGGCCTTCCCGGCTGGGCTCGCGGCCTGCGCGACGTGGCTCGTGGTGGCGAAGGTCACGAAATTCTCGTCGCTCTCCGCCCTGGTCGCCTTCACCCTCGCCCCGCTCCTCACCTGGGCGTTCGCGGGCGCTGGTCCCGCCTTCGCCGTGCTGGCGATCGCGGTGCTGATCACGTGGCGCCACGAAGGCAACATCCGCCGCCTGCTCGCCGGCACGGAGCCGCGCATCGGTGAGAGCAAGGAGAAGCAAGGCGCGTGAGCGAAAGGTTGGCGCGGCTTCGGCTCGCCCGCGCCGAGGGGCTTGGGCCGGCCACGGTGCGCGCGCTTATCGCGCGGGCCGGCAGCGCCCAGGCTGCCATCGAGGCGCTGCCACGGCTCGCCCGCGGCCGTGCGGTGAGCCTGCCCTGCCCCTCCGCCATCGCCCGCGAGGAGGAAGCGCTTGCGGCCATCGGCGCGCGGCTGATCCTCGACACCGACCCCCTCTATCCCCAGGCGCTGGCGATGACGTATGACGCGCCCCTCGCCCTGGCCGTCGCCGGTGACCATGCCCTGCTCTCCCGACGATCTGTCGCCATCGTCGGCGCGCGCAATGCCTCTGCCGGGGCGCGGATTATCGCCGAGCGGCTGGCCAAGGACTTGGCCGAGGCCGGCATCGCGGTCGTCTCGGGCCTCGCGCGCGGGGTGGATACGGCCGCGCATGAGGGGGCGCTCGCGGCAGGCGGCATCACGCTCGCTGCTGTCGCCGGCGGGCTCGACAGGCCCTACCCACCCCAGAACGCCGCGTTGCAGGCGCGCATCGCCGCGTCAGGCGCCGTGGTGGCGGAAGCCCCGCTCGGCAGCGCGGCGCTGGCGAAGCTCTTTCCCCGTCGCAACCGCATCGTCGCCGGCCTCTCGCTCGCCACCATCGTGGTGGAGGCGGCGCTGAAATCCGGCAGCCTGATCACGGCCAGGCTCGCCCTCGAGGCGGGGCGCGAGCTCATGGCCGTTCCCGGCTCGCCGCTCGACCCGCGCGCACGCGGTGCCAATGACCTGCTGCGGCAGGGGGCAACGCTGGTCGAGACGGCGGCTGATGTGCTCGCCGCCCTGCCCGACGCCCCGAGTCCCGCGCCGCTGCTGCGCCTCGACCGCCCGACACTTCCGGAAGTGGAGGAGGCTCCAGAACCCGCTCCTGAACCAAGCGAAACCGCCGATGACGAGATCGCCGAGGCAGTGCGCCACGTCACGGCGCTGCTCTCCACTGCGCCCGTCTCGGTTGACGAAGTGCTGCGCCGCTGCCCATGTAGCGCGTCGGCGGTCAATGCCGCCCTCCTGGAACTTGACCTCGAGGGCAGGATCGACCGCCTGCCGGGAAACCGCGTGGTGCTGGCCGCGCGCTGAATTCGCCCCTCCGGCAGGGGCGCGAGGGAAGAAGCCCCCATGGATGTCGTTGTCGTCGAATCACCGGCCAAGGCCAAGACGATCAACAATTATCTCGGTCGTGACTACACCGTGCTGGCAAGCTACGGCCATGTCCGCGACCTCCCGCCGAAGGACGGATCGGTCCGCCCCGAGGAAGGCTTCGCGATGGACTGGGAGGCCGATGACCGGGGCGAGAAGCAGCTCCGCGCCATCGCAGCCGCGCTGAAGGGGGCCAAGCGCCTCTACCTCGCCACCGACCCTGACCGTGAGGGAGAGGCGATCTCCTGGCACGTGAAGGAGATGCTGGCCTCCCGCCGCGCGCTCACCGGCGTCGAGGTGAGCCGCATCACCTTCAACGAGATCACCAAGTCAGCGGTGAAGGCAGCGATCGCCGCCCCGCGTGACCTCGATGGCGACCTGATCGACGCCTATCTCGCCCGCCGGGCGCTCGACTACCTGTTCGGCTTCACCCTCTCGCCCGTTCTCTGGCGCAAGCTGCCGGGCAGCCGCAGCGCCGGGCGCGTGCAGTCGGTCGCGCTTCGCCTGATCTGTGAGCGCGAGGCCGAGATCGAGGCCTTCCGCGCCCGCGAGTACTGGACCATCGAGGGCGCCTTCGCGACCCAGGGTGGAACGCCGTTCACCGCACGCCTGGTGTCACTTGACGGCAAGAAGCTTACCCAGTTTGATCTCGCCGACGAGAAAACCGCAAAAACAGCGGTCTCGCGGGCGGAGGGGGCAAGTTATCGCGTCGCCTCCGTCGAGAAGAAGCGGGTGCGGCGCAATCCACCCGCCCCCTTCACCACCTCGACGCTGCAACAGGAAGCCGCCCGCAAGCTCGGCTTCTCCGCCACGCGGACGATGCGGACGGCGCAGCAGCTCTACGAAGGTGTCGAACTCGGCGGCGAGACCGTTGGCCTCATTACATACATGCGCACCGATGGTGTTCAGATGGCGGCGGAGGCGATTGCGTCCATCCGCGGGCACATTGCCGCCAGCTCGGGCACGGACTATGTCCCCGCGTCGCCACGCGTCTACACCTCGCGTGCGAAGAATGCCCAGGAAGCCCATGAAGCTGTTCGCCCGACCGACGTTGCGCGGACGCCCGATGAGGTCGCCCGCGCGCTGTCGGACGACCAGCGGCGGCTATACGACCTCGTCTGGAAGCGGGCCGTTGCCAGCCAGATGGCGTCGGCCGAGCTCGACCAGACGAGTGTCGAGATCGCCTCTGCCGACAACACGATTGGTTTTCGTGCAACGGGTTCCGTCATTGCCTTTGACGGGTTCCTCAAGCTCTACCGCGAGGATCGTGACGATGCGCCCGCCCCGGGCGAGGTGGAGGACGAGGACAGCAGGCTTCTGCCCGCCATGGCGGAGGGTGAGAAGCCGGCGCTGAGGGCCGTCACGCCCAGCCAGCACTTCACCCAGCCGCCGCCGCGCTTCTCCGAGGCCTCGCTGGTGAAGAAGCTCGAGGAACTCGGCATCGGCCGGCCCTCCACCTACGCCTCCATCCTCCAGGTGCTGCAGGACCGGCAGTATGTCCGCCTCGATGCGCGCCGGTTCATCCCCGAGGATCGCGGCCGGCTCGTCACGGCCTTCCTCGTCGGCTTCTTCGAGAACTACGTGGCGTATGACTTCACCGCCGCCCTCGAGAACCAGCTCGATGACGTCTCCGGCGGGCGGGCTGCCTGGCGCGAGGTGCTGGCAGGGTTCTGGCGCGACTTCGTGAAGGCGGTCGAGGGCACGAAGGAACTCCGCATCGCCGATGTGACCGATGCGCTCGACAGCGACCTTGGGCCCCACCTGTTCCCCGACCGTGGCGACGGCACCGACCCGCGGGCCTGCCCGCGTTGCGGTGCCGGCAGGCTGGGCCTGCGCATCGGCGGCAACACGGGTGCCTTCATCGGCTGCTCGAACTACCCGGAATGCCGCTACACGCGGAATGTCGGCGGTGACCAGTCAGGCGGGACGGAGGATGTCCGCGCGCTCGGCCGGCACCCCGAGACAGGCGAGGAGGTCACGCTCCGCCCCGGCCCCTACGGCCTCTACGTTCAGCTCGGCGAGGCGCCCCCCGCCCCCGCACCTGACCCGGATGCCAAGAAACCCAAGAAGGGTGCCAAGAAGCCCGCGGTGCCCAAGCCCAAGCGCGCCTCCCTGCCCAAGGGGACCGACCCCGCCTCGGTCACGCTCGAGACAGCGCTCGGGCTGCTCTCGCTGCCGCGCCTCATCGGCACGCACCCGGAGAAGCAGGAGCCGATCTATGCCGGCATCGGCCAGTTCGGGCCCTACGTGAAGCTCGGGCCGGTCTATGCCAGCCTCGACAAGGACGATGACGTGCTCTCCCTCGGGATCAACCGCGCCGTGGTGCTGCTCGCCAAGAAACTCGACAGCGTGAAGATGTTGGGGCCACACCCGAAGGGCGGCGAGGTGACGCTCAGGCGTGGCCGCTTCGGCCCCTATGTGCAGCACGGCTCGACGGTGGCGAACCTGCCGAAGGGGGTCGCGTCCGAGGACATGGACCTTGATGCCGCCGTGGCGCTGCTGGCCGAGAAGGGCAAGCCGCTCGCCGCCCGCGGGCGTGGTGGGCGCGGCGGCAAGCCCGGTGCCAAGGCGGGTGCCAAGGGCAGGACGGCGGCACCGGCGCGGCGCAGCGCGGCGGGCTGAGCGCGTCCGTGCGCTGATCGCATACGGTCTCTCGCAAGCGCGCCACGCTTGGCGCACACTCGCTTCGTGCTTCACCGGTCGAGTCGCCGTGCCGCGGAACCACCTGCCCAGTATCCTGCGCCAGGCCCTGCTCGCGCTCGCGTGCGTGGTGGCACCTGCCCTGCCCGCCCGGAGCGCACCCGAGGGGCCGCGCAACGGCGCGCTCGACCATGCGGTGCTCGCTTCCGCGCTCGCCGCGCTGCGTGACCGGCATGTCGAGGAGCAGCTGCCGGCGCAGCGCCTCGCGGCCGGCCTGCGCGGCCTGAGCCGGCTCGAGCCTGCGCTCACCGTTGCCCTCCGGCCGGACAGGATCGAGATCTCGGTCGGTGCCGGTGCCCGCACCAGCCTTGCCGCCCCCCCCGCATCAGACGCGGAGGCCTGGGGCCGCGCGGGTGCCGAGGCGATGCGTGCCGCCGCCGCCGCCTCGCCGCGGCTTCGCGCGGCCGACGCAACGGCACGCCGCCTGCTCGTGCTCGAGGAGATGATCGCGGGGCTCGACCCCTACAGCCGCGTCGTTGCCCCGCGCGAGGCGACCCGCGCCCGCGCGCTTCGGCTCGGGACGGGCGATGTCGGGCTGACCGTGGTGCCCGACCAGGGGGCTGCGCGCATCACCGCGCTGGTACCCAACGGCCCTGCCTGGCGAGCCGGGCTTGCGATCGGTGATCGCCTGATCGCGATCGACGGTGCGCCGACGCGCGGCCTCGGCCCCGAGGCGCTGGGCGAGGCGCTCGCCGGTGAGCCTGCATCGGCGACCGCGCTCACCGTCCAGCGTCGCGGGGCGCCGCCGTTCTCGGTGCTCGTCGTGCGTGCCACGGCGATGACGGCGACCGCACGGCTCGACTGGGCCGGGGACTTGCCCGTCATCTCTCTCAGCAGCTTCACGCGCGAGACCGACCAGGAGGTCGCTCGAGTGGTCGCCGGCCTTGCCGGCCGCCCGACGCCGCCCGGCGGCCTCGTTCTCGACCTTCGCGGCAATCGCGGCGGGCTGCTGCAACAGGCGGTCGGGGTGGCGGATGTCTTCCTCAGGGGCGGCGAGGTCGTGCTCGCGCGCGGGCGCCACCCGGATGCCTCGCGCAGCTACCTCGCCGGCGGGGCCGACCTCGCCGAGGCGATGGAGGTGATCGTGCTGGTCGATGGCCAGACGGCCTCCGCGGCGGAGGCGCTTGCGGCAGCATTGCAGGACAATGGGCGCGCGCGCGTGATCGGCTCCGCCACTCGCGGCAAGGGGCTGATCCAGCTCGTCCACCCGCTGCCGGATGGCGGGGAGATGCATATCAGCTGGGCGCGGCTGATCGCCCCCTCCGGCTATCCGCTCCAGGGCCGTGGCGTGATCCCCGATCTCTGCACCAGCCGGGGCGAGGACATCGCCCGGCGCGAGGCGGAGCGGCTGCTTGCCGCGACCCCGCACGCCGAGGCGCCGCCCCCGTGGCGCGAGGCGTCATCCTCCGGCGCGGCAACGGCGGCGGAAGTGACGGCAGCAGACCTGGCGGCGGAGCGGAGCACCTGCCCGAGTGCCGAGGGCGGCAAGCTTGACACGGAAGCGGCGCTATGGCTTTTCCGCCGCTCCGTTGCCGCAACCGCCGCGTCGCCGGGCGGCGGTGCCGTCCGTTGAGGCGTTGCGTCTCCTTTCGAAGGATTGAGTGATCATGGCCAAGTCGAACACCGTGCTGATCAAGCTCGTGAGCACAGCCGACACCGGCTACTACTACGTGACGAAGAAGAACGCGCGCTCGACCACGGGCAAGCTCGAGCTCAAAAAGTTCGACCCCGTCGCGCGAAAGCACGTCGTTTTCCGCGAAGCCAAGATCAAGTAGCAGAGCTCAGCCGAACGTGTCGCCGGCCACAGCGTCGACGACACGCCACCCCATGCCGAGCCTGATGTTCGCCCACACGCCCGGGCCGATGACGAGTGGCGCGTCGCCGATCTGCTCCATCCAGTCGATCGCCAGGATATAGTCGCCCGCAAGACGATCCTGCTCGCTCAGGTACACGGCGAGCGTTCCCGTCTCCCCGGCCCCGCCGCCATAGATCTCCGCCACCAGGCGATCGCCGAGGCCTGAGAGGTCGAGCACATCGGCGTCGAGGCGGCTCGTGACGTCGAACCACTCCAGCCTGTCGTATTCCGGCCGCGCGATCAGCGCGGCGAGATCGTCCCACACGAACACGTCGCGCTCACCGTCACGTGCGTTCATGACGGTATCGTCGCCACCCATCATCAGCACGCGGTCGCGCCCCGCGCCGTCGGTGATGGTGTCGTCGCCAGCGCCGCCTGTCAGCGTGTCGTTACCCTCGCCACCATCGAGCGTGTCATCGCCCGCGCCACCTGTCAGCGTGTCGTCACCCTCGCCACCGTCGAGCGTGTCGTTGCCCGCACCGCCATCGAGAACGTCATCGCCGGCACCACCCGCGAGCACGTCATCCCCCTCGCCGCCGTCGAGCGTGTCGTCACCCTCGCCGCCATCGAGCGTGTCGTTGCCCGCTCCTGCCCCCAGGTGATCATCGCCCGCGCCGCCGCTGATCGTGTCGGCGCCGTTGCCGGTGGTGATCGTGTCCTTGCCAGCCCCGGCATAGATGCGGTTGTCGCCGTCGCCGGCGTTGATCACGTCATCGCCCTCGCCGCCGTCGATCGTGTCATCGCCGGTGCCTGTGACGATGCGGTCATTCCCGGCGCCGCCCGTGACCGTGTTGCGACCCTCTCCGGCCAGGATCACGTCATCGCCGTCGCCGCCGTCGATCACATCGTCGCCGCTGTTGGCCGCGATGCGGTCATTGCCCGCGCCACCGGAGACGCGGTTGGCGCCACCGCCCGCGTTGATCACGTCGTTGCCGGCACCACCGTCGATCACGTCGTCGCCGCTGCCGGCAGTGACCTGGTCATCGCCATCGAAGCCATGGACGATGTTGTTCCCGTTGCCCGCCGCGATCGCGTCACGCCCCCTGCCGCCCTCGATCACGTCATCGCCCCCGCCCGTGGTGACGGCGAGGCGGGCGAGCACATCGTTGCCGGCGCGGATCGTGTTGCTGCCGCCGGCATCGGTGATCGCGATGGTGCGGAAGGCGCCGACACCGCCGTCGTTGATCGCAACCGGTACGGCAAGCGGCGCGCCTGATCCGTCGATCGCCTCGGCGCCGTCGATCAGCCCGTCGGAGAGGTCGATCGCGTTGTCCTCGACAGCCCCGCCCTCGAGCAGGAAGCGCGTGTTCGACAGCAGGCTCAGCGTAAAGGGAGCGGACGCCCCGGCCTCCCCCTGCACGTCCGAGATCGTCTCGACGACAAGGTCGAGCCGCGCTGCGGCAATGCCGCCATAGCCGTCGATCACGCTGTAGGCGAGACTGTCGGTGCCGGTGAAGCCCTCCGGCGGGGTGTAGACCAGCATGCCATCGCCAAGCGCATCGATCGTGCCGCCAGCCTCCGTCGTGCCGGCAAGAGCGGCAATGGCAAGCGCGTCCTCGTCGTCATCGGTGTCATTGGCCAGCAGCGTCGCCATGAGGATGACGCTCGCCTCGCCAGGCGGGGCGCTCACCGCAAGGTCGGGTGCGGCGACGGGCGCGCTGTTCACCACGGCGATGGCAAGCGACCCCGAGGCCGTGCCGCCATATCCGTCATCGATCGTGTAGGCGAGGCGCGCGGTGCCGAGGAAGGCATCGTCGGGCGTGAAGGCGAAGCTGCCCGCAGTCGTTTCCGCGATCACGCCGCCCATTGCCACGAGGTCCGTCAGCGTCAGCGCATCGCCATCGGCATCACTGTCATTGGCGAGCAGCGCCGCTGCGTCGATCGTTGCCACCTCGCCCGGGCGGATCGTCACCGGCGCGTCACGGCCAAACACGGGTGCTGCGTTGACCACGGCGAGGGTGAGCGTCGCCGCGGCGCTGTTGCCGTGCCCATCGGTCACGACATAGGCCACGCTGTCCTCGCCGACGAAGCCTTCCGGTGGGACGTAGACAAACGTGTCGGGCGCCGTCTCGACGATGCGGCCGCCTTCGCGCGTCGTTCCCTCCATGGCGATGACGGCAAGGACAGCGTCGGCGGGCGCGAGATCGTTGGCGGTGAGGTCCCCTCCGGTGAAGGTGACGTCAGCCCCAGGGCGGAGCACCAGCGTCGCGTCGGGCATCGTGACGGGGTCGTCGGTGACGATGATCACGAGGCTCGCCGCGGCACTGCCGCCTGCGCCGTCGGAGATCACGTACGACACGGTATCGCGCCCGGTGAACCCCTCCGCCGAAGTATAGAGGATGCTGCCGTCGGCGCGTTCCTCAATGGTGCCCGCGTCGGCCGCGGCCTGGTCGATCATCAGCCTGTCGCCATCGGCATCGATGTCGTTGGCAAGCAGGATGTCAGGGATGAGCGCCGCGGTCTCGCCCGGGCGGATCACGAGGGGCGCATCAGGCGTGAAGACAGGGGCTGCGTTCGGCGATGCCTGCCCGACCGGGGCCCTGGGCGCCGATGCTGGGCCTGGCGCTCCCCCGCCACCGCCAAGTGCTGGCGCGCCGGGCGAGATGGTTGGTGGCGGCGCCGGCATCGAGACAGCGCGGGCGGCGGTGCTGCCAGTGCTGCCGAGGAAAGGGCCTGCAATGACATCGCCGACAGGACCGCCGCCCGGGCCATCCTCGAGCGGGAGCACATCGTTCTCGACGGGCGCGTGCCCTGGCGAGACGGGCCGGCCGCCGAACTCGTCATCCGGCCCGCCGCCCATCATCTCCTCGGCCTGCGCCCGAGGCAGCTTCTCGGCGGAAGCCTCCTGCCAGGGGGCCGGTGGGGTGGCTTCTGGCGCGGTGGCCTCCGGTCGGTCGGTCTTCGGCGCGCCGGTCTCTGGTGCGGCTGTTCCGTGTGCGGCGGCCACGCGCTCGTCACCCGGGGCTGCACCGGGCGCCGCTTCGGCAGCCGTCTGTTCCGTCTTTGCAACGGCCGGCTCGTGCGGCGCGCCAGGCTCGACAGGCGTCTCCGCCGCTGTCGCGCCCCCAGCCGCGGGCACGTCAGCGCCGTGCTGTTCGAGCCGGACAAGGAACGGAGTCGCGAGGCCGATGCCGATCGCCGCGGCCCCGCTCCACTGCAGGCCACGCCCGCCCCGCGCGGGTGCCTCGTCATTCATGGCCGCATCGATGGCGTCAATCGCCCGGCCCGATCGCATGCTGAACGACATCATTTCCCCCTTCGCGCACCGGCGCCTCCCCCGAGGCATCCATGCACGGCCGTCAACCTGGTGGGGGCGACCCGGAAAGGGCCGCCCCCGGTGGTCAGGCAGTCAGATATTCGACGAGGCGATCAGATGAACGTATCGCCGCTGACGACGTTCTCGACGTTCCAGCCGAAGCCGATGCGGATGTCGGAGCTCGACGAGACGCCGACATTGATCTGCTCGTCGCCGATCTGCTCGTTCCACTGCACCGCGACGAGGAAGTTGCCCATCTCGCGATCCTCCTCGGAGAGGAACACGGCGAACACGCCGGTCTCGCCGGCGCCGCCGCCGTAGAGCTGCGCGTAGAGGTTGCTGCCGAGCCCGAAGAAGTCGAGCACGTCGTTGTTGCGCGCACCACGCACGTCGAACCACTCGATCGTGTCGTATTCCGGGCCGGCCTTGATGATGCCGCTGAGGCTGTTCCAGACGAACACGTCACGCTCGCCGTCCGCGGCGTTGTTCACGGTGTCGTCGCCGTAGTTCATGAAGAGGCGGTCGACGCCGGTGCCGTCCTCCATCACGTCGTTGCCGAAGCCGCCCGTGATCTGGTCGTTGCCGGACCCGCCCGAGAGCATGTCGTCGCCGTCACCGCCGTTGATCACGTCGTTGCCGGCATTGCCCTCGATCGTGTCGTCACCGCCCTCGCCCCAGAGCGTATCGTTGCCGTCCTCGCCGACGACGAAGTCGTTGCCGTCGCCGGCATGGACCTTGTCATTCCCGACGCCGCCCTCGATGAAATCAGCACCGCTGCCGGTGGTGATCTTGTCGTTGCCGGCTCCGCCGTTGACGTAGTTGTTGCCGTTGCCGGCATTGATCGTGTCGTCGCCGTCGCCGCCCTCGATCATGTCGTCGCCGGAGCCGGTCGTGATGCGGTCATTGCCCGCGCCACCATCGACCATGTTGTTGCCGTCGCCGGCATTGATCGTGTCGTCGCCGTCGTCGCCGAGGATGACGTCGTTGCCGCCAGTGGCGGTAATGCTGTCATTGCCGTCGCCGCCTTCGACGTAGTTGTCGCCGGTGCCGGCATTGATCACGTCGTTGCCGTCGCCACCATAGACCTGGTCGTTGCCGTCGCCGGCATTGATGGTGTCGTTGCCGGCCCCGCCATGGACCTCGTCATCACCGGCGCCGGAGTTGATCGTGTCGTTGCCGGCCCCGCCATCGACCAGGTCGGCACCGCTGCCGGTCGTGATGCGGTCATTGCCGTCATGGCCGAACACCTGGTTGTCACCGTCGCCGGCGTTGATCACATCGGCGTTGCTGCCGCCCTCGATGAAGTCATCGCCATCACCCATATTGATGACGAGGCGGTTCAGCACGCTGTTGCCGGCGATGATCGTGTTGTTGCCGCCCATGTCGTTGATGGTGAGGCGGCGGAACCAGCCGATGCCGCCTGCATTCAGCTCGACATCCTGCGGCAGTTCGAACCCGTCCTCGTCGACGGCCTCGTCGGTGCTGATCAGCGTATCCGAAATGTCGAGCACGTCGTCGGCGAACACGTCGCCGTCGAGGAAGAAGTTGGTGCTGCTTGTCAGCGAAAAGACGTACATCTCTCTCTCCACATCATGTTGGAGCGTGGGGAAAACCCCCATGCTGGCTGGCGAACCCCCCGCCAGCCGATGCAAATGCTACGCTTGCGGATCGATGGACCGCCCCCCGAGGATTGATGGGAAGAAGTTCCGTTTCCGTAATATTTTCTACTTTGGCGTGTAGCTGTCCGGGGCGTTACCGTTGCCGCTGCCGGTGCCGTTCGCACCCGGAGCGAGGAGCGCGAGCGTCGATGCCGCGCCGAGGACGCGCACCACCGCCTGCACACGGTTGGCCGCGTGCAGCCTGCCGTAGAGGTCGCGCAGATGGCCGTTCAGCGTGTGCTGGCTGACGCCGATGCGCTCCGAGATCGCCGCCGTCTCGAGGCCGCGGCAGAGCAGAGAGGCGACCTCCGCCTGCGCGCGGGTGAGCCCGAGTGTCGCGGCGATCGCCGCCGGGCTGGGAACCGCTGCATCGGGCAGGCTTGCCGTAAGTGCAACGACAGGCACCGAGGAACTAAGCACCAGCGGTTGCAGGCGCACCGCGATGATGCCTGCATCCGTCTGGAATCCGAGCAGGGCCGGCCTGGCGCCGGGCTGTGCGATGTCGGCGACCGCCTTCTGGAAGCGCGGTGCCTGGGACGCAGCACGCAGCGTGAGGCGGCCGCACGCCCGGCGGAACGGCGCCTCGCAGGCCCACAGCCTGGAAGCGGCCGCGTTCGACCACAGCACCGTGCAGTCGTCATGCAGGATCGCCACCGGCACGGAGGAGTGTGCGACGAGCTCCCCGGCCGCGAGCGTGCCGGCCGATATGTCGTCCCGGCGCAGCAGCAGCGCGAGGGTCGCGGCGAAGGCGCGCAGCAGGTGGACCTCCGGCCGCGACAGCGAACGCGCATCCGCCGCGCGCCAGACGCACAGGATGTCACCGCCGTCATCGGCGTCACCGATCTCGGCGATGCCGATGCTGCCGAGACCATGCGGCGCGAGCCAGCGTGTGTTGAAGGCAGAGCCGCGGAGCAGGCGCGGGCCGACCAGGTCCTCGCCACGCCAGGCGCGGCCCTGCGATGGCAGGCGGAGCGCGGCGAGCCAGGGGTCGCGCCGCTGCCACCAGGTGAGATAGGTCTCGATCGCTTCGGCGGAGAGGCCGACGCTCAGGCGGAACGACACGCCCTCGTCCGACCGCTGCAGGATCGCGCCCGCACGGCAGGAAAGCCCCTGCACGAGATCGGTGAGCGTCGGCAGCAATGCGTCGATCGCGCGCGGCCTCGCGGGCGGCCCTGCGTCGTCCATTCATGTCCGCCGGAGACCGGCGTTTCCCCCTTCAATGCAGGATCGATGCTAGCGCGTGATCCCATCGCGCCGTGCCGCATTGATCACCGCGGCTTTACGCAGGTCGGTGCGCCAGCGCACAGAGGAACAACTGTCATGATGCCGATCAAAAAACTGCTTCAGATGTCACGGTGAACGGTGACCGTGATTGTAGAGCCGCGTCATGCTGAATTGCAGGGGCGGGTTTACTGCGACCAGACCTGTCGCGAATTACGCCTGAAGTTGCAGACGGGCGGTGCAGGACCGCGTCAGGCCGGCGGCAGCGATTCCTCTGCTGCCGCGACGCGGTTCCGGCCCTCGCGCTTGGCGGTGTAGAGCGCCTCGTCGGCGAGCCTGAGCAGCGTCTCCTCCGGCGCCGACCCCTCGAACTCGGCCGGGTTCGACAGCGTCGCCACTCCGATGGACGCTGTCAGCGGCAGATGCGGTGTGTCAGCCGAGGGCTTGAAGGAGAGTGCCTCGATCTCGCGGCGGAGCCGTTCCGCCGCCACCAGGGCGTCGGTCAGCGCCGCACCCGGCATGATCACGACGAACTCCTCGCCGCCGTAGCGCGCCACGGTGTCGAACAGGCGCACATTGCCGCGGATCGCACCGGCCACGAGGCGAAGTGCCGCATCGCCGACCGGGTGGCCATGCTGGTCGTTGATCCTCTTGAAGTGGTCGAGGTCGAGCATGAGCGCCGAGATCGCCCCGCCCGCACTCCTGACAGAGCCCACCAGCGAGCGCAGGTGGCCACGCAGGTAGCGCTGGTTGTGCAGCCCCGTCAGGGGATCGGTGAGCGCGAGCGAGATCGAGTAGGCAAGGTCGGCGCGCAGGCGGTCCTGGTAGAGCTTGCGGCGGATCTGGTTGCGCGCGCGAACGCGCAGCTCGTTCGGGTCGATCGGCTTGACGATGTAGTCGTTCGCGCCGAGCTCGAAGCCGCGGTGCAGGAGCCCCCGGTGCGCCTCGTCGGCAACGAGGAGCAGCGGCACCTCGCGCGTCGTCGCGTCAGCCCTGAGCCGCGAGGCGAAGCGGAGCGGATCATCCTCGCCGCCGAGCATGCTGACGATCACGAGATCGGCCGGCGCGCGCACCAGCCGTTCGAAGCCAGCCGCCGTGCTGAGCTCGACCGTCACCTCGATGCCTTCGGCGGCGAGCGCCTCGGTCATTCGCTCGGTGTCGGTCTCGTTGTCGTCGACCACCAGCGCGCGTGCCCCGCGCACCGAGGGCGGGAGCGCCCCGGCCGCGACGCCGAGCTGGTGCGTCGTCTCGGCGCGAAGCCGCCACTCGTCGAGCAGCCGCTTGAGCCGGACAAGCGCGCGCACACGGGCGAGCAGAGTCTCGTCATCGACGGGCTTGGTGAGGAAATCATCGGCCCCCGCCTCGAGGCCACGGACACGCTCGGAATTGTCGCCGAGCGCCGTGACCATCACAACGGGAACGTGCTCGGTCGCTCGGTCAGCCTTGAGGCGGCGGCAGACCTCGTAGCCATCCATCCCTGGCATCATGACGTCAAGCAGCACGAGATCGGGCGCCCAGGCCAGGGCAGCATCGAGCGCGGCCGGGCCGTCCTGGACGGCAAGGACCTCGTAGTACTCCGCTGACAGCTTCGCCTCCAGAAGGCGGAGGTTCGCCATCACGTCGTCGACGACCAGGATTCGTGCGCTCATGCCGGGCGATGTTCCACGAACAAGGATAACGGATCGCTGCCTTCGTGCACGCGAAAACAATCACGGCGCAGTTAACGCCGTCTCACCGTCATCAAACCGCGATGGAACCGACGCCAAAGCCCTGTCCTAACGGGGCGATCGCGCCTGCCCCGCCACCCAGAAGGACGAGTCGCACCCACCATGCTGCACGCCGGAACGCGTACCGACCAGGGCTCACCGTCCTCCCCGCTCTCCCGCTCGCTGCTCTTCGTCCGGCGCTGGGCCGCCAATCCGCTCGAGATGGGCTCGATCGTCCCATCCTCGCCCGCGCTTGGCCGACGGGTGGCCGCCGCGGTCCGCCGGATCGGCCAGGGCGGGCCGGTGGTGGAACTTGGCGCCGGCACCGGCGCGATCACCCGGGCCCTGCTCGAGGGCGGCATCGCCCCTGCGCGGCTGACCGTGGTCGAGATCGTGCCTGAGATGGCCGACGTGCTGGCTGGCACATACCCTGGCGTGACCGTGATCCGCGGCGATGCCTGGACGCTGCCGGCGCTGCTCGGGGCCGACCTCACGGGCCGCGTCGGGGCGGTGGTGTGCGGCATTCCCCTCGTGCTGCTGCCGCGGCCACGCCAGGCGGCGCTGATCGGGGCAATCGAGGCGGCAGCTCCTGGGCGCGGCTTCCTGCACTACAGCTACTGCGCCACCTCGCCTCTCGCGCGCGGGCCCCTCGGGCTGGACGGACAGCGGCTGGCCTGGACGCCGCTCAACTTTCCCCCCGCCTCAGTCTGGCACTACCGGAAGCGGGCGGCGGCGTAGGGCGCCGGGTCGATCACCGGCGGGCGGCCGGCGACGAAATCCGCCACCAGCGCCGCGGTCTTGGCGGACGAGGCGAGGCCGACATGGCCATGCCCGAAGGCGTGGATCACGTCGGCCGACCCTGCCGCCGGGCCGATCACCGGCAGCCCATCGGCCACCGAGGGGCGATGGCCCATCCAGCGCTTCACCCGCTCGGGCGGCAGGTCGGCCGGCAGGCCGGGCAGCATGCGGCGGGCCAGCGCGAGCAGGATCTCGGCCCGGCGCCATTCGGGTTCCGCCTCGATCGAGGCGAGTTCGACCTGGCCGGCGACGCGCAGCCCCGCCGCCGTCGGCGTCAGGGGTGCCTTGGCATCAGCCACCATCACCGGGGTACGCACGGTGGCCTCTGGCGTCGAGATCACGATGTGATAGCCACGCTCGCTCTCGATCGGCACCGCATCGCCTGCCGCGGCGGCCAGCGCCTTGGCATGGGCACCGACGGCGATGACGGCACGGTCGGCCGCCACGCGGCCATCAGTGGTCAGCACCGCCTGCAGCCGTCCGCCCTTGATGTCGAACCCCGTCGCCTTCCCCCGGCGCCTGAGCGCGCCCAGGCTGACCGCGGCGGCGGCGAGGCCGGCGACATAGGCGCCAGGGTCGACGATGTGCGCGGAATCCTCGAACAGCACGGCGAAGGTGTAGTCACGCGACAGCGCCGGCTCGCGCTGGTGCAGTTCCTCGGCCGAGAGCGTCAGCCACCGCACGCCAGCCTCGTGGCGGAGGCGCCAGCCGAGGGATTCCGCCTCGAACGCCGCTCTGTCGCGATAGGCATAGAGGTGGCCCTTGCGCGCGATCAGCCCGGCCACACCCGCCGCTGCCGCCATCGCCTCGTGCCGCTCGACCGCATCGTGCAGCAGCGCGCGCAGCGCGCGCGAGGTGCGCTCGACCTTCGCGACACTCGACCCGGCGCGGAGGAAGCGGATCAGCCACGGCGCGAGAGCCGGCAGGTGCCCCCAGCGGATGGTGAGTGGTCCGAGCGGATCGGCGAGCCACCCCGGTACCTTCCTCCACACCCCGGGTGTGACCATCGGCACCACGCTCTCGGGGCTGATCCAGCAGGCATTGCCGTAGGAGGCCGCCTGCTCGCCGCCAGGCTCCCCGGGTTCGATGATGGTGACGCGATGGCCTTCGCGCGCGAGGTGCAGCGCTGTTGCCGCCCCCACCGCGCCTGCGCCGATGACGGCGACCGAAAGTGCCGTCATGCCGCGTGCTCCCGCCTGCGTTGTCCGAGATGTTCGTCGAGGAAGTGGAGGCGGTCCTGGCCCCAGATCCAGAGATCGCCAGAGAAGAAGGTTGGGCTGCCGAAGACGCCACGCGCGGTGGCGGCGGCGTTGTTCGCGCCCCATTCGGCCATGGTCGCCGGCGTGTCCTCGGCGGTGAGCAGGGCGGCGCCGTCCATCCCGTTCTCGCTGGCGATCGCCGCGCGCGTTTCCGGCAACGCGATGTCACGTTCCTCGACCCAGAGGGCGCGGAGCAGGGCGTGCGAGAGGCGCATCGCATCGAGGCCCTGCGCCTGGGCTGCCATCACCATCCGCCCTGCGGGGCGTTGGTCGGACGGCGGGTAGAAGCGCGGGCGGAGGTTGAGCGGCAGGCCGAGGGCGGCTGACCAGCGATCGAGCTCGAGCGCATGGTACTCCTGCCGCGCGAGCGGCCGGGTGCGGAGCGGGATGCCGCCATTGTCGGGCACCACCTCGAGGAAGTCATAGGGCCTGAGCACCAGCCTCGCCCCATGGCGGCGGATCATGTCGGCGAGCCGTGGCCCGCCGAGATACATCCAGGGGCTCGAGAGCGTGTAGAAGCAGTCGACCGTCTCCGGCATCGTGATCCTTCCGCGACCAACGCATTCTAGCCGCACATCGGCGCGTGGGAAGACCACCACGGAGGGAACGCCGGAGCGAGGCCCCATGCGGCGGCCGCGCGCGTGGCGGCGCGGCTCAGCTCTGCTGGTAGAACTTGCGCGCCTTCAGCAATCGCGCCCCGCCAGACCCGCCGACCTGCCCCCAGTTCTGGTACCAGAACTCCCATAGCGTGCCGGTGCGCCAGCCGGCGATGGTGGTTCCGCCGAGGAAGTTCGCGCCCGAGGTGGTGAGCTGGTCGACATTGGCCAGGTAGGTCGGCTTCGTCAGCGAACAAACGATCTGCAGCGTCGAGTGGTGCGGCTTGGCCGTCTGCATCTGCGCGTCGATCTCGCGCAGCGCGGTCCTGCTCTGGAAGGAGGGGGCGTGCGCATCCATCGTCGCCTGGTCAGACCCTGACTGGCTGTTCGCGTGGAACACCACGAGGTCGCCAGCCGGGCCCTTGCCGATGAACAGCGCGCAGCCCGACATGTTGTCGGTGATGAAAAAATCTGGCCCCGCGCTTGGAAGGCGCACGGATGCGATCTTGTTCTGGTAGTAGGGAAGGAACACCGTGTCGGCACCGGCCACGATCTTCATGAGCCGCGTCCCGACGATATTGCCGTTGACGACGTTGGTCCCGTAGTAGTTGTTCTTCCTCACGCGATGATGATCGTCGTTCGGGCCGTAGGTGACTTCGACCACAGGCTGTGTGTTCGACACCTGATAAGCGTTGTTCTGGAAGTCGTTGATGGTGATCGGCATCCTGGGGGCTCCGGCGCGCTTTCGATTGCCGAAGCGTAGAGCCATTCAACCTGGACGCAAGTGACGCTCAGCCTCGCGTGCGGCGCGCGATGTTGCATGCCGGCGGGCGGCCGACCCCTCAGAACGGAATATCGTCGTCGAGGTCCTTCTTGCTGTCCCAGCCGCCACCGCCACCGCCGCCCTGCTTGGCGGGTGCTGGCCGCGCTGCCGGCCGGCTCTGGTAGCCGCCGCCTTCGTCCTCCATGCCACCGCCGCCTCCGCCGCCGCCACCCTGGCGGCTGTCGAGCAGCGTGAGCTCGCCCTTGAACTTGCCGAGCACCACCTCGAACGTCTCCCGCTCAGCCCCGTCCTTGTCGGTGTATTTCCGGCTCTCGAGCTGGCCCTCGACATACACCTTGGAGCCCTTGCGGAGGTACTTCTCGGCGATCTCGCCCAGCTTCTCGTTGAAGATCGCGATGCGGTGCCACTGCGTCTTCTCCTTCCGCTCGCCCGACGCGCGGTCGTTCCACGACTCGGAGGTGGCGATCGAGAACGACACCACCCGGCCGCCGGATTGCTGCATCACGCGCACCTCGGGGTCGCGGCCGAGATTGCCCACCAGGATCACCTTGTTCACGCTGCCGGCCATCGCCCTCTCCCGGGAATCGCTATTGTCAGGGGGCCAGTGTAGGCGCCCAGCCGCGCCCCCGCCACTCGCGGCTGTGCCGCGTCTGTGACCGGCGCCCCCGCCCCTGGCACCTTGCGCCCCTGCCCCCACATGCGCTTTGTTCCCGCTCCGTTTCCCCCCGAGGTGCCCACCCGATGACCGACTCGATCCGCGTGCGCGGCGCGCGCGAGCACAACCTCAAGGGGGTGGATGTCGAGATCCCCCGCCACTCGCTCACCGTCATCACCGGCCTCTCGGGCTCGGGCAAGTCCTCGCTCGCCTTCGACACGATCTACGCCGAGGGCCAGCGCCGCTACGTCGAGAGCCTGTCTGCCTATGCGCGGCAGTTCCTCGAGCTGATGCAGAAGCCCGACGTCGACAGCATCGAGGGCCTCTCGCCCGCCATCTCGATCGACCAGAAGACCACCTCGCGCAATCCGCGCTCGACCGTCGGCACCGTCACCGAGATCAACGACTACATGCGGCTGCTCTGGGCGCGCGTCGGCGTTCCCCACTCGCCCGCCACCGGCCTGCCGATCGAGGCGCAGACGGTGAGCCAGATGGTCGACCGCGTGATGGCGATGCCCGAGGGAACGCGCCTCTATCTGCTCGCGCCCGTCGTGCGCGGGCGGAAGGGGGAGTACCGGAAGGAGCTGGCGGAGCTGCAGAAGCGCGGCTTCCAGCGCGTGAAGGTCGACGGCACGCTGCACGAGATCGATGCGGTGCCGCCGATGGACAAGAAGCGCAAGCACGACATCGAGGTGGTGGTCGATCGCGTGGTGGTGCGCGAGGGCATTGCACCAAGGCTCGCCGACAGCTTCGAGACCGCGCTCGCATTGGCCGACGGCATCGCCATCGCCGAGAACGCCGATGCGAAGAAAGGCGGCGAGCCGGAACGGACGGTGTTCAGCGCCAAGTTCGCCTGCCCCGTCTCTGGCTTCACCATCGCCGAGATCGAGCCGCGCCTCTTCTCGTTCAACGCTCCCGCCGGCGCCTGCCCGTCCTGCGATGGGCTTGGCGTCACCAGCTTCTTCGATGCGGACCTCGTTGTGCCTGACGAACGCCTGTCGCTCGCCGAGGGCGCGGTCACGCCGTGGGAGAACGCCTCGTCGCCCTACTACAAGCAGACGCTCGACAGCCTTTGCCGGCATCTCAAGATCAGCATGAAGACGCCGTGGAAGGACCTTCCCGCTGCGGCGCGCGCTGCCATCCTGCACGGCACCGGCGAGGAGCCGGTGACGATGCGCTACCAGGACGGGCTTCGCGCCTACGAGACGAAGAAGCCGTTCGAGGGCGTTGTCGCCAACCTGGAACGCCGCTGGAACGAGACCGAGAATGCCTGGGTGCGCGAGGACCTGGCACGGTACCAGAACGAGGCGCCGTGCGAGGCCTGCGGCGGCTTCCGGCTGAAGCCCGAGGCGCTCTCGGTCAAGATCCGCGGCCTGCATGTCGGCGAGGCCTCGGCCTTCTCGATCCGCGAGGCGGCGGCGTGGTTCAAGGAACTGCCGAACCACCTCTCGACCAAGAACATGGAGATCGCGCGGCGGATCCTGCGCGAGATCGATGAGCGGCTGGGCTTCCTCAACGATGTCGGGCTCGACTACCTCACCCTCTCGCGCGGCTCCGCCACCCTCTCCGGCGGCGAGAGCCAGCGCATCAGGCTTGCGAGCCAGATCGGCTCCGGCCTCACCGGCGTCCTCTACGTGCTGGACGAGCCTTCGATCGGCCTGCACCAGCGCGACAATGAGCGCCTGCTCGGCACGTTGAAGCGGCTGCGCGACATCGGCAACACCGTCATCGTCGTCGAGCATGACGAGGATGCCATCCGTGCGGCCGACCACCTGGTCGACATGGGGCCAGGGGCAGGCGTGCACGGCGGCGAGGTGGTGGCCTCCGGCACGCCCGGGGAGGTGTTCGCCAACCATGCGAGCCTGACGGCCGACTACATGACGGGCCGTCGCCGCGTTCCGCTGCCGGAACGGCGCAGGAGCATCGACCGCAAGCGCGTGCTGAAGGTGGTGGGTGCGACCGGCAACAACCTCAAGGACGTGACCGCCACCTTCCCCCTCGGCACGCTCACCTGCGTCACGGGCGTGTCCGGCGGCGGCAAGTCGAGCCTCGTGATCGATACGCTCTACCGCGCCGTCGCGCGACGGCTGATGGGCTCGCGCGAGGCGCCCTCGCCGCACGAGAAGCTCGAGGGGATCGAGCACCTGGACAAGGTGATCGACATCGACCAGTCGCCCATCGGGCGCACGCCGCGGTCGAACCCCGCGACGTACACAGGCGCCTTCGCGCCGATCCGCGACTGGTTCTCCGAACTGCCCGAGGCGCGGCAGCGTGGCTACAAGCCGGGGCGGTTCAGCTTCAACGTCAAGGGCGGGCGGTGCGAGGCCTGCCAGGGCGATGGCGTGACGCGCATCGAGATGCACTTCCTGCCCGACGTGTTCGTGACCTGCGACAGCTGCAAGGGCAAGCGTTACAACCGCGAAACGCTCGAGATCATGTTCCGCGGCAAGTCGATCGCCGATGTGCTGGCGATGACGGTCGAGGACGGGGTGCAGTTCTTCCAGGCCGTGCCGCCGATCCGCGACAAGCTGCGCACGCTCGCCGAGGTGGGGCTTTCCTACGTCACGCTCGGCCAGGCCGCGACCACGCTCTCGGGCGGCGAGGCGCAGCGCGTGAAGCTCGCCAAGGAGCTCTCGCGCCGCGCCACGGGCCGCACCCTCTACATCCTCGACGAGCCGACGACGGGGCTGCATTTCGAGGATGTGCGGCGCCTGCTCGAAGTGCTGCACGCGCTGGTCGAGACCGGGAATACCGTGATCGTGATCGAGCACAATCTCGAGGTGATCAAGACGGCAGACTGGATCATCGACCTCGGCCCCGAGGGCGGCGATGGCGGCGGACGGATCGTCGCTGAAGGAACGCCGGAGCAGGTGGCCGCGACCAAGGGCAGCCACACCGGCCGCTTCCTCGCCCCTGTGCTGGCGCGCGACGCTACGCCCGCGAAACGGCGGCGCGCGGCCGAATAACGTTCACCCCGCCGTCAGCGGCCAGACCAGCGCCTCGCCCTCGTAGCTGCCGCGCCGCACCACCACGGCATCATCGTCGCCGCGCAGGAACAACGGAACGGGCTTGCCGTCCTCGCCGACGAGGAGGTCGAGGCCGCGGATCATGATGACGGCATCGGTCCGAAGGATGCTGTCCCACGACCTGCCGATGTTCTTCATCGCCGCCCATCGCCCGGGTGTGGAGCGGAAGAAGTACATGTAGCGGGCGAACGCATCGCCACCGCCGATGCCGAAGGGCATGTCGATCACGGAATAGTCGCGCAGCCACCGCCCGCGGCTGTAGCCGTGCCCGGCGAGCAGGCGGATGGTGCAGAGGCGCGCGAGGCCGCCGGTGGCGGGCAGCGTCCGTGCCGCCTCCGCCCACTCCCCCGTCGGCGCGCCGCCCTGTCGCTGCACGATGTCGGAGAGCCGCGCGAGCGGCGTGATGTGGACGAGGGTTGCCGCGGCCACCGAGAGCCGCTGGTTCGCCGTTGCAGGCAGGGCCAGGGGGATGGGAAGCGCCATGGGTGCACGATACGCCGCCCGGGCGTTGAACGCGACGCGTGACAGGGCTATCTGCACCAGATGCGTGATGCAGTTCACATGGCTCCCGTTCATGTTGTCGGTGCTGGCCTCGCCGGCTCCGAGGCCGCCTGGCAGCTCGCCGAGGCAGGCGTTGCCGTTGTGCTGCACGAGATGCGGCCGGTGCGGATGACCGAGGCGCACGAGACCGAGGGCTTCGCCGAGCTCGTCTGCTCCAACTCCTTCCGCGCCGATGATCCGCTCTACAACGCCGTCGGATTGCTCCACGAGGAGATGCGCCGCCTCGGCAGCCTCATCCTCCGTGCCGGGGAGGCGAACCGGCTGCCCGCCGGCGGTGCGCTCGCGGTCGACCGCATCGGCTTCTCCGCCGCCGTGACGGCGGCACTCGCCGCGCACCCGAACGTGACGGTGCTGCGCGAGGAGGTGACGGGGCTTCCGCCCGCCGCCTGGGGCAGCGTGATCGTCGCCACCGGCCCGCTGACCGCGCCAGGTCTCGCAGCCGCCATCCGCGAGACGACGGGCGAGGAGAGCCTGGCGTTCTTCGATGCCATCGCGCCGATCGTGCACCGCGAGAGCATCGACATGGATGTCGCGTGGATGCAGAGCCGCTACGACAAAGGTGGTGGCGCCGACTACGTGAATTGCCCGCTCGACCGTGCGCAGTACGAGGCGTTCATCGCAGCCCTGCTCGAGGCGGAGAAGGGCAGCTTCAAGGACTGGGAAGCGAACACCCCCTATTTCGACGGCTGCCTGCCGATCGAGGTCATGGCCGAGCGCGGGCCCGACACGCTGCGCTGGGGCCCGATGAAGCCTGTTGGCCTGCGCGATCCCCGCACCGGCCGCCGCCCCTGGGCAGTGGTGCAGCTGCGGCAGGACAATGCGCTCGGCACGCTCTGGAACATGGTGGGGTTCCAGACGAAGCTGAAATACGCCGAGCAGGCGCGGGTGTTCCGTGCCATTCCGGGCCTGGAGCGGGCAGAGTTCGCGAGGCTGGGGGGCATGCACCGCAACACCTTCCTCAATTCCCCCCGCGTTCTCGATGCGACGCTGCGCCTGAAGGCTGCACCCCATCTCCGGTTCGCCGGCCAGATCACGGGCGTGGAAGGCTATGTCGAGAGTGCCGCGATCGGCCTTCTCGCCGGCCGCTTCGCCGCCGCCGAGGCGAAGGGCGAAGCCTTTTCACCGCCGCCGCTCGAGACCGCGATGGGCGCGCTGATCGCCCACATCACCGGTGGCGCCGATGCCGAGACGTTCCAGCCGATGAACGTGAATTTCGGCCTGTTCCCGCCGCTGCCGAACCCGCCGAAGGGGCGCGAGCGCAAGCGCGCCTATTGCGAACGCGCACTCGCCGCCGCCGACGCCTGGGCTGGCAGGCCGCACGTGCTGCCGGTCCCGCGCGAAGCGGCGTGACGGCGCGCAGCGATCCGGCCTAGTCTCGGCGCTCCATCAGCAGGAGGCGTGCCTTGGCGCTGCATCCGCGCTTTGCCGACAAGCAGAAGACCAAGGCTGACAATGCGCTCGGCGCCCGCACCAGCCGCATCGTCTTCATCCCCTGGCCGCCGGCCGAGGCGCAGGAGTTCATCGACAAGACGAACCAGTGGAACCGCGTCTCGACCAAGGGCTTCACCATCCTCTCCTGGCAGGCCGGCGTTCAGCAGGCGGCGATCCAGAACGCCCATAACGACGACGGAACGGCCATCTACATCCGCGGCCACGGCAACCCGGGGCAGGACTATATCCAGATCAAGGTGACCGGCGTCGGCGGCGTTACCGAGCATAAGCTGCCGATCATCACCGCCTGCCAGCGGCTGATCGCCTCGGGCCTGCACAAGAGCTTCGCCGGAACGATCAAGTTCTTCCATTGCTACAGCGGCACGGTCTACACCAAGGACGCGCTGAAGCTTCGCGATGACAAGATCAAGAGCAACAACACCACGGTGAAGGCGGGCTACAAGGAGGGGATCATCACCAAGGCGCAGCGCGACACCTTCCTCCAGCCCTCGCAGAGCAACAAGTCGATCGCCCGCATCGGCGCCGACTTCATGCGCGGCAAGGGCTACAAGCACTGCACCTTCTACGGCTATCTCGGCCCGCTCGAGAGCGAGATGGCCGATGACGGCCACGGCACCTGGCACAAGCAGGTTGACGTGACGAACCTCTCCGGCGGCAACCCGCTGCTCTCCACCGTCCGCGCCTCGCTCGGCCGCGTGCAGGTCTAGCGTCTTTTCAGCGCTGCCGCGCGGGCGCACACTCCCGGCCAATGCACGGTCGGGAGGAAGCAGGCGCTGAGGGTGGCAAGGCGAGGCGTGGCCTCGCGCTGCTGGCCCTCGCCGATTATCGCCGCCTCTGGATGGTCGGCGGTCTCTCCAATTCCATGCGCTGGCTCGAGCTCATCGCCACCAGCCTGTTCGTGCTCGATGCCACCGGCGATGCGCTTACCGTCGCCCTCGTCAGCGCCGCGCGGGCGATGCCGCTGCTGCTGTTCGGCCCGGCCGCGGGGGCGATCGCCGAGGCGCTGAACCGCAAGCACCTGCTGGTCGCGGGCCTCGGCATCTCGACGCTGTGCGCCGGTCTCGTCGCCGGCCTTTCCGTGATGGGCGCATTGCTGCCATGGCACCTGGCTGCCTTCGGCTTCGCCACGAGCGTGCTTGCGGCCGCCGAGCTCTCCGTCCGCCGCCGGATGGTGGCCGAGAGCGCGGGCGCAGCGACGATGTCGCAGGCCATCGCCTTCGACAGCATCACCAATGCCGGCACGCGCACGGTCGGGCCGATCGCCGGCGGGGCGGCCTACGCGCTCGCGGGCGTGACCGGCGCCTACGGCATCTCGGCCGTGCTGAACCTCGCAGCACTCCTGCTCGCGTACCGAGTCAACCACGTGCAGCCGCGGCGCACGCTCAGGCTCGGCGGCATCGCCGCGACGATCGGCGAGGCGGTGGCGATCGCCCGCGCGAGCCCCATCGTCCGTTCCGTCCTGATCGTGACGGTGGCGATGAACTGCTTCGGCTTTTCCTTCATCGCGCTGATGGCGCCGATCGGGCGCGAGAGCTTCGATGCCTCCGCCATCGGCATCGGGCTGCTCGTCGCGGCGGAACCCGCGGGTGCGATCGTGGGCGCGATGGTGCTGTCGCGCCGTGCCGCGCCGGCCGGCCTGCCGCTGTTCCTGTCCGGTGCGACGCTGTTCCTCGCCCTTCTCAGCGTGATGCCGCATGTGCCGTTCTACTGGCTTGCGCTCGCCCTGCTGCTCGTCTCCGGCGCGGGCACGGCCTGCTTCGCCACGCTGCAGTCTTCGCTGGTGCTGGAACACTCGCCGGCGGAGGCACGCTCCCGGCTGATGGGTCTGGTCACGATGTGCATCGGCACGGGGCCGATCGGGATGATGATCTCGGGTGCCGTTGCCGCCGCCGTCGGCGCGCCCTGGGCGGTGACGCTGCTCGCACTCGCAGGCGCTGCCATGGTCGGCTACGCCGCGTTCAGATCCGGCCGCTGAGCGCCGCGCGGAACACCGCGAACTGGGCGGATAGCCGCGGCCCCTCGATCCTTTTCGAGGAGAGATCATTCCCCGCGCGTGACAGCCGCCGCAGCGTTCGCGCCGCCAGGGCCGCCGGCAGCAACACCGGCAGCGCCGCGCGCGATGCCCCCGCCGCCCGCGCCTCGGCGAGGTGCCCCGCCGCCATCTCCGCCACCGCCGCCA
>NZ_JALHPR010000008.1 GCF_022842375.1 Elioraea sp. | reverse complement strand
GCGCCCACACACGAGCCTGAACGGGCTTACGCCCGCAGCCTTTGCAACCCGCCCCACGCAGGGGCATAGACAGAACAGACCCTGCTTATGAACGAGGGCAGCCTGGGGGCAGGGTCAATGTTGATGCGGACAGATACCGCCCGCCCTCCATGACCAGCGTCACCACGAATACACTGGCCAGCACGTAAAGGGAGGGCGTGAACCAGAGGCTCGAAATGATACGTCTGTAGAATCCGACGGCTGCGGCTGAGGGCTTCAGGGAAAATGTCACTGCGACGACCTCGCTAGAAGGATGGCATCCAGTTCCACCCCGTCATCTCATGCAGAAGACACTGGCGCCAATACTTTTGTATCGTAACGATAAGATATCGCTGTATTCTTGTTTCCTCGATCTTCGTGACGATCCAAGGCCAGACAGCCCACCAAGCCTGCTCTCCCAGCTCACCCGGATCGTGGCCTGGCCTCTCAACGGCCACCATTTCCGGTGATGGCTTCATAGCCCGACATGATATCGAGCAGTTCCGACGTGATCACGTCCTGCCGCCTCAGACGGTGCGCCACGCGCAAATCGTCGATTTTCTCGGCGATGCTGCGATCAGCCGCCTGCATGGCCGCGAGACGCTCGGCGTGCTCTGCGGTGCGGGACTGGATGATGCCGGTAAAGACGCGCGCAAAGAGAAGATGGCGGATCAGCCGGCCAAAGAGTGCATCCGCTGGCCCGATGGGAACCGGCAGGCGGCGTGAAGCCCAGGCGCGCATGCGCAAGGCGCTGAGCCAGGCGGGATCGATCGGCAGGAGGCGGGCACGTACGGGTGTCGTGTTGCCATGCGCGCCGGGGCGATGATGAAAAATCTCGAGCCGCCCGGCACCTTCACTCTCTCGCCAGTGGTCGAGCCGAGTGAGCACGGTGCTGACCGTGTACGCGAGCGTCTCAACCGTCGCAGGCGCCTCCTCGTGAGCGGCGGGCGGCTCGGCTTCGGCGCGCCAGCTCGCATCGGCACGGGCTCCGATCGTCAGCACGATCCGATTGGCGGGATCATCGCCGGTCTCGCCCAGGCTTTGCAGGGCGAAGGCCACCAGCCGTTCGTTGAATGCTCCGCAGAGGCCGATTTCCGAACCGACCAGAACGACCGCCGTGCGGCCACCGTCCGACGCAATCGGCGCGGCCCTCGCGCCATCGAAGGAACGGAGCGCGACCTGCAAGGCCAGTTCGACCGTTTCCCGGTAGCGTGACATCGCCTCTTCGGCCAACTCATGCTGGCGAATGGCGACGGCAGAGATCGTCTTCATCGTCTGGACGACCGATTGCAGATCCGCAGCGACGCCTATGTGGCGCGAGAGTTCCTCGAGGGTTGCCATCATTCCATCTCGCGGAGCGCAGCACTGGCAACGCGCAGCATCGCTTCGCGCCGCTCACCCTCGAGAGACGCGCCGTTCTCGATATCCCGTGCTTCAGGCGTGGCGTCTACCGCCTGCACGATCGCAGCCGCCGCGCCGGCCATCGCATCAAGAGGGACGGCGTCAAACAGTCCCTCCGTCGCTGCGAGCAGGAGCGCGATCTGACGTGCGACGGACATCGGCGTCGCTTCGTCCTGCTTCAGCGTCTCGCGAACGCGTCGGCCCCGTTCGAGCTGGGCGCGCGTGTCTGCGTCGAGCTTGGCGCCGAAGCGGGCAAAGGATTCGAGTTCCTCGAACTGGGCGTAGGCGAGCTTCAGTGGCCCCGCCACCGCGCGGAAGGCAGGAAGCTGCGCCTTGCCTCCAACACGCGACACCGAACGACCGATATCGACCGCAGGCAGTTGCCCAAGCCGGAACAGCGTCGGTGACAGATAGATCTGCCCGTCGGTGATCGAGATGAGGTTGGTCGGAATATAGGCCGAGAGGTTCTGCGCCTGCGTCTCGACGATGGGCAGCGCAGTCAGCGAACCGCCGTGCGCACTTTCCCGCAGCTGCGTTGCCCGCTCGAGCAGGCGCGCGTGGATATAGAAGATATCACCTGGATAAGCCTCGCGACCCGGAGGGCGGCGCAGGAGGAGCGACAGCTCCCGATAGGCCCTGGCATGGCGGGTGAGATCGTCATAGACGATCAACGCATCGCGGCCCGCACGCATGAAGCGCTCGGCGATCGTGGTCGCCGCGTAGGGGGCGATGTACTGCAGACCCGGCGGCTCCTCGGCCCCCGCAACCACCACGACGCAATTGTCCATGACGCCGCTGTCGCGCAGCCGCCCAATCACACGCGCTACCGCATCGCCGCGCTGCCCGATGGCGCAGTAGACGGATATCACGCCGGTTCCAGCCTGGTTCAGGATCGTATCGAGGGCGACCGCGGTCTTTCCCGTCTGCCGGTCGCCGACGATCAGTTCACGCTGGCCACGTCCGATGGGGACGAGCGCATCCACGGCCTTGATCCCGGTCTGCAGCGGGCGCGCAACCGCCGCGCGCTCCATGATCGCGGGGGCTGGCTGGTCGACAGGGTCCCACCGGTCGGCTGCCACGGGGCCGGCGTTGTCGAGCGGCTTGCCGAGAGGATTGATCACGCGGCCGAGCAGCGCGTCCCCGGTAGGCACCGATGCCACGCGCCGCGTCCGTCGCGCACGGTCACCTGGGCGCAGCCCTTTCGGATCATGGAGCATCACGATTCCGGCCCGCCCCGGCTCGAGGTCGAGTGCCAGGCCCATCGCGCCACCATCGAAGGCAACGACCTCGTCCGATGTCGCTTCGGTGAAACCTTCCACCTCCACCACGCCGCGCAGCACGCGGCTGACCGTACCCCGTTCCTCGAAGGACAGGCGCGGCGCGCGCGTGCCCTCTTTCTTGATCGCGTCAAAGAGTGTCTCGGCAAGCTCCTTCAGCATCAGGCATTGGCCCCCAGCTCCGCGCGAGCATCGAGCAGGCGCGCCATGTCCGCCTCAAGAGCGTCGAGATGTTCGCCAAGCGTCCAGCCGACGTGGCGCGAGCCAATCGCGAGGACTACGCCGCATTCCAGCTCGGGTTCCTCGCGGAAATCGATCTTCGCCTCCCGTTCGAGCACACGCGCGACTGCTTCGGAAACAACCGTCCGCGACGACGGGGAGAGCGGAAAGGAGGAGCTGATCGACACAGCCTGTTCGCGCGCGGCGGTGGACCTCAAATGCGTCCTCTCGTCGAGGTCGAGCGCGCCCAGTCGCCGGGCGAACACCTTGGCGATGCGATCTACCAGTTCTTCGTCAGCCATTTCCGCCAGCGTCCGGCGGGCGAGTGTCATGAACGCCTCGCCGGCACGGCGGCGCAGCCTATCGAGAAAGGCGGCCTTCTCGTCCTCCAGTTGCGCCTGCCAAACCGCCCGTCGCTCGGCAACGCTGTCGCGGGCTTTCTCGGTCATTTCGGCGCGCAGGGCATCGGCTTCCTGCTCCGCAGCCGCGAGGCGGGCCTGGCGCTCATCCTCCAGGTCGCGGCGTGCGCGGCGATGCGCCTCCGCTTCCGCCTCCGCGGTTTCGCGCGCCGCTTCAGCCTCGCGCAGGCTGCTCCGAACCTGCTCCTCCCGCGCCTTCAGGGCGCGGGCGAGAGGGCGGTAGAGCACCCGTTGGAGCAGCCAGACCAGAACCAGGAAGTTCACGATCTGGGCAGCGACTGTCACCCAGTCGATCTGCACCCCCTAGCTCCCCGGGGTTCGCGTCGCGGCCTCGATCGCCCAGTTCCAGAACGGATTGGCAAAGAGCAGGATCATGGCGACGACGAAACAGTAGATCGCGGTCGATTCGATCATCGCGAGGCTTACGAACAGCGTCCGGGTAATGGTGTTTGCCTCATCCGGCTGCTGGGCGATGGCCTGCAGTGCCTGTGCGGCTGCACGCGCTTCGCCCAAGGCGGGACCTATGGAGCCGATCGCGATCGTCAGCCCTGCGGTCACGATCGAAACGGCGGCGATGATGGTCAGCGCATCCATTCAGATGTTCCTTTTCTTGTTCTTGGGGTCGGCGTCAGCGCTCGCGACCTTTGCTTCGGCCCGGCTCTCGGCGGCACCGGCTTCCTGCCCGCTCGCCGAGACGATGTAGACCATGGCGAGAACGGCCAGGATGTATGCCTGGATCACGCCGGTCAGGAGGCCGAGCAACTGAAGCAGGATCGGGAAGAAGAACGGTGCGACCGAGAGCAGGATCGCCACGACCACCATACCGCTCATCACGTTGCCGTACAGACGCACCGCGAGGGCGATGGTGCGCGAGATTTCACCGATCACGTTGAACGGTGCCATCAGCGGCGTTGGCCGAATGTAGCGGCGCAGGTAGTCGACGAGGCCGTTCTCGGCGATTCCATACAACGGAACTGCCACCATCACGCAGAGAGCGAGCGCGGCAGCGGTGGAGAGCGAACCCGTCGGCGACATGAAGCCGGGAACGACGCCCAGCACGTTCGAGAGGAGCGTGAACAGGAACAGCGTGCCGACGAAGGGGAGATAACGCGCCGGATCACCGCCGCCGATGGCACGGATCTGGGTGCGGATCATCTCGATCAGCATTTCGACCGCGAGCCGCCAGCGCGATGTCGGCGTGGCGGGGCCGATCCCGAGTGTCGCGATGCGGCCGCCGATCACCAGGATTGCCATCACGATCCAAGTGTTGACGATGGTCGCCGACAGAGGGAGATCGCCGAGTGGGCCGCCTGGCAGCACAAACAGGATCCTGCTGTCGGGTGTGACCTCCATGCCCTCACTCCGCTTTGTGTCGTGGGCGGCGCAGCCCCAGTGTCCTGGCGAGCGCGAAACCGCCAAGCGCTGCGACGAGGGCGAGGCCAGGCTGCACCGCCACCGACGCAACGGCTGCAAAGCCGGCTAGGACGATGGCCAGCCGGAGAGCGGCCCCGGAGAGCAGGGCCTTTGTGCCGCCTGTGCCGAACCGTGCCGCGGCACGCCGGAGCAACAGCAGATGCAGAGTGCCGAGTGCGAGCCCCGCTGGAAGCCCCAGCAGGAGATCGCCGGCCGTTCCCGCGATCATCGGGCACCTCCGTTGCCATCGCCGCGGCCCCCGGCCCTCTGCACCCACCACCAGGCATTCATGCAGCCAAGGCCCACGCCAGCCACGAGCCCCGTGATCGTCCATGAGGGGCCACCGGGGTAGAGCGCATCCAGCCAATGCCCGAGCGCAACCCCCGCCAGGGTTGGGACCGCTATTGCCCATCCCACGAGCCCGAACATGCCGAACCCGAACCAGACCGTATGCCGCCCCTCACGTCGCGCGCGGTCACGCCGCTCGGCCTTACGGCCAACCTTGTCTGCCAGGTCGTCGTCAGCACCGCTCATCGCGCGACCTCCAGAACGTGCCGGATCGCGCCGGCCTCAAGCCGGGCGAGCGCCGTGCGGGCCGCGCGCTGATGTTCGTCGAGACGTTGGAATCGATCGGCGACCTCGGCCCGCAGCGATGTTAGATCGTCGCTCTCGAAGGCGTCGAGCACCGACACGCGAACATCCGCGCCGCGCTTGATCAGCACGCCCTCATCGATGCCCAGGTAGCGTTCCTTCCCGGCAGCTGTGACATAGACGAGCAAGCCGGGGGGCAGCGCCGCCGCGACGTCGATGTGACGCGGCAGGAGGGCGAAGAACCCCTCCGCCCCCTCGGCCACCACCTTTGCCGCAGCGATGTCCACGAGCAGAGCGGTCGGCGTGAAGACCTCGAGGTGCATGTGCTCCACCGGCGCACTCATTGTGCGGAGGTCCTGGCTTCGCCGATTGCACCGATCATGTAGAGATCACGCTCGGGCCGATCGTTGAACGCGCCCGACAGGATCAGCGCGCAGCCCTCGATTGTCTCCTCCAGGCTGACACGACGGCCCGGTGCGCTGGTGAACTGCTCGGTGGCGTGGAAAGGCTGCGTCAGGAACCGCTCCAGCCGCCGCGCCACCGCCACCGTGCGGCGATCGTCGATCGACAGCTGCTCGAGGCCGAGCATCGCGATCACGTCCTTCAGGCTCTCGTACTCCGCCAGCGTGCGGCGAACGTCACTCGCCACACGCTCATGCCTGGCGCTCGCAACGCCGGGGCTGAGCATCTTCGATGCGGATTCCAGCGGGTCGAGAGCCGGGTAGAGACCCTGCGCGGCCCGCTTGCGCGACAGCACGATCGACGCGGACAGGTGCCCGAAGACATGCGTCGCGGCGGGGTCGGTGAAGTCGTCCGCCGGCACGTACACGGCCTGGATCGACGTCATCGCACCCGACGAGGTGGAGCAGATCCGCTCCTCGAGCTCCGCAATCTCGGTGGCGAGCGAGGGCTGGTAGCCAACCCGCGACGGGATCTGCCCCAGGAGGCCCGAGACCTCCGCCCCCGCCTGGACGAAGCGATAGATGTTGTCGATCAGCACCAGGACGTCGGTATTGAGCTCGTCGCGAAAATATTCCGCGATCGTCATGGCGGCGTGACCGACGCGGAACCGCACCGCCGGGCGCTCGTTCATCTGACCAAACACCATAATGGTGTTCTCCAGAACCCCGGCCGCGTCCATGTCGCGGTGAAACTCCTCCGCTTCGCGTGACCGTTCGCCGATGCCGCAGAACAGGCTCACGCCCTGGTAGACGCCCGACATGTTGTAGATCATTTCGGCAATGAGCACGGTCTTCCCGACACCGGCGCCACCAAACAGCCCCGCCTTGCCTCCCCGCTCGATCGGACAGAGCAGGTCGATCGCCTTGATGCCCGTCTCGAAAATCTCCGACCTCGTCCGTCGTTCGCTCAGCGCCGGCGGAGCATGCTGGATCGAGCGGCGCGGCGCGTCCGTCAATGGCGGGCCGCCATCGATGGGTTCGCCGAAGAGGTTGAGCATCCTGCCGAGCGTTGCACGACCAACTGGCATGTCGATCCCGCCCCCCGTCGCGCGCAGCCGTGCTCCGAGCGCCACCGGCTGTCCTGTCGACAACAGGAGTCCACGCGCCAAATTGCCGCCCGGCAGGGTAGCGATCTCGATCCGCAACTCTGGATCGTCGGTTCCGACATAGAGGTCTCGCGCCTTGGGTGCCCGGCCTGCGACGCGCAACTCAACCATCTGGCCGGAAACGCGGACGATGCTTGCCGCGGGCGCTTCAGGCGCGTCGGCGATGGGTGCCTGCTGCAGCATGGCGTGCCTCCGGGATCGTAAGTCGGGCCCTCCCTCGCTCAGCGATGCTCATTGTCGCGGATGGAGGCCGCTCCCTTGACGTCGTGCAGCTTGCCAAAGTGGGTGTCCAACAGGCTACGCAGCTTCTTCGCCGCGCCAGCGCAGGCCTCGTCCACGGTCGCCGCTTCGTGCGTGACGGCCACCGGCTTTTGGTTCGAGGGCCGCGCTTCCATCATGCAACGCTTGTCGCGTTGGCCAGGCTTGCCAGCGTTTTCGTCGCTGATGTGGACCTCCACCCGGGTCAGTTGGTCGCCAAAATGCCCCAGCGTTGCCGTCACCACTGCCTCCACACCGGCCGTCATGGCGTCGCGACCATCGATGTTTTCGTCGGTGTTCACTTGGATATGCATGGGCGAGTTCCCTGGCTGATCCGTCCGGCTGGGTAAATGATCGGCTTGCGCCACCGGCCACCATGCTTGTCGAGTGTTCTGTATCGACATCGCGTGGTGTTTGCCCAGCGAACAGCCGCGCTAAACATAGCAACGTGCCGGCTCGCGTTTGGTTGCCTGAGTCTAGGCTGTGAATGGCGTTGAGCCGGGTGGGGTGTCATCTGAGCGGCAGTCCGAATCTCGGCTGAGTCCCGGTTCGGCGCTCATTCGCATTCAGGCGTCAGGCTCGACGCCCAGGGCGCGCATCTTGCGGCGCAACTCGTAAAGCTGATCGAGCAGCGAAAGCACGATCGGCAGCGCATCCTCGTTCACCTGCATCACATCGCGCAGCTCGAGGATCAGGCGCACGCGCTCGACGTCGATCTCGGTGAAGACGAGATCATCGGCCGCGCGATCGGTGCGGACATGACCTTCTGCAATCCAGCGCCGCAGGTCATCAGGGTCCAGGGCCGTGAAGCGTGCGCAGAGGATGTCCAAGGTGATCACGCCGCCCCCTCCAGGCCGGCCCGGGGATCGGAGGGGTGTTCCGGCATCCAGCCCCTCAGGAACTCATCAAGCGCTGCATCGCTTGGTCCGATGACGACGCGCAGCGTGAGGAAGAGATCGCCCGCAGCCCGCGCGCCATGCGCGGCCACCCCCTTGCCGCGCAGCCGGATCCGCCGCCCGGTGTCGCTGCCGGCGGGAAGCGTGACCCGCAGCCGACCCGACGGCGTCGGCACCAGCACGGCCCCGCCCAGTACGGCCTCCTGCAGGGAGACCGGCAGATCCATGTGCAAGTCCCATCCCTCACGGCGCCAGCGCTTGGGCTCGGCGACATCGACCTCGATCAGCGCATCGCCAGCCTGGCCGCCACGAATGCCGGGGCCGCCCTGGCCACGCAGGCGCAGCACCTGGCCGGTGACGATGCCAGGCGGTATATTCACCTTCAGCACGCGGCCATCGGGCAGGGTGAGCGGTTCGGTCGCGCCCTGCACGGCGTGCAGGAAGGGGACGCCGAGGCGGTAGAAGTCATCCGCACCGCGGCGCGGCGCGGTTTCGGCGCGGCGGCGCGCCTCGAAGATATCGGCGAAAAGGTCCTCGAAGGTCTCGGCGTCAGGCCGCTGACCATAGCGCGCGCCCGCTTGTTCGTCGGCATAGCGCCGATAGGATGCGCCTGACGGCGGGGTCTCCTGGCCGCCGGCGTCGATCTCGCCGCGGTCGAAACGGGCACGCCGCTCCGGGTCGGAGAGCAGCTCATTGGCGGCGGAGATCGCCTTGAACCGGTCCTCCGCCTCGGGCTTGCCGGGATTCAAATCAGGGTGGTGCTTGCGGGCGAGCTTGCGGTAGGCCGCCTTGATGGCCTCGGGCGTGGCATCCGGCGGGACGCCAAGCAGCTTGTAGGGATCTTCAGCCACGCGCGTCACCCTCGAAACCAGCTATTACTCTGCGGGTTCCAGCGCAGCGGGTCCAGTGACTGGCGCTTCAGGGCGGATATCGATCCGTGCTGGGGCGGCCTGAGCGTCCGGGCCTCGATGAGTTCGCCACCCGCGGTGACGCTCTCGAACTCCTGTCGAGCAGAGAATGTTCGGGGTCAGTTCCCTTACCTGCTCCAGTCACCTCACACAACTCAGTCTCTCCGACGCTGCCGAGCGTGAGGGACCGCAGGGTCTTTGGGCCTTTCGCGGGCGACCTTGATGGTGCGCTCGCGCAACGGCTTCCCGTTTCTCTCCGCAGAGGCGGAAAACTCTCCGAACCTTGAGGGTGTGGCGATTTGGCCAACAAGGTTTAGTGCATTGATATGAAGAGAGTTTTGTCCGGAGAATAGGCGCAGAAGTTGGCAATTGGACTGCCCCTCCGATCACCACCATCGCCGAAACTTGGTAACGGCAGCGCCAACCTATATTCTCTGTGCTCTGCATTGAGCCAGCGAATCGAACCGATGCATATCCGGGCAGACACGCTTGATGACGCCCTCCGGCGGGTAGCCCTCGGCTCTCGGGCGTGCTCGGCATGCCGGGGATCGTCGTGATGTGGAACATCGAGAAGCGCCCGCGGTAAAGGCACATGAGGGGCCACGCTCGTGCTCTCAGAGCTGCGGCCATGAGCATCGTCGCGCGCTGGGGCGATCCCGAGCGGCGCTCGGTGCTGGTGCTCAGCGGCATGGATGGCGCCCCACTCGCGGCGGAGGCGGTTGATGGTGATGCCGTCTGGGACGCGCTGGTCGCCGCGGGCGTGACACCGGAGCCCTACGCCGAGCCTGCGCCGCCACCGGATGCGCTCGTGCCGCTCTCGGTGGTGGCAGAGCGGATCAAGGCCGCGGGCGTCTGGGAGGCCATCGTTGCGCTCGTGTTCGATCCCGCCAACCGCTCCGCACTCGCAGATCTCATCATGGTGCAGCAAGGCATCGTGCCAGACGATCCGGTTGCGCACGCGCTCAGCAGTGCAGCAGGGGCAGATCCGGGGGTGGTGCTGGCAACTGCGTGACGGTGGTCGCTCCGTGATAAACCCCAGCAGACGCCTCTCGCGAGCCAAACGCGGAACGCCCTTCCCGGCAGGCAGGGCCTGCGCGCGTTGTCACGAATTCAAATCGTTCTGTGCAACGCTACGAATGCGAAGAAGAAACCGTTCCGAGCTGGCGCGCGCCAGCTGGGCACGGCGTCGCGTGCGGCCTAAACGATGACGCCACCAAGTCGCACGAGTCCCCGGTCGCAAGCCCCGAAGTCTCGCTCACTGTACCGAATCCACTGCCCCACCTGCGGCCATAGTCCCGCCATGAGCCCACTGCGCACGGACTGGGCCAGAGGGCAAACAGTGTCTGCCCGCGCGGCAGCATTGTGCACGGTATCTGAGCCAATAACTACACGAAGCGGTCGGGCGGGGCCCAGCGGACGACTGGTTTCGAGACCTCGTCCTGGGCCCCCGCAATTAGGTCCAGAACGCCCTTAAGGGTCATACCGCCGTGGCTCCCGCGGTCCACTAACTCGGTGTAAATCCGGTCGCGCAGGATCGTCCGACTAGAGGTCGGCTGACCGCCGAGTGCCTCGACCACCAAGTCCTGGAAGAATGGTGGATTCCGGGCCTCGTACGCTTCGCGCTCGGGACCGAACACGAAGAACGCCGCGGGCTCGTTATCGTTCTGCGGGCGGCCGGATCGGAGCGCGCGGGTCATTTCCGCGTTCACGCCGCCCTCCTCACGCAGCACGACTCCGTACGCGGTGCGAGCCTCCTCGGCCGACACAAAACCATCCTCAACGTCCTCAAGGACCGCTTCCGGGTCGCGCTGCCACGGATTCCCAAAGCCGCCGCCACCGGGAGATACGATGCGCACGGCTTGGCCAGGAGCGAGCCGCAGCACCTCGATCTTGGGGATGCGCCGCGTGCTACCATCGGGCTCGATGATCCAAGTACGGCCAAGCGGGCCAGCCTCGCCGCCATCGCGCCCCCAGGCGCGCAGATGGAAGCGGTCCCAGCCGCGCGAGGACACCTGCGCGTGCGGGGAGAGCAGCTGGAACTCGAAAAGGATGCCGCTGCCGCCGCGCCACCGGCCCGGCGCGACCGCATCGTTCAACCGGTATCCCGTGACGAAGATGGGGCTGTCGAGTTCCAGCGCCTCGACTGGTGCATTGCGTAGCGCGCCGCCGGAGAAGTTCACCCCGTCAATCCCGTCGCGACCAGGACGCCCGCCCGACCCGCCCTGGAGGGGCTGAAGGACGTGGACGACGTAGCCACCGGTGTGTGGGTCGAGGTCACTCAACGTCAGCAGCCCGAACTGGCCCGAGCCCGCCGCCGGGATCCTGTCCGGCGCAGCCTGGCTTAGCGCGCCCATGACCACGTCGGAGACGCGCAACGCAGTAGTATATCGTATGCCTGTCGCGGCATACTTAGTCGGGTTCAGGATGCTCCCCTCAGGCACCTTCACACGGACCGGACGAACCATTCCGCGGTTGAACGGCATTCCCGGGTCGGAGGTGCGGAGGAAGTTCACCACGCCCAGCACGAGGAACTGGTTCAGCATCCCGTGCGTGGGGAGGTTGAAGGCCGCGTTCACCTGAGGGTCTGTGCCAGTGAAGTCCAGTTCGATGTCGCTGCCGGCGATCGTCAGGGCGAGCTTGATGCGCACGTTGTGTGTCCGCAGCAGGTCGCCCTCCATGTAGTCGGAGAACTCGTACCGCCCGTCCGGCAGCGCGGCGATGACGGCGCGCGCCCGTGCCTCGCCGTAATCGAGCAGGCCGTTGATCATGCCCTCGACGGCCGGCACGCCGTACTGGCCGACGCAATCGCCGAGACGGCGCTGCGCGGTGGCGAGCGCTGCCGTCAGCGCGCAGATGTCGCCCCAGTTCTGCTCCGGGATGCGGCAGTTCGCGAGGATGAAGCGCTTCGCCTCCTCATCAAGGCGGCCGGCCTTGAAGAGCTTCACGGGCGGGATGACGACACCCTCCTGGAAGCGATCGGAGGCGTGGGGCGCGATGCTGCCCGGCACGATGCCGCCGACATCGGAGGAGTGCACGAAGCACCACGCGAAGCAGACCAGCTTCTCGCCGGCGAAGATCGGCCGGAACATCATGTAGTCGGGCAGGTGCGTGGACATCCCCTTCGCCGTCAGCGGGTCGTTGGTGAGCACCACGTCACCCGGCTCGTAGCCGTCAAAGGCCTCGATGGCGGCAGCCATGCTCATCGAGAGCATGTTCGTCACGCCGATGCTGCGCGGGTACGCGAAGACCTCGCCCTCCGTCGTCACCAGCGCGCTGTCGAAGTCCCACGTCTCCTTCACGAAGGTGGTGAAGGCGGCACGGTGGATCACGTAGCCCATCTCCTCGACGATGCCCGTGAAGCGGTTGGCGAGGACTTCCAGCAGAACCTTGTCCACGCTCATCGCAGTGCCTCCCCGATCAGGTTTCCGTGCACGTCCACCGCGACGACGTAGCCGGAGGGGACGAATGTCGTGGTATCGTATTGACGGATCACGGCGGGACCGCGCACCTCAACGCCCGACGGCAGGTCGTCGCGGTCCAGGAACGCTGCGTCCCGCCATGCCCCATCGTGGAAGATCTGCTTCGTTCTGACAGCGAGCGGCGCCATCTCCGGCGCGTTGTCGCGTCGCTCCAGGCGCGGCTTAGCGGTCTCGCCGACCGCCGCCATCCGGAGTTCGCGAACCTCGATCCGCCCGCCCACGCCGGCATAGCCGTAGAGCTTCTCGTACTCGCGCTCGAAGGCGCTGATGAGCGGTCCGTCGCCCGCGTCGAGCGGCACGTCGTCGAGGCTGACCTCGATCTCGAAGGACTGGCCCTCGTACCGGAGGTCAGCGGAAGGGCGGAAGCGCCGCGCGATATAGGCGAGGCCCTGGCTGTCCAGCCAGCCCGCGCCCTCCCGGCGGAGATCCGCCGCCGCCGCGTCCATCCGCGCGGCGAGGCCACCGCCGTGGCCCTTCTCGAAACTCTCGTGGAAGGTGCGGACGAAGTCGCGGCGCACATCCGCGACCAGCGCCCCCATGGCGCACAGGACGCCCGGCTGCGGGGGCACGATCACGCGGCGGATGCCGACCTCGCGCGCAACCAGCAGCCCATGCATCGGGCCAGCGCCGCCGAAGGGCAGCAGCGTATACTCCGAATAGTCGACGCCCTTGCGCGCAAGCAGCGGCACGAGGGTGGCGTAGATGTGCGAGGTAGCGATGCGGATCACGGCCTCCGCTGTTTCCTCGCGCCCCATGCCCGCCTTGGCAGCGAGCCCGTCGATGGCGCGGTCGGCCAGGGCCCGGTCGATCCGCACCCGGCCACCCGCGATCTCGCCCGCATCCACGATGCCGAGGCAGACGAAAGCATCGGTGAGCGTCGGCCTCTCGCCGCCGAGGCCGTAGCAGGCCGGGCCTGGCCGCGCGCCCGCGCTCTGCGGTCCCACCTTGATCACGCCGAAGGAGTCGGCCCACGCGATGGAGCCGCCGCCCGCGCCGATCGACGTCACGTCCACGGCCGGCATGATGACGGGGAAGTTTCCCACATGGTTGTCGGTCGAGTAGCGCGGCTCTCCGTCGATGACGGAGACGTCCGTGCTGGTCCCGCCGATGTCGAGCGTGATCAGCCGGTCGAACCCCGCCGCGCGGCCGAGGAAGGCCGCGCCCATCGCGCCCGCTGCGGGGCCCGACATCAGTGTCTCGGTCGGCCGCCGCGCAGCCTCCGCCGCCGTCATGACGCCGCCGTTCGACTTCGTGCTCAGGACCGGGGCGGCAAGGCGGAACTCGTCGCGCAGACCCGCCTCGAGGTCCCCGAAGTAGCGCTCCATCCGGCGGCCGACATAGGCGTTCATCACGCCCGCCAGCGTGCGTTCGAACTCCCGCATCTGTGGCCAGACCTCGCTCGACAGCGAGACGTAGAGGTCCGGCGCCAACTCCTCCAGCAGGCGCTTCGTGGCGCGCTCGTTCGCCGGGTTGCGGTAGCTGTGGAGGAACCCGACCGCCACTGCCTCGGCGCCGATCTCCCGGAGGCGCACGACCGCGTCCTCGATCATCGCGCGCGTGACCGTGGCGGCGACGGTGCCGTCGGCGAGGCAGCGTTCGGCGATCTCGACCACATGGGCGCGGCGCACCAGCGGCCGGGGCATGTCGGTGAAGAAGTTGAAGATGTCGGGCAGGCGGTGCCGGCCGATGTGGAGGATGTCGCGCAGGCCGTTCGTGACGAGCAGCGCGGTGCGCGCCCCGTTGTATTCGAGGATGGTGTTCACCGCGAGCGTCGTGCCGTGGCTGAAATAGGCGATGTCCTCGGCGCGTGCACCGGAGCCATCCAGGAACTCCCGCAGCCCCGCGAACACCGACGCGGCGGGGCGTGCCCGGTCGGACGGGATCTTGAGGGCCGTGACGCGGCCGGTCGTCTCGTCGAGGAGGGCGAAGTCGGTGAAGGTGCCGCCGATGTCGACGCCGACGCGAAGATGAGGTGGCATGAACCCTCCTAGAGGCTGAGACGGAGCTTGAGCAGGCGCTGCATCGTTAGGATGAGAACGCCCACGACGAGGATCTGCAGCGCCGAGGCCGCGGCGATGGTGGGGTCGCCCTCCCAGAAGATCTGGGAGAAGACGTGGATGGGCAGCGTGGTCGTGCCGGGACCGGCCACGAAGAGGGCGAGGTTCACGTCGCTGAACGAGACGATGAAGGCGAAGATCGCGCCGGAAAACATGGCTGGCTTCAGCAGCGGAAGCACGACCCGGAGGAAGGCCTGCCGCGACGTGCAGCCGAGGTTCACCGCCGCCTCCTCCAGCCGCGGATCGATCGCGACGAGCCCGGCGCCCACGACGCGGATGACGTAGGGAACGCCCAGCAGCGTGTGTCCGAGCACCAGCGTCCAGGCCTGCCCGGCCACGCCCATGCGGGCCGCGACGAGGTAGAGCGCCGCGCCGAGGAGGATCGATGGGATGAGAAGCGGCAGCATGAAGAAGCTCTCCATGGCCGCCCGGGACGCAAGGCCGCTGCGCACCAGGTAGACCGCAGCGAGGGTCCCGAGCAGCGTCGCGAGCGAGCCGGAGGCGAGTGCGACGGGCAGGCTGACCAGGAAGAGCCCATCCCGGAACTGGGCCATGCCGAAGAACTTCCGGTACCAGTCGAGGGAGAACTCGGTGGTCGGGATTCGAAAGGCCGGGGTCGGGCTGAACGAGACCAGCACCACCACCAGCAGCGGCGCGAGCAGGAACGCGAAGACCAGGGTGGCCAGCACGCGAAGCGCGGTGCTCGAACCATGCATGGTCAGGCCCCTCCCGCCGATGCTCGCCGCCGCGCGGCCTCTCGCCTGAAGCGCTCTGCCGCCGCCGCCGCCGCGCGGGACGCGATGACGGCGCCGAGGACGATCGCGATCAGCGCGATCGCCATGGCCGACGCGAAGGGCCAGTTCAGGGCGGTGATCAGCTGGTCGTAGATCTCGTTGCCGATCATCCGGCTGCCGCGCCCGCCCATCAGCGCCGGCGTCACCACCACCCCGATCGCGACCAGGAAGGCGAGCACGGCGCCGGAGGCGATCCCCGGGGCTGCGAGGGGAAGGATCACGCGCCGAAAGAGCTGGACCGGCGAGGCACCGAGATTCGCGGCAGCCTCCTCCAGCGAACGCGGTATTCTCTCGATGGAGGCGAGGGTGGGCAGGACCAGGAGCGGGAGGCAGATCTGCACCAGGGCGATGACCACCGCCGTCTCGGTGTTCATCACGAACAGCCAGCGCTCGAATCCGAGGCCGACGGAGATCTGGTTGATCACGCCATTGCGGCCCAGGATGATCATCCACCCGAAGGCGCGCACCACCGTGCTCACCATCATCGGCATGACGAGCAGGAACAGCCCGATGCCGAGGGCGGTGGGGCCGCAGCGTGCGAGCCAGTAGGCGAGCGGCACGCCGAGCACCATGCAGCAGAGCGTCGTCACCAGCCCGATCCTGAGGGTCCGGACCAGCACTTCCAGGTAGTAGGGCTGCAGCAGCCGGGCGTAGTTCTCGAGCGTCGGCTCGGCCACGAACATCAGCCGTGGGTGGTGCGTGAAGATGCTGATCGCGCCGAGATGCGCCAGCGGCACGACCAGCGCGACGAGGAGCAGCACCACGTAGGGGCCGCTCAGCCACACGCGCGCGGAGGGAGCGTCCCCCGCGGCTCCGCGGGGAGGCCGCGGGGCGGGCGCGCCGCCCTCAACCCGGGATGAGATGGATGTCGGCCGCATCGATCCGGACTCGCAACGTGCCGCTGCCCCGGGCCGCCAGGCGCGCCGAGGCAGTGCGGGTCGTCTTGAAGGAGGCGAGCAGCGGCGGCAGGCCGGGCGCCTCCAGCGTCACCTGCGTGTCCTCTCCCAGGTACTCGATGTCCCGCACCTGCGCCCGGAAGGTGTTCTCCGCATCGGGTCCGTCATCGCCCAGAACGACGTCCTCGGGCCGGATCACCGCAGCGGCGGCTGAGCCCGGCGGCGGGACGGCGCCGCTGCCCTCGCCTAGCCGTACCCGCAGCACCACCCCGTCGGGGCCGGCCACGCGCAGCCCTGCCACGCCGTCATCGCCGCGGACGGCGATCGTGGCGTCGAGGATGTTCGCCTGGCCGATGAAGCCCGCCACGAAGCGGGTCGTGGGGCGGCGGTAGATCTGCTCCGGCGTGCCGATCTGCTCGATGCGCCCGCCTGACAGGACCGCCAGCCGATCCGACATGGCGAGTGCCTCGGTCTGGTCGTGCGTGACGAAGACGGTGGTTTGCCCGAGCTGCTTCTGGAGGCGGCGGAGTTCCTCGCGCATCTGCTGCCGCAGCTTGAGATCGAGGCTCGACAGCGGTTCGTCCAGCAGCAGGAGCGGCGGGCGCAGCACGAGCGACCGGGCGAGCGCCACGCGCTGCTGCTGGCCGCCCGAAATCTGCTGTGGCCAGCGCGAGCCGAGATCCGCAAGGCCGACGAGCGCGAGGGCATCGGCGACGCGACGGCGGCGCTCCGCCGCCTCCACTTTCCGGACGCTGAGCCCGAAGCCGACATTCTCGGCGACCGTGAGATGCGGGAACAGGGCGTGGCTCTGGAACACCAGGCCGAGGTCTCGCCGGTGCGCGGGCACCGTGTCGAGGCGAGCACCGCCGAGCAGGATTTCACCGCCCGTCGGCCGCTCGAACCCGGCGATACAGCGGAGCGTGGTGGTCTTGCCGCAGCCGCTTGGGCCGAGCAATGAGAAGAACTCACCCTCCCGCACGTCGAAGGAGATGGGCCCGACCGACACTTCGCTCGAATAGGCCTTGGTGAGGCCCCGCACCTCCAGCGACGCGCGCACTGCCTGCCGCATCTGGTCGATCGCCGACATCCCCCGTCCCGGGAACGTCAGGCGTTCAGCACTTCACGGTTCCAACGCTCGAGGTAGCGGGACCGGTGGTCGTTCACCTTCTTCCAGTCGAGGCGTGCCGTCCTCTCCAGCGCCCCGGGCGGGATGCGGATCCCCTCCAGCTCCGGCGGCAGGATCACGCTGCGGTTCGACGGCGGATAGAGCGACCATCTGGTGAACTCGAGCTGCCGCGCTGGGTCGAGCGTGAGCTGGACGAGTTCCTGGGCCTGGCGGGCGTACGGAGAGCCGCGCGGGATGCTGAAGCCGCTGCCGACGGAAACGGTGTTGGGGACCAGCTCGAAGGCGGCCGGCACACGCGCTGCCTGGAGCCGGGCGGTGCGGCCGTTCCAGTAGGGCATGATCACCACCTCGCCGCTCTCCATCAGGCGCGAACCGTGGTCGGCGTTCTCCACGATGACGGCGCGGTTGCGCCGCACGATGTCAGCGACCGCCTGGATGCCCGGCGTGATGTTGTCCTCGTCGCCGCCGAGTTCTTTGTTGAAGGCGTGCAGCCAGGGCATTCCGTACCAGCCATAGGCCGGGATCGCCACCCTGCCGCGGTAGCGGGCGAGGGCGAGGTCGCGGAACGATGTCGGCTGCGCCGCCTCGCGCGTGTTCCACGCCATGCCAAACAGCAGGATGTTGAAGGCGGCGTAGAAATTGCCTTCGAGTGCTTGGGGGTAAACGTCCCCGAGGCTCCGCACGACCCCCGGGTCCAAGGCGTCGAGACAGCGCGCGTCGTTGAGGAGGTCGGCGTCGGACTGCGGCCCGTTCGTGACGTCGAATGGGGCGGAGCCACAGCTTGCGAGCAGCTTGGAGGTGGCGATGGACTCCAGCTGAGCGGCGTGCAGCACCTGCAGGCGATTGGCGCGGGCAAAGGGTTCGACAAAGACGCGATCGAGTGTCGCCCCCCACGTTCCTCCCGTGGCGGCCCAGGTGAAGGGGCGGCCTGCCTGCGCTTGTGCGTTTCCGATGCCTCCGGCGGTCAGGGCAGCGGCCCCTCCGGACGCAGCGAGGAGCATGGACCGTCGGGAGAGGGCGTTGATCATGTCGAGCCTCCTGGCAACGCGGCACGGTGCGGGGCCGCGTGATCCGGCACTGGTGGACAGGAGCGGAAAGGATTTACGCGCGACAACAGAAGATCAGGAAATAAGCACCCCTGCCTATTGTGTACGCAGCAACAGACTCTCTCCGCTTTATTGCTCATTTTCGTAGCTTTCGCGCGGGCGGGGTGGCAAGAACGCATTTATGCGTATGGGGCACGGGGGCTGGCCATGACGCACTGGAGCGATCTCATCCGGCGGTACCGCAGCGCGAACGGCCTGACGCAGGCCACCTTCGCGGAATGCGTCGGCGTGGAGCAGGCGACGGTGTCGCGCTGGGAACGCGGCTTCCATGCGCCCGACCTGATGATGCAAGGGCGGCTGCGCACGCTACTGTTCCGCCGGGCCGTGGTGTCGGACGCCATGGTGGTGCACCGGGTACAGGGCTCCCTTGGTGCGGCGAAGCTCGCTGACCGGAATGGATGGAACCGGGCCGCCTCCCCCCGCGCCGCCGCGCTGCACGGCGTGGAATTCTCGTACCTGCAGAACTTCGACTACACGCCACTACATACCGAGGAGCTGCGTGCCCAGTGGGATGCGGTGCGCGCACTTGGCTTCTTCGCCGGGAACGTCGCGAGCGTCAGGGTCTTCAACACTTGGCGTCCGGCCGCCCTGCCCGACGCCGGCGACGGCCTCCGCCACTGCGAGGGCTTCTGGACGCCCGTGGTCCTCTCCGACGGTGAGATCATGTTGATCAGCGAGTTCCACGAAATCGATGAGCAAGCCTATCGCGCCGTTTCTCCAGGGGACCGTTTGCGGGCTGTCATGGCGGAGGAGGTCGTCTGATACCAGGAGTTGGCCCACTTCCGTGGATGGTCCGCGGCAATGGCGAGCCCCGGCAAACGGCTTAGGGGCAGAGACTTTCCGTCCCCGGCTCCCCTTCCTACGGCATTGATTTCGTTGGATTTTTCCCAGCTTCAGCCCTTCGCGGGCGCACCTTCTCCCAAAAGCTCTCCCATATCGCTTGCGGCGCCGCTCGTCGTGGCGTTCGCCGTGGTGTTGGATCACCGCGCGGATTAGCTAAAGCCATGGCCAGCCGCGCCGGCCGTCCCCACCCCCCGGGGGTGCCCCGGAACGCATTGGCGCAAGCGCCGCAAGGGTCAGTCAGAAAATTGTACCGGTGTTACGGCAGTACGCGCGACGCATCCATGCTTGCTGTTTGCGGGTCATGACCTGCGCCCCTCGGGTCCCTCATTCATATCGAGAGTCCGGCCCTTTCATACTGCATGGTGGTTGGAGTGGCGAGCGCGCCGGGAGCGATGCCCCTCGCGAGCTCGAGCGACCGGCGCGCTGCGGGCGTCAGCCCGCCCAGTGACGAGTGAGGCCGGTGGTGGTTGTAGTCGTGCCGCCAGCGGGCGAGCACGCGCCGGGCGTGGGCCAGGCTGTCGAGGACTTCCTCGTTGAGGCATTCGTCCCGCAGCTTGCCGTTGAAGCTCTCCACGAAGCCGTTCTGCTGGGGCTTGGGCGGCTACCGCGGCATCCTGCAGTGCGATGGCTACGGCGCCTACAAGACGCTGGCCGCGGCGGGCGACGGCATGACGCTGGCGTTCTGCTGGTCGCACGCCCGCCGGCAGTTCATCGAGTTGGCGCAGGGCATGACGGCACCGATCGCGCAGGAGACGCTGCAGAGGATCGCAGCCCTCTATGCGATCGAAGCGGAGGTGCGCGGCAAGCCGGCCGACATGCGCCGCGCCGTCCGCCACGAGCGAAGCCGCCCCCTCGTCGAAGATCTGTTCACCTGGCTCTCGACACAGCGTGCGCGCCTGCCGGGCGGCAGCCCGACCGCCGAGGCCATACGATACGTGCTGAACCATCACGAGGGCCTGGCGCGGTTCCTCGAGGATGGCCGCATCGAGCTCGACACCAACACCGTCGAACGCGCCATCCGCCCGATCTGCCTCAGCCGAAAAAACGCCCTGTTCGCCTCCGGCGACGATGGCGGGGCACGATGGGCCGCCGTGGCCTCGCTGGTCGAGACGTGCAAGCTCAACGGCGTCGACCCGCAGCGCTACTTCACCGACGTGCTGACCCGCCTCGTCAACGGATGGCCCAACAGCCGCATCGACGAGCTCATGCCGTGGTGCTGGCCCGCAGCCGAAAAGCGCTGATCGTCAAGCGCCACCCAAAACGGTCCCGGCGCCACGCATACGGTTATTCGAGGTGTCCGGTTGATCTTCTCCGCCGCCGCCAGCTCGGTAAGGGTCGCGAAGCGTCCCTCCTCCAGCATCCGCCGCCAGCGGAATGCGCGGGCCACGGCCTTGATGAGCGTGATGTCCTGGCGGCGCTCGATCTCCAGCACCCCGGGCGTGATGATCGCCTTGCGGCCCCCGCGCTTCTTCACCGAGAGGGGTATGACGACGGTGAGCGTCTGCGGTGCGTCACTCATGCGGCCATCCTCCCCGCGTCGCCCGCCTTCGCCGCCAGGTCGCGCACCAGACTGCCGAGGCCATCGAGCCGCAGCCGCACCGCGGCGCCGCTGGCGCGGACGTCGATCCGCTCGACCAGCAGCCGGACGAACCGCGTCTGCTCGGCGTGGAACAGCTCGTCCCAGAGGGGCTCGATGCGTTCGAGGGCGACGCGCACCTCCGGCTCGCTCACACCCGTCGCGGTGTCGCGCGCGGCCTGCCAGGTGCCGACCACGATCTCGGGCTGGCGAAGCAGGGCCCGCACCTGGGCAAGCACGCCGCCCTCGATCTCCCCGGCCGGCACGCGCGCGACGGCCAATCTCCGGCCGGAATTCGTCGAGCCCTCGGCGTCCGCCTCGTTCCTCAAGAAGCCCGCCGACAAGGACCATTGCGCGGCGATGGTGGTCACGATGTGCCGCACCGAGACCATGACGGGACAGACCGCGGTGATCGATTCCGGCCGGGTGTTCCACTGGCTGGTGGAGGGATGCAGCGGGCCGGGAGCTCGTCGGCGCTGTCGGGTAACCATTCCGGCACGCCACGACCGACCACTGCGCGTCAGCTCCGTAGGCCAGGTGCCTCCTGGCCCGTTCGGCCGACATACTCCGTGTAGCCGCCGTCGTAGTGGTGCAGTCCCTCCGGCGTGAGTTCGAGAACACGGTTGGACAGGGCGGCCAGGAAGTGCCGGTCGTGCGAGACGAACAGCATCGTTCCCTCGTACTGCGCCAGGGCTTCGATCAGCATCTCCTTGGTCGCCATGTCGAGGTGGTTGGTGGGCTCGTCCAGCACCAGGAAGTTCGGCGGATCGAACAGCATCTTCGCCATCACGAGCCGCGCCTTCTCGCCGCCCGACAGCACGCGGCACCGCTTCTCCACGTCATCGCCCGAGAAGCCGAAGCACCCGGCGAGCGCGCGCAGCGGCCCCTGCCCGGCGTGGGGGAAGGCATCCTCCAGCGCTCCGAACACGGTGCGCTCGGCGTCGAGCAGTTCCATCGCGTGCTGCGCGAAGTAGCCGAGCTTCACGCCGCCGCCGAGCGCCACCGAGCCCGCGTCCGGCTCCGTCGAGCCGGTCACGAGCTTCAGCAGCGTGGACTTGCCGGCACCGTTGATGCCCATGACGCAGCACCGCTCCCGCCGCCGCACCAGCAGGTCGAGCCCATCGTAGATGACCTTGCTTCCGTAACGCTTGTGCACGCCGCGGAGCACGGCCACATCGTCTCCTGAGCGTGGTGCGGGCATGAATTCGAAGCGCACCGTCTGGCGCCGCCGCGGCGGCTCGACCCGATCGATCTTCTCCAGCTTCTTCACCCGGCTCTGCACCTGCGCGGCGTGCGAGGCGCGGGCCTTGAACCGCTCGATGAACGCCGTCTCCTTCGCGAGCATCGCCTGCTGGCGGGCGAACTGCGCTTCCTGCTGCTTCTCGCTCAGCGCGCGCTGCTGTTCATAGAACTCGTAGTCGCCCGAATAGGAGGTGAGGGAGCCGCCATCGATCTCGATCACCTTCCGCACGATGCGGTTCATGAAGGCGCGGTCATGCGAGGTCATCAGCAGCGCGCCGTCGTAGCCGGTGAGGAACCCCTCGAGCCAGATCAGGCTTTCCAGGTCGAGGTGGTTGGAGGGCTCGTCCAGCAGCATCACGTCGGGGCGCATCAGCAGGATGCGGGCGAGTGCCACGCGCATCTTCCACCCGCCCGAGAGGGCACCCACGTCGCCGTCCATCATCTCCTGCGTAAAGCCCAGGCCAGCGAGCACCTCGCGCGCCCTGCCTTCGAGCGCGTAGCCGCCGAGTGCCTCGAAGCGCGTCTGCACCTCGCCGAACCGCTCGATGATCGCGTCGAGGTCTCCGGCCTGGTCGGGATCGACCATGGCCGCCTCCAGCGCATGCAACTCCGCCGCCACGGTGCTCACGTCGCCCGCGCCGTCCATGACCTCCGCGACGGCGCTGCGCCCCGCCATCTCGCCGACGTCCTGGCTGAAGAAGCCGATGCTGACACCGCGATCGACCAGCACCTGGCCTTCGTCGGGCGGCTCCTGCCCCGAGATCATGCGGAACAGCGTGGTCTTGCCCGCGCCATTGGGGCCGACGAGGCCGATCTTCTCGCCTTTCTGAAGTGCTGCGGAAGCGTCGACGAAGAGGATCTGCCGGCCGTTCTGCTTGCCGATGCTGTCGAGGCGGATCATGCGCGTCTGAACCCTGGAACCGTTGCCGCGCGCTTATGACACATGGCGCGCCCGCGGCCGAGCGGTGCGAGCGCGGCGGCAGGCGCACCTAGCTGACCATGACTGCACGACCCAGGCTGCGCGGCCTCTCAGCGACGTCAGTCCAGGCTTTTCACGACCGATGGCTGGGTTGACCTGACCCCCTAGAAGCGGTCCGCCGGTAATGTAGTCCGGCGACAGCGATGGGAAGTTTGGGGATGGGGCGGAAGAAGGCGCATACGCCTGAGGAGATCGTCGCGAAGCTGCGGCAGGCGGAGGTGCTGGTCGGCCAGGGGAAGACGGTGGCCGATGCGGTGCGAGCGATCGGCGTGACGGAGCCGACGTACTATCGCTGTCGCGCTGAGTTCGGTGGTCTGAAGCTGGACCATTTGAAGTGGCTGGACATTCGCCTTAACCGGACATCCAGCAACCACTCTGCTCCCGGCAGCTGATCCGAAACCGCAGGAGCCGGTTCCCAGGTCCATCCGCTTGCATCGGCACTCGCGCTCCATCGCGATCAGGCGCCTGTAACCCGCCAGATCACATCGCCGACGTCATCTGCCATCAGCAGCGAACCGTCTGGCGCGAGCGTCACGCCCACGGGTCGCCCGTAGGAGACCTTTTCGTCTGGTGCCAGGAAGCCCGTCAGAATGTCGCGTGCCGGGCCAGACGGGAGGCCATTCTCGAAGGGGACAAACGCGAGCTTGTATCCGCTGAGCTTGCTGCGGTTCCAGGAGCCATGCTGGCCGATCGCCATGCCTTCGGGGAAGCCCGGCAGCGTCCCGGCGGGCACCCAGCAGAGCCCCAGCGACGCCGTGTGTCCGCCGAGCGCATAGTCCGGCGTGATTGCCTTGGCCACCATGTCGGGATCCTGGGGCACGCGGTCGTCCACCACCCTGTCCCAATAGCAGTAGGGCCAACCGTAGAAGCCGCCATCGCGGACGGAGGTGAGATAGTCAGGTGGCGTCTCGTCGCCGAGGCCGTCCCGCTCGTTCACCACGGTCCAGAGCACGCCGTTTTCCGGCTCCCAGGCCAGGCCGACAGCATTGCGCAGCCCGCCCGCGAAGATGCGGTTGCTGCCGGTCTCCAGGTCGAGTTCCCAGATGGCGGCGCGCCCTTCCTCCACCTCCATGCCCTCGTCGGCGATATTGGTGAGCGAGCCAACGCCGGCATAAAGCTTCTTGCCGTCTGGGCTTGGGAGCAGGCTGCGCGTCCAGTGTCCGCCAGGCTTGAAGTCGACGAGCTTGCGGCCCGGCGCGGTGATGCGATCGGTGCCCTGCTCGTAGGGAAAAACGACGACGCCGTCGGTGTTGCCGACATAGAGCTGGTCGCCGAGCGCAGCCATGCCGAAGGGCTGGTTCAGACCATCCATGAAGACCTGCTGGACCTCGGCGACCCCGTCCCCATCCCGGTCGCGCAGCAGGGTGATCCGGTTCGCGCTCTCGCCCACCGCTCCGGCCCGGCGAAGGGTGCTCACCATCGCGTAGTCGAAGACGTTGCGCATGGTCTTGCGCGCAACGCTGCTTGCCTCGGCCACCAGCACGTCGCCATTCGGGAGGACGGTGATCCAGCGCGGATGCTTCAGGCCGCGCGCGAAAGCGTTGACCTTGAGGCCAGGGGCGGCGACCGGCGTCTGCCCTTCGCTCCAGCCTTGCGCGGTGGGCATCTTGAGCGTCGGGATCGCGCCCTGTGGCTTGGCTGCAGGGATGACAGGTGCATCACCCCACGCCGGCGTCGGCGTGCCGTCGCGCATGCGCCGCAAGCGCAGCGCTGTGCCGCCAAGCAATGCAACACCATGCGCAAAGAGGCTTGAAAAGCTCAAGGCTTCTACTCCGTGAGAAGGGGGCGTCTCGAAGGGACCGAAGCGCGAGACGCTAATTCATGCTTAGCACTGCGGGAACGGGTGATGGTCCGATAGGGGCGACCGCGGCAAGCCGAGCTCCGGCATCAGGCCACCCTCCCCATGGATCCCGATCGGCCCGTCAAGAAAGACCAGTGATCGCCGCGGCAGCGCGCCGCTACGGCTTGGGTGTACCCATCATTCGCTCAAAGACCGTGCGGTCCTTATTCTCCTGCATCAGCATGCTGATGCTTGGGATGGTCTCGAGGCCGAGGCCGCGCGGAAGGCCCACTTCGGGATTGACCTCGACGGCGCCGTAAGGTGCCCCCGCGACCCTTTCCCACTTCCCCGCAGGCTTCTTGACCTCAACGTTCACGACCGTCGCCTTGAACACCATCCGGACGATCGCCTCCTTCGGCGACGAAGGCTTGGTAAGGCTCGGGTGCCCGGCGACCATCCGCCATCCGTTCGAGAGCGCCCATGCTGCCAGTGTATCTTTGTCCATGTCACAGGCCTGCATCGTTGGTCATGTGAGCTCCTCGCTCTTCTCCGCCACATATGGCTGCAGTCCGTACGGTCGTGGTCCCAGCCCATTCATTACGTTTACAAAACGTCGAGTTTCCGAAGCTTCGCAATGGTCGCGCCTGGTGGCGTCACGTCGCTGCTGCAGCGAGATCGGCGACTTATGCTCGGTCTCCGCGTTTGTGCGTCCCTCATTCTTGTATCTGCCACAGGCCTCAGCGCATGGCGCGTCCGAATATGTCGGGCGGCTGTGGGCATTCATCCATTCTGCCCTTGAGCGCCCATTGGCCGCCTCGGCGGGAGCGTAGCGGGTCGGCCTACATGGGCGCGAGAAGTTGTGGGTTCGGTTCAATCATCATACGTCCGTTGCACGGGGCCCTGGCTGACAATAGTGCACCACCACGCGCCAGCGAGTTTCCGCCCCCGGTTCCTTCTGCTGCTCCAGTAGCGTCACATAAACCAGTCTCTCCATCGTCGCCGCGCGCCCAGGAGCCGCAGATTCTTTGGGTGTTTCCTGCGCAACCTCGATGATGCGCCACCGCAACGGCCGACCGTTTCTCTCTGCCGATGCGGGAAACTCTCCGAACCTTGAGGGTTGGGGGATTCTGCCATCAAGGTCTGATGCCCCGACCGCGAGCGGCTTACGGCGCGGCAACCTGCAAGCGAGCGTCTTGCCTGATCAGCCCCACGCGCGTCAGGCCGCGTCGCTGAACTGCAGCGCGGCCAGGCGGGCGTACAGCCCGCCCTCGGCCACCAGCGCCCCGTGCGTGCCGCTGGCCACGATGCGCCCGCCATCCAGCACCACAATCCGGTCGGCCCGGCGCACGGTGGCGAGCCGGTGCGCCACCACCAGCGTGGTGCGGCCCTGGGCCAGCCTGGCCAGCGCCTGCTGCACCAGCGTCTCCGATTCCGCGTCGAGCGCACTCGTCGCCTCGTCCAGCAGCAGGATGGGCGCGTCGCGCAAGATGGCGCGGGCGATCGCGATGCGCTGGCGCTGCCCGCCCGACAGCGTGACGCCCTTCGCACCCAGATGCGTCTCGAACCCCTGCGGCAGGGCCTGGATGAAACGGTCAGCCGCGGCGGCTTCGGCGGCGGCCATGATCTCTTCCATGCCCGCGTCGGGCCGGCCGAAGCGGATATTCTCGGCCACGCTGGCGCTGAAGATCACCGGGTCCTGCGGCACCAGGCCAAGCCGCCGGCGGAGCGCGGTGGGGTCAAGGCTGCGCACGTCCAGGCCATCGACGCGCACGTGCCCCGCCTGCGGGTCATAGAAGCGCAGCAGCAATTGCAGCACCGTGGTTTTGCCCGCACCGGAGGGGCCAACCAGCGCGACCGTCTCCCCGGGTTCAACGGCCAGGGAGAACTCCTCAAGCGCGGCCTGGTCGGGCCGCGTGGGGTAGCGGAACGTCACGGCCTCGAACGCCACGCGGCCCTGCGGCGGCTCTGGCAGCAGAGCGGGCACGGCGGGCGCGGTGATGGACGGTGCGGTGCGCAGCAGGTCCAGCAGCCGGTCGGCCGCCGCTGCCGCGCGCTGGATCTCTCCCCAGAGCTCGCTGATCGAGGCACCTGCGCTGGCCAGCAGCACGGCATAGAACACGAAGGCCGAGAGCGCGCCGCCGGTCATGCGGCCCGCAATCACGTCATGCCCGCCGACCCAGAGGCTGAAGGTGATGGCACCAAACCCGAGCAGGATGACGATCAGGATCAGCGTCGCGCGCGACGCCACCCGCCGTAGCGCCGTGTCGACCGAGGCGCGCACGGTCTCGCCGAACCGCGCGCGGTCGCGGCCCTCGTGCGTGAAGGCCTGCACGGTGCGCAAGCCGGCCAGCGTTTCCTCCGCCTGTGCGGCGAGGTCGGCCACCCGCTCCTGCGCGAGCTTCGACAGGCGGCGTTCGCGCCGGCCGAACAGCACCAGCGGCAGCACCACAACGGGCACCACCACCAGCATCAGCCCGGCCAGCTTCGGGCTGGTCAGCACCAGCATGGTGGCAGCACCCACCAGCGTCAGTGTGTTGCGGATGCCCTGGGAAATCGCGGTGCCGATCAGCGCCTGCAGCAGCGCGATGTCGGCGGTGAGGCGTGAGAGGATGTCGCCGGTGCGCGCCGTCTCGAAGAAGCTGACGGAGAGCCCCACCACGTGGTCGAACACCGCGCGGCGCAGGTCGCCGGCCACACGCTCGCCCAGCCACGACACGAGGTAGAAGCGAACCGAGGTGGCCACGCCCAGGCCCGCCACCACCGCGAACATCACGAGGGCAGCGCGGTCGAGCCCGCCCGCGTCCGCGCTGCCGAAGCCTTCGTCGATCAGCAGGCGCAGGCCCTGGCCCAGCCCCAGCAGCAGGCCGGAGGCGGCCAGCAGTGCCAGCGCCGCGCCCAGTGCCTGGGGCAGGTAGGGGCGCAGGAAGGGCAGGATCAGGCGCAGCGCACCCACGGGCGCGCGCGGCCTGGCGGAAACGGGTTCAGCGGTCACGGGCGCAGGCTCGCACGACGTAGCGGGGGAAGACCAGACGAGGCGGAGGTTTGGCATGGCATCGACAACGCGCCACGGGCCGTTGCACGCTCACTGCGTGCTGCGAATCATCCCGCGGATCGTGGTCGGCGTGCTGGCGCTGGCGGCCATCCTTGTCTCGCTTGGCGCCATGCGCGCGAATGAGGCAGGGCTCACGATCACCCGCCACTTCCTGGGCCCCGTGCCAGTGACGCTGTACCAGCCCGCCGGGTCCGAGCGCGCGCCCGCGGTGGTGGTGGCGCACGGCTTCGCGGGTTCGCAGCAGATGATGCAGCAATTCGCCACCACGCTCGCCCAGGCCGGCTTCGTGGCGGTGACGTTCGACTTCCCCGGCCACGGCCGCAACACAGAGCCCATGACCGGCGGCATCACCAACGACCGCACCGCCGCGCGCGCGTTGCTGGGGGCGCTCGACCAGGTGGTGGGGTTTGCCCGCGCGCACCCAGCGGCGGATGGGCGGGTGGCGCTGATCGGGCACTCCATGGCGGCCGACATCGTGCTGCGCTACGCACTCGCCAACCCGGGCGTTGCGGCAACGGTCGCGATCTCCACCATGGCGCCGGGCGTTACGCCGATCGAACCCGCCAGGCTGCTGGCCATCGTCGGCGCCTGGGAGCCGGCGATCCTGCGGGACGAGGTGGCGCGCATCGTCGCCCTCGCGGCGCCCGGCACGGTGCGGGAGGGCGTGGTGGCGGCGGGCGTCGAGCATATCGGCGTGATCTATGCCACCGAAACGCTGGCAGCGACGCGGGCCTGGCTGGCCCGCACCTTCGACCGCAACGCCGAGGGCCCGATCGACGCCCGCGGCGGCTGGATCGGGCTGCTGTTCCTGGGCCTCGTGGCGCTGTGCTGGCCGCTGGCGGAACTGCTGCCGCGCGCGGCCCCCGATGCCCCAGCGACACTGCTGGGCTGGCGGCGCGTGTGGCCGGTGCTGGTGCTGCCGGCGCTCGCCACGCCGCTGCTGCTGCGCCTGGTGCCGACCAGCTTCCTGCCGCTGCTGCTGGGCGACTACCTGGCCGTTCACTTCGTGGTCTATGGCGGGCTTGCCATGCTGGCGCTGGCCTGGCGCCGCATTCCGGTGGCACGGCCCGAGGCGGCGCTGCGCCCCCTGCTGCTGGCGGCGCTGCTGGTGGCGGGGTGGCAGGTGCTGGCCTTTGGCCTGCCGCTGGATGCCTATGTGACCGCCTTCGTGCCGGTGGGGCCGCGCGTGTGGCTGGTGGGTGCGATGCTGTTGGCCACCCTGCCCTGGTTCGCCGCGGACGAGCTGTTCACCCGCGCGCCGGGCGCGCCGCGCTGGCTCTATGCGGCCACCAAGGCGGCCTTCCTGGTCTCGCTCGCGCTGGCAGTGGCGCTGGACCTGCGACGGCTGTTCTTCCTGATCATCATCATCCCGGTGATCCTGATCCTGTTCGTGGTCTATGGCCTGATCAGCCGCTGGGTGTTCCGCGCCACCGGTCACCCGCTGGTGGCGGCCTTTGGAAACGCGGTCGCGCTGGCCTGGGCGATCGCGGTGACGTTTCCGATGGTCGCGCGGTAGCACGCGGGCCAACCGTCGTGCGGCAGCCGATCGCCGCCGAGACCCGTGCCGCGACCGCCGCACCCGTGGCATTGCACGGCCGCCTCAACACGGAGACGGCGACGATGCTCAAGGAGGGAACGCAGGTTTCGATCAGTCGCATCTACGACGCGGCGCGCGGGTGAAGTGGATGATCCCATGTCCCCCTTTCCGGGCATCGCCACCGCCTCGCCCACCTTCACGGGCAGGAACGATAGCCCAGCATGGACCTCGGTCGTCGAACGTGATCCCAGCAGGCGAGAGGGGGGTGAGATCGGCTCCCGCTCCAGGCTGCGCCGGGGGCGCTACAGGAATCGGACATTCGCCCGGACCTCATCGGCACGCGCAGGGCTGCGGTAGCCGCGACGCGCCAGAGACCTTCGTCCCCCGGTTCCAGTTCGTCCCAGCGAGCGGCGCGCAAGGCGGGTGTGATGATGGTCCGAATGTCGCGTTCGCTGAGGGCCTTCTTGCCCATCGCCACTAGGATTCGGATGAGACGTTCAATCGACGCACAATGATCTTGCCCGCAATGGGAACGATCAGGTCGTAGTGATCAGTCTGTAGCACATCCGAGATCCGGCGCGGGCGATAGGCAACGACGTTCGTGCCGCCAGCATGCCGCAGGCTGTCGTAGACGATGCCGGACCTTCCGGTTCCGCGGACGCCTTCGCCAAACCGCTCAGAGGCAGTGTAGCTGGCTTCCGCATAAAGCTCAGGATGGGCGGACCGCGCCCCGCGGAGATCGACGAAGTCGTCGCCGGTCAGGCGCGAACGGTAACTGCGGTAGCTGCGGCGCGCCTCGGACTTCCCTCGCGCCACGGCTTCGCGACGAAGATGATGTGCGACCTCCGCGACCGCCGTCCGGATGTCTGCGCCAGCATACCAGGCGCCCAGGTCGGGGCTGCTGAAACGGTTGCCCTCGGGGGAAGCGTGGAGAAACGACGCCATGATCACGCTCGCATTCGGCACGCCGTACACCCATTCTGCCTTGGGCAGACGCGCTAGTCTTTCGGCGAGGAGCCGATCATTCGTCCAGCCTTCGAGTTCCATGACCGCCTCGAGATCCACAGCGCTCGCCACGGCATCGAAGGCGCCAATCGGCGGAAACTGCGATGGAATCAGGCGCCAGGTTGGATCAGGGGCTTTGCACGAAGGGAGGGTGCTCACACGAAAACGATGTCCTCGTCGCGCAGGGGAATGGACGCGCGGTCAGCGTCATTCGGCACCATGTACAAGCCGCCGCGGGCCGCATCGAGGAACCGGCGCACCAGCATCAACCCATCCTGCGTTCCCGAATTGACGAGCGAGATTGGCGGTTGCCCGCCGAAAGGCATCGCCTGATGGGGGTCGTACAGCCACTCGACGCCTTCGCGCTCGGTGGTGAACAGAATGCGCAAGGCCTTGTGGATGCCGAGGACAGCAGAGATGCGAAGCAGCGTGTCGACCGGAAGGGTGATGTCTGCCTGGTCGCGTGCGGCCTTCACCCACGCGTAGTAGGTGGAACGCGAAGGCAAGCCGAGCACACGCAGCCTGTCCTCCTCGGGCAGCCGCCAGAGATCCGCGATCGCGAGAAACGTCCGCATGCCTGGACCGCTGAGCCGACGACGGTTCGAGGGCGTGAAGCGGCTCGTGTCGAGGATCGGCGGCGAAGACGCCGCTGTCGGTGTGGGAGCGTGTCTGAGCCTCGCCATGAGGACCTCCAGTTCGAATGAGGATATCATGTCCAGATCCGGACTTGTCAACCTCCGCCTGCCTTCGGGCGGCACGATCTCGCCACCAGGACAGGGCGTTGATCAGCCCATGCGTCTGGAGATGGCGCCTGTAGATCGGCCAACTGAAGAGCGGAGGATGGCGCACCCGACAGACAATCCTCAACGATGTCCCGCGCAAGCAGCGTGAGCCGCAGCAGCGACCCGAGGTAGCCCCGCTCGATCTTCTCGGCCGCAGCCATCTCGCTGATGGAAGCGTATCGGCCCTCGTCGAGCATCCGCTTTTGCGGAAGGCGCGCGCGAGCGCCTTGAGCAGCGTCGGATCCCCGCGCGTCGCGGTCGGTGTTGGCAGGCCATCCATGACAGGCGTCATCATGGTCCTGCGCCCCGAACGCCGCTTGATGCGGAGCGGCACGCGGACTGTGACGTGCGTCGGCCCCGCGCCCGCGCCACGCGGACGGGCCTCAGCGACGACCGCTACGGTGGCGCCTACGCGCTCGCTGGGGAGCATCCTCTCTACACCGTAACGCTTGCAAGCCGTTACGGGATCGTGCCTTGCGAGTGATAGCGCGTCATGATTAGTTGTTATCGAACTGGGATGAATGTTCCATCGTCAAAAAAGTCAGGCGCGTAACGCTCAATGGCTGTCCACGGGGCCAAAATGGCGATTGTCACGGGAGGTGCGCGTGGCATCGGGCGTGCGATCTGCTTGGCACTTGCACGTCAGGGTTTCGCAGTCGCACCAGTTGATGTTCTGGAGGATGAACTCCAGCAGACGGCCAGCGAGATCCGTTCGCTCGGTGTCGATGCCATGCCACTCGACAGTGATGTTTCAGACTACGGAGACGTGCACGAGAAAGCCCGCGACATCATCCGGCGCCGGGGTCGGATCGATGTCCTGGTGAACAACGCGGCGATGCCGCAGACCAAGCGCATCCTGGAGATCACCGAAGCCGACTGGGACCGCGAGATGGCGGTCAACCTGAAGGGCTGCTTCAACTGGAGCCATGCGGTCGCTCCGCAGATGGTGGCGCAGGGCGCTGGGCGGATCATCAACATCTCGTCGGTCTCGGCGAACCATGGCCCGAGCCCTACGGGCGTGAGCCGCTTCGCCTACGCGGCCGCGAAGGCTGGCGTCCTCGGTCTGACGCGCGGCCTCGCGGTGGAACTCGCACCACACGTGCTGGTCAACGCCATTTGTCCCGGACCGATCGAGACGGAACGAACCCGCGCGACATTCGCGCCCAACCGAGATCAACTCACGCGCTCGATCCTGGTGGGCAGGATCGGAACGCCAGAGGACGTTGCCGTGGTTGCGTCCTTCCTTGCCTGCGCCGAGCCTCTCTTCATGACTGGCGAGGTGATCGATGTTGATGGCGGAGCCTTTATCAATTGACCCGGACAGAATGAGAACGCCGGCGATGGGTGCTCGGCCGGGCCAGGGACTGCGGATGCAAGACCGATGAGGCAGAAGGGCGCGGCACTTGTTCTGCCGAACTTCGCTTGGCTCGCACTCTTCATGCTCGGCCCGCTGATCACGCTGTTTGTCATCAGTTTCCGCACGTACGAGGCTGGACGCGGCATCCAGGATGCCTGGACCATCGCGCACTACGTCGCATTCGTCGCCGACCCCTACCATCTGGGCATCCTGCTCAGAACGCTGCGCCTTGGCATCGAAGTGACGGCATGGTGCCTCGTGCTCGGCTTTCCGATGGCCTACGGCCTTTCCAGGCTGCGGGGAACGCCGCGGGCGCTTCTCTATTTCGTGGTCCTGCTCCCGCTCCTGACCAGTGCTGTCGTGCGTACCTTCGGCTGGATGATCGTTCTTTCGAACAACGGCTTCATCAACCGCACGCTGATCGATCTCGGAGTGATCGATAGCCCGATCCGCTTCATGTACAGCATGTTGGGGATTGTGGTCGCGCTCGTGCAGGTGCTGTTGCCCTTCATGGTGCTAGCGCTTGATGCCGCTCTGCTGAACATCGATCCGCGCGTCTACGAGGCTGCTCGCAACCTCGGAGCGAGCCGGCTACGTGTGTTCCTGCAGATCACGTTGCCGCTCTCCCTACCGGGCATCCTTTCGGGGTCCGTCCTCGTCTTCACCCTGGCGATCAGTGCATTCGTCACACCCAGCCTCATCGGTGGGCCGCGTGTGCCGGTGATGGCGACGCTGATCTACCAGCAGGGAATGAGCCTTCTGAACTGGCCGTTCGGCGGCGCGATCGCGTTCGTTATGCTTGCCACAGTGGTGGTGCTGTTCCTCATTGCGATGAGGCTCGCCCGGCAGGAGCGCGGCACATGATTCTCTGGCTGATCGTCGCGCTGGTCGGGCTTTACCTCATGGCGCCAGTGCTCGTCGTGATCGCGACGTCGTTCACGGCCACCGCGTATCCTGTCTTTCCACCCCAGGGCTTCACGTGGCGCTGGTTTGGCGAAGTCCTGGCGAGCCCCGAGTACCTCGCAGCGATGCGATTCAGCACAGCACTTGCCGCCGCCTCGACCGCGATCGCCACCGTCCTTGGCACCCTGGCTGCACTCGGCCTGGTGCGGGGGCGCTTCCGCGGACAGACAGCGATCTCGGCCCTCTTCCTCTCGCCGATCTTCTTCCCCGCGATCGTGCTCGGTCTCGCACTGCTGATTTTCTTCAACTGGGTCGGGCTGGCGGGAACATTTCCTGGCATGGTGGCGGCGCACGCCGTGCTGACCACGCCGTTCGTCATCCGCATGGTCTCAGCAAGTCTCGCCGAGTTCGATCCAGCAGTGGAGGAAGCCGCGAAGAACCTCGGCGCCAGCGCGATGCGGACATTTTTCCTCGTCACGCTGCCGCTCATTCGGCCCGGTGTCGTGGCGGGTGCAGTGTTCGCATTCATCATCTCCTTCGACGAGCTCGTCGTCTCGCTGTTCCTCGCTGGCCCCGGCATGCAGACGCTGCCGATACGGATTTTCACATCCCTTGAGTACTCAAGCCGCCCCTCCGTCTCGGCAGTCTCGACGCTGTTGATCCTCGTATGGCTGGTGGTCGGCGTACCCCTCTACCGTCGCTTCCTGGATGTCCGTCACACATGACAACGTATGATCTTGAGATGCAGGGCCTGCGCAAAATCTATGGCGACAGCGTCGCCGTGGATGCGGTTACGTTGTCGCTCGGCAAGGGCGAGATGGTTGCGCTGCTCGGTCCGTCTGGCTGCGGCAAGACAACGACGCTGCGCATGGTCGCCGGCTTCGTCGAGCCGAGTGCCGGCCGCATTCTGCTGGACGGCCGCGACATCACACATGTGCCGGCGAATCAGCGTGACACCGGCATGGTTTTTCAGAGCTACGCCCTGTTCCCGCATATGACCGTGCGCCGCAATGTCGCGTTCGGGCTGCGCTGCCGGCATCTTCCAGAGGACGAGGTTCGCCGCCGAACCGCGGAGGCGATCGAACTCGTCGGGCTTGGAAGCTTCGAGGAACGTTATCCGCGCCAGCTTTCGGGCGGACAGCAGCAACGGGTCGCGCTTGCGCGCGTGCTCGTCCTGCGCCCGAAGCTTCTGCTGTTCGATGAGCCGCTCTCGAACCTCGATGCCAAGCTCCGTGTGCAGATGCGCCAGGAGATTCGCCGCCTGCAGAAGGATGTCGGCATCACCGCCCTGTTCGTGACGCATGACCAGGACGAAGCGTCGTCGATCGCGGACCGGATCGCGGTGATGAATGCCGGGCGGATCGAGCAGGCGGGTACGCCTGCCGAGATCTACAATGAACCGGCGACGCGGTTTGTCGCTGACTTCATCGGCACCTCGAACCTGATCGATGGCGTGGCCGAGACCAGCGGCGATGGCCGGATGACGTTCCGTGCCGACGCGGGCGGTGTGTTCGCCGCGCGCGGACGCGCAAGCACCGGCGCGCGTGGCGCGCTGTGCATCCGTCCAGAGAAGGTCGACATCTGCCCGCCAGGTGTGGCGGGGGCACGCGAGGGCATAGTGCGGCGAACGGCACGGACGGCGGGAATGATGGAGTACGTCGTCGTCTTGACCGACGGCCCGGAACTGACCGTTCAGGAACAACTTCGTCACGGCATTGCACCGCGTGAGGACGGTGCACTGGTCGGGGTGGTGCTGCGGGAGGAGGATACGCAATTCCTCGTCGGCTGAGTCCGCGAGGTCAATGAGCCCTGCCGATCCGGGCAGGGCCAGACGGAGGAAAAGAAGATGCGCAGGCTCTGGACGTTAGGCTTGGCAGCTTGTCTTGGCGTTGCGGGATCGTCGCTGCACAGCGGCGCGGCGCACGCACAGCAAGCGCAGGACTTGACTGTGATCGTCTATGGCGGATCGTTCGAGGAAGGCTGGCGCCGTGCCGTGATCGAGCCGTTCGAGCGTGCCAATCCCGGTATCCGGATCCGCATTGCCACCGGGCTGACGATGCAGACGGTAGCGATGATGCGCGCGCAACGTGCCGATCCGCGCATCGACGTCATCATGATGGATGAGGTCGGCGCCGCGCAGGCGAATGCAGAAGGGCTGTTCGAGCCGCTCACGCTCGCGACAGTGCCGAACATGGCGGACCTGCACCCGCGGTTCCGCATCGCTGGTGATCCCTACACGAAGTTCATGTACGTCGCGCAGGTGATCGCCTACGACAAAACGAGGATCACCACGCCGCCGTCCTCCTACCGCGACCTCTGGCGGCCCGAGTACCGCAATCGGCTCGCGATCCCCGACATCAACACCTCGCACGGCGTCATGCTGCTGCTCATGACCGCGCGCATGGGCGGCGGCGGCGAACGAAACATCGATCCAGGTTTCGTCGGCCTGCGCGAGCTCCGGCCATCGATCGTCACGTTCTGGAATCAGCACGCCCAGGTGGCGCAGATGTTCACGCAGGGCGACATCTGGATCACGACCTGGACGAGCGATCGTACCCAGGGGCTCATCGACTCCGGCGGCAATGTCGGTTGGGTGATTCCCCAGGAGGGCGCCTACATCATCGATTCCACGATTGGGATCGCCCGCGGTACAAAGCGGCTCGATGCGGCGCAGCGCTACATCAACTATGTGCTGAGCGTCGAGGCGCAGGCCGCCAATGCCCGGCACACCTACCTCACGCCCGTGAATCGCAAGGTTCAGCTACCTGAGGATGTCGCACGCAAGCTGCCTGCGGGCGAGGCAACGCTTGATCGTCTGCTCCCCGCAGACTGGAGTCACGTGACAACCCAGCTGCCGCAGTGGACGGACCGCTGGAACCGCGAGATCACGACGCGCTGATAACGGGCGGGGCGGCGCATGCCGCCCCGCCAGCCCAGACAGGACGGGACGCATGCACAACAAAATCGCCGTGGTCACGGGCGCTGCACGTGGGCTTGGGCGCGCAATTGCCGAAGCCTTCGCACGCGAAGGAGCTGCTGTGGCCGTGACGGATCTCAACCGAGAGGCTGCCGCCGCGGTCGCGGAAAGCCTGACGGGGATGGGGGCCGCCGGCGCGCGGGCTTGGTCCCTGGACGTACGGGACGCGGCGGGTGTTGAGGCAGTGTTCACCGAGATCGACACGGCGCTCGGCACGCCCGATCTCCTGGTCAACAATGCTGGCGTCTATCCGGACAATCCGCTGATCGATATGGCGGAAGCCGCGTGGGATGCGGTGATCGACACGAACCTCAAAGGACCGCTGCTGTGTGGGCAGTCCTTCGTGCGGAGGCGGATCGCCGCAGGCGGCGGTGGATCAATCGTCAACGTCGCCTCGACGGCAGCGTTCTCCGCACGCGCTGGTGCGGGGCATTACTGCGCATCGAAGGCCGGGTTGGTCATGCTGACCAAGTGCATGGCGATGGAGTTCGGACCTCATCGCATTCGTGTCAACGCGGTCGCCCCAGGACTCATCGAAGTCGAGGGCGAGCGTGTGAGTGCAGACTACAAGCGCAACTTCCTGCCGATGATCCCGTATGGCCGTATCGGCCAGCCAGAGGATGTTGCGCGTGCCGTCACGTTCCTTGCCTCCGATCAGGCAGAGTTCATCACAGGTGCAGTGCTGACGGTCGATGGCGGGTTCCTCACGGGGCGTCCACTGATGCGTTCCGCGAGTGTCTGAGGCTCCGTCAGCCAACGTCCATGGGCACTGGAGGGAGGGGTCTCTGGAGGTCGGCGCGCAGGGACGAACAAGGGTGCAACCTCATCTGGCCAGGCGTCGGCGCGGCTTGATTGTTGCGCCCGATCGTTCCTGCTACGGCTTGATCAAAGGAGTGACACAGGTGTCGGAGCACATCGGGCGATGACCGAAGCGGCAATTCTTGCGGATCTATCCGCGGACAACATTCGGCGCCATGTCGAACAAATCGCAATGGACATTCCGTATCGTGCTGCCGGATCGGCGAATGGTCAACGCATGGCGGAATATTCGCGCGACGCAATGCGCGCCGCCGGCCTCGTGGACGCAGCGCTGCACGAGTTCCCCGCTGTTGTCTCATTCCCAGAGCATGCTGAGTGCCGCGTCGTCGCGCCGGTCGAGATCAGCCTGCAGGCGAACACGCTCGGCCACAGCCTGCTCACGATCGAAGACGGCATCGAGGGCGAACTGCTCGATGTCGGTGGCGGCGGCTTCTCCGACTATGCCGGCAAGGATGCACGCGGAAAGATCATCCTGACCGAGCTTTCCTATTCGCCGGCGCGGCACGAGAAGCAGCGCATCGCCGCGATGAAGGGCGCGATCGGAGCGGTGATGATGAACTGGGGGCACCCGGAGAACACCGCCGTACCATTCGGTTCGGTCAAGCCGGTCTGGGGCAATCCGACGCCCGACAACGTCACGACAGAGATGCCGACGATCCCGTGCATCGGCATCGCCCGCACGGCGGGGCTGAGGCTGCGCGACTTGCTGGGCAAGGGCTCCGTCAAGCTCCGGTTCCGAACCCACGTCGAGAACGGCTGGCGGCCTGTGCAGATCACGACCGCGAACCTGCCAGCGCCGGAGGCGAGCCCCGAAGCAGCGGATTTTGTCCTGGTCGGTGGGCACCAGGATTCCTGGCCTGGCGAGGCGGCGACCGACAATGCGGCGGGCAATGCCTGCCTCATGGAGCTCGCGCGCGTGTTCAACCTGCATCGTGAGCAGTTGCGCCGCGGCATCACCTTTGGCTTCTGGACCGCGCACGAGACCGGCACCATGGCGGGCTCATCCTGGTTCTGCGACCGCAACTGGGATCGGCTGCGGGCCAACTGCGTGGCCTACCTCCAGGTCGACCAGCCCGCTTTCGTCGGCACCACGGAATGGTCGACCGCCTCGAATGCGGAGCTGAAGCCATTCCTCGACGCGGTCGAGAAACGCCTGCTGGGCACGAAGCGGACGAAGTGGAGGCGTTCTGTCAAGAATGGCGACGCGTCCTTCTTCGGCATCGGCATCCCGATGTTCCATGCCGAAGGTTCGTTCACAGAAGCAGAGCTGCGCGCGACAGCGATGGCCGACCTCGGTTGGTGGCACCACTCAGTCGAGAACCGCCTCGACAAGATGGACTGGACGCTGATGCAGGAGCATATCCGTGTCTACGGCGCCTATCTGTGGGAGCTGTGCACGGCGCCGGTGCTGCCATTCCGCTTCGCCCCGGTGGCCGAGCAGGTGGTGGCGCGTCTGCAGGAGCTCGCCCCGGCGGGCAGCACGGTCGGACTCGAGAGCACGTTGGCCGCTGCGAACCGCTTCGCGGCCGAGGCCGCGAGGCTCGACACGCGGGCGGCCACCGAGGCGTCAGCCTTCGCTGCTGGACGTGGTTCGGAGGACGCGGCACAGCTCCTCAATGCAACGATGAAGCGGCTCTCCCGTATCCTCGTTCCCCTGCAGAGCACCGCGATCGGTACCTACGGCCACGACCCCTACGGTTTCACGCCGCAGACCACTATGATCCCCTGCCTCTACAACGTCCCTGAACTCGCGACACTTCCCGCTGGCGAGGCACGCTGGATGCTCGAAACCAAGCTCGTGCGTGCGCGCAACCGCGTCGCGGATGCGATGGTGGACTCGTCCGCGGTGATCTCTGAAGCGCTGACTAGGCTAGGCTGAACGCTTGGCCCAGGAAGCTGTCGGCGGACTTGATGTCGCGTGCGACAATGCCGAGGCTGCTCTCCAAAGCGGTTGATGTGCTGCTCGCTACGCTCGCGCAACGTGTACTGTGACGGTGACCGACGCAGCTCACTTTCCTGCCCTATCAGGCAGCTGGCGTCGTCGCCTGGCGGAGCTCAAGGCGCAGATCCGCGCCATCGAGGCGGGGGCCTGATGGCTCTCGCCCAGTGCTCCTGGATCGTGCTCGGCCAGGACGGACGGCACGTCACCCTTTGCGGCGCGGTCGACGGACGAGGAGATGGCTGCTGCGAGTGAAGCGCTGGCTGCACCGGGCCTCGGCGGCTGGATCGTGACGATGTACGGCAGCGACTGGGGCCGCGGTGGCGTGACGCTGGCGCCGGTGCAAACGATCGGCGAGCTTCCCACCCCTGGGAAGATCGCCCCCCCGCCGGGATTCGAGACGGCACCGGCTGGGACGACCCCTCAGAGCCGCTAGCTTGCACCGCGCGGCGGCTGGCTGCACTGAGGACCCGAGATGATCGATCCCGTCATCCGGGCCGGCGACGCGGCGCCACGGCAACGGTGCCGGTTGTGCGGATCGAGGGCGATGCGCATGCCGGCACCCATGTCCGCAGCTATGCAGCGTTCATGCGGCATGCGGCGGCCACGCGGCTGCCCAGGGGCGTGCTGCTTCCAGGCGCTGCGCGAGATCGAGCAGCAGATGGTCCTCATGCCATCGCCCGGCCAGCTGCAGCCCGACGGGCAGCCCGGCCCGCGTGCGCCCGGCCGGAACCGTCAGCGCCGGATGCCCAGTGAGGTTGAACGGGTACGTGTAGGGGTACCACGTGGCGCGGATATGCCCGGGCGCGCCTGCCCCGTTGCCGATGGCGAAGGGGGCGAATGGATCTAGCTCCGTCGGCGGCGCCGGTGCGCTGATGGTTGGCGTGGCCAGCACGTCGATCCGATCGAACAGCGCAACCACTTTCCGATAGAGCGCCGTGCGCCGCTGCGCGGCGTCCAGCACCTCGGCTGCGCTACGCGCCAGCCCACGCTCGATCGTCTCCGTCAGCGAGGGTGACAAGGATGCGCGCTCCGCGGCAAGACGAGGGCCAAGCCGGGCCGCAAGGCTCGACTGCAGCATCACCAGGAAGGCGTCTTCCTCAGAGACAAAGTCGATCTCCACCAGCTCGATCGCGCAGCCCAATGCCTTCACAGCTTCGCCGGTGATCGTTTCGATCTCGCCATCAAGCAGGGCATTACCGACCCGTGGTGCCCAGCCGACGCGAAGGCGCCGGGGGGCCGGCGGCGGGATGGCGGCGACGGCGTAGGGGTCGCGCGCGTCCGGTCCCTCGATCACGCTCATCGCCAGCCGCGCGTCGGCCACTGTCCGGGTTATCGGCCCGATGTAGGAGTTGTTGGCAAACAGGTCCGGTGCGTGGATATGCGGGACACGGCCGAGGGTGGGCTTCAGCCCGACAACGCCGCAGCAGGCGGCCGGGATGCGGATCGAGCCGCCGCCATCGGTGCCAAGTGCCAGCGGCCCAAGCCCCGCCGCAACCGCCGCCGCCGCACCACCGGAGGAACCACCGGGCGTGCGCGACAGGTCCCACGGGTTTCGCGAGATGCCGCTTACGGGTGATTCGGTGAACGGCTTGTGCCCGAACTCCGGCGTTGTGGTCTTGCCAACCAGGATGGCGCCGGCGGCGCGAAGCCGTGCCACAGGGACGGCATCTTCCTGCGGAACGAACTGCTCGAAGAGTTTCGAGCCCATCGTGGTGCGAAGACCCTTGGTCCAAGTCAGGTCCTTGACCGAGAACGGCACGCCATGCAAGGGACCAAGCGTGTCCCCACGCATCACCGCCGCTTCGGCCGCGCGCGCGGCGATGCGCGCGCCATCGGCATCAACGGTCACGAAGGCGTTGAGCGTTCCCTGCGTGCGCGCGATCCCGTCGAGCACGGCCTCGACCAGGGTAACCGGGGAGACGCGTCGTTCGCGGACGGCGGCGGCGGCCTCGGTGACCGAGAGGCGCAGCAGCGTGCTCAAATCATCCACCGTCCGCCATCGATGAGCAGCGTCTGGCCGGTGATGTAGCAGGCATCGTCGGTGGCCAGGAATGCGACCACGCCCGCCACATCGGCCGGCTCCGCCACGAAACCCATGGGTACGGAACTCCGCACCTTGTCGATCACTTCCTTCGGCAACCGGTCATGCGCGCGGGTGCGGATGGCGCCTGGCGCCACGGCGTTGACGTTCACGCGGTGGGGGGCCAGTTCACGCGCCAGCGACCGCGTGAAGCCGATCACGCCCATCTTGGCGGACGCATAGTCCACCATGCCCACGTCGCCATAGAAGGCGCTTTCGGTCGACATGTTGATGATCTTTCCCGCACCCCGCTCCCGCATCCCGGGCACGACCTGGCGCGAGACGAGCATGGTGGTCAGCAGCGAGACGTTGATCACGAACTGCCAGGTGTCAGGGTCGCTCTCGTGGAAGGGCTTCGAGCGTTCGCGAGCGCTCTGCCCGACATTGTTGAACAGGATGTCGATCTGCCCGGCCGTCGCGAAGGCGTTCTCGACCACATTGCGGCGCGTCAGGTCGCCGGTAGCGATCGCGACCCGGGCACCATGGCCGCGGCAGTCCTCGGCGGTGGCGGTCAGAGGTCCCTCCTCGAGATCCAGCAGGAACAGACTCGCCCCTTCCTGGGCGAAGCGCAGCGCGGTGGCGCGGCCGATGCCGTTGGCGGCCCCGGTGATCGCCACGTGGCGTCCGGCGAAGCGTGGGGTGGTCAATGAAAGGTCCTCCCGCCATCCACGGCAATTGCCGTGCCGGTCATGTAGCTGCTTTCGTCGCTGGTCAGGAACAGCGCGGCATCGGCGATCTCACGCGGCTGCCCGACGCGCTTGATCACGTAGCGGTCAAGGATCATTGCCAGTTCTGCCTCGGGGTCGGGTGCACCTTCCCAGCTCGAGCGCCACATCGGCGTGTCGATGATGCCGGGGCAGACCGCGTTGACGCGAATGTTGCTGGCGGAGAGCTCGATCGACAGCGACTTGCAGAACATCACCACTCCAGCCTTGGCCGCGCAGTAGGCCGTGCGGTTCGGCAACGGCCGCAGCGCGGCACCCGAGGCGACGGCGATGATCGTGCCGCGCCCGGCTGCCTTCATCGCTGGCAGCGCGGCACGACAGACGAGCATGGGCGCGGTGAGGTTCACATCGATGATCCTCTGCCACGCAGCCGGGGACATGTCCTCCAGCGACTGCATCAGGTCGGCGCCGGCGCAGTTCACCACGCCATCAAGGCCGCCCATGCGCGCAGCGGCATCGGTAACGGCGGGCGCTATTGCGGCCTGGTCAAGCAGGTCGCATTGAATGGCGATCGCTGTGTCGATGATCGGAACGCGGTCGAGCAGCGCGACTTGCGCTCCTTCCTGGACGAAGCGGTGGGCAATGGCACGGCCGATGCCGCTTGCAGCCCCCGTGACAAGGATGCGCCGCCCCCCGAGCCTCATCGCGTCACCCCTGCCTTCAGCATTGGGCGAAGCACGTCGGCCGCCTGGTCGCAGCGTGTGAACCACACGTTCGGATGGCCCTGGATATGCCGGATCAGGCGCTCCAGCATAGCGATGCGCGAGGGGCGACCGATGATCTCCGGGTGCATCGCGAGCATGAAGTAGCGCTGCTCGGCGTAGAGCATGTCGAATTCGTCGATCCACCCTTCGAGCACCGAGGAGGGCGGCTGCATGGTCCGCCCAGGCAGCGTGATCGAGTAGTTGAAGAACGGCGCGTCATCGAGAACCCAGGCGAAGGGGAACTCCACCACGTCGCTCTGCCTGCCCTCGATCTCAAGCAGGTAGGGGCTGTCCTCGTCGAAGAAGTTCGAGGAGTAGGAGAAGCCATAGTCGCGGATCAGCGGCAGGGTGATGGCGCTGAATTCGGCCGCGGGCGAGCGGTAGCCGCGCGGCTTGCGGCCCGTCGCGCGCTCGATCGCGGCAATGCCCTTCTCCATCTCCTCGCGCTCTTCCTCCGGCGAGAGGGTGACGATCCAGCGGTGCGAGTAGGAATGGTGCGCGATCTCGTGCCCGGCATTCAGGATGCGTTCCATCAGGGCGGGGCGCTGCTCGATCACGAGACCGGGAATGAAGAAGGTGCAGGAGAGGCCGTAGCGCGCGAGCAGCTCCAGCACCCGATCGCACCCGACCTTCCAGCCATAGGCGCCCTGCGACATGATGATGGGCCGCTCGGCATTCTTCGGATCGCGCGAGGTCCAGAGCGTCTCGCAGTCCAGGTCGAAACTCAGCATCACCGGGAAGCCATTCTTGGTGATCGGCATTGATGCCCCCGTTGTCAGGTCAGGTGTTCAGGTGAACCGGTGCAGCCCGACCTGCCGCTCGGCCAGTACGAGGACGACGGCAGTGGACAGGATCAGCAGAGAGGAGACGGCGGCCACTGTCGGGTCGACGCCAAACTCGATCGCGGTGAAGATCTTCACCGGCAGGGTGGTGCTGCCAACGCCGGTGAGGAAGATCGATACCGGAACGTTGTCGAACGAGGTGATGAAGGCGAACAACCCGCCGGCGGCAAGCCCGGGGCGCAGCAGCGGCAGCGTGACAAACCGGAATGCCTCCAGCCGCGTGGCGCCAAGCGTACAGGCTGCGTCTTCCAGTTCCCTGTCCAGGCCTTGCAGGCTCGCCAGCGTGGTGCGTACCACGTAGGGAACGGTAATCACCATGTGGGCCAGCAGCAGCCCGATGAAGCTGCCGCCCATGCCAAGTGCTGCGTAGAGCTGCAGCAGCGCCACGCCGATCACCAGCCCTGGAAAGACCAGAGGCGACATCACGAAGGCGGAGATGAGCGTGCGCCCCGGCACGATGCGCCGCACCAGCGCATAGGAAGTGGCGGTGCCCACCGCAAGTGCCCCCAGCGTGGCGCAGGTGGCGAGCGCGACGCTGATCCAGATCGCGTCCAAGTATTCGGGGCTGCTCAGTACGCGCCCATACCAGCGCAAAGTCACACCCTGCGGCGGGATGGTCAGGAACGAGGTCGTGCTGAAGGACGCCAGCACCACCACCGCCACCGGCAGCATCAGGAAGGACAGCACGAGCGCAACATAAAGGCTGGAAAGGGTTTTCCGCACCGTCATTCCCGGGCTTCCCAGCGCCGCGCGACGCGTGCTCCAACCCACAGCAGGAGCAGCACGATAGCCGTCATCAGCAGCGCCAGCGCCGAGCCGGCGGGCCAGTTCAGCAGCTGCAGGAACTGTTCGTAGACCAGCGTCGAGACCACCTTGTAGGTGGGACCGCCAAGCAGGCGCGGCGTGACCAGGGCACTGACCGTCAGCACGAACACGAGGATCGAGCCGGCAAGGATCCCCGGCGCGCTGAGCGGCAGCACCACCTTCGCGAACACCGCCGCGCGGGAGGCACCGAGCACGCCGGCCGCTTCCTCAAGATCGCGGGGAATGTTCTGGATGACCGCGATCAGCACCAGCACCATCACCGGCAGGAAGATGTGTGTCAGGCCTATCATCAGCCCGGTGAAGTTGAACATCAGCCGAAGCGGCTCATCCGTGATGCCGAGCCCCATCAGCCACTGGTTCACCAGGCCGCGGCGCGCCAGCAATGCGATCCAGCCGAAGGTGCGCACCACCAGGTTCAAGAGCATTGGGAAGATCACCAGCAAGGTCAGCCAGTGCCGCCAGCGTGATTCCGACCGGGCCAGGATGTAGGCCAGCGGATAGCCAATGACCAATGTTGCGAGCGTGACCACGAAGCCGAGCCCGATCGTGCGCGCAAGGATCTCCAGGTAGAACGAGTCGGTCAGGACATTGGTATAGTGCTCCAGCGTCCAGCCTTCGCCGATGCCACGGCCGGCGACATAGGGGCGCAGGCTGGTCGGCACCAGCGACAGGACAGGGACCAGAAACGCGACGGTGAGCACGCCCAGCAACGGGGCCAACAGCAGAAGGCCGGTGGTGTCGCGCCTGGGCTCAGCCATCGAGGGGAAGCAGGATCAGATCGTCGGGTGTGAACCATGCGGTCACCCGCGTTCCTTCCGCCAGCGGCGGATTGGAAGGCGCCTCGGCCTGCCATTCCGGGCCGGAGTTAAGCCGCACGACGTACAGCGCTTGCGCACCGGCAAACGAGCGCAGCATGATTTCGGCTTCGAACGTATTGGCACCCGGCGGGGGTGTTCCATGCAGCCGCAGCTTCTCGTGCCGCAGGGCTGCGCGCATCCGTCCGCGTACCGTTCCAATGGCCCGCAACGTGATCCCATCCGGGCCGCGCAGCCCATCGGCCGTCGCGTCGACCTCGAACAGGTTGGACCGCCCGACGAAACCGGCGACGAAGGCACTGGCGGGGCGCTCGTACACCTCCTGCGGTGTCCCGAGCTGCTCTATCCGGCCCGCGCGCATCACGGCCATGCGGTCAGCCAGCGTGAGCGCTTCCTGCTGGTCATGGGTGACGAACACGGTGGTGATGCCCAGGCGCTGCTGCAGCCTTCGCAGGTCCACGCGCATCTCGTCGCGCAGCGCGGCGTCAAGGTTGGAGAGCGGCTCATCAAGCAGCAGCACGCGGGGTTCGGTAACGACCGACCGCGCCAGCGCCACGCGCTGCTGCTGCCCCCCCGACAATTGCCTCGGATAGCGGCCCGAGAACGCGTCAAGGCGCACGAGGCTGAGCGCCTCGCCCACGCGCCGCCCCAGATCGGGTTCGCGCACGCTTCGTCTGCGCAGCCCGAATGCCACGTTCTCGAACACCGTCATGTGCGGGAACAGCGCGTAGCTCTGGAACACCAGTCCCAGGTTGCGGGTATGCACCGGGGCCCGCGTTAGGTCATTCCCGCCAATCAGCACCTGGCCACCATCCGGCTCGATCAGGCCGGAGATCATGCGCAGCACCGTCGTCTTGCCACAGCCGGAGGGCCCCACCATGGCGATCATCTCGCCCTCCGCGATGGAAAGATCGATGCGATCGACCGCGACTGCGGCGCCGTAACGCTTGCAGAGGCGCCGGAGTTCAACAGTTGCCATAGATGCCTAGCGTGCGATCTCGCGGTTCCAGCGGTCGGTCCAGGCCGGCAGGTTCCGCGCGACGAGCTCGGGAGGCGGGAAGTACAGGCGGTCGACCGCCTCGCGGTATGGCACCAACTTCGCCAAGTCGTCGGGCAGCTCCACCTTGCGGTTGGTGGGGCCGGCGTACTGACGCTCTGCAAAGCAGCGCTGCGCGTCTGGGGCCAGCGCACGGTCCATGTACTGTTCGGCCAGCGCCTTGTTCCGCGCTCCTTGCGGCACCGCAAAGGTCGGCAGGATCCCGATCGCGCCTTCGCGCGGGAACACCACCGCCACCGGCACGCCGTTGCGCGCGGCCGCGCCCACCCGATCGGCGAACCAGACCGCGGCGGCGATGTCACCGCGCTCGATCAATTGCACGACCTGGTCGGCCTGTGTGTAAAGTGTCACCACGCCAGGACGAAGCTCGCGGATTGCGCGGAAGCCCGGCTCGACATTCTCAACCGACCCGCCGTTCAGGCGCGCCGCAGCGATCAAGAAATGCTGGCCGGAGGTCGCGCTGATGTCGCCGATTGCGAGCTTGCCGCGCAAGGCTGGCGACCACAGGTCCGCCCAGGCCTGCGGCGGGTTGCGCAGTTCGCGCGGGTTGTACGCGATCGCGGTCGCCGAGTACATGAAACCGATCCACTGCCGGTCAGGATCGACGGCCGAAGGATAGATGTCCGGCAGGTTCGTGATCTTCGTCGCGTCGATCTGGTCCAGCAGCCCCTCGGCCTTGGCCTGCACCACGACCTGCAGGTCCATGTAGGCCACGTCGACGTCGGGCCGGCCGCGCGTGGCGCGCAGGCGGGCAGCGTTCTGCACGGAATTGCCCAACACGAAGTTCACGCGCGTGTTGGTGGCGCGCTGGAACGGCTCGGCAACGCAGGTGCGGACATTGTCAGCGAACGAGCCGCCAAAGATCGCGACGTTCAACTCCTGCGCGCCTGCATCCGAAGCGGCCAAAGCGCACCCCAGGGCAGTCGCCAGTAGCGCTGTACGGATACCCATGCTTCATCCTCCCCAACTCGCTTTTGCGCGCGTCTCGTTACGTGCGCAGCTTTGCTGAACTTCCCCGAAGCGTCAACGGACGCGACGGCAAGGATCGTACCACGGCTGACGTTTTGTGCACGTCACGGAATGAATATGGACTGCGTCGATGCAATTTCGCAACGTTTATCGTCGCCAGGGCAACGCACCGAGCACCCGGTTTCGGCATCACCCGGCAAGCGTTCGCCATCGCCAGGCGTGATGAATGCCGGATGTGCTGATCGAACGGGCCAGTCCGGCTCGTGGTACTGGCTGCGCGCTGACCGAGGCGGCCGGGACCGAGGGCACGTCACGCTGAACTGGGCGGACTGGACTGGGCCCGGCCGCGGCGTGCCGCTGTCGGGCGACGGGATCCTGCTGGTCGACAAACGTCTCACACGTCGATTGCGGGGGCGCGTGATCATTCCGGAGCGGTCTCGACATTCCGCTCTCAAGTCCTCGTCTCCAGCCCCGTCGACCGCAGCCTCAGCGCATTGCCGACGACGCTCACCGAGGACAGCGCCATCGCCGCCGCAGCGATCAGCGGCGAGAGGAGTATCCCGAAGAACGGGTACAGCACGCCCGCTGCGATCGGTACGCCCGCCGCGTTGTAGGCGAATGCAAAGAACAGGTTCTGCCGGATGTTGCCCATCACGGCGCGCGATAGCCGCCGCGCCCGCACGATGCCGGTCAGATCGCCACCGAGCAGCGTCACGCCGGCGCTCTCGATCGCCACGTCGGTGCCGGTACCCATCGCGATCCCCACCTCCGCCGCCGCCAAGGCGGGGGCGTCGTTCACGCCGTCACCGGCCATCGCCACGTGACGGCCCTCGGCCTTCAGGCGTTCGACGATCCGCTGCTTGTCCTCTGGCAGCACCTCGGCCTCGACCTCGGTGATGCCGAGGCGGCGGGCCACTGCCTCAGCCGTCGTGCGGTTGTCCCCGGTGAGCATCACGACGCGGATGCCCTCCGCCTGCAGCCCGGCGAGCGCGGCCGGTGTCGTCTCCTTCACCGGATCCGCCACCGCGACGAGGCCGGCCGGGCGGCCATCCGCCGCCACGAAGAACACCGTGGCGCCGTCGCTGCGGAGCCGCTCAGCCTCGGCGGCGAGCGGCCCGGGATCCACGCCGAGCTCGGCCATCAGCCGCGCATTGCCGACCGCGGCTCTGCGACCCTCGACGATACCCGTCACGCCTCGTCCGATCGGCGCGTCGAACTCCTCCACCGCAGGTATCGCCAGGCCGCGGGCCTCGGCCGCGCGCACCACGGCCTCAGCCAAGGGATGCTGGCTCGGCCGCTCCAGCCCGGCCGCCAGGCGCAGCAGATCATCCTCCGCCAGCCCCTCCGCAGGGACGAGAGCGACGACCTCGGGCCGCCCGCGCGTGAGCGTGCCGGTCTTGTCGACGACCAGCGTGTCGATGCGCTCCAACCGCTCCAGCGCCTCGGCGTTCTTGATCAGCACCCCGGCCTGCGCGCCGCGCCCGACGCCCACCATGATGCTCATCGGTGTCGCGAGCCCGAGCGCGCATGGGCAGGCGATGATCAGCACTGTGACGGCCGCGACCAGCGCGAAGGCGAGGCGCGGCTCGGGCCCCCACGTCGACCAGACGATGAAGGCGAGGACGGCGATCACCACGACGGCCGGCACGAACCAGCCGCTCACCTGGTCGGCAAGGCGCTGGATCGGCGCGCGGGAACGTTGCGCTCCAGCAACCATGCGGACGATCTGCGCCAGCACGGTATCCTGGCCGATGCGGTCGGCGCGCATGACGAAGCTGCCCTGGCCGTTCAACGTGCCGCCGACGACCAGATCGCCGGCGGCCTTGGTCACGGGAACCGATTCCCCCGTCACCATGCTCTCATCGACGTTGGATCGGCCTTCCAGGACCGCGCCGTCCAACGGCACCTTGTCGCCGGGTCGCACGCGCAGGCGGTCGCCGACATGGATGGCGGCGAGCGGTACCTCTTCCTCCTCCGATCCGTCGTCGCGCACCCGGCGCGCCATCGCCGGCGCGAGGTCGAGCAGCGCGCGGATTGCGCCGCCGGTCTGCTCGCGCGCCCGCAACTCCAGCACTTGGCCGAGCAGCACCAGCACGACGATGACAGCGGCCGCCTCGAAATAAACCGCCACCGAACCATCCGACGCGCGGAACGCCTCGGGGAACACCCCGGGCGCGACCGTCGCCACCACGCTGAACAGCCAGGCAACGCCCGTGCCGAGCGCGATCAGCGTGAACATGTTGAGGCTGCGGTTCACGAGGCTTTGCCAGCCGCGGACGAAGAAGGGCCAGCCCGCCCACAGCACCACCGGCGTCCCAAGCGCGAGCTGGAGCCAGTTGCCCATCTGCGGCCCGCCGACCAGGTGCATCATGCCGGTGAGATGTCCGCCCATCTCCAGGGCCACGACCGGCAGGGCGAGGACAAGCCCGATCCAGAAGCGGCGCGTGAAGTCCACCAGCTCTGGATTGGGGCCGACCTCGGCAGTCGCCATCTCCGGTTCGAGGGCCATGCCGCAGATCGGGCAGCTGCCAGGACCGTTCTGGCGGATCTGCGGGTGCATCGGGCAGGTGTAGATCGTGCCCGGAGCCGCCGGCTCGGCGCGCAGCGCGCGCTTCGGCGCGATGTATTTCGCCGGGTCAGCCGTGAACTTCGTCCGGCAGCCGGCCGAGCAGAAATGGTAGGCCGCACCGAGGTGATCGGCATGGTGCACCGTCGTCGCCGGATCCACCGTCATTCCGCAGACCGGGTCCTTCACCGTCGTACCGGTGTCGTCTTGGCCGGCGTGGCCGTGATTCCTGTGCTGGTGGCGATCGTGCTGTTCGTTCATGGCCAGGCTCCGAAGGGTCTGTCAGCGCGCCGGCGCCAGGCGGGCTCGCGGCAAGGAGACAAAGGGTCGGCTGCAGAAGCCACTGGAGCACTGGCGTGTGCCCGGTCCCGAGCGGCGGCGGCGCGGCATGGCGGTGGCGTATGGCCAATTCCGCCGGAGAGCGGCAGCTGCGCGACCTCCCAGATGACGTTCGCGACCAGCAGCAGCGCGAGCTAGTGCCGCGCCATGGCCAGCGCGGAGCAGCCAGGAGGCGCCGCAACAGCCACGACCTCAGCCCCCGGGTCGAGAGCCGGGCGCCGTACCCACGCCGCTGCCGTGCTGGCGATGTCCGCGATGCATGAGCAGGTGCATCAGCGGGCAGGCGAGGATCAGCAGATAGGGCAGGGCGCCGAACGCGTGGCCCCAGTGCTCCCGCAGCACATAGAAACTGCCGACCAGTGCGAAGCCGATCGCGGCAACGCCGGTGCGCGTGCGCCACCAGGATGGCGCGGCCTCGGTCCCGACAGGCTGCGTCCACGCCATGTCACGGCATCCTCATCCCCATCCGCATGCCGCGGACGTGTTCGGACATCATCTCGTCGGCGGTGCGCCGCTGCTCCTCCGACAACGCCGCGTAGAGGGGGGTCGCTGCGGCTGCGACCGCGCGCATCGACTCGAGATGGGCGGAGAGGAGGGCGATGCGACGTTCCATCTGCTGCGGTGCCGATCCGGGCTCAGTGGCCCCGGTCATCGCCTGCTGCGTGGCCTGGCGGAGCCGTTCGGCATGCGTGCGGACGGCATCGGCGAAGGCGTTCCACGGCTGCGCCTGGGCGTCGGTGATCCGCAGTTCGGCACGGAAATAGGCCAGCCGCCCCTCGATCCGGCGAAAGGGCTGCATCGCTGACGCGGCCATGCGGTCCTGCATCATCTGCTGCATCATGGGCTGCATCATCCGGCCCATGTCGCCGCCCATCATTCCACCACCCGCCCCCCCCATGCCAGGCATCGGCGTGCCTTGCTGCGCGGCCGGCGGCGCTGGCGGCGGCGACCCGGCCGGCCTGCCGGGATGGTGGGGGTCGGGCGTCGCGCCTGGCGCTGGCGCCTGCGCAATCGCGGTTCCGGCAAGGCCCAACGCAAGGATGGCGGTGGCCGTCAGCGTGCTGAGCGTCCTCATCGGTCTTTTCCTTTCGTTGTCAGGCAGGCTCGCTCCCGTTAAACCGCATGAAGGGCGCATGGGTTCCGTCGGCGCGCCAGCCGATCACGTCGTACGTCTCAGGCGGCTGCCCGGGCACCTCCATCCCTGGCGAGCCGATGGGCATGGCAGGGACGGCAAGGCCCACGATGCCGATGGGGCGTTCCCCCAGGAGGCGACGGATCGCGAGCGCGGGCACGTGACCCTCGAGCGCGAAGCCGCCGACCCGCGCGGCATGGCAGGAAAGCAGATCGGCAGGTGTGCCCAGCAGCCTGCGGATCGGCGCGACCGAGGCGACGACGCGATCCTCAACGGCGAAGCCGTCCCTGCGGAGATGCGCGACCCAGGCCGAACAGCAGCCGCAGTTCGGGTCGCGCCACACTTCGACGCGCTCGCGGTGCTGCGCCATTGCCGGCACCGCCACCACCAGCAGGGTGCTGGCGAGGAGGCCCCGGCGCATCATTGCGCGGGGATCCGTGCAAGGATCACGCGCATCTGCGCGATCTCGCGCTCCTGGTCGCGGATGATGCTCTCCGCCAAGGCACGCACGTCGGGATCGCGGCCATGCTCCAGTACGATCCGCGCCATGTCGATCGCGCCCTGGTGGTGCGGGATCATGCCGGAGACGAAGTCGCGGTCGGCATTCCCCGAATAGGTGATGGTCATGTCGCGATGCATCTTCTCGTCCGCTGCCATGAAGGCGCGCGTCGCCGGGCTCGCGTTCGCCGGCGCCTGCGCGGCGGCAGGACCGCCTCCCTGCATCATCGGCATGCCATGTCCAGGGCCATGCTGAGGCTGTGCCACCACGACGGCTCCAGCGGCGAACAGGGCAGCGGCAAGGGGTGCAGTCAGGAGCAGCCGGCGCATGGAATGACCTCCGGGTTGACGACCGCCAGACCTTGCACCCCGCGTCGCTGCGGAGCCTCTCCGCCACATGACAAAGTATGTCGGCCCAGTCAGGCGTTCAGCCGGCCTGCCTGGGCAGCAGAATTCGCGCCAGCAGCCCTCCCCCTGGGGCATCCCGCAGTTCAAGCCTGCCGTTGCTGCCCTGCGCAAATCGCTGTGCGATGGCGAGACCCAGGCCAACTCCTGAGCCGCCGCGTGCCGTGTCGAGCTGCACGAAAGGCGCGACAGCCCGGTCCCGATCGGCCTCGGCAATGCCGGCGCCTGAATCCGAGACTTCGACGACGAGCATGTCTCCGTCCTCCTGGATGCGCAGCCGCACCGGAGGCACGCCGTGGCGGAGCGCATTGTCCAACAGATTCGAGACCGCGCGTTTTGCCGCGACGCGCCGGAGCGGCAGGACCGCCCGCCCAGGGCCCACGTAGTCCACATCGTGACCCCGATCGGCGGCATCGGACGCCAGGGTCTGCAGGATCGCCGCGAGGTCGGCCGGCCGCACGGGCTCGGCATCGCGGCCCTCGCGGATATAGTCCAATGTGCGCGTGATCATGGTTTCCATTTCGGCGATGTCGGCCTCGAGCCGCACGCGGTCCTCACCTTCCGGCAGGAAGGCCACGCGCAGTTGAAGGCGGGAGAGCGGGGTGCGCAGGTCGTGACTCATCGCCGCCAGCGTTTCCGTCCGATCCTCCAGTAATCGCCCGATGCGCTGCTGCATGGCATTGAACGCCGCGGCCGCGTGGCGAACCTCCTCCGGTCCGTCCAGCGGCACCGGCCGCGGGCTCGGGTCGCGGCCGATGCGGTCCGCCGCTGCGGCGAGGCGCCGCAACGGTCGGGTGATCCAGCGCACGACCAGGATCGAAACGAGGGCGATGCCGAGCGCCATGGCGACCATGGACGCGATGGCGCCATGGTCGAGAGGCCCGCCGCCCGCGGCGAGCCAGGGTGCCGAGAAGACGATCCATCCGCCATCCTCGGCTGGCAGCGCGCCCAGCACGCGGTGGCCCGGTTCGGCCTTGGGGTCCCAGCCGATCCGCGCGCCGGGGCCAAGCCGTGCGGCAGCCGTCGCGAGGGGCTCGGGCGGTGCCGCCGCCGGCATCGGTGCCATACGATCCCAATGGATCTCGAGGCCGGGGCGCGAGATCGCATGCGCCGCCGCATCGCGCGCCGCCTCGGGCAGGGATGCGACCGCCGCGCGCGCCGCCGCGAGCTGGTCGGCCATGCGTTCCAGCCGCGCACCCTGCTCCGTGTCGCGCAGCGCGCGCTCATGCACCCACATGCTGCCGACGTGCAGCAGCATCAGCCCGCCGAGCAGCAGCAACGTGATGCGACCGGCCAGGCTGGCGGGCCACGGCGCCCTCATGTCCGCGACACGTCCGCCACCAGCACGTACCCGGCCCCGCGCACCGTCTTGATGAGGGAGGGGCTGTCGTCCTCCGGCTCGATCTTCCGGCGCAAGCGGCTGACCTGGACGTCGACCGTCCGGTCGAACGGATCGGTGCCGACACGCCGCTTGCCGACCTCGAGCAGCTGCTCGCGCGACAGGACCCGTTGCGGATGCTCCAGGAAGGCCATCAGCAGGTCATACTCCGCCCCGGAGAGATCGACCGCGACGCCCTCAGGCGAGGTGAGTTCCCGACGCGCGATGTCCAGCACCCAGCCGGCGAAGGCCAGTCGCCGCGACCGCGGATCGGGGTGCGCATCGGCCGGCGAGGCGCGGCGCAGCAACGCGCGGACGCGCGCGATAAGCTCGCGAGGCGCAAAAGGCTTGGCCACGTAGTCGTCGGCGCCAAGTTCGAGGCCGAGCACGCGGTCCATCTCCTCACCCCGCGCCGTGAGCATCAGCACCGGCACACGCGAACGCTCCCGGAGGCGGCGCAGCAGATCGAGGCCCGAGGCGCCCGGCAGCATCACGTCGAGCAGGACAAGATCGGGCTCGCCGGCCGGGCCTTCCAGAATGTCCCACATCTCGCGGCCGTCACGTGCGGCCGACACACGAAACGCGGCGTCGCGCAGCAGCCGTGCGACAAGGTTCCGCATCTCGCCGTCATCCTCGACGATGAGGATGTGCGCCTCGGGGTCGAGCAGACGGCGCTCTGCGGTATCGGTCATCTCGTCGCTTCTATCGGAGCGTAGCGCGCCAGGATGCGGGGCTGTCCTGCCGCGGGAACGAGCTGCACGACGACGCGTAGGCTGGGGTCTGCCCTGAAGTCCCCGGTGGCGACCAGCGCCGTGCCGTCGGGCCGTGGCGCAAATGCCAGCGTCTGTTGGCGGCCGCCCGCAAGCACGATGGCCGTGGCGGTGGCACCAGTCGCGGACAGCGGGCGGTCGTTCGCGTCGAACAGGAAGAACGTCAACCGGCCACCCTCCGCAAGCAGCTCCCCGTGATATGCGCCGATGTCCTGCATCTGGCCCCCATTCGGGCCACGGGACGGGCCGTGCGCAAAGGCCGGGGGCGCCGGCGCCAGCGATGGCAGGCCCAGCATGGCGGCGGCGATCATCAGACTGCGCTTTGTCGGCATCGGTGTCTCCAGGCCTCAGAATGTCTCGGGGGCGAGCGCCCCGCCAATCCGTCGTTCCTCGGCCTCCGCGCGCAGGCGGTCCAGCGCCGGGCGGCCGAAGCGGTGGAACAGGATCGGCGTCACCAGCGTATCGAGCAACGTGGCGCTGACCAGGCCACCCAGGATGGTGATGGCGACGGGATGCAGGATCTCCTTGCCCGGTGCGTCGGCACCGATTGCAAGCGGAATGAGCGCGAGGCCAGCGGAGAGCGCCGTCATCAGCACCGGCGTCAGCCGCTCTGCCGAGCCGCGCAGGACGAGCGCCAGGCCCCACCGCTCGCCCTCGTGCAGCGCCAGGTTCAGGTAGTGGCTGACCTTCAGGATGCCGTTGCGTGTCGTGATGCCGGTGAGCGTGACGAAGCCCACCAGCGTCGCGACCGACAGTGGCTGCCCGGCGATCCAGATCGCCGCGACCGCGCCGATCAGCGCCAGCGGCACGTTGCCCATGACGATCACTGCCAGCATGGCCGAGCGGTAGCGCGAATAGAGCACCACGAAGATCAGGCCGAGCGAGATCAGGGCGAGGACGGCGATGGTGCGCATCGCCTCTTCCTGTGCCTGGAAGGTCCCTTCCAGTGCGGTGGTGTAGCCGGTGGGCATGGGCGCGCGCGCGAGTTCGGCGCGGATGCCGGCGATCACCTCTGCCATGTCGGCATCGGGCGTCGTATTCGCGAGCACCACGATACGGCGGCGCGCGCCCTCGCGCAGGATCTGATTCGGGCCATCGCCCTCCTCCACGCGCGCGAGCAGGCCGAGCGGCACGCGGCCATGTGGCGTCGGCACCAGCGCCTCGGCCAGGCGGGTCGTGGTGCGATCCTCGTCGGCCAGGCGCAGCACCACGTCGAAGCGGCGCGCGCCGTCCAGGATCTGGCTGACCACCGTGCCGCCGGTGAGGGATTCTAGCGTTTCAGTCAGCGCCGCCGCCGAGACGCCGTAGAGACCTGCACGCTCATGGTCCACGGCGATGCGCAGTTGCGGGATGCGCACCTGCCGCTCGAGCTGCAGGTCGGTCAGCCCCGGCACGTTCTCCGCCAGCCGGCCGCGCAGCGTCTCGGCGAGCGTGCGCAGCGTGTCCAGGTCGTCGCCGAAGATCTTCAGCGCGATCTGTGCCCGCACGCCGGAGAGCATGTGGTCCAGCCGGTGGCTGATCGGCTGGCCGATGTTCACCGCCGCCGGCAGCGCCGCCAGCCGCGCTCGGATATCGGCCAGCACCTCGGCGCGAGAGCGGCCACCGTCGCTGAGATCGAGGTCGAGCTCGGAGGAATGCACGCCCTCCGCATGCTCGTCGAGCTCCGCCCGGCCGGTGCGGCGACCCACACCCTTCACCTCGGGCACCTGCATCAGCAGGCGCTCCGCGACGCGTCCGAGCGCGTCCGATTCCGCGAGCGAGATGCCCGGCTGGTATGTGACGTTGATGACGAGCGTGCCCTCGTTGAACGGCGGCAGGAAGGCGCGCGGCAGAAGTGGAACGCTGGAGGCGGCGACCAGGACGCTACCGAACGCAAGGCCGAGCACCATCGAGCGGTGCGCGAAGGCCCAGCGCAGCAGGCGTTCCTGCCCTGCCTTCAGCCCCCGCACCAGCGCACCGTCGCCCGCATGCATGCGCCGCATCCGTGGCAGCAGCCAATAAGACAGCACCGGTGTGACGGTGATCGCCACCAGAAGCGAACACAGGATCGAAACGATGTAGGCGATGCCGAGCGGCGCGAACAGCCGACCCTCGATCCCGGTCAGCGCGAAGAGCGGCAGGAAGACCAGCACGATGATCAGCGTGGCGTAGACGATGCCGGAGCGCACCTCCGCGCTGGCCGAAACGACGACCTGCATCACCGGTTCGGGCACGGCCCGCGCGACGTTCTCCTTCAGGCGTCGCAGGATGTTCTCGACGTCCACCACCGCGTCGTCCACCAGTTCGCCCACGGCGATGGCGAGACCGCCCAGTGTCATGGTGTTGATCGAGAGGCCGAAGGCCGCGAACACGATCGCCGTCAGCAGGATCGAGAGCGGGATCGCCGTCAGCGAGATGATGGTCGTGCGCGTGTTCAGCAGGAAGGCGAACAGCACGATCGCCACGACGACGAAGGCCTCGGCCAGCACCTGCTGCAGGTTGGCGATCGACTGCGCGATGAAGTCGGCCTGGCGGAACTTGACGCGGTCAGCCACCACGCCGCGCGGCATGCCGGCCTGCAAATCCGCGAGCGCCGCTTCCACCGCGCGCGTCAGGCGGATCGTGTCGGCGCCCGGCTGCTTGGCGATGGCAAGGATCACCGCGGGCTGGCCGTCCACCCCCGCCTCGCCGCGCTTGAAGCGCGGGCCGAACTCGACACGCGCCACTTGGCGCAGCGCGATGGGCTGCCCTTCCCGGAACCCGACCGTCGCGTTGCGCAGGTCCTCGAGCGAGGTGGTGCGGCCGATGTTGCGGATCAGGAACTCGCGGCCCGCCTGGTCCACGTAACCGCCGCCGGCATTGCCACCGAACTGGCGCAGCGCGGCGATGAGCTGGTCGTTCGTCAGGTCCAGCGCGTGCAGCCGGTCGAGGTCCGGCATGACGCGGAACTGCCGCACCGCACCGCCGATCGGAATGACCTGCGAGATGCCGGGGATGGTCAGCAGTCGCGGGCGCATCACCCAGTCTGCGAGGTCGCGCAGCTCCATTGGCCCAACCGAGCCGTCCGCGGGCGCGGTCATCGCCACCAGCATGATCTCCCCCATGATGGAGGAGACCGGCGACATGGTGGGCAGCACGCGCGGGGGAAGCTGCGCCTGGATCTGGCCGAGCCGCTCGCTCACCTGCTGGCGCGCGCGCCAGATGTCCGCACCCCAGTCGAACTCGACGAAGACGATCGAGAGCCCGACCGAGGAAACGGACCGCACCCGCGTCACGCCAGGCAGCCCGTTCACCGCGGTCTCGATCGGGAACGAGACAAGCTGCTCGACCTCCTCCGGGGCGAAGCCCTCGGCCTCGGTCATCAGCGTGACGGTCGGCTTGTTGAGATCGGGGAAGACATCGACCGGCATGCGCGACAACGTGAACATGCCGTAGACGCTGACCAGCAGCGCGGCAACGAGCACGAAAAGCCGGTTGCGCAGCGAGAACCCGACGATGGCGTTGAACAGCATGGCTCAGCGCACCCCGATCAGCGGACCTGGGCGATCAGCGCAGCACCCTGCACCACCACGCGCTGCCCGGCCTCGAGCCCGGCCGTCACCACGACGCGCGTGCCGTCAAGCGGCTGCACCCGCACCTGGCGGGGGATGAAGCGTTCCGCGGTCGCGTGCTCGAACACGACGGGCGGGCCTTCCGCGCTGCGGACCACCGCGTCGGCGGGCAGCACGACCCCCTGCACGGCGCGGGCCGTGCGCAGCGTCACGAGCACCGAGATGCCGATCGGCGCATCGGCCGGCGGATCATCCACGCGGAAGTTCACGGGGACCGCCTGCTGCCGCACCGTCAGCCCCCTTCCCACGAAGGCGAGGTCCAGCACGCGGCCGTCCGGCAGCGTCGCGTTCGCGCCCGTGATGCGCTCCAGCGCAGCACGATCGAAGGCGAGCGCCTCCACCCAGAGCCGGCTCGGGTCGACGATCTCGACGATGGTGGTCGCGCTGTCGACGATCTGCCCCACGGCGCCGCGGACGGTCGAGACGATGCCGGAGACGGGTGCGACCAGCGCTTCCCGCCCCGACAGCGCCGGCTGGATCGCGGTGCGCCGCTGCCGCGCACCGGCAAGCTCGGCCTGGGCGTCCTGGATCTCGCGCTCCGCCACCATCCCGCGCAGCGAGGTGAGGCGACGGACGCGGGCTTCGAGGATGGTGATCTGCGCATCCAGTTCGGCGGCGTTCTGGATGAGGCCACCGCGTTCTGCGGCGCTGTAGGTCGGCGTGACGTAGGCGAGGACCTGACCGCGCTCGACCCGCTGGCCGAGCGTGGGGAAGCCCGCGTCGCCAGGCTCGAGCCGTCCGTTCTGGCTGGCCTGTACCCGGCCAGAGGCGTTCGGGTCCGGCACCAGCGTGCCGATCATTCGCAGCGCGGCCGATGCCTCGCCATTCTCCGTCAGCAGTGTCCGCACGCCGAGCAGGCGCTGCGACGGCTTCGGGACAAAGATGGCGCCGTCCTGCAGGCGGCGCGGTGCCTCCCCGGTCACCAGCGCCTGCTGGGCGACGGCCGGTGCGGCGGCAGTGAGTGCTGCCAGCAGCAATGCGGCGGCGCGCCGCGCCCCGGACGGCAAGGCCTCGACCTGACGGTTGGGGCGTGCCTCTTCGACCATCGGCGGCAGGAGGCGTCGGACGGAGGCACGCCCGAGAAGCAGCCCCAGCACGAGCAGCCCGACCCCGATGCCGATCTGCACCGTGCTGTCCCGCAACAGCGCGAGCGCTGTGATGGCGTTACCGGATGCCGCAGGCAGCGCGGGAACATCGAGCGTCGCGGTCAGCAGGTCCATCTCATCCCCTGCCGTCACCGTGAAGACGATGTCGCGCCGACCAGTTCGTTCCAGCAGCGGATGCCGCACCACGAAAAGGCCGATTCCCTGGCGCTCTGCCGGTATGTCCTGGCCATCGAGCGAGAGCGTGATGGAGCCGTCCAGCGGTGCGTTATCGGCGTAGCGGTCGAGCGTGACCGTCAGCGCGCCGCCCAGCTGAAGGACCGCGACGACTTCGAACAGATCGCTGTGCGCCTCCGCGCGCGGCAGGGCCGTGGCGACCGGCTCCGGCGCGGCGCCGTGATCATGCCCCTCATGCGCGGCGGCGGGCCAGGCAAGCAGAAGCAGGCCCAGCAGACTTATGGCAGCGAGGCCGAAAGCGGCCGGCAGATGGCTTGAGGCAATACGACAGCGCATGGGGAGCTCCCTGGGGCACGCTCTCTTGCCCCGGGCAATGCGACGACACCGCGCCGGATCGTGACAAAGTGTGTCAGGGAGGATCGCAGTTGCTCCCTCGGGGCGACGAAGCCCGCTGACCGGAATGGATGGAACCGGGCCGCCTCACCCCGCGCGGCGGCGCTGCACGGCGTGGCGTTCTCATACCTGCAGAACTTCGGCTACACGCCAGCCATGGCGAGACGGGCGCCTGGGGCTCTGATCGCGTGCGTGGAACAGCAATGCCAGCCAGCATGCGCACGCTGAGCCGAACCGCCACGGCACTCGGTTCTCATGCTCGGGGGCGAACCTGGTCGGAACGAATCGCTCACCGGCATTCAATCTCCAGATAGCTTCCCTGATCACGGTCGTGGCAACGTGTCAGATCAGACACCCCCTCCCCCCCCCCCGCGTCCCTTGGACACCATGACCACGAGCACACCAGATCGCCTGCTGATCCGCGATGCCCATGTGTTTGCCGCCGATGACGCAGGCACGCAGTGGCCGTGCGCCGACATCCTGATCGAGGCCGGGAGGATCGCCGCGATCGGGCCGGGGCTTGCCGTCGAGGGGCCCATCGGGCGCGTGATCGAGGCGAAGGGCATGCTCGCCATACCCGGCCTGATAAACGCCCACTTCCACTCGCCGGGCAACCTGATGCGCGGCATGCTTGACGGGCTTCCGCTCGAGATCTTCATGCTCTACGAGGTGCCGCCGCTCGCCGCCGGCGTTCCGGTCGGGCACCTCAACTACGTGCGCACCCTTCTCGGTGCGGCCGAGATGCTGAGGCTCGGCATCACGTCCGTGATGGATGATGCGTTCCATGTTCCGGTTGCCTCCGCCGAGGGGATCGACGGCATCGCGCGCGCCTATCGCGACATCGGCATGCGTGCCCGCCTCGCGATCGACCAGCCCAATGTCGTCGAGTACGAGAAGTATCCCTTCCTGCACGACCTGCTCACGCCCGCGATGCGCGCGGCAATGGAATCAGCGCCGCGGCAGACGGACGAGGAGCTGCTCGCCCTCTACGCGCACCTCGTCTCGACGTGGGACGGCGCGGGAGACGGGCGCATCGGCGCCGCTCTCTCCTGCTCGGCGCCGCAGCGCGTGACGCTGCCCTACTTCGTCGGTCTTTCGGAGCTCTCGGAGCGGCATGATCTTCCGTTCAACTGCCACATCCTCGAATCGAAGCTTCAGCGCGTGCTCGGCGAGGAGAAGTACGGAAGGAGCCTGGTGCGCTACGTGCACGACCTCGGCCATCTCGATGCGCGCATGGTCGTGATCCATGCCATCTGGATCGACGAGGACGACATGGCACTGCTCGCCCGCTCGGGCGCGACCGTGGCGCACAACCCGCTCTGCAACCTCCGCCTCGGGAGCGGGGTGATGCCGTTCCGCGCGCTCGCCGATGCCGGCGTGCCGATCGCCCTCGGCACCGACGAGGCGACGGTGGACGATACGGTCAATCTCTGGGGCGTCATCAAGCAGGCGGGCCTGGTCCACACCCTTTCCGACGACGAGTATGAGCGCTGGCCTGCGGCGCCGGAGATCCTCTCCTGCCTCTGGCGCGGCGGGGCGCGGGCGCTGCGCTGGCCGGACATCGGCCATCTCACCGTCGGAGCGAAGGCCGACATCGCGCTGCTCGATCTCGACACCTACGCCTTCACGCCGCTGAACGACCTCCGCCGCCAGCTCGTCTATTGCGAGAGCGGATCATCCGTGCGGATGACGATCGCAGCGGGTCGCGTGGTGTTCGAGGATGGGCGCGTGACGACCATCGACGAAGCCGCGCTCAGGGCGGAGGCGCGGGCCCTGATGGCGGGCTACCGCCAGTCGCTCGGTCCTGCCCTCGAGGAAGCGAGGCGGCTTGAGCCCGCCTATCGCGCGATGGTCGCGCGCGCCCATGCCCGCGATGTCGGGCTGCGGCGCAGGCTCACCGGCTGAGCGAGGAGATCGCGGCGAGAAGCCCCGCCGGGCCAATGCCGCCGACAGCGGCGGCACCTGTCGCCATCGCGCGCCGCGCCGCCTCCGCGTGCGGAAGGCCAGCGGCGAGATGGGCGGCGAAGGCGCCGACGGTCGCGTCGCCGGCGCCGGTCGGATCGACGGCATCCACCGGCTCAACCGCGATCCGGCGATGCCCAGCCCTGTCGACGAGCAGAACGCCGTCGGCACCACGTTTCTGCAGCACCACCGTGCCGAGCGCGGCAAGTACATCGGCCGCATCGTCATCCCCACGCCCGGGAAGCAGGAGCCGCGTTTCGGCGACGCTCGGGCAGAACGCCGCGAGCCCTGGCACGGCGGCGAGGAGCGCCTCGCGCGCGCGCGCGGCAAAGGCCTCGCTCGTGTCGGCGATGACGGGAATGCCGGCCGGGGCGGCCGCTTCGATGGCTGTGGCCAGCGTCTCGGGCAGAACCGGCATCACCACCCAGGCTGCCCAGCGAGACGACGCATCGGGCAGCGGCGGACGAAGCGCGCGCGTGCGCTCCCACCACACCTCATCGTCGTGATGGGCCGACCGCCGATTGCCCGCCCGGTCGTGACGCTGCACCGATCGTCGCGTCAGGCCCGGTCCCGCAACCAGGCCTGTCGTGTCGATCCCCGAGGCCGCCAGCGCGGCGGTCGCGGCGGCGGGCCAGTCCGCGCCGGTGCGGGCGAACAGCGTGACCGCCGCCCCCGCATGCCGCGCGCCGAGCGCGGCGTAGAGCGCCGCTCCACCCGGGACGTCGCCTGCCTCCGCCGCGGGTGTCCGGATCGCATCGAGCGAGACATGGCCGATGATGGCGAGCGGCCGTGTCACAGCCCCGTGCCGAGCAGCGAGCGGCGCGTCATCGCACGGCTTGCGGCGAAGCGGGCGCCATCGTCCTTGAGGTGCCGGCGCGTATCGGGATCGAAGCCCGTTGCGCGGGCGATATGGTGCGCGAGGCGTTGCAGCACAACCGCTGACGCGATCGGCGCGACATCGGCGTCGATCGGGCCGAGACCGACCCGCGCGGAAGCTGCCGGCACCGGCGCCTCCGCCGTCTCGACCGAGACGACGCGCAGCCCCATGGCGCCGAGCGCGCGCGCGTTCGCGTTGGCATAGGCAGCGATCGCGCGAGATGGCGCGAGCATGATGATGAGCTCGCCCCGTTCAACCGCCCAGAACTGGCTGTGCGCGAACTCCTCGATGTCGCCCGCCCAGGCCGGCGTCCGGGTCAGCTCGACAAGCTTCGCCGCGCCGTATTGTGCCGTTCCCGTATCGGCGCCCGCGGTCAGGATGCGTACGCCGCGCGGAGCGGGCCCGGCGATCGCGGCGATGTCGGGCACCAGGGATGCCGCGACGGCGTCGATCGCCGCGGCAAGCCCCGCATGCGGAACCTGGGCACCGGCCGCACCAGCGGCGATCAACGCAAGCGCAAGCAGCGTCGCCGTGTAGCTGGTGGTGCCGCAGAGGAACGGGGCGAGGTCGGCGATATCGAGCGAGACCCTGGCCGCGGCGATCTGCCCGAGCCGCCCGCCTGCCCCGTTGCACAGCACGGCCACGCGCGCGCCGGATGCCGCTGCCGCCGTCGCCGCCTCCACCGTCCGGTCGACGTTGCCCGACATCGAGATGGCAAGGACGCGATCCTGGGCACCGAGCCTTCCGGCGGCGCCGAGCGCCACCGTCATCGCTCCCTCGGCACACCACGCGAGGCCAAGCCGGTCGCGTGCGAAGCCGGCCATCGCGGCTGCGGCGAACAGCCCGTCGCCACAGCCCGTCACCACGACGCGGCCCCCTGGCGCGGGTGCGAGGGAGGCCGCCCCGAATGCGGCGAATTCGTCGGCGCGCGCGAGCAGGGTACGGAGCACCGCGGGCTGTCGCGCGATGTCGGCGGCCATGGGGCCATCGGGAAACGGCATCGGGTCCATCGCGTTCAACCGTGCACGGCGCGCCAGTGGCGCGCGATTTCGTCGCGCCGGGCAATCCAGGCGCCGCCCTTCGCGCGCACGTGGCGGAGGAACCTGTCGAGCCCGGCGATGCGGCCCGGCCGACCGATGACGCGCGTGTGCAGCCCGACGGTCATCATCCGCGGCCGCCGCGCGCCCTCCTCCCACAGCCAGTCGAACGCGTCGCAGCAGTACCGCTCGAAGTGCTCGGCGAGCGCGAAGCCGCGGTTGCCGAAGAAGCGCATGTCGTTGGTGTCGAAGTTGTAGGGCAGCACCACGTGGCGATGGCCGCCGACCTCAACGAAGTAGGGCAGCTCGTCATTGTAGGCGTTGCTGTCGTACGCGAAGCCCCCCTCCTCGACGAGCAGCCGCCGCGTGTTCTCCGACGTCAGCGAGCGGACATGCCAGCCCACCGGCCTCACCCCGCAGGTCTCGCGCAGCGAGGCGACGCAGCGTGCGATCACATCGCGCTCCTCCGCCTCGGCCATGTGGACGTGGTTCTCCCACCGCCAGCCGTGGCAGGAGACCTCGTGGCCGCGCGCGACCGCGTCGCGCCCGAGCCAGGGCGTGCGCTCCATCGCACGGGCGCAGGCGTTGAGGGTGGAAACGGCGCCGTATCGTTCCATCACCTCCATCAGCCGCCAGTAGCCGACACGGCTGCCGAACTCGAAATGGCTCTCGAGGGCGAGGTGGCGCGCGCCGGCCACCTCCTCCTGGATCTCGTACATCGACTCGTTATGCGGGTCGCCGTCTGCCAGCGCGTATTCCGCCCCCTCCTCGATGTTCAGCACGAGCGAGACCGCCACGCGCGCCCCGCCCGGCCATTGCGGATCGGGGGGATTGCGGCCATAGCCGACGAAGTCACGATCGGTTGTCATCATCGACCTGCATGCTGCTCTGCTGGCTGGGGCGGGGGAAAGGGAGGAAAGGTTGCGGACGGAGCCCCTGCGGATGGCGTTCTGGCCCGTGCGGGCCGACATCGTCACCGACAATCTTGCGACGTTCTCGGCCCGCACGGGCATCGCCGTCACGCCCGTGCCGATCGAGGGCGACTATGCCGCCGCCATCGAGGCTGCGTTCGCCTCCGGCGAGGGACCCGACGTGTTCTACGCCCAGCGCGGCGAAGCCTCGCGCTGGCTCACCGACGGGCTGATCCGCCCGCTCGACGGGCTCGATGGGGCCGACGCCATCCTGGCCGAGCACCGCCCGCTGATCGCCGCGAGCGCGCGTGCGGACGATCGTCGCATCATCGGCCTCACCTACTACAACGCCGGACCCTTCGCCCTGTTCCGCAACGAGGCGCTGCTCGCCGCGGCGGGTTTTGGCACCGCCAGCGACGAGGCCACCCACCCGCGCCGGTGGGAGGAGGTTGAGGCGATGGCGCGCAGCATCCGCGCGCGCGGCCTCTCCGACCACCCGATCCTGATGCGCTGGTATCGTGCGCCGACCGGCCTGCCCTGGGCCTTCCTCGCCGATTGCGCCGCGGAGGGCGAGCGCCTGGTGGACGCGGCGTGGGAGCCCCTGTTGGGCCCGGACACGCCAGCAGCGATGGTGCTCGCGCGCTGGCGCCGCCTCGTCCGCGAGGGCCTTGCCCCGCTCGCTGCCCTCGACCACGACGACGTCTCCATCGACGACGCCTGGTGCGCGGGCGGCCACGCCTTCTATCCAACGATGGACTATCTCACCGCGGCCTACAGCGCCCGCGCGCCTGGCCGGTTCTCGATCAACGCGACCTATCCCGGCGCCACGGGCGACACGCTCCTGCTCGGCCACGCCATTCTCTGCCTGTCGGCCACGCCGATGCCGGCCGCGCGGCTCTCCGATGCCTGGCGGCTCCTGCGTTTCCTGGGTCATCGCGACGATGACGGAACGCTTTTCGTGCACCGGCGCTGGGCGTGCGAGATGAACCTCTGGACGCCGTACGAGGAGATCGATCGTGACGAGGCCGTGCGCGCGGCGCGGCGCTCCTTCCTGCCGCCTGGCCTCGCCGCCAGCGCGCTTGCCTGGCAGGACGCGCAGCGCACCCGTGCCGCCGCCCCGCCGCTCGTCCGCGCGCCCGGCTACATGGCGTGGTCGGCGGCACTTGCGCGGCGCATCGAGCACGAGGTGCTGAAGGGTGACGCGCCGGTCGCGCAGGTCGTCGCGTGCCTGCGCGAGGACTGGCTCCGCCTCGCCGGCTCTAGTCGCTGACATGACGCAGCCCGATCGTCGCGGCGACGATCGCGACGAGAAGGGTCGAGAGCAGGATCTGGACGCCCGAGATGGCGGCGACCAGCGGCGTCGTCTCCGTCTGCACGATGCCGAGCAACTCCACCGGCAGCGGCGGATTGCGCATCCCATGGGTAAAGATCGCGATCGAGATGTTGTCGAACCCCTCGATGAAGGTGAAGGCAGCGCCAGCAAGGATGGCCGGGAGCAGGAGCGGCAGGGTGATGTCGCGAAAGGCGCGCGCACGCCCGGCGCCGAGGTTCGCCGCCGCCTCCTCAAGGGCCGGGTCGAGCCGCTCGAGCCGCGCGAGCACGGTGCGCACCAGCACCGCAAGGATGAAGGCCGTCACCGCGAAGGACTGCAGCGCCAGCGAGGGCCTGAGCCCGACGGCGGAACCGGCGAACAGCACCGCCACGCCAAGCACGACCCCCGGCACCGCGTGCGGCAGGAGGACGATCACCGGCACGGCGCCGCGCCAGCGGAACCGCCCGCGGCCGCTCGCCAGCGCCGCCGGAACGCCCAGCAGGATGCAGAGCACCATCACCACGAGCCCCGACCAGAGGCTGTTGACGATCGCGCGGACAAGCTGCGCGTTGTCGGCGAGTGCTGCGTACCAGCGGAGCGTGAAGCCCTGCGGCGGGAACGAGACGAAGGCGCGCGTGTCGAACGACACCGCAAGCACGATCAGCGAGGGGACGACCAGCACCGCGAGGCCGAGCACGCCCAGCGCGAGCACGAGCCCCACGCCGATCCTGTCGCCGATCGAGGTCCGCGCCCCCCGCTTCATCGCGCCCGTCTCATCGCGCCCGTCTCATCGCGCCCGTCTCATCGCGCCCGTCTCATCGCAGCAGCCTCACGCCCGGGCCTGGTCTGACCAGCGCATCGCCCGCCGTGTCGCCATGGTGATGGCAAAGACGGTCGCGAGGCATGTGGCGAGCATGATGGCGGCGGTCACGGCCCCCTTCGACCAGTCGAGCGCGAAGATCATCTGTTCGTAGATCATCGTCGCGGCGTTGAGATAGTTGCCGCCGCCGAGCAGCTGCGGCACCACGAACGTCGTGTAGGAGAGCGCGAACACGAGACTCGCGCCGGCGCCGATGCCCGGCACCGCGAGCGGCAGCGTCACGTCGCGGAGCGTGCGCAGCCGGCTCGCGCCGAGATTGAGGGCAGCGTCCTCGAGCCGCGGGTCCTGGCGCGACATCACAGCGATCAGCGGCAGCACCATGATGGGCAGGTGGATCTGCGTCATCCCGATCAGCACGGCCCAGTGGGTGTTGATCAGCCGCAGCGGCTCGTCGATCAGGCCGAGGCCGAGCAGCGCCTGGTTCAGGAGGCCGCGCTGGCGGCCGAGGATCACGATCCACGCGTATGTGCGGACGATCGCGCTTGTCAGCAGCGGCGCGATGGTCGCCACAAGGATCACGGTGCGGAGCCAGCCCGGGCTGCGCAGGTGCAGATAGGCGATCGGGAAGCCGAACAGCAGGCAGAGCACCGTGACGGAAGCCGCGAGCGTGAACGAGCGCGCGAAGGCAGCGTGGTAGAGCGGGTCGCCGACGGCAGCGATGAAATGCTCCGTCGTCAGCGACCACGATACGATCGCGCCGCGCGACATCCCCACATCCGACACCGCGAAGGACAGCAGGAGCGCGAGCGGCAACCCCGCGACGACGAGCACGAAGGCGAGTGACGGCAGCGCGAGCAACGCGCCGCCCGAAGCCCAGCCCCCGGCACGCTGCGTGCTCATGCGGCGGCCTGGTCGAGCCGGGGGAACACGAAGCAGGCCGAGAGGTCGCGCACGCGCAGGGCCACCGCCTCGCCTGGCGCGGGAACCGCACCGGCACGCGGAACGGTGACGCGGAAGGGCAAGGGCGCGCCTTCCACCAGCACCTCTATCTCGAGGAACGGCCCCGAGGGGCGGACGAAGGCGACGCGGCCGCGCCAGGCAGCGCCCTCCGCGCCGACGGGGCAGGGCTCGAGGTTGTGCGGGCGCACCATCACTGACACACGGCCGATCACGCGGGAGGGAACGCTGAGCCCTGCGGGCAGCGTCACGCGGCCGCCGCGCGCCTCATCCGGCCAGTGGTTCGCCGCGCCGACGAAATCGGCGACGAAGGCGGAAGCCGGGCGGTCATACACCTCAGCCGGCGGGCCTGCCTGTTCGATCCGGCCGCCGCGCATGACCGCGATCGCGTCGGAGATGCCCATCGCCTCATCCTGGTCGTGCGTCACGAACACCGCCGTGATGCCGACCGACTTGATGAGCCGCCGCACCTCAGACTGCATCGCCGCCCGCAGCTTCGCATCGAGCGCGCTGAACGGCTCGTCGAGCAGCAGGAGTTGCGGCGCGAGCACGAGGGCGCGGGCGAGCGCCACCCGCTGCTGCTGCCCGCCGGAGAGCTGCGCGGGGTAGCGGTCTGCGAACGCCGTGAGCGAGACGAGCTCGAGCGCCTCCGCGAGGCGCCGGCGCTGCTCCTCCCGCGGCACCCCCCGCACGCGCAGGCCGTAGCCCACATTGCGCGCGACCGTCATGTGCGGAAACAGCGCATAGGATTGGAACACGACACCGATGGGCCGCCGGTTCACCGGCATCGCGAGCGCATCCTGGCCACCGAGCCGCACGGTGCCGGAATCGGGTGCGACGAAGCCGGCGATGATGCGCAGCAACGTCGTCTTGCCGCAGCCCGATGCGCCGAGGAGGGTGACGATCTCCCCCTGCCGCACTGCGAGCGTGCAGTCATCGAGCGCTGCGTGCGCGCCGAACGCCTTCGAGACCCCGGCGACGTCCAGGAACGCCGCCACCCCCTGCCCGCTCATCGCATCAGAGCGAGTACATCCGATCGAACGCCTCGACGAGACGCCCACGGACCGGAACGATCTTCGTCCAGTCGATCTCCTTGATCTGCGAGACCTCCTGCGGGTTCGCCGGCAGGAACGCGGCGCTGTCGGGCGGCGGCGCCACGCCGGTGACGGTGATGCCGAAGAAGTAGGGGGACCCCGCGGCGAAGCGCTGCTGCTCGGGCGCGATCAGCTCGTTGATGTACTCGTAGGCGAGCTCCTTGTTCGCGCTCGTGCGGAACACGACCGCCGAGGAGGCGAGCACCATCATGCCCAGCGGCGCGGGCTTCACGAAGCCGATCGGCAGGCCCTTGCTGGCCGCGATCGCGGTGTTGCTGTGCCAGAGGATGCAGAGCGCGATCTCGCCGCGCTCGAGCATCTGCGTCAGGATCGCTGGGCTGCGCGCGATGACCGGCTGGAGCTCGCGCCACTTGGCCATCCCCGGGCCGAGGTCGGCATCCGTGCCGCCGGCCACAGACGTCGCGACGGCGAGCGAGGCGAGGCCAAGGTTGGACGAGGGGCGCGCGAGGCCGATCTTGCCGCGGAACGCCGGGTTCCAGAGATCCGCCCAGGAGGTGGGCGGGTTCGGCACCATGGACTTGTTATAGGCGATGCCGATGCCGGTGTAGAACGTGGGCACGCCCCAACCATGGGCTTCGGGCAGGTATTTCGGATCGAGCCGCGCCGCGTTGGGGATCCTGGACAGGTCGATGCGCTCGAACACATCCTCCTGGACACCGAGCAGCAGGGCTGGCGCCTCCATGGTGGTCATGTCGAACGGGCTGTCGCCGCGCGCCGCCTTCACCCGCGCGATCACCTCCGCCGAGAGGCTCGGCACCAGGCGGATGGAGACGCCGCGGTTGCGCCGTTCCACCGCATCGGCGGCGCGACGATAGGGCGCGTCGAGCGTGCCGCCGAGGCTTCCCATCACGAGCTCGCGCGATTGCGCCCAGGCAACGTGCGGCGCGGCAAGCGTCGTGGAGGCGGCGAGCGCGCCGAGGCCGAGGCGACGGCGGGTGATCTGTGTCATTGGTTCCTCGTCCGTGTGGGTCTGGTGGGGCGGCGATGGTCACGCACGCGCGGGTCGCCCATAGGCGGGATCGGCCTCGGTCATCAGCGCGGGTTCGAGGACGCGCTCGACGTTCTCGCGCACGCCGACGCTGTGCAGCATCCGGATGCGCATGTACTCGCCCGCCGTCATCGGCGGATGGCGGGGCGGGTTCGCCGGTCCGGTGCAGGTGGGAAGGGCCTCGACCACGGTTGCGAAGGCGGGCTTCTGGAAGAAGCCGAAGGACATGCGCCCGCCCGCCGCCCCACGCGGGCTGACGACGCGGTGGAGCGACGAGGTCCAGCGGTCATTGGTCCAGCGCCGCAGCAGATCGCCCACGTTGACCATGATCGTGCCCGGCTCGTAGGCAGCGGGGATCCAGGCCCCGGCCTCGTCCATGATCTCGAGACCGCCGCGCGCGAGGCCGGGCCCGGACGCCTCGACGAGCAGGGTCAGCGAGCCGATGTCGCGGTGCGCGCTCGCCCCCATCTGGCCCGCCGGCAGCGCGGCCGTGACGGGGGGATACCAGAGGCAGCTCGCGGTGCTCTCCTGCAGCGCCAGGGCCGGTGCGAACCAGCCTTCGCCAAGCCCGAGCGCCGCGGCGGCGACCTCCATGATGCTGTCACCGACGCGCTGCATCTCGACGTAGAAGGCCTCGGCGGCAAGCTGGAACGACGGCAGCGCAGCGGGCCAGACGTTCGGCTGGTACGCCCAGCCCACCTCGGGGCGGGCGGGGTCGTGGGCGTCGTTGTCGACCGGGCGACTGATCTTGAATTTCTCCTTGAGGTCGAACGCGCCGGCGGAGCCGAAGAGCGCGCCGCTGAGTTCGCTTTCCACGCCCCAGTAGCCGTTGAAGCGCTCCTCGCTTCCAATGGCGCAGGCGCGCTTCTCGGCCACCGGCAGGGAGAAGAAGGCGCGCGCCGCGGCGGTGAGATCATCGACCACCGCGGTTGGGAAGCTGGGGTCGACCACGCGCAGGAAGCCCAGATGGCGTCCTGCTGCGTCCATCTCGGCGGCGATGGCCGCGCGCTCGGCAATGCCGCCGCCGCGGAACCGGCCGAGGTCGATCGTCGGAATGGTCACTCCAAGCCCTCTCACGTGCAGACGGACCCCATCGAGCGCTACCGTGGCAGGCAAGCGCCGTGCCATGGCAGGATCTCGCGTGCGCCGGCGTGGTGAACTGCGGGCCGGCCGCCGCGCGTCTGGGCAGCTGCGCAATTTGTCAGCACCGAGTGCCTGCACCCTGCCCGCCAACAACGCCCGCTCGGAGGTCCCCTTCGGCTTCGACCGCGAGAAGGGCGGCTGCCACCTCGGCAGGCCTGGGGCCACCCTCAAGCCTGATACGATACTCTCGACAAGCCTGTGGAAAGCGCGGCGGTCCGGTCGTCATTCCTCGAGCCGGTCAATCGTGGCATTCGCGGCCCGGACCTGAACCCCGAGTTGCCGCGCCACGGTCGTCATCAGGTGCCATGCCACCTGCGGTGCCTCGCTGCGCAGCCGGTCGACGGCGACAGCATCCAGGCGCAGACACCGCACAGCGGACCGGGCGGTGGCGTCGGCGCTGCGCCGCATCTGCCCGAGGAGAGCGGACTCGCCGAACAGCACGCCAGGCACCAGCACCGCGAGACGCGTTGCCGGCCGTGCCCCGATCGACGGCAGACTGATCAGCACCTCCCCGGAAAGCAGCAGATAGGCAGCATCCGCCAGTTCGTCACGGCGAAGGATCGGCGCACCCGCGGCGAAATGCTGTTCGGTGCAGAGTGCAAGCAGCGGCCCCACCTCAGAGGAGGGCACGCCGAGGGCCTCTAGCGCCGCGCGCGGTGTTGCAGGCCAGGCCCGTTCGTCGGGCTCGATCGCTGACAGGACGATGGCTTCCGCGGCCTCAACCGCGGCAGGCAGGTCGGCGAAGACGGCAGCTGGAGGCAGCCTCGCGAGCAGGCCGAGCGCCTCCAGTTCCATGGCCACGCGGCTGCATGGATGCAGCGGCGCCAGCAGAACCCGGCCCGGCATGACGCGGCAGATCTCGATCAGCCGCCGCCCACCGGAGAGATCCAGGCGTGTGACGCGCGTGAGGTCGAGGATCAGCAGAGCTGCGCCCGCCGAACGCTCAGCCTCCGCCCGCTGCAGCGCGTGCTCGGCGCTACCGAAGAAGATCGCACCCTCCAACGCGATCAACGCGATTGCCTCGCCGGCATCGCGGAGCGCACGCTCCTGTCCGGCTGGGCGCCGGATGCGTGATCGCCCGACAGGGTTGCGCGAGACGCGGCGTACAGGCGAGGCCGCCATGGAGGCAGTGAAGATTACCATGGCGAGCAGCATCCCGGCCCCCACTGCTGCGACGAGGCCAAAGGCAAGCGCCGTTGCCATCACCGACAGCACGACGAGCGCATCGCCTGCGCGCCGCGCGCGCCCCGGGGCGCGCGACAGCGGCGAAGGCGGGACCTTGATGAGCCGCAGCACCGCACCGCAGAGAACGCCGGACAGCGCAGCAAAAGGCAGCATCGCTACCAGCGCGCCTCCCGCCAGAAGCACGGCAAGTGGGACCGGCAGTCGCCAGAGCTGCGCTGCGCGGCCGCGGCCACCGGCACGCCAACAGGCCATGCTCGGGACCATCAATCCGACGGTTGGCATGCCGCCGGCCACCGCACTACTGAGCATGCCGAGCGCTGCGCCACGCAGGTCGCTGTGATGGTCGCCGCGCCTGCCGGACGCCTCGCGCAGGGCGGCGGCAGCGGCCATCGTCTCGATGGTCGCCAGCAGCGCAAGCGACAGCGCGGCTGGCAGCACCCGCGCGATGTGAAGCGCGTGCGGCCGTCCGGCAGTGGCAGCAGCGATCCCGGCAACGAAGGTGTGCACCGTCGGCGCGATGCCGACGACCGGCCCCGTTGCGATCCCGGCATCGGAAAGCACATGATGCAGCCCACTCGCCACCGCCAGGGCAACGAGCGGTGCCGGCAGGCCAGGCAGCGGGCGCAGCATCAGCAGCAGGGCGAGGGCGGCCACTGCCATGGCGCCAGGCACCGGCGCAGCCCAGGGCGCAGCCTCACCCGGCGCGGCGCCCAGCAGGATCGGCGCCTGGGCGATCATGACCAGGAGCGCGATCGCATTGCCGAGCCCCTGCGCGACAGGTGTCGGCACCAGCGCGGCGACGCCGGCGAGGCGGTTCGCGGCCAGCATCAGCAGCCCGGCAGCACCAGCAAGGAGCATGGCCATCGCGATGGCATGGCCGAAACTGGACGGCTCCAGGGCGGCGAGCAGCCCTCCGGCGATCAGCGCCGTGGCCGCCGAGGTATTCCCCATCAACGGGCGGCTTGAGCCGAGAAGCGCAATGGAGAGGCCCGCCAGCGCCGAGGCTGCAAGCGCCGCCGCCATGCCGAAGGCGACGCCGGCCGTGCCAAGGGCGGCGAAGGCGATCATGCCATGCGTCAGAGACTGCGTCGCGGCGAGGATGCCGGCATGGAGCCCGGCACCTGCCTCAGTCGCGCGCGTCATCGAAGATCGATCAGCCGGCCCGCGGCACCGGCCGCGAGCCGCTGTGCATGAAAAGCGGCAAGCGGGTCGCCCGCCGCTGCAAGCCGCGCCATCGCTACCCCCACGCCAGCATCGGCGCCGTCGAGCCGGGCGAAGATCTCCTGGTAGGCACAGATCGCGGCGGTGCGCACACGGTCATGCGTCAGCGGCTCGAAGGCAGTGAGCGGCTGGCCGACCCCGCGCAGCAGCAGATCGCCAACCGGGCGCCCCTGGAAGCCGCCGATCCGCTGCACTGTCGACGCCGAGACGAGCAGCCTTGTGCCAAGTGCCTTGTTCACGGTTTCGAGCCGCGAGGCGAGGTTGATCGTCTCTCCATACGCCGTGTAATCGAAATGCCTGCCGCCACCGAAATCCCCGACCAGGGCCGGGCCGCTGTGGACGCCGATGCGCGTGGCGCCGAGCGCGAGCCCCTTTGCGGAGTGGCCGCCGCGGAATGATTCGGCAAAGACATCAAGCGCAAGTGCGCAGGCCACGGCGCGCGCTGCGTGGTCGGGCTGGTCATCCGGCGCGCCGAACAGCAGCAGCATGCCGTCGCCCATGACCTTCGCCACGGTTCCGCCATGGGCGAAGGCGATGTCGGTCATGCCTGTGAGATAGGCGTTCAGCATCGCCGCAAGTGCGGCTGCATCAAGGCTCTCGACCAAAGCCGTAAAGCCGGTGATATCGGTGAACAGCGCGCTGACGTCCCGCCGCTGGCCGCCGAGATCCAGCGCGCGCGCCGCATCGGCCAGTTGCCGGGCGAGGTTGGGCGAAAAGTAGCGCGCAAGCGCTGCATGCGCGCGTTCCGCCGCCAGCCGCCGCGCCTCCGCCGCGCGCCGCTCGCCGACATGGCGCAGCGTCTTGGCCATGGTCGCATCGAGATCGGCGAAGTCGATCGGCTTGGTGAGGAAGTCGAAGGCCCCTCGGTTCATCGCGGTGCGGATGTTCGCCATGTCGCCGTAGGCCGAGACGATGACGGTGGCCGGCGGGTCCGGCCTTTCCTGCAGACGCGCAAGCAGCGTGAGGCCATCCATCCGCGGCATGTTGATGTCGGCAAGCAGAAGCGCTGTCTCGGGCGCTGCGGCCAACCGCTCCAGCGCCTCGACGCCATCACGCGCAAAGTGGAAGGCGAATCGTCCCTCACGGGCCTCGCGGCGGAACTTCTGCAGGATCAGGACCTCGAGATCCGGCTCGTCATCGACCACTAGAATGAGACTCATCGCCGGGCTTCCCGTACTGCGAGGCGGCGCTCGATTTCAATGCGCAGCAGCGTGAAATCGATCGGCTTGGCGACGAGCCCCTCGGCCCCTTCGGCAACGGCGCGTGAACGTGTTGCGGCATCATCATAGGCGGTGATCATGATGATAGGCAGGTCAGGACGCAGCGCGCGGGCGCGGGCAAGCAGGTCGAACCCGCTCATTCCAGGCATGTTGATGTCGGAGAGCAGGAGGATGATGTCGCGCCCCTGGGCCGCTGCAATGAGCCCGAGTGCCTGCGGTCCTGACGTGGCGAAGCCCAGCGCGAAGCGGGCCTGCCGCAGATCGTGGCGGAACTGCTGCCGGAACAGATCGGCGATGTCCGGTTCGTCGTCCACGACGAGTACCAGGACGCTCATGCCGCTCTCCCCTCAAGCACCGGGCCGCGGGGCAGCGTGATGGTGAACTCGGTCCAGGCGCCGGGTTCGGTCGCCACAGCGAGCTCGCCACCATGTTGGCGCACCACGATATCGTGCGAAAGCGAGAGTCCGAGCCCAGTCCCCTGGCCGGGCGGCTTGGTCGTGAAGAACGGCTCGAAGATGCGGGTGCGCACCGGCTCCGGAATGCCGGTGCCATTGTCTCGGACCCGCACCACCACGCTACCGGACCGTTGCTCTGTCGTGACGAGCAGGTGTGGCTGAAAACCCACCCCTTCCTTGTTCTGAACGGCGTAGAAGGCGTTGCCGAACAGGTTGAGCAGGACGCGGGTGAGTTCCTGCGGAAAGATCTGCACCTGCCCAAGGCCCGCGTCGAGACGCTTCTCGAGTGTGATGTTGAAGCCTGGCCGCTCGGCCCGGGTTCCATGCCAGGCCAGATTCAACGCCTCTTCGACCAGCGCGTTGAGCTCGACGCTGCGGCGCTCGCTCTTTCCCTCCCGGGAGTGGGCGAGCATGTTGCGCACGATGCTGTCGGCACGCTTGCCATGCGTGGTGATCTTGTCGAGGTTGTTGCGCAGCGTACCGCACACCTCCTCCACGTCTGCCCGCAGCGCAGGGTCGAGCGCCGGTCCAGCTTTTTCCATCGTCGAGCTTAGTTCCTCGATCAGCTCGCGCGACAGGTCGGCGAAGTTGTTGACGAAGTTCAGCGGGTTCTTGATCTCGTGCGCGATGCCCGCGGTCAGCTGCCCCAGAGAGGCAAGCTTCTCGGTCTGCACCAGCCGATCCTGTGCCGCACGAAGCTCGTCGAGCGATTGCGCGAGCTCACGCGTGCGGTCCTCGACCTTGGCCTCGAGCGTCTCCTGCGCCTCCTGGATGCGAGCCGCCATCTCGTTGAACCGCAGCGCGAGCGTGCCGATCTCATCGGCTGCACCGACATCGATGCGCTGCGTGAGGTCGCCCTGGCCGACCCGCTCGGCCCCCGCCTGCAACGCCCGGATCGGGCCGGTGAGGCGGCGTGCGAGGAACACGCCCGCGCCGAGTGCGAGCACGACGCCGAGGGAGAGCAACGCCAATGTCTGGTAGGCCGCCGCATAGACGGGCGCCAGCGCCTCCACCGTCGGCTGTTCGACGAACACGAGCCACCCAAGGCGCGGGATCGTGGCATGCGCCGAAAGCACCGAGCGCCCGTTAAGGCCCCGTGCCGTGCGCACGCGCTCGCCCGCGCCTGTGATGGCACTCGCCACCTGCGGCAGGCGCGAGAGGTCCGTCTCGCGCAGCACGAGGCTCATGTCGGGGTGGGCGACGAGGCGGCCTGCGGCATCGGTGACGAAGGCATAGCCCGTGCCGCCAACGCGGATCGCGGTGATCACCTCCCAGATCAGCTTGAGGTTCACATCGGCGATCGTGACACCCGGGTTGCGCCCGGCATGTGCCATCGCGACGGGCATGTAGGGTTCGGAGCCGCGCCGGAACGTCACCGGCCCGTACCAGACGCGGTTCTCGCGGGCACCCCGAAACCGTGGATCGGCTGAGAGGTCGGTGCCGCTGTCGAGCACATCGGGTTCGAGGCGGGAGAGGCGCAGCCGCTCATGCCCGCCGCCGTCGACGAAGAGCAGTTCTGTGATCGCCGGTGCCTGGCGCAGCAGGCGGATGAAGTCGTAGCGCCGCTGTTCCATCGGCACGCGCGCCCAGTCGGCCCGCGTGGTCCAGCCGATCTGCTGTTCGAGCTCGGCGATGAACTGCGCGACGCGTTCGGCCGCCGCATCGGCCTTCTCCTGCTCGACGCGCACCGCAGCCTCGGTGGCCTCGCGGTAGGCAAACCACATCGAGATGCTGCCGTTGACGAGCAGCACGGCAGCCACAAGGCCGAGGAAGGCCAGCGTCAGCCGTTGCGCGAGCGAAAGCGTCGGGCCGCTCACTCCAGCACCTCGTCGGCCTGCGCGAGAAGCGTGTTGGGGACGACGAGGCCGAGCGCATCGGTGATGCGGACGTCGATGGCGAAGCGGAAGCGCGTCGGCCGCTCGATCGGAATGGCGCCCGGGTCATCGCCATCGAGGATGCGGTCGACGATCGCCGCGGCGCGGGCATAGTAGTGCGCCTGGTCGATGCCGTAGCCCATCGCGAAGCCATGGCCCACGAAATTGGGAAGGAAGGTCACGCCCGGAACCCGCGCGGCGCGGAGGGATACGCCGATGCGCGGCAGGTGCTCGGTGATGCCGGGCGCCGTCAGCATCACAACACCCGTGGTGCCCGGCGTGCGGGTCGCAAGTGCCGACGGCAGGGCATCTGGGTCGAAAGGGTTCACGACGTCGCTCGTCAGACGCCGCCGCATGGCCTGCGCGGTCGCGGCGTGCAGCTGGTGCGGCCCCGTCATCGCGTCCCAGATGAACACCACGTGCCGTACGGTGGGCGCGAGTTCGAGCAGCAGGTCGAGCCACTTCGCTGCCATCGAGGGCTGATCGAGAAACAGCCCCGTGACGTGCCCGCCTGGCCTCGCAACGGAGGTGGCCAGCCCGGCCGCGACAGGATCCGTCTCGAGGTCGACGCCGACCACAGGCAGGCGACGCACGTGCTGTGCCGCGGCAAGCACGGCTGGCGCGCCGACGGCGACGAGCACATCGGGATCGATCGCCACGAGTTCATCGAGCACGCGCGCGAGGATTGCGGGTTCGCCTCGTCCGGCGCGCAGGAAGATCGTCTGTCCCTCGACGAGGCCGCGCGCCTTGAGCGCGCCGACGATCAGCCGCGTCGCATTGTTGGCAGGACCGATGCTGACGGAGTGGAGGTACCCCACCCGCGGCGGCCGCCGCAACTGTGCGCGGGCCGGTCGCGCAAGCCACGCCAGCGGCAGCGCGAGGGCGGTGCGCCGCGGTGTCATTCCAGCACCAGGTCTGCGCGGGCGAGCAGGGCTGTCGAAATTTCGATCCCGATGACCTCGGCGCTCCGCTGGTTCACCACGAGCTCGAACACGCGCGGCTGCTCGATCGGCATATCCTCCGGCCGCGCACCGCGCAGGATGCGGGCGACGAAATGGGCAAGGCGCCGGTAGGCGTCCTCGAGCCGTGGGCCATAGCTGACGAGCGCGCCCGCCTCGGCGAAGGCACGCCAGCCGGAGATCAGCGGGATGCGCCGCGCCGTCGCGAAGGCAGCGATTGCCGTGCGGTTCTGCAGCGCGAACCCATCAGCGAACACCACCATCCCCTCGGCATCGTCGGCGGCCATGACCGCGAAGGCAGCATCGAGCTCTGCCTCATTCTGTACGTGATGGAAACGTGCCGCCATGCCATGCCGGCGCGCCGCCGCCTCCGCCTCGGCACGCTCCAGCGCTTCGCCGGGATGGCCAGGGTTGCTGAGCACGGCGAGACGCTGGAGGCCAGGACGCAGCTCGTGCAGCAGCTCGACACGCTTGCCGTTCAGCGCAGCGGACAGGAAAGTGATGCCGGTGACGCCAGCCGGCGGACGGGAGAGACTGTCCGCCAGACCGGCCGCGACCGGATCGCTGCTCATCACGAACACCACCGGTACGGGCGGCCGCGCGCGGATCACAGGTGCCGCCGCAGCACCCTGCACGAGCAGGAGCCGCACCGGAACGCGCATCAGCTCATCAAGCAATGCCGGCACGCGCGCCCGATCATCGTTGCCGAAGCGAAAATCAAGGATGAGGTCGCGCCCCTCGACCAGGTTCCGCTCGGCAAGCCCCGCGCGCAGCGCCGGGATGAAGGGTGCGAGCGACGCGGGCCGCTGCATCGTCAGCCACCCGATTCGCAAGGGAACGGGCCGGGCGTGGGCAGGTCGCGTGAGTGCGGTGGCGGTGAGGCTGCCGCCGAGCATCGTGCGGCGCGGGATCATTCGATCACCTCGTCGGCACGGTCGAGAACGGACCGATCGATCTCGACGCCGAGCGCCCTGGCCGCACGGAGGTCGATCACGAGCTCGAAATGCGTCGGGTTCTCGACGGGGATGTGGCTGATCGGCGTTCCCGTCGCTGCCCGCACCACCTGCCGTGCCGCGCGGCGGAACCCGTCGCTGATGTCGGGCCCGTAGCTCATGAGCCCGCCACCGGTAAGGTAGCGGCGGTTCGACAGCATCAGCGGCATGCGGTGCCGGATCGCGACCTCGCCGAGCGTGAGGCGGTTCGAGATGGTCGAGACATCGGACACGACGAACAGCGCGGCAACGCCCTCGCGCCTGAGCGCGCCGAACGCCTCGTCCAGCCCCTCGGGAACGGCGATGCCCCGGAAGACGAGATCGATGCCGAGCTGCGCCTGGGCGCGCGACGCCTCGTCGATCTGGATCTGCGATGGGTAGTAGATGTTGAAGATGGCACCGAATTTCTGCTCGTGCGGGAACGCGTCGCGCATGAGCTGCACGCGCTTGGCTGAAAGCTCGCCCGCGTGGAAGGACTGCCCGGTGACGTTCGCCTCAGGCCGCGCCAGGCTCTGCACCAGCCCGTCCTGGATGGCATCGCGCGTCGCACCGAATACGATCGGGATAGTCGTCGTCGCCGCCTTCGCGGCGAGAACGCCGCCGCGCGTGGAGGCGACGATCGCGTCCACCCGCGCGGCAACGAGGCCGCGCATCACGTCGGACAGGTCATGGTCGGGGCGGAGCTGGTGGCGATAGTCGATCATGAGGTTGCGGCCGACCACGTAGCCGTTTTCCTTCATGCCGAGCTCGAACTTCTCCTCGAAGATCGTCCGTTCCGGTCCGTTGACGATATACCCGATCCTCAGCGGCCGTCCTGGCTGTGCCAGCGCGACGCGGCACACCAGCGGCGAGGCGAGCGTGGCCGCGACGACGGCGCGCCGTCCCAAGCTGCGCTGCGTCCCGGGCGCTTCCGCGGCATCATCGGCCACGATGCCCCCCTCGATGGGCCGGTCGGACATTGGTACGCTCCTGCCATGGCCGCGCGGTGGGGGGATGGGCCTCATTCGATCACCTCGTCGGCGCGGGCGAGGAGGGCAACGGGAACGGCGAGGCCGAGGGCGGCGGCGGCGCGGAGATCGATCACCGTCTCGACCCGCATCGGTGCCTCGATAGGCAGTTCGCCCGGCTGCGTGCCACGGAGGATCAGTGCCACGAAATGCGCCACGCGGGCATAGAGCGCGTGGAAGTCCGGGCCATGGCTCGCGGTGCAGCCTTCGTCGACCATGCTTCGCCATTGGCCGATCGTGGCGAGCCGCATCGCCCGTGCAGCGGCAGCGATCCGGCGCGCATCGCGGAGCGATTCCGGTGTGCCGCCGAGGGCCACGCCGCGGACACCCTGCGCGGCAAGCGAGGCGAGGGCAGGTGCAGCGCCCTCCGTCCCTTCCCACTGCTGCGCGACGAAAGCACGGCCCGCCTGCCGAGCGGCGGCCTCCATCGCGGCAAGGCGTGGCGACAGCTGGTCGGTGCCGCTGTGGAACAGCGCCGCGACGGGGGTGCCGGGCGGGGTGAGCTCGGCCACCATCTCGAGCCGCTTGCCTTCCGCCTCCGGCGTGTTGGCCACGACGCCCGTGGCGTTGCCGCCTGGCCGCGCCATGGAGGTGCCGGCGAGCAGGCGGGCATCGGCGCCGTGCATCACGATCGGAATCGCGTCGGTCGCCGCCCGTGCCGCGCGAACGGCGGGCGCGCCTACGGCGACGATGATGTCGGGTGCGGTCGCCACCAGAGCCGCCGCGGCGCGAGGCTGGTCGGGCGCAGCGGCGACGTGGGCATCGAGCGTCAGGTTTGCCCCCTCCCGCCAGCCCCGCCGCGCGAGCTCCGGCAGCAGGTGGGTGCGCAGCAGCACGTCCGCCCGGCCAGTCAACAGCAGCGCACCGAGGCGGCGCGGTGCCGCTGCGGCGGCGGGCGCGTATGCCAGCGCCGGAAGGGCCAGGACGGAGCGGCGCGCGATCACGGGGCTGGCCTCATTCGATCACCTCGTCGGCGCGCGCGAGGATGGCACGGGGAACGGCGATGCCAAGCGCGCTTGCCGAGCGGAGGTTCACGACGAACTCGACCTTGGTCGGCAGCTGCACTGGCAGGTTCCCCGGCTTTTCGCCATGCAGGATGCGCGTGACGTAGAGGGCAGCACGGCGGAACAGGTCGGGCAGGCTGGCGCCGAAGCTGAGCAGGGCACCGGCCTCGGCAAAGCGGGCCTGGTCGCCGATCACCGCGATGCCCTCCGCTTCCGCCGCGGCGACGATCTCGGCAATCAGCGAGCTCGTCAGGAAGTCGCGCACGACCACGAGCGCGGTGCCACCGGCCGCACGGAGGCCGCGCATCCGCTCTGCAAGTAAAACCGGGTCGCGCGCGGCGATCGGCACGCGGAGCGCGCGCAGCCCCTGCGCGGTCGCCGACGCCTCGGTGAGCCTTCCCCAGGCGTCGAATGTCGGGTCGCTTGCGTTGTGCATCACGCCGATCACGGCGAGGCCCGGGATCGCCTCGCGCAGCAATTCGATACGCTTGGCCGACATCTCCTCGCCGAAACTCGCAAACCCCGTCACGGAGCCGCCGGGGTGGGAGAGGGACGCGAACAACTCCGGGTCGCTTACGACGGGCGGCAGGCCAACAGCGACAAGCGGAATCGTCGTCGCGCGCCGCACCGCGCGGGCGGCAGCGGGGCCAGGTACGACGAACACGTCCACCGGCAGGGCCGCGAGGTCGCGGATGATGGCGGCCCCGCGCGCCGCATCACCGCCGGCATGGCGATGCACGAAACGCCACGTCTGTCCCTCGATCTCGCCCTGCGCACGCATGCCGTCGCGAAAGGATTCGACGGTCAGCCTGTCGCCCTCAGCGGAGGCGAAGCCGACGAAAGCAACCACCGGCAGCCGTCGCGGCTGGGAACGGGCGACGGTGGGGGCAAGGGCGAACAGCAGCAGGGCACGGCGAGTGATCATTCGAGCACCTCGTCCGCCCGGGCGAGCAGCGCCAACGGCAGGTCCAGCCGGATAGCCTCGGCCGTCCGGCGGTTCAGCACGAGTTCGAAACGCGTCGGCCGCTCCACCGGGAGCTCGGCTGGGCGAGCGCCCGCCAGCAGGCGTACCGCATAGTGAGCAAGGCGCTGAAAACTCGTCTCGAGATGCGGCCCATAGCTCACCAGCCCGCCACTCTCGGCGAAGATCCGCCAGCCTGACATGGTGGGCGTGCGACGTGCGACCCCGAACGCGGCCACATCGCTGCGGCTTTGCAGCATCACGCTGTCCGGCAGCACTACGAGCGCGTCGGGCGGGTTGATCTCCAGTTCGGCGAGCAGCTCGCGCACCATTGCGCGGCTCGCCGTTGGCACCCACCGCGCGGCTATCCCAAGCCGCTCCGCCATGGCGCGGGACGCTGCGACCTCAAGCTCCGCGCCGGGATGCACAGGGTCGCCGGTCAACACGACCCGGCGCGAGGCGGGCAGCAGCTCGCGCAACAGGTCGAGCCGCTTCTCGTTCAGGTCCACCGCCATGAAAGTCATGCCCGTGAGGTTGCGGCTCGGCCGCGCAAGACTGTCGGTGAGCCCGGCGAGCACCGGATCGCCGCTGAACCCGAACACCACCGGCACGGTCCGGACGCGTTCGGCGGCGAAGATTGCCGCTCCTTGGGCGACGATCACCGCCGGCCGCCGACGCAGCAGGCTGTCCAGCACCTCGGGCAGGCGGGAGGCGTCGCCCTCGGCCGAGACCGCATCGAGAACGAGATTTCGCCCTTCGACATAGCCGAGCGCAGCCAGGCCCTCGCGGAATGCATCGAGATAGGCCGAGACCTGGCGCAGGGGAAAGACCGAGACCCAGCCGATCCGCACCTGACCCTGCGCCAGCGCCGGAGCCGCGAGCAACGGCAGGGCGAGAACGCCGCGGCGGCCGATCATGTCATCACCATCATTCGAGCACCTCGTCGGCCCGGGCGAGCAGCATCGGCGGGAACTCCCGCCCGAGCGCACGGGCGGAGGGGCGGTTGATGAAGAACTCGAACCGCGTCGGCAGTTGTACCGGCAGTTCGCCCGGGCTCTCGCCACGCAGGCCCCTCGCGCAGCGCGGCGGCACGGCGCAGCGCGTCCGGGTCACCCTCGGCGCTCCAGACGATCACCCCGATGCGGCGCTTCCGCCCGGACGGCGCCTGCGCACGCACCCTGCCCGCGATCGGCAGCGCCGCGAGCGGCCGCAGCGACCGGCGTGCGATCATGCGATCACCGTCATTCGATCACCTCATCGGCCCTGGCCAGGATGGCATTTGGCACCGCGAGGCCGAGGGCACGCGCCGCACGCAGGTTGAGGATGAACTCGAAACGCTCCGGCCGCTCCATCGGGATGGTGCCGGGAGGCTCGCCGCGGAGGACGCGCGCCACCTGCACAGCGTTGCGCCGGCGGAGTTCGGCGTTGCTCGCGCCATAGCTGACTACGCAGCCCGCTTCCGCCATGTGCCGCCAATCGCAGAGCAGCGGCAGGCCGTGCTCCGCCGCCTGGGCTGCAAGTAGGCCGGCATTGCCGGCAAAGCCGGGGAAGGAGCCGACGACGATGACGCGCACGCCTGCCGCCCGCAAGGCGCCAAGGGCAGCGGGATAGCTCGCGGGCTCGCCGGCGCGGACCAGCACGAGGCCAATGCCGTTTGCGGCAGCCTCCGCGTGGATCCGGGCCACCCGATCGGGCGTCAGCGTCGCGCCAGCAAGAAAGCCGATCGGCCCGCCGGCAGGGTCGAGGTCGCGGGCGAACTCCAGGCGTTTCGCATCAAGCTCCTCGCCCAGCATGACGATGCCCGTGACCATGCCGCCGGGCCGCGCGAGGCTCTCGGCCAACCCATCGGCGACCGGGTCGTTGCCGGCAAACCCCATCACCACACGCAGCCGCGGGTCGGCCGCGCGCAGCAGGTGCGCGACCGGGTTGGCCACCGCGATCGCCGCATCGCAGCGCGCGGCGGCAAGCTCCGCGGCAAGCTTGCTCAGCGGCGCTGCATCGCCATCCGTGCTGCGGAGAAGGACCTCGAGGTTCCGCCCCTCGATGAAGCCGAGCCGGGCAAGCTCGGGCAGCGTCCAGCGCCGCACGCCATCGATCGAGAAGCGCCCCGGTGCCAGCACGCAAAGGCGATGGACACGACCCTGTGCACGCACGCGATCCGCGGCCGCTAATGAGAAAGCGCCCGACAGTACCACCCGGCGGCGCACCAGACCGCCCTGCTGCCTGTCCCTCGCGCGCACATCCCGGCCGTGCCGGGCATCCGGGGCTGAGATGCAAGCGCGACCCGGGAAGCAAGCCTGCATGGAGGTTGGCCCTATCGGCGGGAGGACGGATGCCAGACCCACAGCCTGCCGTCGCGACGGCGGCCGTGATGTGCGAAATAGCACATTGACAGGCGGTCACGCCCGCATGGCGACGTGTTGCAGGAGACGCTGATGCCGCAGATCGCGCCGGGGTGCATGGAAGAGGCCGCGCGCGGCGCGACCCCCCGTTGACGTGGCAGCAGCCGATCAGGACGGCCCCTGAGCGGCCCGCGTCAGCGAAGGCCTGGCGTGACCTCCTGTCCAAGGTGCCGTGCTGCGGAGAGAACGCATGAGTGGCAAGCTTTCCACCATCCCCTTATTCCACAACCTGCCTTCCGAGCTCCTGCGAGGGTACGAAGCTCGCGCGCTCTGGCTGTGGGCTGAGGCAGGACGCCTGATCCTCGATTTCGACGACATGTCGGACGACGTGTTTTTCGTCCTCTCGGGAAGCGTGCGGATCGCCGTGCGGACGCCGGGCGGACGGGAGCTGATCCTTGACGACGTGACCGCGGGCGGCTTCTTCGGCGATATGGCCGCCATCGATGGCGCGCCGCGTTCAGCGAGCGTGACAGCGCTGCATCGCAGCCAGATCTGCCGCCTTCCAGGGCCGAGCTTCATGGACATCATCTCGGGAACGCCCGCCTTGTCGCGGCGGATGATGCAGGTGCTGACCGCGCGGATCCGAGAAGCCAACACCAGGATGCTCGAGCTGACGAGCCTGGACATCCGCCACCGCCTCTATGCGGAGCTGCTTCGCGCCGCAGGGCCGCCGGCCTCGGATGGCAGCCGCAGCATCTCGCCACCCCCGGTTCAGCACGTCCTGGCGTCGCGCATCGGCGCGCGACGCGAAGCCGTCTCGCGCGAGATCGGGCGCCTGCTCCGCCGCGGCGTGGTGACGCGCACCCGCAGCGCGATGATGATCCGAACGCCGGCAGCGCTCGAGAATGCGATCAAGACGGAGCTGGCTGACTGACGTGCCCCGGTTCCAGTCAGGTACCGGGGCGCATCCCGCGCAAAGCCTCGCGGCTCGTGAAGCGTTCAAAACAATCATCGCGTGCGGTCGAGAGCGTGTGCTTCATGATCCTCTGGCTCGGCGTGCGCTCGAACTCAGCGACAGTGGCGAGATAGCGCGGGTTCTGGTACGGCGCGAGGCGCGTGGTGAGCCAGGCCGAGAGCACGGCAAGGTCGACCGTCATGCCGTCGCGCGGCTGCACGAACAGCTTGATGTCCTGCTCACCGACCTCCGCCCTGACGCCGATCATCGCGCAATCCTGCACCGCCGGGTGTTGGGCCGCCACATGCTCGACCTCCCAGGCAGAGACGTTCTCGCCGTTGACGCGAACGCTGTCGGAGATGCGGCCATGGAAGATGAGGTTGCCCTCCGCGTCGAAGGAGCCGCTATCGCCGGTATGCAGCGCCCCGTCGCGCAGCGCCTTCAGCGTTGCCTCCGGGTTGCGGAAATAGCCGGGGGTCAGAGCCGTCGCGTCGGTCGCACGCACAACGATCTCGCCGCGCGTGCCCTGCGGCACCGCGAGGCCTCGCTCATCGAGGAGCGCGACCGTCAGCCACGGCACGGGCCGGCCGACCGACCCGACCACCCTGGCATCGTTGAACGTCGTGAACGAGGAGGCCTCCGTCATCCCGTAGCACTCGCGAAGCTGCATGCCGAACCGCTCCTCGAACGGCCGCCAGACGTCGATGGGGCAGCCGCCGCCCCAGGCGATGCGCACGCCATGCGTGCGGTCAAGCGGCGTCTCCGGCTGCTTCAGCAGGATCTGGAGGATGCCACCGAGGAAGTGGATATGCGTCGCCTCCTCCGCCTTCGCCTCCGCCCAGAAGCGCGAGGCGGAGAACCGTCCGATCATCGCAAGCACCACGCGCCGGCGCAGCGGCAGCACGATCAGCTGCGCCCCGCCGATGTGATAGAGCGGTTCCCAGACGAAGAGCACATCGCCGTCGCGCGCCGCAGCGACAAGCAGCGCGCCTTCGCCGGCAAGGCGCAGCATGCGATGCGTCACCATCACGCCCTTGGCCGGGCCTGTCGTTCCGGATGTGTACATGATGGCGAAGAGATCGCTGGGCGACGGTGGCGCGCCCGCGTGGCGCCCGCCGGAGGCGAGCATGGGCTCGAGCGGCAGGGCCGAGGAGGCATCTCCGGCAACGACGATCGGAATCCCCTCCAGTGCACAACCGCACTCTGTGATGCGCGGCAGGGCATCGCTGTCAGCGATCACGACGCGCGGGTCGCAATGGCTCAGCACGTGGCGCAGGCCTTCGCCGCGCAGCTGGGCGTTGACCGGCACCCAGACGAAGCCGGCACGGGCGATCGCGAAGATCAGTGCGAGCGACGCGGGACTGTTGCGCATCATCACCGCGACCCGGTCGCCTGGCGCGACACCGAGCGCGGCAAGCGACGCGGCGGCGGATGAGGACATCTGGTCGAGCATCGCGAAGGTGATCGCGCTTCCATCGAAACGGGCGTAGACGCGCTCGCCCTCCGTCGCCGCAATCGCTGCGAAAAGCGGCCAGAAGCCCTGTTCGGCCATGGTGGTCTGCTCAGGCATGATGATCAGCCCGCGGCCTTGCGGGCCGCGCGGGTGGCAAGGAACAACTCCATCATCCGTGCCGGCTCTCCGGTGGCGTAGCTGATGCGCTGGTTGCGCACACCGGCGGCGAGGCAATCGCGGAAGCCCGGCTCCGTGACCTCGCGGAACCGCGCCTTGTTCAGCCGCATCGCGATCGGCGGCTTCCCTGCCAGCTCCGCTGCAAGGGAAAGGGCCTCGTCCATCACCGTCTCCTGCGGAACGATGCGGTTGATGAGGCCAAGCGCGTGCGCTTCCGAGGCGTCCATCATCCTGCCGGTGAGGGTGAGGTCGATGGTGCGCGCGAGCCCGATCATTTCCATCATGATCCACGGCCCCGTCGTGCTTGCGATGCCGGAATTGATCTCGGGCTGACCCATCGTGACGCCGGCATGGGCGATGCGGAAATCGCCCAGCAGTGCCACCTGGAAGGCCGAGCCGGCCGCAACCCCGTTCAACGCCATGATCAGGGGCTTCGAGAGCGACCGGATGCGGTCATAGAGCCGTTCCCACTCGCCGATCCAGAGCTCCGCCCTGTCGGGATCGAACGTCTTGGTCTCGTTCAGGTCCTGGCCCGCACCGAAGGCGCGGTCGCCGGCGCCGGTCAAGATGATGACACGCACCGCCTCGTTGCCCTCCGCCGCGTCGAGCGCCGCGACAAGCATGTCGCGCATCGCGCTGTGCCAGGCGTTGAGCACCTCGGGGCGGTTCAGCGTGATGATCGCAACCGCCCCCCGCGTCTCGGTCAGGATGAAGGTGGCCATCGCGCGCTCCTTTGCGGTCGTCAAGCTGCGTAATCGCCTTGCGATTACGCTTATCAAAAACTATCGTCCCCGGGTTGGCGCCCTGTCAACGTCGCCAAGGAAACACGCCGTGGCCGCTGCCAGCCTCCCGCGCCGGAAACCACCGCCCGCCCCGGCCGAGACGATCGAGGACGGGCTGTTCGTCAACTCGGTCGAGAAGGCGTTCCGCGTGCTCGACGTATTCGGCAATGGGCAGCGCAGCCTGGGATTGTCCGAGATCGCCGCGGCGTCGGGGCTCGACCGCAGCGCCGCGCAGCGTTTCACGCACACGCTCGAACGCCTCGGCTACCTGCGGAAGGACCCGCGAACGCGCCACTACGAACTGACCGTGCGGACGCTCGATCTGGGCCATCGCTACATCCGCTCCAGCGCGATCGTCGAACGTGCGGCCCCATACCTGCTCGACCTGAGCCGGGCGACGGAGGAAGCAGTCAGCCTGACGATGCTCGACGAGACCGAGGTCGTGTATCTCTCGCGGCTGCTCAGCCGTTACATGCTCAACACGAACGTGCAGGTCGGCAGCCGCCTGCCGGCCTATTGCACGGCACCGGGCCTTGCGATGCTGTCGCGGCTGCCGCGCGCCGAGGCGAAGCGGATCCTCGACCGGTCCGACCGCCGCGCCTACACGCCGCACACGACGACCGCGATGCCTGCGCTGGTCGCGAAGCTCGATGTGGCGGCACGGCAGGGATTCGTGCTGACCGTGCAGGAGATCTATCCGGGCGATGTCTCCATCGCCGCCGCCGTGCTCGGCGCGGAAGGCGAGCCCTGTGCGGCGGTGAACGTGGCTGTCTCGCTGTCCCGCTGCCAACCCGAGGCGGCGGTGGAGCGGTATTCCGCCCTTGTCGTCACCGCGGCAGCGGCCATGTCGCAATCCCTCCCGCGCGAGCAGCGGCGATGACCGCGCGCGGCACCATCCTCATCGTCGGCACCGGCGCCTTCGCCGCCCGCATCGCATGCGACATCGCCGCCGGCGCGCAGCATCCGGTGCGGCTCGTCATCGCCGGCCGCAACGGCGATCGGCTCGCGTGGCTCACCACGGCCTGCAACGCGCGCGCAGCCACCTTCGGCACAGGCGTCGAGACCAGCGCCGCCATGGTCGATCTCTCCTCGGTCGGGTCCATCGCGCCCATGCTCGCATCCATCCGGCCCGATGTGGTGGTGCAGGCGGCCTCGGTGCAGACCGCCTCCGTCATCGCCCGCAGCGACGATGCCTGGAGCAGGCTCGTCGCGGAGGGCGGGCTCAGCGCGACGGCTGTGTTCCAGGCGTTGCTCTCTGCCCGCGTCGGCGGGGCGATGCGTCAGGCCACACCAGGTGCGGTGCTGGTGAATTGCTGTTTCCCCGATGTGGTCAACACGATGCTCGCCTGCCTCGGCCTGCCCGTGGCCTGTGGCGTCGGCAATGTCGGCATCCTGTCGTCGTGCTTCGCCGGCGCCCTCGGGCCCGGCGGCATCCGGCGGGTAAAGGTTCTGGCGCACTACCAGACGATCGGTGCGTGGCGGCGGAACATGGGCGAGCGCGCTGGCATGCCCACGCCGCGCGTCTGGATCGACGACGCCGAGATCGACGATGTCCACATCCGCTTCGCCGCCCTGCGGCTGACGCCGGAGCCGGCCCTCGAGGTGTCCGGCTCAGCCTCCGTACCGCTGCTCGTGGCAATGGCGACACCGGGCACGACGCTCGCCGCCCACGCGCCGGGTGCGCTCGGGCTTCCGGGCGGCTATCCCGTCCGCTGGGCCGAAGGTGCGCTCTCGCTCGATCTCCCGCCCGGCCTTTCGCAGGACGAAGCCGTTGCGTGGAACCAGTCCTTCGAGCAGCGCAACGGCCTCCTCGTGTCGGCCGATGGCAAGGCCACCTATACCGGCGTGCTGCATGACCGCTTGCTGGCGTTGAGCCCGACGCTCGCGGCCGGCTTCGCGCTCGGGGACCTCGAAGCCGTCCATGTCGAGATGGCCGCACTCCGCGCCAGGCTGCAGGCGCGATGATGCCGGCGAAGCCACGGCTGGTCAGGGTGCTTGATCGCACCGCAGCCAGCGCCACCATCACGATTGACGGCGACGTCGTGCAGGCCTTCGCGGGAGAGAGCGTACTCGTCGCCGTGCTGGCACACACGACGCGGCTCCGCACGCACGAAGTCGATGGTGCGCCCCGCGCCGGGTTCTGCCTGATGGGTGCCTGCCAGGATTGCTGGGTGTGGCTGGCGGACGGACATCGCATCCGCGCCTGCACGACCCGCGTCGTGGATGGCATGGCCGTGTTGACGGGCCCGCCAGCAGGCCCCGCGGATGCATAGCACCGTCATCGTCGGTGCCGGGCCGGCGGGGATGGCCGCGGCGGTGGTGCTCGCCAGGGCCGGGGAACACCCGATCATCGTTGACGAGGCGGAACAGCCTGGAGGGCAGGTCTGGCGCAAGCCGGCTGCGCCTCTCCAGCCAGCGCTCGCGCGTATCCTCGGTCGCGCGGCCGCGGCTGAGCACGAGCAGGCGCATGCCGAGTTCGCGTCCATCGCCGCATCGGTCGACCACCGGCCACGACACCTCGCCTGGAACCTCCAGGGCGGCGAGCTCTTCGTGATCGAGCATCGGCGCATCCGGCCCCTGCGCTATGGTGCACTGCTGCTCGCGACGGGCGCGACCGACAGGCTCCTGCCCGTTCCGGGGTGGACGCTGCCTGGCGTCTTCTCGCTCGGCGGGGCGCAGACCCTGCTGAAGGACCAGGGCGCGCTGATCGGAAGGCGCGTGGTGTTTGCCGGTGCCTCGCCGCTGCTCTATCTCGCCGCGCTCCAGTACAAGGCGATGGGCGCCACGGTCGTGGCCGTGCTCGACACCACCGCCCTGCCGGAGAAGCTGCGTGCAACGCCGGCGCTCGCGGCGGCCGCACCGCGCGTTCTCGCACGCGGCCTCTCCTACATGGCGCGGCTGCGCGCCGGCGGCGTGGCCATCTTCCATGGCGTGACCGCGCTCGGCATCGAGGGCCAGGACTACGCCGAGCGCGTACGGTTTCGCTGTTCCCGCGGCGCCGAGCACGACCTCGCCGTCGATGCGGTCGCACTCGGCTTCGGGCTCCGCGCAGAGACGCAGCTGCTTGACCTCGCCGGCGTGCCGCTGGCGTTCGACGTGGATTTCCGCCAGTGGCTGCCGATCGTCGATGGCGATGGCCGTGCGGCACCAGGGCTCTATGCGGCGGGTGATGGCTGCACGATCGGCGGGGCCGCGGCTGCTGCGATCAGCGGCAGGCTTGCTGCCTACGCCATCCTGGCTGACCGCGGCGTGGCCGTTCCCGCTACCGAGGTCGCGATGCTTCGCGCACGCCTCGCACGGCTGCGCGCATTCCAGCGTGCGCTGTCGCGCGCGTTCGCATGGCCGGCGCACTGGCTCGCGGATGCCCGCGACGACACCGTGCTCTGCCGGTGCGAGAACGTGACGGTCGGTGTGGTGCGGGCGGCCGTTGCTGCGCCACTCGGCCCGCGCGAGGTCAACCGCGCCAAGGCGCTGACCCGCTGCGGCATGGGGCGGTGCCAGGCACGCTTCTGCGGCCTCGCGACTGCCGAGCTCATGGCCCATGCGCTCGCCGCGCCGGTGGCGACCATGGGTCGCCACCGCAGCCAGGCGCCGGTCAAGCCAATCCCGCTCGATGCCACGCTCGTCGATGAGGACACGCCATGACGGTGCTGCGCGTCAACACCGCGATCGTCGGCGGCGGGCTCATGGGCTGCTGGACGGCGCTGATGCTCCGGCGCCGCGACCCGGGTCATTGCGTCTGCGTGATCGAGAAGGGCAAGGTCGGCGCCCAGGCAAGCGGGGTGAACTACGGCAATCTGCGCATCCAGGGGCGCCACCCCGGGCAGCTACCACTCTCGCTCCGTGCAGCCTCCCTGTGGGAACGGCTCCCCGATCTCATCGGCGAGGGCTGCGAGTTCGATGCCACCGGCCATCTCTACGCAGCGCGCGATGATGCGAGGGAGATCGCGAAGGTCGAGACCGCGGCGCGGCAGGCAAGCGAAGCAGGGCTTGCGACGGAGCTGCTCGACGCCCGCGCGCTTGCGCAACGCTGGCCCTGGCTCAACGGTTTCTCCATGGCTTCGTGGTCGCCGCGCGATGCGATCGCGAATCCTCGCCTCGTGACACCCGCCGTCGCGCGGGCCGCGCGCGCGCACGGCGCGCTGATCCACGAGGACACTGCCGTGCACGGCGCGGCGCGGACAGGTGCGGTGTTCCGCATCGACGCCGCCGGCGGGCTGACGATCGAGGCCGACACGCTCATCAACGCCGCCGGCGCCTGGGCACCTGAGGTGGCGGGCTGGTTCGGTGAGGGTGCCCCGATCGTGCCCGCCGGGCCACCGCAATTCGTCACCGATGCGGTGCCGTACTTCATCCGTCCCTCCGTCCAGGCGGTCGACGGCACGGTGATCTTCCGCCAGGTGCGGCAGGGCCATGTCGTCGTCGCCGGCTATCCGCGCAGCCCCTCCGATCCCGTCGCCAACCGCGCACCCGTGGACGCGCGCAAGATCGTCAACGCGATGGGCCACCTGCTGCGCGCGGTGCCGGCGCTGGAGGGTGCGACACTGCTGCGCGTATGGTCGGGCATCGAGGGATACCTGCCCGACATGCTGCCCGTGATCGGGCCAAGCGGGACGACACCGCGCCTTGTGCACGCCTTCGGCTTCTGTGGCCACGGCTTCCAGCTCGCCCCAGGCGTTGGCGACGTGCTGGCCGATCTCGTCCTTGAGGGGAGCAGCCGCACGCCGCTCGACAGGTTCTCGATCGGCCGCTTCGCCGACGGGAGCGCGGAGGTTGCGGAGCACTTCACACGCGAGTTCGACAGGAGCCTGCAGGTGCAGGCCGTCGCCCACCCGGGGGCGCAACGCACGCGTTGACTCGCTACGGCTGCGAACAAATACTGGCCTGAATACTATCGGGTTGACGTGATCGCATAGCGATTACGTTCACCGCGAAACGGGGCGCCACATCAGCGGGTGGGGCGGGTTCACGAACAGGGAGAGGAGAACTGACATGACCCAATCCGACAGGAAGGGCCTGGGCCGCCGCGGGGTGCTCGCGCTTGGCGCGCTGGCGACGCCCGCCCTGGTGTCGTGGGACGCCATCGGCCAGACGAGGCAGATCACGGTGGCCGACCCGGGTGGTCCGTTCGGCGAGGCGTTCGGGCCTGCATTCTACCGCCCCTTCGAACAGGCGACCGGCATCCGCGTGGTCAACGTCGCGCGTGCCGCGGAGCCGACCGCGCAGTTCCGTGCGATGGTCGAGACCCGCGCCTATACCTGGGATTGCTGCATCCTCACGCTGTCCGCGCGCGACATCCTGCTGCAGCAGAACCTGCTCGATCCGATCGGGTTCACGCACGCCGACGTGCCCGACCTGATGCCGGAGGCGATGCACTCGCACTGGATGGGGACGGATGTCTACGCCACCATCCTGGCGGTCAGGACCGACAGGCTGCAGGGTGCCGAACCCAAGTCCTGGACCGACTTCTGGGATGCGCAGCGTTTCCCCGGCCGCCGCGCGCTGCGGCGCAACCCCATCGATACGCTCGAGCAGGCGCTCATGGCAGACGGCGTGTCGCAGGCCGATCTCTACCCGCTCGACGTCGACCGCGCCTTCCGCGCGCTCGATCGAATCAAGCCGCAGATCACGGCCTGGTGGACGGGCGGGGCACAGACGACGCAGATGCTGCAGGCAGGCGAGGTCGCAATGATCCCGACGTGGAACGGGCGCGCGCAGCCCGTGCTCGATGCGAAGCTGCCGGCGAAGATCATCTGGAACCAGGGGCTCTACTCGATCGAGGGCTGGGGCCTGCCGCGCGGCGGCCCGCGCGCGGACGCGGCACGGCAGTTCGTGCGCTTCTGCGCCGATGCCGAGCGCCAGGCTGCATACACGCCCGCCCTCGCCTACGGCCCGACGAACCTCAAGGCGTACAACCACATCCCGGCCGAGCGCGCGGCGGTGCTGCCAACCGCGCCGCAGAACCTCGCAGTGATGAAGCTCGCCGACGAGGATTGGTGGAGTTCCAACCGTGCCGCGGTGACCGAGCGGTTCAATGCCTGGGTGCTGCGCTGAGGTGAGGGCAGAGGGCGTAAAGCTGCTGGCGGACGGGGTCAGCAAACGATACGGCCCCGTCGTCGCGCTCGAGCCCGTCCGCCTCGAAGTCAGGGCGGGCGAGCTGCTGACGCTTCTGGGTCCGTCAGGCTCCGGCAAGACGACGCTTCTGCAGATCATCTGCGGGCTCGTGGAGCCGGACCAGGGCCGCATCTTCGTCGATGGCCGTGACCAGACCGACACGCCCGTGCACCAGCGCGACGTCGGCCTCGTCTTCCAGAACTATGCGCTGTTCCCGCATCTGACGGTTGGCGAAAACGTGGGGTTTCCGTTGCGTATGCGGAGTGTTTCGGCGTCAGAGACGAAGCGACGCGTACAGGACGCGCTCGACATGGTGCAGCTCGGGCACCTCGCGAGACGCTTTCCGCGCGAACTGTCGGGTGGCCAGCAGCAGCGCGTCGCACTCGCGCGATGCTTCGTGTACCAGCCCTCCGTGATCCTGATGGACGAGCCGCTCGGCGCACTGGACAAGAAGCTGCGCGAGCACATGCAGATCGAGATCAAGCGCCTGCATCGCGCGACGGGCGCGACCATCATGTACGTGACCCACGACCAGGAGGAGGCACTCGCCCTCTCCGACCGCATCTGCCTGATGAACCACGCCAGGATCGAACAGATCGGAACCCCGGGTGAGATCTACGAGCGGCCGCTGACGGCCTTCGCCGCTGACTTCATCGGCATCTCGACTGCCCTGCGCGGGCGCATCCTTGGCGGCATGATCGAGACGCCGGAGGGCCGTTTCCATCTGCCGCCGGAGGCCGTGGGCGTGGAGGGATCGGACGCGCTTCTCGTGATCCGCCCGGAACGGCTCGCGCTGGGCCAGGGTACGAACGTGATTGCGGGAACCGTGACGGAGTCCGTCTACGCTGGGGCGGAGACGCGGCTGCTGTTCCGCCTCGCCACCGGCACGGATGCGGTGCTGCGGCTGCCGATCGGCATGCCGCCACCACCGATCGGTGCCGCAGTCACCGCGACGTGGGAGCCTGGTGCTGCGGTGATGGTTCCGTTGTGAGTGCGCGGCGTCACCGCTTCGGCGCGGCCTGGTACGCGGCACCGGCTGTCGTTTTCCTGGCCGTCTTCTTCCTCTATCCGGTGCTGCGGCTGCTGCTGCTCAGCGTCCAGATCGAAGCGACCGGCGAACTGACCACGGAGCATTTCCACCGCGCGCTGACGGCGGAGGTCTACGTCCGCGTGCTGGGCATCACCTTCGGTGTCGCGGGCGAGACGACGCTGGGTGCGGTCGTGCTTGGCTATCCGCTGGCCTATTGGCTTGCGCGGCAGCCGCTGTCACGACGCGGCTGGCTGCTGATGCTAGTCTTGATCCCGTTCTGGACGAGTTATCTCGTCAAGACCTTCGCGTGGATGATCACGCTTGATCAGTCCGGCATCATGAACCGTGCGCTCGTTGGCGCCGGAATCGTGCCTTCGCCGATCGATGTGCTGCACGGGCGCATGGGTGTGAGGATCGGCATGATCCATGCGATGCTGCCGCTCGCGGTGCTGACGATGCTGCCGGTGATGCTCAGCGTCGAGCGCCAGTTGCCGCGCGCGGCGGCGACGCTGGGCGCCCCGCCTGGACAGATCTTCTGGCGCGTCTTCTTCCATCTCTCGCTGCCGGGCGTGGCGGCTGCGGGGCTGCTCGTGTTCATCACCTCGCTTGGCTTCTTCATCACGCCAGCTCTGCTCGGCGGTCCGCGCGAGACCATGCTGGCCCAGCTGATCATCGCCCAGGTGCAGGAGATGATGAACTGGAGCTTCGCCGGCGCGCTCGCGGTGATGATGCTGCTCGCGGCACTGGTCACATGCTGGGTGTATGACCGTCTCTTCGGGCTTTCCACCGTCGCTGGCGAGGCCACGGCGTCCGACCGGCGTGGGACGCTGTTGCTGCGCGGCGTCGGCATCGGCCTCCTCTCGGCGGTCGCCGCGGTGCATGCCGCGATCGGCGGAGCGATGGCGCGCGTTCTCGGCAGGCGCGTGCTCTGCACCTTCCTTCCGGCCTATGTCGTGCTGGTGCTGCTGTTCCTGTGCGCGCCCACGCTCATCGTGGTGCCGATGGGCTTTACTGATTCGAGCTTCCTGTCCTTCCCGCCGCCAGGCTTCAGCCTGCGGTGGTTCGAGACCTATTTCGGCTCGCCGCTCTGGCTTGGCGCGACGCTGCGCTCGTTTGTCGTCGGATTCGGCACGGCCTGCCTCGCCACGCTGCTTGGCGGTTTCGCTGCCCTCGCGCTCGCGCGCAGCTCGGGGCGGTGGCAGGCAGCCCTGTTCGGACTGCTGATCGCGCCGATGATCGTGCCGCGCATCGTGATCGCACTCGGCCTTTTCTACCTGTTCGCGCAGCTGGGCCTTGTCGCGACGGAACTGGGCATGATCCTCGGCCATGCCGTGCTGGCCATGCCGTTCGTGTTCATCACGGTCGCTGCGGTGCTGAAGGGGTATGACTGGCGGCTCGACCAGGCGGCAGCGACCCTCGGCGCCTCGCGTCTCCGCGTGCTGGTCGAGATCACCGTGCCCCTGCTCAAGGGGGGACTCATCGCTGCGTTCCTGTTTGCCTTCATCACGTCGTTCGACGATCTCACTGTGGCGCTGTTCGTCAGCGGCGGCGTGACCGTGACGCTGCCGAAGCAGATGTGGGACGACATGATCCTGCAGCTGAACCCGACGCTTGCCGCCGTGTCGACTGTCGTGTTCGTGCTCGTGACCACGCTGCTCGTCCTCGCGGAGTGGATGCGCCGCCGTGGCGAGGTGCGATAGCCCCAGGCCCCGATCAGCAGCAGGCGATCAGCGCGGCAGGATCATGCCGACGCCGCGTTCCCTCGCACGATCGACCACGTATTTCGCTACCGCAACATCACCGAGGCCGATGCCCGCGTGCACGAACATCGTACGGGCCTGGGGATCGGGCAGCCACGCACAGGTGCCGGTGATCAGCTCGGCAAGCCCGGCGTCGAACCGCTCCCGCCACGGGATCATGCCCTTGTTGCCGAGTGTGCGACTCTGCGCGACGTCGTCGGTCAGGATCCGGTCGAACGCCAGCGCGTCCGCACCGATCCAGGTGCGCGCAAGGTCGGGTGCGCCGACAAAGGTGCCGGCTGCGAGATCCGCCGGCGACAGCTCCTGCCGCAGGCCTTCCCCGCGCGGCACGCTGGTGATCACGATGTCACGCTCGGCCACGGCATCCTTGGCCGTTTCGACCACGGTGACGGTGATGCCATGGCCCCGCACCATCGTGGCAAAACGCTCGGCCGTAGCACGGCTGCGGCTGAAGCAGCGGACATCCGCCAACGGAAAGACAGCGCGCAGCGCGTCGAAATGCGCCCAGGCCTGCACGCCGCAGGCCACAAACCCGGCCCGCTCACTGTCGCGCCGCGCGAGGCGGCGGGCGCCGGCGAGGGTGACGGCAGCCGTGCGCACGGCGGTGATGAGATCGCCATCGAGAACCGCCGTGATGGCAGCGGTCTCGACATCGGAGAGCACGATGATCCCCGCAATGCCGGGCAGGTCACGCGCCGTGTTGTCGGCCCCGCTCACCCACTTCACGCCGGCGACGCCCTCGGCCCGAAGCAGCGCCGGCATCGCATACGAGAAGCTCGTCCCGCTCGCGAAAAGCCCCGTCTTGCTGCCATTCACGGCGTCACCCGACGCAAGCGCGGCGAAGGCCGCCTCGATGACCGGCAGGCAGGATAACGGCGTCAGCGCAAGGCGTTCAATGTCGGCGCGGCTCAGGTAGAGGATTTCGCTGGCCTGGGGCATGGCTCAGTCGAACCGAAGGCCGAGCTTGGCGATCACCTCGGCCCACTGCGCACGTTCGCGCACCACGCGCGCAGCGAGCTCCGCCGGCGTGCCGCCCAGCGGCTCGACGCCCATCTGCGACAGCCGCGTCCTGATCTCGTCAGAGGCCAGCAAGCGATTGGTCGCTGCGTTCAGCACGGCGATGACAGGCTCCGGCGTCCCGGCCGGCGCGAACAGGCCCCACCAGGCCGCCGCCTCGAAATCGGGTATGGTTTCCGAGATCGCGGGCAGGTCAGGAAGGAGCGTTGAGCGGGCGCGCGAGCTGACGCCGAGCCCCCGCAGCGTGCCCGCGCGCAGATGCGGCAGTGCCGTGGAGATGCCATCGGCACCGATCGTGACATGGCCGCCGAGAAGGTCGGTGAGCATGGGCCCGCTGCCGCGGTAGGGCACGTGGGTCAGCGTCAGATCGGTGCGCGCGCGCAGGAGTTCCATCGTCATGTGCGGCGTTGTCCCCGCGCCCCCGGAGGCGAAGCTCCATGGCTGCGCGGCGGCCTTCGCGCCGGCGATGAATTCGGCCAACGTGCGCGCGGGGTGCGAGGGATGCACGAGCACGATGTTCGCCGACACGAACGTCGCGGCGATGGGGGCGAAGTCACGTACAGGGTCGTAGCTGAGTTGCGGGTTCGCCGCTGGGTTGATCGCGTGCGTCCCGGCCGTCGCGAACAGCAGCGTCAGCCCGTCCGGCCTGCTGCGTGCGACCGCCTCGCTGCCGATCGCACCACCCGCACCGCCGCGATTGTCGACGACGACGGGCTGGCCGAGCAGCTTCGAGAGTTCCTCCGCCAGCAGCCGCCCAAGCACGCCGGTTGGTCCCCCCGGGGGGAACGGCACGACCAGGCGCAGGGGCTTGTCGGGGAACCCAGCCTGCGCGAACGCTGCGGGCGCGCGCATCAGCAGTGGTGCCCCCAGCAGGCCGAGCATGATGCGTCGTGTGGTCATTGCTGCCTCCTTCAATCTCTTGTGACGCCGCGGCGACCGCGCGCGGGTGACGGCCGGTGTGTTGACGCGGAGCACCCGCCTTGCGAGCCTGCATCCGCACGCAGCATGGGGTCGATCATGTCCAGCAACAATCCCGAATGGCAACAAGCGCGACTTGATCTTGCAGCGTCCCTGCGCTGGGCCTCCCGGCTCGGCCTGCACGAGGGTGTCTGCAATCACTTCTCGGTCATGCTCGCGCCGGACCGTTTCCTCATCAACGCCCATCGGATGCACTGGTCGAAAGCGAGGGCGAGCGAACTGCTCGTTATCGATGACCGGAATACCGTGGTCGAGGGTGAGGGCAGGCCGGCGATGACCGGATTCAACATCCACGTGCCCATGCACCGGCAGACGGGGCACCGCGTCATCCTGCATACCCACATGCCCTATGCCACCGCGTTGACCTGCCTGCGCGACGGGACGCTAGAAATGGTTCACCAGAATGCCGGGCGCTTCTACGGCCTCTGCGCCTATGACCGTGACTTCAACGGCTTCGCGCTCGGCACCGACGAGGGCTCGCGCATGGCCGGCATGATGCAGGGCAACCGCGTGCTGTTCCTCGGCAACCACGGCGTGGTGGTGGCTGGCGAGACCGTCGCCGATGCGTTCGACGATCTCTATTACCTCGAGCGCGCCTGCGAGGTGCAGGTGCTGGCGATGTCGACAGGCCGCCCGCTCATGATCATTCCGGATGAGAAGGCGCTGGCGCTGCGCGACTTCCCGACGCGGCGCGAGAACGCCCGCATGTTCCTCGCCGCCATCCGCGGCATCCTCGATGAGGAAGAGCCGTCCTACGCCAGCTGACCGGCACGGCCAGGCCGCCGCGCATCACGCAACGTGGAGCCGCGCGCGCGCGGCTGCGCCGGGCTTCTGGCGCCGCTGGTCCCGTACCGGCATGGGCCTGCCGAACAGCAGGCGATACCAGCCCTCCGACAGGAGGTCGGCGACAGCGTCATCCGACATCGAGGCGAGCGGCTCCAGCGGGCTCCGCACATGCCGATCACGCAGCACGCCCTCGACCATCGCGATGCAGGCGAGCGCCCGTGCCATCCGAAGCGGCATCGGCAGGGCAGAGGTCGCCGGCTCCTCCCGCTCCCACGCGCGGACGACCCGTTTCGCCAGCGCCACGTTGGCGGCCTGGCCGATGCGCGCGAACTCGGGGCGCATGTTGCCGAGCTGCATCAGGCACCGCATCAACCCGTCATTCAGCCGATACACCCGCACATAGTAGCGGTTGGCCGCGATGATCCGGGCGGGCAGCCCCGTCCCACGGGGCAGTGCCGGCCGGCGTGCCGTGATGGTCGCCATGAAGTCGGACAGCACCTCCTGCGCGGCAGTGCCGGCATCATCCCAGTAGCGGTAGAAGGTGCCATGCGCGAGGCCGGCGCGCGCCACGCAGTCAGCCACGCGTAGGGTGTGGATGTCGCCCTCCTCCAGCACGGCGGTGAGCGCGAGCATCAGGCGAAGTCGCGTCTGCGCCGTCTTGGCCGACGAGCGTGCCGCCTCCACGCGGGCAGCGAGTTCGGCACGATAGCAGAACGGCCCGCGCGCATCGTCATCGGCGCGAGGGGCCGGCGTGCGTGACGTGGCCCGACGATCTGACATTGACATCAGTGTCATTTATTGTGACCGTTCCGTCAACGCCACCATTCCAGGGCGGGGGCAGCATGGACGCATCAGACCGGCTGGTGGCAGCGGAGGCGCCTGCGGCGCGGGCGAATGATCCGCTCCTGCTGGCGCATGCCATGTTCCGGCATCGGATCGAAGCCGCACCCTTTGCCACCTCGCTTGGCACCTTCGTCGACGATGCTGCCGCCCGGATGGGCGGAACGCTGCTCTGGCGCTTCATCGATGCGCCTGGCGATACGCTGCTGCGCGAGATCACCTATGCCGGGCTTGCCGACGCGACGCGCCGCGTTGCGGCCGGGCTTGCGGCAGCAGGCGTCCGCCGGGGAGAGCGTGTTGGCGTGATGCTGCCGAACGTGCCGGCCTTCCCCGTCACATGGCTTGCGCTCGCGCGGCTTGGCGCGGTGATGATCCCGGTCAACACCGGCTACACGGCGACCGAACTCGCCTACGTGCTCGGCGATGGCGGGGCCGCCCACCTGGTGGTCGACGAAGCCTGTCTGCCGGTGGTGCTCGATCTCCTCGCGGAACGGCCCATCGTTGCGCGGGAGTCGGTCCATGTGCTCGGCCGGCCGCCCGAGGGCATGCGCACCTGGGAGAGCCTGCTGGGCGCGGACGGAGACGTGCCGGGGCCGGCACCGGCGCTCGACGACCTGATCAATCTTCAATACACCTCCGGAACTACTGGCTTCCCGAAGGGCTGCATGCTCAGCCACCGCTACTGGCTGACGCTCGCGCGCGTCGCTGCCGGGCGGGCGGGCGATGTGCGCGTGATGCTCGCTGCCCAGCCCTTCTATTACATGGACCCGCAGTGGCACCTGCTGATGGCGATGACCCTCGGTGGACGGCTGGTGGTGGCGCCGAAACCATCCGCCACGCGCTTCCTCGACTGGATCAGGCGCGAGGGTGTCGAGTACTGCATCTTTCCCCAGATCGTGCTGAAGCAACCCGCAAGGCCAGACGATGCCGAGACGCCGCTCAAGCGCGTTTCCATCTTCGGGCTGAGGTCCGACATGCACGTCGCACTTGAGCGTCGATTCGGGTGCATCGCGCGCGAAAGCTTCGGCATGACCGAAATCGGCTCCGGCCTGATGACACCGCCAGAGGCGGTCGACATGGTGGGCAGCGGCACGTGCGGCCTTCCCTCGCCGTTCCGCGAGGCGTCGATCCGCGATGGGGAGGGCCGTGAACTCGGCGCGGGTGAGGTGGGCGAGCTCTGGATCCGCGGTCCTGGAATTCTCCAGGGCTACTGGAACAAGCCGGAGGCGAACGCCTCCTCATTCCCGGGCGATGGCTGGTTCAGGACCGGCGATCTGTTCCGGCGGGATGAGCGCGGCTTCCACTTCATCGTTGGCCGCGTGAAGGACATGATCCGCCGCTCCGGCGAGAACATCGCCGCGCGCGAGGTCGAGGCAGCGCTGCTTGCGCTCGAAGCCGTCGAGGAGGCAGCGGTGATCGGCGTGCCCGACGCTGATCGCGGCCAGGAGGTGAAGGCCTGCCTGGTGCTGAAGCCCGGCCTCACACCGGCCGACCTGCCGCCCGAGGCGGTGTTCGCGCACTGCGGCCTGCGGCTCGCCCGCTTCAAGGTGCCGCGCTTCCTCGAGTACCGCGCAAGCCTGCCGAAGACGCCGTCCCAGAAGGTCGCCAAGCATCTCCTGGTGGCCGAGCGGGCCGACCTTCGCGAGGGCGCGACCGACCGGCTGGCCATGGCGGAGGGCTGAGGCGATGCCGATCCATTACCGAACCGAAGGCGCTGTCGGCATCTTCACCATCGAGAACGGCGCGGTGAACCCCACCACGCCCTCGATGCACAAGGAACTGCACGCAGCACTCACCGCCTTCCTGCGTGACCCTGCCATCCGCTGCGGCATCCTCACCGGCGCGGGCGAGCGTGCCTTCTCCGCCGGCGACGACATCAAGACGCCGCGGCGTGACGCGACGCCGCGCGAGCAGCTTCGCGACCATCTCTGGCCGCACGCGACGGAACGCGATGCGCCGCATGATTTCTCGTGGTCGCGTGACGTCCTGGCCATGGAGAGGTTCAAGCCGATCATTGGCGCTGTGCATGGCTGGTGTGTCGGCATGGGGCTGATCTATCTGCTGGCGCTCACCGACATCCGCATCGCCGCCACCACGGCGCGCTTCGGCTTTCCCGAGATCGCCTATGGCATGGGGGGGGCCGGCGGCTCGACGCGGCTGCTGCGGCACATCCCGCCGACCGTGGCGATGTGGATGCTGCTGACCGGGGAGCCTCTGACCGCGGAGGAAGCCGAGCGTGCCTTCCTCGTCAATCGCGTGGTCCCGCCCGGGCTGCTCATGGACGAGGCGCTGGGCATCGCCGAGCGCATCTGCCGTCACCCGCCCGAGGCGGTGCGCGTGGAGATGGAGGTGTCATACCGCGCGCAGGACCTCTCGCGCGCTGATGCCATCGCGATGACGAAACATCTCTACCGCCTCCAGCGCATGGGCCTAGCCGAAGGGGGCGATGCGCTCGAGGGTGGGTTCATGTACCGTCGCGGCGAGGGTGCGTGATGCCGCGCGCCCGCCAAGAACAACGACCAGCAGAGGGAGAGCATCGATGACATTCCGCATAACACGACGGGCTGCACTCGGCGCAGGCCTCGCGGCAGCGCTTCCGCTTCCCGCGATCGCCCAAGGTGCGGTGGCGAAGCCCGACAGGATCGTCGTCAACGCCTCGGGCGGGGCCATGGCGAACTTGTTCCGCCGGACCTACAACGCCGAGTTCGAGAAGCGCCACGGCATCCGCGTGGTCGATACGTCGCCGGTCGATTTCGGCAAGCTCCGCGCGATGGTCGAGAGCGGCAACGTCGAATGGACGGTGACGGAGCTCGGCGGGCAGGATTTCGTGCGTGCCAAGCAGATGAACCTGCTCGAGCCGCTCGATCTCTCCATCATCGACCTGTCCCGCTATCCGGCGGCGGTGCGGGACAGCCACATCTTCCCATCTTCGGTCTACTCGACCGTGATGGCCTTCCGCACCGATGTGTTCCCGAACGGCACCCACCCGAAGGGCTGGGCCGAGTTCTGGGATGTGCGGCGTTTCCCCGGCCCCCGGTCGCTGCGCAACCACCCCGTCGACAACCTCGAATTCGCCCTGCTCGCCGACGGCGTTGCGATGGACAAGATCTACCCCATCGACATGGACCGCGCCTTCGCCAAGCTCGACCAGCTCCGCCAGCACGTGACGGTGTGGTGGACGACGGGCGCACAGCCCGCGCAGCTGCTCGTTGACCGCGAGGTGGTGCTCGCCTCGGGTTGGAATGGCCGCTTCTACGACATCGCCCGCCGAGGTGCCCCCGTCGCCGTCGAGTGGCAGGGCGGCTGTGCCAAGCAGAACGCATTCGGCATTCCCCGTGGCGCCCGACATACGCATTGGGCCAACCAGTTCCTGCAGGTGATGACGACGCCGCAGCTCCAGGCCGTGTACGCAACCGAGCTTGCCTATCCCGGCCTGCACCCCGACACGCTGAATTTCGTCGAGGAGTCGGTGAAGCCGCACCTGCCGACCACGCCTGCAAACCTCGAGAAGCAGTTCTGGCTCGGTGTCGACTGGTGGACGGACAACGGCCAGCGCGCCCAGGAGGCGTGGAACCGCTGGATGCTGCGTCGCGGATGATGCGATCGATCGAGAAGCTGGAGGGTCGGGCGTGGACCTGACTCTCAGGGGCGTGGTGCGACGTTTTGGTACCGTCACGGCGCTCGCCGGCATCGATCTCGACGTGGCCGAGGGTGAGCTTCTCACCATCCTCGGCCCGTCGGGGTCGGGCAAGACGACGCTGCTCAAGATCGTCGCGGGCTTCGAGTTCCCCGATGAGGGAACGGTGCATCTCGGCAACAGCGATGTCACCGTGGCACCGCCGCGGTCGCGCGATGTCGGGATGGTGTTTCAGAACTATGCGCTGTTTCCTCACATGACGGTGGCGCAGAACGTGGCGTTCCCGCTCGAGATGCGGCGGCTGGCGAAGCCGGAGCGCGAGCGGCGGGTGGCCGAGGCGCTCGCGCTGGTCGAACTCGCAGAGTATGGCCACAGGCTGCCGCGGCAGCTCTCGGGCGGGCAGCAACAGCGCGTCGCGCTTGCCAGGGCCATCGTATTCAAACCGCGCCTGCTGTTGCTCGATGAGCCGTTCGGCGCGCTTGACCGCAAGCTGCGGGAGGCGATGCAGCTCGAGGTTCGCCGGCTGCAGCGACGGCTCAAGCTCACCACGCTTTTCATCACGCATGACCAGGAGGAGGCGCTGATCCTGTCGGACAGGATCGCGGTGATGAGTGCCGGTCGGATCGAGCAGATTGGATTGCCCGACGACGTGTATGCGAGGCCCGGAACGCGCTTCGTCGCGGATTTCGTGGGCGAATCGAACCTGCTCGACGGCGTCGCGCGAAGCGGCGCCGAGGCTGAGGCGGCCGGGTTCGGCACCGTCACGCTCATTGCCCCGGCCGGCGCGCCCGGGGCGAGGGCGACGCTGCTCGTGCGCCCCGAGGCGCTGCGCATCGGCGCGCCGGCAGCCGGACTTGCCAACCGCACGACGGGAACCATCATCGAAACCGTATTCCTCGGGCTCTCGGTGAAGCTGCGGCTGCGCCTCGGCACGGGGCTGGAGCTCCTTGCGCGGTTGCCGCTCCGCCCGTCTGAGCCATTCCCGCTGGCGGAAGGCGATGATGTGCCGATCGGCTTCGCGCCGGAGGATGTCCATGTGATCGCCGATGCCGGCCGCTAGGGTCGCCACATCGGTCCGCCCGGACCCCGTGCGGGCGCGCGAGCGCACGCTGCTTCTGCTCGCCACGCCGGCGCTGCTGGTGATCGGCGTCCTCTTCGTGTGGCCGCTGCTGCGGCTGCTGTCGATGTCGGTCGCCGATGGCACGCTGGTGCAGTTCGAGAAGGCGGCGCTCGACGTGCTCTATGTCACGGTGCTGTGGGAGAGCATCGAGATCGGGCTGATCGTCACCGTGATCTGCCTCCTGCTCGCCTACCCTGTGGCGATGTGGCTCGTGCAGACGAGCAGGTTCGGCTTCATCCTCGGGATGTTCTTCCTGCTGCTGCCGTTCTGGACTTCCGTCCTCGTGCGCACCTATGCGTGGATGGTGCTGCTCGGCCGGAGCGGCGTGATCAACCGTGCGCTGCGTGACCTCGGCTGGATCGACGCGCCGCTCCCATTGCTGCACAACCGCCTCGGCGTGCTCATCGGCATCGTACACGTGATGCTGCCCTACATGGTCATCCCGATCTACGCGGCACTCCTGCGCATCGACCCCGACCTCCGTCGCGCCGCGGAAGGGCTCGGCGCGCCGGCCTGGCGTGCCTTCGCGCGCATCACGCTGCCGCTTTCGCTGCCTGGCGTGTTCGCAGGCTGCGCCCTCGTCTTCGTCATCACGCTCGGCTTCTTCATCACGCCGGCGCTGCTCGGCGGCGGGCGGGTAATGATGATCTCCATGCTCATCGAACAGCAGGTCCGCGAGTTCCTCGACTGGAACTTCGCCGCAGCACTCGCCACAGTGCTGCTCGTGGTCACGCTTGCGGTCTATGCGATGCTGGGTCGGCTGACGGGGGGGGCGGGCCATGCCGGCCGCTAGGCGCCGACAGCCGGGGAAATTCGCGCTCGGTGTCGTCGCCGGGCTTGTCTTCGCGTTCCTGATGTTGCCGCTGCTGGTGGTGTTCCCGATCTCGGTCTCCTCTGCCTCATACCTCCAGTTCCCGCCTCCTGGCTTCTCGTGGCAGTGGTATGTGCGTTTCCTCGAGGATGTGACGTGGGTGGAATCGGCCATCCGCAGCTTCAAGGTGGCGCTGCTCTGCACGGCGCTGTCGATGGCGCTCGGCGTTCCGTTGTCGTTCGCCCTCGTACGCTCCCGGCTGCGCGGCATGCGGCTGGCGGATCGTCTCGTTGCCGCACCAATCATCGTGCCGAACATCATCATCTCGATCGCGATCTACAGCCTGTTCTCGAAGCTTCAGCTGATCGGCGTGTGGTACGGCATCGCCATCGCGCACACGATCCTGGCCCTTCCCTTCGTCGTCATCCTCGTCTCGGCGGGCCTGCGCACCTTCGACGAGGCGCAGGAGCAGGCGGCGATGGGGTTGGGTGCCACCTGGGGGGTGGCGGTGTGGCGCATCACCCTGCCGCAGCTGCGACCGAGCCTGATCGCGGCCGCGTTCCTGGCCTTCGTCACCTCGTTCGACGAGCTCGTGATCGCGATGTTCCTCTCGGGCGCATCGATGACGCTGCCCAAGAAGATGTTCGACAACATCATGCTTGAGATCGACCCCACGATCGCCGCCGTCTCGGTGATGCAGATCGTGCTCGCCTGCATCTGCCTCGGTGCCGCCGCCCTGTTCGGGCGCGGCGTCGTGCCCGGAACACCACGCTGAGGGAACAGCCATGGACAGCACGATCTTCCATCCGGCGTTCAAGCCGCGGCCCTACTGGTGGGAAGCGATCCCGATCGGCGAGAACCCGGAGGTGGAGCTGCCGGCGAAGTCCGATGTCGTCATCGTCGGCGGCGGGCACACGGCGCTGAACTGCGCGATCGAACTCGCGCGCGCCGGCGTTGCGGTCGTCGTCCTCGAGGCGGAGGATTTCGGCTTCGGCGCCTCCACGCGCAACGGTGGCGCCGTCTCGGGTGGCGTCAATCTCGGCAAGGGCATGTCGGGGGCCAAGAGTGGCGGCTCCGACCCGGCAATCCGCGCGATGATCGGCGATGCGGCCGAGAGCTTCACCCATCTCGAGGCGGTGATCGCGCGCGAAGGGATCGAATGCCACTACGAGCGCCGCGGCCGCTTCGTCGGCGCCTTCACGGCGAAGCACTATGCGGGCTTCGCCGCGCGCGTCGCGATGCTGAACGCGGCCGCCGATGCGGAAGCCGAGCTGGTCCCGCGGGAGCGCCAGCGCGAGGAGATCGCCACCGACTACTATTTCGGCGGCATGGTGATCGAGCGCAGCGGCAAGCTGCATCCGGGCCTCTATCACCGCGGGCTCATGGCGGCAGCGGAACAGCACGGCGCCGTGCTCGTCGGCCGTACGCGTGCGGGAAAGCTCACTCGCACGGGTGATGGATGGTCCGTCGAGACTTCGCGCGGCACGATCGCGGCCAGGGAGGTGGTGATCGCCACCAACGGCTACACCGGTGGGCTGACGCCCGACCTCCAGCGCAGGGTCATCCCGCTCGCCTCCCACATCATCGCCACGGAACCACTCGACCCGGAACTCGCCCAGAGCCTTATCCCGAAGGGGCGCACGATTTCCGATACGCCCCGTGTCCTCACCTACTACCGCCTCTCGCCCGATGGCACGCGCGTGCTGTTCGGCGGCCGCGCACGGTTCACGCAGGTGGGGCCCGAGGTGTCGGCACCCGCGTTGCACGCCATGATGCTGGCACGCTGGCCGCAGCTGAAGGGCGTTCGCGTGACGCATGCATGGACAGGCAACACTGCCTTCTCGTTCGACTTTCTTCCCCACATGGGTGTCACGGACAAAGGGCTTCATTACGCGATGGGCTGCAACGGCTCGGGTGTGGCGATGCTCTCCTACCTGGGCGCGCAGGTGGGGCGGAAGATCCTCGGCGGCGCGAACAGCATCAACGCCTTCGACGGGCGCGACTTCCCGACGATGCCGTTCTACAACGGCACGCCGTGGTTCCTGCCGTTCGTCGGCAGCTACTATCGCCTGCGCGACTGGCTCGATCGACGCGTCAGCTGAACATCCCGCGTCGCTCACGGCGGGGGCGTCGCTCGCGGCAGGCGCGGCGGACTACCTCGAGAACGCCCTGACGACATTCTCCAGCAGCCGCGACACGCCCCCGTCGAAGGCATTGCCCTCCCACAGGCTGCCGCAGAACGTGATCGAGCCGACGGAGAACACGGCCCCACCCTTCGGCGTCTCGAACCAGACGATCTCGGCCCGCTTCAGCGCCTCGGGGCTCTCGCCGGTCACGGTCGCGATGTGGGAGAGGAGCTCTTCCGGGACCGTCACGAAATGCGGCGGCGGCACGGCGGAACGGGCAAGGATCACCGCGTTGCGCGGCGTGCCGAGGCGCCAGTCGGCCCTGTCGAGCTCGAAGCCGGCAGCACCTCCGCCCGAGAGCCCGCTGTCACCGAACACCTCAGGCACGCCGTCCATGATCCACGCCACGGCCGGGCCGTGCGATGCCGGCAGGCGCTGGAAATGCGTGCCCTCGAACAGCCCCTGCGAGGAGAAGCCAACGCCCACGAGTGCCTGTGGCGGTCGCCGGTTGCGGCGCCACAGGCCGCCGAGCTGCCCGTCCGTCTGGTGATAGTATTCACCGGGTTCGGCGTCCCATGCGCGGATCCCGCCCTCGGCGCGGCGGATCTCGATGCGGTGCGGCCGCGCCGGGTCGCGCGCGATGCGCCAGTAGAACCCGTTGCCGCCGAGATAGACGAGCCTGCCGCCGCCATCGCGATAGTCGGTCAGCGCATCGAGCATGCGGTCGGTGTGGTACTCGGGGTGCGTGCCCGTCAGCACCGCGCGGTAGGGGCGAAGCAGCGCGACGCCCTCGTCATCGAGATCCTCGTCGGTGATGACATCGAAGGCGATGCCCTTGGCCGCGAGCCAGGCGGTGATGTGGCTGTCGGCCGGGTAGTGGCGGAGACCTGATCCGCGCGCGTCGTTGAAGGTGAGGAACCCGGGCCGCATCGTCAGCGCCGGGCGCAGGCGGGAGGAGAGCGCGATGCCCGATCCATCGGGGTGGCGGTTGTAGGTCGAGACGCCGTAGCCGCGTACATGGTCGGGGTTGTGCGGATAGGCGCCCCATGCGGCGACCCGTGCCATGTAGGCCGCATCGGCATTGCCGCGCTGGTGATTGAAATAGGCCTGGTAGGTGAACGTGGAGGCGAGGAAGGCTAGCGGCGCGGTGGCCTTGCCCTTCGGCGGCAGGACGTAGAACGGAAGCCAGTCCTGCCCGCCCTCCACGGTAAGCTGGAACGCGTAGCAGCCACTCGCCATGCCCTCGGGCACGTCGAAGGTGAAGGAGGCGGGCCAACGGCAATCATCCAGATCATCGGCGTGGAAGTGGATCGCGGCGTATTCCTCAGGCGCGTGCCGCCAACAATTCTCCCGGCCCGACCAGCGCGCGCCGATGACAGCGCGCGTCGGCGCATTGACGAGCACGCCGTTTAGCGCGTCCGGCCCCGCATCGACGACGTCATCGGTCGCGATCCCTTGCGCAAAATCCCATCGCGCGCGGATGGCGCCGAGTGCGGCGGGGAGCGAGAGTGCGTCCTCCCAGCCTTCCACGAAGCCCGAGGCCACGAGCGCGTCCTCGATCCTGCCGGTGAAATGATCCGTGGGCGAATCGAGGCCGCGCGCGGCAATCAGCACACCCTCCGCGCGCGGGATCTCGCCGGAGATTCTTGCCGCGGACGTGACCGATGCGGCCCCGAGCCGCGCCTGGCCGAGCGTGACGCGGCCATTCGACGGGTCGTGCGCGAGCCAAAGCCGGTACCACACGAGCGACTCAAGCGGCGCGCCTGTCGCGAGATGCAGCGTCGCGCCGCCGATCGCAAGTTCTGCCTCCGCGCCGTCCTTTCCCGCGCGCAACACGACCGAAGCGCCGCCGCCCTCGGCCGCAAGGACGCTTGCCATCGGCATGTCGGACCGCAGCCAGACGAGTGCCGCCCAGGTGCGCGCCTCGCCCGGCGCGAGGCCTGGACCGCCCTCGATCCGCGCGTAGGAGCCGAGCGGTGCGGGATGATGGGCGCCCGCGAAGGTGTGGTCGAGCAGCTCCGGCATCGGCCTGAGGTCAATCCCGGGTCCTTCCGGGTTCGGATCAGCCGAGACGACCTCGACGATCCTCACCCGGCAGGGGCCAGGCCGCGCGAGCGAGACATGCGCCGTGAAACGCCCGCCCGGGCGACGCGACAGGCGGTCGAGATAGCCGGTGACGGGGGGGATCGCCGGCGGGTTCATCTGCATCGACTCACGCTCGCCTCACGTTCCAGGGCACGGGGCGTGGACCTTCGAGCACGCCGCTGATGGAGGTGCGGTAGGCCGTGCGGATAAAGAACTGGCCTAGCGGAACGGTCGGCACGTCGCGGAAGGCCAGGGCCTGCATCTCCGCGGCGAGGGCCACGCGCGCCGCGTCGTCAGGGGCCGACAACCAGCGTGCGTTGAGCGCCTCCATCTCCGCGCTCTCGAACCAGCCGCTCCAGCCGCCCGTGCCCTGGCCGCGGATCAGCGCGTTCTGCGTAGGCGTCACGATCCCCATGCCGCTCCACCACACCGGGAAGATGTTCCATCCGCCCTGCGAGGCCGGTGTACGGTTGACGATTCGTTGCAGCACCGAGCCCCAATCGGTCGAGACGAAATCCATGTTGAAGCCGATGCGCGTCATCAGGTCGTTCGCGATCAGGCCAAGCGGCGCGATCGACGGGAAGTCGGCCGGGTTCAGCATCACCACCTTCTCGCCCGCATAGCCGCTCGCGCGCAGGATCGCGCGGGCCCGATCGAGGCTGGGGCTCGCCATGGGCGAAGGCTCGGGGGCGCGGCCATAGGGCGTGGTGCAGGGGTAGAAGGAGTGGCAGATGTTGAAGGCCGTCGGGTCATTGCCGGTGACGGCGGCCATGAAATCGGCCTGGTTCACCGCCGCCAGCACCGCCCGCCGCACCTCTGCCTTGTCGAACGGCGGCTGCAGGTGATTGAAGCGGAGAACGCCCATGTAGCCGGCGGGATCTCCGTTCGCGATCGTGATGTTCCGGTTGCGCCGCAGCACCGGCACGAGATCGGCCGCGACCTGCTCCCACCAGTCGACCTCGCCCGCCTGGAGCGCGGCTGACGCCGTGGCGGGATCAGGCAGCATGTGCCACTCGATGCGCTCGAAATGCGCCACCTTGCCGCCGGATGTCCACTCGGGTGGTTCGCTGCGCGGGCGGTAGCGATCGAACTTCGCATAGGCAGCGCGCGAGCCCGGGTTGAACTCGTCGGCGAGGAAGCGATAGGGGCCGGAGCCGACGATCTCGGGCAGCGGCCTGAGCGCATCCGTGCTGGCGATCCGCTCCGGCATGATGAAGGCAGGCGACGTGCCGGCCTTGGCGATCGCATCGAGCAGCAGTGGGAACGGATTGGACAGCACGATGACGAGCGTGCGGTCATCCGGCGTCTCGTAGTCCTTGACTGCGGCGGCGAAGGTGCGGCCGAACGTATCCCGGTTGCCCCAGCGGCGCAGGCTCGCCGCGCAATCCTTCGACGTGACGGGCGCACCGTCATGAAAGAACAGGCCCTCGCGCAGCCGGATGGTCCAGCGCAGGCCATCACCGGAGACTGCGTGTCCCTCGGCCATCTGCGGCTGCGGGCGCATCCTTGCATCGATGCCGTAGAGCGTGTCCCACACATAGAAGCCGTGGTTCACCGCAACGCCCGAGAGCGTGGAGATCGGGTCGGGATTGGCGAGCGAGGCCTGCGGCACGAAGCGCAGCACGCGCGGATCGGCTGCGCGCTGGCCGCGCGCGATGCCGGGTGCCGCCAGTGCAGCGGCCATGCCGAGCGCCGTTGCACGACGCGTGACGGTGATGCCCATCGAAGCCTCTCCTTCCTGTCGTTCCTCGGCGCCTATCGTTTTCAGGCGGCAACCACGCCGTCGGCGCGTAGTTCGGCCGCGTAGTCATCGAGAACGAGGCCGAGGCGCTCCGTGAGCAGCGCGACCTCGTCGGCGGTCACGGTGAGCGGCGGGGCGATCATCAGCCAGTCGCCATAGGTGCCGCGCGAGGTGCGGCGGCAATAGAGCGCGAGGCCACGCGCGAGCGCCAGCTCCTGCACACGGTAGGGTGCCATGCGCTCGAGCGGGATCATCGCCTTCGTTGCCTTGTCGGCGACGAGTTCGACGGCGAGCAGGAGGCCCAGCCCACGCACATCGCCGATGATGGGGGATGCATCCGCCAGCGCATCGAGCCTGCCGCGCAACAGCGTGCCCATGCGCGCGGCGTTGCCCACGAGGTCCGCATCCTCGACCTCGGCCAGCACCGCGTCGCCGACCGCACAGTTCATCACGTGCGCCGAATAGGTGAAGCCGTGCATGAACCCGCCGGCGGCAGCGACGCGTTCGACCATCGCCCTCGGAAACAGCGCCGCACCCATCGGCGCATAGCCGGCCGAGAGGCCCTTGGCCATGACGACGACATCGGGGCGCGCACCGGGCCAGTGATCCGCTGCCAGGAACTTGCCCGTGCGACCAGCCCCGCTCATCACCTCGTCGAAGATGAGCTTCACGCCGTGGCGCGAGCAGATGCGCCGCACCTCGGCGTAGTACGCATCAGGGGCCACCAGCGCGCCTGTCGCGAGCCCACCGACGGGTTCCATGATGAAGGCGAGCACCGTCTCCGGCCCCTCGCGCAGGATCGCCTCATCGAGCGCCTGGGCACAGGCGAGAGCGTGCGTCTCAGCGGTATGGTTCGGCGGCAGGCGATAGGTCATCGGCGCGGGCACGCGCTCGACCGCGCGCAGCAGCGGGCCGAACACCTCGTGGGCGTGCGCATCGCCCGACACCGCGAGCGCGCCGAGCGTGTTGCCGTGATAGCCCGGCTGCCGCCCGATCACCTTCCAGCGCGAGCCCTCGCCCGCCACGACGGCGTGCTGGCGGAGGAACTTGATCGCGCTCTCCACCGCCTCGGAGCCGCCGGACACGATGAAGGGGCAGTCGAGCCCGGGGCCGGCAAGCCGCGCGAGACGTTCGGAGAAGGCGGCATTCGCCTCGCTCTCGAACTGGCTCGGATAGGCAAAGACCGCCTTTTTCGCCTGTGCTGCCATCGCCGCGAGGATGCGGGGATGGCCGTGCCCGAGATTGCTGGCGACAGGGCCGGACGAGGCATCGAGATAGCGATTGCCTTCGGTGTCGATGAGCCAGATGCCCTCGGCACGATCGATCCGGGGCAGGCGCCGCGCACCCGGTGGGCGCGAGAAGTCGGCCTGGGTGTGGCTGCGAGTGGCTGCTGGCGTCGCTGGCTGGATCACTGCCCCCGTCCTCTCGTTCGAGTGCGACGCTAGTGATGCAGCGGTCGACAGACAAGGGGGCCGCACGGCAGTCCGCGATCCAGGAACGGGCGCCCTCATCCTCGCGCGCGGCCAGCCGCATCAGCGCCGAAGGATGCGCCAGTACTGCGTCTCGAACGGGCCCGCATCGGCCATGTTGGCATGGGGCGTGTCATGGGGCGTATCGACCACGCGCGCCTCCGAGAGGTGCGGATTGTAGAGGCGGATGCTGTCCGGCCGGTCGGTCGCGGCGCAGCGCCAGTACTGGCCGCTCGCGCGTGGCCTGTCGCCATCCGTCGGCGACAGGGTGAGCGGGAACGACACGATCGCGTTGAGCCTGATGTCGAGCGCGGCACTCGTCGGGCGGTCAGCCCTGTGTCGGATCAACCAGTAGCCAAGGCCGATCCTGATGAACTGCCAATTGTCCATCATGCCCTCCGCCCCAGGGGGCCGATCGAGGTCAGACACCGCCACGCCGCCGCCAAGCCCCATCACGTTGCGGTTGGCCCAATGCATGCTCACGAGTGCGACCCATTGCCGGTCGCTGATCATCGGGCACTGGTCATACAGGTAGTCGCCGGTCTCGTAGCGGCGGGAGGCTGCATCGTCCAGCCGCGCGGCCGACAGCGCGTGCGCCTCTGCCGCGACGCGAGCGATCGCGGTCATCGCGGCGCTGATCGCCAGCACGGGCCGCTCCGACGGCCGCTCGGGCGTGACGGGAAGGATCCGCCGCGCATTCTGGAGGTCGGAGAGCAGCGCCCGCCATCGGGCAGCGAGTTCGCCGAGCCCCGAAGCCACCGCCTCGGGTGCCGGGCCGATGCGGATCAGGAGGTTGGGCGCATGGCCGCCCAATGCGTATCCCGCAGCGGAGGAGCGCAGCACGTCGGCATAGACGAGAAGATGGGCGACCACCGGCGCAGCGGCTGCGATCGCGACGTCGAGCTGCTGCTCGAGATACGCCGCACCGCTGTTCCAGGTGGCTTCGTCGAAAGGGGCGGCGGGATCGAACGAGACGGCATCGAGCTCATCGCACAATTGCTGCAGCCCGGCGACGACCCCGCGCAGCTGCGCGATCCTGTCGGCGGCCGCGTGCAACCGGCCCTGCACAGCGCCCCACTGGGCTGCCTCGGCACGCAGCGCATCGAACGTCGCGAGCGCGCGCAGGCGACGGACGAGCGTCATCGACGCTTCCTCCGTCACGAGATCGCGTCCGATCAGGAACGAGAACTCGGCCGCGTCATGCCAGACCTGCTCCGCAACCTCGGGGACCGGCGCTGGCGGCGTGGGCCGGCAGCTTCTCGCCGCGGCCTCGCCGGCGAGGAGGAGAGAGGCAGCGACAGCGAAAGCCGCCGCGTGCCTCACCTGACTGAGGCCCTGCCCCGCATGACGAGGCGGAGCGCCAGCACGGGGCCTGGCAGCGACGCTGGCTCCAGCACCTCGGCGAGCCAGGTGGTGAAGGGCGGCGGCGCCACCTCGTCCAGCGTCTGGTCAACTTCCACATGCGTGCCGCGATACTCGAAGCGCAGCGCCTGTGGGCTGCCGATGACGTGTTCCGCGCCGCCATCGCCACGATCGAGGAACGCACTGCCGGTCATCAGGTCGATAGCGACCCGCGTCGTGATCGGCTCTGCCGTCTCGAGCCAGGCCTGGACGGCGGTGAGCCTGACGCGGTGGAACCGCTTCAGGTCCTCCTGGTCGAGCGTGATCGCGAAATGCACCGGGCTCCCTGCGGAGAGGCCGGCGAGCACCTCGGGATCGCTGATCCTGATCTCGCGTTCGAAGCGCACCCGGTTCCTATCGGAGGCAGCGTTCGCCGCGGCGTACTCGGTCTTCACCCCGGCGAGTGTTTCCGCCATCTGCGCCGTGCTCGCCGGGATCGTCAGCGTGGCAAGCGCGGTCCGCCCTGTCTCGTAGCGCTGCGCTGCCCGCGCGCCGAAGGCGGCGACGAAGAACCCCCGTGCCGCGCCTTCCGCACGCAGCGCCGTCTCGGCGCGCAGGCGCTCGCGCGTCCCCGCCTGGTTGGCGATCTCCTGATTCAGCGCCTCGAGCCGCTGGCGCTTGGCGATCATGCCCAGCGCCTCGAGCTTCACAGCGCCGAGCTCGCGCGCGATGGCCCCCTTCGCCGCTGCCTGCTCAGCGAGAAGACGGCCGTAGATCACCACGCGCTGGACCTTCGACTTGAACTCCGCCGCGGCCTTCTTGACCTCCGCCTCTGCCTCCTTGTCGGCGAGCACGAGGTCGAGCCGGTTGACGATATCGACCTCCAGCGCCGACCACGCGGCCTTCGCCTCCGCGGCGTTGGGCATGGCGGCGAGGATGCGCATGTTGCCGCCGAGATGCTCGGCGAGCGACGCCACGTCGAGGCCATGCAGCGGCCCGTGCCACACGGGCAGGGCAAGGCCGAGGATGCTCTTCGCTGGGTCGGCGAACTGCTTCAGCGTCTCGGCATTGTCCTTCAGCCAACTGATTGGTATGGCGAACGACAGCATGAGTGCGGCCAGCGCATCGAGCGGCCCGCTGACCTGGACATTCGACGCAAGCTGCCCCGCCTGCCGGTACAGGTCGTTCAGGCCACTCACGCCCTTGCGGCCCTGCTCGGTAAGCGCCTGCGGATTGGGCGGCACGCCGACGCAGAGGGCGGCGATCGAGCCTGCAAGCACGACCAGCGAGAAGGCGATCTGCAGCGAGAGCTTCGCGATGCCCTTGATGGCGGCGAGGTTCTTCTGGAGGGTGAGTTCCAGCGAGGCCAGCTCGGCCGCGAACTGCTCCTCGCGCATCGTGCGCGAGGCCCTGTCCAGCGCCTCGATCTGCGCCTCCAGTTGCTTCTCGAGCTCCCGGCACCTGAGCTCGAGGGTGCGCAGGTCCACCGTGTCGCGGTCGCCGAAGGCAGTGACGACCATGCCGGCGAGGTGCGACACGTCGCCGCCCGCCGCGAGGCTCCGCGTCGTATCCTCGAGCGCCGACATGAGCGCGTGCTGCGCTTCGGCGAGGGTGACGTACCGCTCCGCCGGCAGCGACGGGATGGGGTGGGCGAGCGTGCGGTCCTGCGGCACGGGGAGGAGAGCGCGCAGTGCCTCGGCGCTCCGGATCAACTCGCCGAAGCCGGTCTCGACGCCAGACCAGCGGATGATCCAGGTGAGCGCCTCGTGGCAGAGCGCGAGGTCTCGCTCGCTCGGCCGTGGATCGCCGAGGATGGCGGCGCTGAGCGAGAACGTCGCCGCGAGCACGCGGTGCAGCGGCTCGCCGTGCAGCAGCAGCCCGCGCGGCACCACCGTCGCGCCGATCATGGCGGCATTCGCACGCCACCCGAAGTTCCTGAAGCGTGGCGGATCGAAGTCGGTGGCGAGGCTCGCGAGATCGTAGGCGACGCTGCCATCGGGCCCGCCGAAGAGGGCGAACCTGCCCTCGATCCTGTGCGAGAAGAGGCGCACTTGCTGGCGGGCGCCGTCGCCGGCATGGACCATGCGCAGCGATGCGCCGTCGGTCGTGACGATGCGGCGCGCGGCAACGGTCACGCGCTGCAGCGAGCCCTTCAGGCTGCGGTCGAACGCGGGCGGAGCGCGCAGCGTGTCGGCGTAGATGTCGAGCCCGTCGAGACCGTTGCGCTCTGCGTGGTCGAGCGCGTCGGCAAGATCAACGACGACGTCGGCGATGATGCCGAGCGGCGCGTGCGAGCCATCCGCCGCCTTGCCGCCACTGCGGGTGAGCGGCGATGGCGCCACCAGCCCGGCGGCCGAATAGCGCGCCACCAATCCCTGAAGTTCCGAAGGTGTCATGGTGAGCCCTGCTCCATCATCCGCATGCGCAACGACCTGTCGGCCCTGGGGTTGGCCAGGGCCAGCCCCAGGTGCACCAGGCGCGTCAGGCTGCCTTCTTGTCCACTGCCGCAACGAATTCGGCGACGGTTCCACACTTCTTCGGCGTGCCACCGAAGCGGCGGAAATGGTCGGCCTGGTCGGCGATGCGCGCCCAGCCCTTCTTGGCGTTCGTCAGTGCGATGACGAGGTTGAACCAGTTCCCGCCCTTGATCGACACGTTGCCATCCGTGCTCAGCACCTTGCGGACGTTAGCCAGGTCAGAGGCGATGGCGCGCCAGGCCTTGCCGAGCGTCTCCACCTTCGGTGCGACCTTCTCGATCTGGTCAGCCACGCCGTCGACGCCCTTCTTCGCCGTGGTGTAGTAGGCGCTGAAACGCTCGTGCAGGCCGATCTTGCCGGTGTAGGCCTGGATGTCGTCGAGCTTCCCCTGGATCTTGGCCCGCGTGAGTGCAAGGTCGATGCCGACGCCGATATCGACGCCGAGGAAGATCAGCGGTCCGATGAACGGAATGTAGATGTAGATCGGCGACGTGCCGAGGACGATGATCTCGTCCTTCTCCTTTTTCTGGAGGCTCTTCAGGTCCTCCTGGAGGGAGGCGAGCATGGTGCGGAGCTTCGTGGTCTCTGCCCCCTCCTTACCGAAGGCGGTTTCGAACCGCGTGTGCGCCGCCTTGAACGCCGCCTTCGAGGTGTTGAGGCGCGCGAGGATGCCATCCGGCGCAAGGATGGCCTTCTGCAGCGCGTCCGCCTTCTCCGCACGCTCCGTCGCTTCCTTGATCAGGCCGTCGAGTGCGGATTGGAAGCGCTGCTTGATCTGGTCCGACCGACCCTGCGTCGTGCCGCTGGCCCAGGTCTCGGCCAGCTTCAGCCACTTCTGGTCGGCCGTCGTGACGGCCGACACACCATCGAAATCGAAGCGGTCGACGAGGTCGACCAGCCGCTCGTAGGTCGAGGACGCTGCATCGTTGTACTGGACGATGTCGTCGGCCAGCAGGAGCATCTTGTCCTGAACGTCCGCCTTGAACTTCTCGCCGCAGCCCTTGAGGTCAAGGTAGAGGCCGACGGCTTCGCCGAACTCGGGCCTGAACTCGTCCTTGGCGTCCATCCCGAGCGTCTTGCGCATGAGCGCTTCCGTCGACGGATTGGCGCTGACGGCAGTGTCGAAGAAGGTCGTCATCTCGATCCAGTCGTCGGTGCTGAGGATCGAAATGCCGTCGTAGAGGTTCTTCTTGGGATCGAAGGGGGTGGGATCGTCCGCCATGACGGTTCCTCCTGTTGCTTTGGGGTCGGCGAACCCGGGATAGGCCGCGCAGGTCGCGGCGAACGCCTCGGGCGAGAGGTAGTCGGCCAGTTCGGAAGGGCCGTGGATTTCGAGTTCGATCCCCGCGCCGTCGTAGTAGAGCGAGAACCACTCCGTGGTCGCATCCTCGCCCGACTTGCGGAGCTTCGCCTTGTCGGCGTCATCGAGGTCGAAGTTGAAGGTGCTGTAGCCGAGGTCGGGGATCTGGATCGTGCGCTGCGCGTACTTTCCGTACACGGCCTTGTCCGCCGCCTCCCATGCCGGGGCGCTGTCGACGCCGTTCTGCAGCTTGGTCAGCTTCGCCTTGACGTCAGCCCAGACCTTGGCGAGGCCGCTCGTCGTGTCCTGCTGCGCACCCTCCCAGAGGATGCGGCGGATCTCCTCCGTGCTGTCGACCTTGAACCCGAGCGTCGCCAGGTTCTGGTCGAACACGCCGCGGAGGATCTTGCGGTGGCCTGGGGCGCGGTAGGCCTCGGCGTCGAAGATCCACATCGGGAAGTTCTCGAGGAGACCGCCGTCGATGTACTCCTTGCCCTGGTACTTCACGCTCCTGAAGAACCAGGGCAGCGAGGCGGAGATGCGCACAGCGAGGGCGATCGGCATGTCAGGCGTATCGACGGCGCTGAACACCTCGATGCACTGGTCGGTGAAGTTCGTGCCGGTGAACGCGAGATGGCGGATGTGAAGTTCCGGCGCGAGGACTGCGAGGCGCGCAAGCTCGGCGAAGGTGATCGCGCCTTTCTTCTGCTGCAGGGCGTTCCAGAAGCTCACCGCATCGGCGCCGCGCCCGGCAAGGACCGGTCCGGCCTCGGCCACGCGCCGCGCGACCATTGCCTGGATCCAGGCAAGAAGCTTCTCGCCGCGATACAGCCCGCGGCCGCGCGTCCCCGACGTGCCGAACAGGTTCTTCAGGGCCTCGATCGCCTTGGCCGGCAGCGTCAGGTGGTCGCCGTCACCAAGATCAGTGAGGTCACCGATGCTCTGCTTCTCGACGATCCCGCGCACCTCGGCCGAAGTGAAGCCGAGGCCGACGGCAAGCGCCGTCATCGCCCCGGCGGAGGCACCGCCGACGTTGCGTACCCGTTCCGTCATGCCCCTTTGCTCGAGCACCTGCACGGCGCCGAGATAGACGAGCCCCTTCGGGCCGCCGCCTTCAAACACGAGGTTCTCGATCGGCGCCTGCGGCAGGATCGCGCCGAGCGCGCCCGCCGGCTTGCGATAGACAACCGGCACAGCCATGGAACGCTCCGCCCCGAACTTCTTTGTTGTTCTCGCGAACCGCACGGCTTACGCAGTCCATGCATGCGCTTGCATGCAATCGCTGGCAAATTGTTTTTCTAGGTTTTCAACGAATGGTTGATGTGCGTCGCGCGCACGGGTGCGGGCCGGGGCTCATCGCGAGCCCCTGCTTTCGATCGGGCTGGAAGTGGTTCGGCCGAGCTCGCTGCCGCGGGCGACGATCGAGCGCTGGACCCTACACCACGCGCCCTGTCCGCGCTGACCATTCCCGCCGCAGTTCGACGCATTCCGTCGTGCGGATGCCGCTCACGAGCGCGACGTCCTGCCCTGTCGTGATCATGAACGTGTCGAACGCATAGGCGCCCATGTCGGTTCGCTTCAGGTCGGCGTGGCGTGCACCAAGAACAACCTGCTTGACGCCGGCACAAGTGATCGCCCAGGCACACATCGGGCACGGCTCCATCGTGCTGTACAGCACGGCTCCTTCGAGGGTCGCCGAACCGGTGCGCCGGCATGCGTCCTGGATCGCGACGATCTCGGCATGGAGGATGGGATTGCGTTTCGTCGTCACCTCGTTCGTGCCGCGGCCGATCTCGATCCCGTCACGTACGACAATCGAGGCGACCGGTGTGTTGCCGCTGCCCTCCACCGCGCGCGCGAGGGAAAGCGCCATGTCCATCCAGTTCCCATGATCCTTGGCCATCGTTCAGCTCCTCATGTGTCGGCACGTCGCAGCAATCAGCAGGATGTTGCGGGCTGAGCAATAGGTATGCCATCGGTTCGACCGCTCCGGTGCCCGCCCTTTGGACGACGGACGGCACGCTGCGGACTCGTTCTACAATCATAACAGGCACGGGTCGCACAGGGATTGGGCAGACCACGCCCACGCGATATCCACACGGCGGCGCTGCATCAGACGGTGCCTCGTTCCCGCCGGCGATCGGTTGGGTTAAGCAAGTGAACGATGCGCGGCAGGCGGCGTCGCGGGGACATGGGCGGTGGCGGCGGCGAGCGGCGCATGCCCGACACACAGGCCAACCCGACGAGGCCCCCGCAGCGCCAGGCCGGTGCGCATGACGCGAGCGATTGCATCGCTCGGAGAGGAGATGATCCGTGACGCTGGAGACCATCGAAGCCTGGCATCGATCGCCGTCCCGCAATGATTTCACCGAGCGTTTCGGGCCGCTCCAGCGCCGATGGTCCGGTGACCGGTGGATCTATGCGATGCGCGTCGACGACGGACACCGCAACGAGGCAGGCCTGATGCATGGTGGCGCGATGACGGCGCTGATCGACGAGGTGATCGGGACATTCGTTTCGGAAACGGTCGGCCGGCCCCATGTCACGGTGCAGCTCTCGACGACCTTCCTGGAACCGGTGCATGTCGGGGATCTCGTCGAGCCGCGCGGCGAGATCGTCAAGGTCACCCGCTCGATGAGCTTCGTCGAGGCGCGGCTTCACGTCGGCGACAGCGTCGTCGCGACCGCGAGCCTGATCTTCAAGGCCGCGCGGGGCGCGGCAGCGGCCGGCGACACGCCGGAGGCGTGACGCCGCGATCAGTCGTCGAGGAGCGCGAAGACAGCGCCATCGGCAGGCTTGACCGAGACCTCCGCACCGTCGGCATGCCGCTCCTCGGAGAAGGATTCGAGGGTGATGGCGGTGCCGGCCACGTCGATCATGTGGATGGTGCTCGTTCCCTGGAACACGCTGCGGATCACGCGCCCGAACGGGGCCTCGCCCTGCGGGTCGGGCGATGAGGTCATCAGCGTCGGACGCAGCGCGACGGTGCAGCGCTCTCCGACGCTGCGTCCGCCGCGCCAGCCGCGCGTCCGCAGGGGGCCGAGCACGGTGTCGACCACGATCCCATCCGGCTGGATCGCGCGCACGGTTCCTTCGAGCAGGTTGGGAATGCCCATGAAATCCGCCGCGAACCGCGTCCGCGGCCGCTTGTAGACGTCCTCCGGCGTGCCGACCTGCTCGATCCTGCCCGCACGCATGACCACGACCCTGTCGCCCAGCGTCATCGCCTCGAGCTGGTCATGGGTGACATAGATCGAGGTGAATGGCCGGCGTTGCCGCAGCCCGAGCAGTTCGATGCGCATGCGCTCGCGCAGGCGCGCGTCGAGATTGGAGAGCGGCTCGTCGAACAGGATGGCGCGCGGATTGCCGACGACGGCACGGCCAAGCGAAACCCGCTGCTGCTGGCCACCGGAGAGCTCGTGCACATAGCGCCCGCCCATGCCGCCAAGGCCGACCCAGTCGAGCATCGCCTCGACCCGAGAGCGGATCTCGGCTTTCGGCATCCCGGCAGCCGAGAGCGGGTAGCCGACATTGTCCGCGACACTGAGATGCGGCCACAGCGCATAGCTCTGGAACACCATGCCGAGGCGACGCTTCTCGGGAGGATCAAAGGTGCCGGAGGCTGCATCGAAGGCCGTGCTCGCCCCGATGGTGATGCGCCCGCTGTCGGGAGTGATCAACCCTGCGATCGATCGCAGCACGGTCGTCTTGCCGCAGCCGCTTGGGCCGAGCAGCACCGTGCACTGCCCGGCGGGGAACTCGAGCGTGAAGTCGTCGAGCGCGCGCAGCGTCGCGTCCTGGCCGTACGCCTTGCTCAGCCCTTCGACCGAAACGCTGCTCGTGTCACTCGCGCGCGCATCGGCTGCGTCCATCCGTTGCCAATCAGCCATCCGGTCGATCCATCTCCATCAGTCAGCCGTGAACTTCGCGAACCGCCCGAACAGCACCACCGGGACGAGCCCGAGCACGAGGAGCAGCAACGAGTAGACGGCCAGCTCGGGGTAGAAGCCGCTGCCCCAGATATCCATCAGGCCGACGGAGAGGATGATCGTGCTCGGATTGTAGAGCAGGATCACGAGCGAGACCTCCCTGAGGATCACCACATAGATCAGCAGCCAGCAGCCGATGAGGGCAGGACGCATCAGTGGCATGTTGATGCGCCGGAGGGTTCCGAGGAGCGAACGGCCGGAGATGCGCGAGGCGTCCTCGAGGTCGTTATGGATGCGGTGCAGCGCGCTGCCGATGAACTGGAGCGCTACCGGAATATGCGCGGTGACGTAGGCGAGCAACAGGATCCACACCGTTCCATAGATGCCACCGGGAACGAGGATCCACAGGCTGAGGATGCCGACGCCGAGCGCGATGCCCGGGACGCCCAGCGGAATGACCATCGCGTACTCGACGAGACCCGCGAACCGCCCGCGCATCCGGATGATGTACCAGGCGAGGACGACCGCAAGCAGGACGCAGAGCGTCGCGCCGAGCACTGCCAGCAGCAGGCTGTTCTGCGCCGATGGCCAGACCTTCGGGTACTCGAACAGCACGTACCTGAAGTTGCGGAGGGTCATGTTCTCCGGTGTCATGGCATACGGTGCCCAGAAGCGCATGAACGCCATCATGCTGACCGACAGCACCGGCAGCAGCGACGAGCACAGGGCGAACAGGAACGCGAGCGCGGCCAGCGGATAGCGCAGCCTGCCGAGCGGAAACGTGGTGAGGCCCGCTCCCTTGCCGCCGAGCAGCGTGTAGCGGCCGCCGCGCTGCAGCGCGCGGCGCTGGAAGAAGATGCAGATGAGGCCGATCACGACGAGCAGCATCGACTGCGCTGCGGCGAGGCCGGGGCGAGGGGGGAAGGTGCTCGAATTCTGCCAGATCAGGCTCGGCAGCAAGTAGATGCGCGCCTTGAGGCCGACCGTGGACGGGATCACGAAGTCGCCCGCGCTCATGATCACGACGAGCAGGAGTGCGGCGAGCAGGGCCGGGCGTTGCAGGGGCAGGATGACGGTTCGCAACAGCCGAAGGCGGCTTGCGCCGGAGACGCGTGCGGCCTCCTCCATCGCGGGGTCGCAGTTCCTGAATCCGGCCGCGACGAGAAGGTAGACATAGGGCGACAGGAACAGCCCCGTCATCCAGATCAGGCCGAACATGGTGTTGATGTTGAAGGCGACCGTGCGCCCACCCATCAGCCAGGATGCGGCGATGTTGATGAGGCCCGCATTTGGGTCGGCGAGTGCCACCCAGCCGACGACCAGGATGAAGGGCGGCACCAGGATCGGCAGGATCGCCAGGAGGCCGAGCATCCTTGCGCCCGGAATGTCGGTGCGCGTCGAGAGGAACGACATTCCGACGCCGAGCGCCATCGCCAGCACCGACGAACCGGCGGCGTAGATGGCGGTGTTGACCAGCGCCTCCCGGCTGCGGCTTGAATCGAACAGGGCGCGCAGCCATTCGAGCGTCAGCGCGCTGCCGATGTCCTCTGTGGAGATGCTCCGCAGGAATACGAGAACGGCCGGATAGGTGACCATGATCGCCACCGCGGCGGCGATCATGGCGAACACCGCATGGTCCCAGCTCAGCGAGGCGCGGGCGGCTCGCGCCCCCGCACCCGCCGGCCGAGCCATGCTCATCTGACGTGCCTCTCCCACTCGGCGAGGAGCCTGGGCGTGTCGGCGATGAGCTGCTTGTAGTCAGGCTGGGCGAAGGTATGGACCTTGCTCATCTCGGCGAGGTTGCCGGCCTTCGGCGCAGAAGCACCCGGGTGCGTCGGGATCGTTGCGCCAGCGACATTGATGATGGTCTGGCCCTCGGCCGAGCAGGCGAAGTCGCAGAACAACCGCGCGGCATTGGGGCGCGGCGCCTTGGCAAAGACCGAGATGTTGCCGCCGAACAGCACCGTGTTCTTCGGGATCATGCCAGCCATGGGGGCGCCGGTTTCGGCCATCTGGATGACACCGAAGGAGTTGGTGAGGCCAAGGTCAATCTCGCCCGACACGATCGCCTGCGACATCGCGTTCGTGCTCGCGTAGAGCTTGGGCTGGTTGGCCCCGAAGCGCTGCAGGAAGGTCGGGCCGTAGAGATTGCCGACCATCACCAGCCAGGCCAGCGTTGTCGCCGTGACGCGCGGGTCGAGCGAGCCGAACCGCCCCTTCCACTTGGGATCGAGCAGGTCCACCCAATCCTTCGGCGCGTTCGCGGCCGCCACCACACGGGTGTTCCAGCCGATCTGCGCCACGTACATGCGGATCAGCGTCGCGTCAGGCGACTTGTACTCGGCCGGGATGGCGGCGCGCTCGGGCGAGTCGTAGGCCGCGAGGAAGGGGCGGACCAGGCTGAGCCCCGGCTCCTCGATGATGAGCGCGTCGGCCTGCGGGCGGCCGGCACCTTCCTCGGTCTGCACGCGCGTCGTGATATCGGCCGAGCCGGCGCGGTAGACCGTGACGGTGATGCCGTACTTCCGCCGGAACGCCTCGGCGATCGCATTGGACGGGCCGGTCGAGGCGGAGGTGTAGAGGCTTACCGTGCCTTCCCGCCGCGCGGCCGCAATCACTGCCGGGTCGCTCGCCGCGATGCTCGGCGAGGCCCGCAGGAACGGCGCTGCGCCCGCAACGGCCGCGCCCATCAGGAGCGACCTGCGGTGCAGGGAGCTTCCAGCGTGTTCTGTTGTCATCGGTGTCGTCCTTTCCCGGTTGTTTGAAGCCAGTCTGTTGTCATCGAGACTGCCGCGGCGCCCCCGACGCCGTCATTGACCCTTGAACGGGCCTGGTTTTCGCTTCTCCGCGAACGCGCGTGCGCTTTCCTTGAAATCCTCGGTCAGGTGCAGCTTCAGCGGATTGGTCTGCAGATAGGCCTCGCGCTCGGCCTGCTCCATGTACCAGCGCCGCGTCCGCACGGTGGCCCGGACGCTGAGCGGCGGGTTCGCCGCGATCGCCCGCGCCATGTCATAGGCGTGAGCGAGATGTTGCCCCGGCGGTGCGACGCGATCGACCACCCCGGCTGCCTGGGCCTCCTCCGCCGTGAAGAAGCGGCCGGTGATCGTCACCTCCGTCGCGAAGGACCTGAGGCCGCGATAGCCCAGCAGCGCCCAATGACGTGAACCGGAGAGGCCGCGGACAGTCTCGGCGACCTGGAATTTCGTGCCGGCCTCGGCGACGATGATGTCGCTTTCGAGGACCATGGCGAGCCCCAGCCCGACCGCGAAGCCGTGCGGCGCGGTAATGACAGGCTTCCAGTTGATGGCGCGGGTGAAGAGATCGGCGCTGTGCGCACCCCACCCCTGCGGCCCGCCATGCTTCTTCATCTCCGCCTCGGGACGGAGCTGGCGCTGGTGGACATCGGCACCGCTGCAGAAGGCCCGTCCCTCGCCGCGCATCACCGCGACATCGGCCTCGGGATCGATATCGAACGCGTGCAGCACTTCGGCCAAGCGCATCACCATCGCATCGTCGAAGGCGTTCAGCTTCTCCGGCCGGTTGAGGCTGATGGTCGCGATCCGGTCGCGGCACTCGTATCGGATGACGTCGGTTCGTGCGTCGTCAGGTCGGGCGGCGTCAGGCACGGTACCTCCACGGAGATGGTGAGCCAGTCCCAACCTCTCGTCGACGATCCCATCGACGAGCGAGCATTCCGATGCGCGACTGCGGCTGATTGGCGAGCGGTTTATGCAGCCGCGAGTATCGGTATGAGATACTTAAGCTTGAATGGTGCCGAAACGACAGCCGGATGTCAAACGGGATGCGCCCGGTGCGGAACGAAAAACAGCCGTTAGCCGCCCTGCCGCAATCGCGCGCGAAGGTCCGACATGGCAACGTAGGCCGCATCGAACGCCGTCATCGGGAATCCCGCGGCGATGTCCGGGCTGATGCCACGCAACGCTGCCTCGACCCGACCGGTATAGCGCACCATCCCATCCGACCCGACCACGATGCCGTTCTCCCCTTCGAACCTCCTGTTCCAGGAGACGGCCTCGTCCTCCGTCACGCCGTCCGGAAGATCGAGCGCGATCCGCCCGCCTTCCATCCGCACGGGGTAGCCGCCACTGAGGCCGTTCGGGCCCGGCACGTGCCCGCGCCACGCCCTGCCTGCCGCAATCGCCAGGAACAGCGGCACGCCGGATGCACCGGAAACGTCGATGACCGGCTCAGGGGAGAGCTTTACGGTGGCGAAACGGTCGAACACGTTCGCCACCTCTACTCCATCGATCCAGAGTCGCAGCGGCGCGATGCCGGCGCGTTGGGCGGATGGGCGCCGGAAAGCTGAGAGAGCGGCATGCTGGGCCAGAAGGTGGAGGCGGCCGTGGCCCGGGCCGAGCACGCCGGCGAAGGCGTGGGCGAGGATGGCAACGTTGCCGATCCCGCACGCGATGGGCAGCCCCGCTGCGGCCAGCATCGGGTTGACGACATCGGGGTAGCAGCAGTTCACGAAGGCGGCGTCAGGCGCGACCCGGGCAATGGCCGCGGCGATGTCGTACGAGATGCGGGTCTGCAGCAGCGCCGTGCAGCCGAGCCCGACCTCCCGGACCAGCATGGCCCAGCCATCGGGGCGGTCCGTCATCACGCGCCCACCCTGGACCGAGGCCGTATTCGCGACGACGGAGGGGCGCAGGGCGGCGATCAGCGCGCCGACAGCGTCGACCGACAGATCCTCCAGGGGATGATCGGTCACGCGCGCGCCGGTACCGAACATCGCGGCGCGGGCGTTCGCTGCGGTCCTCAGCCAGGCGAGGCGATCGCGGTTCCGCCCCACAATCGCGACCGACACCTGCTCCGACGCCGTTGCGGCGAGGTCGAGCAGGATGCGAGCGGCGAAACTGCCCGTGCCGAAGATGACGATATCAGCTTTTGCCGCCATCCCGTTCCCCACCCACCAGCCCATCTGGGCGACATGCAGTCATGGCAGGCACTGATACCGCAATGTAATAGAAGAGTTGACATGGAAATTGGCGTGGGCATCCTGAAATGGAGCCACGACGCGCCGCGCTTGACCGGCGCAGGCGCACCGAAGGGTGACACAGCTGAGCACCACGTTCGAATGGCTGGGCTTGGCCCGCGAGCGTTACCGTCGAATCGAGACCGAGCCGCTTCCAGACAGCGTCATCGCGCTGCTGGAGGCCGCTGCCGCGGCCACACCCGATGCCCTGGCCCTCTCCTTCATCGAAGGCGGCGAGCAGTTCTCGTATGCACGGTTGCTCGACACAGTGCGACGCCTCGCCAACGGGTTGACGGGGGCAGGGGTTGGCCGTGGCAGCCATGTCGGCGTCATGCTGCCCAATGTCGCGGAAATGCCGGTGACCTGGCTGGCCCTTGCCGCGATCGGCGCGGTGATGGTGCCGGTCAACACCCGCTACACCCCGCATGAGCTGCACTACGTGCTGTCGGACAGTGGTGCCGCGCATCTCGTGATCCACGGCGATTTCGTTCCGCTCCTCGACGAGATGGCGGCGCCCAGGCCCGCGCTCGCCGCCACCATCGTGGTCGGCGCCCGCACGCCGCCGGGCATGGCGTGCTGGCAGGACCTCGTCGATCGATCGAGGCCGGAATTTCACCCCGCCGTCCCGCCCGGGCTCGATGACCTCCTCAACATTCAATACACGTCTGGAACGACAGGCTGGCCGAAGGGCTGCCTCCTCACCCAGCGCTACTGGCTGACCTGCGCCAAGGCCTACGCCGCCAGCGACGGCATCCGCTATCGCCGCATCATGTCGTCGAACCCATTCTTCTACATGACGCCGCAATGGCTGATGCTGATGGCCTTCTTCCAGGGTGCGGCACTGCATGTCGCGCCCTATCTGAGCCTGACGCGCTTCTGTGGCTGGCTGCGGCAGTACGAGATCGAGTTCTGCTGGTTCCCGATGGATGCGATGACGCAGGTGCCGCCGCGGCCCGACGATGCGTCGCTGCACCTGGTGCGCGGCAATCTCGCGATCCATCGGAGCGAGCTTCACGCCGAGCTCGAACGACGTTTCCGTTTTCCTGCGCGCGCCGCCTTCGGGATGACCGAGATCGGCGTCGGCCTGATCATGCCGATCGAGGCGGCTGAGATGGTCGGTTCCGGCTCATGCGGCATCGCTGGGCCGTTCCGGGAGGTTCGCATCGCCGCGCCGGACGGCAGGACCCTGCCGGCAGGGGCGAGTGGCGAGTTGCTCATCCGCGGCCCTGGCATGCTCATCGGCTACCACAACAAGCCGGAGGCGACCGCCGCCGCGTTCCACGGCGACTGGTTCCGCACCGGCGACCTTGCCACCCAGGATGCCGATGGCTTCGTCACCATCCAGGGCCGCATCAAGGAGATGATCCGCCGCGCCGGCGAGAACATCTCGGCGACGGAGGTCGAGGCGGCGCTGCTCGCCATCCCAGGGATCGCCGAGGCGGCGGCGCTGCCGGTGCCCGACGCCCTGCGTGGCGAGGAGGTGAAGGCCTATATCGTGCTCGGTGACGGCCGCAGCGTCGCGGATCTGCCCCCCGAACAGATCATCGCCCAGTGCAGCCGGCGCCTCGCTCCCTTCAAGGTGCCGCGCCTCATCGAGTACTGCACCGAGCCGCTGCCGCGCTCGACCAGCGGCAAGGTCCGCAAGCCGGACCTCGTCGCCGGCAAGGATGACCTGCGCGCAGGCAGCTGGGATCGCGTCGCCGGCGGCTGGGTCTAGAGCAATATCCGCTGGGTCGATCGTGATCCGCCACTGCGGATCACGATCTAGCGCACGAGACCGTCACGCGGCGGCAGGACATCGGCCTGGAATTCCTCCGCGAGCGACAGCGTCCTCTGCTGCCCCGTGGCATAGAAGCGCCGGATGTCGAATGGCGCGATCGGCATCGTCGTTGCACCGTCGGCGATCAGCTCGGCGATGGCCACCGCGGCGGCGGGGCCCATCTGCAGGCCGTGCCCACTGAAGGCGCAGGCGTGGTAGAGGCCCGGCGTGGTCGAACTCGGGCCGAGCACGGGCATCATGTCCTCGACATAGCCCTCGATGCCGGTCCAGCTTCGGATGACGGCATGGGCGCGCATCCGCGGCACGATCGCGACCAGCCGTGCCAGATTGATAAGGATCTTGTCCGGCGGAACACGGGCCCGTCGTGTCTCGGCGTCGACCTTCATTCGCGGATGTCCGGCGATGATCACATTCCCCCGGTCGGTCTGGCGGAACAGGATGCTGCCATCGACCACGTGCATCACCGGAGCCGCAAACGGCGGGATCGGCTCCGTCACCAGCTCGGCAGGGCCGGCTGCAAAAAGCGGTATCGTCTCGCCGAACTGCGCCGCCAGAGTGTCCGACCATGCGCCCGCGGCATTGACCAGCGCAGCTGAGCTGATCACCGGCTCCGACCCATCGCGCATCCTGCCATGCACGATGAAGCGGCCGCCGCCCTGCTCGACGCGCGCGACCTCGATGCCTTCGTGGATCGTCGCGCCGAGCCGCCGGGCCGCGCGCGCGAAGGCTGGCGCGACCAGCCGCGGGTTGACCACCGCATCGCGCGTTGACCACGACGCGGCGACCACCTTGTCGCTCAGGAACGGCCACCGGCGCAGTGTCATCTCACGGTCGAGCAGCGTGATGTCCATCCCGTGCGCGCGGCCGTGGCGTGCGTTGCTCTCAAGCCGTGCACGATGCTCGTCGTTCAAAGCGAGATGCACATGCCCATGCCGGGCGAACTGGATGCTCTCGCCGAGCTCTTCCTCGATGGTCTCCCAGATCTCGTGGGCCCGCAGCGCGAGCGGCAACTCGACGGCATGCTGGCCCTGAAGGCGCAGGCTGCCGAAGCTCACCCCGCTCGATTCGCCACCGACACGTCCCCGTTCGAGCACGACGACGCTGCGGCCGCGTTTGCACAGCGCGAAGGCCGTCATGCAACCGATCAGCCCGCCGCCGACGATCGCGACATCCACGTCGATGGCGCTCACGGGACGACATCCTCGGCGAGCGCGATGGGCAAGGGCTTGATCGGGGCCTGAACACGCAGCCGATCGCGTTCGCTGCCGGGGTGCTGCGCGCTGATTGCCGCCACCTCCGCCAGGCCGGGACCGCAGAACCGCCCCTGGCACCGGCCCATGCCGCAGCGGGTCGCTGCCTTGATGCGGTTAACCTCGGCCGCACCGTCCTCGAGAGCGATGGCGGCGCGGACCTCGCCCATGGTGACGTTCTCGCATCGACACAGGATCACGGCGTCGTCCAGCTGCCCGGCTCGTTCTCCCGGCCAGCGGAACGCCGTCGCAAGCCCTCGCTGGAAGCGCCGCAGCCGTTGCAGCATCCTGCGCCCTGCTTCGAGATCGACGTCGTTGGTCGTCGCGCCGAGATCGCTCAGCGCGGCCGCAGCGGCCAGCCGGCCAGACACGGCAGCAGCCTGTCCACCGCCGATCGTGCCGCCATCTCCGGCGACATAGACCCCCTGCCCTGCACGGCCATCGAGGTCGGTCTCCGGCACATGGGTCCGTTGCGCGGCATCGAAACGCAGTGCGCATCCAGCGAGTTCAGCAAGCTGCGTCTCGGGCCGAAGGCCATGCCCATAGGCGACGGCGTCGCAGGCGATGCGCAGCGGCATCCTGTTCGGCGGGGTGCAGACGACCGCGCCGACGCGTTCCTCGCCCTCGAATGCGTCGATCGTGGCGCCGTGGATGATCCTGACACCACGCCGCTTCAGCGCGGCCATGTGGTGCAGCCCGTCACGCAGCACGCGTGGCGCGGCGAGCATGTCGGGCAAGGCACGCAGCTTGTCCGCGAAGCGGGTGGTATCGATCACCGCCGCGATCTCGCCGCCGGCCCGCAGGTACTGCACGGCGGCGAGATAGAGCAGCGGCGAGCTGCCGCACACGACGACGCGCCGCCCGATCAGGCAGCCCTGGTCCTTGAGCAGCGCCTGGGCGCCGCCCAGCGTGAACACGCCAGGCAGCGTCCATCCCGGCACAGGCATGATGCGATCAGTCGCGCCCGTCGCCAGCACGAGCGCGTCGTAGCCGAGCGCCTTCGCGGCGCCGCGTGAGGCGAGGTGAACGGCCCCGCCGTGCACGCCCCAGGCCAGCGTGCCGGGCCGGTAATCGACCCTGGAACAGACTGACGCTGCGTCGTTGTGGAATGTTTCGTAGGCGGCATAGCCGGTACCGAGCAGCCGGCGCATGTCGAGCGCGAGCCCCGGCGCAGGGGCGCGATGATACTGGCCTCCGGCTCGCGGCGCTTCGTCGATCACCGCGACCTCGACCGAGGCGCGCGACAGCACCTCGGCGGCAGCAATGCCCGCCGGCCCCGCCCCGATGACGACGACCCTAGCCACCGTGGACAGTCGGCGAGGTCGAGACCTCCATCCCGTCCGCCACCGGCGTCGTGCAGGCGCGGGCCCTTTCGCCCGCCCCAATCCAGACCCAGCAATCCTGGCACGCGCCCATCAGGCAGAAGCTCGCACGCGGCGCGCCGCCATGCTCATGCCGGCGCACATGGCCGCCATGGCTGAGCATGGCCGCCAGAACGCTTTCACCGCGCCTTGCCTGGATCGACCTGCCATCCACCGTGAGGTTGACAACGGGCGTGTCGAACGACGCGACGCGGAACAGCATCGGTGACGCCACGACCGTCTCCCTCATCTGCCGTGCCTCCCCGATGCCGGGCGGCCCGGTCACGCCGCGGCGCGTCGCAGTGCCCGTTCGACCGCGGCGGCGACCTCGGTCACCCGTCCGACCGCCTCGCAACCTGCCGCACGGAAGGCCGCGAGCTTGGCGGCGGCCGATGTGTCGCCGCTGTCGTAGATCGCGCCGGCATGGCCCATCCGCTTCTCGGGTGGTGCGTTCTGCGCCGCGATGTAGGCGACGACCGGTTTCGTCATGCCCCGCATCGCCGAGATCGCCTCGTATTCCAGGCGCCCGCCGGGCTCGCCGATCAGCACCACGAGATCGGTCTCGGCATCGGCTTCGAACAACGGCAGGACATCCGCATAGGTCGTGCCGATCACCGGATCGCCGCCGAGGCAGACGACGCTGCTCTCGCCGAAGCCGCAGGCCTGGAGGTCGTCGATCACCTCGTAGGTTAACGTGCCGCTTTTCGAAACGATCCCGATCCGTCCTGGCCGCAGGTTGCTGTCGTTCAGGTCAGCCAGGTTGGCGCGCCCTGGGCTGATCACGCCGGCCGAGTTGGGGCCGAGCAGGCGCGCCCCGCGTGCCCGCGCATAGGCGCGCATCCGGATGGCGTCATGCAGCGGAACGTTCTCGGTATAGACGACGAGGGTGCGGATGCCCGCCGACAGCGCTTCGAGGGCAGCACCCATCGCGAGCGTGCTGCGCACCGCACTCAGCGCGGCATCCGCCCCGGTCGCGGCCACCGCGTCCTCGACGCTGTCGAACACGGGAACGCCGGCAACAGTCTGTCCCTGCCGGCCTGGTGCGACGCCGCCGACGAGCGGCGTGCCATCACGGACCATGCGCTCGGCATAGCTGCGACCTGTGGGCCCGGTGATGCCCTGGATCAGGATCCGCGAGGAGGTGTCGACGATGATTGCCAACGGTGCTGTCCTCAGGCGGCGGTCGCGGGGCGGGTCAGTCTCACCGCCTCGACGCATGCCGGGCCGAAATCGCGGATGACGGTCAGGCCTCGGTCGGCGAGCATGGCGCGCGCCTCGGCTTCCTTCTCGCCGCGAAGGCGCAGCACAAGTCGATCGGGCGTGAGGAGCGGCAGGCGGTCCATCGCCTTCAGGACGCCTTCGGCGATCGTCTCCAGGCTGCGGAACTGGAAGTGGATGTTCACCATGATCACTGCCGGATCGAGGTGCTCCAGCACGCATGCGATCACGTCGGCGATGCGGTCCCCCCCCTGCATGGTTGCGCCGTGCAACTCGACCACGCCGGAGACCGGGCCTTCGAGTGCAATGATCTCGTCGAGCGTCGCCATCGTCAGCCCCGCCCCGTTCATGATCGCGGCAACGCCACCGGCCGGGCCGATCTCGACGCCGATGACCGCGAGCGCGCGCGCTGCGTGCTCGAATGCGGTGCCCTCCGGCTGCGCGCGGCGGCCGGGGTGGCGGAACGCCGCATCCTCGTCGAGCACGACCTTGGCGTCGGCCGCCACGAAGGCGCCGTCCTTCGTCAGCACCAGCGGGTTGATCTCGATCAGTTCGGCATCGTTCGCGATCAGGCCGCGATAGACCTGCTCGACCAGGCGCGCGAAGGCCGTTGCCTGATCGCCTGCCAAGCCGAGCCCCCTGACGAGCCGATCGACCATGAAGGGTTCGAGGCCCAGCAGCGGGTCAACACTTTGCCGCATCAGGCGGTCGTGCGGCACGGCCTCGATGTCCATGCCACCGTCAGCCGAGGCCATGAGTACCGGCATGCCGAGATCGCGATCGACGATCGCTGCGAGGTAGTATTCGTGGGCGATCGCGAGCCTGTGCTCGACGTACACGTCCTCGACACGCGCGCCGGCAAGCGGCTTCGCGGCGATCTCCTCCGCCATGCGGAGCGCTTGTGCCCTCCCCGTCGCGGCGCGGATTCCGCCTGCCTTGCCGCGACCGCCGGCGAACACCTGTGCCTTGACGATCAGTTCGCCGTCGAGCGTGTCGGGAAGGGAGCGGTAGAGGCCGCCCTTGGGAATGGCGATGCCGCACGAGGCAAGGATTGCCTTGCCTTCATGCTCAAGCAGCATGATCACGCCTGGCGTCTCCCGCAACGATTGCGACGCAGGAACGAACCTCGGCTAGCGATAGTCGGCATCGACCGCGTCGTACTGGAGGTCGATCCATTCGGCGGTGAAATTGGGCTCGCGCTTCTGCAGGAAGGCGCGCGGCCCCTCGCGCGCATCGCGATGGAACATGAGCTCGACATTGCAGAGGATCTGCGCCTCCAGGCCCTTGACGGGATCGAGCCCGAGCCCCTGGTTGCGTGCGTTCTTGATCGCGCCGATCGCCTGTGTCGGTCCCTTCGCGAGCTTTCCCGCCAGCGCGTAGGTCTCGGCCTCGAGCTGCTCCTCCGGCACGACGCGTGTCAGGAGGTGCAGGCGCAGCGCCTCCTCGGCATCGATCCAGCCACCGAGCAGCAGCAGCTCGGTCGCCTTGCCGAGGCCGACGAAGCGCGGCAGCAGGTAGGTCGCGCCGCCACCGAGCCCACGCCTGACATAGATCGCGGCCATGCGCGTGTCGGGTGCCGCGATCCGGAAGTCGCACGCGAGGGCGAGATCGAATCCCGCCCCGGCAGCATAGCCGCGCATCATTGCGACCACGGGCTTGCGCAGCTGCATGATGTCGCTGACGAGACGGGGGTAGCCCATCTTGAGTCGCGTGTGCATGTCGGGCGGTCCGTACTTGAACCGATCCTCGGGATGGAGGTCATCGCCCGCGCAGAAGCTGCTACCCTCGCCACGCAGCACGACCGCGCGCACCTTCGCGTCGCGCCGCGCGCACTCGATCAGGTCAGCCATGACGAGGATCATGTCGGGCAGAAGCGCGTTCAGCTTCTCGGCGCGCCGAATGGTGATGGTGGCAATGCCGTCGGACACATCGTAGCCGAGGCGCGCATCTGCCGCTTGCTCGACCTGGGCGCCAGCGTTACCGGGTACTGACGGCGGGGCTGTCTGGCTCATGATGTGTCCCATCTGCGAGGGCTTACTTGTAGTTATTGCAAGCCACGTTATCGGTATGCAATATCATTCGCAGCATGGTGGTCATGTCAAGCGCATAGTTTGGTGAATGCCCTGGCCTCGGTGACCAGAGCGGAGCGAGGGTTTCAGCGGACGATGGACGACATGCTCAACGCGAAGGCGGCAACGGCGGAACCGGCCTGGTTCGTGTCCTCGGTCGAGAAGGCGTTCCGGATCCTGCGGGCCTTCGAGTTGGGCGGGCGCAGCCTGAGCCTGACCGAAATCGCCGAGCTGACAGGGTTGGACAAGAGCGCGGCGCAGCGCTTCACATACACCCTCGCGGCCCTCGGCTACCTGCACAAGGACAGCAAGGCGCGGCGCTACACGATCTCGCCCAAGGTCATGAGCCTCGGAATGATCTATCTGCGCACCGACCCGATCGTCGCCCGCGCACGCCACCAGCTCTACGAGCTGAACAAGTCGCTCGACGCCACGGTCAACATGACGGTGCTGGACGATACCGATGTCATCTACGTCGTGCGCTATCCCGGTCGGCGGGCCGTCACGGTGGACGTCGTGCTCGGCATGCGCCGGCCTGCGTTCTGCTCGGCGAGCGGCCGGGCCATCCTGTCCACCCTGACCGATGACGAGGTGCTGGCCGTTCTCGATCGCTCGAAGCTTGTCGCCTATACCGGGCACACCAGGACGTCACCCGACGCGATCATGGCTGAGATCCGCAAGGCGAGAGCGCAGGGCTTTGCGCTGACCGAGCAGGAGACGTCGATCGGTGACATCTCGCTCGCCGCGCCCGTGCGCAATGCCGACGGCAGAAGCACCGCCGCAATCAACATCTCGGTCTCGATCGCTGACTGGACGGGGGCGGAGCTCGCGCTGAAGCTCGGACCGACCATTGTCGACGCCGCCAGGGCAATCTCGGGCACGAGCGAGTTCCATCCGATGCCAATGGCGTAGAGCGATGAGCAAGGCGTTCGTCCGCGAACCCGATGGCGAGGTGCCAGGCCAGCTGCCCGAGATCCCGGTGCCGCCGGGCCCCAACCCCGTCACGGCTGAGGGCCACACCCGGATCGTGACCGCCCTCGATGCGATCGAGCGTCGCCTCGCCGACGAGGGCGGGTTGCCGGAACGGGCCGACGCGGATCGCCTGCATCGCGAGCGCAGATACTGGACCGCACGCCTCGCCACCGCGCGCATCACTGCGCCGCCTGCCGACCCGCACGAGGTTGGCTTCGGCTCGCAGGTGACCGTGGCGTGGCCCGGCCGCGGCCAAGTCGTACTGCACATCGTCGGCGATGATGAAGCAGATCCAACGCGCGGGCTCATCGGATGGCGGGCACCGGTTGCCGCTGCCCTGATCGGCAGCGGCATGGGCGACGATGTCACGGTGCCGCTCGCGGGCCGCGACGTTCCGCTGGTGGTGCTGGCTGTTCGCAATCAGCAGTGAACCAACTGTCCACCTTGTACGCGTGCCAGGCGACGCGCAGGATCGCTCGTATCGGAGCGGGATCACGGTCGGGGACGAAACGATGAAGGGTGCTGTTGTCGCGCCGCAGCCGCGGGCGTGCGAGATCGGGGCCTGTGTCCTCGAGGCGGGCGGGAATGCGTTCGATGCGGCCATCGCCACCGCCTTCGCCCAGGAGATCGACGATCCGTTCATGTGCGGCATCGGCGGCATGGGAACGGCCCATGTCGTCACGGCCGATGGCCGGCATGAGGTCATCGATTTCCAGGCCCGCGCCGGAAGCCGCTGCACGCCGACGATGTATCTTCGCAACACGCGCGGCCGTGCCGCGTTCGGGCGCGCGACACTCCACAACGACTATTCGAGCGAACTCGGCTATCGCTCGATCATGGTCCCGGGAACCGTTGCGGGCCTTGCCGAACTGCACGCGCGGCACGGAACCCGCCCCTGGGCCGACCTCGTGCGCCCTGCGGCGGCATTGGCGCGCAGCGGCACCTGGGTGATGCCGCACCTGGTGGAGTTCCTCACGCGGCGGCCTCAGCCTGGCCTGGCGGACGGGCGGGCGCGCGTCTCCGCGACGGAGGAGAGCCGCAACCTCTACCTGCGCGCTGACGGAACGCTTCATGACGTCGGCGATATGATCCCCAATCCCGGCCTCGCGGACACGCTCGAGATGATCGCACGTGAGGGCGGGCGCAGCTTCTATGACGGCGTCCTCGGTGCCCGCATCGCCGACGACCTCGAGAAGCACGACGCGTGGATCACGAAGGATGACCTCCGCGGGTTCGCGCCCAGGCCTCAGGAGTCGGTCTCGATCACCTATCGCGGCATCACCGTGGCGACCGCCCCGCCGCCCTGCGGTGGCATCATGGTGCTGGCCATCCTGAAAATCCTCGAAGCCTTCGATCTCCGCGCGATGGCGCATGGCAGTGCGGCGCATCTCGGCGTGCTCGCGCGCGCGCTCATCGAGGGCCAGGCGGGACGGTACGATCTCGTCGGCGATCCCTTCTTCGTTCCGTTCTCAGCCGAGACGGTGCTCGGCGCCGACAGGATCGACCCGGCGGTCACGCGGATCCGTGGCGCGGCGACACACGATGTCGCGGCCCCCCCACGCGAACACGGCACGACGCATGTTTGCGTGATGGATGCGGCCGGCAATGTCGTTTCGCTGACGCACACGCTCGCCACCGCATCCGGTGTCATCACGCCCGGGCTCGGCTTCATGTACAACAACTCGATGAAGCTGTTCGACCCTGACCCGGATCACCCCAACGGCATCAGGCCCGGCAAGGCCCGCGGCACGGCGATGTCGCCGTCGATCCTGTTCCGTAACGGCAGGCCGTGGATGGCCGTGGGCGCGCCGGGCGGGTCGGCGATCATCTCATCGGTCGCGCAGACGATCTCGAACGTGATCGACTTCGGCATGAGTGCGGCCGAAGCGGTCGCCGCCCCGCGCATCCACGCGGAAGGAAGCGCGGTCCAGGCGGAGGCGCGGGTCTCGGCCCGTGTCGTCGACGCGCTTCGCGCATCGGGCCTGGCTGTCGAGCACCGGCCGTACAGCTACGATCCGTCCTTCAGCCGCGCACAATGCCTGATCGCGGATGCGGGAACCTGGAGCGGCGGCAGCGACCCGCGCACGGGAAGCGGGGGCTTCGCCGTTGCGTAAGTCGCGTGGCCTGCGCAGCAACAGCAGTATCCGCCGACGCTCAATCGCGGAGTGGTCCGTCAGCGGATGGAACTGCCCGCCCAGGAATGGCTAGTCCGGTACGCTGATGCTCGCTGACCGCACGACGTCGGCCACGACCTGGCGCTCCCTCTCGACGAAGGCGAGATACTGCGCGGCCGTCGTGTCGGGGATTTCCGCCGTCAGGTCGCGATAGCGCTGGCGAAGGTCCGGGTTCTGCAGTGCTGCCCGGATCTCCCTGTTCAGCCGCTCGACGATCGGCTCAGGCAAGCCGCGCGGGCCGGAAATCCCGAACCATGAGTTCGAGGTGATGTCGGGGAAGCCCTGCTCGGCGATCGATGCCACATCGGGCAGAAACGTCGATCGCCGCGCATCCATCACGGCAATGGCACGCAAGGTGCCGCTGCGGATATGCCCGATCGACGAGGCGAGGCTGTCGAACATCAGCTTCGGGTTGCCGGCGATCAGGTCATTCAGCGCTGGGCCGGAGCCCCGATAGGGAATGTGGTTGAGCGTGATGCCCGTGCGCTGCGCGAAGCGAAGGCCGACGAGATGGCCGGAAGTGCCAACCCCGGCCGCGGCGAAGTCGACCCCCGTTGGTTCGGCGCGCGCGGCGCGGATCAGGTCCGCGATGCTCGTCACCCCCCATTGTGGGTTCACGACCGCGACGAGGGACGTGGTGGCGATCAGCGCAATATGGCTGAAGCCGTTGACGGGATCGTAGCGCACGTGCCGCGAGAGCGCAGGGGCGACCGCATGCGAGGCGGCGTTCGAGACGACCAGGGTGTAACCGTCCGGTGCTGCATCGGCGACGAGCTGGGAGCCGAGCGCAGCCCCCGCCCCTGGCCGATTGTCGACCATCACCGTCTGCCCGAGCTGCTCCTGGAGGTGGTTGGCAAGGATGCGCGCCACGAGATCGGTTGTTCCCCCAGGGGCGAAGGGGACGACGAGCCGGATCTGACGGGATGGCCATGCTGCCTGCGCCCCCGAGGCGAACGGGAAGGCAGCCGCGCCGGCTGCGGCAGCAAGGGTCGCTCGTCGTGTCAGTGTCATCGTAGACCTCTCATGCTAACGCTGTGGGCGTCTGCGATCACGCCGCAGCGCAGGGAACATACATTGCCGAAACGATTTTCTCGACGCGGCTCGCCATGCCGAGCAACGATGCATCGCGCCCCGGCAGAGCGACAAGCTGCGCACCGAGCGGCATGCCATCAGGGCTACGCCCGCACGGGAGCGTCAGGCAGGGCCCGCCGAGAAGTGACCAGATCCTGTTGAAGGTCGGCGAACCGGTGCCATCCAGCCCGAGCGGCGCCTGGCCTGGAGCGGGCGGCGTCAACACGATATCGCATCGCTCGAACAGGGCAGAGAGCTTCGCCCGTGCGCGCGCGAGACCGCTCCAGACCACCTCGAGCCGGGCGGGTGTCATTGCCGCTCCGCGCGTCAGGATCTCCGCAAGCTTTGGACTAAGCGCATGAGGCTGCGCGGCACGCTCCCACGCGAAGGCGCGCGCGGCTTCCCAGGCCATCGCTTCGCTGTGCAGCGCATTCACCCAGGGAATGGCGGGAGCGGCCAGGTCGACGACGCGCGCACCATCACTGCGCAAGCCCTCCGCAACCGCCTCGATCGCCGCGCGCTGCGCGGGTTCCGCCTCATCCCACCAGTCGGAGCGGAACAGCCCGATGGTTGGCCACGCATCGGCGGCCACGGGAGCGGCCAGATCATGCCGGCCCGCCGCAACACCGGCGAGCAGCGCGGCATCAGCGACGGTGCAGGCCAGCGTCCCCGCGGTATCGAAGCTCTCGGCGAGCGGCTTCATGCCGGCACGCGAGATCACGCCGAAGCTCGGCTTGTAGCCGACGACGCCGCAATAAGCCGCGGGGCGAATGATGCTGCCGGCCGTCTGCGTGCCGAAAGCCGCAGTCACCATGCCGGCAGCGACGGCTGCGGCGGAGCCTGAGGATGAGCCACCCGGCGTGCGTGCGATGTCGTGCGGGTTCGTCGTGGGCCCCGGAGTGTAGGACGCAAACTCCGTCGTCACCGTCTTGCCGAGGATCACCGCCCCGGCCGCGCGGGCCAGTGCAACGGCCGAGGCATCGGCGCGCGGGCGATGCCCCTGCCAGATCGGTGAGCCATACGCGGTGGGCAGGTCCGCGGTATCGAACACGTCCTTCACGGCGATCGGCACGCCATGGAGCGGACCGCGCACCGGCCCGGTGTCGCATGCGGCGGCGGCGGCGCGCGCCGCGTCGATCGAGAGGATCGTGAAGGCATGCACTCGCGCCTCGGACGCCGTGACACGTTGAAGGGCTACCTCAAGCAACTGCGTGGCGGACACTTCCCCTGCCGCAATCCTGTGCGCGGCATGGGCAAGCGGGAACGAATCACTCATGCAGCGCCTCGTGGGTCGATCGGCAGGCGATCGGCCAATCCCAGCGCGCGCTCAAGCCATGCCCCCGTTCGCAGGAGCAAAGCCTCCTGCCGTGGCGGGGCGATCAGCTGCAGGCCGACGGGAAGCCCACCGGACGTGAACCCACAGGGAAGGACGAGAGACGGACATCCCAGGAGCGTAACCGCTGTGGTCGGGCGCAGCCAGTCCACCGCGCCGCCTTCGAACCGTGTGCCTTGCGCTTCTGTCACGCGCGCCTGGCCAAGCGGAAGGGCGGGAACGATCGTCGCGGCACTGGCGATGACGCCGTGCTCCGCAAGCCCACGCATCATCGCCGCATACAACCGTGCCCGACCCGCCTCGGCGGCCGCGACCTCAGCAAGCGACAGGCGCTCCGCGCGCTCCAGGTTCTCGGTCACCGACGGGGGAAGCTGCGCTCCCCGCTCCTCGACGACAGGACGCATCGCGATCGAGAACCACAGCGCGCGCTTGACGGCAAACACGCCGGGTGCCTCCGCGAGATCGATCGTCGCGGCGGCGACGCGCGCGCCAGCGGATGCGAACCGCGCCATGGCGGCATCGACACAGGCGGCAACCTCGTCATCGACGGGAGCGAGGCCGAGCGCATGTGAAACGCCGATCGATGACGGCATCCGCGGCGCCTCCGCCTCGGCAAGGAAGGGTGTCGCCGGCGGTCCAAGCGCGAGCGGATCGCTACCGCAGGCGACGCTCATCGCATCGAGCAGCAGCGCTGCATCGGCAACACAGCGCGCGAGCGGGCCGATCACGTTCAGGTCGTCGAACGCGAGCGGGCCACTGCGGCGCGGCACACGCCCCGCGCTGGGGCGCAATCCTGCGAGGCCGGAGAAGGACGCGGGCACACGGAGGCTTCCCGCGAGATCGCCGCCTGTCGTGCCGAACGCGGCCCCCGCCGCAACGGCCGCGGCACCACCCGAGCCACCGGGCGTCCGTCCCAGATCCCACGGATTGCGCGTCGCTCCATGAAGGTCATTCACGCAGGCAGCGCCGGCGCCGAACGCGGGAACGTTCGCCTTGCCGAGGATGATCGCCCCTGCCTCGCGCAGGGCAAGCACGGCGGGGTCATCCCCCGTCATCGGCGGATCATCCGCGAAGGCCACGCTGCCGAAGCGTGTCGGCATTCCCGCGACATGCAGCAGGTCATGGACGAGGATCGGCAGGCCGGCGAGCGGCGGAAGCATCGCACGCGGCATGGCATCGAACCGCTGCGCCTGCTCGCGCGCGCCGGCTTCGTCGATGTGGACGACGGCGTTCAGTGAGGCTGCCGTCTCGCGAAGCCGCGCCAGCGTCGCGGCCACCACCTCGACAGCGCCAAGTTGGCCGGCATGCCGCCGCCGCACGAGTTCAGTCGCTGTCAGCCGCCAAGGTTCAGTCATCGTATGGCAGTGAGGACAAGGTGCGCATGGTCGATCCCTGTTCAGGCGCGCGCCGATCCCGCGTAGCGCGTGCCGCCCCAGAACCCCGCGGGCGTTGCGAGCAGATCATGCAACCCTGTTCGCGCGATTGCCTTCTCGGTCTCGATGCGCGCCGCCTCCAGCACGGCGGCAGGATCTACCGACAGCACGCGACGCTTCTCCATCAGTACCTTTCCGCCAACGATCACGGTATCGACGTCAGACCCGACGGCAAAGCAGACGAGCCGATAGAGCGGCATGTTCGGCGGATAGAGATGCGGCTTCGCAAGGTCGACAAGGATGACATCCGCCTGCTTGCCCACCTCGATCGAACCGATCCTGTGCGCCAAGCCGAGGGCGCTTGCCGCATCGATCGTGACCATCTCCAGCGCCTTGCCGGGCGGAAACACCATCTCGTCACGGAAGTGCCGGCGGTGATAGTGCATCGCCTGCCACATGTGGCGGAACATGTCGTAGCTGCGATCGGGAGCGGTTCCGTCGGAGGCGATCGCGACCACGGCTCCTGCGTCCATGAGCTCGATCGCGGGGCATCGCCCACGGATCGAGTAGTTGGCGGAGGGGTTGTGCGCGACCTTCGTCCCGGTCTCGGCGATCATTGCGATCTCGTCGGCATCGATGTCGATGCAGTGCGACAGCAAGGCGTCCGGACCCAGCGCGCCGATGGCATGGATGGCCCGCACGGTCCCCCGGCGATGGGCATCCTGGGTGAAGCCGACGCCGCTTCTGCGTGACAGCGCCCGCACCTCTGCGATGTCTTCGAGCGTCATGCCCACGAGTTGTGGGTCACGCTCCGCCTGGCCCGGGTACCAGAGTGGCGCGCCGAGCATGACCATCGTCCGTCCGTCATGGCCGCCGTGATGGCGCGCGATGATCGTCTCGCAGACGGCAAGCTGCTCCTCGCGCGTCGCTGACGTTTCGGTCGCGACATCGCCCTCCCAGCGCACGAAGCTGTTTGGAAACGGACGGCGCCCGATCCCGACGGCGATCACGTTGCGCACGCCGACCGACGCGTAGGCGGCGATCTGGGCCTCGGGATAGGCTGGATCATCGCCACGGTAGCCATATGATCCGAAGATCGACAGGCCTGTTGTCACGCCGCACATGAGCCGCTCAAGTGCCGACAATGCACCTTCAGCGCCCCAGAACGCAGGCGTTGAGCCGCGATAGTAAATGGCCTGGACGGCCCTGCCCCACGCCTCCGCATTCCCGCCACCCATCGTCTTCACGAGACCGTGGCCGGCATGTGCATGCACATCGATGAAACCTGGCAGAACGGCCATGCCCGTCGCATCGATCACGCGCGCGCCAGGGACGAGGGGGGCGACTTCCGCCGCATCGCCGACCCCGACAATCGTTCCATCCTGGACTGCGACCGAACCGTTCTCGATCACGCGCCGCCTTGCATCCATGGAAACGATCAGGCCGCCCGTGATGAGGAGTGGTTGCATGTCGGATGTTCCTCGCGCCTTGCCGTCGGTGGCGCGCATGCTACCGTGCGACAGCAAAACGTCCAGGAGCGAACCGATGCGGAAGCAAATCCTTACGGCCGCGCTTCTCGTTGCGGCCTTCCCCGCCGCCTCGCAGGAGCTTCGCATCGGTTACGGGGCCGCCGTCACGTCGATGGACCCGCATTTCCATGCGCTGACGCCCAACATGGCGCTGCACCAGCACGTTTTCGGCAGCCTTGTTGGCCGGGATGCGCAATTCCGCCTCGAGCCTGACCTCGCCCTCTCCTGGCGTGCGATCGACGACACGACCTGGGAGTTCAAGCTGAGGCCGGGCGTGCAGTTCCACAACGGCACGCCGTTGACCGCCGAGGATGTGGTATTCTCGATCGAACGCGTCGCCACCATCCAGAACAGCCCAGGCGCCTTCACGCTCTATACCCGCCAAATCACGGCGCTCGAGATCGTCGATCCGCTGACCGTGCGGATGAAGTCGCGCGCGGTGTTCCCGCTGATGCCCAACCAGCTCGTCAACGTGATGATCGTCTCGCGTGAGGCGGCGCAGGGAGCGTCGACGTCTGACTTCAACAGTGGTCGCGTCGCGATCGGCTCGGGCCCCTACCGTCTCGGCAGCTACACGCCGGGGGCCAGCGTCGTCCTCGAACGGAATGACAGGTACTACGGCCAGCCCGAACCGTGGCAGCGTGTCTCGTTCCGCCTGATGACCAATGACACGTCCCGCGTCGCCGCACTCAGGGCAGGCGATGTCGACATGATCGATGTCGTGCCGACGGAGGACGCCACGGCGCTTGCCGGCAATGCGGCACTAGCGGTGTTCTCGGCGCCGGGCGCGCGCAATGTCTTCCTCTACCTCGATCACGCGCGTGAGGTCTCGCCAGGCGTCGCCGACGCGGAAGGCAGGCCGATGCAGCGCAACCCGCTGAAGGACCAGCGGGTTCGCCAGGCGCTCTCGATCGCGATCAATCGCGATGGCATCGTGCGCAGCGTGATGGGCGGGCACGCTGCGGCGTCAGGGCAGTTGCTGCCGGCGGGGATGGCCGGCCACGATCCCAGCCTTGCCGTGCCTCGCCACAATCCCGAGCAGGCCCGCCGCCTCCTTGCCGAGGCCGGCTATCCGAACGGATTCTCGATCGTGCTCGCGGGGCCGAACGACCGATATGTGAATGACTCGCGCGTGCTGCAGGCGATCGCGCAGATGTGGACGCGCATCGGCGTGAAGACCACGCTCGAGATCGGGCCGAGCGCGAGCTACTTCCCGAAGGCGGGGCGTGACGAGTATTCGATCGGCATGCTCGGCTTCGGCACCAGCACGGGCGAGCTCGACAGCCCGATCCAGGCCGTGCTCGCCACCCGCAACCGTGATCGCGGATGGGGCGGGTTCAACCGCTCGGGCTACAGCAACCCGCGCGTCGACGCGCTGCTCGACCAGGCGCTCGCCACGCTCGATCCGGCGGCGCGGCAGACACTGCTCGTCGAGGGGATGCGGCTTGCGGTCGAGGACGTCGCGATCATTCCGTTGCATCATCAGGTGAACATCTGGGCGACCCGCAAGGGGCTGACCTACGAGCCGCGGAGCGATGAGCGGACGCTCGCGATGTCGCTCCGCAGGGCCCCCTAGCCACGACGGCCTGGAAGCAGGGTGCATCGCTACAAGGTTCTTGCAAGCCACGCCGTTGCATGCCCGAATAGTTGCGTGGATGGTGCGATCCATGAATGACTGGCGATGCCGGGACGCGTCGCCGTGACCGGAGGGCTAGGCTTGTCAACGACGCTGATCAGGAACGCTCCATGGCTTGTTGCTCTCGACAAGGGGAGCGGGCAGCACGAGTACCGGCGGAACGTCGACATCCTCTTTGACGAGGCTGGCATCCGCGCGATCGGCAAGGTGGATGAGCCGGCCGACACGGTCATCGACGGCAGCGGCTACATGGTGCTGCCAGGCTTCGTGAACATCCATTCCCACCCTTCGATGCAGACGATCGGCAAGGGCATCGTCGAGGAGCTCGGCAACCCGAAGCTGTTCGGCAGCGGCCTCTACGACAGCAAGGCCCCGTTCCGCCTCCATCCCGACGGCTATCCGGCCTCGCAGCAGCTGGCGCTTTGCGAGCTCCTGCTCTCCGGCGTGACGACGGTGCTCGACATCCCGATGCGCCCATACCCTGGCTATGTCGAGATCCTCGGGCGCAGCGGCATGCGTGTCTGCGCGGCGCCGATGTTCGCATCCGCCCGCTGGTACTCGGAGAATGGCCACCACGTCGACTATGCGTGGGATGTCGCGGACGGCGAGCGCCAGTTCCGCGCGGCGATCGAGACGGTCGAGGAAGCCGAGAAGCACGAAAGCGGGCGCCTCTCCGGCATGATCTATCCGGCGCAGATCGACACCTGCACGCCGGAACTCATCAAGGAAAGCCATCGCGTCGCACGCGAGACCGGGCGGCTCTGGCAGATCCATGCGGCGCAGAGTGCCGTCGAGTTCTACGAGATGACGCGCCGCCATGGCGTGACGCCAGTGCGCTGGCTGCATGATCTCGGCGTGCTCGGACCCGGATCATCGGTTGGCCATGGGCTTTTCATCGATACCCATTCCTGGGTGAAGTGGCCAACGCGTGACGACCTGACGATCCTGAAGGAAACCGGCACGTCCGTCGCGCATTGCCCGACACCGTTTGCCCGCTATGGCCACGTGATGGAGAGCCTCGGCGACTATCTTGCCGCCGGCATCAATGTCGGTCTCGGAACGGATTGCCATCCACATGATTTCGTCATGGAGATGGCCTGGGCCGCCATCCTCGGCCGCGTCGCGTCGGGGCGCCTTGAGCGGCTGACGACGGGCCAGGTGTTCGATGCAGCGACCCTCGGTGGGGCCCGCGCGCTCGACCGCACGGACATTGGCGGCCTGGCACCTGGCATGCAGGCCGACATCGTGCTGATCGACATCCGCGACCCGGCGATGCGGCCGGTGCGCGACCCGCTGCGCAGCATGATCTACAGCGCCGGCAGCCGCGTCGTGCGACACGTGTTCATCGGCGGTCAGCAGGTCGTGCGCGACCGCGAGGTGCTGACGATGGACATGGAATCGGCCCTCATCGACGTCGAGAAGTGGCAGCAGCGCTCGCTCGACGAGGCGCCGACGCGCTCGTACGTGAAGCTCCCGGCCGACCAGCTTTCGCCGCTCAGCCTTCCCGTCGCCGGCAGCGCCTGACAGCGCGCAAGGGAGATCCATCACATGACACCATCATTCCAGCGCCGGATCGCAGGTGCTGCGATCGCGGCTGCAATCGCTGCAACATCGCTCGGTGGTGCGACCGCGCAGACCGTTCTGCGCGTCGCCCCGATCGGTGACCTGCGCAACATCGACCCGATCTGGACGACGGCCTACATCACCCGAAACCACGGCTTCCTGGTGTGGGACACGCTGTTCGGCCTCGACGCAGAGGGGCGCCCGCAGCCGCAGATGGTCGACAGCTTCACGCGCAGCGATGATGGGCTGACCTGGCGCTTCGTGCTGCGCGATGGGCTTGCCTGGCATGACGGCGCCCCCGTCACGGCCGCCGACTGCGTCGCATCGCTGAAGCGCTGGGGCGCGCGCGATGCCATGGGTCGCGCGCTGCTCGGCTTCGTCACCGGCCTCGAGGTCGTCGATGCCAAGACGTTCGAGATGAAGCTTCGCGCGCCGGTGACCTTCGTGCTGGATGCCCTGGCGAAGGTCGACAGCTCGGTTCCCTTCATGATGCCCGAACGCCTCGCGCAGACCGATCCGAACCAACAGGTTCCGGAGGTGATCGGCTCAGGCCCGTTCACGTTCCGGCGAGACCAGTGGGTGCCCGGCTCGCGCGTCGTCTATGAGCGGAACCGCGCTTATGTGCCGCGCGCGGGAGAAGCAAGCGGCACGGCAGGCGGCAAGCATGTGCATGTCGACCGCGTCGAGTGGCGCTACATGCCCGATGTCGCGGTCCAGGTCGCGGCACTGAACAACAACGAGATCGACCTGCTCGAGAACCCGCCGCTCGATCTCATCGCGCTGCTCCAGCGCAACCCCGACGTCGTCGTGGCCGAGGTCGACCCGATCGGCAGCCATGCCTTCATGCGACCAAACCATACGCAGCCGCCGTTCGACAAGCCCGCCGTGCGCCAGGCGCTGCTGCATGCGATCAACCAGGCCAACTTTCTCCGCGCGGCCTATGGCGACCCGAAGTACTGGAAGACCTGCCACTCGTATTTCGGCTGCGGAACGCTGCTGGAATCGACAGCCGGCGCCGAACCCTACCTGCGGCCGGATATGAACCGCGCGCGCGCCGCGCTGCGCGAGGCCGGCTACAACAACGAGCGCGTCGTGCTCATCGCGCCGTCTGATATTCCACACCTGAACACCCACGGGCAGGTGGCGACGCAGATGCTCCGCCAGCTCGGCGTGAACGTCGAGCTGCAGACGATGGATTGGTCGACCGTCACCTCACGGCGCGTGAACCGCGCGCCAGTCAGCGACGGCGGATGGTCGCTTACCGTCACGGCGAATGTCGTGATGGGGCTCGAGAACCCGATCATGAACGCCTTTGCCGGCGCTGCGTGCGAGCGCAGCCCATTCGGCTGGCCCTGCGACGAGAGGATCGAGCGGCTGCGCACCGCCTTCATGACAGCATCGCCCGACGAACAGAAGCGCATCGCGGCGGAGCTGACGCGCCTCTACTATGAGGTCGTCCCCTACTACATCCTCGGTCAGTACCGCGGCGTCACCGCCTATCGGCGCAACCTCAGCGGCGTGCTGCAGAGCCAGGCCCGCCTCTACTGGAACATCCGCAAGAACTGAGCCGGGGGGCGCCGGGGGAGAGGGGCCGTGGCTGACCTGCTCGTCAGGAACCTCGATTGGCTGATCGTGTGGGACGAGGCGAACGCACGCCACGCCTATGCGCGCGGCTGGGATCTCGCCGTCACCGGCGGGGCAATCAGTCATCTCGGGCCCGGCTTTGCCGGCACCGCCGCGCGCGAGATCGACGGGCGCGGGCTGATGGCGATGCCGGGCCTCGTCAACGTCCACTCGCACGCCTCGTACATCGCGGTGACAAAGGGGCTCTATGAGGAATCGGCAGTCCCCGATGCGCCCGACCCGGTCGCCGGCGTGCTGCACGTATTCTCGTCGCTGATGACGCTGCAGGAGCATGAGAAACCGCACGCACTGAACTATGCGCTCGCCGAGTTGCTCCTGTCGGGCTGCACATCGATCTGTGACCTCGCCTTCGCGTGGGATGGGTGGCTGGACACGCTCGGGGCCAGCGGCATCAGGGCATGGGCGGCGGTGCAGTACGCCTCCGCCCGCTACGTCAGCCCGAACGGCCATACGCTCGGCTATGACTGGGATACGGCGGGCGACGGGGCAAGGCTCAAGGCCGCGATCGCGGTCGCGGAACGCGCAGCCGGACACGCCTCCGGCCGCCTTTCGCCGATGCTCGTTCCGGCACAGGCCGACAGCTGCTCAGAGGCGCTTTTCCGCGACACCGTCGCCGCGGCCGATGAGCGTGGCTGGCTGATGCAGACCCACGCAGCGCAGACCGAGTGGGAAGTGCGCGAGATGATGCAGCGGCACGGCTGCACCTCGGTCGTGTGGCTCGACCGCATCGGCTTCCTGGGGCCACGCACCACGCTAGGTCACGTCGTGTTCACCGACCAGCATCCGTGGATGCACCTGCACGCGCGCGACGATCTGCCGACGCTTGCACGCACCGGTGCCACGGTGGCGCATTGCCCAACAACGCAGACACGGCGCGGCAAGACGCTGCAGAGCTTCGCGCGCTATCGCCGTGCCGGCGTGAACATGGCGATCGGCACCGACATCCATCCGCACAACATGCTCGACGAACTCCGCTGCGCCACCGTCATGGCAAAGGTCGCCGATGGCGACACCCACGCGCTTTTCGTCGACGCCACCTTCGAGGCAGCGACAATTGGCGGGGCGCGGGCGCTTAACCGAGCCGACCTGGGGCGCCTCGCGACAGGCTGCCGCGCCGACATCGTGCTCGTCGATACCGGGCACTGGACGATGAAGCCGCTGCGCGACCCGCTGCGGAGCCTCGTGTTCACCGGCCTCGATCGCCCGGTGCGCCATGTGTTCGTCGATGGCGTCCAGGTGGTCGCTGATGGAACGTGCCTGACGATCGATGTGGAGGCGGCAGCCGCCGGGCTCGATGCGGCCCAGAAGCGGATGCTCGGCGATGTTCCCTCGCGCGATCCGCTTGGCCGGTCGATCGACAGCATCATCCCGCTCAGCCTGCCGATGCTGGGCTGAGCAGCCGCGCGGGCGATGGTCTCCTACATCCTGAAGCGCCTGGCCGCCACGCTGCCCGTCATGGTGGTCGTCGCGCTGATCGTGTTCTCGCTGCTCTACCTCGCACCCGGTGACCCCGCAGCGGTCATCGCCGGTGACATGGCCTCGGCCGCGGAGGTCGCGGCGATCCGCACGAAGCTCCAGCTTGATGACCCGTTCTGGGTCAGGCTCCTCGCCTGGGTCAGGCAGGTCGCCGGCGGGGACCTCGGCGTGTCGATCTTTTCCAACCTGCCGGTCTCGCTCCTGATCAAGCAGCGGCTCGAGCCGACGATCGCGCTCGCGGTGCTGACGATGGTGGTGGCGATCGCGATCGCCGTCCCGCTCGGCGTGCTGGCGGCCGCACGATCGGGGCGCTGGATCGATCAGTTCGTCATGGCGTTCGCTGTCCTCGGCTTCTCGGCGCCCGTGTTCGTGCTCGGCTACGGCCTCATCTGGCTCTTCGCGATCGAGCTGCAGTGGCTGCCCGTGCAGGGGTATCGCCCAATCTCCGACGGGGTGGGACCGTTCCTGCGGAGCCTTGCGTTGCCCGCCATCACCCTCGGCTTCACCTACACCGCCCTGATCGCCCGCATCACGCGCGCGACGATGCTCGAGGTGCTGGCGCAGGACTACATCCGGACAGCCCGTGCAAAGGGGCTTGCGCAGGGAACGATCCTTGCCCGGCATGCACTGAAGAACGCATCCGTGCCGATCGTCACCGTCATCGGCACCGGCGTCGCGCTGCTGATCGGCGGCGTCGTGGTGACGGAGAGCGTGTTCGCCATCCCCGGCGTCGGCCGGCTTACGGTCGATGCGATTCTCCGCCGCGACTACCCGGTGATCCAGGCCGTGCTGCTTATCTTTGCGGCCGTGAAGGTGCTGGTGAACCTCACGGTTGACCTGCTCTACGTCGTGTTCGATCCCCGGATCAGGTACTGACGATGCCGGCAGCAGGCAGCGCATCGGCAGAGGCATCACATGAACGGCGCGTCGCGGTGCGCCGCATCCTGCGCCATCGCGGCATCGTGGTCGGCGGGCTGCTGTTGCTGGCGATGGTGATCGGCGCGCTCATCGCCCCGTTCGTCGTCGGCGATCCGCAGGAACTGAACCCGATCGCGCGGCTCATGCCGCCAGGCGAGGAGGCCTGGTTCGGCACCGATCATCTCGGGCGCGACATCTTCACACGCACCCTCCATGGCGGCCGCGTCTCACTCCTCGTCGGCCTGTCGGTGGCAGTGCTCGCCAGCACGTTCGGCACGGTGATCGGCCTCGTCGCCGGCTTCGTCCGCTCGGCTGATGGCCCCCTGATGCGCATCATGGACGGCGTCATGGCGATCCCGGCCATCCTGCTTGCGATCGCGATGGTGGCCGTCACGCGGCCATCCGTCGCCAACGTGGTCTTCGCTGTCACGGTGGTCGAAACGCCGCGCGTGGCGCGCCTTGTCCGAAGCGTCGTCCTGACCATCCGTGAGCAACCCTACATCGAGGCCGCCTTCGCCTCGGGCACGCGGGTGCCGCGGATCCTTCTCCGCCACGTCCTGCCGAACACCGCGGCACCGCTGATCGTCCAGGCGACCTATGTCGCGGCGGCGGCGATCCTGATCGAGAGTCTTCTGAGCTTCCTCGGCACCGGCACGCCAGCAGCGATCCCCACCTGGGGCAACATCGTCGCCGAGGGCCGCACCTACTTCCAGATCGCGACCTGGATCATCTTCTTCCCAGGGCTTTTCCTCGCCATCACCGTCCTCGCAATCAACCTTCTCGGTGACGGGCTTCGCGACCTCCTGGACCCACGCCACACCGACCGGTGAGGGACGAGGAGCGATGGACGATCGGCACGACGCACACGCTGCGTGACGCTGTTCCGGAAGCCGTCGACGCTCAGCGAACGACCGGCAATCAGCCCAGGCGATCGCCCGTCGCAGCATCGAACAGGTGCACGCGCTGGCGATTGATCGAGAATGGAAGGCGCTGGCCCGGCGTCACGTCCGATCGCGCGGGCGCGCGCGCAACGACCTGGCTCGTACCGACACGAAGGACGACAAGTGTCTCGTGCCCGAGAGGCTCGACCACCAGGACCTCGGCGTCGCCCTGCCCTGGTTGCCCGCCGCCGATCGTGACATCTTCCGGCCGGATACCGGCGACCACCGGTCTGCCCCCACCGGATTCGGCTCCACCCACCTGGTCGGCGATCGGAAACACCAGCCCGTCGCCGACAAAAGCGAGGCCGTCGCCTGTTGCACTGATCCTGCCATCGATGAAGTTGATGGCCGGGGTACCGACGAAGGATGCGACGAACCGATTGAGCGGTCTTTCATAGACCTCGCTGGGAGGACCGACCTGCTGAAGCCGCCCCTGATGCATGACGGCGATCCGGGTCGACATGGTCATTGCCTCGACCTGATCATGCGTGACGTAGATCATCGTCTTGCCGATGCGCCGATGCAGCTGGACCAGTTCCGCCCGCATGTAGGCCCTGAGCGTCGCATCGAGGTTCGACAGCGGCTCATCGAGCAGGAACACATCCGGATCGCGGATGATCGCCCGCCCGAGGGCCACGCGCTGCTGCTGGCCGCCTGACAGCTGCTTGGGCCGGCGCGCGAGCAGCGGCTCGATCTGCAGCAGCTTTGCTGTCGCAGCGACTCGCGTGTCGCGCTCGGGCTTCGGCACGCCACGCTTCCTCAACGGGTATGCGAGATTCTCGCCAACCGTCATGTGCGGATAGAGCGCATAGCTCTGGAACACCATGGCGACATTCCGCTCGCCCGGCTCCAGGTCGTCGATCCGTCGGTTGCCGAAATGGATGGTGCCGGCACTGGGCGTCTCGAGGCCTGCAACCATCCGCAGCGTGGTCGTCTTGCCGCAGCCCGACGGACCGAGAAAGGTCAGGAATTCGCCGTCTTCGACCTCGAGCGAGAAGTCGTGAACGGCGATCGTCCCATCGGCGAAACGCTTTTGGACATTCGAAAGAACGACGTTTGCCATCGGCGCTCAACCCTTGACGCTGCCGGCGCCGAAACCCTTGGTCAGGTGTTTCTGCAGGAACGCGAAGAAGATGAGCACCGGAAGGGTGATCAGCACCGAAGCCGCCATCAGCATGTTCCATTCCACGTTCATCGAGTCGAGAAGGAGCGACGTCACCCCGGAGGGCAGCGTCTTCGTGCGCGTGTCGGTGATGAAGACCAGGGAGAAGAGGTACTCGTTCCAGGAAAGGATGAACGTGAAGAGCGCCGTGGAGATCAGGCCAGGCAGCGCTTGCGGAACGACAACGTCGAAGAAGGCGCCCATGCGCGAGGCACCGTCCACGCGCGCCGCCTCCTCGGTGTCGAGCGGCATGCTTGCGACGAAGGCGTGCAGGAGCCACAGCGCGAAGGGAAGCGCGAAGGTCGTGTAGACAAGCACGAGCCCGGCCAGCGTGTTGGCGAGGCCAAGTGCGACCACGATCAGGTAGAGCGGCACGAGCACCACGGTCGACGGCAGGAGGTATGTGAACAGGATCAGCCTGCCCACCAGCCGACGGCCGGGATAGGTGAACCGTGCAAGGCTGTAGGCGCCGAAGAGCGCGACGATCATCACGAGGCATGTCGTCGCCACCGCGACGATGAGGCTGTTGGCAAAGAAGGAGAGGAACGGCGTGCTGTTCAGCACGCGCTCGAAATGCTCCAGCGTCCAGCGTCGCGGCAGGAAGCTCGGCGGGAAGCTCAGTGTTTCCGACCTGGGCTTGAACGCCGTCAGCACCATCCAGATCAGGGGAAAGCTCAGCACCAGGATGACGGCCCAGATGCCGAGGTTGTAGGCGATGAGGCCGGCCGCGCGCCCTGCCCTGCGGAGGGGTCTGCTCATCGGCGGTCGCGCTCCTCGTCAGCCGCCTGCATGCGGAAATACACCGCGAAGAACACCAGCATGATCAGGAGCATCAGCACGGCGACCGCAGCGCCCCGGCCTGCCTGCAGCTCGGGGAACGATTGCTGGTAGACAAGCAGCGGCAGCGTCTCCGTGCCGCGGCGCGGACCGCCGCCGGTCATCAGGTAGATGAGGTCGAACTCCTTGAAGTCCCAGATCGTGCGCAGGACGAGAACAAGCGCCAGCACGCCGCGCAACTGCGGCAACGTGATGTCCCAGAACCGCTCGAGTGCGTTCGCGCCGTCGATGCGCGCCGCCTCGTACAGGTGCAGCGGGATCGTCTGCAGCCGCGCCAGGACCGCGATGACGACGAACGGGAACAGCTTCCACGTGCCGATCAGCACGACCGTGATCATCGCATTCGGCATGCGCCCTAGCCACGCGATCGGCCGATCGACGATCTCGTACTCCAGGATCACGTAGTTGATGATCCCGTAGAGGTCATTCAGCAGCCAGCGCCAGATCAGCACGGCGACCGCCGTCGTCAGAAGATACGGAAACAGAACGAGCCCGCGCGCGAAGGTGCGGCCGAACAGAGGGCCGTGCAACGCGAGCGCAATCGCGATGCCGAGCGCCGTCTGCAGGAGAACCGACGAGACGGTCCAGACTGCCGAGGTGTAGAGCGCTCCCCAGAATTGCTCCGAGGCGAGCAGCCGGCTGTAGTTCGCCAGGCCGACGAACGGGCCAGTCAATGTCAGCGTGCTCATCTCGTGCAGGCTGATCCAGAACGCCTGGAACAACGGGTACGCAACGAGAAGCAGGAAGAACGCCATGGTCGGCGCGATCAGCATCGCGCCGGTCAACGCATCGCGGCCCGCGCGCGTCAGGCGTCCACCAGCCTCGACGGCATTCGGCACAGACCGTCAGCCGCGCATGATCGCGGCGATCTTGTCAGCGCCACGGGCAGCGGCCTGGCGTGGGCTCACGCCGCCGATGATCACGTCCTGTGCCGATTCGGACAGGATGCGGGCGCCGAAGATGGCGCCGGCACGCCGGTTGATCGGATGCTGGGCACTTTCCTTGAGCAGGTTGCGGGCCTGCGCGGTGTTCGCGAGCATCACCTGCAGCTCGGCGCGGAAGCGCTTCAGCATCGGGTCGTTCGCGAACTCCTCCGACTGCCCGACCGACTTCAGGTCAGGGAGATTGTGGCCAGGTGTCGCGTGCAGGAAGGTGATCTGTGCGTCCTTGCTGAGCAGGTGCTGCGCGAAAAGCTTGGCCCCCTCCGGCTGGCCGCTGCCTTTTGGAATCACCAGCGCGGTGAAGTCGCTGTTGAAGGCAGGCCGCCCCTCGCGCCGGTGCGGCGACGCGATGCAGGTGACCTTGTCGGCGAGTGCGGGGTTCTCGCGCGTGATGTTGATCAGCACCCGCCCGGTGTATGGCGCGGTTGCCGCGCGGCCGAGCACGAAGCCGTTCAGCACGTCGAGGAAGTTGTAGTTGGTTGCCTCGGGTGGCGAGAACGAGGCCATCTCCTTGGCGTATTCGAGCGCGGCGATGACCTGCGGCGAGTTGAAGGCCACCGACATGTCGGGATTGACGATGTTGCCACCGGCCTGCCAGACCGTCTGGAGGAACTGGGTATCGCCCATGCTGTTCTTGCCGGTGGCGAAGATCGTCCCGAACGCGCCGCGGCGGGTCAGGCGGCGCGAGACGTTCAGCATCTCGTCCCATGTCCGCGGCATCTGGAGGTTCGCTTCCGCCAACAGATCCTTGCGCACCCACATGTTGCCGGGCGTCGTTCCGTTGACGATACAGACCGCGAGGACATGGCCACGCCGGGGATCGCGGAACAAATCCATCGAATTCGGATTGAAGTCATCCGCCCCGACAGCCCGCACGACATCATCCATCGGCTCGACGAGGTTCTCGTCGTTCAGCTGGATCGCGAACGGCGCGGGGATGTGGGAGATCAGGTCGGGGGGCGTACGCGCGGCGAGGGCAGCCGACAGGCGCGGCAGGATCGTTTCCTCGGTCACCAGATCGTAGTTGACCGTGAAGCCCGGATGGGCGCGGCTGAAGGACGCGAAGATCTTCTCGTACGCCTCGCGCTGCTCCGGCGCCCGCTGCGTTCCCCAGAACTGGATCACACGGGCTTGCGCGCGCACGATGCTGGGTGCTGCAAGGCCGGCTGCCGTGACCGCCGATCCCAGCAGCAGCTGGCGCCGGCCGACACGCGCCTGCAACGTTTCGTTCCCGCCAGTCGCACGCCGCATACGATCGCTCATATCACCTCCAGTGGAGTGGATTGCCGACACATCTTCCGGTTGCGTGATGGGTTCCCCCGGCCCGGTTCGATGACAACGCTATCGAATCTGTCTAGCCTGCGCAACGAGTGATCAGCATACTTCGTTCCGCCGCTCACCCCTGTCGCGCCTGCGTTCTTTTTGTGCGGCTGTGATGAATTCGGCATCAGATGTTGCCTCGGGAGGATACACCGCGTGACCTCGACACTGCTCACAAACTTCATGCTGCTTGACCCGCGCGACGGCAGCTATCGCGCCGGCTACAAGGTGCTCGTGCGCGACAAGACGATCGAAGCGGTCACGGAAGGACCGGTCGAGGCACCGGACGCAGCGACGATCGACCTCGGCGGACGGACGCTGATGCCGGGCCTGATCGACTGTCACCTGCACATCGTCTCGGTGCACCTGAGGAATGCGAACGACACGCTGCGCCACATGCAGCCGTCACTGATGAACGCGTATGCCGCGATCAAGCTGAAGCGCATCCTGATGCGCGGGTTCACGTCGGCGCGCGATCTCTGCGGCGCTGACCGCGGCCATCGCGAAGCGCTCGAGCTCGGCCTGCTCACCGGGCCGCGGCTGTCGGTGTGCGGCCGCGCGCTCAGCCAGACTGGGGGACACAGCGATCGGCGGACACGCGTCGACTACGCCGACCCGATGGGCTTCGATCACATGACGACGACCTATGGCGGCGGCAGTGGACGGATCGCGGATGGCGTCGACGAGGTGCGCCGCGCGGCGCGCGACGAGATCCGGCTCGGCGTCGACTTCCTCAAGGTCATGGCCAGCGGCGGCGTCGGTTCGATCTCCGATCCGATCCACTTCCTGCAATACTCGATGGAGGAGCTCCGCGCGCTCGTCGACGAGGCCGAGCGCGCCGACACCTATGTCGCTGCGCACACCTACACGGCGGCGGCGATCAAGCGCGTCGTCGAGGCCGGCATCCGCACCATCGAGCATGGCAACCTCATCGATGCGGAAGCGGCGGACATGATTGCCGCGCGCGGCTTCTTCCTCGTTCCCACGCTCGTGACCTACGGGAACCTGGTGAAGTACGGGAAGGACCTCGGGTATCCCGACTACTCGATCGAGAAATCCAAGCGGGTGCTGGAGGCCGGCAACCGCTCGCTCGAGATCGCGCAGAAGGCCGGCGTGAAGATGGCCTACGGCACCGACCTGATGGGCGAGCAGATGGAGTACCAGTCGGACGAGTTCGCGATCCGCGCGCAGGTGCTGCCGACGCTCGAGGTGATCCGCCACGCCACGATCCGTGGCGCCGAGGTCATTCGGATGGAAGGCAGGATCGGCGTGATCGCGCCAGGTGCGTTCGCCGACATGATCGCGGTGAACGGCAATCCGCTCGATGACATTTCCGTCCTCACAGGCCAGGGAGAGAACATCCCCGCCATCATGAAGGAGGGCGTGTGGGTGAAGAACGAGCTGGGGCTGAGCAACTGGCGGCAGTGAACGCGGCGCTGAATGACACGCCAGGGGCGGGCCGGCACGCCGAGCGGTGCGTGCCAGGTCCCGAGGCATTGCGCTGAAAGACCAGGTCGGGCGGGCAGGTCGTCCCGCCCGATCCCTCAGGGCAGTCGGTGGTCCAGGAAGAACCGCAGCATCTCGCGAGACGCGTCAGGCCCTTGCGGATCGGTGAATGAACCAGCCGCGTCGCCGCCGGACCAGGCATGCCCGCCGTCATGCACGGCCCAGCGTTCGATGACCGCGGTGCCGTCCATCCTGGCGTGAACGGTGCGTGTATAGGCTCGCCCGCCGGGCACCTGGCCGCGATGCGTGGTGGCGGTCAGTTCAATGCCCGCCGCAGCCTGCTCCATGACCGCGAGACCGTTCTGCTCATGGACCGTGGGGTCAGCATCGCCGTGAAACACGATCGTCGGAACGAGCCGCCGCGCGGTTCCGCCCGATCGCCGGGGATCGCCCGCGGGCGCGCTGCCGCGCATGGCGGCGAATGCGCTCATCACATCATGGGCCGCGCCGCAGGCCAGGCCGGAGTGGACGCCGACGGCGGCGTAGAGATCCGGATAGGCCATGCCCATCACGGCCGACGCCGCACCGCCGGCGGATAGCCCGGCAATGTAGATGCGCGCAGGATCGACGGCATGCGCTCGCGTCACCTGACGCGTCACACCAGCGATCAGGGCCGGCTCGCCCCGATCGCGCTGCTGGTCGCCCGAGCGAAACCAGTTCCAGCACCGATTGGCGTTCGCGGCCGCCAGCTGCTCGGGGTACGCGACCAGCACACCGTGCTCCTCGGCAAGGCGGTTCATGCCGGTACCGATCGCGAAATCGTCCGCGGATTGGGTGCAGCCGTGCAGCATCACCACCAGCGGCATCGGCTCCCCGCGATGGGTGCTCGGCGTATAGAGCTTGTACATGCGGTGGCCGTGCGCGCCGTCGAATCGTTCGTCGGTGAACTGCGCACCCGGCGGGACGATTGTCGTTGTCGTACTGCGCATACGAAACGCCGTTGCCTTCCCGAAGCTCCACGCGCCCGGCGCACGCTTCTGCTTCCCACGCTGTTCAGCGGGTGGAGCGGACGATGACCCGTGAGCGTCACGCGCGGCACCCTTCGCCGCGCCTGGTGCGCCCATGTCGGGTGGGCCGGCGACCCTGCCCGTCTCTGGATCGACGTCGAACACGCGGGCTGGCGCGGCACGCGGATAGCTGGCGCGGGGGGAAGCGTCGGGCGGCGCGTCTGGGTTCCGCTCCGCCCCCTGGGCGAGCGACTGCTGCAGGACGGCTGTTGCCTCCTGCAAGCGACCCTCGCGGGTCAGGCGCGTTGCCTCGAGCATGCGCGCGGATAATGGGGAAAGCACGGTCATGTGTTCAGCTTCCTGTTCTCCGCGTTCCGGCAGCCACGAGGGGCCGGGGCGAAAGGCTCCATCTTTGGTGGTGCACTGCGGTTGCGTCCGCGCGTTCCACTGATCGTCAGCGGATGCGGTCGGCGAGGGCGGCCTTCACCGCGGGGCTCGCCTGAAGGGCGCCGAGGACGGAGATCGAGGCGATCGCCGAACGGGCCAGCTCAGGGCTGACATCCTCTCCGATCCTTACGAGCCCCAGCACGCGGATCTCCAGAGGCCGGCCGGATGCCTGCGCCGCGGCAAGCTCGGCGCGGCCGTAGTGCCGCAGCCCGAGGTCGAGCCTGTTGCGCGCCATCGACTGCCGCGCCGCATCGGCGTGACGTTCGAGCTGGTTGCGGATCGCGGTTCGGATCAGGTCGGTGCGGTTGGAATAGAAGCCCTCCTGCACCAGCAGATCGATGTGGCCGAGATCAACATAGCCGAGGTTGATCGTGATCTTCTCCGTGTCTGAGCCATGCTTCACGCGTTGAGCGCTGTCGGACATACCCACACCATCCCATTCCCATCCATCTGGATGGTAACTGGGATGAGTACCGATGATTTTCAAGTGCCCGGTGACTGGGCTTGCCTGGGGGCTGCTCGGACGGCTGCCCGATGTTCTTTTCCGGCGGCGCCGGTGCACGTGCGCCGGGTCGCGCGCGGAAGCGAAGGTGTCGCTGCCGCGGGACGAAGGGCGAGTGGCTTGAGCGCGCGGCGGTGCCTCAGCCCGGCACGCGAGCGCGGCGCTCCTGGCCGCGAAGGGCAGTTGCTCATCAGCGATGCGGCGATCAACATCGCGACGGACCTGATGACGAAGGCAGATATCGTGCAGAACGCAATCGACCTCGCCCAGGCGAAAGGGCAACGCCTGGTGGTAGTGGGGGGGCGATGAACGGCATCATCCTCGTTCTCAACGCCGGATCCTCGTCGCTCAAATTCGCGGCCTTCGCGGCAGCGAAGGGTGTGCTCACGTTGCAGTGCGCCGGCCAGGTCGAAGGCATCGGCGCGACGCCACGGTTCATCGCCCGGAATGCGGAGGGCGAGACGATCGCCACCGAGGGGTGGGCGGGTGGCGGCGCGCCGGCGAGCCACGCCGCGGCGCTCGATGCGATCATCACCTGGCTCGACGGCATGCTCGACGGCAGGCCCGTCGTCGGGGTCGGCCACCGCGTCGTGCATGGCGGGCCGGATTTCTCCGCGCCGACACTGATCGATGTCGGCGTGATGGCCGAGCTACAGGACCTCGTACCGCTCGCGCCCTTGCACCAGCCGCACAACCTCGCCGGCATCGCCGCCGCGGCGAAGCGGTTTCGTGGCGTGCCGCAGGTCGCCTGCTTCGACACGGCATTCCACCGCACACAACCTTTCGTTGCCGATACGTTCGGCTTGCCGATCGCGTACCACGCACGCGGTATCCGCCGATACGGCTTCCATGGGCTCTCCTACGAGTACATCGCCCGCCGGATCGCGGCCGAGGACCCAGTGCTCGGCAGCGGCAGGCTCGTCGTCTGCCATCTCGGGAACGGCTCCTCGCTTTGCGCCATCGCCGGTGGGCACGCGCAGGCAAGCTCGATGGGCTTCACCGCGCTTGACGGCGTGCCGATGGGCACACGCTGCGGCCAGATCGACCCTGGCGTGGTGCTGCACATGATCGATACGCTCGGCATGACCACCGCCGAGGTGACGAAGCTTCTCTACAACGGCAGCGGTCTGAAGGGGTTGTCCGGCATCTCGGGTGACGTACGCGCGATCGAAGCAGAAGGGGGCGAGGCGGCGGAGCGAGCCCTCGGCTATTTCGCTTACCGCGTGCGGCGGGAGATTGCGGCACTCGCCGCGTCGATCGGCGGGATCGATGCGCTGGTCTTCACCGCCGGCATCGGCGAGAACGCGCGCGGGCTACGCGCCCGGATCTGTGACGGCCTCGGTTTCATCGGCGTCACGGTCGATCCGGCGCGCAACGCCGCGAATGACGCCGAGATCTCTCACGACGGCGCCGGAGTCCGCGTGCTGGTTCGCCGCACCGACGAGGAGCGCATGATCGCCGAACACACCCTCGGGGTGCTTGCCGCGCGTGGGTGATTCCTGCCGTACAAGCGGTTCACGTCTGGGTTGCGGATGTCACGCGCGAAGCTGGTGATCGTTGTGTGATCGAGCGAAGTCACACCGGGGAGGGACCCGCATGCGCTTGAACCATGTTGCCAACAGGCTCGACGCGCGGCACTTCGAGACGGTCGTCGACATGCTTACGGGCGAGCTCGGCTTCATCACGCTGCGGCGGACGGAACGATCGATCTGGCTGCGCCAGCCGGGCACCAATGTCGATCTCCAGTTCAGCCGCAGCGACACCATGAGCCGCGATGGGGACAAGCTGCGCTCGCAGGTCTCGTTCCTCGACGATGCGCCGGAAGCAGCACTCACGCAGCTCGCGGCATGGCTCGGGGCGCGCGGCGTCAAGGCACATGTCGGCAGCTACTCGGACAGGGAGTTCTACCTCGACGCACCTTCCGCCTTCGTCGATTTCGTGATCGAAGCGATGCTGCCCGCGCTCGCCGACTACGGCATCGACGGCTCGAGCACGTTCCGATCAACTGGAATCGATCGGAAGGTCGTGCTCTAGAACACTAATGGGAAGAGCAGCTGCCGCCTGCGGCCGGCGAGCGGATGCGATGGCGCGATCACAGCGCCGCATGGCAACTTCCATGCAGCAAGCACGCGAAACTCACGCCGCTCCGGCAGGTTGAAGCGAGCAGCGCATCGAGCGTGCCGGCGAGCAGAGCGCGCAGGCCAGCTCCGGTGCCGCCCACCTCGATTGAGAGGTGGATGTGCGGATGGGTCGCATGGAACGAGGCGACCACGTCGCGCAGGATGCCATCGACCAGGCCATCCATCGCGCCGAGCCGCACCTCTCCCTGCTGACCATGGGCATTCCCGGCAACGCGGCGATGGCGGTGCTTGCGGGCGCGATGCTGATCCATGGCATCCAGCCAGGGCCGAAGGTGATCACCGAACAGCCGGCCCTCTTCTGGGGCGTGATCGCGAGCATGTGGGTCGGCAACATGATGCTTCTCGTGATCAGCCTTCCCCTTGTCGGGCTCTGGGCAAAGGCGCTCGAAACGCCCTATCGCGTGATGGCACCGGTAATCGGGCTGACATGCTGCGTCGGCGTGCTTGCCGTATCGAACAGCCTGGTCGCACTTTGGCTCATGCTCGGCTTCGGTATCGTCGGCTATGCTCTCGCAAAGCTTGGCTGCGAACCGGCGCCGATGATGCTCGGCTTCATCCTGGGGCCGCTGATGGAGGAGAATTTCCGCCGTGCGATGCTCATCTCGGGTGGCCATGCCGCCGTATTCGTCGAGCGGCCAGTGAGCGCTGTGCTGCTCGGCGGCGCCCTGTTGCTTCTGCTTCTGGTCGTCGCACCCGGCATCCGCCGCCCCCGCGCCCCCGTCCCGGTCGAGCGATGATCGGCGCAAAGGTGGCACGCGCACGGATTGCCGAGCGTGACGGTGCGCTCCGCGCCTACGTGCATCTCGCAGACGGGATCGATGGCTGCGCCGGTCCGCTCGCGGGCCTCGCGGTTGCGGTGAAGGACACGATCGATGTCGCGGGCTGGCCGACGGAAGCGAATTGCCGTCTGCTGAAAGGCAGCATCGCACGTGACGATGCCGCCGTGGTCGCGCGTCTGCGGTCGCTGGGCGCGGTCCCGCTCGGCAAGGTCTCGACGTGGGAACTCGGTGCGGGAACTGGCGAGGTGCAGGAACTCGCGCTCGCGCCACCACCCGCCCACCCCTTCGCACGCGGCGCCTTCGTCGGCGGCTCTTCGAGCGGATCCGCCGTCGCTGTAGCGGCTGGGATGGCGGATGTCGCACTGGGTGGCGACACGGGCGGGTCGGTGCGCTGCCCCGCTGCTGCCTGTGGCGTCATCGGCATCAAGCCGAGCTTCGATCTGATCCCGCGGAACGGCGTTCTCGCGCATTCCGACACGCTGGATCATGTCGGGCTGATCGGGGCTGATGCTGCGCTGCTCGCAACCGTGGCGATGCGCCTTGGCGCCGCGGAACACGCGCCGCCGCGCCATCCGCGCATCGCGCTGATCGGCAACTGGGATCGTGACGCGCATCCCGAGATCGCCGTGGCTCTGACCGAGGCAGCGCGTCGCCTGTCAGCAGCCGGGGCAGTGCTGAGCCTGGCAGAGGCGCCGATCGGCATCGACGCGGCGCGCGCGCTGGTCCGCGCCATTGCCCTGCCGGAATCCGCCGAGCGGCATGCCGCCGTGCTCGCCGCGCCTGCGGGAATGGTGAGCGAGGGTCTGCGTGCCTGGCTCCGCCCAGGCCGTGCGATGGACAAGGCCACACGCGCATCCGCGCTGGCAGAGCGAGCGGCGCTGACCGGTCGCGTCGATACGATCCTGTCGCGCTGTGATGCAATCCTCTGTGCCGGACACCTCGATCTCCTGCCCGATGCCGATGACGAGTCTGGCTGCATCGCCTACTGTCTGGCTTCGCCGAACTGCGTGTTCAACCTGACGGGCCATCCCGCCCTCTCGGTGCCCGCTGGCGTCGATACACGGGGGCGGCCCGTTGGCATTCAGCTCGTGGGCGCGAAGGGGGAAGACGTTGCCCTGCTGCGCCTCGCCGCCCTGATTGCCGCGCCCCGGTACGCATTCCCGCCCCCGTAGCGCGGATTGCGGCTCAGACCGCGTGCGTCCGAGTGTCGCAACCCGAGCGTGAGCGCATCGCTCATGCCAGCAACGCGTCGGCCTCGCGGAAGCATGCGGCAAGGATCATGCGGTCGATCGGCGCGCGCAAATGCCGGATATGGGGCGCGGCGAGCGTGGGTGCGATGATCGCATCCAGGTCAGCGTCCGTCGGCGCAGGAAGGCCGAGCGAGGCGAGCGTCACAGGAAGGCCGACCCCAGCCGCAAACCGGGCGAGTTCGAGGCAGTCAGCCTGCGGCCGCGCCTCATGCACGAGCTGCACGATCGTGCCGTAGGCGACCATCTCGCCGTGCATCGCCGCGGCTGTGGCGGGATGGGCCGTGAAGCCGCGCGTCAGCGCATGTGCAAGGCTCAGACCGCCTGCCTCAAACCCGAGGCCCGACAGCAGCACCGCTGCCTCGACGATGTTCTCGAACGCTGCATTCGGCTGTCCTGTTCCCGCGATGTCAATGGCGGCGGCGGCATCGCGCTTCAATGTCGCCAGGCAGGCGTCGGCAAGCGCCAGTGCCGCGATCGGCGGCGAGCCACCGAAGAAGTTGATGCCACCCGCATTGGCGCATGCATGCGCCTCGAAGGCCTTGCTCATCGCGTCGCCGATACCCGCCGCGAGAAGCCGCCTCGGCGCCGCGGCAATGATCGCGGTATCGACAAGCACGAGATCGGGATTCGAGGGGAGGCGCCGTAGTTCGGAAATTCGGTGGTTCTCATCGTAGACGACAATCAACCTGCTCGTCGGCGCATCATTTGAGGCAGCGGTCGGGATGATCGCGACGGGAAGCCCGAGCGTCAGCGCGACACCCTTGGCGGTATCGATCGCCTTGCCGCCGCCGATGCCGATGATCACGCCCGGACCCGCAGACCTAGCCTCGTCGGAAAGCCTGTCGATTTCGGCGGCCGTGATCTCGCCCGAGAACCGCGTGAGCGTCGCACCTGGCAGGGCCGACGAGAGGCGGTTTCCCATCCGGTCCAGCACGACGGGATCGACCACCGCGAACGGCCGCGCCCCGATCGCCGCCAGCGCCTCGGCCGCGCGGTCGAGAAGCCCGGGGCCCTGGAGGTAGAGGCGCGGGGAACCGAAGGCGCGCATCATCATCGTGTCATCCCTTCATTGCCCCTGACCCTGCCCCCAGGCTGCCCTCGTTCATAAGCAGGGTCTGTTCTGTCTATGCCCCTGCGTGGGGCGGGTTGCAAAGGCTGCGGGCGTAAGCCCGTTCAGGCTCGTGTGTGGGCGCTC
>NZ_JALHPR010000007.1 GCF_022842375.1 Elioraea sp. | reverse complement strand
GGGCTGCCCGTGCCGCCACCGGCTGCGGCGGTGGCGTCCGTGCTGGCGGTTCGGATGCCGGCAGGGCGGGCAGGGCGGCGATGTCAGGCTCGGGCACCGGCGCGATCGGCTCCGCCTCTGCGGTCCGTGCGACATCGGGCTCCGGCATCGGCGGGATCGGCTCCGCCTCTGCGGTCCGTGCGACATCGGGCTCCGGCATCGGCGGGATCGGCTCGGGCGGGGTTTCCGTGAACACCGGCGCGTCAGGCTCGGCGAAGGGCGCGACGGCGGCTGCCGCGGTGGGCGCGGCTGGTGGCGCGGCGAACATCACCGTCACCACCGCGCCCTCGCCCGGCGGCTCCGGCGCGATACCCTTTCCCGCGCCGAGCCCTGCGATCATCGCCGCCGCCGCTGCCGCATGGACGAGCAGCGAAAGCGCCAGGGCGCTGCCACGGTCGTTCCGTTCCAGAAACGCAGCGAGGGGGGTTCGCCGCATCCCCGCCCTCAGAACTGCGCCCTGAGCGCGAGCTTCAGGTTGCGCCCGACCTCGTAGACCTGCGACGGGTTCGTGCCGCTGTCCCAGGAGACGCGGCGATAGGCATGGTCGAACACGTTGTCGAAGCCGATATCGAGCCGCCAGCCCTCCAGCGGCCCCTCGATCGGCGCGTAGCTCGCGAACAGGTCGAGGATGCCGTAGCCGCTCGTGGGGATCGACGGCTGGGGCTTGTCGCCTTGCGTTGCGGCGGCCAGCACGCGGCCGCCCACGGTCCACCCGTCCTCCAGGAACCGGTGCCCGAGCGTGACCGCCACCTTGTGCTGCGGGATCAAGCTCAGTGCCGTGTCATTGGTGCGGTTCCGCCCCTCGAGCGCCGAGGCGCCGAGCGAGGCGAACCACGGTCCGCTGTCATATCCTGCCTCGAACTCGATGCCGCGGATCCGCGCGCGCGCGACGTTGCGTGCCGTCGATGTCGTCGCGGCGACGACGACCTCGATGAAGTCGTCGATGTCGTTCTGGAACAGCGACAGCCGGGCGCGGAGGGAATCGCGCGGGGCGAGCACGTCGCGGAAGCGGAGGTTGAGGCCGGCTTCCTTGTTGCGCGCGACCTCGGGCTGGAGGTTCGGGTTCGGAACGAAATTGTTGAAGGTCGGGAACGGGATGACGCGGATCGGGAAATGAACGCCCGACTGGTAGAGCTCGACCAGCGAGGGCGCGCGGAAGGCCTCGGTATAGGCGATGTAGGGCGCGGCCCAGGGCAGGACCTGCCAGGCGATCGACGCCTTCGGGCTCACATGGCTCTCCGAGCGGTCACGCCGCCCGTCGGCTGATTGCTCGTAGCTGTCGAAGCGCGCGCCGAGCGTGACCGTCACGGGCCCGAGCGTGATCGCGTCCTGCGCGAAGAGGCCGATGATGGTCTGCTCGGCCTTCGGGAATTGCGGGCGCGGGGCGTTGTTGCGCGTGCCCTCCTGCGTGTCCTGGTAGGCATCGAGGCCGATGGTCAGCGCGTGCCGCTCCGGCCCCACGAGCGAGAAGCGCGCCGTGTTCTGCACGTCGAGGCCGAAGGTCGCGTAGTCGGTCGTGTCGAAGCGGCCATCGTTCGGAATGACGCGCCGTTCATCGATCCCGACATCGACGTAGTAGAGGGTGAAGGCGGCATCGGCCCAGGGCGTGCCGGGTGGGGCGTAGCTGCCGGTCAGCGCGATCTGCTGCTGGCGCAGGCGGCGCTTCGCGATATTGTTGGTCTCGAGCGTGTTGGCCGCGACCGGGATCGTCGTGTTCTCGCCGAACCCGACGACGCTGAGCCCGATGCGGGCGCCTTCGCCCAGCGTGTAGCCGAGCTTGGCGAGGCCCGCACCCGTATCGGCGGCGGAATAGGGAATGCCCCGGCCGAGCCCGTCGGAATAGTTCTGCCCGGTGCGGCCGGTGACGTTGGCCAGCCCATCGAGCGCGCCGGAGCGGAAGGCCGTGGTCAGGCCGCCCTGGAACTGGCTGTTGTTGCTCTGCCATCCGCCCGAGATGATGCCGGTGACGGTCTCGCCAGGCCGCAGCAGGTCGGCGGCATCGACGGTCCGGAAGCCGATGACGCCGCCGAGCGCGCCCGAGCCGTAGAGCATCGAGCCGGGGCCGCGCACGACATCGACCTGGCGCAGCAGCGACGGGTCGAGGAAGAGGCGCCCGCGATGGCCGGAATTGAAGTTCTGTCGCACCCCGTCGACGCGGATCACCACGCGGTCATCGCCAAGCCCGCGGATCTGCGGCTGCATCACGCTGTTGCGCGGCAGGCCATCGGCTTCCACGCCTGGGATGTCGCGCAGGATGTCGTTCAGGTTCTGCGGCTGGCGGCGGAGGATCTCCTCGCGCGGCACGACCGTCACTGGTGCGGCGATGTCGCCGGCAACCTCCGGCGTGCGCGTGGCCGTGCTGGTGACGGCATCGAGCGCGGTCACGCCGTCCACTGGTTGCCGCGCCGTTTGCGCCGCGGCGGCACCGGCGAGCATGGTGGACGCCATGATCATCGAACGGAACATCAGCACCCGCATGGGCCGGCCACTCCTTCTCGCGTGTTCGTCTGCGATCGGCTGGCTGGCTGCCGGCGGGGCCGGTGGCTGGCTGGCTCGGCTCGCCCGGCCGGTGCCGGGAAAGCCGTTACTTGGTCAGGATGAGTTTTCCGGCGCGCGTGATGCGCAGGCGATAGATCTCACCCTTGTGCTCGATCTCGAGCTCGGCGCGAGCGCCCATCAGCGCCGTCGTGCTGACGCGTCCGGCGGGCGCGCTCTCTGGCTGCGCCTGGAGGGTGTGCGTCGCCGCGGTGCTGGTCTCGAGCCCGGTCACCGGATCGTGGTAGCTCACCTGCGACTGACTCGCAATTGCATAAATGCCACGATTGCGACATTTCGGGCGCAGCCGCGCGCTGCACCCGATCGCACCGCCTGACGGGCGCCCCGGCTACGCGACCTGTTCGAGCGTCGAGACCTCGTCCGACACGGTGGTGCGCCGCATGTCGCGCACCTGGCTCGGGTCATAGCGGCGCGCGCGGTGCATCGTCGCGCGGTTGTCCCACATCACGAGGTCATGCTGGCGCCACACATGCGCGTAGACGAAGTCGCGCTGCGTCGCATGCTCCGTCAGGTCACGGATCAGCATGCGCGCCTCCGGCACGGGCATGCCGTCGATCGCGCCGATATGGGCGGAGAGGAACAGCGATTTCCGCCCCGACACCGGGTGGCGCCGCACCAGGCGCTGCTTCACCGGCGCGCATTGGCGCAGCTCCTCCTCCGTGAATTCGGTGAAGCCGAGCGCGCCGCGCGAGTGGATCTGGCTGTGCTCGCACACGAGATCGGCGACGACCGCGCGCGTCTCGTCATCCAGCGTGTCGTAGGCGGCCCGCATGTCGGCGAACTCCGTGTTGCCGCCCGAGCCTGGGATGACGCGGGCCGAGAGCAGGGAGTAGCGCGCCGGGGCTGCCTTGAAGCTCGAATCCGAATGCCAGAGCATGTTGCCGAGGCCGAACAGGCGGCGGCGGTCGTCGCGCGCCATCACGCGGCCGTCCTGGTCGAGGTTCGAGATGTCGTTCAGCGTCATCGCGATGCGGCGCTCGGCGGCGGGGCGGAGGTCGCCGGTCGCCTCCTCGAGCGGGCCGAAATGGCGGCTGAAGGTCGCCTGCTGCTCATCGTCGACGGGCTGGTCGCGGAACACGAGAACGGCATAGCGCGCCATGCCGGCCTCGATCGCCGCGACATCGGCCGCCGACACGGGTTCGCGCAGGTCGATGCCCGTGACTTCTGCCGCGAAGGCGGAGCGGCTGATGGGATCGATCGCATTGATGGAAACGGGCATGGACTTCTCCCTTCCTGGTTGTCGGCCGCATTGTTCCTGCAGCTCACTTCGGCAGGGAGTGTAGCGCCATCCGGTCTCGCGGGCAGCCCCATCCTCCGCCATCCGACTTGACGGACGCCCTGCTGCGGCGCGAAATCGCCGCATCCATGGCGGGGCTGTCCTCGCGCCCATGCCATCACGGAGACGTCGTGCCGCATCTGACGCTGCACTCACCGCTCGGCGAACTCACCATCTTCGAGGAGGATGGGAGCATCATCGCGCTCGACTGGGGCCGCGGCGCCGGTGCTGGTACGGCAACCCCGGTGCTGGCGGCGGCGAAGCGGCAGCTCGATGCATATTTCGATGATCCCGCAACGCCGTTCGACCTGCCGCTCGCCCCGGCCGGAACGCCCTTTCGCCGCGGCGTGTGGGAGGCGATGCGCGCCATCCCGCCCGGCCAGGTGCGAAGCTACGGCGCCATCGCGCGGGCGCTCGGCAGCTCCGCGCGCGCCGTCGGCGGTGCCTGCGGTGCGAACCCGATCCCGATCATCATCCCCTGCCACCGCATCGTCGGCGCGGGCAACGCGCTCGGCGGCTATTCGGGCGGCGACGGACATGACACCAAGCGCTACCTGCTCGCGCATGAGCAGGATGCCGCTGCCCCGCACTGACGTCCCATCCACAGACCACACGCGAAAACGAGCCGGAGCAATCGATGCATCACGCCATCCGCATCCACGAGCACGGCGGCCCCGAGGTCCTGCGATGGGACGAGTTGCCGATGCCCTCGCCCGGCCCGGGAGAGGCGCTGGTGCGCCACGCCGCCGTCGGCCTGAACTACATCGACGTCTATTTCCGCACCGGCCTCTACAAGCCGCCCGCGCTGCCCGCCACGATCGGCATGGAGGGGGCCGGCACGGTCGAGGCCGTCGGCGATGGCGTGACGGAGCTGAAGCCAGGTGACCGCGTCGCCTACGCCACCGCGCCGATCGGCGCCTATGCCGAGTTCCGCACCATCAAGGCAGAACGCCTGGTGAAGCTGCCGGGCGACATCTCGTTCGACACGGCGGCTGCGATGATGCTGCAGGGCATGACGGCCGAGTACCTGCTGCTGCGCACCTTCAAGGTTCAGCCGGGGCAGACCATCCTGATCCACGCCGCTGCCGGCGGCGTCGGGCTGATCATGTGCCAGTGGGCCAAGCATCTCGGCTGCACCGTGATCGGCACCGTCGGCTCCGACGAGAAGGCGGCGCTGGCGAAGGCGCATGGCTGCGACCACCCGATCGTCTACACGCGCGACGATTTCCAGGCGAAGGTGAAGGAGATCACGGGCGGGAAGATGCTGCCCGTGGTGTACGACAGCGTCGGCCGCGACACGTTCATGAAGTCGCTCGACTGCCTGGCGCCCTACGGCATGCTCGTGGTGTTCGGCAACGCCTCTGGCGCCGTGCCGCCGTTCGAGCTCGGCATGCTCGCGGCCAAGGGCTCGCTCTACCTCACGCGCCCGACGCTCGCGACCTACACCGCCAAGCGCGAGGAGCTCGCGGGTTCCGCCGCCGCGCTGTTCGGCGTGGTGCAGAAGGGCGTGGTGAAGATCGAGGTGAACCAGCGCTTCCCGCTGAAGGACGCGGCGGAGGCGCATCGCGCACTCGAGGGCCGCCGCACCACCGGCTCGACGCTGCTGATCCCCTGAGGCCAACGCAGTGGCGCGCGCCATCGCCGTCACCGACGTTGCGGAAGCGGGCGGCACGTCCTACCCCGCGCCGTTCCGCGCCGCCGTGGCGGGCAGGACCTTCCGGCGGCTCGGCGATGCGTTCGGGCTGACGCAGTTCGGCGTGAACCTCGTTCGCCTCGCACCGGGGGCGGCGAGCGCGCTGCGCCACGCGCACTCGGCCGAGGACGAGTTCGTCCTCGTCACCGAAGGCACGCCGACGTTGATCACGCATGACGGCGAGCAGGCGCTCGCCCCCGGCATGGTGGCGGGCTTTCCCGCCGGCACGGGCGATGCGCATCACCTGGTCAACCGCACGGAGGCGGACGTGGTGTTCCTCGTCGTCGGCACGAAGGCACACGAACGCGACGTGGTGACCTACCCCGACGACGATCTGCGCGTCGAACCCTCGCCCGGCGGCCGGCGCTTCGTGAAGGCCGACGGTTCACCCTGGTAGCCTTCCCGGCGCTGCACTAGACACTGCCGCCATGGCACCACCGCTTCTCGCCCTCCAGGACATCGCGCTCACCTTCGGCGCGACGCCGCTGCTCCGCACCGCTGCCCTTGCCGTCGGCGAGGGCGAGAGGATCGCGCTCGTCGGCCGCAACGGGGCGGGGAAATCGACGCTGTTGCGCATCGCCGCGGGGCTCATCCAGCAGGATGGCGGTACGCGCTTCCTCCAGCCAGGGGCCACGCTGCGCTACCTGCCCCAGGGCGCTGATCTTTCCGGGTTCGAGACGGTCGCGGCTTACGCCGAGGCGGGGCTCGGGCCTGGCGATGATCCCTATCGCGCGCGCTACCTGCTCGAGCAGCTCGGGCTGACGGGCGAGGAGCGGACGGCAGCGCTTTCGGGCGGCGAGGCGCGGCGTGCCGCACTGGCCCGCGCGCTCGCCCCCGTGCCCGACATCCTGCTGCTCGACGAGCCGACGAACCACCTCGACCTTCCCGCCATCACCTGGCTTGAGGACGAGCTGCGCGCCTTCCGTGGCGCGCTGGTGCTGATCAGCCATGACCGGCGGTTCCTCGAGCGTCTCTCGCGCAGCATGGTCTGGCTCGACCGTGGCGAGACGCGGCGCCTCGACCAGGGCTTTGCCGGGTTCGAGACGTGGCGTGACGAGGTGCTCGCGCAGGAGGAGGCGGAGGCGCACAAGCTCGGCCGCAAGATCGCGCGCGAGGAGGATTGGGTGCGCTACGGCGTCACGGCACGCCGCAAGCGAAACGTCCGCCGCATGGCGGAGCTTGGCGCGCTGCGCGAGAAGCGGCGGGCGCGCGTCGTTCCCGTCGGCCGAACCGCCGCGGGCGCGACCGAGGCGGCGGGCTCGGGCAGCCTCGTGATCGCAGCCGATGCGATAACGAAACGGTATGGCGAGCGTGCGGTGGTGCGCGAGTTCACCACGCGCGTGATGCGGAGCGACCGTGTCGGCATCGTCGGCCCGAATGGCGCAGGCAAGACGACGCTGCTCGCCATGCTTACCGGAGCGCTCGCGCCTGACGAGGGCAGCGTGAGGCTCGGCACCGGACTGGCGATGGTCACGCTCGACCAGGGCCGCGCCAGCCTCGACCCGACGACGAGCCTTGCCGACACGCTGACGGGCGGCGGCGACATGGTGCGCGTGGGCGACACGCCGCGGCACGTGATGGGCTACCTCAAGGACTTCCTGTTCCTGCCGGAGCAGGCGCAGACCCCGGTGGGCAAGCTCTCGGGCGGCGAGCAGGCGCGCGTGCTCCTGGCCCGCGCCCTTGCGGCCCCCTCCAACCTTCTGGTGCTCGACGAGCCGACGAATGATCTCGATCTCGAAACGCTCGACCTGCTGCAGGAGTTGCTCGCCGAGTACAAGGGAACGGTCATCGTCGTCAGCCATGACCGCGACTTCCTCGACCGTGTCGCGACCTCGGTGATCATGTCGGAGGGCGAGGGGCAGTGGCAGGAGTATGCCGGCGGCTATTCCGACATGCTGGCCCAGCGCGGCGAGGGCATTGCCGCGCGCGTGGTGCCCGCGCAGCGTCGGCCGGATGAACGCACCGAGGCACAGGTCGAGAGCCGCGCGCCGGACCAGCGCCGCAAGCTCACGATGGCGCAACAGCATGCGCTGAAGACGTTGCCGGCCCGCATCGAGGCGCTGGGCGCGGAGATCGTCCGCGCCAACGCCACCCTCGCCGACCCCGGCCTCTATGCGCGCGACCGTGCGACGTTCGACCGCGCCTCCGCGGCACTGGCGAAGGCGCAGGCCGCGCTGGCCGAGGCCGAGGAGCAGTGGCTCGAGATCGCGCTGCTCGCCGAGGAGATCGGGGCTGGCTAGACGATCGGAGCGAGCCGCGTCAGCCGCGGCGGGCTGATCTCGCTCAGCAGGATCGACCCGTCGGGTGCTGCCCAGATGCCGTGCGCGCCGTTCAGCACGGGGCGGCAACGACCCTGGAGCGTGCCATCGGGGCCGAGCAGGGAGAGCCTCGGCACCTGGTCGGTCACATAGAGGCCGCCGCCAGGGGCACCGTGCACCGACATCGGCTTGTGGTGATCGCGCCAGTCGGCGAGCCAGCGCCCCTCGGCGTCGAACACCTGCACGCGGTTGTTCTCGCGGTCGGCCACCGCGACGCGGCCATCGGCGAGCACCCAGATGCCGTGCGGCGTCGAGAACTGGCCGGGGCCTTCGCCTGGCTCACCCCAGCGTCCCAGCGGCGTACCCTCCGCCGTGAAGCGATGCACGACCGACGCGCCGTAGCCATCGGCGACGTAGATCGATCCATCCGGCCCGAACGCCACGTCGCACGGTGCATTGAACGGCTCGCCCGGGCAGTGCCGCCGGCCGATGCCGCCGAGGCGCTTGCCCGCGCGGTCGAACACGATGATCTCGTGCGCGTCACGGTCGACCACGAACACACGGCCATCGGGGTGAACCGACAGCATGTGCCCATCGGCCACCGCATCGCCGCCCCAGGCATCGATGCGCCGCCCATCGGGGCTGAGCACGACGACGGCTGGGCCGGCCGGGTCATAAGGGTCCTGGCGGAGCTGGCAGAACACGGTGCCATCGGCCGCGCAGGCAACGTCGCTCGGCGTGCCGACGCCTGTGGGGATGTCACCCCAGGGGCGCTCGATGCGGTAGCGGCTTGTTCCGAGTGCGACGATCAATTCGTGGCGCGGCATCCAGCGTCCCCCTTCAGCCGGCGGTGATGTCCTCGACCCGGCGTCGCCTGCTGTCCTGCCACATCGAGAACCCGAGCGACAGCACCATCAGCGCAATGATCACCAGCGCCCAGGGGTGGTTCAGCACCTCGCCGATGTCGCCGCCGGCGAGCTGCCAGGCGCGCAGAAGCTCGGTCTCGATCAACCGTCCGAGCAGAAGCCCGACGACCACGGCAGCGACGGGATAGCCGGCCGATGACATCAGCCAGCCGAGTACGGAGAACACGAACAGCGTCATCGGCCCCGCGATCGAACCTTCCATGGCGAAGGAGCCCATTGTCGCCATCACCAGCACGCAGGGGATCAGGAAGCGCAGCGGCAGCCGCACGATCGAGCTCGCGCAGTAGACGAAGGCGGTGCCGACGAAGAGCAGCAGTACGGCCTGGGCGAAGTTCGAGAGGATGATCGCGTAGACGATGTCGCGGTTCTGGTCCATGAACCGCGGGCCGCCAACGACGTTGTGCATGGCGAAGGCCGCGAGCAGGATCGCCGTGGCGCCGCCGCCGGGAATGCCGAGGGCGAGCATCGTCGCCATCGATCCGCCCTCCGACGAGCTGTTGGCACTTTCCGAGGCGATCACGCCTTCTGGGTTGCCCTTGCCGAAGCTGTCACGATCCTTCGAGGCGCGGCGCGCCTCGGCGTAGGAGAGCAGGTTCGAGATCGATGAGCCGACGCCCGGTGCCGCGCCGACAAGCGCGCCGATCATCGAGCCGCGGACCAGCGTGCGTGGGTGCTTGAACGTCATCATGCCGCCCGCGACGATCCGGGAGAGGCTGATCTGGCGATCCTCCTCGGCCTCGACCAGGAAATGCGTGTTCACCAGGCCAAAGAGCTGGCTTGCCGCGAGCAGCCCGACCATGGCGGGAATGGTCGGAATGCCATCGAGCAGCTCGGGGATGTTGGCGGTGCCGCGGAGATAGCCCGCCGTGTTCATTCCCACCGTGCCGAGCAGCACGCCGATGCCGGCCGCGAACAGCCCGCGGCTCAGCGATTTTCCGCCGAGCGAGCCCAGCAGCACCATGCCCCAGATCGCGATCGCGGCCATCTCGAACGGGCCGATGCGCAGCACGAGCTCGGCGATCGGCTGAACGAGGAAGAACAACACGATGTAGCTGCCGAGCACGCCGAGGCAGGACGACACAAGGGCGAGGCCGAGCGCCTCGTTGTGCTTGCCCGCGCGCGCCATCGGGTAGCCATCGAACGTCGTGGCGACGGCAGAGGACGTGCCGGGAATGTTCATCAGCACCGCCGGCACCGACCCGCCGAAGCCCGCGCCGGTATACACGGAGGTGAGGAAGATGATCGCCGGCAGGAACTCCATGTAGAGGGTTGCCGGCAGCACGAGCGCCATCGCCATCGACACCGAGATGCCGGGCATCGCGCCGAAGACGAGGCCGATCAGGAGTCCCGGCACGACCCAGAGCCAGGCGTCGAGCGAGCCGGCAAGGAGGGCCACGGCGGAACCGGCGGCAGCGAGGTCGACCATCGCGGTCCTAGATCAGGGTGGTCGGAAACGGATAGGGCACGAGGGCGCGGAAGCCGAAGATCGCGGCGGCCGTGAAGATCAGCGAGAACAGCACCAGCACGAGGGGCCGCCGCTCACCTCCGATCCAGAGCGCCGCGCTCACGAACAGTACCATTGCGATATCGTAACCGACGCGCTCGAGGGAAAGGATGAAGAACCCGAATGCCGCGACCATGCCGACAACGCGCAGTGTCGCCCGCCAGTCGGCCGGTGCCGGCGACGCTTCGCCCGCCGGGGCGCGGCTGACGCAGCCGATCGCGATGACGCCCCAGAGGAAGAGGACGAGGATCGCTGTCGGTTGGAGCAGGAGCAGGTTGTTGACCGAGAGGGAGACCGTGCGCGCATCAACCAGATAGGCGAGCGCGAAGGCGGCAAGGGCGGTGACCAGGGCGAGTTGCCCCCACGCCACGCGCCATGCTGCCCCTCGCACCCCCGACCTCCCTGCCCGCGCTGTCTTACGCCCGCGGCCAGCTCACGCCTGCTTCAGCAGATCGACATACTTCTCCATCAGCGATGCGCTGCGGAGATACGCCTCGTTCGAGGCCTCGGCCCCGTACCAGGTGGTGGCAAGCTGCTGCGCCTTCAGCGCGGCGACGCACTCGGGGTCCTTCGTCGCGCGCTCGATCGCCTGGAACATGATCTGGTAGCGATCAGGCGCGCGGTCGCGGAAGCGGCGGGAGACGACGAAGCCGCGCTGCGATCCGTCGACATACTCGGGCGCGAAGCCGGAGGCCTTCGCATGATCGGTGCTGAGCGGCGCCTCCGGGAAATCCTCGTTCTTCTCATTGGAGAAGACGAGCAGCGGGCGGATGCGGTCCTTCACCGGCAGGAAGCCTTCGCCGCCGACCAGGCCGATATCGACATGCCCGCCCATCGTGGCGGTGCGCGCTGGGCCGCCGCCGTCATAGGTGACGACACGCATGCGCGAGCGGTCGATGCCGTGGCCCTGCATGAGCAGCGCGAGGTTCACGAGGTCGGCCGAGGCCGGCTGGATGCCGACGCTGACGGAACGTGGATCGCGCTTCAACTGGGTGATGACGTCGCCGATCGAGGTGAAGGGCTTCGACGTCGCGCACGCCACCAGCGTCGCGTCGCGCGACGGCAGGTTGATCATCCAGAAATCCTCGACCTTGTACTGCGCGTTGCGCGTCAGCACCGAGAGCGGGATGAACGGGCCGGCCGAGTGCACCATCACCATGTAGCCGTCATCGGGCTGCTGGAGATAGAACATGTTGCCGAGCATCGTTCCGCCGCCGGGCCGGTTTTGCACCACTACCGGCTGGCCGAAATGCTTCTGCACGAACGGCGCAATGGCGCGCGCGTAACGGTCGTTGTAGCCGCCGGTGGCGAAGGGAACGAGGATGGTCAACGGCCGCTCGGGGTAGGTCGCGGCGCGCAGCGGCAGAGGTGCGGCAAGCGCGGTGCCGGCCGCAGCGGCGATCACCGAGCGGCGCGAGATGGACGTGCAGCGAACGGTCATGGCGAGTTCCTCCCTGGGTCCCTTCGTCGCCGTCCCAGATCGCGGGCCCGGGCGGCGGGATTGCCGTTTCGATTGGCACCATCTCTAGGCCGCGCAAGTGTCTACCGTCAACGGTGGCGGCAAGCCGCTGTTTTCACTGTGCTTTCTTCACTTTCGCGGAAGAAATGGACGGGGACGGTGCAGAGTGTCAACCGTTGACACCTTCCCCCCGAGGGCGGAGCCTTGCGCCTCAACCCACGACGAACGGGTCCATGACCGCCCCTGCCCCCCAGCCAGCGAGCAGCCCCCGCACCACCGCAGCGCGTGCCGTTCTCGCCGCCTTGGCACTTGGCGTGGCGGGCGGGTTCGCTGCGTGGTGGCTGCGCGTTCCACTCGCCTGGATGATCGGGCCGATGGTCGCGACCGCTGCCGCCAGCGTCGCCGGCGCCAATCTCGCCCAGGTACCGGCGGGGCGACAACTGGGGCAGGCCGTTGTCGGGCTCGCGATCGGGCTGCGCATGACACCCCCGGTGCTGGCGGGAACCGTGTCGCTCGCGCCGGCGATCGCGATCGCCACGATCGGCGTGATCGTGGTGACGACGCTCGCTGCCTTCATCCTCCGCCCGCTCGCGCGCGTCGATGCGCGCACCGCGTTCTTCGCCACCGCCGCCGCCGGAATGGCGGACATGGCGCAGGTCGCTCGCCGCCACGGCGCCGACGCCGATGCTGTCGCGACCGTGCATGCGATCCGCGTCTTCGTCGTCGTGCTGGTGGTGCCGGTTCTCGTGATCGCCTTCGGCAGCGGTGGCGCGGTGGAGGATGCGCCCGCGACCGGCGCGCACCCCGCCGCGTGGGCGCTGCTCATGCCCGGTGCGGTGCTCGCTGCCTACGCGCTCGTCCCGCTCGGGTTTCCCAATCCGTGGCTTGTCGGGCCGATGTTCGGCGCGGCTGGCTTCGCCGCCCTCGCTCCCTTTCCGGCCGCTGTGCCGTGGTCAGCCCTCGTCATCGCGCAGCTGGCCATCGGCATCGCGCTCGGCGTGCGGTTCCGCCGCGACAGCCTGGCACGCCTGCCGCGCGTGGCGTGCGGCGGCCTCGTCACCGCGCTCCTGCTTGTCACGGCGGCAGCGTGCGGCGGTGCCGTGCTCGCGGCAGCAACGGGGCTGCCCTTCGCCACCGGTTTCCTCGCCGTTGCACCTGCCGGCATCACCGAGATGGTGCTGACCGCCAAGATCATGCGCCTCGACGCGACGGCGGTGACGGCGTTCCAGATCGTGCGCATCGCGGTGATCGCGGCGACAATCCTTCCCGTGTTCAGGCTCTATCGTTCGGTCGCAAGGAGGCTCCATGGATCTCAGGTATGACGGCAGGCGTGTTCTCGTGGTGGGCGCCTCCGCCGGCATCGGGCGTGCCACCGCGCACATGCTCGCCGCGGAAGGCGCGCATGTCGCGATGGCCTCGCGCAACGCCCATGACATCGCCGATGCCGCGGCCGCGATCGGCGCGGCGGCGGGCCGCACGCCGGTGGCGTTCGCATCCGACATCACCTTCGCCGGCGAGGCCGACAGGCTGGTCGCGCAGGCAACGGAGGCGCTTGGCGGCCTCGATGCGGTGATCGATTGCGTTGGTGGATCGATCCGCTCCGCGTTCGAGAAGCTGTCCGACGAGGATTGGCTCGGCAACTACACGTTCAACGTTCTCTCGGCCGTCAGGCTCGTGCGCGCGGCACTGCCGGCGCTGCGGCAGGGCAACGACCCGGCGATCATCATCCTCGGCGCGGCTTCCGCGCGGCAGCCGCACACGCACCAGGTGGTGTCGAACGTGCACAAGGCGGGCTTGCTCGGGCTGATCAAGACGTTGGCGGGCGAACTCGCCCCGGAGGGCATCCGCATCAACTCCGTCGCCCCCGGCCGCACGCTCACGAGGCTTTGGACCGACCGGGCCGACAGGATGGCGGCCGAGCGTGGCGTGACGCGCGAGGCGATCGTCGCCGAGTTCACGCACGAGATCCCGCTCGGCCGTTTCGCCGAGCCCGACGAGGTGGCGGCGATGGTGGTGTGGCTCGCAAGCCCGCTGGCTGGCTACGTCACCGGCCAGACGGTGAATGTCGATGGCGGCATCGCGAAGGGCCTTCTGTAGCGCTCATTCCTTATAGGGAATGGGTTCGCCGCCCGAGAACAACCGCCAGAATGGGTCGTAGACGAGATCGGGCCTGTGCTCGGCCGGATAGTGCCCTGTTGGCACCGCCCAGCCGCGCAGGTCGGGCGCCCAGGGGCGCCAGGCATCGAGCACCTGGAAATGCCGCCCGCAATGGCTGTTCGAGCCCCAGAGGACGAGCACCGGGCAGGCGATCGTGCGCTTGCCGAAATCGGCGCTGTCCATCGCGAAGTCGACGCTGACGGTCGCGCGATAATCCTCGCACACGGCGTGGATCTGCTCGGGCGTGGTGCAGCGGACGTATTCCGCCATCGCCTCGGCCGAGAAGATCTCGAGCCCGACGCCCTTCTTGTTCAGCTTGTAGGAGATGTAATAGGCGAGGTCGGCCGTCAGCAGCTTCTCGGGGAACGGCGCCTTCTGCGCCATGAAGAACCAGTGATACGCCTCGAGCCCCCAGCCGAGGGTGACGTTCGACAGCACGTGGTGCGTCGGCACGATGTCGAGTGCGGCGAGTTGCGTCACCTTCTCCGGGTGGTCGAGCGCCATGCGGAAGCCGACGCGCGCGCCACGGTCATGCCCCGCGATGCCGAAGCGCGTGAAGCCGAGGCGTTCCATGACCGCAACGTTATCGTTGCCCATGGTGCGGAACGCGTAGCCGCTGTGATCCGCCCCGCCATCGGGCTTGTCGCTGTCGCCGTACCCGCGGAGGTCAGGGGCCACCACGGTGAAGCCCTGCGCGAGCGAGGGGGCCACCTTGTGCCAGGACACGTGCGTCAGCGGGTTGCCGTGCAGCAGCAGGAGAGGCGGGCCGGAGCCGCCGATCGCGACATTGATGCCGACACCGCCGACCTCGATCCGCTCGCGCCGGAATCCGGGAAGCAGTTCCTTGCCCCAGGGCAGGAGGGGCGGCGGCGTCAGCGGAATTGCGTGATGATCTGGCATGCGTGTTTCCTCCGTTTGGCCGGACGGTCGTCGGGCGCGGGGAAACTGTCAACAGTCAACGGCGCTCAGGTGCCCGCTGTCGAGCCCACGACATCGAGGAAACGCCGCCTGCCGCCGACGATATGCTCCTCGCCCACCTTGCGCGCCGTCTCGGCATCGCCGCGGCGGATCGCGTCGAGGATGGCGGCGTGCTCGGCGTTGCTCTCGCCCATGTTGCGCGGGCTGAACAGGCTGCGCCGCCGGCAGAGATGGCTTTCCTTTACCAGCGCGTCGTACATCGCCTTCGCACGCATGTTGCCGGCGAACTGCATCAGCTTGTCATGGAAGGCGAGGTTGATGGCGTAGTAGAGCGCCTGGTCGCCGGCCGAGGCCGCACGCTCCATCTGTGTCACGAGGCCGGCGAGCTCGCCGCGCTGATCGGCCGTGGACGCAGCGGCGAGGCGGGCGCAGGCGAAGCCGGTGATCAGCCCGCGCATCTCGTAGATCTCGAGCGCCTGCTCGACCGAGACCTCGCGCACGTAGACGCCGCGATTGACGCGCGCCTCGACCAGCCCCGCGCGCTCGAGACCGCGCAGCGCCTCGCGCACCGGCCCGCGGCTGACCCGCAGGCGCTGTGCCACGTGCTGTTCGTTGATGCGCTCGCCCGGTTTCACGTCGCCGGCCAGGATCAGCCGTTCGAGCTCGCGCTGCACCAGCGTGGTGAGCGACTGGGTGCGGACGATGTCGATCGGGCCCTGATGGGTCGATCCGGGCGCGGTGGCTGGAGCTTCGAGCATGCCGGGGGTGTGCCATTGCTGGAGCGCGAAGGCAAACTGTTAACAGTTTACATCAGCCTGCGCCGATGCTAAGCCGCACAGTCACGATTTGGCATCGCACAAGCAACGAGGCACGTCCAGCATGCCCCTCCCGCCAGCCTCATCCACGCTCTCCGGCATCCGCGTTCTCGATCTCACGCGCGTGCGCTCGGGCCCCACCTGCGTTCGCCAGTTGGCCGACTGGGGGGCGGACGTGATCAAGGTCGAGATGCCGGAGGGGCTCGAGGCCAGCGAGCCGCTCGGCGGGCCGCGGCACGGGCCAGACTTCCAGAACCTGCACCGCAACAAGCGGGCGATGACACTGAACCTGAAGGCCCCGGAAGGGCTTGCGATCTTCCGCAAGCTGGTCGCCACCGCCGATGTCGTGGTCGAGAATTTCCGCCCCGACGTGAAGGGGCGGCTCGGCATCGACTACGAAGCGCTGAAGGCGGTGAACCCCCGCATCATCCTCGCCTCCATCTCCGGCTTCGGCCAGGACGGCCCGTACGCGGAACGGCCCGGCTTCGATCAGATCGCGCAAGGCATGGGCGGGTTGATGAGCATCACCGGCCTGCCTGGCCAGGGTCCCGTGCGCGTCGGCATTCCGATTGCCGATCTCTGCGCCGGCATCTTCTGCTCGCAGGGCATCATGCTGGCGCTGCTCGAGCGGCAGAAATCGGGCATGGGCCAGTGGGTGCAGACGTCGCTGCTGCAGGCGCAGATCTTCATGCTCGACTTCCAGGCCGCGCGCTGGCTGGTCGACCATGAGGTGCCGAAGCAGGCCGGCAACAACCACCCGACCTCGATCCCGACCGGCGTGTACCCGACATCCGATGGGCACATGAACGTCGCCGTTGCCGGCGGCAAGATCTGGGAACGCTTCGCCAAGGCCGTCGGCCGCGAGGACTGGATCACCAATCCCCTCTACGCGAAGGGGGCTGACCGGTCGAAGAACCGCGACGCGCTGAACGCCGAGATCGCCGAGCTGCTGCGCACGAAGCCCGCTGCGCATTGGGTGGCGGTGCTGAACGAGGCCGGTGTGCCGACGGGGCCCATCAACAGCATCGACGAGGTGTTCGCCGACCCGCAGGTGAAGCACCTGAAGGTTGCGGCAACGGTCGAGAGCCCCGTGCGTGGCACGATCGAACTCGTGTCGCAACCGATCGTCCTCTCGCGCACCCCCTCCTCGCTGGCAGCGCCGCCGCCGGAAGTCGGCGAGCACACCGACGAGGTCCTCGCCGATGCCGGCTACTCGGCCGACGAGATTGCCGGCTTCCGCTCACGCCAGATCATCTGAGGACCACGACCATGCCAGACGGGTTGATGCTCAAGACCGACAAGATGCTCGCCTCCAAGCAGGGCGGCATCGGCACGATGACCTTCAACAACCCGGAGCGGCGCAACGCCGTCTCGATGGAGATGTGGGAGGCGGCGGAAGCGATCCTCACCGATTTCCGCGATGACCCGGACGTGCGCGTCGTCATCATCACCGGGGCAGGTGGCAAGGCATTCGTGTCGGGCGCAGACATCTCGAAGTTCGAGAGCGAGCGCTCGGGCCCAGATGCAGTCGCTGCCTACAACGCGCAGACCGAGCGCGTGTACGGCCTGCTGCACGGCTTCCCGAAGCCAACGATTGCCGAGATCCACGGCGCCTGCGTCGGCGGCGGCATGGCGCTCGCCATCTGCTGCGACCTTCGCCTCTCGGCCGATGACAGCCGCTTCGGCATCCCGGCCGCGAAGCTCGGCCTCGGCTATGGCTATGTCGGGATGAAGCGGCTGTCGGACGTCATCGGCCCCTCCTTCGCCAAGGAGATGCTGTTCACCGCGCGGCTGTTCTCGGCCGAGGAGGCGCGGCTGATGGGCCTCGTCAACCGCGTGATGCCGGATGCGGAACTCGGGCCCTACGTCGCCGACTATGCCGCGACCATCACGGGCAACGCGCCGCTGACAGTCGCGACCGCGAAGTTCGTGCTGAACGAGGCGATGAAGGACGAGAGCCAGCGCGATCGCGCGAAGGGCGATGCGATGGTCGCCGCCTGCTTCAGCTCGGAGGACTACATCGAGGGCCGGAAGGCCTTCCTCGAGAAGCGCAAGCCCGACTTCAAGGGGCGCTGACGCGCCGCCTGCCACGACGAGACGAACGCCGGGACAAACCCGGCTGGATGGGAGGATCCGATGCTCACGCGCCGCCACGCTCTTGCCGCAGCGACCTTGCCGCTCGCGGCCCCCGCACTCCGCGCCCAGGCACGCTACCCTGTGCCGACGGTCACGCTCGTCACGCACTCATCGCCTGGCGGGGGAAGCGACATCTTCCTGCGCGAGCTCATCAAGCATCTCCAGCCGGTGATGGGCACGAACTTCGCCGTAGAGAACGTGCGCGGCGGCAGCGGTGCGACGGCGGTGGCCCGCGTCGCGCGGGCGCAGCCGAATGGCGGCATGTTCTACGCGACGACGCCGACCTACATCCAGACGACGCTGCTCTCGCGGCCCGAGTTCGGCTACGACAGCCTCGATCCCCTGTCGGTCGTGTTCCTCGACCCGGAGGTCGTCTACACCCGCGTGCAGTCGCCCTTCACGACGCTGGCGAAAGCGATGGCGGCGGCCAAGGCGAACCCGGGCCGGCAGAAATGGGGGGCGGCGAACCCGGCCTCTCTCGAGCGGATCGCGCTCGAGCGGCTGAACCGGATCACCGGCGCGCGTGCAGCCGTAGTGCCGCACGAGGGCGGCGGCGACTTGATGATCAACGTGCTGAACGGCACGCTCGATATCGGCATCGGCGAAGTGCAGGAGATCCGCGCCCAGCTCGATGCCGGGCGCGTCCGCCTGCTCGGCGTGCTGACCGAGACGCGCCTGCCAGACTTCCCCGACCTTGGCACCGCGCGCGAGCAGGGCATCGACCTGGTGGTGACGAAGTTCCGCGGCCTTGCCGGACCGAAGGGCATGCCGGACGAGATCGCCGCGCAGTGGAGCACGGCCCTCGCGACCGTTCTCGACAGCCCTGCCTACAAGGCCGTGTTCTCGAAGGAGAGCCTGGTGGCGACGCCGCAGCTGCTGCCCCGCCCGGCAGCGCGCAGCTTCACCACGGAGTTCGCGGCTGACATCGCCACGTCGCTGCGCGAGCTCGGTGTCGCACGCTGATGGCCCGCCCGCGATGAGCGGCCCCCGATGAGCCGTGCCGTGGATGCCGCACTCGGCGCCGGCGCGCTGGCGCTTGCCGGGGCCTATGGCGCGATGGCGACAGCGATCCCCGTCAGCATGCTGTCCGATGCGGTCGGCCCCGGTGGCGTGCCACTCGTCGTTGCCGGGCTGCTGGCGTTCGGCGGTGCCGGGGTGCTGATCAAGACAGCGCTGGTCGGCGGCGGCACGGCGGGCAAGCAGCCCGATCACCAGCGTGCCGCCGGGCTGTTCGTCATTCTGGTCGCCTACGTCGTAGCGGTGCCGCTGCTCGGCTATCCGCTCGCGGTCGGCATCCTCGCCGCTGCGGTTGCGTTCTTCGCCGGCGGGCGCGGTATCGGCATCGTTGCGTTCGCGGCGGCACTTGCTGGGCTCTTCTGGTTCGGCTTTGTCAAGCTGCTCGGCATTCCATTTCCCTCCGGCCTGTTGTTCGGCGGCTGAGGCGTGGCAGCACTGTTCTCGGGTGACGGCTTGGTCACCATACTGTTCGCCTTCGCCGGCTGCCTGTGGGGCATCTTCGGCGGCGCGCTGCCGGGCATCTCGCCCTCGATCGCGATGGCGCTGCTGCTGCCCTTCACCTATGGGATGGACCCCATCCCCGCCATCGTGCTGCTCGCCTCCGTCTATGTCGGGGCGGAGTATGGCGGCTCCATCCCGGCCATCCTGATCCGCACGCCCGGCACCAATGCCTCGGCCGCGACGACGATCGACGGCTACGAGATGGCGCGGCAGGGCAAGGGCGGCGAGGCGCTCGGCATCTCGCTCATCTCCGGCCTCGTCGGCGGCCTGTTTGGCCTCGTCGTCCTCGTGCTCGCGACCGAGCCGCTGGCGCGCGTGGCACTGGCCTTCACGCCGGCAGCGTATTTCGCGCTCGCCGTGCTCGGCCTCTCTGTGATCGCGTCGCTCTCGGGCGGATCGCTGCTCAAGGGCGTGATCGGCGCGGGGCTGGGGCTCATGGTCGCGACCGTCGGCACCGACCCTGTCTCGGGCGTGCCGCGCTTCACCTTCGACAGCCCGGAGCTGCTTGGCGGGATCAGGCCGATCCTTGTTATGGTCGGCCTCTTCGCGGTGGCCGAGATGCTGGTGCAGATCGGCGAGCCGCCCTGGGCGAAGGCCGAGGCGCGCGACACGCGGCTGAAGCTGCCGGGCTTCGGCATGATGCGGCGGCTGTTCCGCGCCCAGGCGATCGGGTGCGGCATCGGCACGTTCGAGGGTGTCACGCCAGGAGCAGGCGGCACAGTCGCTGCCTTCATGGCCTACAACGAGGCCCGCCGCTGGTCAGCCGACCCGGACGCGTTCGGCAAGGGCTCACCCGAAGGCGTCGCCGCACCCGAGAGCGCCAACAACGTGGTGACGGCCACCGCGCTGGTGCCGCTGCTTTCGCTCGGCATCCCGGGGTCCAACTCGGCCGCGATCCTGCTCGGCGGCTTCATGGTGCATGGGCTGACGCCGGGGCCGCTCCTGTTCGAGCGCGCACCGGAGGTCGTGTGGGGCCTCTACGGCGGCCTGCTCGCCGCGAACATCGCGATGGTGCTGCTCGGCATGGTGATCCTGACGCCGGCGCTCTGGCTCGTGAACCGGCCGAAGCCGTACCTGATCGCCGCGATCCTCTGCCTCATCGTCTCCGGCGTGTTCGCGATCGAGCAGAGCGTGTTTGATGTCGGCCTCGTGCTCGGCATCGGCGTGGTGGGCTACCTGCTCAGGCTCGCGGGCGTTCCCGTTCTGCCGATCGTGCTCGGCGTCGTTCTCGGCTTCATGCTGGAGAGCAACTATCGCCGCAGCCTGATGCTCAGCGCCGGCGACCATGCGGTGTTCATCGAGGACCCCGTGGCGCTCGTGCTGCTGCTGCTTGCCGTCGCACTCACCGCCTACTCGTTCTGGTCGGAGTTCAAGAGGAAGACATGACGATCGCCCAACGTCTTGCCGCCGCAGCGCTTGCGGCCACGCCGACGGCTGCGATGCGCGAAATGGCCGAGCGCCTGGTGCTCGATGCCGCTGGCCTCTGCGTCGGCGCGCGGAACGAGGTGTACGTGCAGGCGATGCTCGACACGGCCGAGGGCGAGGGATCGTCCACCGCCATCGGCCATGCGCGGGCGATGACGGCGGCGGACGCGGCGCTGATCAACGGCACGGCGGCGCATGGCGAGGATTACGACGACACGTTCGAGGGCGGGCCGGTGCATGCGGGTGCCGTCGTCGTGCCGGCCGTGCTTTCGGCAGCGGAACGGTTCGGGCTGTCGGGCCAGGCGGCACTCGCCGGCATCGCGGCGGGGTCGGAGGCCACCTGCCGGCTATCCACCGTGGTGCCCAAGGCCGTGCACAAATCCGGCTTCCACCCGACCTCGGTGTTCGGAACGGTCGGTGCGGCGCTTGGCGTCGGCGTCGCGCTGAAGCTGCCGGAGGAGCAGCTCGTCCACGCACTCGGCATCGCCGGCAGCTTCGCCTCCGGCATCATCGAGTACCTGGCCGATGGCTCCTGGACCAAGCGCGCGCATCCGGGCTGGGCCGCGCAGGCGGGCGTGCGGGCGGCGTTGCTGGCGCGCAGCGGGTTCATCGGGCCGCTCACCGTGTTCGAGGGCAAGCACGGGCTCTTCAACGGCTTCGCGCATACGACCGAGGGCGACTGGGCCGCCCTGCTCGACGGCTTCGGCGAACGCTGGATCGCCGAGACGATCGCGTTCAAGCCCTATGCCTGCGGCACGATGATCCACCCCTACATCGATTGCGCGCGCAGGCTCGCCGCACGCGGCATCGCGCCCGAGCGGATCATGTCGGTCACGTGCGAAACGGCCGAGGGCATCCTGCACCGCCTGTGGGAGCCGCTGGGCTTCAAGCAGGCCGTGCCGAACGCCTATGCGGCGAAGTTCTCGGTTCCCTTCGGCATCGCCGCCGGGTTCCTGCTCGACGGTGCCTATCTCGATGCCTTCACCGAGGCGCGCGTGGCCGACCCCCGGATGCGGGCGCTCGCGGCCAAGGTGTCCTACGTCGTCGACCCGGCCAACCCCTACCCCAAGGCCTTCACCGGGCACGTGAAGCTGACGCTCGACGACGGCACGACGGTGGAGGAACGCCAGCCGCATTTCCGTGGCGGCGCCTCCGAGCCCCTGCCGCGGTCCGAGCTCGAGGCCAAGTGCATCGCCAATTGCCGCCATGGCGGGTGGAGCGACGCGCGGGCCGAGGGCCTGCTCCGCTTCGCCGCCAGCGTGTTCGACGCAGCCCGTGTCGATGCCGCATCGTTGCGTGCCTGAGAGGAAAACGCCGATGGACCGTGAGCTCGAGGGCCGCGTCGCGCTCGTCACCGGCGCTGGCCGGAATATCGGGGCGGCGATCGCGCGTGACCTTGCAGCGGCCGGTGCCGCGATCGTCGTCAACGCCCGCAGCAACGCGGCCGAGGCAGACGCCGTCGCTGCCGCCATCCGTGCGGCGGGTGGGCGGGCGGCGACCGCGCTCGGCGACGTGGCCGACCCTGCCGCCGCCGCCGCCATGGTGCGCGTGGCGACCGAGACCTTCGGGCGGCTCGACATCCTCGTGAACAACGCCGCCATCCGGCGCGAGATCCCGTTCGCCGAGATGGATTTCGCCGCCTGGCGCGACGTTCTCGGCGTGTGCCTCGATGGCGCCTTCCACGTCACGAAGGCCGCCCTCGATGCACTCCGCGCATCGGGCCACGGGGCGATCATCAACATCGGCGGCCTCACTGGCCACACGGGCGCGCCGCATCGCGCGCATGTCGTCACCGCCAAGGCGGGGCTTGCGGGCTTCACCCGCGCGCTCGCGCATGACCTCGCCGGTGACGGCATCACCGTGAACCTCGTCGCCCCCGGCATGATCGACACCGCCCGCGGGCCCGGCGGGTCAGCCACGCCGCATGCGCCGGGCCACCGTGCGGGGCGCAGGACGCTGGTTGGCCGCGAGGGCACGTCGGAGGAGGTGGCATCCGCCGTGCGCTTCCTCGCCGGACCCGCGGCGCGCTATGTCACGGGCCAGTCGATCCACGTGAACGGCGGGGCCTATCTCGGCGGCTGAGCGCGGCGATGCTCGAAGCATGGCAATGGGTGGCGGCACTCGGCCTGGCCCTTGCCGCCGGAACGCTCTCTGGCATCTCTGGCTTCGGCGCGGGGCTGATGCTGTCGGCCTACCTGCTGCCCGTGCTCGGCGCGCGCATCGCCGTTCCGGTGCTCGCCGTCGCGATGGTGCCGACGAATTTCGGGCGCATCTGGGCCTTCCGCCAGGGGCTTGATCTCCGCCGCGCCGTGCCGGTGCTGGCGGGCGTCCTGCCCGGCTCCCTGGTCGGGGCCACGGCCTTCGCCGCGCTCTCTGGGCCGATGGCTGATCTCGTCGTCGGCGCCTTCCTCATCATCACCGTTCCGCTCCGCCGTGCGCTCCAGGGCCGCGCAGTGATGGGCCATCCGCTGATGCTGGTCGGCGGCGGCGCCGTCACGGGCGTGCTCTCGGGCATGACGACGGGGGCTGGCGTGCTGCTCGTGCCGCTGCTGCTGGGAGCCGGCCTCGCTGGCCCTGCGCTGCTTGCGACCGATGCGTTCGTCTCCGGCTCGATGCATGTCGTGCGCTGCATCGGCTATGGCGCGACGGGGCTGCTTGGGCCTGACCTGATCGTTCTCGGCCTCGCCCTCGGCGTCGCGACGATCCCTGGCAGCAGGCTTGCGGCCGTCATCGTCGCGAAGCTGCCGCCGTGGCGGCATGTGCAGATCCTCGAGGCGCTGGTGATCCTCGTCGGCCTGGTGACGGCGGGCTTCGCCGTCCGCGACCTGCTGGGCTGAGCCGGCGGGGGCCTCCGCGCGTCAGATCCGCCGCGCCGCCGAGACGGCCGCTTTCGAACCCGCACCGACAAGCCCAGCCCAGAAGCGGAGCAGCGCACCAGGCGGGGCGTCGCCAAGGTCGCGCGCCTCGTCGCGGTGATGCACCTCCTCGAGCCGGCAATGCTCGAGCAGGGCGCGGATGTCGGGGTGGATGGCTTCCGCGTCCAGCCGGTCGATCTGATCCTGGTAGTGGTGGTCGACGAAGGTCTCGACGGCATCGATGGTCGCGTAGACCGCGCGGGGGCCGAACAGCGAGGGGATCGCGCCCGTCAGCCAGCCGGCGACGCGCCAGATCGGCAGCAGGCGGCTCCTCTGTGCCGGCGGCAGCAGCGCCTCCAGCAGGTCAAGATGGCCCTGCTCGGTCGCCTTGTGGCGCTCGCTGAAGTGCCGCACGCCCGCATCGCGGCTGACGGCGAGGATGCCGCGATAGATCATCACCGCCCCCGTCTCGCCGGCATGGTCGGAGCGGAGCTCGCCGATCAGCCAGGCAGGCAGCGCATCCGGCCGCGTGGTGACGCGCGGGGGGCTGGGGAGGGCGTCGGTGGCTGCGTTCATCGTGGTGTCCATGATTGCCCTGACAGATGTGGCGTCGCATCCCCGGGAGGCAACCTCCTTGGCGGCGCGGGCCGCGTCCCCATTTCCACCCCATGGACGCTGCCCAGCCACGCCCCGCCGTGTTCTATGACGGCGCCTGCCCCATCTGCCGCCGCGAGATCGCGCATTACCGCGGTGGCGAAGGCGGCGAGGCGATCGAGTGGGTGGATGTCAGCGCCTGCGGGGCGGAGGCGTTGGCCCCAGGGTTGACGCGCGAGGCAGCGCTTGCGCGCATGCATGTGCGCGATGCGGATGGGCGCGTGGTTTCCGGCGCGCGGGCCTTCGCTGCCCTCTGGCTCGCCCTGCCGCGCTGGCGCTGGCTCGGCCGGATCGTCGGCAGCGCGCCCGTCGCGCCGGTCGCCGAGCTCGGCTATCGCGCATTCCTGGTCGTTCGCCGCCTCTGGCGGTGAGGCGTCAGGCGCGCCGGAACAGCACCGAGAGGTTGTTCGCCGGCATCGGCACGACCTCGGGCGCGGCAAAGCCTGCCGCGCGCGCGGCCTCCGCCAGCGTGTCGAGGTCGCGCACCCCCCAGGCCGGGTCACGCGCACGCAGGCTCGCGTCGAACGCGGCGTTGCTCTCGGCGGTATGCGCGCCGGCCACGGTGAAGGGGCCGTAGAGGTAGAGCAGCCCACCCGGCGCGAGCACCGAGGCAGCGCCCCGCATGAGCCCGACCGTCGCCTGCCAAGGCGCGATGTGGATCATGTTGATGCAGAGCACGGCATCGGCCGACGCGATCGGCCATGGCCAGGCGGTGGCATCAAGCGCGAGCGCAGGCAGAACGTTCCGGCAACGCATCTCCCGCGCCCAGGCGTCGATGCTCGCACGTGCTTCCCCGTCGGCCTCGCTCGGCTGGAACAGGAGGTCGTCGCCCATCGCCGTGGCGAGGTGAACGATGTGTTCGCCAGAGCCGCTGGCAACCTCCAGCACAGTGCCGCGTTGTGGCAGGTGCGCGCGCAGCACCGCGAGGATCGGGTCACGGTTGCGCGCGGCGGAGGGGGAGAAGCGCCGTGGGTCGTCGGGGCGGGGATCTTCAGGTTCAGGACCGCTCAGCATCGGTTCGCGATGCACCGGCCTCACGCGCTGGTCAAGCCTTGCCCGGCGCGGATGCGTTGACCGCCGGGCGCCGCCCTGGGGTAGTCTGCCGCCCAGACAAGGAGAGGCGCATTGCCGAGGAAGGGTTCACCATTGCCGGGCACGCTCCGCCCGGCGACATCCGTTGCAGCCACGGCGGACGACCCGCTCTGGTACAAGGATGCCGTTCTCTACCAGGTTCACGTCAAGTCATTCTACGATAGCAACGAGGACGGGATCGGTGACTTCGCCGGCCTGATCGCGCGGCTCGACTATATTGCCAGCCTCGGCATCACCGCGATCTGGCTGCTGCCCTTCTATCCGTCCCCGCGGCGCGATGACGGCTACGACATCGCCGACTATGTCGCCGTCCACCCCGACTACGGCACGCTGCGCGACGTGCGCCGCTTCATCGATGCAGCGCACGCGCGCGGACTCCGCGTCATCACCGAGCTCGTCATCAACCACACCTCTGACCAGCACCCCTGGTTCCAGCGCGCCCGCCTCGCGCCGAAGGGCTCGTGGCAGCGCGATTTCTACGTGTGGCGCGACGACGACAAGGGCTTCTCCGACACGCGCATCATCTTCATCGACACCGAGACGTCGAACTGGGCGTGGGATGACGTCGCGAAGGCGTATTACTGGCACCGCTTCTACAGCCACCAGCCGGACCTCAACTTCGACAATCCCCGCGTGCTGCGCGCGGTGATGGATGCGCTACATTTCTGGATGAAGGCGGGCGTCGACGGGCTTCGCCTCGATGCCGTTCCCTACCTGGTCGAGCGCGAGGGAACGAACAACGAGAACCTGCCAGAGACGCATGACGTCATCCGCCGCATCAGGGCTGAGCTCGACGCGCACTACCCGGGCCGCATGCTGCTTGCCGAGGCGAACCAGTGGCCGGAGGACACGCAGCTCTATTTCGGCCAGGGCGACGAATGCCACATGGCGTTCCACTTCCCGCTGATGCCGCGCATGTACATGGCGCTTGCGCAGGAGGACCGGTACCCCATCACCGACATCCTGCGCCAGACGCCGCCCATCCCGGAGCCGTGCCAGTGGGCCATCTTCCTCCGCAACCACGACGAGCTGACGCTCGAGATGGTGACGGATTCCGAACGCGACGTGCTGTGGCGCACCTATGCGGCCGATCCGCGCGCGCGCCTCAACCTCGGCATCCGCCGCCGCCTCGCCCCGCTGCTCGACCATGACCGGCGCCGGATCGAACTGCTCAACGCCCTGCTGCTGTCGATGCCGGGGACGCCCGTGATCTACTACGGCGACGAGATCGGCATGGGCGACAACATCTTCCTCGGTGACCGGGACGGCGTGCGCACGCCGATGCAGTGGTCGCCAGACCGGCAGGGCGGGTTCAGCCGCGCCGACCCCGCGCGCCTCGTGCTGCCGCCGATCATGGACGCGGTGTACGGCTACCAGGCCGTGAATGTCGAGGCGCAGTCACGCGATCCGCACTCGCTGCTGAACTGGACGCGACGGATGCTGTCGGTGCGTCAGGATCGGGCGGCCACGTTCGGCCGCGGCACCTACCGCCCGCTCTATCCGGCGAACCGGACGATCCTTGCCTATCTTCGGCAGCATGTGGGCGATACGGTACTCTGCGTGGCAAACCTTTCGCGCAGCGCCCAGGCGGTGGAACTCGACCTTGCGGATTTCCAGGGCCGCGTTCCCGTCGAGATGCTCGGCCGCAGCGCATTCCCGCCGATCGGAGCGCTGCCCTACCTGCTGACGCTGCCGCCCTACGGCTTCTTCTGGTTCGTGCTCGATGAGGCGCAGGCGCCCCCCGCCTGGCACAAGGTGTCGCCGGCGATGCTGCCGGAACTCGTCACCTTCGTGTTGCGCGAGGGCCTTCGCCCTGCCTTCGCGCAGGAGGCGCGTGCGCTGTTCGAGGAACAGGTGCTGCCGTCGTACCTGCCGCTCCGCCCCTGGTTCGGCCCGGTGTCGGCGAAGCCGCGCGCGGTGCGTGTCGTCGCGGCTCCCGCGTTGCGCACCGCCGATGGCGATGTCGTGCTCGTCGAACTCGCCGGCGAGCGTGCGGGCGAGCAGTATTTCCTGCCGCTCGCCCTCGTGTTCGACGGCGACGAGCGCGCCAACGCACTCGCCGCGCAACTGGCGCTCGCCCGCGCCCGCCGTGGCCGGCGCGTGGGCCTCGTCACCGATGGCTTCGCGATCGACGCATTCGCCCATTCGATGGTCGCTGCCCTTGCCGAGGGTCGCGTGATCGTCGACGAGGCGGGCGAGGTGCGCTTCCGCCCAGCACCTGGCCTCGCTGCCGCTCTTCCCGGCGAGGGTGCCGCGGTGCACCGCGTTGGGCTTGCGCTGACGCAGTCCTCGCTGCTTGTGGGCGAAACAATCGTGCTCAAGCTCGTTCGGCGCAGCCGCCCCGGCTCGCACCCGGAGATCGCGATGATCCGCCATCTTACCGAGAAGGGCTTTGCCGCAACGCCCACCTTCCTCGGCGATGTCGTCCGCGTCGGCGGCGACGGGTCGGAGCGCGTGCTCGCCTTCGCGCAGGGCTTCGTGCGTAACCAGGGCAACGGCCGTGACTGGACGCTGGCGCAGCTGCGCCGCGTGTTCGACGACGCGCTGGTCGCCGATCCGCCACAGCCCGCGACGGTGCTGCTGGCGAGCCACGGCGCGCCGAGCCTCACGTTCATGGGCGCGCTCGGCCGGCACCTCGGCGAGATGCATGCGGTGCTCGCTGCACCCGACGATGATCCCGCCTTCGCTCCCGCCCCCGTCACCGACGACGCCTCGACCGCCTGGGCCGTCGAGGCAGCGACCATTCTCGCGGCGACGCTCGACCGGCTCGGCGCCAATCTCGGTGCACTCGGCGAGGCCGATGCCGCCATGGCGCGCGCCGTGCTCGCCGCGCGCGGCCCCCTGCTTGCGCGGCTTCGGCGCCCGCTGCCGGGGCGGAAGGCGGGCCTCAGCATCAGGGTGCACGGTGCGCTCGACATGACGCGCACACTGGTCGTCGCGGGCGATGCGGCGCTGGTCGGGTTCGGCAGCACGCATCCTGCGCAGCACGGGCTGCGCGCGGCGTTGACCTCGCCTGCGCGCGATCTCGCCACCCTCGCCTGCAGCCTTGATGCGCTGGTCGCCGCCGCACTGTCCGACCTGCCGCCACCGCGCGCTGGCGTGGAGGATCCGCGCCCCGCGCTCGCCGCTGCCTGGCGGGAGGCAGCCCGCACCGCGATCAGCGAGGGCTATCGCGCGGGAACCGCCGGCACCGCGCTGCTGCCCGCGGCGGCGGCGGACGAGGCGAAGCTGCTGCTGCTGTTCACCACGGCGGAGGCGGCCGCGCAATTGTCCGCCGCACTCGATGGCGGCGACCGGATCGCTGCATCGGCGGCGCTGGCCACGCTCGCGCGCCTCGTGCTGCGGGAGACCGCGTCATGAGCGGGGCGGCAGCGCTGGAGGCGCTCGTCGCCGGAACGCATGGCGATCCGTTCTCGCTGCTCGGCCCTCACCTGACGGACGCGGGCTGGGTGCTGCGCGCACTGCTGCCGGGTGCGCGCGGCGTCGCGGCGCATGCGCCCGATGGCGCGCTGATCGCCGTCCTCGAGCGCGCCCATCCCGATGGGCTGTTCGTGGGTGAAATGCCCGGCCGCCTGCCGTATCGCCTTCGGATTGACTGGGCCAGCGGAGAGCAGGAGACGGCCGACCCATACGCGTTTCCGCCACTTCTCGGCGGGATGGACATCTACCTCATCGCCGAGGGGCGGCATCGCAGGCTTGCGGAAGCGCTCGGCGCGCACGCGATGACGATCGATGGTGTCAGCGGTGTTCGCTTTGCCGTGTGGGCGCCGAATGCGCGGCGCGTCTCCGTTGTCGGCGATCACAATGGCTGGGACGGGCGGCGGCATCCGATGCGGCTGCGCATCGAGGCGGGCGTATGGGAGCTCTTCGTCCCGGGCCTCGGGCCAGGCGCACGCTACAAGTACGAACTGATCGGCTTCGATGGCACGCTCCTGCCGCTGAAGGCCGACCCATGCGCGGGCCAGGCCGAACATCCCCCGGCGACGGCCTCCGTCGTTCCCGCGCCCTTGCCGCCGCATCCGCGCATCGGCGGTCCCGCGCTCAGTGCCGATGCGCCGGTGAGCATCTACGAGGTTCATCTTGGTTCGTGGATGCGTGGCGAGGGCGGGCGTGCGCTCACCTGGGACGAGCTCGCCGAGCGCCTGGTGCCCTATGCCCGCGACCTCGGCTTCACCCATCTCGAGCTGCTGCCGATCACCGAGTTCCCGTTCGATGGAAGCTGGGGCTACCAGCCGATCGGCATGTTCGCGCCGACCTCGCGATTTGGCCCGCCGGAAGGGTTCCGCCGCTTCGTCGATCGTGCGCACGAGGCAGGCATCGGCGTCATCCTTGACTGGGTGCCGGCGCATTTCCCGACGGATGCGCATGGCCTCGCGCAGTTCGACGGGACCCATCTCTACGAGCATGCCGATCCGCGCGAGGGGTTCCACCAGGACTGGAGCACGCTGATCTACAATCTTGGCCGGCACGAGGTGCGGGGATTCCTGATCGCCTCGGCACTCACCTGGCTGCGCGATTTCGGGTGTGACGGTCTGCGTGTCGATGCCGTCGCGTCGTTGCTGTATCGGGACTATTCACGCAAGCACGGCGAGTGGGTCCCAAACATCCATGGGGGGCGCGAGAACCTCGAGGCAATCGGCTTCCTGCGCGAGCTGAACGAGGCGGTGACCGAGCATGCGCCGTGGGCGAGCGTGATCGCCGAGGAGAGCACCGCCTGGCCTGGCGTCACCGCGCCGGTCGCGCAGGGCGGGCTCGGCTTCAGATTCAAGTGGAACATGGGCTGGATGAACGACACGCTCGACTACGTGTCGCACGATCCGGTGCACCGGCCCTGGCACCACGACAAGCTGACCTTCGGCCTGCTGTACGGGTTCAGCGAGCGTTTCATCCTGCCGCTCTCGCATGACGAGGTGGTGCACGGCAAGCGCAGCCTGCTCGGCCGCATGCCCGGTGACGCGTGGCAGCGCTTCGCGACGCTGCGGGCCTATTTCGGCTTCATGTGGGGACATCCGGGCAAGAAGCTGTTGTTCATGGGCGGTGAACTGGCCCAGCCGGATGAGTGGAACCACGAGGCGTCACTGCCCTGGCATCTGCGCGACCATCCTGCCCATGCCGGCGTCTCTGCGTGGGTGCGTGACCTCAACGGCCTGCTCGCCGCCACGCCGTCGCTTTATCGCAACGACGCCTCACCGGCGGGGTTCTCCTGGTCGGTCGTCGATGACCGCGAGCATTCCACCTACGCGTTCTGTCGCTACGGCGATCCGGGCGATGCACCCGCGCTGGTCATCAGCAACTTCACGCCCGTGCCGCGGCCAGGCTATCGCGTCGGCGTGCCGCGGCCAGGCCTCTGGGCCGAGCGGCTGAACAGCGACTCGGCCCTCTATGGCGGCAGCAACATGGGCAATGGCGGCGGGGTGCCGGCAGAGGACGTTCCCGTGCATGGCCACGCGCAGTCCCTCGTGCTCACGCTGCCGCCGCTCGCCACCCTGATCCTCGTGCATGCGCCGTGACGACGCTGCCTGACAGGCTCGATCCAGGCGCGCCCTGGCCGCTGGGTGCGACGTGGGACGGGATGGGCGTGAACGTCGCAGTGTTCTCGGAGCATGCGACACGCGTCGTCCTCTGCCTGTTCGACGCCGACGGCAGGCGCGAGGCGGCGCGTCTCGATCTGCCCGAGTGCACCGATGGTGTCTGGCATGGCTATCTCGCCGGGGCGATGCCCGGCCTCCTCTACGGGTTCCGTGTGCACGGCCCCTATGATCCCCGCGCGGGCCATCGCTTCAATCCGCACAAGCTGCTGCTCGACCCCTATGCGCGCGCGCTCGCGGGAACGCTGCGTCATGGCGATGCGCTCTACGGCCACCGCCTCGCCGCGGGGGGCGACCACGCACAGGACAGGCGCGACAGCGCGGCGCTGATGCCGAAGGCGGTCGTCACCGCATTTCCCGAACCCGATGCCGAACCTCGCCGGCCGAACACGCCCTGGCGCGACACGGTGATCTACGAGGCGCATCTGCGCGGCCTCACCATCGCCAACCCTGACATCCCCGCCGCACGACGCGGCACTTTCGCGGCACTCGGGCACCCGGCCGTGATCGCGCACCTGCACCGTATCGGCATCACCGCGATCGAGCTGCTGCCGATCCACGCCTTCGTCGACGAACCGTTCCTGATGCGAAAGGGACTGGTGAACTACTGGGGCTACAACAGCCTCGCCTTCTTTGCACCGCACCAGCGCTATCTGGCCACCGGCGCGGTGGAGGAGGTGCGGCAGGCGGTACGCGCACTGCACGAGGCCGGCATCGAGGTGATTCTCGACGTCGTCTACAACCACACGGCCGAGGGCAGCGAGGAAGGCCCGACGCTCTCGTTCCGCGGCATCGACAATGCGAGCTACTACCGCCTTCACGCGGAGGACCGTCGCCGCAGCATCAACGACACCGGCACGGGCAACACGCTGAACGTCTCGCATCCCCGCGTCATCCAGCTGGTCATGGACAGCCTGCGCCACTGGGTGAGCGTGTACGGCATCGATGGATTCCGTTTCGATCTGTCCACTGTGCTCGGCAGGGAGGCGCATGGGTTCGACCAGGGGGCAGGGTTCTTCGATGCGCTGCGGCAGGACCCGGTGCTTGCGCGGACGAAACTGATCGCCGAGCCGTGGGACATCGGGCCCGGCGGCTACCAGCTCGGCAACCATCCGCCAGGCTTTGCCGAGTGGAACGACCTCTTCCGCGATACGGTCCGCCGCTTCTGGCGCGGTGACGAGGGTATGCGCCCGGCGATGGCAGCGCGGCTCGCCGGGTCTGCCGGCCTGTTCGACAAGGCGGGGCGGCGGGCCTGGGCGAGCGTGAACTACATCGCGAGCCATGACGGGTTCACGCTGCGCGACATCGTCACCTACGCCCACCGCCACAACGCCGCCAACGGCGAGGATGGACGCGACGGGCATTCCGAGAACCACAGCGCCAACTGGGGCGCTGAGGGCGAGAGTGATGATGCTGCAATCGTCATGACCCGTTCCGCGGTCGCACGTGCTATGCTGGCCACGGTGTTCGTGGCGCACGGAACGCCGATGCTCGCGATGGGTGACGAGGCCTGGCGCACCCAGGGCGGCAACAACAATGCCTACTGCCAGGACAACGCCACGAGCTGGCTTGCCTGGCCTGAGAGCAGCGGCGAGGCCGCGGCGATGACACGCTTCGCAGCCAGGCTGGCGGCACTCCGGAAAAGCTACCCGGTTCTGAGAACGGATCGTTTCCTGCACGGTACGCCGGTGGCACCCGGGCTGCCGGACATAGCCTGGTTCGAGGCTGACGGAACCGCCCTCGCCCCGTCACGCTGGCATGATCACGGGGCGCGGGCATTCGCGATGCAGCTGGCCGGCCCAGCCAACCGGGGCGGGGCCGACCAAGGAGGAATCGAGATCGTGCGCGTGCTCATGAACCCAGGGTCGGAGCCCGCGACGTTTCGCCATCCCTCCGCCTTCCGCGCCGTGCTCGACAGCGCCGCTCCCGACTGCGAGGCAGCAGCGCCGGCTGACAGCACCGACGTCGCCCCGCACGCCCTCGTCGTCGCGGTGCGCCGGCAGGCTTTGCCGTGAGCGGCGGCGACAACGCGCTGCTCGCCCTCGCCGCGCGCCACGGCATCGATACGACATGGCACGATTACCGTGGCGAGCACAGGCATGTCGGGCTCGATGTGGTCCGCGCGCTGCTCCGCGCCGTCGGCGTCGACGCCACCTCGCCGGAGGATGCGTTGCGTGCGGCCGAGGCACGACGCGGCGTACTGCCGGCGCTGTTGACCGGCACAGCCGGCGGCCCCCTCATCGTCCCGCTCGGCATGGGCGAGGCGGCACTGCGTGTCGCATGGCAGCTCACGGACGCCTTCGGCACCACGCATCACGGCGTTGCGGAGCCGTATCGGACCGAGGATGGCGGGCGGGCGCTAGCTCTCACATTGCCCGGCGCGATCGGCCATGCGCGGCTTGCCTTCGCCGGGCATGACACGGCGGTTCTCATCGCGCCGCCATCCTGCCATCGCGGGGCGCTTCGCCACGGCAGGCTCTGGGGCCTCGGCGCGCAACTCTACGGGCTGCGCGGCGCTGCCGATGGCGGGCTCGGGCATCTCGGGCTGCTGCCGCCGCTGGTGCGCGAGGCCGCGGCGGCTGGTGCCGATGCGCTTGCTGTCAGCCCCCTGCATGCGCTGTTCGCCGCCGATCCTGGTGCCTACAGCCCGTATTCGCCGTCGCATCGCAGCATGCTGAACGGCTGGATGGCCGATGCCGGAGGGCTGTCGGATGTCGCTACGGAGGAGGAGCTTGCCGCAACGCTCAGCATTCGCACGCTGCACGACGAGGAGAAGCTGATCGACTACGCGACAGCGATTTCCACGCGGCTCCGCATGCTGCGGGCGTTGTTCGGTCGGTTCCGCGCAGAGCATGCCGACACGGCGCTCGCGGTCGCCTTCGCGCAGTTCCGCGCAGCAGGTGGTGCGACGCTTGAGAACCATGCGGTGTTCGAGGTGCTGCACGCGCATCATTTCGGGCGGGATGCATCGGCATGGGACTGGCGTGGCTGGGCAGCGCCCTACCGGACGCCATCGTCGCCCGAGGTCGCGCGCTTCGCGGCCGAGCGGGCGGAGGACGTGTCGTTCCACGTGTTCCTGCAATGGCTCGCGGCCCGGCAGTGCGATGCGGCGCAGGCCGCCGCGCGCGAGGCGGGCATGGCGATCGGGTTGATCGCAGATCTCGCCGTCGGCAACTCATCGGGCGGCTCGCGGGCATGGTCGGGCACCGCGGCACTGCTGCCTGGCGTGTCGATCGGCGCGCCACCTGACCTGCTCAACACCGTCGGGCAGGATTGGGGTCTCACCACCTTCGCGCCCGGCCCGCTCGCCGCCGCGGGCTTTGCGCCGTTCATCGAGGATCTGCGCGCGGCGATGGCCCATGGCGGGGGCATCAGGCTCGACCACGTGATGGGTCTCTCGCGCATCTGGTGCATCCCCGAAGGTGCTGCGCCGCACGAAGGCGCCTATCTGCGCTTCCCGGTGACCGACATGCTCCGCGTCGTTGCTGCTGAATCGCACGCCGCGCAGGCCATCGTGATCGGCGAGGATCTCGGCACGGTCCCGGACGGGTATGGCGAGACGCTCGCCGCGCACGGGCTCTACGGCATCCGCGTCATGTTCTTCGAGCGCGAGGGCGGCGGCTTCGCACCCCCCGCACGCTACGATGCGCACGCCACCGCCACGAGCACCACGCATGACCTGCCGACTGTCGCCGGCTGGTGGGAGGGGGCCGACATTCCGCTGCGGGCGGGCCTTGGCCTCCTGGCCCCTGGCGAAAGCGCTGATGACGCGACCGAGCTTCGCGCGGCGGAGCGCGGGGCGCTGTGGGATGCTCTCGTCGCGCATGGCGGGGCGCAGGGCGAGGCGCCTGTGCGCGCGGCGCACCAGCTCGGCACGGCGGTCGCACGGTTCCTTGGCGCGACGCCATCACCGCTCGTGCTGTTGCCGCTCGAGGACGTGACGATGACGCCAGACCAGCCGAACCTCCCCGGTACGGTCACGCAACATCCGAACTGGCGTCGCCGCTTGCCGCGCCCTGCCGAGCGGATGCTGGGCGAGGAGCCTGCGGTCTCGATCCTCGGCGCGCTTGATGCCGCGCGGCGCACGCGCCGCTAGGGCAGTTCACCGTGATCCACCACAGGGATCACGGTCCGAGGCGCGTCAGTGGGCCTTGGCCCAGTTCGCCGCACTGCCCGTCTCGGCCACGAGGGGAACGCGCAACGTCGCCGCGGCCTCCATCACCGCCTTGACCGACGCCGCGGTCCGCCCAGCCTCAGCCTCGGGCACCTCGAACAGCAGCTCGTCATGCACCTGGAGCAGCATGCGCGCGGCGAGCCCAGCCTCGGCGAGCGAGGCGGGAAGGCGGATCATCGCGCGCTTGATGATGTCGGCCGCCCCGCCCTGCAGCGGCGCGTTGATCGCCTGGCGCTCGGCGAAGCCGCGGCGTGCGGGGTTCTTCTCGCCGATGCCCGGGATCCAGATGCGCCGGCCGAAGGGCGTCGTCACGAACCCCTTCATCCGCGCCTCCTCCTTCATCCGTTCCATGTAGGCACGGATGCCGGGATAGCGTTCGAAATACGCATCGATATAGGCCTTCGCCTCGCCCGGGCTGACGGAAAGCTGGTTGGCAAGCCCGAAGGCCGAGATGCCGTAGATGATGCCGAAATTGATCGCCTTCGCGCGCCGCCGCGTCAGCGGGTCCATCCCCGCCATCGGCACGCCGAACACTTCCGATGCCGTGCGCGCATGGATGTCCTCGCCGTTGCGGAACGCGTCCGACAGCGCAGGAACATCGGCCACGTGCGCGAGCAGGCGAAGCTCGATCTGCGAATAATCGGCCGAGAGCAGCACGTGCCCGGGCTCGGCGATGAAGGCGCGTCGGATACGGCGGCCTTCCTCGGTGCGCACGGGGATGTTCTGCAGGTTCGGGTCGGTCGATGAGAGGCGCCCGGTGCTCGCCACCGCCATCGCGAAGCAAGTGTGCACGCGGCCGGTGTCGGGGTTGATCTGGTCGACCAGCGCATCGGCGTAGGTGGACTTCAGCTTGTCGAGCTGCCGCCACTCCAGCACCTTGGCCGGCAGCGGATGCTGGGGGGCGAGCTCCTCCAGCACGCCGGCATCGGTGGCGTACTGCCCCGTCGCGGTCTTGGCACGCCGGCCGCCAGGTGGTTCGAGCTTCAGCTCGTCGAACAGCACGCGGCCCAGCTGCTGCGGGCTGCCGACGGTGAAGGGCCTGCCGGCAAGCGCGTGGATCTCGCTCTCGAGCGCGGCGAGACGGTCGGCGAACTCGGCGCTCATCTGGCGGAGGTCGCGCGCGTCGACCTTGATGCCCGCCTGCTCCATCGCTGCGAGGATCGGAACGAGTTTCCGCTCCACGTGCTCATAGAGGGTGAGCACCTTCGCCTCGCGCAGCCGTGACTTCAGCGCGAGCCAGAGGCGCAGCGTCACGTCCGCGTCCTCGGCCGCATAGGCGGTGGCACGGTCGAGCGGCACCTCGGCGAAGGAGATGCGCGACCGCCCGGTGCCGGTGACGCTGTCGTAGCTGATTGGCGTGTGGCCGAGATGGCGGGCGGAGAGGTCGTCCATCCCGTGCTTGTGCGCGCCGGCATCGAGGCAGAAGGAGATCAGCATCGTGTCGTCGATCGGGGACACGGCGAGGCCGCCATTCTCCGGCCGCGCCAACACCGCGATGTCGTACTTCGCGTTCTGCAGCACCTTCAGAACCGCTGGGTCGGCCAGCAGGGGGCGGAGGGCGGCGATGGCCGTGTCGAAGCCGATCTGTTGCGGTGGCGGATCGGCGGCGAGGTCGTTGCCGCGGCTGGTGTGCCTGAGCGGGATGTATGCCGCCTTGCCCGGTGCGAGGCCGAGCGAGATGCCGACGAGCATCGCGCGCTGCTGGTCAAGGCTGTCGGTTTCGGTGTCGAGTGCGACGATTCCTGTCGCGCGCGCCTCGGCAATCCAGGCATCGAGCGTGGCTGCATCGGTGATCGTGACATAGGGGCCGAACGGGTATGCGGGTGCCGCCGGCCCCGGCGCGGGTGTCGCCTCCGCCGCGGGTGCGCCTGCCTCGAGGCCGAGGCGCTGGATGGTGGAGCGGAAATTCTGCGACGCGAGCCATGCGGCAAGCTTCGCCCGATCGGGCGGCTTCAGCGCCAGCGCCGTGAGCGGCAGAGGAAGCGGGGCATCTGCGCTCAGCGTCACCAGCCGCTTGCTGATGCGCGCTGCCTCGGCGTGTTCGATCAGCGCCTCGCGGCGCTTCGGCTGCTTGATGGCCCCGGCGCTGGCCAGCAGCGTCTCGAGGTCGCCGTATTCGGTGATCAGTGCCGCGGCCGTCTTGATGCCGATGCCGGGAACGCCAGGCACGTTGTCGACCGTATCGCCGGCCAGTGCCTGGACGTCGATCACCTTCGCGGGTGGCACGCCGAACTTCTCGAACACCTCCGCCTCGCCGATCGGCTTCTGCTTGATCGGGTCGAGCATCGTCACGCCGGGCCGGACGAGCTGCATCAGGTCCTTGTCGGAGGAGATGATGGTCACCTGCCCGCCTTCGGCCGTCTCGGCACGGGCATAGGCCGCGATCAGGTCATCGGCCTCCCACTCGGCGAGCTCGATCGCCGGCAGGCCGAAGGCGTCGACCGCCTCGCGGATCAGTCCGAACTGGGGGATCAGCTCCGGCGGCGGATCGGGCCGCTGGGCCTTGTAGGCGGGGTAGATCCCGTTGCGGAAGGTGTGGCGGCCGGCATCGAAGATCACGGCGATGCGCTGGCCGGCACTGTCGGCGATCAGCTTCGCGAGCATGTTCACGAAGCCGAACACGGCGTTCACGGGCGTGCCGTCGGGCCGCGTCATCGGCGGCAGGGCATGGAAGGCGCGGAAGATGTAGCCCGATCCGTCGACCAGGATCAGGTGCGGGGGTGCGTCGGACACGCGCGGTTTCCCGGCGGCTCAGCCCGCCATTCCCCCCACCGCGCCCGACAGCACGTATTCGCGCGAGCAATAGGGGCAGACCGCCTTGCCGGCGACCAGCGTCAGGAACACGCGCGGGTGGCCGAGCGCGCCGCCGCCCCCGTCGCAGGCGACGGGGCTCGACGTCACCATGATGGTCTCGGCGGGGGCCGGCATGGATGACGGGGGGTGCGCGGGAATCGGCGTTGCCATGGGCATGGGTGTTCCTGTCTGGAGCGCGGTGGCGGATGATAGCGACAGCCATGGCCCGATCAACCAAAGCCCGTATCGCCCTTCCCCGTATCGCCCTTCCCCGGCGCGCCCTCCTTGCTGCGTCCCTCGGGGTCGCGTCTGCGGGCGGCGTGCCTCTCCTGGCCGGCTGCGCCCCGCGCCTGGTGCCGGCAGGCCCCTCGATCGGCCCGCCGCGCGACGATGGCGATGCGCTGGTGATGGCCGACGGCGTGCGCCTGCCGCTTTCCTCCTGGCGGCCGGTGGGCGAGCCGCGCGGCGTCGTGCTTGGCCTGCACGGGTTCAACGACTATGCCCGCGCCTTCGAGATTCCGAGCCCCCTGTTCACCGCTGCCGGCTGGACGCTGCATTCCTATGACCAGCGCGGCTTCGGCCGAGCCCCCGCCCGCGGCCTCTGGGCAGGGACCGACACGCTGGCCGAGGATGCAGTGACGGCGGCCGCGCTGATCCGCGCGCGCCACCCTGGCCTGCCGCTCGTGATGCTGGGCGAGAGCATGGGGGCTGCGGTGCTGCTCGTCGCTGGTGTGCGCGATCGCCCGCCGCCAGCCGATGGTTACGTGCTGTCCGCCCCCGCCGTCTGGGGCGGGGAAACGATGGGTGCGACGGGGCGGTGGTTCCTCGACCTCTTCGCCAAGACGGTGCCCGCCCTCGGCATCGTCGGCGGCAGCCCCTTCATCCGCGCCTCCGACAACGAGGCGGCCCTCCTGGCAATGGGCCGTGACCCGCTGATGCTGCGTTCGACGCGCATCGATGCGCTGCATGGCCTCGTCGCGCTGATGGATGCCGCACTCGACGCGTCGCGCTCGTTCGATCATCCGGCGCTGGTCCTCTACGGCGAGCGTGACGACATCGTGCCCGAGAGCGCGATCGCCGCACTGCGCGAGCGGCTTCCGGGCGTTGGCCCTGGGCACCAGCGCGTCATCGGCTACGATCAGGGCTATCACCTGCTGCTGCGCGACCGAAGCCGCGCCGCGGTGGCGGCCGACATCCTCGCCTGGGCGGCCAACGGTGCGCTTGCCGGAGCTGTGCGTCCCGCATAGCGTCTGGCCTGGGAGACGAACGCCGGTCATGCCCAAGAACGGGAGATGACCGATGCGAGGATTGTTCGCCGCCGCTGCCGGCATTGCGCTGGCGCTCGGGGCGGGGAGTGCGCACGCGCAGCCGCGCGAGAAGGTGCTGCGCATCGCCATGACCGCCTCCGACGTGCCGACGAGCACGGGCATGCCCAATAACGGCTTCGAGGGCATGCGCTTCATGGGCTACCCCATTTTCGAGGGGCTGGTGCTGTGGGACCTGTCGCAGACCGAGACGAATGCCGGCCTCCGCCCCGGCCTTGCCGAAAGCTGGGCGCAGGACCCGGCCGACCCGAAGACGTGGATCTTCAGGCTCCGCCCCGGCGTGACGTTCCATGACGGCTCGCCCTTCAACGCCGATGCGGTGATCTGGAACCTTGACCGGTACTTCCGGAACGACAGCCCGCAATTCGAGCCGCAGGCCTCCGGCATCAGTCGCGCGCGCGTCACCATCATGGAAGGCTACCGCAAGGTCGACGACATGACGGTCGCGATCACCTCGACGCGGGCGGCCTCGTACTTCCCGTACATGATCGTCTACCTGCTCATGACGAGCCCGAAATCATGGGAGGATGCGGGGCGTGACTGGGCGCGCGTCGCCACCCTGCCGCCGGCGGGCACCGGGCCGTTCCGCCTCACGCGCGTGACGCCGCGGCAATCGGCCGAGCTCACCAAGCACGGCGGCTACTGGGACCAGGCCCGCGTGCCGAAGGTCGACCGTGTCGTGCTGCTGCCGATGCCGGAGGCGACGACGCGGATGGCAGCCCTCAGGGCCGGCCAGGTCGACTGGATCGAGGTGCCGCCGCCCGATGGCATCCCGGCGCTGCGCCAGGCAGGGTTCAACATCGTCACCGGCAGCTACCCGCATGCCTGGCCGTGGTTCCTCCAGACCGGCGGCACGACGAGCCCGTTCCGTGACGTCCGCGTGCGCCAGGGCCTCAACTACTGCGTCGACCGCGAGGGGCTGGTCGCACTGGTCAACGGCACGGCGGAGCCTGCGGTCGGCTGGTTCAACGCCAAGAACCCGCTGTTCGGCAATCCGCAGAACCGCTACAGGCTCGACCCCGCCCGCGGCCGCGCGCTGCTGGCCGAGGCAGGCTTCACGGCGCAGAACCCGCTGCGCTTCAAGGTGATGATCTCGACCTCGGGCTCTGGCCAGATGCTGCCGTTGCCGATGAACGAGTTCATGCAGCAGAGCCTGAAGGAGAGCTGCGGCGTCGAGGTGACGTTCGAGGTGACGGAGTGGAACACACTCCTCGTCGCCACCCGCAGCCCGCCTGACAGCCCTGCGGTGCGCGGTTCGGCGGCGCTGAACCCGTCATCGCCGACGTCTGATGTCGGCGTGATGGTGCGCTACTTCTCGCGCGCCTCGTTCCCGCCGAACGGCTTCAACTGGCCGAACTGGGAGGATGCCGAGTTCGAGGCGGCCGTGCGCGCGCTCGAGGCGGCGACGGACCAGGCCGCGATCGATGCCGCGACCCGCAAGGCGCATGAGCGGCTGGTCGACAACCCACCTTGGCTGTTCATCGTGCATGACCTGAACCCGCGCGCGATGAGCCGGCGCGTGACGGGGTTCCGCAGCGCGCAATCTTGGTTCCAGGATCTCGTGCCGGTCGATCTGCAGTAGCGCTGCAGGACCCTCCGCCGCACCCTCACCCTGTCCCTCTCCCGCACGCGGGAGAGGGGACGCCTCGCGACACCTCGCCCCACGGTCCCCTCTCCCCCCTTGGGGGGAGAGGGATAGGGTGAGGGGGACGCGTCGGTCGTGAGGGGGACGCGTCGGTCGTGGGGGGGACGCGTCGGTCGTGGGGGCGCCCACCCCACGCCAGCTCAGTGGCGATGCTGGGTGCCGTGTCCGTGCTGGCCCGGACCAGATGCGCCGGCCGCCTGGACGGCAACGTTCACCGTCACCTCGCCCGCCTTCTCGAAGCGCAGCGTGAGCGGAATGGTCTCGCCCGCGCGCAGGGGGCGCGCGAGGTCGATCAGCATGATGTGCAACCCGCCGGGGCGCAGCACCGCAGGCTCGCCGGGGTTCACCTCGATCGCGCTCACGGGTCGCATGCGCATCACCGCGCCGTCCATCATGTGGGTATGCAGCTCGACCACCCGCGCCACCGGGCTCGTTGCCGAAACGAGACGGTCGAGCGCGGCCGTGGTGTTCTCGATCGTCATGTAGGCGGCGGAGGTCCGGCCCTGCAACGCGGCACGCGCCCACGGCTCCTGCACCGAGATCGGTGCCTGCGCGTTGGCGGGGGCTGCGACGATTGCGGCGAAGCCAGCGGCAATGACAATGCGTCGTGTCGTCATCGGAACAATCCTCTTGTCAGCTGCGCGCGAGATAGGCGCGGATGGAGCCGGCGATCTGCTCCGGTGTTGCCTGCGGCGAGTAGAACTGGCGGAACGCACCGTCGGGGCCGAGCAGGTACACGAATGCGGAATGATCCATCGTGTAGGCATCCGCCGCTTGCCCGGTCTTCACCTTGTTGTAGTAGACGCGATAGGCCCGTGCGGCGGCGGCGATCTCCGCTTCCGTTCCCGTCAGCCCGATGATCGCCGGGTGGAACAGGTCGGTGTACTGGGCAAGCGCGTCGGGCGTGTCGCGGGCGGGGTCGACCGAGACGAACAGCGGCACGACGCGGGCCGCGTCCGGCCCTAGCAGGTCGAGTGCCGCGGCGACCTTGGCGAGTTCGGTCGGGCATACGTCGGGACAGTAGGTGAAGCCGAAGAAGACGAGCATGTGCCGGCCGCGATAGTCAGCCTCCGTCACGCGCTTGCCGGTTTCGTCGGTCAGGATGAACGGCCCGCCGATCGCGACGCCCACGGGCAGGGTGGGCCCGAGGCTCTCCTGCGCCGGTTTCAGCCACAGCAGCGACCCGCCGACACCGACGAGCATGAGCAGCGCCCCGCCGGCGAGGATGGCCAGTCCGCGCTGCGCGGCGGTGTGGGGCTTGGGTTTGTCGGTCATGAGGGCTCCTCGTCGCGTGCGTTGGCGACACCGAGGATGAGGATGAACGCAAGCGGAACGCCGGCAAGGGCGGCGTAGAAGATGATCGCCGGCGACCAGGCCAGCGAGACGAAGGCCAGCACGAGGAACACATTGAGAAGGAGCCAGAGCAGCGGCTCCGGGCTGTCGATCCGCACCGGGCGCGGCGCGCGGCGCACTGACGTGCTGGACGGCGCGAGGCCGAGCTGCATGAAGACGACCATCGCCACCGTTGCCGCCGCGACCGCGACGATCCCGCCCGTGTCGCGTCCGAGCAGCGCGAGGACGACGACACCCGCCGCGCCGATGCCGCCGGTGCACCAGGGCAGGAGGCGGGCGATCGGCGGCACCGTCAGCGTCTCCGGCCCGCCGCGCATCGCACTTGCGATCTGGCCGAGATTGGCGACGTAGAACAGGCCAGCGAGCGGCAGGGACGCGAACGTCATCGCGATCATCTCCGGCGTGCCGAAGCCGCTTTTCGGCCCGGCGATTCCGGACAGGTAGAGCCCCGCCCACACCGCGAAGGGGGTGAGCATGAACCCCCCGATGGCATAGGGCAGCCACCAGAAGGGGATCGGCCCGGGTGATGGCGCTGCGGCAGCCGCGGCGCTCAGGCGCGCCGGTGGCGTGGCTTGCATGATGTCTGCTCCTCGATGTGACAGCAGTGGGCGCGGCCCGCGGGCGCAGTGGGGGCGCGCCGGGACGCACAGTCAGCCGCGCATTCAGCCGCGGCTCAGGCGTGGAGCGGAGGGCCTGTCGGGTCCGGTCGTGCGTGAGGCGTTGCACGCCGCGGCGCAGCCGCGAAGGCGGGCGCCTGCCGCATGACGGCGGCGTGCGCTGGGTGTGCGGCGGGCGCTGCCTGCGGCGGCATGGCAAGCGCCGGATCGGCGCGGAGGCAGGCTGGGCAATGGTCGCGGACGCCGTAGCCGGCGGGGGCGCTTGGAAGTTCGTCACCCAGCGCAATGGTGACGAGCCCCTCGGTCGTGCAGATGACCAACGAGAAGGGGGCCGCAGCAGGCCTTGGCGTAATCGCGCCGGCCAGCGCGGGCGCGAGGATGGCAAGCACCGCGAGCGTGGCCAGCGCGCGGGCCTTCTGGCGCAGGAAGGGGAGCAGCCTCGTCACGCCAGAGGGTATGGCGTCGGCCCTGTGCTTGCGCAAGTCTCGCGACCGTGTGCAGCACCAAGGGAGGAACCCAAGGGCCATGATCGTCGATCTTCGCATCTACACCTGCAAGCCGAACCACCTGAACGAGTTCGTCGCGCTCTACCGCGAGCATGCGTGGCCGTTGCAGCAGAAATACCTGGGCCGCTGCGTCGGCTGGTACGTGACGGTTGAGGGAACGCTGAACCAGGTCGTGCACATGTGGGCCTATGACAGCCAGGCTGACCGTGAGCAGCGCCGCAACGCCATGGCGGCGGACCCAGCCTGGCAGGCCTACCTGAAGAAGGCGGCCGAGGCTGGGTATCTCGTGCACATGGAGAACCGCATCATCCGCCCCGCGCCGCATTGGACGCCGCTCCCGGGGATGTAGGAGCCCATTTGCGAGTTCTACTGCTGCGGCCGTCTGGCTCTGTGTCCTGCGCTTCCGGTGCTCACGGCCGATCTGGCCGCTGCGCGCCGGTTCTCGGACACTGCGCCATCCGACTGACAGCAGCGAACTCTCAAACGGAGTCCGAGGGGCGGTTCCGCCGCGGCGCTTGACGATGCGTCGCGGCGGGGACTACCGTCATCATGAGCGAAAACAAAAGTTCGCATTCCGAACTTGGGGAAGGGGCTCCAGCGCCGGCAGCGGCGAAGCCGCGCGAGGCACTCCTGAATGAGCCGGCCGAAAAGAACCTCGTCCGCTCGCTGGCCAAGGGCTTTGCGGTGCTGCGCGCCTTCCGTGCCGATGCGCCGGAGCTCACCCTCTCCGAGATCGCCCGCGCCGCCGGCCTCGACAACGCCACCGCATTTCGGCTGACTAACACCCTGCTGATGCTCGGCCTCGTCGCGCGCGTGCCGAACTCGCGCCGGTTCAGCCTGACGCTTGCCTGCCTCGATCTCGGCTTCAACGCGATCGCGCGGTCCGATCTCCGCACGCTCGCCCGCCCGCTGCTGCGCGGCCTGGTCGGCGCGCCGGTGGAGGCTGCGTCGATCGGCGTGCTCGACGGCGCCTCCGTCGTCTATGTCGAGCGTGTGCAGGCAGGGCTCGTGCGGCTTGGCGTCGATGTGCGGATCGGCAGCCGCGTGCCGGCCTATTCCTCGGCGATCGGCCACGCCATCCTCGCCTTCATGCCCGAGGCGGTGCAGCGCGCCGTGCTCGCCAGCGCCCCGCGCCCGCCACTGACCGACCGCACGGTGACGGACCTCGACGCGCTCGTCGCCCGCCTCGCCACCGTGCGTGCGGCGGGCTTCGCCGTGTCCGACCAGGAGACGGTGACGGGGCTTCGCGTCCTCGCCGCCCCGGTGCGTGACGCCGATGGCGTGCCGATCGCCGGCCTCTCGGTCGCTGCCCCTGCCTTCGCCGCGAGCCTCGAGGATTTCGTCGCTGCCGCCGAGGAGCCCGTGTGTTCCGCCGCCGCGGCGCTGTCGCGCGCGCTCCAGGCAGCCGGCAGCGTCGCCCTTCCCGAAACACTTCCCATGGCTCAGGCGCGCCGCGATGCGCAATGACGAGGAGACACGCGTGATGGTGATGACAAACTTCCACGGCCTGATCCCGGCGATGGCCGTTCCCTTCCGCCCCGACCACAGTATCGACGAGACGGCGCTCCGCAGCTTCGCGCAGTGGCTCGGTCGCCAGCCGGGCGTCGTCGGCATGATGACGAACGGGCACACGGGCGAGGTGTTCAGCTTCACCCCGCGCGAGCGGGCGGAGGTGACGCGCATCGTCGCCGAGGCGTCCGCCGGCGTCTGCCCCGTCGTCTCGTCGGTCGTGTGCGAGGGCGTCCGCGATGCGGTGGAGCAGGCGGGCTGGGCCAAGGCAGCGGGCGCGCAGGCGCTCGACATCATGCCGCCGCATCACTGGCTGCGCTTCGGCTTCCGCCCCTCGCAGGCGATCGACTATTTCCGCGCGATCGGCGACGCGACGGGCCTGCCGCTGATCGTGCATGTCTATCCTGCCTGGACGAAGGCCTCGTTCAGCTCCGACCTGCTGGCGGACCTCGCGCGCCTTCCGGCGGTGAAGGCGTTCAAGATCGGCACGCGCGAGATGAACAAGTATGCGCGCGACCTCGCCGCCATCCGTGCCGCCGCGCCGGAGAAGGCGCTGCTCACCTGCCATGACGAGTACCTGCTCGCCTCCATGGTGCAGGGCGTCGACGGCGCGCTGGTCGGCTTCGCAAGCCTGATCCCCGGGCTGATCCACGGCCTGCTCGAGGCGGTGAAGCGCGGCGACCTCAAGGCAGCGATGGCCATCCAGGCGCGCATCGATCCGTTCAAGGAAGCCGTCTACGGCGCCGGCGAGCCGACGGGCGAGGCGCACGCGAACATGAAGGCAGCGATGGCGGCGGCCGGCATCATCCCCCACGGCACCGTCCGCCCGCCGACGATCCCGCCCTCGGCCGAGGAGCTTGCGCGCATCCGCGCCGTCGTCGCCGCATCCGGCATCGCGCGCCGCGACGCTGCCTGAACTGAACAAAACCGAACCGCACCACACCAGAACGATCCGCCAACCGGACGAACAGGAGGACATGACCATGACGCATCCCACACGCCGCGCCACGCTTGCCGCGGCCGCATCGCTGCTCGCCGCCCCCGCCGTGCATGCGCAGGAGGCCTGGCCGCGCGGCCGGCAGCTGCGCGTGATCGTGCCCTGGCCGCCGGGGGCGGCGAACGACCTGCTCGGCCGGCTCTTCGCGCAGCGGCTGAACGAGAAGCTCGGCGCCAATGCGGTGGTCGAGAACCGCACCGGCGGCTCCGGCCTTGTCGGCACCTCGGCGGTGATCCAGGCAGCGCCCGACGGCTACACGCTGCTCGCCTCGGCCTTCAACACCGCCGTGATGCCGCTCGTGCTCAAGGCAGCGACCTTCAACCCGGAGACCGATCTCGCGGTGATGGCGCGCACGGCGGCCGCACCGCTCGTGCTGATCTCGACGCCGACGCGGCCGCAGAGCACGATCCCCGAGGTTCTCGCCGCGGCGAAAGCCAACCCGAAGAACTGGACCTTCGCCGTCTCCTCGCTCGGCTCTGCCGGACATCTCGCGACCATCGAGTTCCTCCGCCGCGCCGGCGTGGCGATCGAGATGGCGCCCTATCGCGGCACCCAGCCTGCGTTGACCGACATCATCGCCGGAAACGTGCAGCTGCTGATCGACCCGTCCTTCGCGCTGCTGCCGGCGGCCCGCGAGGGGCGTGCGCGTGCCCTCGGCATCGCCACGCGAACACGTTCCGCACTCGCACCGGACGTGCCGACGATGATCGAGCAGGGAATGGATGGCTATGAGTTCCAGTCCTGGTACGGCATCTGGGGGCCGAAGGGCACGCCGGAGCCTGTCGTTTCGCAGGTGAACACGCTGATGCGCGAGACGATGCGCGAGCCCGACATGGCCGCGCGGCTGAAGCAGATGATCCTCGAACCGGTCGACGAGACGATCGAGCAGACCAAGGCCTTCATCAGTGCCGAGATCGTGCGCGCAACGGCGCTGCTGCGCAGCGTGAACTACGAGCCGACGTGACGCGGCCGAGACACGCCGTCGTCACGGGCACGTCGAGTGGCATCGGCCAGGCCATCGCCGAGCGGCTGCTCGGCGATGGCTGGCGCGTCACCGGCCTCGACCGTGCGGTGGCCACGATCGACCACGCAGGCTTCACCGCGATCGCCGCCGATCTCGCCGACACGGTGGCGACCGAGGCGCTCGCGGCCTCGCTGCCGCCGGCAGAGGCCTTCGTGCATGCCGCCGGCATCATGCGTGGCGGGGCCATCGGCGAGGTCGATGCCGAAACGGCAGCACTGCTCTGGCGCATCCATGTCGCGGCCGCGCAGGCGATCGGGTCGGCGCTGATCCCGCGCATGGAAGATGGCGGGCGCATCGTGTTGATCGGTTCGCGCGCGGCCAATGGCGCCCCGCGAAGGGCCGACTATGCCGCGACCAAGGCGGCGCTGGTCGGCCTCGCCCGCTCATGGGCGATGGAGCTCCTGCCGCGTGGCATCACCGTCAACGTCATCGCGCCGGCGGCGACCGACACGGCGATGATCCGCGACCCATCGCGCGCTGGCATCGCCATCCGCCTGCCGCCGGGGGGCAGGCTGATCGCGCCGGAGGAGGTGGCGGGGCTTGCCGCGTTCCTGCTGTCGGGCGACGCTCGCTCCATCACCGGACAGACGGTAACGATCTGCGCCGGCGCCTCTCTCTGACATGACCCGTTGAAGGACGTTCCATGACCGTTCGGATCCTCGCCGTCGAGGAAGTGACCAAGCCGATCGCCTCGGCCATCCGCAACGCCTATATCGACTTCTCGAAGATGACGACGAGCCTCGTGGCCGTCGTCACCGACGCGGTGCGCGATGGGAAGCGCATCGTCGGCTACGGCTTCAACAGCAACGGCCGCTACGGCCAGGGCGGGCTGATCCGCGAGCGCTTCGCCCCACGGTTGCTCGAGGCTGACGCGGCGACGCTGAACACCGACGATGGCACCAACCTCGACCCCGACCGGGCTTGGGCTGCGATGATGCGCAACGAGAAGCCTGGCGGGCACGGCGAACGCTCCGTCGCCGTGGGCACGCTCGACATGGCGATCTGGGACGCGACCGCGAAGATCGCGGGCGAGCCGCTGCACCATCATTTGGCGGAAGGCGCGGGGCGGGCCGCCAACCCGCGCGTGTTCGTCTACGCCGCGGGCGGCTACTACTACCCCGGCAAGGATGACGAGGCGCTGAAGGCAGAGATGCGCAGCTACCTCGCCCGCGGCTACACGGTGGTGAAGATGAAGATCGGCGGCGCCTCCGTCGACGAGGACCGGCGGCGGATCGAGGCGGTGCTGGGCGAGCTCGGCTCGCGGGCGCAGCTCGCGGTCGATGCGAATGGCCGGTTCGATCTCGAAACGGCCATCGCATATGCGAAGATGCTCCGCGAGTACCCGCTGTTCTGGTACGAGGAGGCGGGCGACCCGCTCGACTACACGTTGCAGGCGACGCTGGCGCAGTTCTATCCGGGCCCGATGGCAACGGGCGAGAACCTGTTCAGCCACCAGGATGCGCGCAACCTGCTGCGCCACGGCGGCATGCGGCCCGACCGTGACTGGCTGCAGTTCGACTGCGCGCTCAGCTACGGCCTCTGCGAGTATCGCCGCACGCTCGGCGTGCTCGCCGAACATGGCTGGTCACCTTCGCGCTGCATCCCCCATGGCGGGCACCAGATGAGCCTCGCCATCGCCGCGGGCCTGGGGCTCGGCGGCAACGAGAGCTACCCCGACCTGTTCCAGCCCTATGGCGGCTTTCCCGATGGCGTGAAGGTCATCGGCGGCCACGTGACGCTGCCTGACCTTCCCGGCATCGGGTTCGAGGGCAAGGGCGACCTCTACGCCGAGATGAAAGCGCTCGCCGCGTAGCGGCTAGATTGTGAGGGTGCCCGCGCGCGCAGCGGCGTAGCGGGCGCCGATTTTGTCCCAGTCGAGCACCTGCCACCAGTTCCGCACGTATTCGGCGCGGCGGTTCTGGTAGCGGAGGTAGTAGGCGTGCTCCCACACGTCGTTGCCCATCAGCACGTGGGTGCCGTCCATCAGCGGGTTGTCCTGGTTCGGCTTCTGCACGATGGCGAGCTTGCCCTCGCGCGTCACCGTCACGAAGGCCCAGCCGGAGCCGAACAGGGTGGTCGAGGCGCGGTCGAACTGCGTGCGGAAGGCGGGAAGGTCGCCGAAATCGCGCGCGATGGCGGCGGCGAGGTCACCCGTCGGGTCACCGCCCTTGCCGCCCATGATCGCCCAGAACATCGTGTGGTTCGCATGCCCGCCGCCGTTGTTGCGGATGGCGGTGCGCACGGCCTCGGGCATCTCCGGCAGCTTCATCAGGATCTGGTCAAGCGGCATCGCGGCGACCTGCGGGTGGTTCGCCACCGCGGCGTTCAGGTTCGCAACCTGCGCGCCGTGGTGGAAGCGGTGGTGAAGCTCCATCGTCCGCGCGTCGATCGCCGCCTCGTTGGCGTCGAGGGCGTAGGGCAGCGGGGCCAGGGTGAAGGGGCCTCCCGGCGGCGTGGCGGCCTGGGCGAACACATGGCGTGGTACGGAAAGCAAGGCGGCGCCGGCGGCAAGCAGCAGCGCGCTGCGTCGTGCGATCATCGGTGTTTCCCCTGTTCGTCTGTTCGGTTGCCGGGAGTATAGCCGACCGCGGTCTGCCGGGTGCGCAGGATTCACGCACACGTCATCGCATCGTCGTGGCCCCGTCACCAAGGATGCGCATGGTGGGCGGCAGTCCTGGTCGGGAGAACCGCCGATGCATCGCCGCACCCTGCTTGTCGCGCCCAGCCTCCGCGTCGGGGCGTGAAGGCGATGTTCGCATTGTTCGGCGAGGCACTCTTCTTTCCGCACCGGAAGCGTCGGCGGATCCTCGATGCGCTCTGGCGGTTCCGCCGCACCGGGCGGTGAGGCGGGCCGACCGGGCCGCGCGCGCGGCCCTGCTCCCCCGCCGGCCCGGCCTGGCTGGGAGGTACTTCTCGGGGCTTGAGGCGCTTCCCTCTTTTCTATCCGGTCGGATTCGACCATGGTGGCCTGGAGAAGGCGGTTCGGGTAACCGCCCGGATGGAAACGCTCGTGAAGGGGAGGTCACACGCATGATCAAGCGACGCACACTCATGGCCGCGACCGGCGCCGCCGGCCTCGGGGTTCCGACCCTGGCCTGGGCGCAGCCGCGCAACTCTGCCTGGCCGCGCGCCCTCAACATGGGAACGGCGGCTCCCGGCGGCACCTACGCGATCTACGGGCCTGCCTGGGGCCAGATCGTGCAGGAAGCCACGGGCGTGAACATCAGCTACCGCACCACCCAGGGCCCGAACCAGAACATCATCCTGACGAACCGCAAGGAAGTCGAACTCGGGATGGTGACGATGGGCGTGGCGCTCCAGGCCTGGAACGGCCAGGGCGAGTGGACGCAGGGGAACCGTTTCCGCGACATCCGCGCGCTGTTCCCGATGTACGACACGCCGTTCCATGGCGTGGCCCTCGTGCGCTCGGGCATCACCGACCACAGCCAGCTCAACGGCAAGTCGGTCGGCGTCGGCCCGCGCGGCGGCACGCCGGGCACCTACTATCCGCTGATCCTGCGGTCCCTCGGCGTCACCCCGTCAGCGATCCGCTACGGCAGCGCGTCCGACCTCATCGGCCAGGTGGCCGACGGGCTGCTGGACGCGTTCCTGTTCGCCTCGGGGGTGCCGATCCCGGCGTTCTCCGAGCTCGAGACCACCAACCAGGTGAACATCTTCGGCTTCACGACGGCGCAGATGGACACGATCGTCGCCGCGATTCCGGAGCTCTCGAAGGGCACGGTGCCGCGCGGCACATACCGGACGCCGACGGCCGACCTCAACATCCTCGGCGTCTACAACTTCGCCATCGGGCACAAGTCGCTCCCCGACGATCTCGCCTTCGAGATCACCAAGGCGGTGATGACGCAGAACGCGCGCATGGTGCAGGCGACGGCGGCGTCGAAGGAGACGCTGGCGGCGAACTGGAACAAGAACACCTTCCTGCCGTTCCACCCCGGTGCCGCGAAGTGGTTCCGCGAGAATGGCCATGCCATTCCCGACAATCTCGTCATGGCCTGAGCCTTGATCGGCTGACGCAGACGGCCGGCCCCGGTGACGGGGCCGGCCGTTTTCGTTTGTGGAGCCGCCTCAGGCGGCCTGGCGCATGGGCTGTCCGCCAAGGGCGCGCGCGAGGGCCGCCTGGTCGGCCTCGCTGGCATGCACGAAGGCGAAGCCCGCGTCGCGTCCGTCGCGGCGGGCGGCGGTCGCGCGCAGCTGCGGCAGGCCGGCGGCGGTGATCGTCACCTCGCCCGTGGTCGGTGGCGCATCGGCAGGAAGGCGCAGGGCGCAGCCGCGCGCCGAGATGTCGATCAACTCCGCCGTCATCGTGGCGCCATTCGCCAGGCGCAGGGTGGCAGGCCCGGAACGCTGCACGCGCTCGGCCACGCGGCGGTCGGCGTCGTCGGTCGCGGTGCGGACGACACGGGTGAGAAGCCCCTTCAGCCCGCCCACCTCGTCGGCTACCGCGCCGACCACGCCGCGCACCTCGGCCGCGATCGTGCCGTTGCGGGCCGCCTCCTCCGACACCCCGCGCATCTGCTGCGCGACCGACCGTGCGCTGCCGGCACTTTCGTTCACCGCCGCGGCGATCTGGCGCACCGCCTCGGTCTGGCTGTCCATCGCGGCGGCGACCTCGCTTGCGATCGCATCGACCTCGCCGATCGCGCTGGTGATGCCCGACACCTCGGCGAGGGCATCGCGCGTCGCCTGCTCGATCGCGCCGATGCGATTGCCGATCTCCTCCGTCGCCTTGGCGGTCTGCGTCGCCAGGTTCTTCACCTCGGAGGCGACGACGGCGAAGCCCTTGCCCGCCTCTCCGGCCCGCGCCGCCTCGATCGTGGCGTTGAGCGCGAGCAGGTTGGTCTGCCCGGCAATCGTGCCGATCAGGCGGCTTACCTCGGCGATCTCGCGCACCGCGCCGGCCAGCTCGTCGAAGCTGCGGCGGGCGGTGTCGGCGCGCGCCGTGGCGCCCCGCGTCGCTGTCGCCGAGCGGCTGATCTGGCCGGCGACCTCGCCGATGCTGGCCGACAATTCTTCCGCCGCCGCGGCGGCGGAGGTGACGGTGCCGACGGATGTCTCGGCGGTGGCCGACACATCGCCCGCGATTCGCCCGACGGTGGCGGCGATGGCGTTCAGGTCACCCACCAGCGCGATCACCGTCTCGTTACGCTGCGAGACCTTGGAGACGGCACCAGCCGCCTCGTTCTCGATCCTGTCGGCCATCGCCCGGATGGCCTGCACGCGCGCCGCGTCGGCCTCGGTGCGCAGGCGCTCCTGGTCGGCCAGCAGCGTTGCGTTCTCGCGTGCCTGGACCTGGAACTGGGCGGTGGCTTCCAGCAGGGCGCCGATCTCGTCGCGGCTCCTCGCCGGCGGCACGGCGACGGCGGTATCCCCGGCGGCCAGGCGACGGATGACCGCGACGGCAGCCATCAGCGGCCGGATCACCTGCGCCCGCAGCATCAGCCAGAGGGCGAGGGCGCCGAACAGGGCCAGGAGGACGAGACCGCCATTGATCACCAGCGTGCCGCGCCCTTCATCACGCGATGCCGTAAGCGAGGCGTCGAGTGCGGTGTTGGCCGCGCCGATGGCCGCCTCGACATGGGCCATCATGCCGGTGACCTCGCGGAACCAGACATCGGCGGTCAGCGGATAGGCCTCGCCCTTGGCGGAGGCGTCGACCAGGCGATCGACCAACGTGTCGATCGGCACGTAGTACCCCGTCTCCACACGGGCGAGGGCCTCGCGCAGGGGCTGCGGCATCGTCTCGGTGCGCAGCGCGATCCAGCGGCCGCGGCTCGAACGGATGTGGCCGCGGAAATAGCCGATCTGGCGGAGCTGCGCCTCGGTCAGCGGCCTGTTCCCGGCAATGGTGCCGGCGATCATGCCGCGCTGCCGCCCGGCGTATTCCAGCGTCTCCCACAGTGCGTCGCGGATGCCGGCCAGCGCCGGGGTGAGGTCGGCCGCCGAGGTGATGGATGTGCCTTCGATGGCGCGGCGGAGAGAGGCCGAAGCGTCGATCACCGTGGTGATGCCGGCAAACCACGCTGCCTGGCTGGGCGCCGACGCCGCTGGCCCGTCAACGGCTGCGCGGAGCGCGGACAGGCGCTGGCGTGCCTCGGCGAGTGCCTGATGCTCGGGCATTCTCGCCCCGGACGTTCCGGCGAGGCGGCCGAGAGCTGCCTCGAGCGCCGCCTCGGCCTTGGTGCGGGCAGCGAGGATCGGGGCGCGCGCGGCATCGCGCCGCTCGGGCGGCTGGCCGAGCATGGCGTTGGTGCCGCCGCGCTCGACGGCGAGCGCCGTCGTCGCCTCGATGAGCCCCTCGGCCACCGTGTTCGCCGCGAACGCCCTGTCGGTACGCCCCACCTCCGTGATGGCGACCCTCACCTCCTGCGACAGCGCCATCATCAGAACGGCGACGAGGGCCAGGAACGGGCCGATGATCTTCCAGCGCAAGGACACGGGAGCCCCCAGAGGTCAGTGGTGCGTCGACACGACACAATCGCGCCGAAAAGATGAAGGCTGTCCGAACGACCACATGCGCTGGCGCGCGGCCGGGTTGCGCGTATGCTCTGTCTGGCATGCACGGACCCTCGACGGCGCGGCCGGGGCTATCGCGGCGCGAAGCCCTTGGCTGGGCAGCGGCGAGCAGCGCGGTGATGATCTGGGCCGGCTGGGCCGTCGCCACCCGCTACCTCCTCGGCACCTCTCGGCTGGGCGCGACCGACATGGTGGCGATCCGCTTCCTCACCTCCGCGTTGCTGCTGAGCCCGCACGTGGCCCGCCGCGGCCTGCCGGTGCGGCGGCTGAAGCCGCTGTCGCTTGCCGCCATCGTCGGCGGAGGGGGTTTCGCGTTCAGCCTCTGCAACACCGGCGGCCTCGTGTTCGCGCCGGCCGGGCACAGCGGGGCAATGACCGCACCGCTCTCTGCCGTGTTCACCGGCATCCTCGCGCACTTCGTGCTGGGCGAGGGGCTGTCACGGCGCAGCATCGTGGGGCTCGGCTTCATCGTGTCTGGCGTGGCGGCCCTGGTCGGGGCGACGATGGCGGGATATCCGCCGACGGTGTTCATCGGCCACGCGCTGTTCGCCTGCGCGGGGCTCCTGTTCGCGCTCTACACCGTCGCGATCCGCCGCGCGCGGCTTGCCTCGCTCGATGCGGTGGCGATCAGCGCGATCGGGTCGGTGATCGTGTACCTGCCGCCCTACCTGCTGCTGTTCGGGCCGCGGTTCCTCACGATCCCGATAGGGGAGCTCGCGCTGCAGGCGCTGCTGCATGGCGGGCTGGCGGCGACGCTGTCGGTGATCCTGTTCAACATCGGGGTTTCGCGGCTCGGCGCGGCGCGTGCGGCGATCCCGGCTGCGCTGAACCCGGCGATGACGGCGCTGCTGGCCGTTCCCGCGCTGGGGGAGGTGCCGTCCTGGCCCGAGATCGGGGGGTTTGCCGCGCTGACGGCCGGGGTGTGGCTTGCCTCCGGTGCGCGGCTGGTGGCGAAGCCACCGCTTGAACCGGGCGGTCGGGCGGCGTAACTCCCGTATCCGCCACGATGGCGGAAGGGAGCATGTGTCATGGGCTACAGGGTTGCAGTCGTCGGCGCCACCGGAGCGGTCGGGCGTGAGCTGCTGAAAACGCTGGCCCAGCGCGACTTTCCGGCGACGGAGGTGATCGCGCTCGCCTCAGGCCGTTCGACGGGCTCGCAGATCAGCTATGGCGATGATCGCGTGCTGACGGTGCGAAACCTCGAGACGTTCGACTTCGCCGGCACCGATATCGGGCTGTTCAGCCCCGGTGCGTCGGTCTCTGCCATCCATGCGCCGCGGGCGGCGGCGGCGGGCTGCGTGGTGATCGACAACACCAGCCAGTTCCGGATGGACCCCGACATCCCCCTCGTGGTGCCGGAGGTGAACCCCCAGGCGCTGAAGGGGTTCGCCAAGCGGCGGATCATCGCCAACCCCAACTGCTCCACGATCCAGATGGTGGTGGCGCTGAAGCCGCTGCATGCCATTGCGAAGATCAAGCGGGTGGTGGTGTCGACCTACCAGTCGGTGTCCGGCGCGGGGAAGGAGGGGATGGACGAGTTGTTCACCCAGTCGAAGGGCAGCTTCGTGAACGACCTTCCGGTGCCCGAGCAATTCACCAAGCCGATCGCCTTCAACTGCATTCCCCACATCGACAAGTTCATGGATGACGGGTCGACCAAGGAAGAGTGGAAGATGGTGGCCGAGACCAAGAAGATCCTCGACCCCGACATCGCCGTGATGGCGACGTGCGTGCGCGTGCCCGTGTTCGTGGGCCATGCCGAGGCGGTGCATGTGGAGTTCGAGAGCCCGATCAGCGTGGCCGAAGCCATGGCTGCGTTGCGGAAGGCACCTGGCGTGGCGGTTGTCGATCGGCGCGAGGATGGCGGCTACATTACGCAGATCGAGGCGGCGGGTGAGGACGATGTGTTCGTCAGCCGCATGCGGAAGGATTTGACGGTTCCCAACGGGTTGGCCTTCTGGTGCGTGAGCGACAACCTCCGCAAGGGTGCTGCGCTCAACGCGGTGCAGATCGCCGAAACGTTGATCGCCCAAGGCCACCTGTCGAAGGTCGCGGCCTAGGTTCTGCCGGGTCCAGGGGGGCGCTGCCCCCCTGGCGGGGGCTCAGGGGGCGGAGCCCCCTGTCTTCTTCGGTGTGATGACGAGTGAGGTCACGGCGAGCAGCCCGCACGCTGCCATCGCCGCTGGCATGCCGATCACGCCTGCGAGCCCCGCTGCCACGGCGCCGCCTGCGATCTGGATCGCCCCTGCCAGGCTCGCGGCTGTCCCCGCGTTGCCCTTGAACTCGGCGAGTGCGAGGGCGAAGGCGGCGGGCAGGGCGAGGCCCAGCCCCAGAACGAACAGGCTCATCGTCACGTTCACGCCGTGCTTGTCGAACAGCCCGAGGGGTTCGAGCGCCACCATGCCGAGGCCGCCGGCGAGCATCAGCAGCGTGCCGGTGAGCAGGCCCGCGCTGCTCTGCCCGCGCTTCATCAGCCGCCGCGCGATGCCGCCGCCGATGACGACGCCGACGACCGCGATCAGCGGGTAGAGGGCGTAGGCGGTCGGCGTCAGGCCAAACTCGTTGATGTAGAGGTTCGGGCTGCCGGCGCCGAAGGCAAACAGCCCGCCCATGGCACCGGCCGCGACCAGCACGTTGGCGCGGAAGCGGGCCGATGCCCAGACGCCGCGATAGCCGCGCGCGATGGCGGCGGCATCGAGAACCGCAAGCCGTGTGGTGTTGCTCTCGCCGAGCGCGCGTGCAGCCCACGCCAGCACGAGGAGCGCGGCGGCGGCAGAGGCGAGGAAGCCCGCCCTCCAGCCTGCCAGCAGGTCGAGCCCGGCGCCGGCGAGTGGCGAGAAGGCCGGCACGGCGGCAATCGCCATCGAGAGCGAGGCCATGCCGCGGCCGACGCCCGCGCCTTCGTTGGCGTCACGGATCATCGCGCGCGCGATCACGAGGCCGGCCGCTCCGCCGGCAGCCTGGATAACGCGGCCTGCGAGCAGGACCGCGAAGTTGGGCGCCGCGGCGCAGACGAGGCTTCCGGCCGCGAAGAGTGCCAGCGTGCCGAGCACGACCGGCCGCCGCCCGTGCCTGTCCGACAGCGGGCCCCAGACCAGCTGGAACGGCGCGAAGGCGGCGAGGAACACCGCGAGCACGAGTTCTCCCCCGCCATTGCCGACGCCAAAGGCATCGGCGATGGCCGGCAGGCTGGGCAGCGGCAGGTTGGCCGCGACCTGGCCGATGCCGGCGACGGCCGCGAGCAGCAGGAACGGCGTTGCCGCCGGCGCTGTCGATGCTGTCGGAAACGACGCGGCGTGTTCGGCGCGCGCGGACTGGGTTCCATCCATACGGTGCACCATGTGCGGCGCCCGGGAGCATCGTCAACGCCCCCCGGAACCCCCCGCGGAACATCCCCCGGGCGATCTGGGGGATGGTCCCGCCGCTGCCAGCGCGGTACCGGCGAGGATCAGCGCGATGCCGATTGCGGCGAGTGGGTCGGGAAACAAGCCGAACAGCAGCACGTCGAATCCCAGCGCCCAGACGAGCTTGGTGTATTGCCAAGGTTGCAGTCCTGCCATCTCGGCCCGCTGCACGGCCATGGCGAGCGTCACCTGCCCCGCTGCCGTGATGGCGGCGAAGGCGATCACCATCAGCCATTCGATGGCGGTTGGCGTGACCCACAGGAAGGGCATGGCGGGCAGCGTGATGGCGGTGCCGACAATCGCCGATTGCAGCGTCAGGTCGGTTGCGTCCGCCTCGCCGCGAAGCCTGCGCGCGACGATCTGGTAGCCCGCATAGGCGCACTGGCCGGCCAGCGCGAGGAGGGCGGCTGGCTGGAACCCCGCCATGCCGGGGCGGAGCACGACGAGCATGCCGCCGAAGCCGAGCCCAACCGCGACCCAGCGGAACGTGCCGACGCGTTCGCCGAGCAGGGGGCCGGCCAACGCGGTGAGGATGATCGGCCCCATGAACGCGACCGCGGAGACCTCGACGACCGGCATCCGCGCATAGGCGAGGATCACCAGGATGGAGGAGCCGATCACGCCCAGGCCCGCAAGCCGCATGTCGCGCGCGCGCGGCGGGAACAGCAGCCGCCGCCAAGCCGCGCCCGGATTCGCCGCGAAGGGTGTGCTGAGCGCGAAGGCGGCGAGCAGCAGCGCACAGCGGAGGAAGGTGAGCTGCAGGGCATCGATCCTGCCGGCGAGCAGCTTCGCCGTGACGTAGGCGACGGTGTAGAGAAGCCCCGAGAGAACGATCAGCGCGGGCGCCATTGCCCCGTCCCACCGCGCCGCATGTGCACCCGCCATGGCCGTGAGCTTACGCCGGCGCGTGCCGGGCGAAAGGGCTTATGCGGGGGTGGTCAGCAGCGAGACGTGGGCGGCGACGATGCGCCAGCCGCCGAAGGCCGCGCCGACCTCGGCCGGGGGGAACTTCACCCAGGTCTGGCTCTGCCGGCCGGTGCGGGTCGAGCCTTCGCGCGTGAACTCGGTGTTGGCGGTGGCCATGCCGGCGCCGAAGGTGGTGATGACGGTGTTGGAGATGCTGCGCGCAAGCCCCGCGGCAGGGCGGCCGGCGCGGAAGGCGGCGATGGCCTCGTAGCCGTAGAGGTTCTCCGTCACGCCGTAGCGGAGCGTGTGCGGGTTGTTCCAGAACAGCAGGTCGAGCATCGCGACGTCATTACCGGTGAGTGCCTTTTCGTAGGCGGCGAAGGCCTCCTGCATCTCGGCCAGCGGCGCGGGGAGGTTGATCGCGATCGTCATGCCGGCAGCCCCGGGCAGTGTGCGAGTCCGGAACGTTCCAGGACGGCAGCGACCATGAGCGCCTTCTCCTCGGCCCAGGGTGCGGCGATGACCTGGACGCCGAGCGGCAGCCCATCCGGCCCGCGCGCACCTGGAACGCACACGACAGGAAGCCCGATGAACGACAGCGGCTGCGTGTAGAGGCCGATGTTCGGTCGCAGCGGCACGGTGGCACCGCCCAACGTCATGGTCTGCCCGCCGATCGGCGGGGCGGGCAGTGGCGTCGCCGGGGCGAGGATGACATCGACCGTCTCGAACAGCGCCAGCACCTGCGTGCGGTACCAGGCGCGGAAGCGTTGCGCGGCGAGATACCAGCCGGCGGGCAGCATCGCGCCGGCGAGGAACCGGTCGCGCGTTGCCGGGTCGAAATCCATCGCGCGGGCACGCAGGCGTGGCAGGTGAAGCTGCGCGCCCTCGATCGTGGTGATGACGAAGGCAGCCGCCCGCGCACGCGCGGCCTCGGGGATCGCGACCTCGCGCGTGACGCCGAGTGCGGCCGCGGCGCCATCGGCGGCCTCGAGAACCCCAGGGGCCGCATTCTCGCGGAAATGGCCCGCGGCAACGGCGATGCGAAGCCCCGAGACATCGCCGCCAAGACGATGCGAGAGCGGATCGACAACCGAGGCCGCGCAGACCGGATCGGCGGCATCCGGCCCCTGCATCGCGTCATACACGGCGGCAAGGTCGGCCACGCTGCGCGCGAGCGGCCCGACATGGTCGAAGCTGCCGGCGAACAGCATCGCACCGGCCCGCGAAAGCCGCCCGTAGGTGGGCTTAAGGCCGAAGGTGCCGCAGAAGGCAGCCGGCACGCGGATCGAGCCGTTGGTGTCGGAGCCGAGCGCGAACGGCACCAGGCGCCCACCCACCGCACTGCCCGAACCGCCAGAGGAGCCGCCCGCCATCCGCGAGACGTCGTGCGGGTTGCGCGAGGGCCCGTCATGCGCGTTCTCGCCGGTGAAGTCGTAGGCGTACTCGCCCATGTTCAGCGCGCCGACGAGCACCGCGCCTGCCGCGTCGAGGCGCGTGATGGCGGTGGCATCCTCCGTGGCGGGTGGGTTGTCGCGGCCGATGCGCGAGCCCGCGCGCGTCGGCAGCCCGGTAACGTCGAACAGGTTCTTCACCGCATAGGGGACGCCGGCCAGCGGGCCGGGATCGCCGCCCACGGCGATCGTCGCATCCACGCCGCGCGCGGCGGCCAGCGCGCGATCGGCCGTCACATCGGTGAAGGCGTTCAGCGCGGGGTTCCGCGCGGCGATGCGCGCGAGTGTTGCTTCCGCAACCGCCGTGGCCGTGACGGTGCGGGAGCGGATGGCGGCGGCGATGACAGCCCCATCACCATCGAGCAGCGCCTCGATGCTCATGCGCGGAACACCGGTGCTGGCTCATCCGTGTCGCCGAGCGGGAAGCCCATGACGAAGGCCGCGGCGGTGGAGGCAGCGACGATGTTCGTGACCGTTCCGGCCCGACATTTCTCGGGCACCGGCAGGGCGAGCGCGCGCGAGGCCGCATCGAGCAGCGCCTCGGCTTCCTTCTCCGTCAGCGGTTTCGGCGTCGTCTCGGTCATGCATGCTCCATGAGCGGCAGGTGGCAGAAGGCGCGGCGCCCGGTACCGGGGGTGACCTCCGGTGGGGCGACGCTGCCGCACACATCCTGCCCACGCGGGCAGCGGCCGTGGAAGCGGCAGGCGTTCTGGTCAGGGTCGATCGGGCTCTTCGGGTCGCCGGAGAGGCGGAGCCGTGGCCCCTCGCGGATCTGTCCCGGCACCGCGACGCTATCGACCAGCGCGCGGGTGTAGGGATGGGCCGGCGCGCGGAACACCGCCTCCGCCGGTCCTTCCTCGACGATGCGGCCAAGATACATCACGAGCACGCGGTCACAGATGAGCCGCACGACGTTGAGATCATGGCTGACGAAGAGATAGGACATGCCGAGGCGCGATTTCAGCTCCGCCAGCAATTCGAGGATCACGACCTGCACCGAGACGTCGAGCGCCGAGGTCGGCTCATCGAGGATCAGCAGCTTCGGTTCGGTCGCAACGGCACGCGCGATGCCGACGCGCGCCTTCTGCCCGCCCGAGAGCTGGTGCGGATAGCGGCCGAGCAGCGTGAGGGGCAGGCCACATTGTTCCGCCGCCCGTTCGACCCGCGCGCGCAACGGAGCACCAGAGAGGCCATTGAGTCGGCGCAGCGGGGCGGCGATGGCATCGAAGGCGGTGAAGCGCGGGTTGATCGAGCCTTCGGCATCCTGGAACACCATCTGGATCGCGGCGCGCGCGGGGTGACCGGCGAAGCGCGCGGCAGGGACGGTGGCGAGATCATCACCGCCGAACAGGATCGACCCCTCGGTCGTATCGATCAGGCGTGCGAGCATGCGTGTGAGGGTAGTCTTGCCGCAGCCGCTCTCGCCGACGAGGCCCACCGTCTCGCCGGCGCCGACCGTGAGCGAGATGCGATCGACCGCATGCAGCAGCGGCACCGGCCCGCGCGCGAAGAGCCCACCGCCACCGACGGGGTAGCGCTTGCAGACATCCCGCGCGTCGAGGACGGGCGCGCTCACAGCGGGTTGTGGCATGCGACGAGCCGCCCCTGGTGAGTCACGCGCGGCAGCGGCGGCGCATCGCACGCATCGCGCCGCCGGTCGCAGCGCGTCGAGAAGCGGCAGGGCGGAAGATCGTCACGCCGCAGGTCAGGCAGCCCACCCGGGATCGTGCTGATCTCCGACAGCGCGAGGCCTGGCCGCGGCGTGGCGGCGAAGAGCCGCGCGGTGTAGGGGTGGCGCGGGGCGGCGAAGAGGGCGGCTGTCGGCGCATCCTCCACCACGTGGCCCGCGTGCATCACCACCACGCGATCGCATCGTTCCGTTGCCAGACCGAGATCGTGGGTGATCAGCATCGTCGCCATTCCCCGCGCGCGGCCGAGCTCCGACACGAGGTCCATGATCGTTGCCTGCGTCGTCACGTCGAGGCCCGTCGTCGGTTCGTCGGCGATAAGCAGCGCGGGGCGGCAGGCAAGGGCGATGGCGATGCCGATGCGCTGGCACATGCCGCCCGAGAGCTCGAACGGATAGGCCTTCGCGCGGCGCGACGGCTCGGGGATGCCCACCTCGGCGAGCAGCGCGACGGCCCGCTCGCCCGCCTCCTTCGCCCCGACATTGGCGTGGCGCAACAGAACATCCGCGATCTGCTGGCCAACGCGGCGGATCGGGTTCAGGCTCGCGCGCGGGTTCTGGAAGATCATCGAGAGCTCTCGCCCGCGCAGTTCGGCGAGCGTTCCCGCATCGGCGCCAAGCATGTCGAGCCCGCCGAACATGATCCGGCCGGAGGTGATGCGCGCGGCATCGTCGAGCAGCCGCATCACGGTATACGCCGTGACCGACTTGCCGGACCCGCTCTCGCCCACCACGCCCACTGTCTCGCCCCGCGCGATGGCGAAGCTGATCGCCTCGAGTGCGCGCACTGTGCCAGAGCGTGTGCGGAACTCGACCGAGAGATCCTCGACCGAGAGGAGCGGCGGCTGGCTCATGTCCGACGCCCCATCATGTCCTTCTGCGGGGATCGACGATGTCGCGCAACCCGTCACCCATCAGGTTGAAGGTGAACACCGCGAGCATGAGTGCCAGGCCCGGGAACAGCGCGATCCACCACTCGCCCGAAACGATATAGCCCGCCCCTTCCGCGACCATGATCCCCCACTCGGCGGTGGGCGGGCGGATGCCGAGGCCGATGAACGACAACCCCGCGGTGTTGAGGATCGCGTAGCCCATCGTCAGGCTCACCTGCACCATCATGATCGGCAGCACGTTCGGCAGCACCTCGAACAGCATCACCGCGAGGGTGGACGCGCCGGCGAGTCTCGCGGCCTCGATGTATCCAGCCTCGCGGCGGATGTTGGCTTCCGTGCGGGCGACGCGCGCGTAGATCGGGAAGTTGATGATGGCGGTGGCGTAGATCACGTTGGCGATCGTGTTGCCCAGGGCAGCGACCAGCCCCATCGCGAGAACGAACAGCGGAAAGGCCATGATCGTGTCGGTCACGCGGCCGACGATGCGGTCGGTCCACCCGCCGAGGAAGCCGGCGGCAACACCCGCGAGCGTGCCGGTGACGAAGACGAGGGCCACGGCCGCGAACGCCATGCCGAGGTCGAGCCGCGTTGCGACCACGACGCGAGCGAACACGTCACGCCCCAGGTTGTCGGTGCCGAACCAGTGCTTCGCCGAGGGGGCCGCGAGTGCGGCGTCGGACGAGGCCAGCGGATCGTATGGCACGAGCGAGGGGCCGAGGATGGCGGTCAGCACCAGCAGGCCGAACAGGCCGAAGGAGAGGCCCGTGACGGGGTTCTCCGACAGCACGTGCCGGATGTGGCCGACCGTTCCACCTGCGGCGGCGCTGGCACTCACGCCTCGATCCTCACGCGCGGGTCGATCGCCTGGTAGGCGAGATCAATCACGAGGTTCAGTGCGACGTAAAGGATCGCCATCGCCATCACGAAGCCCTGCACGGGCGCATAGTCGGACGCGATCAGCGCCTCGATTGCGTAGGAGCCGATGCCGGGCCAGGCGAACACCTTCTCGACCAGCACGTTCGCGCCGAGCAAGAACGACAGCACCATGCCGAGGGTGGTGACGACGGGCAGCAGCGCGTTGCGCAGCGCGTAGCGGATGACGATGGTGTTGCCGCTGAGCCCCGCGGCGCGCGCCGCCCGGATGAAGTCCGACGACAGCACCGACAGCATCGACCCGCGCGTCATCCGCGCGATCGGCGCCAACGCGAAGATGCCGAGCGTGAGCGCAGGCAGCGCAAGCTGCGCGGCCGCACCCGTGAACGTCTCGATGTCGCCCGCGAGCAGGCTGTCGATCAGGTAGAACCCCGTCACTTGCGGTGGCGGCGAGGAGAACGCATCGAGCCGCCCGAGCGGCGCTGGCGCCCAGCCGAGCTGGTAGTAGAACACGTAGACGAGCAGCAGCCCGGTGAAGAACGTCGGCAGCGACACGCCGGCGGTGGCGATGACGCGGCAGAGGTGATCGACCCACGAGTTGGGCCTGAGGGCCGCGGCCACGCCCATCGGCACGCCGAAGCCCGCGGCGATCAGCAGCCCGATCAGCGTGAGTTCGGCCGAGGCCGGCAGCCGCTGCGCGATGTCAGCCAGCACCGGCTGCCCCGTGGTGATGGACAGGCCAAGGTCGCCGCGCGCGAGATCGGCCAGGTAGTCGCCGAACTGCACCCAGAGTGGCTGGTCGAGGCCGAGCTGGCGGCGGATCTCCTCCACCGCCTCGCGCGTCGCCGCGGGCCCCGCGAAATACGCCGCAGGGTCGCCGGGCAGCGCGCGCGTCATCAGGAAGGTGACGACGATGACGCCCGCCAGTGTCGGCAGCGCGGCAGCAAGCCGCCGCGCCAGGAGCCCGAACATCCGCCTCAGCCCTTCGTGAGCACGCGATAGTCGAGCTGGCGGTGGAACCAGTAGCGGTAGCCATCGATGTTGTCGCGCATCGCCACCATCAGCTTCGGCTGGAACAGCGGGATGCGGGGAACGTCGGTGAACGCCTTCGCAACGAAACCCTTGATCGCGTCGGTGTACTCGGCCTCGTTCTGCGTGAAGCGCGACTTCTCGATCAGCGCGTCCATCTCGGCGTTCTGGTAGCCCATCGTGTTGAACACGGCGTTCTGGCCGTGATAGGCCCAGAAGAAGAAATAGTCGGGGAAGTTCAGCCAGCCGCCGAAGGTGTTGGTGATCAGCGGCATCTCCTTCTTCAGCAGCTCGTTGCGCCAGTTCGCCCCCGGGATCTTGTTGATCGTCGTGCGGATGCCGAGGCGCGCCAGGCTCTCCGACACCAGCACCGAGATCGGCTCGTTCATCGAGGCGAGGCCGAGGTCGAAGCTGAAGGTCGTTTCGAAGCCGTTCGCGTAGCCAGCCTCGACGAGCAGCGCCTTGGCGCGGTCAAGGTCGGTGACGTAGGGATGCGCCTGCGGCCACGTCGCATCCGCCGGCTGTGCGGGGCCGCCGAACAGCGGCACGGCGGTGCCGTAGGCCACCTGGTCCATGATGCGCTGGTAGGGGATGGCGAAGGCGATGGCCTGGCGCACGCGCACGTCGTTGAACGGCGGGCGGTTCACGTTCATGCCGATATACTGCATCGCGTTCTCGACCGGCGTGCCGACGATCTTGAGCCGCCGCGCCGCGGCAAGCTCCTGGAAGTCCTTCGCCGGCAGGTCGAACGAGATGTCGGCGTCGCCACGCTCGAGCAGCGCGCGGCGGTTGCCCGCCTGCGGCACGATGCGCCAGATCACGCGCGCAAGGTCAGGCCGCTTGCCGCTCCTCCAGCCATCGAAGCGGGCGAACACCATCTCCTGCCCCGGCACCCAGCGCTCGAGCCGGTAGGCGCCACCGGCGGCGGGGTTGGCGCGCAGCCACTCCATCGCCCAGGGATCAGCAGCCGTGGAGTTCCTCTTCGCGAGGCCGGAGTTGTAGATCGCTGGCACCGGCACCGCGAGGTCGGGCATCGTCAGCTTGTCGGTGCGGATGAAGTCGATGCGGATGGTGTTGCGATCGACCACCACGAACTGCTCTGGCTTCTCGAGGGAGCCCGCGCGCATCTGGAAGGTGGGGAAGCCGCCCACCGCGAGGGCGCGGTCGAAGCTCCACTTCACGTCCTCGGCGGTGACGGGGCTGCCGTCATGGAAGGTCGCGTCGCGGCGCAGCTTGAACGTCACCGAGGTCGGCGTCTGGTTCCAGCTTTCGGCGAGTTCGGGCTCGAGCTTGGTGTAGTCGTAATGATCGACGCCGTTGGCATCCTTCTTCACGCCGAAGGTCATCAGCCTGTCGTAGAGGTTCCACGACGCCTCGTAGGCCGGCCGGTTGGTGCCGACGCCATGGATGTCGGTGCTGTTCGGTGGGTTCTCGCTGATCAGCAGCAGCGTCTCGCGGCGCGACTGCGCGGCGGCGCCATGGATGGCCGGCGCCGAGGCGACGGTGCCGAGGGCGGCTGCGGTACCTGCCTTCAGGATATGACGACGTGAAATCATTGTGCCTCTCCTCGGTCTGCCGGATTGGGGGGGCGCAGCAACCGGCATGCCACGTGCACACCGGCGCAGAAGAGGCGGAAAAAGACGGCATTCACGGCAGGCAGGCGACAGGAGTTGGTCATGAGTTGGGCGATCTGCACGCGAAGCGACCCGATATGCGCATATTGCATGCAATCCAACGGGGCCGGGCCATGAGCCACGGGGGCGATCTCTCCATCCCGGCCCTCGCCGCGGCGTATCGCGCCGGAGAGCGGCCGTCCCGCGTCGCGGAGGCGGTGCTCGCCGCCGCGGCCGCGCATGGCGACGGCGCGATCTGGATCGGCGGCCCCTGCGCCGACCGCCTCCGCGCACAGGCGGCCGCCCTCGATGCACGCGACCCCGCCTCGCTGCCGCTCTACGGCATTCCCTTCGCGGTGAAGGACAATATCGACGCGGCCGGGCTTCCCACCACGGCTGGCTGCCCTGCCTTCGCCTACCAGCCCGCCGCCTCGGCCACCGTCGTCGCGGCGCTCGAGGCTGCCGGTGCGATGCTCGTCGGCAAGACCAATCTCGACCAGTTCGCCACGGGCCTCGTCGGCGTTCGCTCACCCTACGGCGTGCCACGGAACGTTCTGGCGGCGGATCGCGTGCCGGGCGGGTCCTCATCGGGCTCCGCCGTCGCGGTCGCGGCAGGCCTCGTGTCGTTCGCGCTCGGCACCGACACGGCTGGGTCGGGCCGCGTGCCGGCGATGTTCAACGGCATCGTCGGGCTGAAGCCGACCAAGGGACTCGTCTCGACGTGGGGTGTCGTTCCCGCCTGCCGGTCGCTTGACTGCGTGTCGGTGTTCGCGACATCGGTTGCCGATGCGATGGCGGTTCTCGCCGTCGCCGCCGCGTTCGATGCGGAGGACCCATTCGCGCGCGCCGCACCGCCAGGCTGGGTGGCGCGCGGCGCCGCTGGCCATCGGCCGCGCCTCGGCGTTCCCGCGCCCGCGCAACGCGCCTTCTTCGGCCGCGCCGCTCCGGAGGCGGCCTATGCCGACGCCCTCGCACGCTGGGCGGAATTCGCCGACATCGTCACGATCGATTTCGGCCCCTTCGCCGAGGCCGCGCGGCTGCTCTACGAAGGCCCGTGGGTGGCGGAGCGCACGGCGGTGGTCGAGCGCCTGCTGGCGGAGCGGCCCGAGGCGATCCACCCAGTGGTGCGCGGCATCGTCGTCAAGGGAACTGGCCTTTCCGCCATCGAGACGTTCCGGGCGCAGTACAGCCTCGCCACCTTGAGGCGGGCGGCCGATGCGGTGATGGCGGGCATCGATGCTCTGCTGCTGCCGACCGCCCCCTTCGTGCCGACGCTCGCCGCGCTCGCGGCGGAGCCCGTGCTGGTGAACAGCCAACTCGGCACCTACACGAACTTCGTGAACCTGCTCGACCTCTCGGCCCTTGCCATTCCGGCGGGGACGGATGGCGAGGGGCTTCCCTTCGGTGTCACCCTTGTCGGGCCGGCTTTCGCCGAGGGTGACCTCGCTGGGATCGCGGCGATGTTCTCGGGCGAAGCGGCATCACCTGCTGAAGCGCCATTCCCGTTCCTCGATGTCGCGGTGTTCGGCGCGCACATGCGGGGGCTTCCGCTGAACAAGGACCTGGTCGCCCTCGGCGCGCGCTTCGCCCGCGAGATCGCCACCGCGTCCTGCTATCGCCTGCTGGCGTTGCCCGGGCAGCCGGCGCGGCCTGGCGTCGTGCCTGATGCGGCCGGTGCTGCGCTGGCCGGCGAGCTCTGGCGCATTCCGGCCGGTGCCGTTGCCGCCCTGCTTGCCTCCATCCCGGCACCGCTCTCGCTCGGCCGCGTGCGGCTTGATGACGGAACAGAAACGGTCGGCTTCCTCTGCACCGAAGCGGCGCCAGCGGGGGCGGAGGATGTGACGCGCTTCGGCGGCTGGAGGGCCTACCGCGCCTCCATCGCTGGCGTCGCGGCGAGGTAGCCCGCGGCGGCCTCGGCGATGCGCCCGACATGGGTGCGCATGGCGGCTTCCGCGCTTGCGGCGTCTCCTTGCGCGATGGCGGTGACGATCTCGCCATGCTCGACGTGGCTCAGCATCAGCCTTCCCTCGAGGTTGAACTGCCCGCGGCTGAAGGGGCGGATGCGCACGCGCATCGCCTGCGTGGTTTCCTCGAGGAAGGGATTGTGGCTGCCCGAGAAGATCGCGTGGTGGAAGCGGAGGTTCACGGCCTCATACGCTGCCGCATCGCCGCCGCGCATGATCGCCGCTGCCTCCTCATGCAGTGCTGCAAGTGCGCGGCGTTCGTGCGGGTCCATCCGCAGCGCGGCGAATCGTGCGGCGGTCGCCTCGAGCTCGGTCATCAGTTCGAACATGCCGCGCAGCCGTGGTGGGTCGGGCAGTGCAACGACAGCGCCCCGATGCGGCCGATGCTCGACAAGGCCCGAGGCGGCGAGGTTACGCAGCGCCTCGCGCACGGGGGTACGCGACACGCCGTAGCGCGCGGCAAGCCCTGCCTCGTCAAGCCGCTCGCCAGGTGCGAGCCTGCCATCGACGATCGCCTCGGCGATCGACCGTGCCAGCCGCGCGAGCTGCGTCTCCTCGCGCCGCGGCGCATTCGCCGCGATGCTCGCCCCAGGCGTTTCCATGCGCCTGATCATGGTCGCTCGCCCCAACACGGGCCAGGGCTAACCGATGCGCGCATAGGGCAGGCCACGCGCGAGCCAGCAGCCGACGGTGATGCCCGTGATGCGCCCGCCTTCACGCTGAATCGCGAGCGTCCAGTCCCCCGGCGGTGTGTGGTCGAGCGCGCGGGGGCAGGGCAGCGTCCAGAGGTCAGGGCCGATGGGTTCGAGCAGTTCCATCCGCCCAGCACCGAGGAAGCCCTGGAACGCGCCGTAGAGGGCGCCGCCCGCATCGGCGATCATGAGCTCGGCGGCGAGCTCCGCGCAGCGATAGCGGCCGGCGATGTCGGGTGTCGCCTCGCCAATGCAGCGGGCGAGATGCGTCACCTGGTTGTCGGCCGCACGCTCCATCAGGAGCGTTCCGTTGCCGGGACGAAGCCGCGTGCCGCCGCCTGCCGCGGAGCCATCGGCCGCGAGGTCCAGCCGCTCCGCCGCCTGGCCGTAGCGGAGGCGCAGCTGACCCGGCCACGGCGCATCGATGCGCGCGGAAAGCCCCGTTTCGGGTTCGACATAGGTGCCGAGCCAGGGGGGAGGTGCGAGCGTCGTATCGGGCTTCGGCTTCGCGATGCCGAGCACGGCGGCGAAGGCATCGGTCGCCGCAGCGGTGGCATCCGACAGGTGGTTCAGCATCGCAACGACGGAGATGCGCTCAGTGGGAGCGTAGAAGCGGTGGCTTCGCCAGCCGCGCAGCGCGCCGCCATGGCCGATCACCGCATGGCCGAGTTCGTTGCGGCGTGCGAGTCCGAAGCCGTAGCGCGCCGGCGTGCCGCAGGCGAAGGTGACGGGGGCGGCGAGCCGCGCATGCAGCGATGCGGCATCATCGCGTGTCGCGTCGATGTGCTTCTCCCACGCGATCATGTCATCGAGCGAGGCGCCGATCCCGGCATCGCCGGTCCAGACGATGCGGTTCTCGGCCGCGCGGAAGCCCGATGCCACGGTGCCTTCGTAGCCCTCCGTGCCATCGGGCATCGCGCGCGTGTCGGCGGCGAGGAAGGCGGTGTCCATGCCCACGCGATCGAAGATCAGCGTGCGCAGCAATTCGGCGAAGCTGCGGCCGGAGACCTCCTCCGCCGCATCCGACAGCAGGCGGAAATTCTGGTTCACGTAGGAGGCGCGCGTGCCAGGTGCGAAATGCAGCGTGTGCGTGCCGGCGATCACCCGCGCGCTCTCATGGTCGCCGAACGGCGCCTCGACGGGAGAGCCATGCAGCATCGCCACCGCCCAGTAGTCACGCAGGCCCGACTGGTTGTGGCAGAGCAGCCGTGCGGGCGGTGCGGCATCGCCCAGCAGGGGAAGCCGCGCACGCACGGCGGCATCGAGCGCCTCCGGTTCGCCGAACGCTTCGAGCACCACGCCGCACGTGAACTGCTTGGTGATCGAGCACATGCGGAACAGCGTGCGCGGCGTGAAGGGGATGCGCTGCTCCGCGTTCGCATAACCCCAGGCGTGGCAGGCGAGCACCTCGCCCTCGCGCAGGATGGCGATGGCCCCGCCAGGCCCCGGATAGGCGCGCGGCAGGTCGGCGAGGAGCGAATCGAGTCGCTGGGTGAGGCCCTGTATCATGCGCCCAGTGTTGCCCGATTACGCCGGAACTGGAATGGCTGCCCTGTTGCCCGCACCAGCCGGCGGATAGACTGTGCGTGATGCCCGCGCCATCCCCCCTCCCCGACGTGTTCTGGCAGGACCTCGCCGCCGCGCCGCACGTGACGGCGCCCTACGCCGATCGCGTATCGACGCGGCTGCCCGATGGGCGCTGGCTGCTGCAGCCGCTTCGCCCCGTGGCCGACGACCCTTCCCGCGCCGTCGCCTCCCTGATCTCGACGCAGGCCTCCTTCACGGTCGAGCATGCGTTGACCGGCTTCCTGGTCGGCGCAGCCCGCGCGCTCGCGCCCGAGGTGGTGGTTGGGCTGCCGACGCTCGGCCACGTGTTCGCGCGCGGGGCTGCGGAGCGGCTGGGGTTTCCGAACTGGGTGGCGCTCGGCTACTCCCGCAAGCTCTGGTACGACGAGGCGTTGGCCGAACCCATCGCGTCCTCCACAAGTCCCGATGCCGGCAAGCGCCTCTGGCTCGACCCGCGCGTGCTCGGCCGGCTCGCGGGCCGCCGCGTGCTGGTGGTCGATGACGTTGTCTCGACGGGCATCTCTGCTGCTGCCGCGCTCAGGCTCCTCGCGCGAGCGGGCTTCCCCGCCGTCGGTGTCGCGGTTGCGATGGCGCAAGGTGACCGGTGGCGGGAGCGGATGGCGGGTGTCGCCGTGGTCGCCGGCTTCGCGACGCCGATGTTCCGCCGCGATACCGACGGCTGGCGGCCTGTCGAGCGAACCTAGCCGCGCCGCGCCGCAAGCACGGCGAGGATGGCATCGACGATGCCCTGGTAGCCGGTGCAGCGGCAGAGATTGCCGGCGAGCTCTCGCCGCACCCGCGCTTCGTCAGCCCCCGGAATGCGCAGCACGATGTCGCGCGCGGTGATCAGCATGCCGGGCGTGCAGTAGCCGCATTGCAGCGCGTGGTGTGCCGTGAAGGCCGCGCGAAGCTCTGCCATCACAGAATCGTACTCGAAGCCTTCGATGGTGCGTACCACGGCTCCGGCGCACGCAGCGGCGAAGGCGATGCAGGCACGCGCGGGCGAGCCATCGAGCTCGACCGTGCAGGCACCGCACACGCCATGCTCGCAGCCGAGATGCGTGCCCGTGAGGCCGAGCGTCTCGCGCAGGGCATCGGCGAGATGGGTGCGGGGCGGCACGTCGAGCGTCGTTTCGATGCCGTTCACGGTGAGCGTGGTCATGCGGCGATGTCCCCGAGCGCGCGATCGAGTGAAACGTGCAGCAGCCGTGCCTTCCATGCTTCGCCTGGCCACGCATCGATCGCGGCATGAGCGCGAGGGCCGGCATCGGCGCCCTCGGCGATGATGGGCGCGCCATCGGTCGCCCCGACCACGACGCGGCGGATCGCGCGCGCTGGGTCATCCAGCACGGCGGCGATCGCCATCGCGAACTCGCCCTCCTTCCGGCAGAGCTTGCGGTAGGCGAGCCGCGCGCCCGGCCTGGGCCGTGGGATGGTGACAGAGAGGAGCAACTCGCCCTCGGCCAGTTGCGTGGCGAACGCGCCCGACATCCAGCCCGTCAGCGCCTCCTCGCGCTCGCCCTCCGGCCCCGCGATACGCACGCTGCCGCCGAGGGCGGTGAGCGCGCTGATCCAGTCCGCCGCAGGGTCAGCGTGTGCGAGGCTGCCGCCGACGGTGCCGCGGTTGCGCACGGCGCGATAGGCGATGTGGCCGGCGATGGCGCGCAGCGTTCCCCCCGTCGGGTCAGGCACGCGGCCATCCTCCACCTCGGCATGCGTCACGGCCGCACCCCAGGTGATGGTGTCGTCCGTTTCGGCGTGCGCACGCAACGCGGCGAGGGTGCGGATATCGGCAAGGCGCTCGGGCGTGGCGAGGCGGAAGTTCAGCATGGGCCCGAGCGACTGGCCCCCCGCCAGAGGCCGCGCGCCGTCGGCGAGGGCGGCGAGCGCATCGGCAACGGTGCGGGGGCGAACGAGGTCGAAAGCCGCTGCCTTCATCGTCCCGCCCGCGCCAATGCCTCGAGGATGCGGCGCGGTGTGATCGGCAGCGCATCGACGCGTGCGCCGAGCGGCCGCAGCGCATCGTTCACCGCATTGGCGATCGCCGCCGGCGGGCCGATCGCGCCGCTCTCGCCGATGCCCTTCTGGCCGAACCGCGTCAACGGCGAGGGCGTTTCCATATGCTCGATCGCGATGCGCGGAATCTCGCCGGCACCAGGCAGCAGATAGTCGGCCAGCGAGGCGGCGAGCGGCTGCGCCTCTCCGTCATACGGCATCTCCTCGTAGAGGGCGGTGCCGATGCCCTGCGCGGTGCCGCCGAGCACCTGGCCGTCGACGATCATCGGGTTCAGGCACACCCCGCCATCCTCTGCGATGACGTAGCGGCCAAGCGTGACGAACCCCGTCTCGGTATCCACCGTCACGGCGCAGGCGTGTGCCGCGTAGCTGAACGTTCCGCCATCGGAGAGCGGCTTGTAGCCGGCTGTCACGTCAAGCCCCGCTGGGTCAACGTCGCGCGGCAGCAACTGCGGGGCGCGATACCAGGTGTGCGCGACCTCGCGGAGCGTGACGGACGCACCGCCCGGTGCCACCACGCTGCCATCTTCCACGCGCACGGAACCGGCCTCGGCCTGCAGCAGATGCGCGCCGATCGCGGCGATGCGCTTGGCCAGCGTCTCGCAGGCGGCAGCGACAGCCCCGCCCGACATGACGGCGGACCGCGAGCCCCAGGTGCCGGTGGAATACGGCGTCAACGCCGTGTCGCCATGCACGAGCCGCACGGCGGCAGGGTTGATGCCGAGGATGGTGTGCGCCACCTGCGCGAGCGAGGTCTCCATCCCCTGGCCGTGGCTGTGCGCGCCGATGCGCAGTTCAAGCACGCCATCGGGCGTCAGCCGCGCCTGCGCCTGCTCGTGCCCCGGCACCATCGGGATGCCCCAGCCGTGATAGACGGCCGTACCGTGGGCGCCCTGCTCGCAGAAGATGGAGAGGCCAACGCCGGTGCGGACCGGTCCCGTCTCGCTCGCCTGCTGCGCGCGGAGTGTCGGGATGTCGAGCGCAGCGGCAGCACGGCGCAGCGCCTCGGGATAGTCGCCGCTGTCGAACACCTTGTTCGTCACGTTCGTGTACGGCATCTCCTCGCTCCGCACGAGATTGCGCTGCCGCACCGTTTCAATGTCGATGCCCGTTGCCTCGGCGATCGCGTCCATCACCGTCTCGATCGCGTAACACACGCCCGTCCGCGCCACGCCGCGATAGGGCAGGATCGGCGGCTTGTTGGTGGCGACCGAGAAGGTGCGGCAGCGATAGCGGCCGAACCGGTAGGGGCCGGGCAGGATCGAGGCGATCTGCGCGGCTTCGAGGCACGCCGAGAAGGGGTAGGACGAGTAGGCGCCCGCATCGACCATCGCCTCGCAGTCGAGCGCGAGCAGGGTTCCCTCACCGTCCGCGTAGGCCGTCAGCTCATAGGCGTGTTCGCGGCAATTGGCGTTGGCCGAGAGCTGCTCGAACCGGTCCTCGATCCACCGCACCGGCGCGCCGATGCGCCTCGCGAGCCATCCGAGTGCCACCTCCTCCGGCAGAAGGATTCCCTTGTAGCCGAAGCCGCCGCCGACATCGGGCGAGATCACGCGGATCTGCCCATGGTCGAGGCCGAGGCATTCGGAGAGGCCTGAGCGCGTGATGTGCGGCATCTGCGCCGATGACCACATGACGAGCTGGTCGAGCCTGCCGTCCCACTCCGCCACCACGCCGCGGCCTTCGATCGGCGACATGCATTGCCGCGCGGTGCGGAGGCTGCGGCGGATGACGATGGGGGCCGTGGCAGCGATGTCTGACAGGTCATCATCGACGAAGGTCTCGAGGACGATGTTGTCAGGCCATTCCTCGTGCACGCGGGTGGTGGTTGCGCGCGCCTCCGCCATGTCGACCAGCGCGGGCAGCGGCTCCCACGCAATGTCGATCAGGCCCGCAATGTCCTCGGCTTCCGCGCGGGTCGCGGCGACGATCATCGCCACCGCCTCGCCGACATGCCGCACCTTGCCGGTGGCGAGCACGGGCTGGTCCGACCGGCGGAAGCCCTTCAGGCCTGAGTACGCGCGGATGGGCGCGACATCGGTGAGGTCGGACGCCGTGAACACCGCAGCGCGATGAGCCTCCGGCACCGTGATGGCGCCGATGCGCGCGTGCGCGATGGGGCCGCGCAGGAACGCCACCTCGCGCATCCCGGGGATGCGGATGTCGGCGACGAACCTTCCCTTGCCGCGCAGGAAGCGATCATCCTCCTTGCGCGGCAGGCGCGCACCGACGCCCTTTCCGCTGCCACCATCGGCCATCGCTGGTCAGGCGGCAGCGGGCAGTGGCAGGATCGGTGCGTTCGCGTCATACCGCGTGCCGGCGCGGAGGCAGAAGAGCGGCCGCAGCATGCGATCGACCGTCGCCTCGTTCTTCTCGTTGTCGCGCAGTAACCAGCGGCCGCGCTCGTCCGACAGCACCGAGATATCGGCCTCCACGCCAGGGCGCAGCGTGCCGATCTCGCCCGAAAGGCCGAGCATGGCGGCGGCGTTCGACGTCACCATCGGCACCACCTGCTCGAGCGTGAGCCCCAGCGCCATCATCTCGACCATGGCGTGGACGAGGCTGAACCGCGCCTGGCCGGCGAAGGGGTGGTTCTCGTCATCCGGATGCTCGCCGGGCGTTCCCGGCGGCGGCGGCACGCGGGTGTTGTAGCCGTGCATGTCTGCGCCGAGCGTGTCGGGCATGATGCCGGCGGCCAGCACCTCGCGCGCGACGCGGAACGAGAAATGCGAGCCGTGGCCGACATCGATCTTGAGGCCGCGCGCCATTGCCTCCTTGATGATCGGGTGCACCTTCCCGTTGCGATCGACGAAGCCGCCCGGGTGGCGGGTGAACGGATGCGCGAGGATGTCGCCCGGGCGCATCAGCTCCGCCACCTCCGGCACGATCGTATCGGGATCGACACTGTTGCCGCCCTCGCCCGGCAGGGCCCAGAGCTGGCCGAAATGGATGTAGACGGGCAGGTCGGCCTCACGCCCGATCTCGGCTGCCATGCGCATCACCTCGATGCCCCAGCGCGCGAAGCCGCCGATCTCGGCATGCGCCTTGATGCCGCGCACAAGGTCGGCATTGGCGAGCGCCGCCTTCACGGTTGCACCCACGTCCACCTGCTCGGGGCTATAGAGGGAGGGGTAGTAGTGCCCCTCGAGCCCGCCGACGACATAGGCCGACATGAAGGCGTAGCAGCGCGTGGCCGAGGCGTTGGCGATGTAGTTGCGATAGGCGGGGAAGGTCATGCACGACGCTCCACCCTGGTCGATCACCGCGGTGGTCGCCGAGTTCACGCCGACCATGTCGGGCGGCAGGCCGAAGCGGCCTGTGACGTACTGGAACACGTGGCCATGCGTGTCGATCAGGCCCGGCAGCACGATGCGGCCCGCAACGTCGATCACCTCGCGCGCGGCGGCTGGCATGATGCCGGGCGCGACGGCGGCGATCCGCCCGCCCTTCACCGCGACGTCGAAGGCGCCGTCGAGGCCCTGCGCCGGGTCGATCACGCGGCCGCCCTTCAGCAGGATGTCATAGGTCTCGGTCATCGTTCTCTCCCGTCACGCGGCGCGCACTCAGGCGCTGCCGTACCAGCGAAGCATGGCCTTCTCGGCGAGCGCCACCGCCCCGTAGAGCACGAGGCCGATGACGCAGAGGGTGGCGATCGAGGCGAGGATCAGCGGCGTCTCTGCCTGCGAGGAGGCGAACAGGATGAGGTAGCCGAGCCCCGCCTGCGCGGTGATGAACTCGCCGACGATTACGCCGATCATCGCGAAGGTGACCGCGATCTTCATCCCCGAGAAGATGTAGGGCAGCGCGTAGGGAAACCGCACGGCCGCGAACACCTGCGCCTCGGTGGCGGTGAGCGAGCGGCAGAGGCGCAGCATGTCGGGCGGCACCGCGCGCAGCCCCGCCATGGTGGCGATCACCACGGGGAAGAAGCTGATGAACACCGAGAAGGCGAGGCGGCTTTCCGAGCCGATGCCGAGCCAGACGATGAACAGCGGTGCCAGCGCGATCTTGGGGATGAGCTGGAAGAACACCACGGTCGGATACACCGCCTCGCGGAACCGCCTTCCGTACACGAGGAAGGTGGCGAGGGTGGTGCCGAGGATCATCGACAGCAGGAACCCCACCACGGTCTCGACCGTCGTCGGCACCAGGTGGGTGAGCAGGAATGGCCAGGCGGAGAGGATGCGCGCCCATACCACCGAGGGGGCCGGCAGGATCACCGTCGGCACCGCGTAGAAGCGGACGAGGAACTCCCACAGCAGCAGCACGCTGACCGCGAAGCCAAGCGGCATGAGCACCGTGCCGGACCGCCGCGCGAGCATGCGCAGCGCGCCGGGTGCGGCTGGCGCTGCTGCGGGAGCGGGAAGGCGTGCGGCGTCGGCCGTCATGCAAACGCCTTCAGCGAGCGCCGCGGCCCGCGCGCCTCGCCGGCGCGTGCGTAGCCTTCCTCGATCCGCGCGCGAAGCTCACCGCAGATGCGGTTGAACTCCGGGTCCTCCTGGATCGACATGTCGCGTGGGCGCGGGAACGGGATCGTCACGTCAGCCACAACGGTGGAGGGGCGCTTGGCCATGACCAGCACGCGGTCTGAGAGGAACACCGCCTCGCGGATCGAGTGGGTGATGAACACGCCGGTCTTGTGATACGCGTCCCAGATATCCATGAGTGCCACGTTCATCTCGTCGCGCGTGATGGCGTCGAGCGCGGAGAAGGGCTCGTCCATCAGCAGCAGCTCGGGGTCGTGCACCAATGCGCGGCAGATCGCCACGCGCTGGCGCATGCCGCCCGAGAGCTGGTGCGGCTTCTTGCCCTCGAACCCGCCGAGGCCGACGAAATCGAGCAGCCGCATCGCCCGCTCGCGCGCGGGGGCGACCTCGCGGCGCATCATCCGGATCGGGAACAGAACGTTCTCGAGCGCCGATTTCCAGGGCAGCAGCGTCGCATCCTGGAACACCAGGCCGAACTCCGGTCGCGGCCCCGTGACCGGTGCGCCATCGACCGTGATGCTGCCCTCCGACGCGGGGTCGAGGCCGGCGATCATCATCAGCAGCGTCGACTTGCCGCAGCCGGAGGGGCCGAGGATGGACACGAACTCGCGGCGGCGGATGGTGAACGACGCGCGCGCCACGGCCTCGACCGGGCCTGACGGCGTCTCGTACACCTTCCGCACGCCATCCACCACGATCTGTGGCGGCGGCTCCATCCCCGGATCCGTCACCGAGCTCAGCCGAGCATCTTCGCGAAGTCGCCGAGCTTGCCGCGCAGCGCCTCCCACTCGGCGGCCGACAGCTTCGTCTTGCCGGCGAAACGGTTCGAGATGAGCGCCTCGACGGCCGGGCGCCGTGCATCGCCAGGTGCACCGAACTCCATCACGAGGTCGGTCATCTCGGTCCAGCGCGCCATGTCGGACCAGCCGAGGCCGTTGTTGATCGCCTCGGGGGCCAGGATCGTGTACTGCATCAGCCCCTGCGACAGCCGCGCATTCTCGCGCCCGCCCTGGGTGATGCCGATCTCCGGCACCTGCTTGATGAACATGTCGAGCGCGCGGTCAGGCTCCTTCAGCTGCAGCACCGTCGCCTCGATCAGCGCGTCCGTCACGGCCTCGCACAGGCCTGGGTCACGCTGCAGCACTTCCGCGCGCGTGGTGACGACGTTGGCGTAGAAGGTGATGCCCGCGGCGCTGTACAGCATGAAGCGGTGCGGCGCGTTCTGGCTCTGCATCACCGGGATGGTGGAGGAGCCGATCGCGGTGATCGCGTCCACCTGCCGGTCGATCAGGCTGCGCTCCAGCACGCGGTTGTCCATCTGCTGGATCGTGACCTTCGAGACGTCGATCCCCGCCTTCCGCGCGAAGGCCGGCCAGAACGGGAATTCGGCCGAGGCCGGCACGGCGCCGATGCGCTTGCCCTCGAGGTCCTTCGGCGTGCGGATCGGGCTGTCGGCGCGGAGTGCGATGCCCATCGTCATGTCGTAGTTGATGGTCGCGAGCCCGGTGAGCGGCAGGCCGCGCGCGGCGGTGAGGATGAGCGGGCCGGCGCCGACCAGGCCGAAATCGAACTGCCCCTGCGCGATCGCCTGGCCTGCAGCGACGGAGCCGAAGCCGCGGCTGATCTCGACGTCGAGCCCGCGCGAGCGGAACATGCCCGCCTCGCGCGCGACATAGGCATAGGCGGTCGCCCCCTGCGCCAGCCAGGGGAGGGTGAACTTGATGCTGCGCCGCGCCTGGGCGCGCACGGCCGGGGCTGCGAGGGCGACGCTGGCTCCCAGGGCGCCGGCGCCAAGCAGGACCGCGCGCCGCGAGGGGCGCAGAATGGATGTGCTCATGTGATCGACCTTTCCCCGGGTTCCCCAGCGCCCTCAGGAGCGCCGCACCGGAGCCCGTGGTCAGCAATCCCTATGCCAGGGGTCGTCATGCCAGGGGAGGGCGAGGATCGAGCGCGCGCGCCAGCTGCTTTCCGCCGAAGCCTTCGGCAGACTGCCCACGGAATGCGCAGTTCGCTCACGCCCAGCGCGCATCCTCCGGCATCACGGGGGGCATCGCTGCCTCCAGCACGGCCGAGCCGCGCAGCACCAGGTCCTCGCGCATGTGCGTGGCCACCACCTGCACGCCAACGGGAAGCCCCGCCGCGTCGAACCCCCAGGGAACGGAGGAGCAGGGCTGCTTCGTCAGGTTGAAGGTCCAGGTATAGGGCGTCCAGTCGTACCATTCGGGGTAGAGCATCGCGTCGGGCGTGTTTACGCCATGGCCGGCTTCGAAGGCAGCGATCGGTAGGGTCGGGCAGACCAGCAGGTCGTGGCTTCGGTGGAACGCGATCATCGCGTGCATCAGGCGGTGGCGCTCGAGCTGGGCGAGCTTCTCGGCCACCGCCGAGGTGGCAAGCCCGCGGCGGCCGACATCGAGCAGGCCAGGGTCGAACAGCTTGAGGCGCTCGGCCGGCGTGGTCATCACCGCGCTCGCATAGGCCGCTTCCCAGATCGTGGCGAAGGCAGCGCGGGCGTTCCAGAGCGGCGGATCGGCCCATGTCACGGTCGCTCCCGCTGCCTCCAACGCCCTGGCCGCCCCTTCGAGCGAGGCCGTGCGCACGGCATCGGGCCGACGCGTGAAGCCGAGCGTTGCCGAAATTGCGACGCGAAGGCCCGCAACCCCCGCCCCGAGCAGGGAAGGATAGTCGACGGAGGGCAGCGCCGAGGCGGCAGGATCGCGCGCATCGGGGCGGATCATCGCGGCAAGCACCGCCGCGCTGTCGGCCACGGTGCGGCTCAGCGGGCCGGGGGCAACCAAGTCGCCGGCCGGGCTGTCATAGAGGCCAGGCACGCGGAACGAGGTGGGCTTGATGCCGAACACGCCGGTGAAGCCCGCCGGCATGCGGATCGATCCGCCACCGTCACCGCCCGTCGCGATCGGGCACACGCCGGTCGCCACCGCCACCGCCGCGCCGCCGGAGGAGCCGCCAGGGGTCAGCGCCGGGTTCCAGGGGTTGCGCGTCACCCCGGTGAAGGGGCTGTCGTTCACGCCCTTCCAGCCGAGGTCGGGCATGGTGGTGCGGGCGAAGATGACCGCACCCGCCTCGCGCAGCCGCGCGATGTGGGGCTGGTCCTCGGCATCGGTCACGGGGTCACGCGTCAGGCTGCCGCTCCGCTTCGGCAGGTCCTTCGCACCGTGGTTCTCCTTGATCGCGAGCGGCACGCCATCGAGCGGGCCCTTCGCCTCGCCCTTCATCCACCGCGCCTCTGCCTCGTGCGCGGCTGCCTTCGCCGTCTCGGGGGCGAAGGCGCTGAACGGGTTCAGCTTCGGCTGAACCTTCTCCGCCCGCGCCAGCGCGGCGGCGAGCACCTCGACGGGCGACAGGCGCTTCGTGCGATACGCGTCCGCGAGCGCTGCCGCGTCCATCCGATGGATTTCGTTCACCGCCACTCCCCCTTGCCTGCCGCGCGGTGCATCCTACAAGCACAACCGGTGAGGGGAACCCCGATGGAGCTCGACCTGCCCGACGTGGTGGCGGAAGTGCGCGCGGTGATCGACCGCTACGAGACCGCATTGATGACCAACGACATCCCGACGCTGGAGGCGATCTTCTGGGACGATCCGCGCACCGTCAGGCTCGGGGTGAACGAGATCCTGTTCGGGATGGACGCGATCCGCCGCTTCCGCCGCGCCCAGGCAGGCGGCTACCAGCAGCGCGAGCGGCTCGAGGTGCGGGTGACGACGTATGGGCGCGACACGGGCGTGACCAACATCGTCTATCGCCGTGTCTCGACCGGGCTGATCGGGCGCGAGACCAAGATCCTTGCACGCATCACCGGGCTCGGCTGGCGCGTCGTCTCGGCGCATGTGTCGCTCAACCCCGAAGGCACGCCCATCGAGACGTAGCGCCTATCCCTGGCACATGACCTGCGCGATCCTCATCCCGCTGCGCAGCTGGTCTGCCACTGCACCGAAACGATCGGGGACGACGGCGATGGCCCGCGTGCCAGGTGCGGCGCGCTGCATCTGACGGTCTGGCCCGGCGAAGGCGAGCAGCGTCTCCGGCGCGGCGGTGGAGAAGCGGCCGCGGCGCGGCTCCTCCGCCACCATGACGCCGAGCACGTTGCCGTTCGCATCGAGCAGCGGCCCGCCGCTGATGCCGCCGAGACTGCCGCGGATTGACGGCGCGCGCCGCACCTCGGCCCATTCGAGCGTCGGCGCGCGGCCCTGGAACAGACCGCGCGCCTGCATCTGCGCCCGGCCGAGCAGGCGGCCCTGCACCGCCCCTGGCTTGCCCTGCGGGAATCCCATGCCGAAACCGTCCATCCCCCTCACGGGCGCATCGCCTGCCAGAACGAAGGGTGGGGTTCCGCCCTGGGTGCGCAGAAAGGCCACGTCGGCCTGTGGATGCGCCCAGGCGAGCGTGCCGCGCACCCAGCCCTGCCGCCCGCGCAGGCCGATCTGCCGGCAGCCTTGCGCGACGTGCCGTGCGGTCAGCCACAGGCCCGACTGGTCGACCGAGAAGGCCGTGCCCGTGCTGTTGCCGCCGCCACCGCCGCCCTGGACCTCGAACACGGGGTCGCGCGGCGAGGGGGGCGGCAGGGGGACGCGATCACCCTGCGGCGGCACGCGATCACCCTGCGGCGGTACGAGAACGGGCGGCGGTGGCTGCGGCGCCTCGGCCATTGGCGGGATGCGAGGCTGCGGGTTCCCCTCCCTGTCCTCGCCGAAGAAGGCCCAGAGCGCCATGACGAGCATCAGCAGGGTCGCGATCTTGTCGAGCCCGCGCATCGCCTCAGCCCGACATCGCGCCGGCGTTGACGATGCCGACGGAGAGCTGCACGGCGGCAGCGACGAGTGCGGCGGCGATGTCGCCACGCTCGACGCGCGCGGGAAGCTCGCGCAGGAGAAGGTTGGCGAGGCCGAAGGCTGCGGCCTGCATCATGGTCGCGACCGCGCCCCAGACCAGAATGTCAGCCACCGAGAGGGAGCGGGCGAGCGTCGCCCCCACGGGCATGGCAAGCCCGATCAGCGCGCCGCCAAGCGTGATCGCCGCCGCAACGTTGCCACCGCGGACCAGCTCGAGCTCGTGGTACGGCGTCAGCCGCGCGTAGATGGCGATGCCTGCGGCGTACACGGCAGCGGCGGCGATGAACTGAAGCACCAGCGTCGGCAGGCCGCTGATCAGGCTTTGAAGCACGGGATCCATGCAGGGATGTCCTTCGGGTGAGGGCTCAGAGCCTGTTTGAGAATGCGCTGCCATGAGCTGGATGGCGCGGTTTCCGAGAACCGGCGCGCAGCGGCCTTGAGGGCCGTGAGCACCGGAAGCGCAGGAAATCAAAGCCAGACGGCCATGGCAGTAGCATTGTCAAATAGGCTCTCAGATGACGGTGGGGTCGTTGCCGGCGGGCGCTGCCGTGTCGGCGAAGGCTTCGACGGCAGCGACATGCGCCTCCGCCTCCTCGAGGAACAGGCTGCGGGTGATCGCGCGCACCACACGGTCAGGCCCGAACTTCATGCCGTTCAGCCCGACGCAGACAGGCCCGACCGAGGGAACCGCCGCGATGCCGACATCGTGGAGGCGCGCGAGCATCGGCGCATCGGCCGCATCGCGTGCGGTGTAGGCGAAGCCGGCATCGAGATAGGGCATCGCGCCCAGCGTGGCGTCGGCGCCGGCGGGGGGAAAGCGATCGGCCCAGAGGGCGATGCGGTCGGCGAAGGCGGCGAGCTCCGGCCGGCCGCCCATGCGCACGGCAAATCCCGTCGCCGCGATTACGAAATCCGCAGCGATCGTGCCCTGGGGTGTGTCGAGCGCCACGGCGCCCCCCTCCACCCTTGCAGCGCGAAGCGGGGAAGCGGTGAGAACGCGAAATCGGGCGCCATGGTCGGTGCAGCGGGCGACGCTGTCCGGCGGCGGCGGCACCGCGAAGCGGGCCAGCACGCGGTGCAGGCGGAAGCGCTGCGCGTCGGAAAGCTCGCCGTAGTGGCGGAGGAAGCCCGCGAACTCCATCGCCTGCTTCACGTTCGGCTGCTCGATCGACGCCCGCCGTGCGATGAGCGTGACCGATGCCGCCCCACGTTCCAGGGCCACGGCGGCATTGTCGAACGCCGACGCACCCGCCCCGATCACCGCGACACGCTTTCCGGCGAGCGCTGCGACATCGATCATGTCGGATGAATGCGCGCGGAGATGGCCAGGCAGCGCTGCGATCTCAGCGGGCATCGCCGGCCCGCCGGCGCCGAGCACGCCGGTGGCCAGGACGATGCGGCGGGCGAAGCACCGCTCCTCCCCGCCAGGCCCTGCAAGCGTGCAGGCGAACAGCCCCTCGCCCGCCTCGGCGATGGCCACGAGCCGCGTGCCGTTCTCGACCGTGATGCCAGCGGTTTCGCGGAACCAGCGGAGATAGTCCATCCACACCCCGTTCGGCGCGCGCACCAGCGCGTCCCACGCAGCCGTGCCGAAGCGCGCGGCGTACCAGGTGGGGAAGGAGAGGGGGGCAACGCCGAGATCGGGCCCGACGAGCTCCTTCGGCGTGCGCAGCCAGCGCATCCGCGCAAAGCCGAGCCACGGGCCCTCGTGCCCCTCCTCGGCCGCATCGACCACCCGCACGCGCGCCACCTTCTCGCGCGCGAGGAGGAACGCCACCGCGAGCCCGTTGATGCCGGCACCGGCGACGAGAACATCGGCTGCCTCGGACCCATCGGGCGCGACGACGGGCCGCGTCCAGCTGCGCCTGGGATAGTCGATATAGCCCAGGGTGGCGCGGGCCTCGTCCGCGAGGGCCGCGACGCGTGGGTGATCCGGGGTGTCCATGCCGTCCATGGCCGCCAGGATGCCAGGGAGTGGCAAAAGGATCGAGATCACGTTGCGCCCGCCCTGTCCTGGCCGCATGCTCGGCGCGGGAGGAACGGTGCGATGGCGGCTGACAGGGCGAAGGCGCCGCGGTCGGGCCCGCGTGGCGGGTCTGTCGATCCGGCGGCGCTGATGGCCGTCGCCGAGGCGCTCGACGACATGCCGCGCCGGCCCGACATGCTGGTCGAGGCGCTGCACGCGGTGCAGGACCGGTTCGGAGCGATCCGCCATCGTGACCTGCGCGCGCTCGCCGAGCTTTTCGGCCTTGCCGCCGTGGTGCCGTACGAGACCGCGACGTTCTACGCGCATTTCGACGTGATCGCCGATGATGCTCCCTTGCCGCCCACCGTGACGGTGCGTGTGTGCGATGGCCTGCCCTGCGCGATGGCGGGTGCGGCAACACTGCTGGCCGGACTCCGCGCCGCGATGCCGGAGGCGCGCATCATCCCCGCCCCCTGCATCGGTGCGTGTGACCGGGCACCGGCCTGCAGCATCGGCCACGCGGTGATCGGCGAGGCGAGCGTCGCGCGCGTGAAGGCCGGCGCCGCACACCCACCCGCGCTGCCGGCCCCGCGCGCCTACAGTGCGCTCGCAGCCTCGCCCCCACCGGAGGCGCTGGTCGCGACCATTGCCGCCTCGGGCCTGCGCGGTCTCGGCGGTGCGGGCTTCCCGGTCGCGCGCAAATGGCAGCTCGTGCGCGGCAACCCAGGGCCGCGGCATCTCGTCGTGAATGCCGACGAGGGTGAGCCAGGCACGTTCAAGGACCGCTGGTGCCTTGCCGCCGATCCGCACCGCATGCTGGAGGGCATGCTGATCGCCGCCCGCGCGGTCGAGGCGTCCGCCTGCTGGATCTACCTGCGTGACGAGTATGGCGACCTTGCCCCTGGCCTCGCGCGCGCGATTGCCGACATTCCCGCGGGTGCGTTCGATGGGCCGATCCATCTCCGCCGCGGGGCCGGCGCCTATATCTGCGGCGAGGAGACGGCACTGCTCGAAAGCCTCGAGGGCCGACGCGGCTATCCGCGCCACAAGCCGCCCTTCCCGGGGCAGGTGGGCCTGTTCGGGCAGCCGACGCTGATCCACAACGTCGAGACGCTGTGGTGGCTACCGGAGATCATCACGCGCGGCGCCGAGGCGTTCGCGCAAGCGGGGCGCGCGGGGCATGCGGGTCGGCGGCTGATCTCGCTGTCGGGCCGCGTGCGCGAGCCTGGCGTGAAGGACGTGCCGATGGGCATCACCGCGCGCGCGCTGATCGATGAGTTCGGCGGCGGCATGGCGGAGGGGCATCGCCTCGTCGCCTACCTGCCTGGCGGTGCGTCGGGCGGCATCCTGCCCGCCTCGATGGCCGACCTGCCGCTCGCCTTTGGTGCGCTTGAGAAACATGGCAGCTTCGTCGGCTCGGGCGCCGTCATCGTCCTCTCCGACCATGACGACCTGGCGGAGGCCGCGCGCAACCTCGCGCGCTTCTTCCGTGACGAGAGCTGCGGCCAGTGCACGCCCTGTCGCGCCGGCACGGCCAAGGCGGCAGCGATGCTCGATGCCGCGCACTGGGACGGCGCCCTGCTCGCCGAGCTCGCCGCGGCGATGGCCGACGGCTCGATCTGTGGCCTCGGCCAGGCGGCAATGAACCCGGTGCTGAGCCTCATCCGCCACATGCCGGAGCACGTTCCATGAGCGTGACGTTCACCCTTGACGGCGAGGCCGTGACGGCCACGCCAGGCGAGACGATCTGGCAGGTGGCGCAGCGCCGTGGCACCGAGATCCCACATCTCTGCCACCTCGATCGCCCGGGCTATCGGCCTGACGGCAACTGCCGCGCCTGCATGGTGGAGATCGCGGGCGAACGGGTGCTCGCCGCCTCCTGCATCCGCACGCCTGCCGATGGCATGGTCGTCACCACCGCGAGCGAGCGTGTGCGGCGCACGCGCCGCGTCGTGTTCGAGCTCCTGCTCGCAGACCAGCCCGCATCGTTGCGTGATCCAAACGGTACCTTCGCCCGTTTCACGGCCCAACTTGGCGTGACGGAGAGCCGCTTTCCGCGCACCGCGCCTGATCTGGCGGCGGATGCGAGCCACCCCGCGATGCTGGTCCAGCTCGATGCTTGCATCGCCTGCGGGCTTTGCGAGCGTGCCTGCCGCGAGGTGCAGCACAACGACGTGATCGGCCTCGCCCATCGCGGGTCCGATGTGCGCGTGGTGTTCGATGCCGCCCTGCCGATGGGAGCCAGCAGCTGCGTTGGCTGCGGCGAATGCGTGCAGGCCTGCCCGACAGGTGCCCTCCTCCCCGCTTCGGTCGCGATCGAGGGCGTGCGCGCCGTGGTGCCTGATCGCGTGGTGGACAGTGTGTGCCCCTATTGCGGCGTCGGCTGCCAGGTGGCGTTCCATGTGGCCGACGGGCGCATCGTGGAGGTGACGGGGCGCGATGGGCCGTCGAACCAGGGGCGGCTCTGCGTGAAGGGTCGTTTCGGGTTCGACTATGTGCGCCACCCCGATCGCCTGACGGTTCCTCTCGTTCGCATCGATGGTGCCGCGAAGGACCCGGCAGACTGCATCGATCCCGAGTCCGCGCGCGGGAAGTTCCGCGAGGCGAGCTGGGACGAGGCGCTCGACCGCGCCGCAACCGGCCTGCGCCATGTGCGCGATCGTTTCGGTGGCGATGCGCTGGCCGGCTTCGGCAGCGCCAAGGGTGCCAACGAGGAGGCGTATCTTTTCCAGAAGCTGGTGCGCACGGGGTTCGGCACGAACAACGTCGATCACTGCACGCGGCTCTGCCACGCGGCCTCGGTCTCGGCGCTGCTCGAGGGCATCGGGAGTGCGGCTGTCACCGCGCCGTTCACGGCGGTGGCGGACGCTGATTTCATCCTGGTGATCGGCGCGAACCCGACCGAGAATCACCCCGTTGCCGCGACCTACATCAAGGACGCCGCCGTGCGCGGCGCGGTGCTCGCGGTGGCCGATCCGCGCGGCACGGGGCTCGACCGCTTCGCCACGCACACGCTCCGCTTCTCGCCAGGCAGCGATGTCGCGCTGCTGAACGCGATGCTGAACGTCGTGATCACCGAGGGGCTGGTTGACCGGCAGTTCGTCGCCGCGCGTACGCAGGGGTTCGACGTTCTCGCCGCCCATGTCGCGCCGTTCACGCCCGAGGCGATGGCGCCGGTCTGCGGCATCGGGGCCGACGCGATCAGGGCCGTCGCGCGCGGCTTTGCGCGGGCACGGGCGGCGATCATCCTCTGGGGCATGGGGATCAGCCAGTCAGTCCACGGCACCGACAATGCGCGCGCGCTGACGGCGCTGGCGCTGCTCTGCGGCCAGGTGGGACGGCCGGGGACGGGCCTGCACCCGTTGCGGGGTCAAAACAACGTCCAGGGCGCCTCCGATGCCGGCCTGATCCCGATGATGCTGCCCGACTATCAGCGGGTGGATGACGCCGCGTCGCGCGCAGCGGCGGAGGCCGTGTGGGGTGCCCCCGTGCCGACGGCACCGGGCCTGACCGTCGTCGAGATCCTGCACGCGGCGGAGGAAGGGCGCATCCGCGGCATGTACGTGATGGGCGAGAACCCGGCGATGAGCGACCCCGATGTGGCTCACGCCCGCGCCGCGCTTGCCTCGCTCGACCATCTCGTGGTGCAGGACCTGTTCCTGACCGAGACCGCGGCACTCGCCGACGTGATCCTGCCCGCCTCCGCCTGGCCCGAGAAATCCGGCACGGTGACGAACACGAACCGCCAGGTGCAGATGGGCCGCGCAGCGCTCACCCTGCCCGGCGAGGCGCGGCAGGATCTCTGGATCATCGTCGAACTCGCCCGCCGCCTCGGCCTCGCCTGGGAGCATCGCGCGGTGGCCGAGGTGTTCGCCGAGATGGCCTCCCTCATGCCCTCGCTCACCCACGTCACGTGGGAGCGGCTGGTGGCGGAGGGTGCCGTCACCTACCCCGTTCCCGGCCCTGGGCTTGCGGGCAGCGGCATCGTGTTCGCCGATCGCTTCCCCACGGCCGATGGCCGCGCCCGCCTCGTGCCGGCGGCGCTGTCGGACCCGACCGAACTGCCCGATGCCGCCTTCCCGTTCGTGCTGACGACGGGCCGCCAGCTCGAGCATTGGCATACCGGAACGATGACGCGCCACACCGCCGTGCTCGACGCGCTCGAGCCAGGGCCCACGCTCAGCCTCTGCCCGGCCGACATGCGGCGCCTCGGCCTCTCGCCAGGCGAGGACGCCCGGGTGGTGACGCGGCGTGGCGAAATCGTGCTCGCGGTGCGTGCGGCCCCCGGGCTTCCCGAAGGCCTCGCTTTCATTCCGTTTGCGTATCACGAGGCGGCGGCGAACATGCTGACGCATCCGGGCCTCGACCCGATCGCGCACATCCCGGGCTTCAAGCACTGCGCGGCGCGGATCGAGCCGATCGCCCCTCAGCTGCCGATCAGCCGCGCCAGCGCATCCCCGATGCCGGTGACGGGCGAGGGCGGCGGCGGGGCGTAGGAGCCTGCCGTCGCGCGCGCCGGGCCAAGCCGCGCGAGCATCAGCGCCTGGGCGATGCCGCAGGCGAGGCTGTCGAGCACAGGCACGGGCGTGCGCGCACCGATCCGCTGGGCAAGCCCCGCGAGCCCGGCACCGCCGAGCACGATCACTTCCGCCCCCCCGTCCACCAGCGCCCTGGCTTCGGCCGCGAGGCCCGCGACGGCGCCGTCAGGATCGGCCGCGATCTCGGCCCCCGTCTGCGGCACGGAGCGGATCAGCGTGCGCTGGCCAAGGCCGATGGCGGCAGCGTATTCGGCGAGCATCGGCACCCAGCGTGCGCCACCCGTCAGCACCCCGATGCGGCCGCCCAGCGCGGCGGCGGCCAGCAGGCTCGCCTCCGCCATGCCGGCGACGGGAACGGGGGAGACCTCGCGCAGCGCGGCAAGGCCAGGGTCGCCGAAGCAGGCGAGCAGCACCGCATCGGGCGTGGGCGGGCTGGCGAGGCGGAGGGAGAGCGCATCGAGGGCAGCGTGGCCGGCAATCGCGGCGGCGGCGCGCGTGCTGATGTAGCGGGCACCGAACCGCGCCGTCGCCTGCTCGATCGTCACCCCCTCGCCCGCGATCGGGGCGGCGAGGGCGGCCATGCGCGCGGTGATGGCGGCATCGGTGTTGGCATTGAGGAGGAGAAGGCGCATCGCGGGCGGATTCCGCTGGATTGGAGGGCAGGCTGCCCACGGCGCGGGCAGGGAGGCGCCACAATCCATGCTTCGCAGCCGCCCGCAAGCCCCAGGCGGCCCCCAGATGGCCCCCGGGCGGCTTGGCGCGACGGGCTGGCACGGTGCTTGCGTCGCCTGAGGCCAACGCTGGAATTTCACTGCCAGACCATCACGATGAATGCGGCGCCCGGGGGCCATTGCTGCTGCCACGGCTGCGCCGAACGAGACAAGGGAGAGCATGATGACGACCACCCGCTCGATGCTGTTCGGCGCAGGCCTCGCCGCCCTGATCGTGGCCGCGCCGGGGCTTGCCAGCGCCCAGGGCACGATCCGCATCGGCATGACGGCGGCCGACATCCCGCTCACCCACGGCCAGCCCGACCAGGGCTTCGAAGGCAATCGCTTCACCGGCATTCCCCTCTACAATGCCCTTGTCGAGTGGGACCTGACGCGCGGCGATCGCGCCACCCCGCTTCGCCCCGGCCTTGCCACCGAATGGGCCGTCGACCAGGCCGACAAGACCAGGTGGGTCTTCCGCCTCCGCCCCGGCGTGAAGTTCCATGACGGGTCGGACTTCAACGCCGATGCCGTGGTGTGGAACGTCCGCAAGGTGCTTGACCGCGAGGCGCCGCATTTCGATCCGCGCCAGGTCGGCGTCACCGCCTCGCGCATGCCGACGCTGCGGCGGGCCGAGAAGATCGACGATCTCACCGTCGCCCTCTTCACGTCGGAGCCTGACAGCCTTCTGCCGATCAACCTGACCAACCTGTTCATGGCGAGCCCGGCGCATTGGCAGGCCAAGCGCGCCGCCGCGGCGACCCCAGAGGCGGCGTGGAACGCCTTCGCGGCCGACCCGTCGGGCACCGGGCCGTTCCGGATGACGCGGCTGGTGCCGCGCGAGCGGGCCGAGTACACGCGCAACGACGCCTACTGGGGCACGAAGGCCAAGGCCGACCGGATCGTGCTGCTGCCGATCCCGGAGGCGAATGCCCGCACCGCGGCACTGCTCTCCAACCAGGTCGACTGGATCGAGGCGCCCTCTCCTGATGCCCTGGGACAGCTCCGCTCGCGCAACATGCGCATCGAGCAGAACGCCCAGCCGCATGTGTGGCCGTGGCAGCCATGCTTCGCCGAAGGCTCGCCGCTCGCCGACGTGCGCGTCAGGAAGGCGATGAACCTCGGCATCGACCGCGAGGGGCTTCGCACCCTGCTCGGCGGGCTCATGGTGCCGGCTGTCGGCTCCGTGGCGCCTGGCCACCCGTGGTGGGGCAACCCCTCGTTCCAGATCAAGCACGACCCCGTGGCGGCGCGCGCGCTGCTGGCCGAGGTTGGCCACAGCCCGCAGCGGCCGTTGACGGTGAAGGTGCAGATCTCGGCCTCCGGTTCGGGCCAGATGCAGCCGCTGCCGATGAACGAGTTCGTGCAGCAGAATCTCAAGGAAATCGGCATCAACGTCGAGTTCGACGTGATCGAGTGGAACGCGCTGTTCACCAACTGGCGTCGCGGCTGCCGCGATGCCTCCGCCCGTGGGGCGCACGCGATCAACGTGAGCTTCGCGGCGATGGACCCGTTCTTCGCCATGGTGCGGTTCTGGGACAGCAAGATGGCCCCGCCCACCTCGAACAACTGGGGCTTCTTCAACGACCCGAAATTCGATGCGATGGTGGCCGAGGCGCGCAACGCGTTCGAGCCGGCGGCGCGTGACGCGGCACTGGCGAAGCTGCATGCGGCTGGCGTCGACGAGGCGCTGTTCATCTGGATCGCGCATGACGTGTCGCCGCGCGCGATGAGCCCGCGGGTGCGCGGCTTCGTCCAGCCGCAGAGCTGGTTCGTTGACCTGACCCTGCCGTATATCCAGTGAAAAGGGGCATCCAGTGAGTGATCGGGGCACCCGCGCCGTGACCACGATGCGGTGCCCCGCCACGCTGGCTGCGCTGCCATGCTGATCTATCTCGTCCGCCGCATCCTCTACGCGATCCCCATCGCGCTCTCGGTCGGGCTGGTCTGCTTCATGCTCGTGCATATCGCGCCGGGCGATCCGATCAATGCGATCGTGCCAGCCGATGCGCCGCAGGAACTGGTCGACCAGATCCGCCGTGACTATGGGCTGGACAGGCCCTTGCCGATCCAGTTCGGGGTCTGGCTCGGCAAGGTGGTGCAGGGCGATCTCGGCAACTCCCTCGCCACCGGCCGCCGCGTCTGGGCCGATCTCTCGGTCGCTGTCGTCAACACGCTCCGCCTCGCGCTGACGGCCGCGATGATCGGCTTCGCTTTCGGCTGCCTGCTCGGCGGGCTCGCCGGAACCTTCCAGGGAACGGTCATCGACAAGGCCGCGGTGGGGCTCGCCGTCGCCGGCGTGTCGGTGCCGCATTACTGGCTCGGCATGGTGATGGTGATCCTGTTCAGCGTGAACCTGAACTGGCTTCCCGCCATGGGTGCAGGGCCTGGCGGGTCGAGCGACTGGGCGTGGAACTGGGAGCATATCCGGCACCTGATCCTGCCCGCCGTGACTCTTTCCGTGATCCCGATGGGCATCGTGACGCGCACCGTGCGCGGCATCGTCGCCGAGATCCTGAACCAGGATTTCATCCAGACGCTGCGCGGCAAGGGCCTCTCCAGCCGCGGCATCTTCTGGCACGTGGTGAAGAACGCCGCGCCGAACGCGATCGCGGTGATGGGGCTGCAGCTCGGCTACCTGATGGGCGGGTCGATCCTGGTCGAGACGGTGTTCTCCTGGCCCGGCACGGGGTTCCTGCTGAACAGCGCGATCTTCCAGCGCGACCTGCCGGTGCTGCAGGCGACCATCCTCGTGCTTGCGATGTTCTTCGTGGCGCTGAACCTCATCGTCGATCTGGTGCAGACCGCACTCGATCCGCGCATCAAGCGGGCGTGAGCCGCATGGCCGATGGCGCGGTGACAGCGAGGCCAGGCGCGAACGCAGCGGCGGAGGAACTCGCCGTCCAGGCGCGCGAGGCAGCGATCAGGAGCCAGGGCTACTGGGCCGGCGTGTGGAAGCGTGTCAAGCGTGACCCCGTGACGATCGCCTGCGGGCTGATCCTCCTCACCATGCTCGCCGCCATCGTGTTTGCGCACCTGATCGCGCCGCATGACCCCTACCAGGGCAGCATGATCCGCAGGCTTCGTCCCATTGGTACGCCGAACTATCCGCTCGGCACGGATGAGCTTGGCCGCGACATGGTGACGCGGCTTCTGTTCGGCGGCCGGCTCTCCTGGTTCATGGGCATCACGCCCGTGTTCCTCGCCTTCCTGATCGGCACCACGCTCGGCGTCCTCGCGGGCTATGCGGGCGGCGGCGTGAACATGCTGATCATGCGCACGACCGACGTGTTCTATGCCTTCCCCTCGGTTCTGCTCGCCATCGCCATCTCAGGCGCGCTCGGCGGCGGCACGATCAACGCCATCGTCTCGCTCACCCTCGTGTTCATCCCGCCCGTGATCCGCGTGGCCGAGAGCGTGACCACGGGCGTGCGCAACCTCGACTTCGTCGATGCCGCGCGTGCATCCGGCGCGGGTGCCTTCACCATCATCCGCGTGCACATCCTCGGCAACGTGCTCGGGCCGATCTTCGTGTACGCGACGAGCCTCGTCTCGGTGTCGATGATCCTCGCCTCCGGCCTCTCCTTCCTCGGCCTCGGCGTGACGCCGCCCGAGCCGGAGTGGGGCCTGATGCTGAACACGCTGCGCACCGCAATCTACGTGAACCCGACGGTCGCGATGCTGCCGGGGGCCTGCATCTTCGCGACCTCGATCTGCTTCAACCTGCTGTCGGACGGGTTGCGCCAGGCGATGGACGTGAGGGCCTGACGCAACCACCGGGGCGCGCTATGCCTCGGGCATGGACCGCGCCGCCGTCGTTCTCACAGCCATCGTTCCCGTCGCCCTGCTGATCGCCCTCGGCGCAGCGCTTCGCCGCGCGCCCGGCCTCGGCGATGCGTTCTGGGCGGGGGCGGAACGCCTCTGCTACCTCGTGCTGCTGCCGGCGCTGCTCGCGGTTGGCCTCGCGACGGCCGATTTCTCGACCGTCCCGGTTGGCGGCATGGCGGTGGCGATCTTTGGGGCACTGCTTGCCGTGGCTGCCGGGCTTGTCGCGCTCAGGCCTGCGATGGCGATCGACGGACCCGCCTTCACCTCCGTGTTCCAGGGCGGCGTGCGGTTCAACAACTACATCGCGATCGCGGTCGCGGCCGGGCTCTACGGCGCGCAGGGTGTGACGCTGATGGCGGTGGCAACGGCCGTCAGCGTGCCCTCGGTGAACGTCATGGCGGTGCTGGTGTTCGCCCGCTTCGGCACGGCACGGCCGACGCTGGCCGGCACGGCGAAGGCGCTCGCGACCAACCCGCTGATCCTCGCCTGCGTCATCGGCATCGCCATCCAGGCCATCGGGCTGCCGCTGCCTGGCGTCATCGTCGCTTCGTTGCGCTCGCTCGGCCAGGCGAGCCTGTCGATCGGGCTGCTCTGTGTCGGTGCCGCGTTCCAGCCGGCAGCGCTCTGGGCGAAGCCGGGGGCGGCCGCGATCTCGAGCGCGGCGAAGTTCGTGGTCCTGCCCGCCGTCACCTGGCTCGCCTGCCGTGCGATGGGTGTCACCGGCACGGCGGCCGAGGTGGCGCTGCTGTTCGCCGCGATGCCGACGGCGAGTTCCGCCTACATCCTCGCCCGCCAGCTCGGCGGCGACGCGCCGCTGATGGCCGGCATCACCACGGCGCAGACGGTATTGTCGGCCGCCGCCATCCCCCTCGTCCTCGCGCTCGCCGCTTAGCTCCTGACCAGCGCTGCGCGGGTCAGGTCATCGGCCGGCAGGAAGGCCTCGATCGCGAGCTCCGACAGCGTCACGTCGCGCGGCGTGCCGAACACCATCGAGGTGGAGAGGAAGCTCAGCATGCCGCGTTCGGTGGCGATCCGGAACGGAATGGCCAGCTCGTCGGCATCGGCGTCGTGCTCGCTGTCGGGTGCGGGATAGCCGGCGAGCTCGGCACGGAGTGTGATGATCGCCGCATCCCCCGTCTCGGCAATCTGCCGCCCGAGGCGCGCGAGCAGGTGTGCCCGCCATGCGCCGAGGTTCGTGATCCGCCTCGCGAGCCCGTCCGGGTGCAGCGTCAGCCGCAGCACGTTCACGGGCGGTGCCAGGAGTGCGGGTGCCGCACCGGCGAGCAGCAGCGGCACGGCAGCGTTGGCCGCAAGCAGGTGCCAGTGCCTGTCGATCGCGACGGCGGGGAAAGGCGCGTGCGCGGCGAGCACGGAATCGACGGCGGCGCGGACCGAGGCGAGGCCGGGATCATCCAGCCCGCGCTCCGGGAAGGCCGGCGCGTAGCCCGCGGCAAGCAGCAGAACGTTCTGGTCACGCAGCGGCACCTCGAGCTGGTCGGCGAGCCTGAGCACCATCGCGCGGCTCGGTCGCGCGCGGCCGGTCTCGAGATAGCTCAGGTGTCGCGTCGAGATGCCGCCCTCGAGTGCAACGGCAAGCTGGCTCAGCCGCCGTCGCTCGCGCCACTGGCGAAGCAGCGGTCCGAAGCCCTGGTCGGTCGCGATGATCTGCGTCATCGGCCGACGCTACTCCGGCACGGATGCAATCTCCATGACCTCCGAGGTCATCGACGATGGCCGTCTGAACCCGTCATCTCCCGCCATCCGCATGTAGCGGACATGGATCGAAAGGAGAACGACAATGACACGACCCACCCCCTGGCTCACCGCTGTGCTGGTGACCGATGCCATCGGCTGCCTTGCCCTCGGGCTGGTCGCGACGGGCGCGCCTGGCCTGGTCGGCGGGCTCACCGGCCTGCCGCGCGGCTTCATCGTCCCGGCGGGCGCCGTCCTGCTGGCCGCGGCGGCAGTGCTGATCGTCACGGCGGCGCAACGCAGCGTGTCGCTGACGATGCTTCGCGTCGTCGCCATCGGCAATGCCGCCTGGGTGCTGGCCTCTGTCGCCACGCTCGTGCTGATGCCGATGACCACGCTCGGCGTCGTGTTCGTCGGCGTGCAGGCGATCGCGGTCGCGGTCCTCGCGGTGCTGGAGGCACGGCCCCTCGTGTCGGTCCGGGCGGCAGGTGCGGCATGAGCGCGGTGCCGGCCTACGCGGTGGGGCTGCTGCGTCCCACCACGGTCGATCACGGGATCGAGACCTATCTGACCCGGATCGATGCGACGCTTGCGCCGTTCGGTGGACGCTTCCTCGTCCACGGTGGTGCCGCTGACGCGCTGGAGGGGGAGTGGACGTCGGATCTCGTGGTGATCCGCTTCCCTGACATGGCGGCGGCGCGCGCCTGGTACCGCTCGCCCGCCTATCGCGAGATCCTGCCGCTTCGCACCGCGCGAGTGGAGGGTGCGGTCGCCCTCGTCGAAGGCGTGGGCGAGGATCATCGCGCCGGCGACATCCTCGCGGGGCTTCGCGCCGCGGTGACGTGACGCCTGATGTAACCTCGGGCGGGGTAGCGGCGAAACATGGACAGCACCCCGTCCGGAACCGTCTCGATGCCACGCCCCTCACCCGCGACCACTGTCGCAGTGCTCGCCCGGCCGTGGGCGTGAGCGACGCCCCGCCGCGCCGGATGCCGCCTGCGCGACCAGCGCGTGATCCGCGACTGGATGCGTTGCGCGGGCTGATGCAGCTGCAGATCTTCGCGAGCCATACGGTCGGGAGCTGGTTTGGCGTGTGGGCGATCCACGCCGCCTGGGGTTTGTCCGACAGTTCCGAGCAGTTCGTCCTGCTGTCGGGCTTCGGGCTGGGTTCGCTGTTCGCCTACCGTGCGGCGCGCGAGGGGCAGCGCGGCGCGGTGGTGGACCTGCTGCGACGCACCGCCCGGCTCTGGCGCATCCACCTCATCGTGTTCTTTGCCTTCGCGGCCCTGGTGATCCTGTCCGACAGGGCAGGGCTGCTGCCGGGCGAGATCGCGGATCTGGGCTGGGTTTGGATGGCGGAGGCACCGTTCGCCGCCGCGCTGGCGGCACCGACAATGCTCTACCAGCCGAAATTCATGGACATCCTGCCCATCTTCGTCTGGTGCATGCTCGCGCTGCCGCTTTTCATGGTGGTAGGGGAATGGTCGGCGAGCGCGGCGCTCGTGCTCTCCGCCGCGGTGTACGCCGCCGGCATGTGGGGAGGGCTCAGCCTTCCCGGCCTCGGCGGCGAGCCGGTCGCGCTGAACCCGTTCACCTGGCAGGTGCTGTTCGTGATCGGCGCACTCGCCGGCCGGCAGGCACTGTCCACGGGCAGCGCGTTGCCGCGCGTGTGGTGGCTGATGCCGCTGTCGCTTGCCGTCATCGCGGTCGCGTTCTGGATCAGGCTCGGCTGGCATGGCGCGTTGCCGGAGATGCTGGTGCTGCCCCTGGCGCGGACCGACGCGGTGTTCGGCAAGCAGGACCTCGCCTTGCCGCGCATCGTCCACGCGCTTGCTCTCGCCGTCGTGGTGCGTGGCGTGACGGCGCGCGAGGGCGTGTTCGCGCGACCGGTCTTTGCCCCGCTGCGGGCCGCGGGGCGGCACAGCCTCGAGGTGTTCTGCGTCGGGCTCTTCCTCTCCTGGGGCGGGTCTGCGCTCCTGCGATTCACGGGCGGGAGCGTGCTGACCGATGCGACGACGATCGCCGCCGGCATCGCTCTGCTGCTCGGCTTCGCGATATGGAAGGAGCGTGGCCTCGTGCTGTTGGTCAGCGCCCCGCAGGTGCGAAGGTGAACGCCGAGGCGCCCTTCACGGCGGGGTCGAGAACGAGGCGGTGCTCGACCGGCGGGAAGGCGCGGCTGCGGCAGTTCGGCCGTTCGCAGAGCCGGCACGAAAGCCCGATCTCCGTCACCGCGCGGCCGACATCGAGCCCGTCGGCGTAGGCGACGTCGGCGGCGTGGGCGGCATCGCACCCCATCGCGATCACATGCACCTCGGGCGGTTCGGGCCACGGCCCGGCGGGGCGGGCGAGTGCCTTGGCGAAGCAGAGGAAGGTCGCGCCATCGGGCAGGCGCGCGACCTGAACCTGCACGCGGCCGGGGGTCGCGAAGGCCTGGTGAGGCACCCAGCGCGGGCATGAGCCGCCGTAGCGCGCGAAGGGAAACCCCGCCGCCGAATAGCGCTTGGTGACGTTGCCGGCGGCATCCGCACGGAGGAAGAAGAACGGGATGCCGCGCGCCCCCTCGCGCGAGAGGGTGGAGAGGCGGTGGCATGCCTGCTCGAAGCCGACGCCGAAGCGTGCGGCGGCCGCGTCCATGTCATGACGGAGTTCGCGCGAAGCGGCGAGGAAGCGGGCATAGGGCATCAGCAGGGCGGCCGCTGCGTAGTTCAGCAGGCCGAAGCGGATCAGTGCCGCTGCCTCATCGGTGCCTGGGCGGATCGTTGCGATCTCGGCTTCCACCGCATCGCGCGCCTCGATCAGCATGAGCTGGTACGCCATCTGGAAGCCGCGGCTCTCACGGGGCAGCAGGTCGGACAGAGCGAGCAGGCGGGAGGCGGCGTCGTAGCGGCGGATCTCGGGCTGCGCCTGGACGATCACGGTCAACCCATGGGTGCGGCGCAGCCGTTCCGCGATCGCATGGTTCATCTCGGCGGCGAGCGTGGTGCCGATGTCGGCGCCGATCGCCTCCGCCGCCGCCTCGAGACCCGGGAAATGGTTCTGCCGCGCGTGGAACGCATCCCGCGCCTCCTCCGTCGGCAGCGCGAGCCTGGTTCCGGTCGGCAGGGTGATGCCGGCGGCATCGTCGCGCGCAACCCGGAAGGCGCGGTAGATGGCGAGCACCGCGCGGGCCGCATGGGGCGCCGCATCGACCATCGCTGACACCTCCGCCTCCGGTACCTTGTCGACGCCGAGCAGCGGGTCGACGAACGCCTCCCGGAGCGAGGCTTCCGTCTGCCGTTCCTCCGCGCCGCCGAGGGCAGCGAGATCGACCTGGAACAGCGAGGCAAGCTTCAGTAGCAGCGAGGCGGTGACACCACGCTGGTCATGCTCGATCAGGTTCAGGTAGCTGCCGGAGATGCCCAGCGCGGCGGCGAGCGCCTGCTGCGTCAATCCACGCTCGGTGCGGAGGCGTCGGATGGTGCGGCCGATCTGCGGCTTGCGTGCCATGGCGTGAGTTCCGATCGCCACTGTGGGTGGCAAGGATTTTTACACGATTAACCGTATCGCGCATTTTTCCGAAAATCCACCCACGTCTTTGCTCATGTTGTTGCGTGATCTCGCTGGCATCTCGCGGGTGCAGCGTGAAACATTGACCACACGCCCTCCCGTAACGTGAGGGATGTATCAAGGAGTGAGATCGCCATGGGCACCACGAACTACCCGCGCTGCTATGCCCCCGAGGGCACTGCCACTTCCATTCCAGGCACTCCCGCATCATGGCTCGCCGAGCGGTTCGAGGGCATCCGCCGTGACTACACGCCGGATGACGTCGAGCGCCTGTCGGGCAGCGTGCGGGTGCGCCACACGCTGGCCGAGATGGGGGCGCGCCGCCTCTGGCACCTGCTGCGCACCGAGCCGTTCGTGAACACCCTCGGCGCGATGACCGGCAACCAGGCGATGCAGCAGGTCAAGGCAGGGCTGAAGGCGATCTATCTCTCCGGCTGGCAGGTGGCGGCCGATGCGAACCTCGCCGGCGAGATGTATCCCGACCAGTCGCTCTACCCTGTCAATTCCGTGCCGATGGTGGTCAAGCGCATCAACAACGCACTCCGCCGCGCCGACCAGATCGCCAAGATGGAAGGCAAGGGGGACGAGACGCACTGGTATGCCCCCATCGTGGCCGACGCCGAGGCCGGCTTCGGCGGGCCGCTCAACGCGTTCGAGCTGATGAAGGCGATGATCGAGGCCGGTGCCGCGGGTGTGCATTTCGAGGACCAGCTCGCGTCGGAGAAGAAGTGCGGCCACATGGGCGGCAAGGTGCTGGTGCCGATCTCGACGCATATCCGCACGCTCAACGCCGCGAGGCTGGCGGCGGATGTCGAGGGCGTGCCGACGGTTCTGCTCTGCCGCACCGACAGCCACTCGGCCCAGCTGCTGACCGCCGACATCGATGAGCGTGACCGCCCGTTCCTGACAGGCGAGCGCACGGCGGAGGGCTTCTTCCGCATCAGGCCAGGCATGGGCGTCGAGTACGCGATCGCGCGCAGCCTCGCCTACGCGCCCTACGCCGACCTGCTGTGGTGGGAGACGTCGGAGCCGAACATCGACGAGGCGCGGCAGTTCGCCGAGGCGATCCACCGGCAGTTCCCCGGCAAGATGCTCGCCTACAATTGCTCGCCCTCCTTCAACTGGCGGAAGAAGCTTTCGCCGGAGAAGATCGAGACGTTCCAGCGCGAGATCGGTGCGATGGGATATCGGTTCCAGTTCGTCACGCTCGCGGGCTTCCACAGCCTCAACTACTCCATGTTCCAGCTCGCCCGCGGGTACAGGGAGCGCGGCATGGGCGCCTATTCCGAGCTGCAGCAGGCCGAGTTCGACGCGGAGCCGCAGGGCTACACCGCCACGCGCCACCAGCGCGAGGTGGGCACCAGCTACTTCGATGCGGTGAGCATGGCGGTGACGGGCGGAACCAGCTCCACCACCGCGCTCAAGGGCTCGACCGAGGACGAGCAGTTCTTCGACGACCACGGCGGCAAGACCGTGGCGCACACGCCGCTGCACGCCGCGGCAGCGGAATGATCCGATAACGACTCGAGCGAGGAAGCGTCCGGCCAGGAGGGGGCGGTACCTGCGGGGGTGCCGCCCCGTTCCCTTGCGCGACGTTCAGTTCGGCACGAGCACCTGCACGGCGGCCCAGGTTTGCGGGAACGCTCCCTGGCCGGTGACGCCGCGGATCGCCCGGCCGGTCTGGCGGATCACCGTGCCGTCATCGAGCACCCAGCGCGTGTACTCGATCTCCCACGAATTGAAGCCGAAGCCGCGGTCGTTCAGCGTCTGCCGCCAGGCGGTGAAGGTGCCTGCGGGAATGGTGATCTGCTCCCGGCCGACGATCGTGACCGTCACCTGCCAGGCCTCGCCGTAGAAATTATGCGTCTGCCATGAGGCACGCTTGCCGGCTGCGAAGGGGAAGAGATTTCGCAGCTGCGTTCGCTCCTCGCCCGGCGTGTACTGCGTCAGCGCCGCGATGTTGAACAGCGCGCGCACGGTGCGCTCCTGCCCCGCGACCGTGAGCGAGAACACGCAGAACTCGGCATCGTCGCGCGCGGCGCCCGCGTAGACGATCATCCGCCCATCGTCGCCGCGCACCGTCGTGCCGGCGGCCGGACAGCCAAACCCAGGCGGCGGCTCACGTGCCGGCTCGACCTGCGCCGTCGTCGGCCCCTGGGCGCAGCCGGCGAGCGTTACCGCAAGCACAGCGGCAAGCGCGCCCGTTTTAAGGAGTGCCGTGTTGCTTTCCATGACCCGTTCCCCTCACGCATGTTGCGCGTTCGTCACGGAGGGAGGCTAGCACCGACGGCCTGCACCGCCGCAACCCGGGTGATGGCAGGTATGGGCAGCTGCCCCCATGACCGCGCGGGCCGGCGCTGGTAGCGTTCGCCGCGCCGATGAACCCGGAGGAGACAGACACCCCATGGCCCAGCCGCTGACGATCTATGGCATCCCGCGCTCGCGCGCCTTCCGCAATCTCTGGGCCGCCGAGGAGACGCGCGTCGAATACGTGCTGGAGGCGACCGATTTCACCACCGGCGTCAAGGCGCCCGCCTTCGTCGCGATGAACCCCAACGCCAAGATCCCGGCGCTGAAGGATGGCGATCTCGTGCTGTGGGAAAGCCTCGCGATGAACCTCTACATCGCGCGGAAATACGGCGAGGGCCTCTGGCCGGAGAAGCTCGAGGACGAGGGCCGTGTGTTCATGTGGACGTTGTGGACCGCGAACGAGCTCGAGAGCATCCAGATGCAGTGGGCCTACAACAGTTTCATCCGCCCGCCCGACCAGCGCGACGCCGCGCTGGCCGCCGCCGGGGCGGAGGGCATGAAGAAGCCCTATGGCGTCCTCGAATCCGTGCTGAAGGAGGGCGGCCCCTATCTGCTGGGGCCGAATTTCTCGATCGCCGACCTCAACGTCGCCTGCGTCGCCTACACCGCCTGGTTCAACAAGTGGGACTTCTCCGCGTTCCCGAAGGTGAAGGCCTGGCTCGACACCTGCCTCGATCGGCCGGCGGCGAAGCGGGCACGGAACATGCGCGAAGCGGCGTGACACAGCGATGCTGAAGGAAGCCTCCGCCCAGGCGACCTGGGCGGGGCTTCTGGCAGGGCTCGTCGGCTTCGCCTCGAGCTTCGCGGTCGTGCTGCAGGGCCTCGTCGCTGCCGGGGCAGACCCGGCCCAGGCAGCGTCGGGGCTTGCCGTGCTCACGGTGGCGATGGGGCTCTGCGGGATCGCGCTGAGCGTTGGAACCAGGATGCCGATCTCGGTCGCGTGGTCGACTCCGGGGGCTGCGCTGCTCGCCAGTTCCGGCGCGCCGGAGGGTGGGTTTGCCGTGGCCGTCGGCGCCTTCCTCGCGGCCGGCGCGCTCGTCGTCGCGGCGGGGCTGTTCCGGCCGCTCGGCCGCGCGGTGGCCGCCATCCCGGCGCCGCTTGCGAACGCGATGCTGGGCGGCGTGCTGTTCGGCCTTTGCCTTGCACCGGTGCGCGCTGCCGCCGAGGTGCCGGCGCTCGCCCTGCCGATGCTCGCTGCCTGGGCGATCGCCGCACGCATCAACCGGCTCGCGGCGATCCCGGCTGCCCTTGTCGTTGCGGTCATCGGCGTCGGGCTCACGGTGCCGGCGGGCGATGTCGGGCCGATCATCGCCGTGCCGGTGCTCGTGATGCCGCGCGTCGAGGCGGCGGCGATGATCGGCATCGCGCTGCCGCTGTTCCTCGTGACGATGGCGTCCCAGAACATTCCCGGCATCGCCGTGCTGTCGGCGAATGGCTACCGGCCGGAGCCTGGGCCGCTGTTCACCGCGACGGGCGTCGCCTCGGTCGTGGCAGCGCCGTTCGGGGCGCATGCGGTGAACCTCGCTGCGATCACGGCAGCGATCTGCGCCGGCAATGGCGCGCACCCCGACCCGGCGCGGCGCTGGTGGGCAGCGACGGTCGCGGGGGCGAGCTATGTCGTGTTCGGCATCCTCGCAGGCGGTGTGACAGGGCTTGCCGCCCTTGCCCCGCCCGTGCTCGTCCAGGCCGTCGCAGGGCTTGCGCTTCTGGCACCCCTGGCTGCCGCCCTCGTTGCCGGCCTCGCCGAGGGCAAGCATCGCGAGGCGGCGATCGTGACCTTCGTCGTCTCCGCCTCCGGCGTCAGCATCGCCGGGATTGGCGCTGCGTTCTGGGGGCTTCTCGCCGGCGGTGCATTGATGGCGCTCGCGCGGGTGGGGCGGTAACGCCACGGCGATTTGCCGCGACAGGGGTCGGTCGGTAGGGTGCCGCCGACGACTGCCATGCAAGCAGAATCATTGGGGGAAACATCGCGTGCTCCATCTCGACCTGCCGTCAGCCGACGGATTCCGCACCCTCGCCGAGGCGCGCGCCGATGTTGCCGTGACGATCGCACTGCCGACGACGCCGCTGTCGCAGGAGGCGGGTGCCATGCGCACCGCCTTCGCGAACCTCGCGAAGGAGGCAGTGGCGCAGGCAGCGACGCTCGATCTCGCCCGCGGGCGTCTCGCAGCTCTCGAGGAGCATCTGCACGATCTCGCCGATGACGAGGAGTTCTGGACGCTTCAGGCAACCAGCCTCTGCGTGCTCGCCACGCCCGACCGGCTCCGCGCTTTTCGCCTGGCGAACCGGCTGGCACCGCAGACGCATGTATCCGACCGCTTCCACATGAAGCCGCTGCTGCGGGCGCTGACGTTCCCCCATGTCGGGCTCGTCCTTGCGCTGTCCGAGAACGGCGTGCGGCTGATCGAGGTGTTTCCCGAGGGAGCGCCGCTCGAGCTGAAGGTGCCGGGCCTGCCGCGCGATGCCGCATCGTCCGTCGGCAAGGCCAGCATCAATGACCGCTCGCCCAGCGGCCGCGTGCACGGCTCCGAGGGCAAGAAGGTTCGCCTGACGCAGTATGCGCGGGCGGTCGACGTCGCGCTCCGCCCGGTGCTCGTCGGGCTCAAGGCGCCGCTGTTCCTCGCGGCGTCGGAGCCGCTGGCCTCGATCTTCCACAGCCTCTCGACGGCCGAGGGCCTCATACCGGGGGTGATCGCGGCAAGCCCCGACAGGACGCCGGACGCCGAGCTCGCCACCCTGACGCGCGCCGGCCTCGATGCGCACTATGCCGCCAAGCTCGCGGCGTTCCGGGAACTGCACGCCGCGCGCGACGCCGATGGCCGCGCGACGACGGACGTGGCGGCCACCGGTCGCGCCGCTGCATTCGGGGCGGTCGATACGCTCGCCGTCGACATCGACGAGGCGCTGCCCGGGACCTATGACGCGACCACCGGTGCGATCACCCACGCCGCCGGGCCGGGTGCCGACAGCTACGGCATCGTCGATGCGATCGCAGGCCAGGTGCTGGCGACGGGCGGCACCGTTCTCGGCGTCCGCCGCGCCGACATCCCGGATGGCGCGCATCTCGCCGCGGTGCTGCGCTACCGGCTCTGATCGGACCCAGAGGGCGCGGGGCGAGCGTGGGCAATCGCTCATTGGATCAGGCAGGTCATCCACGCCGATCGACGCCCGCTCACCGACCATGGCACGGCCGCCACGCAGCGGGTGTTCATCACCATCCTCGATGCCGTCGCCTGGCGGCCCGTCACCGGCTGGGCGCCGCCCCAGCCCCCGCCCTCGGCGAGGGACTATGCCGGCGCAGGCCTGCCCTGGTTCGACCTCTACGAGACCGATGCCGAGGCGCTGCCCGCCGTGGCACACGGCCGGTGCAGGCCTGGACCGGGGACAGACGCACCGACGCTCGGCGCCGGGCGAAGGTGTGCGCGAGGTCCGCGGGCACTGTTGCCGAGAAGAATGGCCGGCGGGAAAGCGCCCGCCGGCCATGCATCAGCGCAGCGGGGTGCGGCTCACTGGGTGACGGAGTCGTGGCTCTCGCGCACGTCGAGCGTCCACGTGCCAAGCCCGATGTCGAAGGTCATCTCGACGGTCGCACCTGGGTTGGCCTCGCGCGCCTGGGTCGCCATGACCTCCGCGCCCGTCTCGGTGAGGCCGGTGAAGAACTCGCCCGGCGTCAGCGCGCGCTGCGCCGAGGCTTCGCCTGCAACGAAGAAGGCGAGGGGGAGGGCGGCGATCCAGAACTTGCGCATTGTCTCTTTTCTCCATGGGATGTCGTGGCGACGTCACCAAACGTCACCACGCCATGAAGACCGAGAAAGGTTAACGGGCCTCTTCAGCGGCGCCGCTTGCGCGGGACCCAGATGCGCCTCACCGGCATGGCCGGCGGCCCGGCACGTGCACTCAGGGCCAGCGCACTTCCGGCGGCAGGCTCATCAGGATCGCCTCGGTGTTGCCGCCGGTCTTGAGGCCGAACAGCGTGCCGCGGTCATGCAGCAGGTTGAACTCGACGTACCGGCCGCGGCGGACAAGCTGGTGGTGCCGCTCCTCCTCCGTCCAGGTCTCGTGCATGCGCCTGGCGACGATGGCGGTGAAGGCCTCGAGGAAGGCGACCCCGACATCCTGGGTGAAGGCGAAATCTGCATTCCAGTCACCGGTGTCGTGGTTGTCGTAGAAGATGCCGCCGACCCCGCGCGGCTCGCCGCGATGGGGCAGGAAGAAGTAGCGGTCGCACCATTCCTTGAACTTCGGGTAGTAGGCCGCGTCATGGCGGTCGCACGCGGCCTTGAAGCCGGCGTGGAACGATGCTCCGTCCTCTGCCGTCTCGGCACGGTCGAGGAACATCGGCGTCAGGTCGCCGCCGCCGCCGAACCAGCCCTTGGTGGTGACGATCATGCGCGTGTTCATGTGCGCCGCCGGCACGCGCGGGCTCTGCATGTGCGCGACGAGGCTGATGCCTGAGGCCCAGAAGCGCGGGTCCTCGGCGGCACCCGGCATCTGGGCGCGGAACTCGGGGGAGAACTCGCCGAACACGGTCGAGACGTTGACGCCGACCTTCTCGAACACGCGCCCCTTCATCACGCTCATCACCCCGCCGCCGCCGCCCGGGCGGTCCCATGCCTTGCGGGTGAAGCGGCCTGGCGGGAGGCGGCCGGCAAGCGGCGTATCGGGCGCGTCCTCGAGCGCCTCGAACGCGGCGCAGAGCCGGTCACGCAGGGTTTCGAACCAGTTTCGGGCGGCCTCGCGCTGGGCCTCGGAGGGAATCGGCATGGCGCAATGGGGCCGCAACCGCCGGCAGCCGTCAACGGGCAGCCGTCAATGTCGCGTCGTCAACGTGCAGCCGTCAACGGACCTGGGCGCAGGGCGGCGTCAACGCATCCGAAACCTCGCCGTGCCTACCCTTGCGAAGGTCCGTGCCGTTTCCATGTCGGGCATGCAGGTTCGGGTGTGCAGCGGTTGCCGAATGCAGCCGCAGGCGCTATAGGCCCGCCGGCGTTGGACTTCGGGGGGCGCGGGCGTTTTCACCGCGCCCGGCGGTGTGCTCGATGCCGCCGGCGGCTCCTCGTGCCATCGCTGATCGGCGACGGATCGGTTTTCAGCGCGGCCCCTTTGCGCCGCTGCAGGAGAGAGACGAATGGCAGACGCAGCGACCGCACCCTCCACCGGAACCGCACCCCACGGTTCGACGGGCCCGGCCGAGACGCGCCGCGACTTCCTGAAACTGACCACGGCAGCGATGGCCGCCGTGGGCGTCGGCGCGGTCGTGTGGCCGTTCATCCAGAGCATGAACCCCTCGGCCAGCGTCCTGGCGCTCGCCTCCACTGAGGTCGACCTCGCCCCGATCACCGAGGGCCAGTCGATCACCGTGATGTGGCGCGGCAAGCCGGTGTTCGTGCGCCACCGCACGGCCGACGACATCAAGGCCGCGAACGACGTTGCCCTGAACACGCTGCCCGATCCGCAGGCCGACGGCGCGCGGGTGCAGAAGGCCGAGTGGCTCGTGATGATCGGCGTCTGCACGCATCTCGGCTGCGTCCCGCTCGGCCAGCGCCCGACGGACGCGAAGGGCGATTTCGGCGGCTGGTTCTGCCCCTGCCACGGCAGCCACTACGACACCTCGGGGCGCATCCGCCGCGGCCCGGCGCCGCGGAACCTCGACGTGCCCGAGTACACCTTCGTCAACGACACCAACATCCGCATCGGCTGAGGCACCCAATCATGGTCGGTCTGCACAAGAGCGAGATGAAGAACCCGGTGGTGCGCTGGATCGATGAGCGCCTGCCGATTCCCAGCATGCTCAATCAGGAATACGCGAAGTTCCCGACGCCGAAGAACTTCAACTACTTCTGGAACTTCGGCGCGCTGGCGATGGTCAACCTCGTGATCATGATCGTCACGGGCATCTTCCTCGCCATGCACTACACGCCCCACACGTCGTATGCGTTCGACAGCGTCGAGCGCATCATGCGTGACGTGAACTTCGGCTGGCTGATCCGTTACATCCACATGAACGGCGCCAGCATGTTCTTCATCGTGGTGTTCATCCACATCTTCCGCGGCCTCTACTACGGATCGTACAAGGCGCCGCGCGAACTGCTGTGGATCCTTGGCGTCGTCATCCTGCTCCTGATGATGGCCACCGCCTTCATGGGCTACGTGCTGCCCTGGGGCCAAATGAGCTTCTGGGGTGCCACCGTCATCACCAACCTGTTCAGCGCCTTCCCGATCGTCGGCGAGAGCATCGTCGTGTGGCTCTGGGGCGGCTTCAGCGTCGACAACCCGACGCTCAACCGCTTCTTCTCGCTGCACTACCTGCTGCCGTTCCTGATCGTGGGCGTTGTGTTCCTGCATGTCGTGGCGCTGCACATCACGGGCAGCAACAACCCGCTCGGCATCGAGCCGAAGGGCCCGCAGGACACCATCCCGTTCCATCCCTACTACACGATCAAGGACACGTTCGGCCTCTGCATCTACCTGATCGTGTTCGCCTTCCTCGTGTTCTTCATGCCGAACTACCTCGGCCACGCGGATAACTACATCCCGGCGAACCCGCTGGTGACGCCCGCGCACATCGTGCCCGAGTGGTACTTCCTGCCGTTCTACGCGATCCTGCGCGCGGTGCCGGACAAGCTCGGCGGCGTGCTGCTGATGTTCGGCTCGATCCTGGTGCTGTTCGTGCTCCCCTGGCTCGACACCAGCCCGGTGCGCAGCATGAAGTTCCGCCCGCTCGCGCGGCCATTCTTCTGGATGTTCGCGATCATCTGCGTCGTGCTCGGCTATGCCGGTGCGATGCCCGCCGAGGGCATCTGGGTGACGGTCAGCCAGGTGGGCACCGCCTACTACTTCATGTACTTCCTGGTCATCCTCCCCGTGCTCGGCAAGATCGAGAAGCCGCGGCCGCTGCCCGAGAGCATCTCGGCGCCGGTGCTGCGGGGCGGTGGTCCGATCATGGCCGGTGCTGCCGCCAAGCCGATGGAGAAGGCATGATGCGCATCCTTCGTACCACTGCCCTCGCGGCGGCCCTCGCGCTGGGCCTGCCAATCGCTGCCCATGCGGCGGGAGAGGTGCCGAAGCCGCCGGCGCAGAACTGGTCGTTCGGCGGGTTGTTCGGCACCTTCGACCGGGCGTCCGCGCAGCGCGGCTTCCAGGTCTACAAGGAGGTCTGCGCCGCCTGCCACGCGATGAAGCAGATATCGTACCGCAACCTGGCCGATATCGGGTTGTCGGACGCCGAGATCCGCGCCATCGCCGCTGACGTCCAGGTCAAGGACGGACCGAACGACGACGGCGACATGTTCGAGCGCCCCGGCCGCCCGTCCGACCGGTTCCGCAGCCCCTTCGCCAACGAGAAGGCCGCGCGCGCAGTGAACAACGGCGCCTACCCGGTCGATCTCTCGCTCATCATCAAGGCGCGCGGCGGCGGGGCTGACTATCTCTACGCGCTGCTCACCGGCTACCGCGACGAGCCGCCGGAGGGCGTACCGGCGATGGACGGCATGCACTGGAACGACTACTTCCCCGGGCACTGGATCGCGATGGGACGGCCGCTGAACGACGACCAGGTGACCTTCGCCGACGGCACCCCCGCGACCACCTCGCAGATGGCGCGCGACCTCACGACGTTCATGGCCTGGGCCGCCGAGCCGGAGCTCGAGGAGCGGCGGGCGATGGGTGTTCGGGTGATCCTGTTCCTGATCATCCTCGCCGGCATGACCTATGGCGTGAAGCGCAAGATCTGGGCTGATCTGAAGCACTGATCCGCGCCGGACTTTCGGTCTACAAGAGCGGGGCCGTCCTCAGGGGCGGCCCCTTTCGTTTGCGAGGAGCCCGAGCATGCCAGAGAGCCCTGTCCCCGAACCCGTCATCGGCATCATCGGCGGCTCCGGCGTCTATGACATCGAGGGCATCGAGGGAGCCGAGTGGCGCACCGTGCGCACGCCCTGGGGGCTGCCATCCGGCGAGCTTCTGTTCGGCCGCCTCGCCGGTGTCAGCGTCGTGTTCCTGCCGCGTCACGATCGCGGCCACCGTCTCTCGCCGACCGACCTTCCCTATCGCGCCAACATCGATGCGCTGAAGCGTGCGGGCTGCACCGAGATCATCTCGCTCTCGGCAGTCGGCAGCCTGCGCGCGGAGTTGGCACCCGGCACCTTCGTGATCGTCGACCAGTTCATCGACCGCACCTTCGCGCGGCAGAAGAGCTTCTTCGGCGCTGGCTGCGTCGCGCATGTCTCGATGGCTGACCCTGTGTGCCGCAGGCTCGGCGATGCGCTGGAGCAGGCCTGCCGCGACCTCGGCCTCGCGCACAAGCGCGGCGGCACGTATCTCGCGATGGAGGGCCCGCAATTCTCGACGCGGGCCGAAAGCGAGATGTACCGCGCCTGGGGCTGCGACGTGATCGGCATGACGAACATGCCGGAGGCAAAGCTCGCCCGCGAGGCGGAGCTTTGCTACGCCACCGTCGCGATGGTGACCGACTTCGACTGCTGGCACCCGGAGCATGACCACGTGACGGTCGAGGTCGTGGTGAAGGTGCTGTTCGCCAACGCCGCGAAGGCGCGGTCGCTCGTGTCGAAGGTGGTGCCTGTGCTGGGCGGGCGGCGGGAGCTGTGCTGGGCCGGCTGTCACACCGCGCTCGAGAACGCGATCGTCACCGCACCGGAGAAGCGCGATCCGGCGCTTGTCGCGCGCCTCGATGCGGTGGCCGGCCGCGTGCTCGGCCTCGAGGCGAAGGGCGAGGCGTAAGGCGGCCGGCTGGGCGTTGCGCATTGCCGGCCTCTCGCGCGCGTCGCGGCCCCCTCACCCAACCCTCTCCCCCTTGGGGGAGAGGGCCAGGGTGAGGGGTGGGCGAGCGGCCGGCCGCTTACGCCAAGTGCTTGCCGAAGAACGCCAGGGTGCGGGCCTGCGCCAGATCGGCGTCGGGCTTGCTGAAGCTGCCGCGCTCGTCACACCCGAAACCGTGCTGCGCGCCGGCATAGACGAACACCTCCACACCCGGCTGTGCCGCACGGATCGCCTCGACATCGCTCATCGGGATCGAGGCGTCCTTCTCGCCGAAATGCATCTGCACCGGGCAATGCGGCTCCTCCATCCGCGTGCCCGCGATGCCGCCGCCATACCAGCAGGAACTCGCGGCGAAGCGGCGCGTGCGTGTCGCTCCAAGCCAGGCGACCGTTCCGCCCCAGCAATAGCCGACGATGCCGATCGCAGCGCCGGCCGGCAGCGCGGCGGCGGCGGCCTCGATGTCGAGAACCGGCCCCTCCTCCGGCACCTTGGCCCGGAGTTCGCGCCCGCGCGCGACGTCATCGGCGGTGTAGCCGAGCGAGACGCCGCGCTCGGTGCGGTCGAACAGCGCGGGCGACACCACCGCGTAGCCGGCCGCGGCGAACCGGTCGCACACGTTCCGCATGTGGTGGTTCACGCCGAAGATCTCCTGCACCACGACAAGCGCGCGGCGCGAATCAGCCGGCCCCGCGGCATAGGCGGCGAGCGCGTGCCCGTCAGCCGCCGTCAGCGTGATCATCTCGCCCATCGATGTCCTCCATTGCCCGGTCCTGTCGCCGGCATGACGCAGGCGCGTCGCGCGTGCAAGCCCATCACCGGAATACCGCGACGAGCACCGAGAGGGTCAGCACCGACACGAGGGTCGAGGCGACCACGGTCGCGCCCGCACGATCCATCCCGACGCCATAGCGCGCGGCGAGCAGCACGGGGTTCGAGCCCGTCGGCAATGCGGCGGCCGTGACCGTGACGGCGAGTGCCGGCCCGTCGAGCCCGATCGCGAGGGCCGCACCCCACACCAGCGCCGGCATGATGAACAGTTTCGCCACCGTGCCGAGCATCACGTCCTGCCAGCCGTCGCCGAGGCGGAACGCGGCAAGCCCCGCGCCGAGGGAGACGAGTGCCACGGGCGAGGAGGCAGCGCCGAGCAGGTCGAGCGTCGCCTTCACGGGCCCCGGCAGCGGCGGCAGGCCGAGCGTGCGCCAGAGAATGGCCGCGAGGAGGGCAGCGACGATCGGGTTGGCCAGCACGGCGCCCACGACGCGCCCGAGTGCGCGCAGGCCCCCCGTTCCCTTCGCGTCGAGCTCGAGCAGCACCGTGGTCAGCCCGACGAGGGCAAGCGAGTGGAGCCCGATGATCCCGAACAGGATCGACAGCGTCTCCGGCCCGAACGCGGCCAGCGTCAGCGGGATGCCCATCGCGACGATGTTGCCGAAGCCGGCATTCAGCGCGACGAGTGCAGCGGGGCCGATGCGCAGGGCAAGCCGCGTGCGGGCCAGCACGAACACCAGCGCGTAGGTGGCCAGGCACCCGGCGAAGAAGGCGATCGCCGAAACACCACCCATCCCCTCCGACGAGAGCCCGGCGGAGAACAGCAGGGCAGGGGCGGCGAAGCTGAAGGCGAACAGCACCAGGCCACGCTGTGCGGCCGCATCCATCAGCTTCGCCCGCATCGCGCCGTAGCCGAGGCCGACGAGCGCGAACACCGGCACCACGGTGGTCAGGACGGCGGCGAGAACCTCGTTCATGATGCGGCGATGCGCCACGAGGGCGGAGAGGATGCGATGGGCGATCTCGTGAACCTGCGCCGCGCCCGCAAGGCGCGCGGGAAGCAGGCGGAAGCCGAACAGGCGGCCATGAACCGCGCGCTGCACGGGCGCACGAAGGCGGCGAGGGCCGAGGAAAAGGCAGAAGCAGCGCGGCGTGAAAAAGCCGCCCGCACCCTCGACCAGGCCCGCCGCGACCCGGATCGCTGACCGGCGGACCGGACGGCGCCATCGTCGCACGCGGTCACGACAACCGGGACTGCGTTGGCTCCGCGGCCGCGTCGCTCTCCTCTGCCACCCCCCCAGGCTCGTGCGGCAGGGCGAGCTGGAACGTCGTCCCCGCAGGCCCGGTGGCCACGACCGCGATGTCGCCCCCATGCGCGCGGACGAGGTCGCGCGCGATCGCAAGCCCGAGCCCTGACCCGCCCTTGCGGCCGGAATGGAAGGGCCGGAACGGATCATCGGCGAGGGCGGCCGGAAGCCCTGGCCCATTGTCGGCCAGCGTGACGACGACCCCGCCTTCCTCCGCCGCCGCACGCACGGTAATCGATGATGCACCGGCCTCGATCGCATTGCGCAGCAGGTTGAGGAACACGCGGAACAACAGCTCGCGGTCAGCCGCGATCGTCAGTGCCGGCGCGACCTCGGCGAGGATCACCGCGCGGCCCTCCGGCCCCGCGGCAGCACGCGCTGAAGCCGCGCACTCCTCCACGAGCCCCCGCAGCGGAAACCGCGTGACGGCGAGCGTCGGCGGTCCTTCGCGGGCGAACTCCATGGTGCGCGAGCAGAGGGCGACCGCACGCTCGATCGACCCGAGCAGCGTCTCCGCCGCGGCACTGACCTTCGGGTCTGCGCTTGCGGCAAGCCGGTCGGAGACGAGCAGCGCGGTGGCAAGCACGCCGCGCAGGTCATGGTTCACCTTCGCCACGGCCGTGCCGAGGGCGGCCAGCCGCGACTTGCGCCAGAGGTCCTCGCGGATCGCCTCCTGCATCGCACCGATCGCTGCCATCGCCCGTCCGATCTCGTCGTTGCGCAGCGGTGCGGGGCGGCGCTGCGGACCTTCAGGATCCTTGGCGAAGTGCTCGATGGTCTCGGTCAGCGCCCGCATCGGGCGGACGAGCAGCCATTGCAGCGCGAGAAAGAGAAGCGTCGCGGCGACGAGGCCGATCAGGCTGCCGGTGACGACGATGCGATACGCGGCATCGCGCAGCGCCTCGACCAGCGGCGCGCGCAGCATCACGAGATCGACCACCGTGCCGGGGTCCTGCACGCTGACGCCGACGACGCGCACATGCGTCGAGCCGGGCACGGCGAGCAGGTCGAGCGAGAGCATGATCGCGCGCGGCAGCGTCAGCGTGCGGAGGTCGATCATCCTGTCGATGGCGAAGGCGACGTCGTAGCGCGCGAGCGGCAGCAGGCTTCGCCCCGGCGTGCGCAGGCTGACGAGCTCGACGCCGGCCAGGGTGAGAAGCTCGTCCTGCAGCAGCGGGTCGAGGATGTCTTCGCCTGCCGCCTCGAGGGCGAGTGCCGCGAGATGCGCACCGTTGACGCGGGCCACGAGCCAGTCCTGACCGGCGCGGCCGAGCGAGGGGAGCAGGATCGATGCCATCGCCAGGAGGCCGAACACGACGGTCAGCCGCAGCAACAGCCCGGAGAGGCTCCGGCTTTGGCGCGGTTGTGCTGTACGTGACGGCATCGGTGGCGAGCTTAGCACCGCGTGCGGCGGAATTGCGGCCTTCGGGCGAGATCAGTCCCGGTAGCCGCGGAACCCGTCCAGCCGCCAGACGGTGTAGCGAAGGGCGGCGTCCCTGTGCGTCGGCACGATGATGCGGCCTGCCTGTTGGACGGTCGCGAATCGCCCGAACACGTCAGGAGCTGTGTCGCGGCGGGTGACGAACAGGAACGGGCCCGTGACGTTGGGCGTCAGCGCCGCTGTGAGCTCGAACTCGTTGCGCGCGATGCCGTCGGCCTCCCACATCAGCGCGTCGAGCGGGTGGGGGCGGATGTAGTAGAGCAGGGTGGCCATGTCGCGCCGCTGCTCGAACAGCACGCGGTGGCCCGGGTGTTCTGCGGCAACCCGCGACACGGCGGCACCGAGCGCCGCCCAGCCGCGCTGGCGCATCCACGGATCGGCCTTGCGCGGCAACGAGACCCCGGCTGCCTCGGCGATCGCAGGGCCTGCGAACACGATCAGCGCCGCCCCGACATGCAGGGCGACGGCGGCGCGCAGCAGCACCATCCGCCCCTCTGCGATCGCCCAGCCGACGACGAGCAGCGTGCCGGTGACGTAGACCGGTGCAGCCCAGTTCGCGTTCGCGCGGCTTGCGAATGACTGCGCGATCATGATGGCGCCCATCGGGGCGGCGAAGAGGGCGAGCATGCGTGTTGCCGGGTTCGTCCACGTGGCGCGGCGGGAGAGGACCCAGAGCAGCATCGCGAAGGTAACGGGCCCGAATACGCCGAACTGCGCGCCGAGGAACTCGAGCCCCTGGCCTGTGTTGAACGAGGGGCCGCCGCGGAGATTGGCGTTCTCGCCGACATGGCGGACGGTGGCGAAGCCGTTCCAGAGGTTCCAGACGAGGTTCGGCCCGAGCACCGCGAGCATGAGCGCGACCGCGATGAGCGGCCCCGGCCCGCGCAGCAGCGTGGTGCGTGCCTCGCGGTCGAGGATGAGGGTGAGTGCCAGCCCGCCGAGGAACCCCACCATCGCGTATTTCGCGAGGAAGCCCGTGCCGATCGCGACGCCGAGCACGGCCCACCAGGCAAGGCCCCCACCCTCGCGCAGCCGCACGAGTGCCAGCAGGGCCGCCGCCCAGGCTGCCAGCAGTGCGGCATCGGTCGAGACAATGGCCGAGGACACCGAGACGGCCGGCAGCGTGGCGTATACGCCGGCGGTCCAGAGCGCGGCGCGGGTGCCGAACAGGCGCGCGGCGGTGGCCCCCAGCAGCAGCGCCGTGCCCGCGTGGAGCAGCGGCGAGGAGAGGCGGATGCAGCCTTCGCCTGGACCGCACAGCGCCGTGGTGCCGGCGATCAGCCAGGCGATGAGCGGCGGCTTGGTGACGTAGCCGAGGCGAAGGTCCTGCGCCCAGGCCCAGTACTGCGCCTCATCCGCGTAGAGGTCGGGGGTGTTGAGCGACAGCCAGAGCACGCGTGCGAGCGTGATCGCTGCGACGAGCGCGAAGGCGCGCGGAAGCCACGGCGTGTCGGGTGATGCGGGCACGCGCGGGGATTAGCGGTGTGGGCGTGCGGCGGCAAGCGGCGAGGCCTGCGCCGACCCCTCACCCCGCGAGGTGTGGTGGAGGCGTTCCCTCTCCCGCGTGCGGGAGAGGGACAGGGTGAGGGGCCTCAGGCGGCGATCTTCGCGACCTCGTCGGGCGTCATCCGTACCGTTGCCTCGTAGTCGTCGAGCAGCGTCTTCGTGATCTCGGCCGGGGTGAATTTGTACGGCCCGATCTCGGACACCGGCGTGACCTCGGCCGCGGTGCCGCAGAGGAAGCACTCGGTCGCCCGCGCCATCTCCTCGGGCATGATCGGCCGCTCGACCACCTTCATCTGGCGGTTCCGCGCAAGCCGCATCACCGTGCGCCGCGTGATGCCGTCGAGGAAGCAATCGGGCACCGGCGTGTGAACCTCGCCGTCGATCACGAAGAAGATGTTCGCCCCCGTCGCCTCCGCCACCTGGCCGCGCCAGTCGAGCATCAGCGCATCGGCATAGCCCTTCGCCTCGGCCGCGTGCTTGTTCAGCGTCGCGATCATGTAGAGCCCGACGGCCTTGGCCGAGGTCGGCGCAGTCTGCGGGTGCGGGCGGCGCCACTCGCCGATGTCGAGGCGGATGCCCTTCATCCGGTCGGGGAAGTACGCACCCCACTCCCACACCGCGATAGCGAGGTGGATCGTGTTCTTCTGCCCGGCAACACCCATCATCTCGGAGCCGCGCCAGGCGATCGGGCGGACATAGGCGTCCGTCAGGCCGGAGGCAGCGAGCGTCGCCTTCGTCGCCTCGTCGATCTCAGCGAGCGACCAGGGGATCGTCATGTCCATGATGCGCGCGCTGTCGATCAGGCGCTGGCTGTGCTCGGTCAGCTTGAAGACGTGGCCGTTGTAGGCACGCTCGCCCTCGAAGACGGCGGAGCCGTAGTGCAGCGCATGCGTGAGGACGTGGACCTTGACCTCGCGCCAGGGGCGGAGAACACCGTCGAGCCAGATGAGCCCGTCGCGATCGTCATAGGGAACAAGGGCCATGGAGCGTATCCTTCCGAAACAGTGTTGGCCGAACAGTGTTGGCCGAACGGTGTGGTCGCCGCATCGTTGATCGTGGGTGCTTTCCAGTCCAGGCGCGCAATTTAGTTGCGTCACAAGGGCCACGAAAGCAACCTTGGCGACGGTACGGGCGATGGGGTAATATGTCAACGTCACTGACGTAACGACCGGTCAACCCAGGAAAGACGTAAGCGCATGGATGCCCGCGGCGCCGCCTCCCTTCTGTTCCTCCGCGAGGAGGAGATCAGGCTCGGCATGGAGCTGCTGTTCTACGGCTACCGCGACTTCACCGCGGGGCCAGACGCGATCCTGGCGGAGCTCGACATGGGCCGCGCGCATCACCGCGTGCTGCACTTCGTCGGCCGCAACCCGGGCATCACGGTGTCCGACCTGCTGGCCATCCTGCGCATCACCAAGCAGTCGCTTGGCCGTGTGCTGAAGCCCCTGATGGACGGGGGCTACGTGGTGCAGTCGCCGGGCCGGAACGACCGGCGCCAGCGGCTGCTGACGCTGACGCAGAAGGGCGAGGCGCTGGAGCGGCGGTTGTTCGAGCGGCAGCGCGACACGCTGTCGCGCGCCTATCGCGAATCCGGCGCGCAGGCGGTCGAGGGGTTCCGCCGCGTCATGCTCGGCATGATGGGCCCCGATGCGCGGGCGCGCATCGATGCACAGGGCATCGGCACGCCGCGCGAGCCCGAGCGGGCCGCCAACGCTCCTGGTAACGCTCCTGGCAACGCTCCTGGCAACGCTCCTGGCCAAGCTCCGGGCCAAGCTCCGGGCCAAGCTCCGGGCCAAGCTCCGGGCAACACCCCCGGCATCGGCGCGGGGCTCGGCCGGGAGAGCGGCAAGGTGGCGTGATGGCCTCCCACGCCGCCGCGGAAGCGCATCACCTCCTCGTCGTCGACGATGACCCGCGGCTGCGCGACCTGCTGCGCCGCTTCCTCGAGCGCGAGGGCTTCCGCGTCACCGCCGCCGGCGATGCCGCCGAGGCGCGGCACATGCTGAAGCTCATGCATTTCGACCTCATCGTGCTCGATGTCATGATGCCCGGCGAGAGCGGTCTCGAGCTGACCGAGGCGCTCAGGCGCGAGCGTGACGTGCCGGTGGTGCTGCTCACCGCCCGCGGCGCGCCGGAGGATCGCATCGCCGGGTTCGAGCGCGGCGCCGATGACTATCTCGCGAAGCCCTTCGAGCCGCGGGAGCTCGCCCTCCGCATCCGTACCATCCTGCGCCGCCTCGCCGCCCCCGCGGCGCAGGCGCAGGCATCAGGCCCCGTGCGGCTCGGCGAGGCGACATTCGACCCAGCCCGCGGCCTGCTGATGAAGCATGGCGAGCCGATCCGGCTGACGAGCGGCGAGGCGGCCTTGCTCGGCGCGCTGGCCACGCGTGCGGGCGAGACGCTGACGCGCGAGGACCTGGCCGCAGCACTCGGGCAGGAGGATGCCGGCGAACGCGCGATCGACGTCCAGGTGACGCGGCTTCGCCGCAAGATCGAGACAGACCCGCGCGAGCCCTCGTTCCTGCAGACGGTGCGCGGCCGCGGCTACGTCCTCCGGCCGGGCTGAGCAGCGTGATGATCGCCGCGTTCAAGCGCATCCTTCCCCGCACGCTGCTCGGGCGCAGCGTGCTGATCATCGTGATGCCGCTGATCGTGCTGCAGGCCGTGGCCTTGCAGGTCTTCTATGGCGCGCACTGGGAGGTGGTGTCGCGGCGCCTCGCCACGGCGGTGGCCGGCGACATCGGGTTCATCGTCGAGGTGATCGGCCGCCACCCCGACGCAGCGACCCTGTCCTGGGTGACGTTCGAGGCGCTGTCGCGGTTCGAGCTCGGCATCCGCGTCGAGCCGGGCGGCGTGGTGCCCGATACGCCAGACATCCGCACCGGCCCGGCCGAGCATGAGCTTGCCGCCGCGCTCGAGGAGCGCGTGCGGCTGCCCTTCCGCGTCACCTGGCCGCGGGGCGAGCGGGCGGTCGAGATCATGATCCAGCTGCCCGACGGGATCCTGCACGTCGAGGCGCCGGCCAAGCGCCTCTTCACCGGCACGGTGACGGTGTTCGTGCTCTGGCTCATCGGCTCGGCGCTGATCGTCTTCACCGTCGCGGTCGTGTTCATGCGCAACCAGGTGAAGCCGATCAGGCGGCTTGCGGCCGCGGCGGAGGCCTTCGGCAAGGGCCAGGACATCGCTCCCATCAAGCCCGAGGGCGCTGCCGAGGTGCGCCAGGCGGCCGTCGCGTTCAACAGGATGCGCGAGCGCATCGCCCGCTTCCTCGGCCAGCGCACCGAGATGCTCGCCGGCGTCAGCCACGACCTGCGCACCCCGCTCACCCGCATGCGGCTTGGGCTTGCGATGATCACCCCGCGCCTGCCGGAGGAGGATCACGAGGAGGCAGCAGCACTCGAGGGCGACATTGCCGAGATGGAACGGATGATCGAGGCCTATCTCGCCTTCGCCCGCGGCGAGGGGGCGGAACAGGCGCAGCCGGCCGATGTGTCCGAGCTGTTGGAGGAGGTCGCTGCCAAGGCGCGGCGCAACGGTTCGGCTGTGACGGTGGACGTGGAGCCCTCCCTCGTCCTGCCGCTGCGCAGCGATGCGATGCGACGCTGCGTGACCAACCTCGTCGACAATGCGCGGCGGCATGCGGCGCATGTCTGGGTGGGGGCTGCGCGCTTCGCCCGGCCGAACGGCGCGCTGGCGGTGCAGATCACGGTGGACGATGACGGGCCGGGCATTCCGCCCGATCAGCGCGAGGCGGCGTTCCGGCCCTTCGTGCGGCTCGACAAGCCGGGCGGCGCTGGCGGCGGCACCGGGCTGGGTTTGACCATCGCGCGCGACATCGTGCGCGCCCATGGCGGCGATCTGGCGCTGGAGGCAAGCCCGCACGGGGGGCTTCGCGCGCGGATCAGCCTGCCGGCCTGAGGCCGTCCGCGAATTCTCCTGCTGCGGCCGACTGGCTTTGGCTTTCTGGGCTTGCGGTGCTCACGGCCGTAGAGGCCGCTCCGCGCCGAAAGCCGCGCCATTCGGCTCACAGCAGCGAACTCTTAGACGGTCGCGTTGACAAGAACACGGGCGCGGGCCTCAGCGCCGATCGCACACGGCCTGACGACGGCCGTGTGCGTGAAGATGCCCGCACAACAAGAAAAGAGCGGTTTCCACCGGTGTGGAAACCGCTCTCGGCGCCGCGCCCGTTCAAGCAGCCGCGATGGCTCAGAGCTTCGTGGAGGTCGCCATCATCGTCTTGACCTCGTCGAGCGCCTCGGCAACGCGCTTGTTCAGCACGCCGAGCGTCTCGCCCGAGACCTTCTGCACCATGTCCTGAAGCTCACGCATGTTCTGCATGCCCTTCTCGTAGGTGGCCTTCATCATCTCGGCCTGCTTCGCGGCCTTGGCCTGCGGCGCCTCGGCCGACGCGATCGAGCGCATCGCCTCGGTCATGTCGGACATCACCTGCTGCATGATCTCCATGTTGCGCTTGGCAACGGCCTGCATGCCCTCGAGCGCGAGCTTGTTGGCGGTGGAGAACGTCTCGATGTTCTTGCGCTGCGCGGTGACGAGCGCCTCGACGTCGACCTGCGGCAGCTTGAAGTCTGCCATCACCTTGGTGAGGTCCATGTCGAACATCTGCTCCGGCTTCTTTGCCATGGGTCCTATTCCTTGTGTTCTGGAGGCGTCCGTTTCTTTTGGCATCGCATCGGCCTGCAGCGCTTCCCTCATGTCTGCGAAGGGGGCGGCGACGCAGAGGCGTGCACCGGGGCGCTATCTAGCGGTCGGATAGGTCCGGGTCAAACGCTATTGTGCACCGCACAAAACTTGCATCAAGGCCCAGGATCGTTGCATTCGCAGGCCAGCCGCGACGACGGGTCAGGCCCCTGCCGGGGCCGCTTCGCCCGCCGCTTCGCCCGCCGGTTCAGCCGCCGGCTCCGCCGCTGGCCCTGCCGTCTCCTGCGGCTTGCGCGCGCCCGGGATCAGCGGCTCGAGCGACCGTGCAAGCCCCTCCGCCCGGTCGAGCAGCCGATCAAGCGCTGCCATCGTCGCGCCCATGTCGGGATTCTCATCCTTCGCCCAGGCGCGGAAGGCGGCGAGCCAGAGGGCCAGCAGCGCCTTGGCGCGAAGCTGGCCGGTGATGCCCGCGGCAGGGATGCCGGCTGCCTCCAGCATCCAGGCCATCGAGCGCACGGCCGCGGGCGCGCCGACGGCCAGGAGGCACGGGTCCGACGGCAAGGCGCGGGCGACGGCGAGGACGCCGGCGCGGTGCGGCTGCAGCGCATCGAAGCGACGCATCAGCACGTCGAACAGCTTCTCGCGTGCCGTCTCGCCGGTGGCCCCCTGCGCCACCACGGCGGTGTCGACCACCGTGCCGAAGCGCAGCAGGATCGCCTCGCGCGAAGGGAATCGGGCGCGCAGCGGGCCGAGCCCGACCCCGGCTTCGGCAGCGATCGCGGCCATGGTCGTCTCGCCCCAGCCGTCGCGGCCGGCGACGTCGAGCAGGGCAGCGGTGATCTCACGGTCAAAGGCGTCGATTGCGTTCATGGCGTGAGGATAGACCGCCCTGGCTTCACTCCGCGAGCGTTCAGCCCGCGAGGTCGCGCGATCGCCGTGTCGCTGCGGCGATGGCCGTCTTCATCAGGTCGGGCCAGGCGCCGTCGGCCATCAGGACCTTCAGCGCCTCTGCCGTCGTGCCGCCGGGGCTCGTCACGTTCCGGCGGAGCTGGCCCGCATCCTCGGTGCTCGCCGCGAGCAGCGCGCCCGAGCCCGCGACCGTCTCGCGCGCCAGGAGCCGGGCAAGATCGGCCGGGATGCCTTCGGCGATGGCCGCCTGTTCCAGCACCTCGGCGAGCAGGAACACATAGGCCGGCCCGCCGCCCGAGACGGCGGTGACGGGGTCGATCAAGCCTTCGTCATCGACCCAGGCGACCGAGCCCACGGCACCCAGCAGGGCATCGCAGAGCGCGCGCTCCGCCGCCGTCACGCCCGGGCCTGGGCAGGCGACGGTGACGCCGCGGCGCACGGCGGCTGGCGTGTTCGGCATCGCGCGGACGATTCGCGGAGCGCCGCCGAGCATGGCTGCGAGCCCGGCGACGGTCTTGCCCGCCATGATCGAGAGGAACACGCCCGAGCCCGCGAATCGCGCATAGGCCGGCAGCACGGTTGCCGCCTCCTGCGGCTTGACCGCGAGCACGACCGCCGCGGGCGCGAGGCCGGCGGGAAGCGCCTCGGGTGCGGCGACGGCCGCGACCAAGCTCTCCGCGCCGGGGACGGCCGATGCCCCGCGCGGCTCCACGACCACCACGGCGCGACCTGCCTCGCGCCAGCCGGCGAGCATGGCCCCACCCATCTTGCCGCAGCCGACCAGCAGGATCGGCCCGTTTTCCCCGCTCATGCCAACATACTCACGCTTCTCCGGCGCACTCCAGCATGGCGGCGGCGAGCGCATCGCCGGGCGCCTTGCCGCCCCAGAGAACGAACTGGAAGGCGGGGAAGAAACGCTCGCACTCGGTCACGGCGATGTCGACCATGTCCTCCAGCGCCTCGACCGAGAGGCCGCCCGAGCCGCGCAGCAGCACGGAATGGCGGAATACCGGCGTGTTCTCCTCCGCCCAGACGCCGAAATGGCCGAGCCAGAGCTTCTCGTTGGCCAGCGCGAGGAGTTCGTGGACGGACGAGCGTCGCGCGGCGGGCACCTTCAGGTCGAAGGCGCAGAAGAAGTGCATGGCGCTGATTTCCGAGCACCAGGAGAAGTGCAGGGTGTAGTCGCACCACTTGCCCGGAACCTCGACGGCCATCTCGTCGTCGCCGCGCCGGTCGAACGGCCAGTCATTGGCCGAGACGATCTGTTCCAGCAGATCGAGCGGGTTGGCGGTGTGGGCTTCACGGAGGGCGAGGCGGTCAGTCATGGCCGCGTGCTCCCTGTCTTTGAGTGGCAGCGCTGCCCCGCGGAACGGGTTCCACGGGAAGGTGACGGGCCCAGGGTGACCGGGCCGAAACCCCGACATCTTGTTGCCGGCGAACCCCTTTCACACAAGCGCTAGACTACGGTGTCACCCTCCCGCGCCGCAAGGGCAGTCTCGCGCCGAGCCCCGATGTCACGGACGATTCACTGAGTGCCCTCGTCCGCCGCCTGTCCCGCCGCTTCGGGTCCAGCCGCCGCAGGCCCTGGTGCCGCGAGCTTCGCCTCGAGTGCCGCGACGCGTGCGGCGAGCGCATCCGTCTCGGCGCGGGCCTTCAGCACCAACTCGCGCAGCACCTCGACCTCTTCGCGCCGGGCGAGCTCGAGCCTTCCTGCCACGTCGTCACTTGCCGAGCGGACAAGCTGCTCGACCTCGCGGCGCAATCCGGCAAGCGCCGCGAAGGCACCGCCCGCGACACCCGCGAAGTCATCTCCCATGCCACCCTTCATCACGCTCTCCCTCATGCATCGATGATCCGCCGCTTGCTTGCGGCACACCCTGGCCGGACCGTATAACGCCGCCCACCGAGGCAGCACCATCTGGTCAGGAACCGGGGACGGAAATGTATCTGGTCACCGGCGGTGGCGGTTTCATCGGCTCCAATCTCACAGCTTCGCTGGCAGCGCGCGGCGAGGAGGTGGTGATCGCAGACCGTTTCGGTATCGACGCGAAATGGCGTAACATCGCCAAGGTGCCGATCGCGGGTGTCGTCGCACCCGAGGACCTGCGCACATGGCTCGATGCCGCGCCGAAGCTGAAGGCTGTGGTCCATCTCGGCGCGATCAGTGCCACGACCGAGACCGACGCGGACCTTACCATCCGCACCAACCTCACCCTCAGCCTCGGCCTGTGGGAGTGGTGCGCGCGGATGGGCGTGCCGTTCATCTACGCCTCCTCCGCCGCGACCTATGGCGCAGGAGAGGCCGGGTTCGACGATGATGCCTCGCCGGACGCCCTGGCGCGGCTTCGTCCGCTGAACCTCTATGGCTGGTCGAAGCACGCCTTCGATCGCCGCGTCGGCGACCTCATCCGCCGCGGCCGCCCGCGCCCGCCGCAATGGGCGGGCCTCAAGTTCTTCAACGTCTATGGCCCGAACGAGTACCACAAGGGATCGATGATCTCGGTGGTCAAGCGCAAGGCCGACGAGATCGCCGAGGGCCGTGCCGCGACGCTGTTCCGCTCCGCGCGCCACGACATCGCCGATGGCGCGCAGGCGCGCGATTTCATCTGGGTCGGCGATTGCGTCGCGGTGATGCTGTGGCTGCTCGACCACCCGGGCGTTTCAGGCCTGTACAACCTCGGCACCGGCCGCGCGCGGACCTATCTCGACCTCGCGCATGCGGTGTTCGCAGCGATGGGGCGGGCACCCGCGATCGCGTTCATCGACATGCCGGGGGTTCTCTCAGGCCAGTACCAGTACTTCACCGAGGCGCGGATGGAGCGGTTGCGCGCCGCCGGCTACACGGCGCCCTTCACAAGCCTCGAGGACGGGATCGCTGCCTACGTGAAGGGCTACCTGCTCGGACCGGACCCCTACGTGTGAGGAACGGTGCGCGAGGCGGCGAGCAGGGCCGGCACGACGCCGAGCTCCATCACGAGGGCCGCGACATGTTCCCACGGCGGCATGCCGTCGACCACAAGGCCGACGGCGCGCGCGGCACCGCCCACGATCACGACGAGGCAGAGCGTCGCGAACACGCCACGACGCTCACCGAGCCTCGCCGCGCACCAGAGGGAGGCAAGGCCGAGCCCGAGCAGCAGGCCGGAGAGATAGCGCGCATGGCTCGCCGCCCCGATCGGCAGGTCGCCGGCGCCGAGGAAGCCGAACCCCGTCGCCACGCCGGCTACGCCGGCCGCCAGCGGCACCAGCGCCGCAACCGCGATCGCCGCAGCGACCATCGCACCCTGCGTCATCGCCACGCCCTCCTTGCCATGCTGTGCCTTCTCCTCGTCGCGGGATGCGGGCCGGTGGATGCACTGAACGCGATCACGCCTTCGGAAGGCGCCTCCCGCTTCGCCGACATCCCCTACGGCGAGGGTGAGCGCCGGCGCCTCGACCTCTACGTCCCGGCCATGGTGCCGCCACGCGCGCCGGTGCTGGTGTTCTTCTACGGCGGAAGCTGGACCGACGGTGACCGCGCCGACTACCGCTTCGCCGGCACCGCCTTCGCCGGGCGCGGCTACATCACCGCCATCCCCGATTATCGCGTCCACCCGGAGGTGACGTATCCCGCCTTCCTCGAGGACGGGGCGGCCGCGGTCGCGGCCCTGCCAGGCATCCTCGCCGCGCGCGGCCTGCCGTCGGACGGGCCCGTCATCATTGCGGGGCACTCGGCGGGCGCGCATATCGCGATGATGCTCGCGCTTGACCCGCGCTGGCTCGCTGCGCGCGGGCTCTCGAACTGCCGCGATGTCGCCGCGGTGCTCGGCCTCGCCGGACCATACGATTTCCTGCCGATGACCAACGCAGGCGTCATTGCCGCGTTCGGGGCGGCGGTGAACACGGCGGAGACCCAGCCCATCACCCATGCCGGGCGTGGCGATCCGCCTGCCGTGCTGCTCACCGGCACCGCGGATGTGACCGTCCTGCCGCGCAACAGCCAGGTCCTTGCCCGCGCGCTGCGGGCAGCCGGAACGCCTGCGTCGGTCGTCACCTATGACGGCGTCGGCCATGTCGCGCTCGTCGCGGCACTCGCCGCCCCGTTGCGCGGCACCGCACCCGTGCTCGATGATGCCGATTCGGGCCTCCGCCAGGCACTCGCCGAACCCGCGCGGGCGTGCTGATGCTCGGCATCATCCCCTTCCCGATGATCGACCCCGTGCTGGTCGCGGTCGGGCCCTTCGCGATCCGCTGGTACGCGCTCGCCTACATCACCGGCATCGTCGCTGGCTGGATGATCATGCGCCGCCTCGCGCCCGCCGCACCGGCGGTGGCCACGCGCGAGCAGGTGGATGATTTCCTGACCTGGACCGTGCTGGGCATCATTCTCGGCGGCAGGCTCGGCTACGTGCTGTTCTACCGGCCGGGACACTATCTCGCGCATCCGCTGGAAGCACTGATGGTGTGGCAGGGGGGTATGAGCTTCCACGGCGGGATGCTCGGCGTCGTCATCGCCATCATCGTATACAGCCGCCGCAACGGCATCGACATGTTCGGCTTCGGCGACAGGGTGTCGACCGTGGTGCCGATCGGCCTGTTCCTCGGCCGCTGTGCCAATTTCATCAATGGCGAGCTCTGGGGCAGGCCATGGGATGGGCCGTGGGCGATGGTGTTCCCCACCGATCCGCTGCGGCTGCCGCGCCACCCGAGCCAGCTCTACCAGGCGACGCTCGAGGGCCTCGTGCTGTTCGCGGTGCTGGCTGTGCTGGCCCGCAGCGAGGCGAACCGGTCGCGGCGCGGGTTCCTTGGCGGCGTGTTCCTCGCGGGCTACGCGGTGGCGCGCATCATCGGCGAGTTCTTCCGCCAGCCTGATGCGTTCCTGGGCTTCCTGCCCTTCGGCGCGACGATGGGCCAGGCGCTTTCGTTGCCGATGTTCGCCGCGGGCCTCTGGCTGATCGTGACGAGCCGGCATCGCCGCGCGTGAGCGGGGCGATCGCCGAGGAGATCGCCGCCTCGGGGCCGATGCGGCTCGACCGGTTCATGGCGCGCGCCAACGCGGCCTACTATGCCGGCCGTGATCCGTTCGGACGGGCTGGCGATTTCGTTACGGCACCGGAGATCACCCAGGCCTTCGGCGAGCTCATCGGCCTTTGGGCCGCCGCGGCGTGGGAGGCGATGGGCGCACCCGCGCGCGTGACGCTGGCGGAGCTCGGCCCCGGGCGCGGCACGCTGATGGACGATGCGCTGCGCGCCATCAGCCGCGCTGCCCCCGCGTTCCGCGCTGCCGTCTCGGTCCACCTCGTCGAGACGAGCCTTGGCCTCCGCGTCGCGCAGCAGCAGCGCCTGGGCGATGCCGTCGCCGGCTGGCACGACAATGCGGCAACGCTGCCGGACGGTGCGCTCATCGTGCTCGCCAACGAGTTCCTCGATGCACTGCCGATCCGCCGCTTCGTTCCGGGCGGGGAGGTCGCCGTCACCCGCGCCGAGGGCAGGCTCGTTTTCACCACGATCCCCGCCGACTCGCCCTTCGGCCCGGGCGAGGTGTGCGAGCCTGCGCTCTCACTAGCCACCCTGCTTGCGCGCCGCGGGGCGACCGCTCTGTTCATCGACTATGGCCCGGCTGACGCGACGCCGGAGGACAGCCTCCAGGCCGTGCGGGGGCATGCGCGGGCCGATCCGCTGGGGGAACCAGGCTCGGCAGACCTCACCGCCCATGTCGATTTCGCGGCGCTGGCGCGGGCAGCGCGCGCGGCGGGCGGCGCGGCACAGGGGCCCGTGCCGCAGGGCGAGTTCCTCCGCCGCCTGGGCCTGCCGGAGCGTACGGCGATCCTCTGCCGCAGCGCCGCCCCGGCGCAGGCAGCGCTGCTGCAATCGGGCGCGCGGCGGCTGATGGACGCGGATGCGATGGGGCTCCTGTTCAAGGCCATCGCGCTCTGCGACCCTTCCTGCCCACCCCTTCCCGGATTCGCAGAATGACCGTCGCTGCCCTGACCGACCCGGCGCTGAGCCCCGTGGCGCACGGTTTCTTCACCCGCCTCGGCGGCGTCTCGACGGGTGCGTTCGCGAGCCTCAACTGCTCCCTCTCCGGCAAGGACGACCCGGATGCGGTGGCCGAGAACCGCGCCCGCGCGGCAGGCTGGCTTGGCGTCGGACACGCCGCACTCGTTGGGCTATACCAGGTGCATTCCGCCGATGTGGCGGTGCTGGAGGAGCCGTGGGGGATTGACGCACGGCCCAGGGCCGACGCGGTGGTGACGCGCCGTCGCGGCCTCGCGCTTGGGATCGTCACGGCCGATTGCGCACCGGTGCTGTTCGCCGATGCCGAGGCCGGCGTGATCGGCGCTGCCCATGCCGGGTGGCGCGGTGCGTTCGCCGGCATCATCGAGGCGACCGTGGCGGCGATGGAGCGGCTCGGCGCGGCGCGTGGGCGCATCGCGGCCTCGGTCGGCCCCTGCATCCGCCAGCCGAGCTACGAGGTGGACGAGGCGTTCCGCGCGCAGTTCCTCGCCGCCGACCCGGCGAACGCGCGGTTCTTCGCGCCCGGTGCGCGGGCGGGCCATGTGCAGTTCGACCTCGCCGGCTACTGCGATGACGCACTCGCCGCCTGCGGCATCGCCCGACGCGGCGTGGTGCCGGCCGATACGCTGGCGGAGCCTGGGCGCTTCTTCAGCTACCGTCGCGCGACGCTGGCCAAGGAGGGGCCGATCGGCCACCAGCTCTCGGCGATCGTGCTCGAATAGGGGGTGCATAGGCGCGGACGCGGGGGGCGTGTTAGGAGAGGACCGCCATGCCGTATCTCTACATCTTCTTCATCCTCATGATGCTTGGGATGCTCGCGACCTGTGCGATCTAGCCTCACCCTCGCCCTGCTGATGTTCCTCGCGGCCTGCGGGTCGCTGCCGATGCCGTTCGAGCGGACGCCGAACTCAGGCCCGCCCTCGTCGCTCCTACGCCCGCCGCCAGCGCGCATCGTCGTTCCGCCCTCGACCTCGGCGGGGCTCGCGCAGGCACAGGCCCGCGCCTTCGCCGGCGAACTCGCCAAGGCGCTGCAGGAGATCGAGATCCCGGCCACCGCCGCCGGCATCCGCAACCCGCAATACAGCCTTCTCGTCGCGGGTGAGGCGGAGGCGGGCCAGATGCGGCTGACCTATTCCCTCGCCGGGGCCGATGGCCGGCCGATCGCGTCGGCCGGCGGGCCGCGCGCGGTGCCAGCCGGTGCCTGGGCTGCCGCGAGCCAGGGAACGCTTGCCGCCACCGCGAAGGAGGCAGCGCCGGCAATCGCGCGCATGCTCGCGACCGTCGATGCCGCGCAGCGCGAGAGCAGCACCGGCGCGCTTGCCGAGCGCCTGCCGAGCACAACCGTCGCACCCATCACCGGAGCGCCGGGCGATGGCGCGCGCGCTCTCGACCGGTCGATCCGTGCCGCGCTCGAGCGCGAGGGCGTCGTCGTCGTCGAGGGCGCGGCGACGGGCGAGTTCCGCGTCACGGGGCAGGTGGTGATGGCGCCGCTGCCCCGGAACCAGCAGCGCGTCGAGATCACCTGGATCATAGCGCGGGCCGACGGGCTGGAGCTCGGCCGCGTGGCGCAGTTGAACGAGGTGCCGCGCGGCTCACTAGACGGGTTGTGGGGCGATGTCGCGCCCATTGTCGCCGACCAGGCGGCGGCGGGCGTGGTCGAGGTGATCAACCGCCACCGCAACGGTGGGTAGGGCGCCCGGCGCCTGTGGGCACAGAATGAACTTCCCCTCGGTTTACACCCAACCGTCACGTTGCTAGGTAAGCCCCGCCGAACGACCCGCCGCCTCACCCCTGGCCTGCCAGCACCGAAGGGTCCTGCCCGCGATGAAGATCGTCGCCTGCAACTCGAACCGCCCGCTGGCCGAGGCGGTCGCGACCTCGTTGGGCCTGCCGCTCACCAAGGCCTCCGTCCGCCGCTTCGCCGACATGGAGGTGTTCGTCGAGATCCACGAGAACGTCCGCGGCGAGGACGTGTTCGTGGTGCAGTCGACCTCCTACCCCGCGAACGACAACCTGATGGAACTGCTGATCACGCTCGATGCGCTTCGCCGATCCTCGGCCAAGCGCGCGACTGCGGTGATCCCCTATTTCGGCTATGCGCGGCAGGACCGGAAGTCGGGCCCGCGCACGCCGATCTCGGCCAAGCTCGTTGCCAACCTGATCACCGAGGCAGGCGCTGACCGCGTGCTGACGATGGATCTGCACGCAGGCCAGATCCAGGGCTTCTTCGACATCCCGGTCGACAACCTCTTCGCCGCACCGATGTTCGCCGGCGACATCCGCGACCGCCACAAGGGCCAGGACCTGATCGTGGTCAGCCCCGATGTCGGCGGCGTGGTGCGTGCGCGGCAGATCGCGACGCGGCTGAACTGCGACCTCGCGATCATCGACAAGCGGCGCGAGCGTGCCGGCATCTCGGAAGTGATGAACGTGATCGGCGAGGTGCAAGGCAGGCACTGCATCCTGGTGGATGACATCGTCGATTCGGCCGGCACGCTCTGCAACGCCGCCGAGGCGCTGATGAAGAACGGCGCGACCGGCGTGTCGGCCTATGTCACGCACGGGGTGTTTTCGGGCGGTGCGGTGGCCCGCGTCGCTGCCTCGCCCATCGGCATGATGACGACGACCGACAGCATCCTCGCGACCGAGGCGGTGCGCGTCAGCCACAACATCCGCCAGGTGACGATCGCGCCGCTGCTCGCCGAGGCGATCCGGCGCATCAGCGAGGACAGTTCGGTCTCGTCGCTGTTCTGCTGAGGGTCAGCCCCGGAACCCGCCTGCATCGAGGAACGCCTGTTCCTCGGCCGTGGTGTCGCGCCCGAGCATCGGGTTGCGGTGGGGGAAGCGGCCGAAGCGGGCGATGATGTCGCGGTGCCCGCGCGCGTGCTTCGCCGGCTCCTCGCCGAGCGGGGTGATCAGCGCGACGGAACGGTCCTGCAACGCCATGTCCTCGGCGTGCGTGAAGGGCAGGTAGAGGAACAGGCGCAGCGTTTCCTCGATGGCCTTGTCATGGCCCTGGGCGAGGGCACGCCCGGCCACCATCCGCGCGAGCGGGTCGGTCGCGTACATGTGGCCGGTGCCGCGGAAGCAGTTTCGGGGGAACTGGTCGAGCAGGAGGAGCAGCGCAAGCGTGCCCTCCGGCGTCTCCATCCAGGCGTCATGCAGGCGGGCGGCGGCGGCAAGGTGCGACGCCATGAAACGCTCGCGGAACATCGCGTCGAACGCGTCGTCGCGCGAAAACCACCGCTCCCGCCCCGCCTCGCGCCAGAACGCAACCACGTCCGCGGCCGTCTCCGTCATGCCGACTCCTCTTGCGCCCGGCCCTCTCCCTCTCCATCGTGCCGACCGGAACGTCCAAACGCCACCCGTCCCCACCAAGAGGCCAGCGGAACATGAAGCTCTTCTACAGCCCGGGCGCCTGCAGCCTTGCGGTCCACATCGCCCTACACGAGAGCGGCCGGCCATTCGAGGCGGTGCGCGTGAACCTTAAGGACGGCGAGCAGTTCACCCCCGCCTTCCTCGCGATCAACCCGAAAAGCAAGGTCCCGGCGATCGCGCGTGACGACGGCTCGATCCTGACCGAGTGCCCGGCCCTGCTGTTCTGGGTGGCGCGCACGAGCCCGGGCGCGGGCCTGCTGCCCGAGGATGCCGAGGGCCAGGCGCGTGCGATCGAGTGGATGAACTTCATCTCGGGCAGCCTGCACAATGGCGGCTTCACCCGCATCTCCCGCGGCGAGCGCTTCGTGGGCGACCCCGCCCACGCGCCGGCGGCGATCGAGAAGGCCAAGGCCGACACCGCGAAGTTCCTCGGCATCGCCGAGGAGATGCTCGGCGGCAGAGACACCGCGCTGGCGTCCGGCCACTCGGTGGTGGACGATTATCTCTACGTCCTTGCCCGCTGGGTGCCGCGCGCCGACAAGGACCTTGCCGACTATCCGACCCTGAAGCGCCTGCATGACCGTGTCGCCGCACGGCCGGGCACGCAGAAGGCCCTCGCCGCAGAAGGTCTCGGCTGAATGTCGCGCCTCGTCCTCTGGACCAGCACGCGCACCACGGGAACCATCGCGCGGCTTGTCCTGGCCGAGGCGGGACTCGACCACGAGACGCGCTTCCTCGCGCTGCGCGAAGGCGAGCACAAGCAGCCTGACTTCCTCGCCATCAACCCCAAGGGCCAGGTGCCTGCGCTGGTGCTGCCCGATGGCACGGTGATCACCGAGAACATCGCCATCGCCCTCTATGCCGGCCTCGCCGCCCCCGGCTCCGGCGTGATGCCGGCGGACCCCGTCGGCATGGCGAGGACGGTCGAGTGGCTCTCCTGGGGGGTCTGTTCGATTGTCTCTGCGTGGCAGCCGCGCTTCATGCCCGGCCGCTTCACGGCAGGCGGCGAGGGGGCGGAGGCTGATGTCGCCACTGCCGCCGAGGAACGTGCCGCCGCCGCGCTCGACATCGCCGAGGCAGCGCTCGAGGGTCGCGAGACGCTGCTTGGCGGCCCGCCCACGGCTGCCGACCTGATGCTGCTGTTCATCACCACCATGGGCTCGCTGCTCGGCATCGGCGGGGATACGCCGAACCTCGCCGCGCACCGCGAGCGCATGGCGGCGCGGCCGAAGGTCGCTGCCATCCTGGCCGAGGAAGGTCTCGCCTGATGGCGATCACGCCCTCTGCCTTCTGGTTCCTCCGCCACGGCGAGACCGACTGGAACGCCCAGTCGCTCAGCCAGGGCAATGTCGACATCCCGCTCAACCCGCGCGGCATCGCCCAGGCGGAAGCCGCAGCACTTGCGCTGCGCAACCGCGGCATCGCCAGCATCGTCCACTCCCCGCTCGGCCGGGCGCGGCATACGGCCGAGATCGTTGCCGCCGCCCTCGACCTGCCGATCACGCCTGACGAGGATCTGCGCGAGAGTTCCTTCGGCACCCATGAGGGCCAGCCGATGGGCGAGTGGTTCTCGTCCTGGATCGAGGAGAGCTTCACCCCGCCGGGTGGCGAGCCGTTCGGCCAGCTTCGCGCCCGTGGGGTGACGGCGCTGAACCGCGCGCTGGGCCAGCCGCCAACGGTGCTGGTGGTCGGGCACGGGGCGTTCTGGCGTGCGATCCGCCAGGTGATCGGGCTCGAGGTGAACGTCCGCACGCCGAACGCCACGCCGCTCTTCGTCTCCCCGCCGTCCGACGGCTCCGGCCCCTGGACGCTCGAGGTGCATGCGCCGGTCTGATCCTCGGCGCCTGAGCTTGCCTTCCCGGCTCGTTTCCCCTATCACCCGCCCCGCGCCGGCACCCCTGGAGGCCGGCGTTTTCTCATTCGCGAAGGAGCCTGGATATGGTCGAGGTCGTGACGATCGAGGCCGTGGCGCGCGAGCGGGCCGGTAAGGGGGCGGCGCGTGCGACACGGCGTGAGGGGCTTGTCCCCGCTGTCATCTATGGCGCGAAGCAGGCACCACGCCTGGCCGCGCTCGATCCCCGCACGGTGATGCGGGAGCTGCACAAGGCCGGCTGGCGCTCGCGTCTCTACGACGTCGTCGTCGGCGAGACGACCGAGCGTGCGCTGCTGCGCGAGGTGCAGTTCCACCCCGTGACCGACCGCCCCGAGCATGTCGATTTCCAGCGCCTCGCCGCAGGCCAGGAAATCCGCGTCGGCGTCGAGGTGGTGTTCCTCAACGAGTTGGCCTCTCCCGGGCTCAAGGCCGGTGGCGTGCTGAACGTCGTGCGCCACGAGGTCGAGGTGTACTGCACGCCCGAGACGGTGCCGGAGAAGTTCGTGATCGACCTCACCGGCCTCAACATCGGCGATTCGATCCACTGGACGGCACTGAAGGCGCCGGAGAGCGTCCGCCCGGTGATCACCGACCGTGACTTCACGATCGCGACGATCGCCGCACCGACCAAGATGGCCGAGGTGGCCGCCACGGCCGAGGGTGGCGCCGCCGCACCTGCCGCCGCCGGCAAGGCGGCAGCGCCCGCCGCCGGCAAGGCAGCCGCGCCGGCCGCCAAGCCCGCCGCCAAGAAGTAGCGACAGCTGTGCCGCCTCCCGGTGATCCGGGAGGCGGTCATGGTCGCGCGAGGGTGCGATGAAGCTCTGGGTCGGGCTCGGGAACCCTGGGGCGGAACACGCCCGGCAGCGGCACAATATCGGGTTCATGGCGCTGGATGCGATTGCCGCGCGGCATCGCTTCTCGCCCTGGCGGCAGCGTTTCCGCGGGCAGTTCGCCGAAGGCACGATCGCGGGGCAGAGGGTCCTCGCGCTCAAGCCCGAGACCTACATGAACGAGAGCGGCACCGCCGTTCAGCCGGCCGCGTTCTTCTACAAGCTGAAGCCCGAGGCGCTCTCGGTGTTCCACGACGAGCTCGACCTCGCCCCGGGCAAGGTGCGGGTGAAGAAGGGCGGGGGAGCGGCAGGCCACAACGGCCTGCGCTCGATCGACCGGCAGCTCGGCGCGCAGGAGTACTGGCGCATCCGCCTCGGCATCGGCCATCCGGGCCAGAAGGAGCGGGTGCACGGCCACGTCCTTGGCGATTTCGCGAAGGTCGATCGCGACTGGCTCGACACCCTGCTCGATGCGGTCGCCGATGCCGCGCCGATGCTGGCCGAAGGCCGGACGGAAGAATTCATGACGCGCGTTGCGTTCCTGACGCAGGCGCGGCCACACGAGGGGTAGGGGTTCGGCCATGGGGTTCAATTGCGGCATCGTCGGCCTGCCGAACGTGGGCAAGTCGACGCTCTTCAACGCGCTGACCGCCACCGTCGCGGCGCAGGCCGCGAACTACCCGTTCTGCACGATCGAGCCGAACGTGGGCCGCGTCGCGGTGCCCGACCCGCGCCTCGACCGCCTCGCCAAGATCGGGAAAAGTGCCAAGGTGGTGCCGACCAGCCTCGAATTCGTCGACATCGCAGGGCTGGTGCGCGGCGCCTCGAAGGGCGAGGGGCTCGGCAACCAGTTCCTCGCCAATATCCGCGAAGTCGATGCCATCGTCCATGTGCTGCGCTGCTTCGAGGATGGCGATGTCACGCATGTCGACGGTTCGGTCGACCCGATCCGCGATGCCGAGACGGTCGAGACCGAACTCATGCTCGCCGACCTCGAGAGCCTGGAGAAGCGCCTGCCGGCGTTCCAGAAGAAGGCCAAGGGCGGGGACAAGGACAGCGTGGCGCAGGTGGCGCTGATCGAGCCGATGATCGCCGCCCTCGCCGCCGGCAACCCGGCGCGCACCGCGATCCCGCCCGGCCAGGAGGCGATGGCGGCGGCACTGGGGCTGATGACGACCAAGCCGGTGCTCTATGTCTGCAACGTCGAGGAGGCCTCCGCCGCGTCGGGCAACGCATTGAGCGTGCGCGTGGCGGAGATGGCGAAGGCGAAGGGTGCGGCGCATGTCGTCGTCTCGGCCGCGATCGAGGCAGAGATCAGCCAGCTCCCCGAGGGCGACAAGGCGGAGTTCCTCGCGGGCCTCGGCCTCGAGGACAGCGGGCTCGACCGGGTGATCCGCGCCGGCTACGGGCTGCTGGGCCTCATCACCTACTTCACCGTCGGGCCGAAGGAGGCGAAGGCCTGGACGATCATCCGCGGCACCAAGGGCCCGCAGGCCGCCGGCGTGATCCATGGTGATTTCGAGCGCGGCTTCATCGCCGCCGAAACGATCGGGTATGACGACTACGTCACCCTCGGCGGCGAGGTGCCGGCGAAGGAAGCCGGCAAGATGCGCGTCGAGGGCAAGGAATACGTCGTGCGCGACGGTGACGTGATGCTCTTTAGATTTAATGTATAGGGAGGCCTGCTACTTCGCGGCGAGACGGGGCCAGTTGGTGTTGGCCTTGGTGATGTTGCCGGGAATGTCGGCCTCCCAGTCGCGCTGGATCCGGGGGTTGTAGTTCAGGTAGAGCCGGCCATCGACGATCTTCCACGCGTCCGGGTCGATCGACGCGGTGTAGCCCTGGGCCACGGCCCAGGCGCAGAACCCGCCATAGGCAGGAGCGTATCGTTCCGGATCGGCAGCGAAGGCGTCGCGGTTCGCGGCGGTGGCGAAACGCCACGTCGCACCACGCCACGGGTGCGTGATGGCGGCGTTGCCGGCCACGGGCCGGCCTTGCGTGAAGTAGGCCACAGGGTCTGTGCCGCGGATCGCGATGCCACGCTCGGCGAACACCTGGCCATCGGCTGCGCGCGAGGGAATGGCGAGGAACGCAGCAGCCGCGACCGGTGCGGCGAACAGGGCGGCGAGCACCATGCGGCGGACCGTCACGGGGGGAAGGCGCATGGTCGGTCTCCTCTCCTGCTGCCCTCACTTCGCGCGCGGAGGCGGAAAGGTTTCACCCCCGCAGCGGGGGAAACGGCGAGGCGGGATCGTTCTCCTCCGGGATCGCGGCGAGGCCGGTCCGCCCCATGCGTTCGCCGCGCGCCGGGTCAGAGGTGAGCACGCAGAAGGGGATGGCGAGAGCGAGGCCGCCGAGGAACGGCAGCGCCCAGAGGAAGGGCACGAGCCCCGCTGCGGCGAAGCCCGCGAGGCCGGTCACGCCAACGAGCGTATGCCACCAGAGCCCGCGCGCCGCCTCGCCCCAACTGACGCCCCCACCCTCGCGCGCCTGCGGCGACCAGCCGATGCGGCGGCCGAGCGCCATCGCTATCATGCCGCCCGTCTGGTTCACCGCCCTGATCGCCTCGAGCGCCAGGCCATGGACGAACTCGATCGCGAGACCGCGCGCGAGAACGCCCCCGCCGCCGTAGCGCGCGCGCTGTACGGGGTCGATCGCTGCCTGCGCGGCACCGAGCAGCTTGTGGGAGAAATATGCTGCGAGATACGCACCCGTCGCGGCAAGCGCCCAGCCGCGATCGACCGCGGCGGCTGCGTCGGACGACAGCGCGTTGGCGAGTGCGGCGAGCCCGGCGATGACGGCGAGCGGCGCCCAGGCGAACAGCATGATCGCAAACACGAGCTGCACCCGCCCCACCGTGGTGAAGAGCGGCAGCCGCAGCAGCGACACGTATTGCAGGTTGCCCGCCATCCAGCGGATGTCACGGTGCAGGAACGGCAGCAGCGAGGGCGGGTTGGCCTCATAGCTCCCCACCTCGCGCGGATCGAGCCTGACGTCGAAGCCAGCCCCGCGAAGGAGTGCGGCCTCGACCTGGTCATGGCTCAGGATCGCGGCACCGCTGGGCAGCGTCGGCATCGCGCCATGCGCGGCGAAGGGTGCGATGCGGATGATGGCGTTGTGGCCCCAGTACGGGCCATCCAGCCCCTGCCACCAGGCGGTGCCGGCGGCGTAGGCGCGCATGCCATGCCGCATGCCGAACTGGAACAGGCGGGGGAAGGGGACGAGCGCCGGCCGGGCGACGATCAGGCTCTGGATCAGCGCCGTGCCGGGGTTTGCGGCGAGAAGCCGCGCGAGCTCACGCACCGCGTCCGCCGTCATCACGCTGTCGGCGTCGAGCGTCACCATCGCATCGAACCCGGCGCTGCGATGCTGCACGAACTCCATGATGTTGCCGGCCTTGAAGCCCGTGTTCTCGCTCCGCCTGCGGTAGTGGATGCGCGCCGCGTCGGCGCGGCTTTCGCGGAAGCGCGCGACCGCCGCAGCCTCGGCGTCAGCATCGGCGCCATCGGGCGTGTCGGAGAGGATGAACAGCGCGAATGCCTCGCCATCGGGGGCGAGGCCGTCGAGCAGCGGCGCAGTGCGGGCGAGTGCGGCGTCGGTATCCTCGCGACGGATGCAGAGGAGGAGTGCGGTGCGGATCGGCGGCCCTTCGCGCGCCACGCCCGGCCACACGGCGGCGAGTGGGTCGCGCGCGGCCAGCAGCAGGGTCGCACCGATGAGTGAGGAGGCAGCGAGGTTGCCGATCCAGGGGGAGGTGACGGCGAGTGCTGCGAGGATGATCGCTTCCCACACGGTCCACCCGCCAAGGCTGAGCGCGCGCCAGGTGAGCCAGAGCGGGGCGAGCGCGAAGGCGAGGGCGAGGGCGAGATAGAGCGTGCGGCGGAGGGTGAGCATGCGCGGCGTTCTGCGCCGCGAAGATGGCGCGAGCTTGGCGGGCGCGGGCGATCAGTCGCACGTCACTGCGCGGCTGTGCCCACTCACCTGGATCGGGCCTGACGGACCGCGCCGCGTGTGGGGGCGGACGGCAGCGACACCGCCACAGGCATCGTCCGCACCAGTGCCTTCCGTGCCAGGGCCACCACCGGCACGCTGGTCGCGCTCCTCGAAATAGGCGCGCACCCGTGCACGCCAGCGCTCATGGCCTGGGGCGGTCCGGTTCAGATACGCGGTGGAGCCGATGACGGCGCGAACATCATCATCCGACCACTCACGCGTCGGCGTATCGGTGAGGCGATCGATCAGGGCGGCCTCGCGCTGGCGCGGCGTGCCGGCACGCGCGGCGCGATCGACGCCGAACCGCTCGTCGCCGAAGCGATAGCCGTCCAATGACGGGATGTCGCTCGGCCACGTCACTGGGATGGTGCGGTTCGCCTTCGGGCGCAGTTCCGGTTCATCCCAATCGCCTACAGCAATCCAGCGCGGCGTGTTGTCGGAGCCGCTGCCGCCGTTCGTGACCCCGGCGTCGATCGCGGCCCGGGCACGGCGGACCACCTCCTCGTAGGTGCGGGCGCTCGCACCGATCTCGAGCCCGATGGCGTTGTTGTGCTCGTCCATCTCGCGGCTCGGGCCGTCGATGTCCCGTGGCCCGCGCCGAAGGCGCCTGCGGTGAAAGCCATAGACCTCGTTGCCGGCTGCGATGCCGAATGCAGTCGGGAAGCCGAAACGGCGGCGGAGTTCAGCCACGCCCACGATATGCCGATACGCGTCGGCAGGCCCTTCATAGTAGCCAGGCAGGTCTGACCTCAGGGCTTCTCTTTCTGCCGCGTCTTCTACGGGCTGCCAGAACATATAGTCGCTCATGGACGATGGTTCCTTTACGGAGGCCGGAATGCTGCCGCATCACTTCCTGTGGCAGCTGAAAAAGAACGGGGCGATGCCGCTTTCCGGATGGTGATTGATCGGCTTGGCGTCTGCGTCGAGCTTCAAGATGAAAAGACAGATTGGAGGATAGTCACCGTCAAAGACTTGGCTGACCGAGCCACGCTCTCCTGACACCGCCTGCCACGTGACGGTAAGCGCCGCCTCGTGCACGCCTGGTGCACGCATTGGGGCGAAGAGGACATGGGTCAGTTCTGAGCCTGGAAGAAACCCCGGTCGGGGCCGCACCTCGCGGCCGCCATAGGTCACGCGGATGTCGCTCAGCCTCGCCTCAGAGATGACCATCAGGCGGTCTTCCCCGCGAAGATCTCGCAGAAACTCACCGAACCCGGTGAAGACGATCGCGGTGAGCAGGAGCGTGTACAGCACCCACGCCACGCGGAGCACGGACTTCGCCCGCTGTCGCCATTTTTCTCTCACCGAGCAGTCTCCGGATATGTCGGCGCGCATTGCTCCAACACCGCCTCATCCTTGCAGACGGCGATGGGCGTTGCATCCGTCACGGCTGGGGATGGGCGCGAAGGAAAGTCCTGGCCGCCGGCCCGTCAGGCCCTGGCGCGCGAGGCCGCGTAGGCGTTCCAGAGCTTCGGCCCGACCGCGAGCAGAAGGGCGACGACGAGGAACGACGCGCTGATCGGGCGGGTGATGAAGGTGAAGGGGTCGCCCTGGCTGATCGTCAGCGCCTGGCGGAAGGCCTGTTCGGCGAGCGGGCCAAGGATCATGCCGATCACGGCGGGGGCGACCGGGAAATCGTAGCGCTTCATGAACAGCCCGACGATGCCCACCGCGTACATCACCAGCAGGTCGACCACCGAGTTCGACACGCCATAGGCGCCGATCGTCGCGAACACGAGGATGCCGGCATAGAGCTGCGGCGTGGGGATCTTCAGGATCTTCACCCACAGCCCGACCAGCGGCAGGTTCAGCACCAGCAGCATGACGTTGCCGACATAGAGGCTGGCGATCAGGCCCCACACGAGATCGCCCTGCGTCACGAACAGCATCGGCCCTGGCTGGATGCCGTAGCTCTGGAACGCCGAGAGCATGATCGCGGCCGTCACCGAGGTGGGCAGCCCGAGCGTGAGCATCGGCATGAGCACGCCGGCGGCGGATGCGTTGTTCGCAGCCTCCGGCCCCGCCACGCCCTCGATCGCGCCGTGGCCGAACTCGGCCGGGTTCTTCGAGAGCTTCTTCTCCATGTAGTAGGAGAGGAACGTCGGCAGCTCCGACCCGCCCGCCGGGATGGCGCCGAAGGGAAAGCCCAGGAACGCGCCGCGCAGCCACGGCTTCCATGACCGCGCCCAGTCCTCGCGCGAGAGCCAGAGGCTGCCTTGCAGCGGGATGATCTCGTCCTCGCCGTGCTTCCGCCGCGTGGCGAGATGCAGCGTCTCGGCCACCGCGAACAGCCCGACGGCGACGATCGTCACCTCGATGCCGTCGAGGAACTCGATCATGCCGAAGGTGAAGCGCGGCTGGCCTGTCTGCAGGTCAACGCCGACGATGCCGAGCAGCAGGCCGAGGAACAGGCACGCGAGCCCGCGCAGCGCCGAGGCGCCGAGAACGGCAGAGACCGCGACGAAGGCCACCACCATCAGGCTGAAATACTCGGCAGGCCCCAGCTTCAGCGCGAGCTCGACCACCACGGGGGCGGCGAAGGTGAGAGCGCCCGTGGCAATCGTTCCGGCAACGAAGCTCCCGATCGCGGCGGTGGCGAGTGCTGGGCCCGCGCGGCCGGCGCGCGCCATCTTGTGGCCCTCGAGCGCTGTGATGATCGTCGCACTCTCGCCTGGCGTGTTCAGCAGGATCGAGGTGGTCGAGCCGCCATACATCGCGCCGTAGTAGACGCCCGCGAACAGGATGAAGGCGGATGTCGCCGGCACCTGGAACGTGATGGGCAGAAGCAGGGCGACCGTCAGCGCAGGCCCGATGCCCGGCAGCACGCCGACGGCGGTGCCGAGGAAGCAGCCGATGAACGCGAACATCAGGTGCGTTGGCGTCAGCGCGGTGGCGAAGCCACCGGCGAGTGCTGCCAACGTGTCCATTCAGATGAGGCCTTCGAGGATGCCGGCGCCGATGTTCACGCCAAGCAGCTTCTCGAACCCGAGATAGGCGCCGAACGCGATGATGGTGCCGATGACGGCATCGCGCACCAGCCCCGTGCTGCCGAAGCCGCGCGACACGCAGACGAACAGCGCAATGGCGGCGAACACAAAGCCCAAGGTTCCGATCAGCACGACATTCGCCGTGAGCCCCGCCGCCACCCAGGCAAGTGCCCGCCAGTCGATCGAGAGGCTTTCCTCGACGCCGAAGCCGCCACGGAAGGCCTGGATGAGCAGCAGCACGGCGATGACGAGAAGCCCCCAGGAGGCGATCTGGGGAAACAGCGTCGGCCCCACCCGCGCATAGATCGGCGAGACGGGGATGACGGCCGTCTGCCACAGCGACGCGAGCGCGATGACGACGAGCGCGCCCGCTGCCGCAACCTCGCCGGTGACGGGCCGGCGCCCGACCTTCGGCTGCTCAGGCAAGCCCGAGATCCTTCAGCACCGCCTCGGTGTCGGCGATGTCACGCTCGACGAAGCGGCCGAACGCCTCGCCGGCGAGGAACGCATCGGCCCAGCCGCGCGTGCGCAGGATCTCCTGCCACTGCGGCGTGGCATGCACCGCGCCCATCAGCGCGGCGAGCGCCGCCTGCTGTGCCGCCGTCGTGCCCGGAGCGCCGAACACCCCGCGCCAGTTGGCGAGCGTCACGTCCACCCCCTGTTCGCGCAGCGTCGGGATATCCGCACCGTCGCCCGCAAGCCGCGCCTCGCCGGAAATCGCGAGCGCGCGCAGCCGCCCGGCCTTGATCTGCTCGGCGAACTCGGAATAGCCGCTGATCGAGGCCTGCACCTGGCCGCCGAGCACCGCGGCGATGTTCTGCCCGCCTGCCTGGAACCCGACATAGGAGGCGCTGCGCGGCGCCTGGCCGAGCGCGCGCAGGATGAGGCCGAGGAGGATGTGGTCGATCCCGCCGGCCACAGAGCCGCCGATGGGAACCGCCCCGGGGTTCGCGCGCAGCGCGGCGGCGAGGCCGGCGAAGTCGCGGAAAGGGCTCGCGGCCGGGACCACAATCACGCCGGCCTCCGACGTCAGCCGCGCGATCGGTTGCACGTCACGCACCGTGACCGAGGATTTCCCGGTGATGCCGGTGCCGAGCATGATCGACCCGCCGACGATCATGGCGTTCGCCTGGCCGCGCCGCTGGTTCACGAAGCGCGGCAGGCCGACCATGCCGCCGCCGCCACCGACATTCTCGAACTGGAACGACCCGACGAGGCCCGCCGCTCGCGCCGCCTGCTCGATCGCGCGGCCGGTCGAGTCCCACCCGCCGCCTGGCGCGGCGGGCACGAACATGAACACGCTCTCGAACCGCGCCTGGGCCTGAGCCTGGGCGCGGGCCGGGTGGGCGAGGGCGAGCGCGCCGGCCGCAGCCAGCGCGCCACGCCGAGTGATCGACCCGCTCATGCGAGGCCCCCCACTCATGCGAGGCCCAGATCCTTCAGCACGCCCTCTGTCGCGGTGATGTCCTGGCGGAGATAGGTGCCGAAGGCGTCGCCGGTGAGGAAGGCATCGTCCCATGCGCGGGTGGTGAGGATCTCCTTCCACTGCGGCGTGGCGTGGACGGCCGTCATGAAGTCGATCAGCGCCTGGCGCTGCGCCGCGTTCAGGCCCGGGCCGCAGAACACGCCGCGCCAGTTGGCGGCCGTCACGTCGACGCCGAGTTCCTTCAGCGTCGGGATGTCGGTGCCAGGGATGCGCTTCTCCCCGGTGGTGGCCAGCGCCCGCATCCGCCCTGCCTTGATCTGCTCGGCGAACTCCGAATAGCCAGAGATGCCAGCACCGACCTGGCCACCCAGGATCGCGGCGTTGGCCGGCCCGCCGCCTGCGAAGGCGACGTAGGAGGCCTCGCGCGGGTTCCGGCCGAGCGCCTTCAGGATCAGGCCGAGGGCGATATGGTCCGTCCCGCCGGCCGAGCCGCCGCCCACCGCCACGGCACCCGGGTTGGCGCGGAACCGCGCGGCGAGATCGGCCCATGACTTGAGGTCCGAGTTGCCGGGAACGACGATCACGCCCGCCTCCTCCGTCAGCCGCGCGACGGGCTGGACGCTGGAGATCGTGACCGGCGACTTGTTGGTGATGCCAGCGCCCACCATCACGCTGCCGCCGACGAGCAGCGCATTGGCCTGGTTGCGGCGCTGGTTCACGAAGCGCGGCAGGCCGACCATGCCGCCCGCGCCGCCGACGTTCTCAAACTGGAAGTTGCCGACGAGGCCGGCCGCCCGCGCGGCCTGCTCGATCGCGCGCCCGGTGCCGTCCCACCCACCGCCGGGGCCGGCGGGGACGAACATGAAGATGCTCTCGAATTTCGCCTGCGCCGCGGCGCTGCCCGGCAGGCCGAGGGCGGCGATGCCGGCGGCGAGCGGAGCGGTGGCAAGCATATGGCGGCGTGTGATGGTCATGGCGTTCTCTCCCCGACGCGAACTCTGTTGCCGCGGAGCCTAGAACAGCTTGGCGCGGAAGGGAAACCGCCGGATCGGGGCATTCCGCCTGCCGCGATGGCTTGACCGCCCTCGCGCCGCCGCCGACGCTCGCCGGCGAAGGAGACCGCCATGCCGACCATCGAGACCCCGCATCTCATCATGCCGAAGCTCGGCCTCGGCACCTGGCAGCTGCGGGGGGCAGAGTGCGCCCGCGCGGTGGCCGATGCCATCGGCCTCGGCTACCGCCTCATCGACACGGCGGAGATGTACGGCAACGAGGATGGCGTCGGGCAGGGGTTGCGCGATGGCGGCGTGCCGCGCGAGCAACTGTTCGTCACGACCAAGGTGTGGTGGGAGAACCTGGCCGCCCCCGATCGTGCGCTGGAAGCGAGCCTCGCGCGGCTCGGGACCGAGTATGTCGACCTGTTCCTCATCCATTGGCCGAACCCTGCCGTGCCGCTTCCCGCCACCATCGCGATGATGGAGGTGCTGAAGGAGCGCGGCCTCTGCCGCGCCATCGGGGTGGCGAACTTCACGCCGCGCCTGCTGCGCGAGGCGATCGACACCGGCGCGCCGATCGCGGCGAACCAGGTCGAGTATCACGTGATGCTGGGGCAGGACCCGCTGCTCGCCCTCTGCCGCGAGAACGGCATCGCGCTCACCGCCTACTCGCCGCTCGGCAAGGGCGGGCTGGTCGATGATCCCGCTCTCGCCCGCATCGCGGCGAAGCATGGGGTGAGCGGGGCGCAGGTGGCGCTGGCCTGGCTGCTGGGGCAGGAGATGGTCGCTGCCATCCCGAAATCGGGGCGGGCGGAGAACATGAAGAAGAACCAGGCCGCACTCACCCTCACCCTCGACGACGAGGATCGTGCGGCGTTGGCGGCGCTGCCGAAGGACCGGCGCTTCGTGAACCCCGCCTTCTCGCCGGACTGGGCCGACTAGGCGGCGCCGACCGCGGCGAGGGCGCGCAGCGCCTCGCCGCCATGCAGAGCATCGACGCGGGCGAGCCACGCCGCAAGCGGATCGGCATCGGCGAGCGTCAGCTTGTTGCTCATCATGCGTGCCCACATGAAGGTGCCGTGCAGCGCATAGTCGGCATAGCCCGGTTCGTTGCCTGACAGGAAGGGTTGCTCCGCGGCCAGCCTGCGCGCGGGGCCGAGCAGCGCGCGGATGCTGGCCAGTTCCGCGACCGGATCGGTGCAGACCTGTTCCAGCGCGCAGCCGAAGCGCTTCTCCCGGCTCTCGCGGAAATAGGCACGGTCCTTCTCGGCGAGGTGGGAGAAGATGTCGGTGATGATCAGCCGTGCGACGGGCAGCGCCAGCGTGCGGTCAACCCACGCGACCATGAATCGGGCGAGCGCCAGCCCCTCCGGTCCGCGGAACAGGCTCGGCCCCTCCGGATAGGTGGCCTCCAGATACTCCGCGATCGCCATGTTCTCGCGTACCCAAGCGTCGCCATCGACGATCACCGGCACCGTGCCGCCGCCCGAGGCGGCGATGGTTTCCTTCTCGGTGAAGCGCCAGGGGCGGCCTTCGAAGGCGAGGCCCTTATGGCGGAGTGCCATGCGCACGCGCCACACCGGTGGGCTGAACCGGCGCCTGTCATCGGCGCCGGTGAGCTCGTAGAGAACGATCACGCCTTGACGACGTGCGCGTCTGTGGTGATCGAGGCTGCCGTCTGGCCGAACAGCACGCGGCGCTGCTCCTCGGTCATCTGCGGCGGGCCGTCGGGGCGGTATTTCGGCCCGAGCGCGTAGGCGCGCTGCGTCGCGGGCTTCGCCGCGATGCGGTCGAGCCAGGCCTTCACGTTCGGGAACTCGGCGATGTCCTGGCCCTGCCGCTCCCACGTCACGGCCCAGGGGTAGGAGGCCATGTCGGCGATGGAGTATTCGCCGCAGATATAGTCGCGCCCCGCCAGGCGTCGGTCGAGGACGCCGAGCAGGCGGTTCGTTTCCTTGGTGTAGCGGTCGATCGCGTAGGGGATCTTCTCGGGCGCATAGGCGCGGAAATGGTTGTTCTGCCCGAGCATCGGGCCGAGGCCGCCCATTTGCCAGAACAGCCACTCGAGCACCGCGACGCGGCCGCGCGTGTCGGCGGGGATGAAGCGGCCCGTCTTCTCGGCGAGGTAGAGCAGGATCGCGCCGCTCTCGAACACGGTGACGGGGGCGCTGCCATCAGCAGGGGCACGATCGACGATCGCGGGCATGCGGTTGTTCGGCGCGATGGCGAGGAAGTCGGGCTTGAACTGCTCGCCCTTGCCGATGTTCACCGGCACGATCTCATACGGCAGGCCGGCTTCCTCGAGGAACATCGTGATCTTGTGGCCGTTCGGCGTCGGCCAGTAATGGAGCTCGATCATGGCGTGATGGTCCTTCTGCCCGGTGCATTTGCACTCATGATGCGCCCATCGCCGCCGCGCGCAATGCCGCGGGCCGGATGGGCGTTATCCGTTGGGCGGATGTAAGGTTTCGGAGACCGCCTGAGAACTCGCTGCTGTGAGTCGGATGGCGATGCTCCCGAGAACCGGCGCGCAGCGGGCTTCAGGCCCGTGAGCACCGGAAGCCCCCAAAAGACACCAGAGGGGAGCGAAGCCAGACGGCCACAGCAGTAGAGTTCGCAGGTGGTCTCTCAGGTCTTGTAGTCGGGCTCCTCACGATCCAGCACCCGCCGCCAGGCGTCGAGGTGCATGCGCGCATCGATGCGCTGGCCCCAGGGGCCCGTGTAGTTGCGGCGGAACCTCTGCGGCAGCTCGCGGATCGGCAGGCCGGTCGAGAGCGCCGTGACCTGGTACATCGCGGTGCGCTCGGCGATGAAGAGCTCGTCGAACGCGTCAGCCACCGTCGGCCCGACGACGGAAACGCCATGCCCGCCCATCACCATGATCGACTTGTCGCCGAGCATGCGGGCGATGCGGTCACCTTCCTCGTTGTCGTGCACGGGCTCGTAGCCTTCCGTGTCGTAGACGATCCGGTCGTTCAGCAGCAGGTTGTTGTGATGCGAGAGCCTGAACTCGCCCCCCTCGCACATCGAGAGAGCGGTGAGGTATTGCGGGTGCACGTGCATCACCACCGTCGCCTTCGGGTTGGCGAGGTGGATGCGCGCATGGATGTGGAACGCAACCTTGCGCAACTCGCCCGTGCCGCGCAGCACCTTTCCCTCGAGGTCGCACACGATGAGGTCGGAGGCGCGAAGCTCCTGGAACAGGTAGCCGCGCGGGTTGATCACGAACAGCGGATCGTCACCGGGGATCATCGCGCTGTTGTGGTTGCCGATCTGCTCGTTCCAGCCGAGGCGGGCGGACACGCGGAACACAGCCGCCATGTCGCAGCGCAGCGCCCACTCGGCTTCCTCGGCCTTGCTGTTGGAGAGTGCTGTCACAACCGCTGTCATCGGGTCCTCCTGTTGGATCAGAGATCGCGCGCGACCACGGCCACCGGGTCACCCGCCCGGCAGCGGCCAGGCCCGCGCGTGCACCAGAGCAGGCCGCCCGCGCCATAGGGCAGCGCGAGCGCGGGTTCGAGTGGCGCCTCGATGCGGTGCAGCCGCCCGGCGAGGGCGCCCTCCGCCACCGTCGCACCCAGCGCATCGGCGGCTTCCCAGATGCCGTCATGCGGTGCGAACACGTAGTGGCGCATGTCGGGCACCGTCATGCGCCGGCTGCCTTCGCCTTCCGGCACGCCGTCGAGCATGCCGAGGTGCTTCATCACGTTGCGCACGCCGCGCTCGGTGACGGCGAGGCCACGCGGGTTCAGCCGCCCGATGCCGCCGAGTTCCGAGGACAGCGCGACGACGCCGCGCGCCTCGGCGGCGGCGAGCAGCGTCGGCCCCGCGTTCACCTCCTCGAGCAGCAGCGTGATCGGCGCTCCGAACGCATCGGCCATCGCGAGGCTTTTCGTCATGTAGCCGGCATCGTCGAGAACGTGGCCGACGGCGGAGGGCACGATGTCCATCCCCGTGCCGCCGCTGTGCAGGTCCATCTGCGCGTCACAAAGCGGAAGCAGGTGCGTGTCGACGTAATGCGCCAGCACCTCGGCGAAGCTGCCGCGCGGGTTGCCGGGAAAGCAGCGGTTGAAATCCTTCCCGTCCAGCGGGCTTTTCCGCGTGCCGGCGAGCGCTGCCGGATAGTGCATGGCGGGGAGGATGATGACGCGGCCGGCCAGCGCGGCAGGCTCGATCGCCCGCGCAAGCCTGAGCAGCGTGACCTGGCCCTCGTACTCGTCGCCGTGGTTGCCGGCGGTGAGCAGCAGCGTCGGGCCCTCGCCATTCGCCACGATCACGATCGGGATGCCGATGGTGCCCCAGCCGCTGTCATCGCGCGAATAGGGCACGCGGAGGTGACCCGCCTGCTTGCCCGGCGCCCAGAGGTCGATCTCGGCGCGCACCGGCGAAGCCTCGGCCGGATATGCCATGCCCACTCCTGTCATCACGCTGGGAGTGTCGTCCCTCCCGTGGTGTTTGCCAAGACGGCGCGGCAGCGTCATCATTGCCCGCAAGAATCGTTTCAACGCAATCACGCGGGGGATGGCACCGATGATCACACGCAGGACGCTCGGCAAAGGCGCGGCAGCCGGCCTCGCCACGGCAACGCTTGCCGCACCGATCGCAGGCCCGGCCTACGCGCAGCGGCGCGGCGGCGAGGTCGTGATCGCGCAGCAGGCCCAGCCGCCCAGCCTTGATGCCGCGACCACGACGGCGCAGGCCAGCCGCAACATCAACCTTCACATCTACGAGACGCTGTTCGCCCGCGACGAGGCCGGCAACCCGATGCCCGACCTCGCCGAGGGCGTCGACATCTCCGCCGATGGCCTCACCTACCGTTTCGGCCTCCGCCGCGGCGTGAAGTTCCACAACGGCAAGACGATGACGTCGGCCGACGTGAAGGCCTCGCTCGAGCGCTACGGGAAGGTGGGTGGCTCCGCCTTCATCATGCGGCCGGTGGAGGAGATCACCACGCCCGATGCCAACACCGTGGTGGTGAAGCTGAAGGAGCCGTATCCCGGCTTCATCGCCGGCATCTCCTCCCCGCGCGCGCCCTGCGCCATCATCCCCGAGGAGGAGGCCGGCAAGGCCGCCAACCAGATCGCGGTGATCGGCACCGGCCCGTTCCGCTTCGGCGAATTCCGCCCCGACAGCCACGTGAAGCTCACCCGGTTCGATGATTACGTGCAGAACACCAACTTCGCGCGGCGCGACGGGTTCGGCGGCCGCAAGACCGTGCATTTCGATGCCGTCACGATCCGCTTCATGCCGGAGGCCGGCGCCCGCACCGCCGGTCTGCAGACCGGGGAGCTGCATGTCCTCGAGGCGCTGGCCGTCCCGGCGGCGCAGCGGCTGAAGGATGACCGCAACGTCCGCGCCTACGAGATGATGCCCTGGGCCTTCCAGACGCTCATGATGAATCACGCCCAGGGGCCGACCAGCAACGTGATGTTCCGCCGCGCCGTGCAGGCAGCGCTCGACATGGAGGAGATCATGGCGATCTCCACCGACGGGCTGTTCCGCCTCACCCATGGCTGGCAGCATCCTGGCACCGCCTACTTTGCCGGCGATATCGGCAAGGAGCTCTACAACCTCAAGGACCAGGCCCGCGCCCGCGCGCTGCTGCGCGAGAGCGGCTACCGCAACGAGGAGGTGACGGTCCTCGCCGACAGCTCCTTCTCCAACCACAAGGCGACGGGCGAGGTCGCGGCCGAGCAGCTGAAGGCGATCGGCGTCAACGTGAAGCTCGTCGTGGTCGACTGGCCGACGGCGTTCAACCAGCGCACCCGCCGCGAGGGCTGGCACCTCTGGACGCTGATGCTCGGCATCGAGCCCTACGAGGGGCCCTACGGCGTCGTCGGCTTCTTCTCCGGCCACCAGCCCGTGCAGCATGAGCGCGATGCGGGCATCGAGGCGGCGCAGGCGAAGCTCACCACCTCCCTCGCCGAGGCCGACCGCAAGGCGGCCGTGGCCGACTTCCAGCGCCGCATGTACGACCAGGCGATCGCGGTGAAGTGCGGCGATGTCGGCATCGTGCAGGCGACGCGCGCCAACGTGGCAAACTACGCGCCGTACCGCATCCCGCGGATGTGGGATTGCTGGTTCAGCTGACCGGGATACCGCTGAACGGTGCTCCGCTACACGCTCGGACGGCTCGCCTCCGCCATTCCCGTCCTGTTCGTCGTGTCGCTCGTCTCCTTCGCGATCATCGCGCTGGTGCCGGGCGACATGGCGAGCGAGATGGCCGGCCCCTCCGCGACGGCGGAGGAGCTGCAGCGCCTTCGCGTGCAGCTCGGCCTCGACAAGCCGATCCTCCAGCGCATGCTGGAGTGGTACGGCGCGCTGCTGCGCGGTGACCTGGGCGAGAGCGTGCTGCTCCGCCGCAGCGTGACGGAGGCGATCCTCGAACGCCTTCCCGTCACGCTCGGCCTCACCTTCCTCGCGCTGTTCTTCTCCATCATCTTCGGCGTGCTGGCCGGCATGGTCGCTGCCGTCCGCCCGAACAGCTGGACCGACCAGGGCGTGATGGCGCTCGCGCTGATCGGCCTGTCGCTGCCGGATTTCTGGCTGGGGCTCGTGTTCATCTGGGCCTTCGCGGTGCAGCTCGGCTGGCTGCCGACCGGCGGCTACGTGCCGTTCGGCGAGAACCCGATCGGCTGGCTGCGCTCGATGGCGATGCCGGCGACGGCACTGGCGCTCACGCAGATGGGCCTGCTCGCGCGCATGACGCGCGCCTCGATGCTCGACGTGCTGCGCCAGGACTATGTGCGCACCGCGCGCGCCAAAGGCCTGCCGGGCTGGGTGGTGGTGTTCCGCCATGCCGGGGCGAATGTCCTCGTGCCCATCATCACGGTCGCGGGCGTTTCCGTCGGCATCCTGCTCGGCGGCGCGGTGGTGATCGAGCAGGTGTTCAGCCTGCCAGGTGTGGGGCGCCTGATCATCGGCGCCATCCAGCGGCGAGACTATCCCGTGATCCAGGGCGGCCTGCTGCTGACCGCGACGATCTTCGTTCTGGTGAACCTCGCGGTCGACCTGCTCTATGCCGCCGTCGATCCGCGCGTGCGCTATGGCAAGTGAGGCTGTTGATGGTGCGGCCCCCCGGCGCGTGGGCGTGGTGGCGCGCGCGCTCGGCCATCGCGGCGTGCTGATCGGGCTCACGCTCTTCGGCGCGATCGTCCTCGTCGCCCTGTTCGCAGACTGGATCGCCCCGCATGACCCGGTGCGCAACAATTTCCGCTACCGCCTTGGCGCGCCGAACGCCATCCACTGGCTCGGCACGGATCGTTTCGGCCGCGATATCCTCAGCCGCATCATCCACGGCACGCGCGTCAGCCTGCGCATCGGGCTGATGGTCGTTGCCGCAACCGGCATCATCGGTGCGCTGCTGGGCGCTCTCGCGGGCTATTTCCGCGCGGCCGACGGGCCGATCATGCGGGTGATGGACGGGCTGATGGCGTTTCCCGGCATCCTGCTCGCGGTTTCGCTCGCTGCCGCCCTCGGCCCGTCGGAAACCAACGCAGCGATCGCGCTCAGCGTCGCCTACACGCCGCGCACCGCGCGCATCGCGCGCGCCGCCGTGCTGGTGGTGCGCGAGATGGAGTATGTCGAGGCAGCGCGCGCGCTCGGGGCCGGGCACCTGCACATCCTTGCCCGCCACATCCTGCCGAACTCGCTCACCCCGCTCGTCGTTCAGTGCACCTACATCTTCGCGCTGTCGATCCTCGCCGAAGCCGTGCTCAGCTTCATCGGCGTCGGCCCGCCGCCGCCTACCCCCTCGCTCGGCGGGGTGATCGCCGATGGGCGCGACTACATGCTCGAGGCGCCGTGGATCAGCCTGTTCCCCGGCCTCATGATCGCCATCACCGTGCTCGGCCTCAACCTGCTCGGCGATGGCCTGCGTGACGTGCTCGACCCGCGGATGAAGGTCGAGATGCGATGAGCGCACTGCTCGCCGTCGATGGCCTCACGGTGCGCTTCGGTCGCTTCGCGGTGGTCGAGGAGTTGAACTTCACGGTCGACCCTGGCGAGGTGCTGGCCATCGTCGGCGAGAGTGGATCGGGAAAAAGCATGACCGCGCTCGCGCTCATGCGGCTCATCCCGCCACCTGGCCGCGTCACGGGCCGCGTGGTGTTCGACGGGCAGGACCTGCTGTCGCTGCCGGAGCGCAAGATGCGCGCCATCCGCGGCGGGTCCATGGCCATGGTGTTCCAGGAGCCGATGACGAGCCTGAACCCCGTGTTCACCGTCGGCAGCCAGATCGCCGAGGCGCTCTCGTGGCATCGCGGCCTCTCGGGCGCTGCGGCAAAGGCAGAAGCCGTTCGGCTGCTCGGCCTCGTCGAGATCCCGAACCCGGCTGCGCGCGTGCGCGAGTATCCGCACCAGCTCTCCGGCGGCATGCGCCAGCGCGTGATGATCGCGATGGCGCTGGCCTGCAACCCGCGCCTGCTGATCGCCGACGAGCCCACCACCGCGCTCGACGCCACCGTGCAGGCGCAGATCCTCGACCTGCTGCGCCGGCTCCGCGCCGAGCTCGGCATGGCGGTGATCCTGATCACGCACGACCTTGGCGTGGTGAGCGATTTCGCCGACCGCGTCGCGGTGATGTACGCCGCGCGCGTGGTCGAGACGGCCCCGGCCGCCGCGCTGTTCGCCGACCCTGCGCATCCCTACACCGAGGGGCTTCTCGCCTCCCTGCCACGCCTCGGCGAAACGGTCGACCGGCTCGCGGCGATCCCTGGCCAGGTGCCGCCGCCCTTCGCGCTGCCGCCAGGCTGCCGCTTCGCGCCGCGCTGCGCCTACGCCAAGGCGCCCTGCACGCTGGCCCTGCCGCCGCTGCTCGCGCTCTCGGGCGATCGTGCGTCCGCCTGCATCCGCCACGCCGGCTACATGGTCGAGGCATGATGGTGAAGCCATGACCGGGCCGATCCTCTCGGTGCGCGGCCTCGTGAAGCATTTCCGCCCGCGCACGCGGATGTTCGGCGCCGAAGGCAAGCCCGTGCGCGCCGTCGACGGCATCGACCTCGACGTTCCCGCCCGCGGCACGCTCGGCCTTGTCGGCGAGAGCGGCTGCGGCAAGTCCACCACCGGGCGCCTCGTGCTCAGGCTGATCGAGGCCGATGCTGGAACGATCCGTTTCGAGGGCGAGGACATCCGCACCGCCCCGGCCGCCCGCCTGCGTGCCCTCCGCCGGCGGATGCAGATCGTGTTCCAGGACCCCTTCGCCTCGCTCGACCCGCGCATGACGGTGGCCGAGATCCTGGCAGAGCCCTTCGTCGTGCACGGCATCGGCGACGGGGCGGAGCGGGCCAAGTCGGTCCGCCGCCTGCTCGACCAGGTGGGGCTCGCCGCCCACCACGCCGAGCGGCACCCGCACGAGTTCTCCGGCGGGCAGCGCCAGCGCATCGGCATCGCACGTGCGCTGGCGCTCGACCCCGCCCTGATCGTGGCGGACGAGCCCGTCTCTGCGCTCGATGTCTCGATCCAGGCGCAGATCCTGAACCTGATGCGTGACCTCCAGCGCGCGCGCGGCCTCGCCTTCCTGTTCATCAGCCACAACCTCGCCGTGGTGCGGCACATGGCCGATCGGGTGGCGGTGATGTATCTCGGCCGCGTGGTGGAGGAGGCGCCGCGCGAGGCGCTGTTTGCCGCGCCGCTCCACCCCTACACCCGCGCGCTGCTCTCGGCCGTGCCCGACCCGGGGCGCGAGCGGCAGGAGAGGATCGTCCTGACCGGCGAGATCCCCCGGCCCGACGATCCACCCTCCGGCTGCCGGTTCCGCACCCGCTGCCCGCTCGCCGATGCCGGCTGTGCCGCCACCGAGCCGCCTTTGGCCGCGCGCGGCAATGGCCACCGCGTCGCCTGCCACAAGGTGCCCTGAGCCACGCGGGGGGGGCGCCGGGGTTTGCGCCTGGGGCCGACCCTCCCCACATCCGGCCCATGTCGATGTTCTCGCGCAAGTCCGGCCTCGCCACCCTTGTGGAAGCAAGGGCCTGGATCGCAGCGCTCGGCCTCGGTGCCGCGCCCGCGCTCGCCCCCGCACCGGCGCTGGGGGCAGACCTCGTGGTGCAGGCGCCCGTTCCCCCTTCTCCGTCCGCCCGCCGCGCCGGCTGGGCCGTGCCGGCGGAGGCGACGCTGGGGGCGAGCCCCTATGGCCCCGTGCCGCTGGCGGGAATCCGCCTCATTCAGGCCGGCGCCGCCCTGCCCGAGGGAACCGACGCGATCCTCCCGCCCGACCAGGCGAGCGACCAGGGGCGGTGGATCGAGCTCACCGGCTCGGTTGCCGCGGGCGATGGGGTGGCCGCTGCCGGCGAGCACCTGGCGCCTGGGCAGGTGCTGGCCCGGGCGGGAACGGTGCCGTCGCTGCTCGCCCGCGCCGTGGCAACGGGTGGCGGCGAGGCGATGCTGGCGTTGCTCGCGGCAGCCACGCCCCCCGGCATCGGTCTCGGCCCTGTGGCGCGGCCCACCATCTCCGGGCTCGGCGCACGGCCGATCGAGGACACGAGCCTCGGCGAGGGGGAGGATGGCCGCCCCACGATCGCCCTGCCGGACGATCCTGCCGCCCGCCTGCTCGGCTGGTGCGCCCTCCTCGCCCCGCCGGGCGGCGAGGTGTCGGCCGTGATGGGCCGCAAGCTCGCCTCTGCGGTGGGACTGACCGATCTCGTTCCCGTCAGGCTTTCGGGCGGCATCGCCACGCCGCTGGCCGCCGCCGATTCGCCACGGCTCGGCGCGCTGGCGATCGCGGCAGGCTGGATCGAGGTTCCGCCCGACAGCGAGGGCCACGCCGAGGGCGGTGCCGTCACGCTGCATCTGTTCCCGCCCCTGCTGATCGGCTAGACGCCCCCGATGCCGCCCTTCGACGCCATGGCGGCGGTGCGCGATGCCGCGCGGCAGGAGCAGTTCCTTGTCGTGCTGAGCGAGGACGAGGCCCGCGCCCGCTTCGCCGCCGCCTTTACCCCCGTGCCCCGCGGCACGGAGGTGGTTTCGCTTGCCGCCGCGCTTGGCCGGGTGCTGGCGGAGGATGTCGCGAGCACGGTGGATGTTCCGGGCTTCGACCGCAGCGGCGTCGACGGGTTCGCGCTGCGCGCGGCCGACACGCTGGCGGCGCGCGAGGATGGCCCGGTCACGCTGCGCCTGAACCCCGAGGTGCTGGCCTGTGGCCACCCACCAGCGCTCGCTGTCGAACCTGGCACGGCCACGGTGATCGCCACCGGCGGCATGCTGCCGCGCGGTGCCGATGCGGTGGTGATGGTCGAAAACACCGAGGCGCTGGAGACGGATGCCGGCCCCGTGGTGGTGCTGCGCCGCACCGTCGCGGCGGGGGCGGCCATCGCGGGGGCTGGCAGCGACATCGCCCGCGGCGAGACGCTGCTGCGCCGCGGCACGGTGCTGACGAGCCGTGGCATCGGCATGCTGGCCGCGATCGGGCGTGACGCCGTGCCGGTGATCCGCCGCCCGCGCGTGGCGGTGCTGTCCACCGGCGATGAGCTCGTGCCGCCGGGCGCGCCGCCGCGGCCGGCAGGCGTGTTCGACAGCAATGGTGCGATCATCGCCGCAGCCGTTACCGAAGCCGGCGGCGAGCCCATCGCCTTCGGCATCATCGCCGATGACCTCGCGAGGCTGACCGCAGCGATCGACCGCGCGGTGGCCGGCGCCGACCTCGTCGTCCTCTCCGGCGGCACGTCGAAGGGGGCGGGGGACATCTCGCATCGCGTTCTCGCCGCACTCGGGCGCGTCGTCGTGCATGGGGTCTCGCTGAAGCCAGGAAAGCCGCTCTGCCTCGGCCTCGTGCGCGGCGTTCCCGTCGCGGTGCTGCCCGGCTTCCCGACGAGTGCGGTCTTCACTTTCCACGGCTTCGTCGCCCCGATCATCCGCGCCATGGCCGGGCTTCCGGCGGATGCGGCCGAGACGGTGCCGGCGACGCTCGCCGTGCGCGCACCGTCCGAGCTCGGGCGCACCGAGTACGCGATGGTCTCGCTAGTGCCTGACGGCCCGGGGTTCCGTGCCTATCCGCTCGCGAAAGGGTCCGGCTCGGTCACCGCCTTCGCGATGGCCGACGGGTTCGTCGTGATCGATGCGTTGTCGGAAGGGCTCGATGCGGGGGCAACCGTCACGGTCACGCGCATCGGCGCGCGAACGCGGGCGGCGGACCTCGTGGTGATGGGCAGCCACTGCGTCGGGCTCGACCGCGTCATCGGCCTGCTCGGCGCGCGCGGCATCGTGGCGAAGGCGATGGCCATCGGCTCCCTCGGCGGGCTCGCCGCCGCACGGCGCGGGGAGTGCGATCTCGCGCCGATGCACCTGCTCGATCCCGACAGCGGGCTCTACAATACCCCGCTGCTGCCGCCGGGCGTCGGGCTGATCAAGGGCTGGCGGCGGATGCAAGGCCTCGTGTTCCGGCCGGGCGACGGCCGCTTCGCCGGGCGCGACGCGGTCGGTGCGGTGGCCGCCGCCCTCGCCGATCCGGCCTGCGTGATGGTCAGCCGCAACCAGGGCTCCGGCACGCGCATCCTGATCGACCGCCTGCTCGCCGGTGCGCGGCCGCAAGGGGTGTTGAACCAGCCGAAGAGCCACAACGCGGTGGCCGCCGCCGTGGCGCAGGAACGGGCCGATTGGGGGGTCGCGATCGAGACGGTGGCGCGCGACTATGGGCTCGGTTTCATTCCGCTAACGGAAGAGCATTACGACTTCGCCGTGCCGGACGCACGCCGCGGCCGCGAGGCGATCATGTGGTTCGAGGCGCTGCTGGCAGGGGACGAGACGCGCACCATGCTTACCTCTCTCGGGTTCATGCCATGAGGATCGTCGTTCTCCTGCTCGCACTGGTTCTCGCCCTGCCTGCGCAGGCGGAGCTGCGCGGCCATGGCGGGCCGGTGCGGGCGCTTGCCATCTCGCCCGATGGCGCGCGCATTCTCTCGGGCAGCTTCGACCAGTCCGCCATCCTCTGGTCGCCCGAGGCAGGGGCGGCGATCGCGGTGCTGCGCGTGCACGAGGGGGCGGTGAATGCCGTCGCCTTCCTGCCCGATGGCCGGTTCGCGACCGCTGGCGAGGAGGGGCGTATCGCGCTGTGGCGCCCCGGTGCCGCCCAGCCCGAGCGCGTGTTCGAAGGCCATGGCGCGAAGATCGCCGCACTTGCCGCAAGCCCCGACGGACGCTTCCTCGCCTCCGCCGCCTGGGACCGCAGCGTGCGTCTCTGGCCGCTCGACGGGTCGGCTCCGCGCGTGTTCGAGGGGCATGCGGAGAATGCCGTCAACGCCGTGGGTTTCCTCGCGGATGGCTCGGCGGTCGTTTCGGCCGCGTATGACGGCACGCTGCGGCTCTGGCCGGTCGATGGCAGCGCGCCGCGCGTGCTGGCGGAGTTCGGGCTGCCGCAGAACACGCTTGCCGTCCTGCCGAAAGCTGCCGGCATCGCCGTTGCCGGAGCGGATGGAACGGTGCGCCTCGTGCCATTGGATGGCGGGCCTGTGCGCGAGCTTGCCGGCGGCGCGAGCCCGATCATTGCACTTGCGGTGAACGGCGATGGCACGCTGCTGGCCGCCGGCGGCATCCGCGGGTCGGTGGCGCTGTGGTCGCTGCCAGAGGGGCGGCTCGCGCGGACGCTGACGGGGCCGGGGCTTCCGGTATGGTCAGCCGCCTTCGCGCCCGACGGCACGCTCTACACCGGCGGCACCGATCGTCGCGTGCGCCGCTGGAACCCGATCACGGGCGCGCATCTGGGTGCCGTTGTGCCGGAGGCGGAGGAGCGCGCCGCGACCGCCGACCATCCGGGTGCCCGCGTGTTCCGTGCCTGCGCTGCCTGCCACACGCTCTCGGGCGACAGCGCCAACCGCGCCGGGCCAGCCCTCGCTGGCCTGTTCGGCCGTCGGATCGCCACCGTGCCCGACTTCCAGTATTCCGAGGCGCTCCGGCGGATGGACATCGTATGGACGCGCGAAACGGTGGCGGCCCTCTTCACGCAGGGCCCTGCCGCCTACACGCCGGGCACGCGCATGCCGGAACAGACGGTGGGCAACGGCGACGACCTCGCCGCCCTGCTCGATTTCCTCGAGGTCGAAACGAAGCGCTGACGGTCAGCCCAGGTCGAGGCGCATGAACGTGCTGTTCGGATCGGGCCTGTAGTCGCCGAAGGGTGCGCATTCCACGAAGCCGTGCGCGGCGTAGAGGGCACGCGCCGGGGCGAAGTAGTCGAACGAGCCGGTCTCGAGGAACAGACGCTCCATCCCGCGATCGCGTGCTGCGGCGATGACGTGCCGCAACAGCGCCGCCCCCACGCCGCGCCGCCGCGCGGCCTCGGCCGTGTGCATCGACTTCACCTCGCCGTCGGCAGCCGACATCGCCTTCAGCGCGCCGACGCCCGCGAGCGCCTCGCCCTCCCACGCCGACCAGAAGGAGATGGCGGGAACCTTCAGCCCCGAGAGGTCGAGCGCATGCGCGCTGCCCTCGGGCGTGACGGCGCGTGCGCGCGTCAGGTGATGGTGCAGCAGCGCAACCACGCGCGCATCGTCGAGGCCGCCCTCCGCGATGCGCAGCATCAGTTCAGTTTCTTCGGATCATCCGGTGCGCCGGCCTCGCGGGCGGCGAGGTAGTCGTCCGTCGTCATGATGCGCGGGCGGTCGGCCGCGGCGTAGGGGTCGAGCTTGCCGGTCTGCGTCACGGTGATGGCGCGGCAATCGGCGCACATGCGCATGAGGTCGAGGTTGCCGGGCGCGCCCTTGTACATCCAGTGCGTGGAGGAAAGCTTCGCCGCCACGCGCTCGATCGTGCTCTTCGTGCCGAACGGCGTGCTGCAGCGGATGCAGTGGAACGGCTCCTCCTCCTTCACCAGGCGAGGCTCGGCGGCAGCGGGGCCGAGGTTGAGCCGCGGGTCGAGCGTGATCACCTTCTCGGGGCATGTCGCGGTGCAGAGGCCGCACTGCACGCACGCATCCTCGGTGAAGGTGAGCATCGGGCGATCGGGGTTGTCGCGCAGCGCACCGGTCGGGCAGGCGGAGACGCAGGCGAGGCAGAGGGTGCAGCCGGCGGCATCGATCGCAAGGTTGCCGAAGGGGGCCTTGTCCGGAAGCGGAATGATCGTCGCTGGCACCGGTGCTGCCTTGCCGAGCTCGCGCAGCGATGTCGTCATCACGCCGCGCTTGTCGCCCATCGCGAGGAAGCGCCGCGGTTCGGCCACGCCATCGCGCCTGGGCAATGCCGCGAGGGCCGTGGCGAGCGCATCGGGTGCATCGGCCGCGATCACGCCGACGCGCCCCTCGCCGAAGCCAAGCCCGCGCAGCACCGTGTCGGCGAGCGTCAGCGTGCGGTCGAGCGCCTCGGTGTCGTCGCGCGGGCGCGCGCCCATCAGCACCTGGAGTTCCGCAGCACCATGGGCGAAGGCGGCGGCGACCGTCTCGATGCCGAGTGCCGTCACCTCGTTCAGCTGGAACGCCAGCACGCGGGCAGGCAGGCCATCGCCGTGGCGGGCCAGCGCCTCGATCAGCGGCGCGCCATGCTCACCCTCATGGACCAGCACGACGGGCCGCCTGCCGCCCGCATCGGCGTAGGTGAGCAGCAGCGCGCGCAGCCGCCGCAGCAGCGCATCGGATGGTGGGAGAGCGTAGGAGGCGGCACCGGTCGGGCACACCGCGGCGCAGGAGCCGCAGCCCGCGCAGATGTTCGTGTCGATCGCCACATGGTCGCCGGAAGGCGCGATGGCGCCGACGGGGCAGAGGTCGAGGCAGCGCGAACAGCCGGTGCGCTTGTTGCGGGAATGGGCGCAGAGGCTGTCGGTGAAGCTGATGAAGCGCGGCTTGTCGAACTGCCCGACGAGCTCCGACGCCTTGAAGATCGCCCGTGCCACCGCCGCAGGGTCGGCCGGGTCGGCGCGGAGATAGCCTGGCCGCTTCTCGTGCGCGGGGAACAGCGGCACACCACCCGAGAGGTCGAGGATCACGTCGCAGCGGCTCTTCGCCCCATCGCGCCCGGGCCCGAAGGCCAGCGCGGCGCGGGAGGAGGGGGCAGGGGCGGCATAGTCATCCACCGTCAGCGCGAAGGCGCCGAGATGGCCGGTCGCTGCCCGGATCGTTCCTTTCAGCACGGGAAAATCCGTCGCGCGCGTAGGCGCTATGTCGCGTGGCCTCGACAGCAGCACGGTGAGGTTCAGCCGATGCGCGAGGGAACGCGCCGCCTCGATCGCCGTCTCGTCACGGCCATAGATGAGCGTGACCCCTTCCGAGGCGTAGGAGACGATGGCGGTGTCGGGCATCGGCACGGCGGCGGCGGCGATCAGCGCGGCGATCTTGGCCGTGGCCCCCTTGGCCTCGCTGCTCCAGCCGGCCTGCTCGCGGATGTTCACCGTGTCGAGCCTGCCCGTGTGGCCTGCCTCTGCCGCACGCTCGGAGAACAGCGGCGCCTCCTGGGTGCAGGCGACCATCACGTCCGCCTCGCCCAGCGCTGCCGTGAACCGGTCGAGCTCGGCGCGGCAGAGCTGGGTCGCATGCTCGACCACGGCGCCCGGCAGCGCGCGGGCGCAGGCGCGGGTGATGCCCGCCTCGTCGAGCGGCATCGTCCCTTCGCAAGCGCACACGAAGACGCGCCGTCCTGTCTCGCCCGCCATTAGCTTCCCCTCGCCCAGTGCCCGATGAACGGGCCAGCCTGTGAAACGCGCGCAGGGCGGCATATATGACGGCCAGACGACCACCGCCAGCGGGGAGGCCATGCGGGCCGCCGATCTCGACCGACGCCTCGACCTGCCCCCGCTCTTCCGCGGCATCACGCTGCGGGAGGGCGGCGATGCCTTCGCCCATGCCTGCGCCATCGCGCCGGAGGCAGGCGCGGGAACCCTCGTGCTCGCGCGGGGGGGGCTGGTGTTCGATTGTGCCGTGGTGCTCGAGCCAGCCATGCCGCTCGCCCGCGCCCGCATCGCGCTGCATGTCGGGCTGACCGCGCTGGCCGACGCGCTCTCCGTGATCGCCCCGCCGGAACACCCGATCGGCTTCGTCTGGCCCGACATGATGCTGATCGATGGCGCGCGGGTGGGCGGCGCCAGGCTTGCCCATGCCCCGGTGGTGGGCGACCTCCAGGCGCCGGACTGGATCGTGCTGCACGCCATGCTCCGCCTCGCCGAGCCGCCCGGCATCGAGACCGGCGCGTTCCCCGACCGTACCTCGCTCGAACAGCAGGGCTTCGAGGAGGTGGACGGGGCGCGGCTCGCGGAACGCTTCGCGCGGCACCTGATGGCAGGGCTCTATACCTGGCAGGAGGATGGCTTCGCCCCGGTCGCAGAGACCTGGCTTGCGCGGCTGGCCGAGCCAGAGGCAGCCGAGCGCGGCCTCGACCCCTCCGGCGACCTGCTGCTGCGCGACGCGGCCGGCGTGGAATCCCGCCGCCCCCTCGCCCCGGCGCTTGCCTCCCCCACCTGGCTCGACCTGTTCGCATGACGACCAGGATGCTGCGCACGATCAGGCTCGACCCATCCGACACGGTGGTGTTCGCCCATGCGGCCGAGCCCGGGGAGCCTGCCGTGGTCGGCAGCTTCATGTTCTGGGATGGCGACCCTGGCGCGCTCAGCGGCAAGCCTCGGCAGGCCTTCCGGTCCGGTTTCCTCGGCCTCGGCAGCTTCGGCTTCTCGACGCTGGTCACCGTCGGCACCGCGACGGGGGAGGAGCGCGAGGGAGCGGTGGCGGCCCTCGCATCCCGCCTGCGTGCCCAGCACGGCGCGCCGGATGACGCCGCTGCCCTCGCGGCAGCCGAGGACGAGGTCGCCTTCGCCGAGGGGCTGGCCGAGGGACACGAGGCGGGGACGGTGATCGCGCTGACCCGCAGCATCGAGGATGACGGGGTGCGCGAGCGGTTCCGCACGTTGAAGCCCAAGGGCTCGCCACAGGCGCTGCCGGTGATCGGCTTCATCCGCACCGACGAGGAGGAGGGCCCGGTGGAGGATGTCGATCTCGTCGCGCTGATGCGGGATGTGCGGCGATGAGGCCTGATTTCTGGCTCTCCTGCGGTCATCACCTGGTCGACCGTGACGAGGCAGGGGGGCTTCCGGTGTCGGACGCCCTGCTCGCCGCCTGGCTGGCGCGGCCGGAGCTCATGCCGCCGGATGAAGCCTGCGCCGCCGAACGTGCGCTGCACGCGAGCCTTCTCGCCAACCCGCGCCGGGGCGTCGCCGGCATCGAGGTGTCGGGGCTGGCGGACGCCGATGCGCGCGAGAACTGGCAGGCCTGGCTCCGCTTCCGTGACCACCTGCTGGCGCACCCGACGCTTGAGGCGGCCTATGTCGGGCTGTTCCGCGGCGAGGTGCACGGCGTCCCGCCGCTGTTCATCGCACAGCTCGCGCAGCTCATCCTGCGCAACATCGTCGATGCGGTGGAGGACCCGATCCGCGTGCGCGCGGCCGAGCTGTTCTTCCGCCCCCAGCGTGTGTCGACCGAGGGCGGCAACCTGCTGCTGGCCGACGAGGAGACGGTCGAGAGTGCCGCCGGCAACGTGCGGCAGGGCCATGGCGGGCTTGGCGTTCTCGGCCAGATGATCGCCGAGACGGGGGCGGGCCTCAGGTCGGTCGAGCTCGACGTTCTCTCGCCCGAGAACGCGGACGTGTACTGGGAGAGGAGCGACCGGTTCGACACGGTGCTCGACCTCACCTTCGGCCGCGAGGGGCAGGATGCGCTGGCCCGCGTGATCGAGGCGTGGGTGCGCCACCTGCTCGGCATCGCCGTCTCTGTGCAGCCGCTTCAGACGATCCATGACGAGGCCTGGGCGTGGTATGTCGGGCTCGACGCCGAGGCGACCGCGATCTCCACCCGGCTCTGGAACGGCGAGAAGGTCGCGCCCGAGGCGCTCGGGCGGGTGATGGCGCTGTTCCGGCTGGAATTCGAGAACCCGGCCGAGATGCTGCCGCGGGTGGCCGGCAAGCCGGTCTACCTCTCGCTCGCCATGACCGAGGGCAAGACTGTGCGGATGAAGCCGCAGAACCTGCTCGTCGGCCTGCCGCTCAGGCAGGCGAAGGCAGCTTGAGAGACATGGGCTGAGGGAGGGCGCGATGCTGGCAGAGGAGCACCACCCGATCGCCGTCGTGGTCGAGCGCCGCGCCGCGGTCTCGCCATGGGCCGATCATGTGTGGGTCCCGGTTGCCATCCTGCCGGGCGAGACCACCGCCGCCCCCTGGACCGTGCTGCGCGAGGCGGAGGGGCTGACGGCCTTCATCGCCGGGCAGACGCGGGTGAGCTTCTTCTCCTCGGAAACCCCCAACTACAAGGCCAATCTCGAGACCGGAGAACCCGTTCTCTGGGTCGTCCTCCGCGCCACCGACGCAGCGCCCGGGATGGACCTCGTCGCCGTGCTGGCCGATCCCGGCGAGGCGGAGGCGATGACGACGGCGGGCGCCGACGTGATCGAGCCCGTGCCGATGCCGGGGCAGATCCGCGAGGCGCTCGAGGATTTCGTCGCCGCCCACCATGTCGACCGCGGCTTCTTCAAGCGCAAGCGCGACCGGGCCGATCCCGATTCGCTCGGCATCCGCAAGCGGGTCGGACCCGATGGCTGAGGAGGAGAGCGGCCAGGGCTTCCTCTCCCGCTGGTCGCGCCTCAAGCGCGGCGCGGCGGCAGAGCCTGCGCCCGAGACCCCCCCGGCTGTCGTGCACCCGGCCGCGCCACCCGTGCTGCACGCCTTGCCGGAAGCTGGGCCAGAGGCTGGGCCAGAGGCCGGGCCGGAGGCTGGGCGGGACGTCGCGCCGCAGCAGGACCCGGAGATCGACCTGGCCTCCTTGCCGCCGGTCGACGAGATCACGGCGGGCACGGATATCACGGGGTTCCTGCGGAAGGGCGTTCCCGCCGCGCTGCGCAACGCGGCGCTCCGGCGTGCCTGGAGCGCCGACCCGCTGATCAGGGATTTCGTCGGCCCTGCCGATTACGCGTGGGACTGGAACGTTCCCGGCGGCGCGCCTGGCTACATGGCGGAGATCGCGTCCGGGCCGGATGTCGATGCGCTTGCCGACAGGATCCTTGGCCTCGTGAAGCGCGAGACGGCACCCCAGGACGCCGCGCCCCATGCGGAGGGGGAATCGCCGCCCTTGGCGCAGCCTGGCTCCGGACCCGGACCCGGGCCAGTTGCTGCACGGCAGCCCGAGCCCGAGCCCGAGCCCGAGCCTCAGCCTGCGCCCCGGCCCGAGGCTGCCCCGGCGCTGATGTCCGGCGCCCCGGCTCCGCTCGACGCACACGTCACGGTCGCCACGGCGTCGCCGGTGCCGGCGGAACCTGTCCGGCCGCGCCATGGCGGTGCGGTGCCTACCTGAGCGTGCTGGTCGGATATCCGGTGGCGTGACGATCACGCGGGCGATACGAACGCACCCGGATCGTTTCGCCGGTTCACTCAACCTGCCCTGCCATAGCCGATACCTATTGACCGACACGCCCACTCAGCCATAGCGTGTCGCCATGGAGGGAACAGGTCACGCTGGGCGAGAGTCCGGGCTTGAGCAAGCGATCCGCGCCTGCGGCGGGATCACCGAGCTCGCCCGTCGCCTTGGCATTTCCCAGCCCTCCGTCTCCCATTGGCAGCGTATCCCGGCCGAGCGTGTGCTGATGGTCGAGCAGGCCACCGGCGTGTCGCGCAGCCTGCTTCGCCCCGATCTCTATCCGTCCGAGCCATTGCCCGGCGATGCACCGGAGTCCGACGAGCTCGACGCGGTGCGCGCGCAGCACTGGGGCTTGATCGCCAGGCTCCTCGCCCGCCCGCCAGAGGCGGCGCTGCTGCGCCAGCTCGCCACGCTCGCCGGTGACGACACGCCGCTCGGCAGGGCCCGCGCAGCGCTGGCCGAGGCTGCCGCCGCCGCCGATCCGCGCGCGGTGGAGCGTGAGTTCCACGACCTCTTCATCGGCCTCGGGCGCGGCGAACTGCTGCCCTATGCCAGCTACTACCTGACGGGCTTTCTGCATGAGCGCCCGCTCGCCAAGCTCAGGGCGGAGATGGACCGGCTCGGCATTGCCCGCGCCGAGGATGTCTCGGAGCCCGAGGATCACATCGCCACGGTCGCCGAGATCATGGCCGGGCTGCTGCGGGGTTCATTCGGTGATGATCCGGGTGGCGAGGAGGCGCGGCGCTTCCTGGCCCGCCACATCGCCCCCTGGGCACAGAAGTGTTTCTCCGATCTCGAGGCGGCCGAGACTGCGCGGTTCTACCGTGCCGTCGGGCGGCTCGGGTCGGTGTTTGTCGCGATCGAGACCGAGGCGGCCACGCTGGCGGCCTGAGGGGGTACACCCCAAGGGCTGCGGCGAAGGTTTCCCGGTGTTGGAACGAGTTGGGTACGGAGCGAGGGGTTCATGACGAAGAAGACGGCTGATGACGCTGCGGCGCGTGCGCCGGGCGCGCGACGCGGGTTCCTGAAGGTGCTCGGCCTCTCCGCCGGCGCGGCGGCGGCGGCCACACCGCTGATCGCCACGCCGGCCGTCGCGCGCGAGAGCCGCGATGAGGCGCGGAAGGCCCGCTACAAGCCGAACAGCCCAGAGGTGCAGGCATTCTACCGCACCAATCGTTACGAGCATTGAGGGGAGACGCGCGATGCTGATCAAGCGGAGCGAGGGCAAGGCCGCGCGGGCGGGGCTCGCGGCGGCGTTCGCCGGCATGTCGGGTGGCGCGCTCGATCGGCGTGGCTTCCTCAGGAAATCGGGTGTGGTTGCCGGTGGCCTGGGTGCGCTCGGCGCCCTCGGCGCCGGCACGGTGCGGAAGGCCGAAGCCGGCCCCGTGCAGCCAGGCCGGCCGGTCACGGTCAAGAAGAACATCTGCACCCACTGCTCGGTGGGCTGCACGGTGATCGCGGAAGTGCAGAACGGCGTGTGGGTCGGGCAGGAGCCCGCCTATGACAGCCCGATCAACCGCGGCACGCATTGCGCCAAGGGCGCCTCGGTGCGCGAGCTCGTGCACGGCGACCGGCGCGTGAAGTACCCGATGAAGCTGGTCAACGGCCAGTGGACGCGGATCAACTGGGACCAGGCGATCAACGAGATCGGCGACAAGCTGCTGTCGATCCGCCAGCAGTCGGGTCCCGATTCGGTGTTCCTGCTCGGCTCGGCGAAGTTCTCGAACGAGGGTGCATACCTCTATCGCAAGTTCGCCGCGTTCTGGGGCACCAACAACGTCGACCACCAGGCCCGCATCTGCCACTCGACCACGGTGGCGGGCGTTGCCAACACCTGGGGCTACGGCGCGCAGACCAACAGCTACAACGACATCCGCCGCTCCAAGACGATGATCATCATCGGCGGCAACCCGGCCGAGGCGCACCCGGTCTCGCTGCAGCACGTTCTCTCCGGCAAGGAGGTGAACCGCGCGAACATGATCGTCATCGACCCGCGCTTCACCCGCACGGCAGCGCACGCGACCGAGTATGTCCGCCCCCGCCCGGGCACCGACATCCCCCTCTTCTGGGGCCTGGTCTGGCACATCTTCGAGAATGGCTGGGAGGACAAGGAGTTCATCCGCCAGCGCGTCTACGGCATGGACGAGGTGCGGAAGGAAGTCGCGAAGTGGACGCCGGCCGAGGTCGAGAAGGTCACGGGCGTTCCCGGCGCGCAGCTGCGCAAGGTCGCCGAGATGTTCGCGACCCAGAAGCCAGCGACGCTGATCTGGTGCATGGGCCTGACGCAGAAGACGGTGGGCACGGCCAACGTGCGCGCCGCCTGCATCCTGCTTCTGGCCACCGGCAATGTCGGGGCTGACGGCACGGGCGCCAACATCTTCCGCGGCCACTGCAACGTGCAGGGTGCGACCGATTTCGGCCTCGATGTCACGACGCTGCCTGCCTATTACGGGCTCGACGAGGGTGCGTGGCGCCACTGGGGCCGCGTTTGGGATGTCTCGTACGACTATCTGCGCGGCCGCTTCGGCCCCGCGAATGCCGACGATGCAGCCCGCAAGCGCATGATGGAGATGCCCGGCATCACCACCACGCGCTACTTCGATGCGACGGTGCTCGAGCCCGGCTCGGGTGACACCGCGAACCTGATCGCCGGCCAGCCGAACTTCCGCGGCATGGTGGTGTTCGGCCACGGCGGCAACACCGTCACCCGCATGCCGGATGCGGTGGCAGGCCTCGAGAAGCTCGATCTTCTCGTGGTCGCCGATCCGCACCCGACGACCTTCGCGGTGCTCGCCAACCGGCGCGAGAACACCTACATCCTGCCCATCTGCACCCAGTTCGAGTGCGACGGCAGCCGCACCGCGTCCAACCGCTCCGTCCAGTGGGGCGAGAAGGTCGTCGAGCCGATCTTCGAGAGCAAGAACGACTACGAGGTTCTCTACCGCCTCTCCGAGAAGCTCGGTTTCGCGGGCGAGATGTTCAAGAAGATCAAGGTCACCGGCAAGATGCCGGAGGCAGAGAGCATCCTGCGCGAGATCAACAGCGGCGCCTGGTCGACCGGCTATACCGGCCAGAGCCCCGAGCGGCTCAAGGCGCACATGGCGAACCAGGGCGCGTTCGACCTCGTCACGCTCCGCGCCAAGGCAGACGCGCCCGAGAGCGTGAAGGGCGATTTCTACGGCCTGCCCTGGCCGTGCTGGGGCACGCCAGAGATCCGGCACCCGGGCACGCACATCCTCTACAACACCAATGTCCACGTGAAGGATGGCGGCGGAACGTTCCGCGCGCGGTTCGGCGTCGAGCGCAACGGCACGACGCTGCTGGCCGAGGGCAGCTATTCGAAGGGCTCCGAGCTCACCGATGGCTATCCCGAGTTCACCTACGCCGTGCTGAAGCGCCTCGGCTGGGACGCCGACCTGACGGAGGCGGAGCGCGCGACGATCGAGCGCATCGGCGGCGCCAACGCCGACCGCGTGAGCTGGGCGACCGACCTTTCGGGCGGCATCATCCGCGTCTCGCTCGAGCATGGCTGCTCGCCCTTCGGCAACGCCAAGGCGCGCGCCAATGCCTGGAACCTGCCTGACCCGATCCCGGTCCACCGCGAGCCGATCTACAGCCCGCGGCCCGACCTGGTGGCGCAGTACCCGACGCGCGACAACTTCATGGCGCATCGCGTGCGCAACATCGGCAAGACGGTGCAGGACCGCGCGGTCCAGAACAACGTCGCGCGGAACTTCCCGATCGTTCTCACCTCGGGCCGCCTCGTCGAATACGAGGGCGGCGGCGAGGAGACGCGCTCGAACAAGTGGCTGGCCGAGCTGCAGCAGGACATGTTCGTCGAGATCAACACCCAGGACGCGGCCGAGCGGAACATCCGCGACGGGTCGTGGGTGCTCGTGAACGGGCCGGAGATGCGGCAGGGCAAGATGATCCGCGTGAAGGCGCTCGTGACCGACCGTGTCGGCCGCGGCGTGGCCTTCATGCCGTTCCACTTCGCCGGCTGGTTCATGCAGGAGGACCAGCGGAAGAAGTATCCCGCCGGCACCGACCCGATCGTGCTCGGCGAAAGCGTGAACACGGTCACGACCTACGGGTATGACCCGGTGACATCGATGCAGGAAACCAAGTGCACGCTTTGCCAGATCCGGGCGGCGTGAGCGGGTAGCGAGGGGAGAGCACAGACATGGCCCGCATGAAGTTTCTCTGCGACGCGGATCGCTGCATCGAATGCAACGCCTGCGTCACGGCGTGCAAGAACGAGCACGAGGTGCCCTGGGGCATCAACCGCCGGCGCGTCGTCACCATCAGTGACGGCAAGCCTGGCGAACGGTCGATCTCGATGGCGTGCATGCACTGCACCGATGCGCCCTGCGCCGCGGTGTGCCCCGTCGATTGCTTCTACACCACGGCCGATGGCGTGGTGCTGCACTCGAAGGATCTCTGCATCGGCTGCGGCTACTGCTTCTACGCCTGCCCGTTCGGCGCGCCGCAGTATCCGCGGCTGGGCAATTTCGGCAGCCGCGGCAAGATGGACAAGTGCACCTATTGCGCCGGTGGCCCCGAGGCCGACAGCACGATGGCCGAGTACGCCAAGTACGGGTCGAACCGCCTCGCCGAGGGCAAGCTGCCGCTCTGCGCCGAGATGTGCTCGACCAAGTCGCTGCTTGCCGGTGATGGCGACATCATCGCGCAGATCTATGCCGAGCGTGTAACGCGCCGCGGCTACGGTTCCGGCGCCTGGGGCTGGCGCGTCGCCTACAAGGACGTGACGACCGGCTGAACCGGCAGGTAAGCCGGCCCCGGCCCAACTGGCACGATGAGGGAGCGCGGGGTGCTGTCATGAATGGCAGCCCCCGCAGACTCAGGAGCACAGCATGATGCGTTTCATCCAGAAGCTGCGTGGCGCACTCGCCGTGACGCTGCTTGCCGCAGGCCTCGCCCTCGCGGCGGCGCCAGCCCCCGCCCAGGCCCAGGCGCCAGCCTCGCCCGGCGCGCCCGCGCAGGCGTCGGAGCAGATGCTGTTCAACTACCTGCAGGGCAACGTGCAGGGCCGCACCTCGATCCCGGACCCGCGCTCGGCCACGCTGATCCAGCCGCAGGGCCGCGACTTCCAGCATTTCTGGCGCACCACGCTGAAGTGGATCGGCGGCATCGCGGTGGGCGGCATGCTCGTCGTGCTCGTCATCTTCTACGCCACGCGCGGCAAGATCCGCATCGCGGCCGGCCCCTCCGGCCGGACGATCGAGCGCTTCAACGGCATCGAGCGGTTCGCGCACTGGATCACGGCCTCGACCTTCATCATCCTTGGCATCACCGGGCTGAACATCAGCTTCGGGCGCGAACTCCTGTTGCCGATCATGGGACCCGAGGCCTTCACCACCTGGTCGCAGTGGGGCAAGATCGCGCACAACTTCCTCTCGTTCCCCTTCACCCTCGGCGTGCTCCTGATGCTCGTCATCTGGATCAAGGACAACATCCCGTCGGGCGCCGACGTGGCGTGGTTCGCGTCGGGCGGCGGGCTGGTCGGGCATGGCCACCCACCTGCCAAGCGCTTCAATGGCGGACAGAAGGTCATCTTCTGGGCCGTCGTGCTCGGCGGCGGCGCCATCGCGGTGACGGGCTTCATCATGATGTTCCCGTTCCAGTTCGTGACGACGATGGACGGCATGCAGCTCGCCACCCAGCTGCACGGCATCATCTCGCTCGTGCTGATCGCGATCATCCTCGCCCACATCTATATCGGCTCGATCGGGATGGAGGGCGCCTTCGATGCCATGGGCAGCGGCAAGGTCGACCTCAACTGGGCCAAGGAGCACCACAGCCTCTGGGTCGACGAGGTGATGTCGGCCGGCCGCGGCGCCCCGCAGGCACCGCCGGGCGCGCGCAAGGCCGGCGCCGACTGATCCCGCCCGCGGCGGACGAAACGGACGAGGCTGGCGGAACCGCTCCGCCAGCCTCATTCTTTTGCGCATGGTGATCTTCGGCATCGCCGGCTGGTCCGGCTCCGGCAAGACGACTCTCCTGGTCAAGCTGATCCCGGCCCTGGTGGCGCGCGGCTTGCGCGTCTCGACCATCAAGCACGCGCACCACAGCTTCGACCTCGACACGCCCGGCAAGGACAGCCACGCGCACAGGATGGCGGGGGCGACCGAGGTGCTGATCGGCTCTGCCGCACGCTACGCCATCATGCACGAGCTTCGCGGCGCGCCTGAGCCGACGCTGGACGAGCTCATCGCCCGCCTCGCCCCGGTCGATCTCGTGCTGGTCGAGGGGTTCAAGCACGGCGCGCACGCCAAGCTCGAGGTTTGGCGAACGGTCACGGGCAAGCCACCGCTCTGGCCGGATGACCCAGCGGTCGTCGCCGTCGCCTCCGATGGTCCCGTACCCGGCTGCACACGCCCCGTTCTCGCGCTCGACGACTCGGCGGCAATCGCTGCGTTCGTGGCCGGGCGCGCCGGCCTCGCGCCGGGCTGCTGAGGCCCCGGGGTGGCGCAGCTCTCCGACGATTGCTTCGCCTTCGGCGGTGCGCTCATGAGCGTGGACGAGGCGCTGGCGCTGCTGGCCGAACGCCTCGCGCCCGTGGCGGGGACGGAGCGCGTGGCACTTGCCGCCGCATCGGGGCGCATCCTCGCGGCCGACCTGGTCGCTCCCTGCGATGTGCCGCCTTTCGCCAACAGCGCGGTGGATGGCTACGCCCTGCGGCATGCCGACCTGCCGGCGGAGCGAGAGACGACGCTGCCCGTGACCGGCCGCGTGGCCGCGGGCGGCTCGCTCGGCCGCGCCATCGTACCCGGAGAGGCGATCCGCATCTTCACCGGCGCGCCGATGCCCGAGGGCGCCGACACGGTGTTCATGCAGGAGGACGTGGCGCTGGGCGAGGATGGCCGCGTGCGCCTCCCCCCCGGCCTCAAGCGCGGGGCGAACGCGCGCGCGGCGGGCGAGGACGTGGCGCGCGGCAGCACCATCCTCCAGGCAGGCCAGCGGCTGAGACCCCAGGATGTCGGGCTCGCCGCCTCGGTCGGGCTCACGGCGCTCGATGTCCGCTCACCGCTGCGCGTCGCGCTGTTCTCCACCGGCGACGAGATCGCCGAGCCGGGCAGCGCGCTCGCCCCCGGCATGCTCTATGACAGCAACCGCTTCACCCTTGGCGCGCTGCTCGGCGCGCTGGGCTGCCACGTCACCGATCTCGGCATCCTGCCAGACCGGCGCGAGGCGGTATCAGCCGCGCTCGCCGCTGCTGCGCCCGGCCATGACCTGATCCTCACCTCGGGCGGCGTCTCGACCGGGGAGGAGGATCATGTGAAGGCAGCGGTGGAGGGCGCGGGGTCGCTGTTCTTCTGGCGGCTCGCCATCAAGCCGGGGCGGCCTGTGGCGATGGGCCAGGTGGGTGGCACGGCCTTCGTCGGGCTTCCCGGCAACCCCGTGGCGGTGATGGTGACGTTCGCCCACATCGTCCGCCCGCTCGTGTTGCACCTGGCCGGGGCCCGCGCCGTTTCGCTGCCACGTTTCGCGGTGCGGGCGGCGTTCAGCTATCGCAAGAAGGCAGGTCGGCGGGAATACGTGCGCGTGTCGCTCGCGCGCGGCGATGACGGCATGACCGAGGCGAGGAAATTCCCGCGCGAGGGCGCCGGCATCCTCTCATCGCTGGTCGGCAGTGATGGACTGGTGGAACTGCCGGAACAGGTTCTCGCCATCGCGCCGGGCGACAGCGTGTCCTATCTCCCGTTCAGCGGATTTGCCTGATCAGAGCCTGACGCCGGTCGTGGAGAAGGCCTGCTCGACATATTGCTGGAAGTTCTCGCTGAGCACGTAGCTGCCGGCGACGGCGAGGCCGACGGCAAGCACCGCGGCGATCACGAAGGCCTTCATGGTTGCACCCCTGGTGGCGGCGTTCCTGCGCCAATCGATGCGCCATTCCGCACTGTTTATCAAGTCTCTACAGGCCCGGATGCGCGGCCAGCAGCGCTTCGGCCTCGGTGAGTTCCCCTTGCGTGTTGGCGTTGAAGAACGGATCGGCCGGCACGACCGGCCAGTCGGCGTGGGCGATGCCGTGGCGGGCTGTCCATCGGTCGATCTTGTGGATGTGCTCGACCGTCAGCGCGTGGCGAAGATCATCCCGCAGCGCCACGGCCCAGAGGCCGATGACGGGATGCGCCTGGCCGGCGGAGCGGGCGCAGGCGAGCGGCGTGCCGGCAGCCTCGCGCGCGCGGTGCAGCCCCGCGACAAGGTTTCGCGGCAGGAACGGGCTGTCCGTCGCCACGCTCACCACCCAGGCGAGGTGCGGGCGGTGCGCCGCGGCCCAGTCGAGGGCGGAGAGGATGCCGGCAAGCGGCCCGGCGAAACCGGGAACGTCATCGGCGATGACCCTCAGCCCCGTGTCGGCGAAGCGGGCAGGGTCGCCGTTGGCGTTCAGGATCAGCCCGTCGCACTGGTTGGCGAGCCGCATGATGACACGGGCCAGGATGGTCTGCCCGCCGACCGCGCGCAGGCCCTTGTCGCCGCCGCCCATCCGCCGCGCGAGGCCTCCGGCAAGCAGCACGCCCAAGGTGGCCGGAATCGGCATGGCAATCGGCTCACTCATCCCGATCGGACCCCTTGCGGCGATGCGAGGCACGCTCCTCCTCCACCATCGCAGGGTCGAGGTCGAACACGATGCGCTCCTGCCCGGCGAGTGCCACGAACCGCTTCCCACGCGCGCGGCCGATCAGCGTCAGCCCCGCCTGGCGGGCGAGTGCCACGCCCCAGGCCGTGAAGCCCGAGCGCGAGACGAGGATGGGAATGCCCATCTGCACCGTCTTGATCACCATCTCGGAGGTCAGCCGCCCGGTGGTGTAGAAGATCTTGCCCGCAGGATCGATGCCGTGCCGGAACATGTAGCCGGCGATCTTGTCCACCGCGTTGTGGCGGCCGACATCCTCCATGTAGATCAGCGGGCGGTCCTGCTCGCACAGCACGCAGCCATGGATCGCGCCGGCCTCGAGGTAGAGCGAGGGCATGGTGTTGATCGCGTGCGTGAGGCGATAGAGCCACGACGTGCGCAGCTCGGCAGCCGGCAACGTGACGCTCTCGAAACGCTCCATCAGGTCGCCGAAGGCCGTCCCCTGCGCGCAGCCGGAGGTGAGCGTCTTCTTGCGCAGCTTCTCCTCATAGTCGGTGCCGCGCTCGGTGCGCACCACGACGGTCTCGATCTCCTCGTCGTAGTCGACCGCGGTCACGGCATCGTCGCGCCGCAGCATGTTCTGGTTCAGCAGGTAGCCGAGCGCGAGATACTCGGGATAGTCGCCGATCGTCATCATCGTGACGATCTCCTGCCCGTTCAGGTACAGCGTCAGCGGCCGTTCGACCGTGACGGAGGTCTCGATCGCGGCACCCGTCTGGTCGATGCCGGCGACACGCTCCGTCAGCCGCGGATCATCCGGCGCGGGGCGGACCAGCATCGCCCCTGGTTCGGTCATGTTTGTCATGTGTCCGACCATGGGCGCAGGCGTGCCGCCGTTCAAGCGCGGCCCTTCCCGCCCGGGGCGCAAGGCCCTACCGTCGCGCCATTGCATGCGGGGGGAGGGGGTAGTGCCGACGCTGAGGGTCGCGACCTGGAACATCGAGTGGATGGCCGGCCTCTTCAACGGCCGCTGGAAGGACTGGGACGGCACGATTCCGGATCGCTTCGCCGGCCGCAGCCTCGGCGGCATCCGCCTTGACGCGATCGATGACGTGCCAGCCCTCTGCGCCCGCATCGCCGGCGTGATCCGCCGCCTCCGCCCCGATGTCCTCGCGGTGCAGGAAGGCCCGCCGCTGCCGGCACAGCTCGAGCATTTCGTCGCCCGCTTCCTCGATGACGACTATGTCGTCGTCGGCGCCAACGCAACCTGGCAATCGGCCTATATCCTTGTCCGCCGCGCGCTTGCCGGCGGGCTCGCGAAGGTGCCGGCGGAAGCACCCGGCATGGCGGCGTTGACGGGCAGCTTCTTCTTCTACCCCTGGCAGGGCTTCCGCGTCGCCGACAGGCGCCGTCACCGCTTCGCGCGCCAGCCCGTGTGCGCCGATCTCACGCTGCCGAACGGCAAGCGCATCGCCTTCGTCAACGTCCACCTCAAGTCGAAATTCTCCAAGCTCAAGACGCTCGCGCAATGGGAGAACCGCGATCCCGAGGCGATGCTCGATGCGCTCGACGTGCGCCAGAAGGTCTCGGCCGAGGTCGCTGCCCTTCGCCGCTACGTCTCGCTCCGCCTCCTGATGTCGGATGTGCCGGACGGCGTCGTGATTCTTGGCGACTTCAACGACGGGCCGTTCGGCGAGCTGTTCGAGGCGGAGTTCCTGCTGCACAACATCCTCGACGAGATGGTCGGCTCCTTCCTCGAGCCCGACCTGCTGCTGCGCCACGCGATGAAGCCCGAGGTGCTGCGGGCCGCCTCCTCCGTCACCTTCAACGATCCCTTGCAGGGCGGGGCGGAGGTGAAGGAGCTGATCGATCACATCATCGTCTCGCCGCGCATGATGGTTGCGCGCAACGCCGTTCGCCTGCACCAGGCCTCGTGCAAGGTCGAGGACAAGGCGTGGAGCGCCTTCACCGAGGGTGAGGGCAAGGGCGCGCGTGGCCTTCGCCCGTCAGACCATATCCCCGTCTCCGCAACGTTCGGCTACTGAAAGGATTTCCCCGCATGCCAGGTCGCCTCGCAGGCAAGGTCGTTCTCGTCACCGGTGCGTCGAGCGGCATCGGCCGCGCCATCGCACGCCGCTTCGCCGCCGAAGGGGCCACGATCGCGATCGCCGACATGACCGAGGCGGTGCGCGAGGGCGGCGAGCCGACGCACGAGATCCTCATGCGCGAGGGACACACGGTGGCCTTCCTGCGCACCGACGTGTCCGACGAGGCCTCAGCCGAAGGGGCCGTGATCGAGACGGTCGCGCGCTTCGGCAGGCTGGACGTGCTGGTGAACAACGCCGTGTTCAACGTCGGCGGCACGCTGACGGACACGACGCTCGAGACCTGGAACCGCACCATGGCGGTGAACCTGACGGGCGTGTTCCTGATGAGCCGTGCGGCGGTGAACGTCATGCTCGGCCAGGCGCCGAACGATGAGGGCGTGCGCGGGCGGATCGTGAACATCTCCTCCCAGCACGGCATGGTGGCGAGCCCTGAGAACATCGCCTACGGCGTGTCGAAGGCGGGTACCGTCTACATCACGCGGCAGATCGCGGTGGACTATGCGAAGGAGGGCATCGTCTGCAACGCGGTGGCACCCGGCAAGATCATGACGGGCAAGACGGGGCGCGCGATCGAGCCGCGCTGGATCGACTACAGCCATGCGCGCACGCCCTGGCCCCGCCTCGGCCGACCGGAGGATGTCGCCTCCGCCGCGCTGTTCCTCGCGTCCGACGAGGCGACGTTCATCACCGGCGAGAACCTGCTCGTCGATGGCGGCTGGATGGCCTATTGAGCGCGCGAGCGATTAGCGCTGAGTGCGGACCTCGAGCGAAATCTGCGCGAGATGGTGAGTTGCATCTTGGTAAGGGCGGAGTTCCGATTGGAGGGATGGTCAGGGGCTGTCCGATACAAGCCGGTTTGCCCAAGCCTTTGCTGCGGCTGAGCCGTAGAGTGTCTCGCCCATTGCAGGGTCGCTCAATGCGCGGACGGCGCTCAACCTAATCCGACGAGGCTTATTGCCCCACGGCTCCCACCGGCCATACAGCTGGAGCGGGCCTGACTTTCCGCCGATGATCGCTTGGACATGTAGCAGTCCCGGCTGTGCTTCCTCGCCGTGGCTCAGAAGCACGCTGCGTCGAATAAAGAAGCGAAGGACGTGATGCGAGGGCGCGAGATCCGGGTCAGGGAGGGGCTGCCACGGTCCAGCAACTAAGTCGGCCGGTTGTGCCGCCACGGGTTCCGACGTTGTTTTGGGGATCCGCGCTTCAGCAGTTATGGATTGCGCCCAGGTGACGATCGCTTTGCCTTCCTCAATCACCTCTCCGGTCTCGTGGTCGGTGAGTTCAAGGATTCGATCTAGCCTAAAGTGCCGGAGTGCTCGGCGCATGTGGCAGACGCCAGCGACGTATTCTGGAGCGTTTGGATTGTCTCCGAGTATGCGGCGCACGGTCACGTGGCGCTCGGTTTCATTTCCAGCAGCATCCTCGTAAACGAGCGCAATTGAGCGATTCAGTCCTGACGCGAGCGGTTGTGGTAGACTTCGTGTGATTGGTGCTGCTGATGGCAACGCCCTTGTGGAGCGGCCCCCAATTCGACCGGACAGGTGGCGCAACCGTGAGGACCTAGGTGGAAGCCTAGGCGTGCGCCTATGTCGAACCCCATCGAGCGCGTCGAAATCATCACCGGCCGCGA
>NZ_JALHPR010000006.1:35000-212987 GCF_022842375.1 Elioraea sp. | reverse complement strand
GGCCTCCGCCGCTGCCATCGCCGACCGCCCGGCAAGGCCCGCGCGCGCCGCGCTGCGGGCGATCAGCGCCATCTGGCTCGGGCCGAGGCGTGGCGTCGCGGCAAGGTCGGCGAGCACGGCGCGGTCATGCAGCGAGGGGCGGGCATAGTCGGCCGCCTTGGCGAGCGGGATCACCATCGCTCCGCGCGTGCCGGATGCGTTGCGCAGAATGAGCTCACGCCCGCCGGCTGCATCGCGCACGCGGGCGAACGCGAAGGCGGGCGTGGTGGCTGCGAGAACGACGCCGCGTTCGCGGAAGCTCGCGGGTGCGAGCGGCGCGTCAGGTGCTGCGGCGCGCGGCGGTTCTGCCGGCGTGTGTGCAGGCGTGCTTTGGCGTGCCAGCGCTGTCATCGTCCGACGATGCGCAGACAGACGTAAGCGCGGGATTAAGGTCCCCCCCCCAGGCCGGGTCAGGGCGGTGGGGGCGGTGGCTCCTACCGCGCCTGGAACACCGGCTTGCGCTTGGCGAGGAAGGCGCGGAAGGCGTTCTGGAAATCCTCCGTCAGCACGAAGTCGTTCACCGCTGCCTCCTGTTCCGCCGTCACCGGCAGCGCGCCGCGGAGCAGGGTGAGCGCACGCTTGTGGAAGCGGGCCGACAGCGGCGCCCCCTCGGCGATGCGACGTGCGAGCGCCATGGCCTCGTCCTCGACGCGATCATCCGCCACGACGCGGGAGAGCAGGCCCTTCTGGTACGCCTCCGCACCGGAGAAGATGCGGCCCTCGATGAAGATCTCGGCCGCAACCGCGGTGCCGCAGATCTGCACCACGGGGTCCATCTCCGCGTACGGATACCAGATGCCGAGGTTGCGCGCGGTGATGCCGAAGCGCAGGCCCTCGCCGCCGACGCGGAAATCGCACATCGTGGCGATGCCCGCACCGCCGCCGATGCAGACCCCCTGGATCATCGCGACGGTGGGATGGATGCAGGCGCGGATCGACTGCATGCCGCGGTGGCAGACCTCGCCGTAGTGGTCCTCCTTCTCGCGCGTGCCGCGCTCGTCCTCGAAGGCGGAGATGTCCGCACCCGCGCTGAACGCCTCGGCACCGGCGCCGCGCAGCACGACGCAGCGGAGCGTGCCGTCGGCCGACAGCGCGTCCATCGTCGCGGCGAGGGTTTCCCACATCGCGAGGTTGAAGGCGTTGCGCTTCTCGCGGCGATCGAACACGACGACGGCGATGTCGCCATGGCGCTCGGTGCGGATATGCGGGCTCATCGTCACGGTGTCGTTTCCTTGCACAAGGGGATCAACGATCGAAAGCCATCAACTGTCGAAAGCGGGGCGGCTCTTGAGGTGCCGCCAGTGGTGCCAGAGCAGCCGCGCGGCAAGGCCGCGATAGGGCGCCCAGGGTTCCGCCAACGCGCGCAGCGCCTTCTCCGGCGGCCGCGCGGGCAGGCCGAACAGCGCCTCGGCCGAGCAGGCGAGTGCCAGGTCTGCGGCGGGGAATGCGTCGCGGCGCTGGAGCGCGAACAGCAGGTAGATCTCGGCCGACCATCGCCCGAAGCCGTTGAGCGCGCTGATCGCCGCGATCACCGCCTCGTCGTCCATCGCGGGGAAGGCGTCAGGGTCGAGGCGCTTCGTGGCCACGGCGTCGGCCAGGCCGCGCGCATAGGCGATTTTCGGGCGCGAGAGCCCGGCCTCGCGCAACGCCCCCTCGGGCAGGGCGAGCAGCGCCTCGGCACGTGGGCTTCCCGCCATCAGCGCCTCGATGCGCTTCCAGATGGCGGCGGCGGCGAGGTTGCTGATCTGCTGCCCGACGATGGCCGCGAGCAGGCCGGAGAACCCCGCCTCGCGCGTGCGCCAGGGCAGCGGGCCGGCGGCGCGCTCGATGGCGGCGAACTCCGGCACGCGGGCAGCCAGCCGCCTGAGCGCGGCACGCTCAGGCGCAGGCAGGGGGGGGATCGGGGCGATGGGGTCCGGCACGGCGGGGAGAATGCCTCCCCGCCGCGCCGGCGGAAAGCCGGGTCAGCCGATGCTTCGCCGTGAACCCAAGTGTCGAGTCAGGCAATTCGGCGCATGCATCCTCCGGATCGGATCATGCGATCCGCCGCACCCGGCCCGAGTCGCGATCCATCGTGAAGCGGGCGATCACGCCGCCCTCGGTGGTCACGAGCACGAACTCGGCGGTGCGCGAGCCGCTGTCCTTCACCTCGCCGATGCGCCAGTTGCGCTCGCCGAACCAGAGCAGGCCGGCCTCGGCGATCTTCTTCACGTCGTCGTTGGTGAGGTTCTTGTTGTCGCGGTTGATGAAGAACTGCGCGAACGGCCCGCTCATGCGGCCGCCCATCTGGCCACCATGGGCGTGATGGCCGCGGCCACGCTCGCCCATGCCCTGGCCCATCATGCCCTGGCCCATACCGGGGCCCATGCCCTGGCCCTGGCCGGGACCCATTCCCTGGCCCATGCCGGGCCCCATGCCCTGGCCCTGGCCCATGCCGGGGCCCATGCCAGGCCCGCCCTGGGCATAGGCGCCCATCTTGCCCGCGCCATAGCCGGCGAGGCCCGCGCTCGCGAGACCGCCTGCCACAAGTGTCACCTTGATCCAGTTCTTCATCTGATCCGCATCCTCTCCACGTTTGGCCCCGAGCCATCGGGGATCGTCGTGGAGCATGGGCCGTGGGGGTTGCTGGCGTTCGTCCCGCCGTTGCGGGGCGGTGAGGATGTGTAACGCTCTGTTGCGGCCGGCCCTCCGGCAACGCTGCGTGACGTGCGCCCCGTTGCCTCCGGCCCTCGGGAAGCGCGACAAGGGGACATGGCAGAGCCTGCCCCGCACATCCTCGTCGTCGACGATGACCGTGAGATCCGCGACCTGCTGTCGCGCTTCCTGGAAAAGCACGGCTTCCGCGTCACCGGCGCGCGCGATGGGCGTGAGCTTCGCCGGCTCTGGCCCGGGCAGCGCTTCGCCCTCGTCGTGCTCGACCTGATGCTGCCTGGCGAGGACGGGCTCGCGCTGCTGCGATTCATCAGGGGCGAGGGGCGAACGCCGGTGGTGATGCTGACGGCGATGGGCGAGGAGACGGACCGAATCGTCGGCCTCGAGCTCGGCGCCGATGACTATGTGCCGAAGCCGTTCAACCCGCGCGAACTGCTCGCCCGCATCCGCGCCGTGCTCCGCCGTGGCGAGACCCTGCCGGAGGACGATGGCGGGCCAGCCGCGACCTACCGCTTCGCCGGCTGGACGCTCGAGACCGCCCGCCGACGCCTGCTCTCGCCCACAGGCGTCGAGGTACCGCTGACGGGGGGCGAGTACGAACTGCTCGCCTGCCTCGCCGACCGGCCGGGGCGGGTGCTCACACGCGACATGCTGATGGACCTGCTGCACGGTCGCACCACCGGCCCGTTCGACCGTGCGATCGACGTCGCCGTCAGCCGCGTGCGGCGCAAGCTCGATGACGACGCGAAGAACCCCGCCCTGATCAAGACGGTGCGCGGCGGCGGCTACGTGCTCGCCACCGAGGTGGAACGGACATGAGGGTTTGGCCACGCTCGATCGCGGGGCGGACCTTCCTCGTCCTCCTTCTCGGCCTGTTCGCGGTGCAGGTCGTCGCACTGACCATCCATGCCTTCGACCGCATCGAGATCCAGCGCGCACAGCAGGCGCGCGAGGCGGTCGGGCGCACGGCGGCACTCTGGCGCACGCTGGTGATGAGCCAGCCGGAGCGGCGCGATGCCATCGCCCGTGGCTTCGACCTGCCCGAAGGTGTCACCGCCACCGTCGATGCCGCGCCGCTCGCGCCCGAGCGCGGGCTGATCACCGACCCCGGCATCGACAGGATCGCTGCCGGCCTCTCGCGCCTCGGGCCGCTGCACATGCGCCCGCGCGAGGTGCTGGTTGGCGGCGTGCCGCGACGGGCGATCACGGTCAGTCTGCGGTTGCCGGAGGGAGCCTGGCTCAACGTCAACGCGCGCCCGCCGCCGCCGCGGCCCTGGTCGGCGCCCGGCTTCCTCGCCGCACTCGGGCTGATGACGGTGGCGGTTGCCGCGCTGTCGTTCTGGGCGGTGCGGCGCACCACCCGCCCGATCAGCGACCTTGCCGCCGCCGCGGAACGACTGGGCCGTGACGTGAACGCGCCAAGGCTGCCGGAGACGGGCCCGGCCGAGGTGGCGCAGGCGGCAGCGGCGTTCAATACCATGGCCGACAGGATCGGCCGCTTCGTGGCCGACCGTACGGCGATGCTGGCCGCCGTCGGGCATGACCTGCGCACGCCGATCACACGGCTCAGGCTTCGCGCCGAGTTCGTCGAGGACGATGTGCAGCGGGCGAAGATCCTCGCCGACCTCGACGAAATGGAGGCGATGATCGCCGGCACGCTTGCGTTTGCGCGCGACGAGGCGGCAACGCAGCCGATGGGCCGCGTCGACCTCGCCGAGCTCCTGCGCACCATCGCCGACGAGGCGAACGACGTTGCGGGCCATGAGGTCGTGACGCTTGCGGTGCCGCCGCATTTGCCGGTCGATGCGCGGCCGCTGGCGCTCAAGCGCGCGCTCGGCAACCTCGTGCGCAACGCCGTGGTCTACGGCGGCGGCTGCCGCGTGACGCTGTCGGGGCCGGAGCAGGGCATCGTGCGGATTGCGGTGGCCGATGAGGGGCCAGGCATTCCCGAGGCGGAGCTCGAGCGCGTGTTCCAGCCCTTCCACCGGCTGGAGGCAAGCCGCAACCGCGAGACAGGCGGCACGGGGCTTGGCCTGTCGATTGCGCGCAACATCCTGCGCGCCCATGGCGGTGACGTGACGCTCGCGAACCGTTCCCCGGCTGGAGTGATGGCGACCGCGACGCTGCCCGCGTAGCGGTCAGCCGCGCAGCAGCGCCTTCAGCCGCAGCACGGCGCTGTCGGGCGTGGTCAGCACGCGCTTGCCGGTCGCCGCGGCCACCGCGTCGGCCGCGCGGGCGAGACTGAACTGCGCAAGCGCGATCACCTCTCCCTCGAGCGTGGGCGCGACGGCGGCGGCCTCAGCGTCGTGCCGCGCCGCATCCCCGGCATCGAGGGCAGAGAGCGCCGCGGGAGCGCAGGCTTCGGCGAGCGTCAGCGTGATGCCGCGCGCCTTTGCCGCCGCCGCGAACTCGGGCCGCATGGAGGGCAGCGTCGCGGGGAATGTGGCGAGCAGCCCGATGCGACCCGAGGGGGCTGCGTCGAGCGCTGCATCGATCATTGCCTCGTTCGGCTTCAGCACGGGGATGTCCGCGTTCGCCGCCTTCACCGCCTCGATGCACGGGCCGAAGGCCGAGCAGGTGAAGAGGATCGCCTCCGCCCCCGTGCGCCGCGCATAGGCGGCGAGGTCGAGGAAACGCTGCGTCATCGCCGGCGTGATCGCGCCATCCCTGGCCAGGTCGGCCGAGAGGCTGTCATCGAGCAGGTTCATCAGTGTGGGCGCCGGCCAGAGGCGCGCGAAGGCCTCGGCGATCGGCTGAGGCGAATGGCGGAGGGCGTGGATCAGCGCGATGCGCGGCATGGTCAGGCTTTACTGTGCTGCGCAGCGGACGAGCGGGGAAGGGAAGTCGAGGCAGCCGGGGAATTCGATCTCGCTCGGCCCGCGGCGGCGGATGGTGAGCAGGTCGGGGCTGCCGCAGCCGAAACCCGGGTTTGCCTGGGCCCCGAACATGCCTGGGACGCGGGGGATCGGCCGGAAGCGGATCTCGGCGCCGTCGGGCGTGACGCGCACGGTCTCGACGATGCGCTGCTGGTAGGTCGGGTCGAGCAGCGTGGTGCGCAGCACGATGTCGCGCGTGACGATCACCGTCGGCACGGCGTTGCAGGCCGCGGCACTCTGGGCGCGGTTGGGCGGCATCGTGCCGCCTGACCAGGAACCGAACAGCCAGGCATGCGGCTCGCCCTGCGCGGCGGCGGGAAGGGGGCTGAGGAGCAGTAGGGCAGCGATCAGAAAACGTGTCACGGCATGGTCCCGGATGGTTGTCGCGCGACGTTAGCCGAGGTGGTGGCCGGGAGGAACCGTCACGCCGACCGTCTCAGGCCCCCACCGCTCAAGCCCCCACCGCTCAAGCCCTGGCGGGCACAGGCGTGCGCGGGTCCTTCACCGGCAGGTTCACGAGGGCGGCGAAGGCGCCGGCGAGGATGGCGATGACCCACATCTGGTCGTAGCTGCCCGTGCGGTCCCAGATGAAGCCCGCGAGCGATGCGCCCATGAACCCGCCGATCTGGTGGCCGAGGAACACCAGGCCGAAGATCGTCGCGAGCCACTGCGTGCCGAAGCGTCGCGCGACCAGTGCCACCGTCGGCGGCACGGTGGACAGCCAGAGGAACCCCATCGCTGCGGAGAACATGACGAGCGTCGTCTCGTTCTTCGGGCCGAGGAAGAACAGCGTCATCACCACGCCGCGCGCGGCGTAGATGAACACCAGCAGCTCCCGCCGCCGCCACCGGCCAGAGAGCTCGCCCGACAGCATGGCCCCCATGATGTTGAACAGGCCGATGATGCTGATCGACGTCGCCCCCCAGGACGGGTGCAACCCGCAGGAGGCGACGAAGCCAGGCAGGTGCACGGTCAGGAACGACACATGCACGCCGCAGACGAAGAACCCGAAGAAGAGGCACCAGAAATGCGAGGTCGAGAGCGCTTCCTTCAGCGCCGCTCCCGCTGCCTGGGGCCGCCCCTCGTGCTTCGGTGCGGGCCTGTCGGCGAGCGGCAGCGCGAGCGGCATGGCGAGGATCGCCACCCCCGCCATGGCGAACAGCGCGCCCCGCCAGCCGAGCAGGTCGATCCCCGCCTGCACGATCGGCACGACCGAGAACTGCCCGAACGACGAGCCCGCCGTGACCAGCCCGGTCGCGCGGCCGCGCATCTCGGGCGGCAGCAGGCGCGAGAGGCCTGCCATCACGATCGGGAACCCGGCCGCTGACACGGCGATGCCGAGCACGAGCGAGGCACCGACATAGAACATCGCGAGCGACGCCGCCGCCGCCATGATGGCAAGCCCGATCGCGTAGAGCACCCAGCCGCCCCAGAGAACCGTGCGGCCGCCGAATCGATCCGCCACGTTGCCGCAGATCGGCTGCGCCACGCCGTTCAGCAGCACCTGCATCGCGATGGCGAGCGCAAAGGCAGAGGCCGTCCAGCCATGGAAGGCGGTCATCGGCCCGAGGAACAGGCCGAAGCTCTGGCGAAGCCCCATCGAGATCGCGCAAAGGACGACGGCACAGAGGAGCAGGAGGCGAGGTGACACGGCCATGCGGGCAGGCTACAGGCCCGCCGGGCCTTCGCCCAGGGCATAGCGCTGATACGGCCCATGCGTTGCCGTGATGCCCGGCTTGCGCTCCCCGCCTGCGCGGCACCCTCGCTTGCGCTCGGGTCGTGGCGCGTGTCACCTCGCCCTTTCGCCCAGGTCTGCCATCCCTCCGGCCAGGACATCCGCCCGTGGAACTGCCCTTCATCCGCAGCCTCTATGACTGGACGCTGCGGCTCGCGGCGCACCCGAAGGCGCAGGTGTGGATGGCGATCATCTCCTTCGCCGAATCGAGCTTCTTCCCCATTCCGCCCGACGTGATCCTGGCGCCGATGGCCGTCGCGCGGCCCGATCGCTGGTGGCGCTCGGCGCTGATCTGCACCATCGCCTCGGCACTCGGCGGCGCCTTCGGCTACCTGATCGGCTGGGGGCTGTACGAGGCCGTCGCGGTGCCGATCATCGAGGCCTACAAGCTTGAGGAGGCGAACGAGCGGTTCCGCGAGCTCTATCTCCAGTACGACTGGATGGTGGTGGCGATCGCGGGGTTCACGCCCATCCCCTACAAGCTCGCGACCATCGCCTCGGGCGCCGTCGGCATGGGGATCATCCCCTTCATGGCGGCCTCGGTGCTGAGCCGTGGCTTGCGATTCTTCATGGTGGCCTTCGTCGCGGCGAAATTCGGCCCGCCGGTGCTGGCCGTGATCGAGAAGCGGTTGACCTTCTTCACGCTGCTGTTCCTGGCACTGCTCGTCGGCGGCTTCGCGCTCGTGCGGTTCCTGTGAGGGTTCGCCTCGCGGAGGAGGACGACATCGCCTTCGTCATGGCGGTGGAGCGCACGCCCGGCTATGCGCGCGTCATCGGCCAGTGGCCCGAGGCGCGGCACCGTGCGGTGCAGGCCGATCCTGCCTGGGCCGTGCTGATCGGCGAGCGCGAGGAGCAACGGCGGGGCTTCGCCATCCTGCGCGGGCGCGACACGCGCCGGCCCGCGATCCAGCGCATCGCCGTTGCCGAGGCTGGGCAGGGCGAGGGGCGTGACCTGCTTGCCGCGGTGATCGACCATGCCTTCGGCGCGTTCGGCCTCGCGACGCTCAGCCTCGAGGTGTTCGCGCACAACACCCGCGCGCGGCGCGCCTATGCGCGGGCGGGCTTCGCCCCCGTCGGCTTCGTGCCGGAGGCGTGGCGGCTCGCCGACGGCACGGTCGTCGACGACGTGCTGATGCGCCTCAGCGCGGTGCCACCAGCGCGCTGATCTCGTCAAGGCTCGCCGGGTCGTCGATCGTCGGCGGCACGGCATAGTCCTGCCCGTCGGCGATGCGGCGGATCGTCGCGCGCAGCACCTTGCCCGACCGCGTCTTGGGCAGGCGCGGCACCACCCGCGCTTCCTTGAACGCAGCGACAGGGCCGATCCGATCGCGCACCATCGCGACAAGCTCGGCCACGAGCATGGCTTCCGGCTTGGTCACGCCCGCCTTCAGCACGACGAGGCCGAGCGGCACCTGGCCCTTCAGCGCGTCGCGCATGCCGACGACGGCGCATTCGGCGACATCCTGGTGCGCGGCGAGCACCTCCTCCATCGCGCCGGTCGACAGCCTGTGGCCGGCGACGTTGATGATGTCATCGGTCCGGCTCATCACCGAGACGTACCCATCCTGGTCGATCATTCCGGCATCGGACGTGGTGTACCAGCCGGGATGTTGCGCGAGATAGGCATCCCGGAAGCCCTGGTCGTTGTGCCAGAGCGTCGGCAGGCACGAGGGGGGAAGCGGCAGTTTCACCGCGAGATCGCCGATCGTGCCCGGTGGCACTGGGCGCGAGGCCTCGTCCAGCACCTGCACGTCGAAGCCGGGCGAGGGCTTGCCGCCCGAGCCTGGCTTCACGGGAAACAGGCCGAGGCCGCGGAAATTGCCGGTGATGGCCCAGCCCGTCTCGGTCTGCCACCAATGGTCGATCACGGGCTTGCCGAGCAGCCGCTCCGCCCACACGACCGTATCGGGATCACAGCGTTCGCCGGCGAGGAACAGCGCCTCCAGCCGCGAGAGATCGTAGCGACGCAGCAACGTTCCGTCGGCGTCATCACGCTTGATCGCGCGGATCGCGGTCGGTGCGGTGAACAGCGCCTTGACGCGATGCTCGGCGCACACCCGCCAGAACGCGCCCGCGTCGGGCGTTCCCACGGGCTTGCCCTCGTAGACGATGGTGGTGCAGCCGGCGAGCAGCGGGCCGTAGACGATGTAGCTGTGCCCGACCACCCAGCCGACATCCGAGGCCGCCCAGAACACATCGCCCGGCCCGACGCCATAGAGCATCGCCATGGTGTTGTTGAGCGCGACCGCGTGCCCGCCATTGTCGCGCACGATGCCCTTGGGCCGCCCCGTCGTTCCGGAGGTGTAGAGGATGTAGAGCGGATCGGTCGCGGCCACGGGAACGCAAGCGTGCGGCGTGGCGCCGCGTTCCGCCGCCGCCCAGTCATGGTCGCGGCCTTCCGTCATCGCGGCCTCGAGTTCCGGCCGCTGCAGGATCAGGCAGGCGGAGGGCTTGTGCGGCGAGATCGCGATCGCGGCGTCGAGCAGCGGCTTGTAGGCGATGGTCCGCCCCGGCTCGAGGCCACAGGAGGCGGAGATGATCACCTTGGGCGTCGCATCCGCGATGCGGCTCGCGAGCTCGGCGGCTGCGAAGCCGCCGAACACGACCGAGTGGATCGCGCCCAGCCTCGCACAGGCGAGCATGGCGATCACGGCCTCGGCCACCATCGGCATGTAGACGATGACCCGGTCACCCTTCGTCACCCCGAGGGCGGCGAGCGCGCCGGCGACGCGGGCGGTGCGGTCGGTCAGCTCCGCAAAGCTGTAGCGTGCCTGGCGCCCCGTCATCGGGCTGTCCCAGATCAGCGCCGGCTGGTTGCCGCGGCCGGCGGCGACATGGCGGTCAAGCGCGTTGTGGCACGTGTTCAGGACGCCATCGGGAAACCAGCGCCCGTACGCGCCGAGGGTGGCATCGAAGGCGATCGTCGGCGGGCGGGTCCATTCGAGCGCGGCGGCGCGTGCGGCCCACCAGCCGGCTGGATCGTGGTGCCATGCGGCGTAGGTGGCATCGTAGCCAGACCGCTCGGCAGAGGCTGGCAATGCGGCATCTGGCATCGGCGTCTTCCGTCCCGTTTCCACCCGTGCGGCGGCAGGCCTGTCGCCTGCGTCGTAGGGAAGGAGAGTGCGCGCGGGAGCTTGTCCGCTGCAACGGCAAGCTTGGGGTGGAGGAAACTCCCTATCTCTCAAGGCGTTATCGCTGAGCCTTCACAACCTTCCCGGATTTGATGCACACAGTACGCACTCTACGGTTGTTATTTCACGAAAAAGCGAGCAGTGTCTGCAACCTTACAAACGTATGGTCCCTTGGAAGCCAATGGCCGCATCAATGCGACCCCCGCCGCCCGGTGCCTCACCCTCCGGGCTCTACGAGTGCCTGAGGGCACTCGCAGAGGAAGCCAAGAGCATCGGACTCAGCGACGCAGCGCGCGCGATCCTGCTCGCGGCGGATTGCGTAGCCGTCGAGGCAGAGGAAAACGGCCTGACGATCCGCGAGCCTGCCCGACCGACGCGGGGCGTCAACTTCGGCTGAGGCGTCCCGGTGCGTCGAGGACGCGCCCGGCAATCCCCCCATATACGCGGCGTGCCGGGCTGACCTACCTTTGAGACCGGGATGGAAACGCACACGCCACGTGCCCGGCGCCCCGGGCTGATTGCCCGCGCGCTGAAGGCCGCCGCTGCTGCGCTGATGGCGCCGAACGCCGAGGAACGCGCCAGGGACCGCGCCCAGCGCCACGCCGCACCCCTGATGCTGCCCGATGGCGCCCTCGCCGCCTGCCGCTATGTCGTGTTCGACCTCGAGACCACGGGGTTGCAGCCCAGCCATGGCGACAGGATCGTCGCGATCGGCGCCGTGCGGGTCGAGGCTGGGCGTATCCTCGACGTTGACCGTTTTGCCACCTTCGCCCAGCCTGGGCGGCCCATTCCGCCCGCCAGCACGGCGATCCATGGCATCACCGATGCGATGGTCGCTGGCAGCCCGCCCTGGCCCGAAGCGGTCGCGGCGTTCCACCGTTTCGCCGGCGATGCGGTTCTCGTCGCCCATAATGCCGCGTTCGACACGGCCTGCCTGCATGCCGCCGAGGCGCAGGCCGGCGTGACCTTCGCCAACCCCGTGCTGTGCAGCCTTCGCCTGTCGCAGTGGCTGGACCCAGACGAGAAGGCGCACGACCTCGACGGACTCGCCGCGCGCCATGGTGTGGTGATCGCCGGCCGCCACGATGCGCTGGGCGATGCCGAGGCGACCGCGGCGCTTTTCTGCGACATGCTCCGCCGCGCCGAGGCGCGCCGCATTACCTCGTTGGCCGAGCTTTTCGCGCGCACCCGCATGGCACGGCAGATCGCTGCGGCTGCAGAACGGTTCTGAACCGTTCCGTCGGATGGTATGGCGCTTGCAAACGCCGGTTCGCAGGAACAACCGGGGACCTTGCAATGACCGAACGCCGTACGCTGCTCCGTGCCCTTGCTGCCACGCCGCTGGCCGCGCTGCCATTCGCTGACGCACTTGCCCAAGCCCCAGGCAGTGGCGGCACGCTCCGCATCGCGATGACGACAGCCGATGTGCCGCTGTCGGCCGGCATGCCGAACCAGGGGTCGGAGGGGATGCGCTTCCTCGGCTATCCGTGCTTCGAGCCGCTTGTCGCCTGGGACCTCTCGCGCACCGACAGGCTGCCCACGCTCATGCCCGGCCTCGCCACCGCCTGGTCCGTCGACGCGGCCGACCGTACGCTCTGGACCTTCACGCTGCGCGAGGGCGTGACCTTCCACGACGGCACGCCGTTCGATGCCGATGCGGTGGCCTGGACGCTTGGCCGTTTCTTCGACGAGAGCGCCCCGCAATATGACCGCTCGACCGCGGGCTTCGTGCGCACGCGCGTGCCCACCGTCGCGTCATGGGAGAAGCGCGGGACCCACAGCATCGCGATCCGCACGCGGTTTCCCGCCTCCTATTTCCCATCGCAGCTCACCTGGCTGCTGATCTCAAGCCCTGCTGCCTTCGCCCGCGCGGGCAACGACTGGGCGGCGACGGCGCGCGCACCGGCCGGCACCGGCCCGTTCAGGCTCACCCGCCTCGTACCGCGCGAGCGGGCGGAGCTTGAGCGCAACGACGCCTACTGGGATCGCGCGCGGCTGCCCGGCGTCGCGCGCATCGTGCTGATCCCGGTTCCCGACGCCGCCGCGCGCATCGCGGCGCTGCGCAGCGGCCAGGTGGACTGGATCGAGACGCCACCGCCCGATGCCGTGCCCGGCCTCGCCTCGGCCGGGTTCCAGGTCGTTTCGAATACGTATCCCCACGTATGGCCCTACTACTTCAAGACAACGCCTGACAGCCCCTTCGCCGATGTGCGCGTCAGGCTCGCGGCCAACTACGCGGTGGATCGCGAGGCCGTCGCGTCGCTGTTCAACGGCACCGCCGAGCCCGCCGTCGGCTACTGGCCGGCGGGCAGCGCGGTGTTCGGCGCGCCGAAGAATCGTTTCACCTATGACGTCGCCCGCGCCCGCGCGCTGCTGGCCGAGGCCGGCTACGGCGGGGGCAGGCGCGTGGCCGCGACCATCATGATCAGCCCCTCCGGCGGCGGGCAGATGCTGCCGCTGCCGATGAACGAGCTGATGCAGCAGCAGATGGCACCGGCGGGCTTCGACCTCCGCTTCGAGGTGATCGAGTTCAACGCGATGCTGACGGCCTGGCGCCAGGCGCCCGACCAGGGTGCGAACCGCACGGTCCACGCGATGAACCAGGCCTCGACAACGTGGGACCATGCGCTGCTGTGGCGCTGGTTCCATAGCCGGAACGTGACGCCGCAGGGCGTGAACTGGGGCCACTACCGCTCGCCCGCGCTCGACGCCGCGCTCGATGCGCTCGAGGGGGATTTCTCCGGCGCGCCGCTCGAGCCGGCGCTCGCCCGCATCCACGAGACCCTGGTCGACGAGGCGCCCTGGCTCTACGTCGTGCACGACCGCCAGGCCCGCGCATTCTCGCGGCGCGTCACCGGCTACCTTCCGGCGCAGAGCTGGTTCACGGACCTCACCCGCATCAGCATGACCTGACGCCGTTTCACACCCCGCCGGTCAGCCCCGCGATCGTCGCCTTCTGGAACGAGGCGACGGCCTTCAGCGCGTCGCGCAGCGCCGCGCGGTCGGCTGCTGCCATCGCCTGCGTATCGACCAGGTTCGTCGCGGGCAGGCCGGCGGCAAGGTCGGCGAGCTGCTGGCGCAGCAGCGCATCGACGATCAGGGCGAAGGCTGCGTCGAGGCGCCGCCGCTCGCCCTCTGCCAGCGCGCCGATCGCACCGATGGCGGCGAGCCTTGCGCGCGTCGCCGTCTCGGCGATGCCGTGCTGGAGTGCCAACAGCCGTGTCGCGGAGACGAGCGGCATCAGCCCGCGCAGCTTCAGGTCGGTGCGCGTGCCGGGGCCAGGCTCGTCATCCCGGAACCCGCCCCAGAAGGACAGCCCGACGCCGAATTTCGCGTTCTCCGCGGCAAGCGCTGCCAGGAAGGCAGGCCGGGAGGCGAGCGCTGCCTTCAGGTGCGTGCGCAATGCCGAAGCCGGCTCCTCCGCGCCCCAGGCGGCGCGGAAGTCGAACGCGATGTCGCCGAACAGCAGCGCGGCTGGGCTTCGCCGCGCCGTCCAGAGCGTGAACTGCGCCTTCCACTCGCCGAGCGTCTTCCGCCAGAGCGGGTTCATCGCCATCACCCAGCCCTTGCACAGCGTGAAGCCGGCAGCGGCGAGCCTGGCGTTGAGGTCCTCGGCGAAGGGGATGAACCAGGCATCGACCTCCGTGTGCCGGTCATCGGGCCTGTCGCCGAGGATGAGGCCGTTGTCCTGGTCGGGGAACAGGAAGCTCTCGCCGCGCCCGGCACTGCCCATCACCAGCAGGGTGAAGGGAACCGGTGGGGCCGTGCCAGCGGCGGCGAGCGCGCGGGTGACGCAGCGGCGATGGATGTCGAGATTGATCTCGGAGACGACGCCGATCACGTCTGCCGCCGCCACGCCGTCATCGAGCAGGGCGCGGGCAAGCCCTGCCTGGGCGGCGCGGGTGGCGGCGAAGCCTGCCTCGTCATCGCCGGCGGCCAGCGCCTCGAGATGGTCGAGCAGCTGGCCGGAGGCGGCGGCGTAGGTCTCGAACCGGCGCAGCATGCCGATCGGGCGGCCGGCCGCGTCGAGCACGGGAAGGTGCCGCAGCCGCCGCGCCCGCATCGTGCCGACGGCACGCCATAGCGGCTCATCGGCGCCGACACCCACGATGGGCGCGGTCATCGCCGCGGCGAGCGGGGTGTCGGGTTCTGCCTGGAACGTGACGCGGCGAGCGATGTCCTGTTCGGTGAGGATGCCGGTCGCCACCCCCTCGGCGTCGACGGCGAGCACCGCCGAGTCGCGGCCCGCGACCATTGCGGCGACGGCATCGCGGAGCGGCGTGTCGGCAGGGAGGCATGGCGGGGCTGGGTGCATCGCCTTCCGCACCGTTCCCGTGAAGGCGACACGCCGCCCTGTCATGGCTGGCGCGCGACCAGCGCCGCGGCCAGGGCAGCGGGATCGAACTCGCGCTGCATGTCCTGGTGCGCGGAGACGAGATGCATGCGCAGTGCGCCAAGGATCGAGACGTTCTCTCCTTTCCGGAGATCGGGGTGGATCGGCAGGGTGGCGAGCAGCACCGGCGCGCTGTCGAGCGGCAGCGTCGTCGGCTCGTGCGTGGGGCCGAGCTGCAGCCGCGCGAGCTTCGGGAGGATGGCCGCCGTCGCTGCCTCGGCTTCCGGCGCGAAGGCCTCCGGGACGCCCACGGTGGCGATCGCGCTCGTGACGATGGCGGCGAGCGGCGGGACCAGCAGGGCCGGGTCTGGCGCATGCGGGCGGAGCCAGCTCTCTGCCATGGCGGCGACATCTCCCTGCGCGACGAGGTAGGTGCGCCAGCGGCAGGCGGTGAGCGGGGTGGTGAAGACCGGGTCGTGCAGGGCGTTGTGCCAGTTCACGCCCAGCTTCACCGCGCAGTAGTCGAGCACCGTCTTCTGCGCGAGATACGCACCGCGCGCGGCGATGAAGGCGGCGAAGGCATCCGGGGCCGCGCTTTTTGTGCGGCGCAACAAACGAACCAGGCCGGCGACAACTGACATCTGTCAAACCTCTGAAAACCACTGAAAAACTTGCACAACGTTTCACAAACTCGTTGGCGACGCCGCAGGCACCGTGCTACCAGCCAAAGCATTGTCCGGGGAAGCTTCGTGTCGTGTTGTGGCCGTCGGCCGCAAGGCACGAGACAGGAAAGCGGCAGCGCCGCGGTGAGGGAGAAGCAATGGCAGGGATTGTCGAGCCAGGGTCCGGTTCGCCGAATGCGGCGCCACCGGATGTCGATGCGGCGACGGGAGTCGCCTATTGGAAAAAGACGTCGAACCTGATGTGGCTGATGCTCGCGATCTGGTTCGTCGCTGGGTTCTTCATCCACATCTTTGCGCCAAGCCTGAACACGATCCACGTGTTCGGGTTCCCGCTCGGCTTCTACATGGCCGCGCAGGGCAGCCTGATCATCTTCGTCGTGCAACTCTTCTGGTTCGCCAAGCGCCAGAACGAGATCGACGAGGAATTCGGCGTCGCGGAAGAGTGAGGACCTGACCATGGCCGCAGAAAAAGACGCCTTCCTCTCCCAGCTCAACAAGATCTACGCCGGCTATGTCGGCGGGTTCGCCGTGTTTGTGCTGATCCTTGCTGCACTCGAACAGATGGGCGTTCCGGACAAGATCATCGGCTACCTGTTCGTCGCGCTGACGATCGGCGTCTATGCCTATATCGGCATCCTCAGCCGTACGATGCAGGTGAGTGAATACTACGTCGCCGGCCGCCGCGTGCCTGCCATCTACAACGGCATGGCAACGGGCTCCGACTGGATGTCGGCGGCGAGCTTCATCGGCATGGCCGGCAGCCTCTACGCCCTCGGCTATGGCGGGCTTGCCTTCATCCTCGGCTGGACGGGCGGCTTCGTGCTCGTGGCCATCCTGCTCGCGCCCTACCTGCGCAAGTTCGGCCAGTACACGGTGCCCGACTTCCTGGGCGCCCGCTTCGGCGGCAACATCGCGCGTTTCGTCGGCGTGGTCGTGCTGATCACTGCCTCGTTCGTCTATGTCGTGGCGCAGATCGTTGGCGTCGGCATCATCACCCAGCGCTTCCTCGATGTCGGCTTCGCGGTGGCGGTGTTCATCGGGCTGGCCGGCATCCTCGTCTGCTCGATGATGGGCGGCATGCGGGCCGTCACGTGGACGCAGGTCGCGCAGTACATCGTGCTGATCATCGCCTACCTGATCCCGGCGGTCCTGATGTCGGTGAAGCTCACCGGCGTGCCGATCCCGCAGATCATGTACGGCGCGGCGCTCGAGAAGATCGAGGGGCTTGAGGCTGCAATGCGCGCGGCAGGGCAGGTCGTGCCCTACCATGTCAATGCCTTCACCCTGCCGAACGGCAACTTCTCCATGCCGGCGGCGGTGAACTTCTTCGCGCTGATCTTCTGCCTGATGGTCGGCACCGCCTCGTTGCCGCACATCCTGATGCGCTACTTCACCACGCCTTCGGTGCGGGAAGCGCGGCAGTCCGTTGCGTGGTCGCTCTTCTTCATCTTCCTGCTCTACTTCACCGCACCGGCCTACGCCGCGTTCGCCAAGCTCGAGATCTACCAGAACGTCATCGGCCAGCGGATCGACCAGCTTCCCGAGTGGCTCGCGAACTGGCAGCTGATGTCACCCTACGGCGTGACGTGGATCGGCGTGAACGATGCCAACCGCGACGGCATCCTCCAGCTCGCCGAATTCCGCATCCACCCCGACGTGATCGTGCTGGCAACGCCCGAGATCGCGGGCCTTCCATACGTGATCGCGGGCCTGGTCGCGGCCGGTGGCCTGGCAGCGGCACTCTCGACCGCCGACGGCTTGCTGCTCGCGCTCGCCAACGCACTCAGCCATGACGTCTACTACCGCATGATCGACCCGCATGCGCCTACCAAGCGCCGCCTCTACGTCGCGCGTGTCCTGCTCATCATGGTCGCGGTCGCCGCGGCCTATACCGCCGGCAACCTTGGCGCCGACATCCTCTTCCTCGTCGCCTGGGCCTTCTCGATCGCCGCAGCCGGCCTGTTCGCCGCGCTGGTGATGGGCGTCTGGTACAAGAAGACGACGAACACCGCGGCCATCCTCGGCATGGTGGTGGGCTACGTCGTCACCTTCGGGTACCTGCTCTGGACGGAGTTCGGCGGGCTTTCCTTCGTCGAACTGTTCGGCACGAAGGAGGCGATCACCGCTGCCTACCGCCAGTATGTCGCGATCGCCGCGATCGGCGCCGACGCGAAGGCGCCGGTCCAGGCGATGCTCGCCAATGCCGGCGCGATCACCGATGGGCCCCTCGCGAGCGGGGTGCTCTGGAGTGATTCGATCGTGCTGCGCAACCGCGTCACGGCGCGGCTGTGGGGCATCAACAACATCGCCGGCGGCATCTTCGGCGTGCCCCTGTCGTTCCTCGTGATCTACGTCGTGAGCCAGTTCACGACGCAGCCCTCGCAGGCGATGCAGGAGTTCGTCGAGAGCATCCGCATCCCGCGCGGCGGCGTGCGCCTGGTCGACCAGCAGCACGCGGTCGACTGAGCCGGACGGGAAACGGGATCATCCCCCGGGGCGGGGCGGAGCAATCCGCCCCGCCCTTTCCTTTTCTCCGTGTTGCTTTAGTGGCCCATTCCATCACCCCCGCCCTTCCGCCGCATCCGAACCTCGTGTAGTGCCGCGCGCATGGAGCAGCCTCCCCACTTCATCCTGTCCTTCCTGCCGTTCTGGGTGGGCACCTACCTGCTTGCCGTGCTGGCCTGGACCTGTCTCGGGCGGTTCGTGCTCCAGGCCATGGTCTCACCTGGCAGTCGCAACTACATCTGGCGCGCCTTCCAGCTGCTGACGGGGTGGTGGATCGCGGCGGTCGGCTTCGTCACCCCGCGGGCGATCGCGCCGCTGTTCCTGCCGCTGATCGCTGCCTTCTGGGCGTTCGGCCTGCGCTACGCGTTCGCGCTGACGATGTTCGCCCTGGACCTCGCGCCGCGGCTGTCGACGATGCAGGGAGGCTGAGGCGATGAGCCCGCAATCAGTGTTCGTCATGGTCGTCGGCCTCTCGGCCATCGCCGGGCTTGCCCACATGCTCGGGCAGACGCTGCTGTTCGTCGTGGTGTTCGCCACGTCTCCGCTCTGGTGGCCCGAGGTGTTCGGCTTCTATCCGGCCGTGATCGCCTATGCCGCCTCTCTCGTGATCTCGACCACGACGATGCTGATCGCAGGCATCCCCGCCGCGCTGGTCGAGCGTGCGCGCGGCGATGTGGCCCCTGCGGTGCTGCCGCATCTCGTGTGGCTCGGCGGTGTGGTGCTCATCACGCTTGCGGGACTCGCGTTGGGGCGCGGCTGACGGCACACTTCCCGTGTTCGAGGGACCCGGGGCGCGATGGACCAGATCATTGCGGTGGCCGACCAGACGATCAGGCGCGCCTGCGGCTTCGCCGCCTTCGCCGTTGGTGCGACGATGCTCGCGCTCAGCTTCGATCTCGTGCTCGCGCTTCGCGTCGGCGCGGTGATGACGACCGCGATCTGCATCACGCTGCTTGTTCAGGCCGGCCGCGCGCCGCGGGCCGATATCCGCCGCACCGAGCTCTACAGCGTCGTCGGCCGGGGGCTGGCGCTGCCGCGCGATCGGGCGCAGCAACTGCTCGGCGACGTGCTGGCCGAACGGTATCTCTGGCACGCCGACCGTGCCGCCATCGCCGCGCTGGCGCTCTGGGCCGCGGCGATCATGCTCTGGCTGCTCAGGCTGTTGCGCGCCGCCCTGATGCCCGCGGGGTTCTGAGCCTCTCAGCCTGCGGCAAGGGCCGCGCTGCCGAGCGAGGTGATCGAGACGGTCACCTCGCCCTCGCCGAGAGGAGGGGAGAGGCCGGCGATGACCAGCACCGCGCCTGCCGGCAGCCCGCCCGCCTCGCGCGCTGCCTCCGCCGCATCGAGCAGGGCCGCGCCGACATCGACCGTGCCGCGCCAGTCCGCCGCACCGCTCGCGCGAACCGTGCGGGGGGTGGCGATCGCCTCCTGCCATCCGGCGCGTGCCTGGCGGCCGAACACCACCACCCCAAGCCCGCAGAGATCGGCGAGGTGGCAGGGCAGGTCAGGTGCGCCCGCGGAGAAGCGGCTCGCCGCGACATCGATCGCCGGATGCAGCGTGGCGATCCGCGCGATCACGTGGCGGAGGCCGTAGCGCCGCTCGCGCGCCGGCAGAGGCTTGCCGAGCTGGGCAACGATGGCGGCGGTCGCCACCACGCGGTGGAAGGGCGGCATCGCCGTCGGGCTCTGCAGCAACCGGTGTCCGAGCACCGGGCCGGCGACGAGCGCGCCGCCCAGCGCGGCCGGCGCCGGGGCGAGCCTGACGCCGACCGGTGCGAGGCCGAGCGTGGCGAGGAGGCGTTCCGCGATGCGCGCGCCCTCTGTTGTCGTGCGCGGGGCAAGCTCCGGCGGGAAGGGGGCGAGCGTGTTGCCGCTCGTCACCGCCTCGGCGAAATACTCGGCCGCGCGCCCGCGCGCCTCCTTCGTCAGCCGTGCCATCGCCCCTCAGTCGAGCGAGGGGAGGGCAGGGATCACGTCATCGGTGCTGAACCCGCCTTGCGGAATGGCGTCGGGCACCTCGCCGGCCGGCAGCGCGCCACCGCCATAGAGATACTCGGGCAGCCAGAGCGCGATCTCGGGGAAGATGTAGAGCAGCGCCATGGCGATGATGACGATGCCGACGAAGGGCAGGCAACCGGCGAAGATCTGCTGGATGCGCACCTCGGGTGGTGCGACGCCCTTGAGGTAGTATGCGGCCATCGCGACGGGCGGTGTCATGAAGCTCGTCTGCAGGTTGAGGCCGACCATCACGCCGAAGAAGACCGGGTCGATCCCGAAATTGTCGAGCAGCGGGAGGAAGATCGGCACGAAGATCAGCACGATCTCCGACCATTCGAGCGGCCAGCCCAGCAGGAAGATGATGAACTGCGCGAGGATCATGAACCCGAGCGGCGAGAGGTTCAGGTGATCGACGATCCAGTTCTCGATTATATGGTGGCCGCCGAGATAACCGAACACCGAGGTGAACACGTAGGCCCCGATGAACAGCCAGCACACCATGGCCGTGGTGCGGGCGGTGAGGAACACGCTCTCCTTCAGCCGCTCGAAGTTCAGCGCGCGATAGGCCATCGCGAGCAGGATTGCGCCGAGGCTTCCCATCGCCGCGGCTTCCGACGGCGTGGCGAGGCCGGCGAGGATCGCGCCGAGCACGGTGGCGATCAGCGCGGCAAGCGGGAAGAAGCTCGTCAGCAGCGCCCAGGCCACTTCCCAGGCCGAGTCGGCCGCCATGTGCGCCGGCAGCTTGGGGGCCATCGCGGGCTTCAGCATCGCGAGCCCGATCGTGTACAGCATGTACATCCCGGCCAGCATGAAGCCGGGGAAGAACGCCGCCGCGTACAGCTTGACGACTGAGACGCCGGCCGTCGCGCCGTAGAGGATGAACATGATCGAGGGCGGGATCAGGATGCCGAGGCAGCCGCCCGCACAGGTGATGCCCGAGGCAAGCCGCGTGTCGTAGCCCGCGCGCAGCATCGCGGGGTAGGCGAGCAGGCCCATCAGCGTGACGACGGCGCCGACGATGCCGGTGGCGGTCGCGAACATCGCGCAGGTCAGCAGCGTGGCGACGGCGAGCGCGCCGGGCAGGTTCCGAGACGCGAGCTGGAGCGCGTGGAACAATCGGTCAAGGATGTTCGCGCGCTCGATCACGTAGCCCATGAACACGAACAGCGGCACCGAGATCAGCACGTCGTTGGCCATCACCGCGTAGGTGCGCTGGACCAGCAGGTCGAACACGCGCGCCTCGAGGCTCAGGAACCCGAAGCCTACGCCAAGCGCCATCAGGGTGAACGCAACGGGGAAGCCGAGCAGCACGATGATGATGAAGCTGCCCAGCATCACCATGCCGAGGACGGGATCGGTCATCGATGTGGCTCCTGCCGGCCGTGGGCGTGTGCAGCGGCGGCGGCCTGTTGCGCGGCGGCGAGTGCCAGCGCCTTGGTTTCCAGTTCCTCGACATCCGACAGCTTGTCGGGCCAGGCGCCAGTGCGCAGCGCGATGACGCAGCGGATCATCTCGGCGATGCCCTGGAGCAGCATGAGCGCGCCCGACAGCGGGATCAGGAATTTGAACGGCCAGATCAGCGGCCCGTCCGGCGTGACCGACGAATGCTCGTTCTGCAGGAACGACATGTGGAAGAAATTCCAGCCGAACCAGATCAAGGCGACGATGCCGGGGATGAAGAACAGGATGTAGAGCGGCAGGTCGATCATCGCCTGGCCGCGCGGCGAGAGACTGCGGTACAGGAAGTCAGCGCGCACATGGCCGCCGCGCGAGAGCGTGTAGGCCCCGGCCACCATGAAAAGCAGGCCGTAGAGCATGTAGCTCGTGTCGTAGGCCCAGCTCGTCGGCGCACGGAACATGTAGCGCGCGAACACCTCGTAGCAGATCACGGCAGTGAGCGCGACGATCGCCCAGCCGGCGGTCTTGCCCGCCCAGGCGCTCGTCCGGTCGATTCCGATCAACAGGCCCTGCATGGCACCATCCCTGCGGCAAGACGCCCGCCCCGGTCTCCCGGAGCGGGCGTCTCCACGATCAGCTTCAGCTCAGCCGCGTGCGAAGAAGTGGTTGAACGACAGCACCGACGACGCTTCGTATCGGAGGTAGAAAGTCTGGACGCGGCGGCACCAGGCGCGCTGGCTGTCGGTGACCTTCTTGAAGAAGGGCCCGGCGGCGGGCGACGAGTTGTCGTTCTCGAGCCGCTGGATCACGGCATCCCACGCGCGCAGCTGCGCTTCGAGGATCGGGCGCGGCGTCGTCATCACGCGCACGCCCTGGGTCTGGGCCATCTCCGTCAGGTCCTTGGAGTAACGGTCCTGCTGCTTCCAGCTCATGTCGGCCGATGCCGCCTCTGCCGCGGTGCGCACGACGGCCCTCAGCTCAGCCGGCAGCGCATCGTATTTCGGCTTGTTGAACAGCACCTCGAACGTCTCGGTGCGCTGGTGGAAGCTCTGCAGCATGTAGACCTTGGCCACGTCCGGGAAGCCGAGCAGGCGGTCGGACGAGGGGTTGTTGAACTCCGCACCGTCGATCACGCCACGCTCGAGCGCCGGCACGATCTCGCCACCGGGAAGCGCAACGACGGCCATGCCCATCTCGTTGAAGAGATCGGTCGCGAGGCCGACGGTGCGGTACTTGAGGCCGCGGAGCTGCTCGACGCGCTCGATCGGGTTCTTGAACCAGCCGAGCGGCTGCGTCGGCATCGGGCCGGTCTGGAAGCCGACCACGTTCACCCTCAGCACGTCGCTGATGAGCTCGTTGTACAGCGCCTCGCCGCCGCCATAGTAGAACCAGCCGAGATACTGGTTGGCATCGCCGAACCAGGCCGGCGGGGTGCCGAACAGGCTGAACGCCTTGTTCTTGCCGAACCAGTAGGCAGAGACGCCGTGGCCGCCATCGAGCGTGCCGGCCGAGACGGCATCGAGCAGCTGGAAGGCCCCGACGACCGCGCCGGCGGGCAGAAGCTCGAGGCGGAGGCGATTGCCGGCGCTGTCGTTCACGCGCTTGACGAAGTCCTGCGCGTACTCGTGGAAGATGTCGCGCTGCGGCCAGGTGCTCTGGAAGCGCCACGTCACGGTCTGCGCGCGGCTGACCTGCGGTGCGGCGAGCGTGCCGGCGGCGACAGCGGCACCGCCGACGGCGGCGGTCGTCATGAAGCGGCGGCGGCTCGCGGCCGGCTTGGCCTGGGTATCCGTCCCCTTGGTCATCGTCATCCTCCTTTCCCGGCCAGCGAGAATGCGCAGGCCCCGCCGTTTCCCGGCGTGAGCGCGCGTTCAACCACAGAGTGGCTACTTTCACAAGGCTGTCGCGCTGCAGCCACATGCCCCATGCCCTTGCAATTGCGTACTGTGTGCAGCATCCGCGGCGCGCGCGAAGCTGCATCTTTCGCTTGCATCCCGAGGCATGCTTGACGATCATTCGTATGCAAACAATCCAGCGCTCAGAGCGGGAGCCGAGTGTGGGCGGACCAGTCATCCTTCGCGCGCGCGCGCAGAAGCCGCGGCACGAGGCCCAGCGCGAGACCCGGCGCGAGGCCCAACGCGAGGCCCGGCATGAGGGGGCGCGCGAAACCTCCTACGTACTCGAAGGCCAGGTCGGCCACCTGCTGCGCCGCGCGCACCAGCGCCATGCCGCATTGTTCCAGGCGATGTTCGCCGACGCGCTCGGTGCGGAGGCGGCGCTCACGCCGATGCAGTGGGCGCTGCTCGTCAAGCTCGACACCCTCGGCGAGGCGACGCAGAACGCCCTCGGCCGGCTGACGGCGATGGACCCGGCGACGACCCAGGGCGTGGTGCGGCGCCTGATCGCCCGTGGCCTCGTGACACGCGCGGCCGACCCGGCCGACAAGCGTACCCTGAAGCTCACCGTGACACCGGCAGGCCGCGCTGCCGTCGCTGGTGCCCTGCCGGTCGCCGCCGCGATCAGCGAGGCGACGCTCTCCCCCCTCTCGGCGGACGAGCGCACGCTGTTCCTCGACCTCCTGCAACGGATGGCCTTCGCATGAGCCCCGATCATTCCTCGCCCGCCGCGCCAGCGACACTGCGCCCGCAACCGACCGGCGCGCTGTTCGTCGAGACCGTGCTCTCCGTGCACCACTGGACCGAGACGCTGTTCACGTTGACGACGACGCGCGATCCGTCGTTCCGGTTCGAGAACGGCCAATTCACCATGATCGGCATCCCGGTCGACGGCAAGCCGCTGCTGCGCGCCTACTCGATGGTCTCGGCGAACTACGAGGAGACGCTCGAGTTCCTCTCGATCAAGGTGCCGAACGGCCCGCTGACCTCGCGGCTGATGCACATCCAGCCCGGTGACGCGCTCTATGTCGGCCGCAAGCCCACGGGCACGCTCGTGATCGACTACCTGCTGCCTGGCCGCACGCTGTTCCTGCTCTCCACCGGCACCGGCCTCGCGCCCTTCATGTCGATCATCAAGGACCCCGCGACCTACGGGCGGTTCGAGCGCATCGTGCTCACCCACACCTGCCGCCATGGCAGCGAGCTCGCCTACCGCGACTGGATCGAGAAGGAACTCCCCGCGCACGAGCTGCTCGGCGAGGAGGCTGCGGCGAAGCTCACCTACTACCCGACCGTGACACGCGATGGCCCCGGCCCATGGCGCGAGGAGCGCATCACCGACCTGATCGCGTCAGGCGCCTTCTTCGATGATCTCGGCCGCGGCAGGTTCGATCCGGCGGCGGACCGGATCATGATCTGCGGCGGGCCCGAGATGCTCGCCGATTGCCGCCGCATCGCCGGGGAGCAGGGCTTTGACGAGGGATCGTCGGGAAAGCCCGGCACCTACGTCATCGAAAAGGCGTTTGTCGAGAAGTAGCCCGGATTGATCCTGCGCGCCGGCGCGGCCACATTGGGCGCCGGAAAGGGAGAACGCGCATGGCGCTTGCGGCTGGGCCTGAGAAGCAGTCGGGCAAACTCGTTGTCCGCAATGTCGGCCTGATGCTGTCGGGCAGGCTCGATGAGCCGATCCTCGACGCCGACACGGTGGTGGCAGAGGGCGGCCGCATCACCGCGGTCGGCCGCGGGAAGGACTGCGACGCCGAGGGCGCGCGCGTGACGATCGATGCCCGTGGCTGCGCGCTCGCGCCCGGGCTCATCGACAACCACGTGCACACCGTGTTCGGTGACTGGACGCCGCGGCAGAACCAGCTCGGCTGGATCGAAGGCTGCATGCACGGTGGCGTCACCACCATGATCTCGGCCGGCGAGGTGCACCTGCCTGGCCGGCCGCGTGACCCGGTCGGTGCCAAGGCGCTCGCTATCGTCGCGCGCAAGGCGTTCGAGAATTTCCGCCCCCTCGGCATGCGCATCATCGCAGGCGCCGTCATCCCCGAACGCGGCCTGACGGAAGCCGACTTCGCCGAGATGGCACGGGCCGGCGTCGTGCTGATGGGCGAGATCGGGCTCGGCACCGTCACCGGGGCCGAGGAAGCGCGCGAGATGGTCGGCTGGGCGCGCGCGCACGGCATGACGACCGTCACGCATGTCGGCGGTCCTTCCGTTCCCGGATCGAGCTATATCGGCGCCGACGTGGTGCTTGCCGCCGACAGCGACGTCGCGAGCCACATCAATGGCGGGCCGACGAGCCTCGACCTCGCGCAGATTCGCCGCATCTGCGAGGAAACGACCCGCGCCGTGGAGATCATCCACAATGGCAACCCGCGCACGGGCCTCTACGCGATGCGCACGATGCGCGAGCTCGGCAAGGAGGCGCAGCTGACCGTCGGCACCGACGCACCCGCCGGCTCCGGCGTGCAGCCGCTCGGCATGCTGCGGATGGTGAGCCTGCTGTCCTCGCTCGGCGAGGTGCCGGCGGAGCGTGCATGGGCCTGGGCGTCTGGCAACGTCGCTGCGGTAAGGCGCCTCGAGGCCGGAACGATCGCAACAGGCATGAGCGCCGACCTGGTGCTGATGGACCGACCCCAGGGTTCGGACGGGCGGGATGTGCTCGACGCCCTCGGCAAGGGCGACCTTGCTGGCATCGGCATGGTGCTGACCGAGGGCGTGGTGCGCATCGGCCGCAGCCGCAACACCCCGCCTGCCGAACGCATTCCGGAGATCGTATCGTGAACGAGACGACAGCGGAAACGCTCGCCGCCCTCTGGAGGCTTTCGCGCGCCGAGGCCGATGACCTTCGCGCGCGCATCGCGCTGCTGGAGCGCGCCGTGATGCGCGCGATGGGTGGCCAGGCGGTGCCGGGCGGTGATGACGACTGGTCGGCCATCCTGGTCGCGGAGGAGCGCGCGGCCAAAGCCGCCGCCGCGCGGACCGCGCGCATCGTGGAGCTGCTTTCCGGCCGCGCTGCATGAGCCCGCCGCCCCCCCATCCTCCCCTGGGACCGGAGGTTGACCCGACGCCACGGCCGCTGCCGGCCCGCGTGATCCACCGAGGCCGCGCCGTCGATCTCGAGCCGCTGCATGTTCGCCACGCGCCTGATCTCTGGCGGGCCGCGCAAGGTGCGGACGAAAGCTGGGCCTATCTCGGCTACGGCCCCTTCGCCGACGAGGCGGGCCTGCGTCGCCAGGTGGGCGCGCTTGCCGCGCTGCATGACCCGATGTTCTTCGCCATCCGCCCGCATGTCTCTGGCGCCGCGACGGGCTGGCTCTCCTTCATGGAGATCCGCCCCGGCGATGGCGACATCGAGGTGGGCCATATCTGGTTCGGCCCGGCGCTCTCGCGAACGCGGGCGGCGACGGAGGCGATGGTGCTGCTGTTCCGCCACGCGATGGACGACCTCGGCTATCGCCGGCTTGTCTGGAAATGTCATTCCTTGAACGTACCGAGCCGCCGCGCGGCGGAGCGCCTCGGCTTCACCTACGAGGGCACGCACCGCAACGCCAAGATCATCAAGGGCCGTTCGCGCGACACGGCCTGGTACTCCATCATTGACAGCGAGTGGCCTGACCGCCGCGACGCGATGCTCGCCTGGCTCGACGACGCGAATTTCGACCATACCGGTACGGCGCGTCGCGGCATGGCCTCGTTCCGCGCCCCCGCGGAGGGGTGACCGCCCCCGTACCGGCCCCGCGAGCATTGCAGGGATGGATCGATACGATCATACTATGGCAACCTGCGCGTGCGGCGCGCGGCAACGAAACGGGGAGACCACCGGTGGCGTGGACGCTGAACAACGAGAACATGAAGGCCGTCGGCGCGATGTCCAAGGTCGAGAAGGACCTCTTCAACGACTGGGCGCGTGCCGTCTCGAATGGCGAGCACCCGAAGAGCGCGGCCGAGGGGTGGGATTCCGACTACGAGAGCTACAAGGGCGCGCCGACGAAGATGACGATCGGCGGCAAGAAGGGCTCGGCGGTGAAGTGCTGCTCAATCCGTCTGTCGCAGGGCAACCGTGTCTACTTCGTGCAGGCCGAAAGCCAGAAGATGGTGATCGTGCTTCGTGTGGGTGACCACAAGGAGCCGGACTGGCCCAAGGAGATCAAGTAGCCCTGCCAGCCTTCCGCCGTGCGCGCCGCACTCCGGCGTGCGCGGTGGGGGCGTCCCTACACCGAGAGGTACTGCGCCTTCACCTCCGGCTCGTTCTCCAGCGCCGGGAGCGTTCCCTGCCAGCGCACGGCCCCCTTCTCGATGATCACCGCCGCATCGGCCACGCGCGCGGCGAAATGCAGGTTCTGCTCCGACAGCACCACGGCGAGGCCCTCCGCCTTCAGCTTCGCAATGGCGTCCGCCATCTGCTCGACGATGACGGGGGCAAGGCCCTCGGAGGGTTCGTCGAGCAGGATCAGGCGGGGGTTGCCCATCAGCGTGCGCGCGATCGTCAGCATCTGCTGCTCGCCCCCACTCATCCGCCCGCCGGGGCGGTCCTGCATGCGGCCGAGATTGGGAAAGATCGCGAAGAGGCGCTCGGGCGTCCAGGGTGCGAGACCGTCGCGCGGCGGCTGGCGGCCGACGGCGAGGTTTTCCATTACCGTGAGGTCGGTGAAGATGCGGCGTTCCTCCGGCACGTAGCCGAGGCCCGCGCGCGCGATCTCGTGCGGCTGCCGGCCGGCCATCTCGACGCCGTCGAAGGTGATGGAACTGCCTTGTGCCGGGCGGACGAGACCGATGATCGACTTCATCGTGGTCGACTTGCCCGCCCCGTTGCGGCCGAGCAGCACGAGCACCTCCCCCGCGCGCGCCTCGAGCGACACGTCATGCAGGATATGGGCGCGCCCGTAGAAGGCATTGAGCCCCGTGACAGTGAGCATCGTCAGTGCCCCCCGCTCGTCGTTCCGGCGCCGAGATAGACCTCGCGCACCGCAGGGTCGTTCCGCACGGTCTCGGCCGTGCCTTCGGCGATCAGCCTGCCGCGATTCATCACGAGGATGCGGTCGGCCTGGCCGAACACCACGTCCATGTCATGCTCGGTGAAGAGGCAGGCGAGGCCGCGCGCGCGCACGATGCCGCGGGTGAGTTCCATCAGCGCGGTACGCTCCTTCGGTGCCATGCCGGCGGTGGGTTCGTCCATCAGCAGCAGCTTCGGGTCGTTGGCAAGTGCGACGGCGAGTTCGAGGCGCTTGAGGTCGCCATAGGCCAGCACGCCGCAGGGCCGCTCCGCCTGTTCCGCCATGCCGACCTGGGCGAGCAGCGCGTCGGCCTCGGCGCGGAACTTGTCGGCCGCGCGCGAGAGGAATGACCAGAGCGTGCGGTGGTGGCTGATCAGCGCCATCTGCACGTTCTCGCGCACGGTCATGGACGCGAAGGTGGCGGTGATCTGGAAGGTGCGGCCGACGCCCAAGCGCCAGATCGCGCGCGGCGCGATGCCGGCAAGCGACCGGCCGGCAAGCCGCACCTCGCCGCCATCGGCGCGGAGCTGGCCATTGACGAGGTTGAAGCAGGTGCTTTTGCCCGCTCCGTTCGGCCCGATCAGCGCGAGCATCTCGCCTGCAGCCACGCTGAACGACACGTCGGCGACGGCATGGACGCCGCCGAACCGTTTCTCGATCGAACGCACATCCAGCACTGGCGCGCTCATGCCGCTTCGAGCCCCTTCGCACGCTCCCACCGCGCCCGCGCGAAGCCGGCGATGCCAAGCGGGAAGGCAAGCACGAGGAGTACGATCGACAGCCCGAGCGCTGCGCGCCAGTACTGCGTCGTCTGCAAAATCCCGACGAACAGGCCGTGATAGGCGATGGCGCCGACGATCGGGCCCGTCACCGTCTGCACGCCGCCCAACAGAACCATCAGCAGCGCATCGACCGATTTCGGGATCGAGATGTACGTGGGAAACACCGAGCCCTTGGCGTAGGCATAGACACCACCCGCCAGCCCCGCGGCGGCGGCGGCTATGGTGAAGGCGACGAGCCTGAGCCGTGCCGTGTCGAGCCCGATCGCCTCGGCGCGGAGTTCGGAATCGCGCGCCGCCCTGAGCCCATAGCCGAAGGGCGAGAACACGAAGCGGCGCAGCAGCATCGTCGCGCCGATGCAGAGGGCCAGCGACAGCCACAGATAGACGCTCTTGTTCGTGGCCCAGGCTGACGGCCACACGCCGAGGATGCCGTTGTCGCCACCCGTGATGTCGACCCACTGGAACGCCGCAGCCCAGACGATCTGCGCGAAGGCCAGCGTGAGCATGGCGAGATAGACGCCCGAGAGGCGCACCACGAACACGCCGAACACGACGCCGAACAGCCCGGCGAACAACGGCGCCATCACGAGCCCCGCCTCCATCGGCAGCGCGAGATAGCGCAATCCCAGCGCCGCGCCGTAGGCGCCGAGGCCGAAATACGCCGCGTGACCGAAGCTCACCACGCCGCCCGGCCCCATCATCAGGTGAAGGCTCGCCGCGAACAGCACGAACACGGCGAGTTCCACCAGCACCGTCAGCGCATAGGCGCCCGCCCAGAACGGCGTGCTTGCCGCCAAGGCGAGTGCCGCGATCCCGGCCCAGGCGAGAATTGGCGGGGCAGGGCGCAGCACGGGTTCAACCATTCCCGATTGCGCGCGCGCATGCGCCTGCGGCTTGCCCAGCAGGCCGTAGGGCCTGACCATCAGCACAGCGGCCATGACGAGGAACACGAGAACGAGTGTGATCTTGGGCAGCAGCACGATGCCGAAGGCCTGCACCTCGGCGATCAGCAGGCTTGCCAGGAACGCACCAGGCACGCTGCCCATGCCGCCGACAACGACAACGACGAAGGCCTCCGCGATGATGGAGAGGTCCATCTGCAGGTTGGCCGATTGCGACGGCAGGACAAGCGCACCGCCAAGTCCTGCCAATGCCGAGCCCAGGAAGAACACGCCCGAGAACAGCTTCCGCTGGTCGACGCCCAGCGCCGCGACCATCTCGCGATCCTGCGTCGCGGCGCGCACCAGCACGCCGAAGCGCGTGCGGTGGAACAGCAGCCACAGCAACCCGAGCACGACAGGGCCGATGACGGCGAGGATCAGGTCGTACCGCGGGAAGCGCGATCCTGCGATCTCGATGAAGCCGCGCAGCCAGGGCGGCCGCGGCAACGGCAGGTCCTCCGGCCCCCAGATCGCGAGCGTCGCATCCTGGATGATCAGCACCACGCCGAAGGTGGCGAGCAGCTGGAACAGCTCCGGCGCGCGGTAGATGCGTCGAAGCAGCGTCATCTCCATCGCCACGCCGATCAGGCTGACGACGATCGCCGCCACGATCACGCCCGCGACGAACAGGTACGGCTCGCGCCCGCCCCAGTCCCAGAAGGCGCGCACGATCGTCCACGCCAGGTAGGCGCCGAGCATGTAGAAGCTGCCATGCGCGAAGTTCACGATGCGCGTGACGCCGAAGATGACGGTGAGCCCCGAGGCGATGAGGAACAGCGCCGAGGCACTCGACAGGCCCGTGAGGAACTGGATCAGGACAAAGTCCAAGCGTGCGGTCTCCGCAAGGGAACGGCCCGCGCGGATGATGCGCGGGCCGTCGTTACGAGCGCGCGATCACGCCCCCTGGGGACGCATGCGCCGCACCTCGTCATCCGACGGGAGGTAGTTCGCCCCGTCGGCGTAGCGCCAGTCGACCATCACGCCGCGGTTGTTGCGCAGCGCCGTCTTGCCGACATAGGCGCCGAGGGTTGCCTGGTGGTCGAGCGCGCGGAACACCACCGGCCCGAAGGGCGAGTTGAACGGCAGCCCGCGCAGCGCCTCGATCACCTTCTCGTTGTCGGTCGTGCCGGCCTTGCGGATGGCCTCGGCGATCGCGGTGATCATGTCGTAGCCGACGACGGTGCCGAGCCGCGGATAGTCGTTGAAGCGCGCGCGATACGCATCGCGGAAGGCGGTATGCTCCGGCGTGTTGATCTGCTCCCACGGATAGCCGGTGACGACCCAGCCCTCCGGCGTCTCATCGGCCAGCGGATCGAGATACTCCGGCTCGCCGGTGAGAAGGCTGACCACGCTGCGGCGCTCGAACAGCCCGCGCGTGTTGCCCTGGCGCACGAAGTTCGTGAGGTCAGGCCCGAACGTGACGTTGTAGATCGCTTCCGGCCGCGCCTGGGCGAGTGCCTGCACGGTCGCGCCCGCATCGATTCGCCCGAGGGCCGGCCACTGTTCAGCGACGAACTCCACGTCGGGTCGCTTCGCCATCAGCAGCTGCTTGAACCATTTCACCGCCGACTGGCCGTACTCGTAGTTGGGCGACACCGTCACCCAGCGCTTGGCGGGAAGCTTCGCCGCTTCCTCGACAAGCATCGCCGCCTGCATGTACGTGCTCGGCCGCAGGCGGAACGTGTAGCGGTTGCCCTTGTCCCACACGATCGCGTCGGTCAGCGGCTCCGACGCCACGAACAGGCGCTTCCTTTGCAATGCGAAATCGGCAACGGCGAGCCCGACATGGCTGAAGAACGTTCCGCCGAGGATGTCCACCCGCTCGTTGTCGAGGAGCTCGCCGGCAAGGCGCACGGCGTCCTGCGGGCGGCCGGCATCATCGCGCCACACCACTTCGAGCGGCCGGCCGAGGATGCCGCCGGCGGCGTTGATCTGCTCGACGCGAAGCTGCCAGCCGTTGCGGTATGGCACCGTGAAGGCGGGAAGCGTCGTGTAGCTGTTGATCTCGCCGATCCTGATCGGCTGCGTGCCCTGCGCGCGCACCAGGGCCGGGGCCGCCAGCGTGGCGGCCGAGGCGGCGAGAATTGTCCGGCGTGTCATGCTCATCGTGAATCTCCTTTTGTCCCTGTTGTCGTGTTGCGGGCCATTCTACCTGAGCCCGTCCTTGCCTTCGATCTCGGCGGTGGTGAGCCCGCCGATGCGTGGGAGCGGCCTGCCGCTGTCGGTCACCACGATGGCGACGACGATCTCGTCACGCCGCGGCGCATCGGGCACCCGGATCTCCATCGCGTCGAAATGGCTGCGCACATAGGCCGCATCCTTGTGGCCGAGCGGCACGTCGATCGCCGCTCCCATGCCGCCACGCTTCTTGGCCGATGGGATCAGCGCCGCACCCTTGCCGAGTGTGGCGCGAACCGGCGCGCCCATCTTCGGGTGAAGGATCGCGGCGGCGTGCTCGAGCTCGCCATCCTCGCCGACGATCGCTGCCTTGCCGTAGCTCTCCGCCTCGCTGCCGGCGATGCCGAGTGCCGCGACGGCGCGTTCGGCGAGCAGCCGCCCGAGCATCGCACCAACCTCGACGAGCTCTCCAAGGTCAGCCACATGCCGCCCGGCGAAGGGGTTGCCGATGACCGCGATGGCCGCTGCCTTGCGCGTCGGGGGCCCGAGGGGCTGGTCTCCCTCGCGGTGGGTCTCCTCGACCGTGACGAGAAGCTTGCGGATGAGCGGGTCTGACATGGGATGCTCCTCAGGCGGCGATCGCAAACGATGGCGTGCCGACGATGGCGCGGCGGCCGCCGAGATGCAGGATCGCGGCGGTGGCGAGGCCGCGCGCGGCGCAGTCTCGCGCAACCCGCGCGCCCGCCTCCAGCGCGGCGTCGATCTCGGCGTCGGTGAGAGGGCCGACATCCCACGTCACCGGAAGGTCGCCGAGGTCGCTGTCGGGGTCGATCGCCGAGGCGGGGCGGCGTGTGATGCCAGCGTGGCCCGGCAGGTCGACGGCGTTGGCGATCATCGTCGCCGCCGCGTCGGCCGCGGCGGCGCTGGCCGCGAGCACCGTCACCGCATCCGCGATGCCGCCGCTGAAAGATCGCCCGCCCTTGCCCTTGCAGCGACGCCCGCTCGTCGCGATCCCACCGATGCCGTCCTGCGCGCCGATGGTGGCGATCGCATTGAGGCCAGGTGCCGCGAGGTCCGCAACAATCCCGCAGCGGAACGACTGTCCTGCCGAGAGGTGGATCGCGATGTCTCCGCCATCGTTGACGAGCGCGCGGGCCAGAGTCCGATCGTGCAGCAGCGTCGTGAGAAGGTGATCGGCGACTGCGCCGGCAACAGCAGCCATTGGGGTGATGAAGCCGCTGGCGAATGGAGCGCACGCCGCATGCATGCGCCGCGCGATCTCGCCACGCGGCATCGGTGAGGGAAGGGCGGTGCGGAGCAGCGGGAGCTCGGCGCAGAGTCCCGGCAGCACGGCGGGAAACGCTTGGGCGACCTGCGCATAGGCCGCACTCACATCGCCCGCATCGCCCCAGGCCTGCACGATCGCATCGATCGGCCCGTGCTGGAGATGCAGCCGCCCGCCCGGCAGCATGGCGACCACGGCGCTCACGCCGGCACGACTGGCCAGGGGTTCGCCGCGTCCCACGCGATGGGCCGAAGGTCGTTCCGCTCACGCAGCGAGGCGAGGGGGCGCACGCGGTCCATGTGCCCGCCCATCGCGGCATAGTCGGCGAGCGGAAGCGTGAACTCGATGGGTGCCACGAGGGCCGGCGTCGGCACATGGCCGAAGGAGCCATCCGGCATCGCCAGCACGTCGGCCATGTAGGTGATGCCGCCGCCGGGCCAGAGGAACACCGGCGCCCCGCCTGACGTGACGCGCGTGAGGGAGGCGCGCACCGAGCGTGTGAGGCGAACGGGATTGTCCGTCACCCCGGCACGGAGAGATCCGCCGGCGCCTGCCATGAACAGCACCGACGTCAGCGCCGGCTCGCAATTCTCGCCGATGCGGTCTACCACCGCGGTGATCGCGGGCGGCATGTCGGCCGGCACGGGTGCCAGTGTGTCGTCTAGCACGAACCAGGCCGCATGCTCGCCCGTGGTGCTGACCATCAGCAGCCGAAGCCCCGGCCAGGCGAGCTTGGCGTCGATCCGCTCGATGATCGCGAGCGGATCGGTGATGTCGGTGCCGCCCCAGCCCGTGCCCGGATGCGCCACCTGGAAGTAGCGGCCTGGGGTGGAGCGGCGCCCGCGCACGCGGATGCCGGAGGGGCGCATGTCGAGGAAGCGCCCCGCCTGGTGTTCGGACAGAACACCGGTGATGTGGTCATCGACCACGATCACCTCGTCGGCGTGGCCGAGCCATTGCCGGGCGAAGATGCCGATCGTGGCACTGCCGCAGCCGACCCGCATCCGCTCCTCCGCCACGCCCCCGATGATCGGCGCGCGGCCAGCCTGGATGGTGAGCGCAGCACCACCATCGACGGTGAGATCGACCGCGCCCTTGTTGGCGAGCGCGAGCAGCGTGTCGCAGGTGACCACACCTTCCTTCTTGCCGCCGCCCGTGAGGTGTCGCACGCCGCCGAGCGAGAGCATCTGCGAGCCGTACTCGGCCGTCGTCACATGCCCCACCTGCTCGCCATTCGCGCGCACGGGTGCGCATTCGGGGCCGATGAAACGGTCGGTGTCGATCTTCACCTTCAGCCCGCAATAGCTGAAGATTCCCTCCGTCACGACCGTCACCATCTCCACCCCATCGATTTCGGAGGCGACGATGAAGGGGGCGGGCTTGTAATCGGGGTAGGTCGTGCCGGCGCCGATGCCGGTGACGAAGGCGGTGGCACCTGACAGCGCCGAGCCATCCCACGCCTGGCCGAGGAACGGGATCACCCCGTCGGGGCCGGCGCGCGCGGCGATCACCAGCGGGTCCATCCTGATCAGCCGGCCCGCCTCGTTGCCGTAACGATCGCAGGCACCCGTCTTGCCGGGTCGGATGCGGCAGAGAACGGGGCAGGCATCGCAGGTGACGATGCCGCCTTCCCTGTCCTTCGCGTGTGCGAGCGCCTCCGCGTCAGGCGCGTCGGTCGATTGCTTCGTCTCGGTCATCGCGCGGCACCGGCTGCGAGCAGCGCTGCGCGCACGCGATCCGGCGTGGCCGGTGCGCGCGTGAGCCGCACGCCGGTGGCGTGGTGGACGGCGCCGAGGATGGCAGGTGCTGTCGCGATCAACGCAGGCTCGCCGATACCCTTGGCACCGAAGGGTCCGAGCGGATCGGGGTCCTCGACCAGCGTCACCTCGATGGGCGGGATGTCGCCGATGGTGGGGATCAGGTAGTCGTGCAGGTTCTCGTTCCGGCCGGGGAAGAACTCCTCCATCAGCGCGAGCCCGAGCCCCTGCGCGATGCCGCCATGGATCTGGCCCTCGACCTGGATCGGGTTCACCGCGCGGCCGACATCATGCGCGGCAAGGATGCGCAAGGGGCGGACGGTGCCGAGTGCGGTGTCCACTTCCACCAGCGCCACTTGCGCGGCGAAGGCGTAGGCCGCGTAGGGGATGCCCCGGCCATCGGCATCGAGCGCGGTGGTCGGCGGATCGAACCTGCCTTCGCCCACCAGCACGTCGCCATGCGGATCGGCTGCCAGGCGAACGAGATCGGGGATCACGCTCCGCCTGCCATCGTCGATGACGATGCCGCCCGGCGTGGGCACCAGCCGCGCATCGGGGCCGGCATTGGCGAGCGCGAGCAGCCTGCGGCGCAGGTCCTCGCCCGCTGCCTTCGCCGCGTTGCCCGACACGAAGGTCTGCCGCGAGGCGGAGGTCTTGCCGGCATCGCGCGTGAGGTCGGTGTCGGCGGTGGTGACGCGGAGCGCGGCGACGGGAACGCCGAGCGCATCGGCCGCGATCTGCGCCATGATCGTCTTCGAGCCCTGGCCGATATCCATCGCCCCGCAATAGAGCGTCAGCGTGCCATCGCGGGCGAGGCCGAGCGTCATGTCGGAGGGGTTGGACATCGAGGTGTTGCCGATGCCGTACCACATGCAGGCAACGCCCGCGCCACGACGCGACGCGCCCTTCTCCGCGCGGTTGAATGCCTCCGCCTCGGCGCGGAGCTCCATCCACCGCGGTGCGAGGGCTTCGAGGCAATCGGCCATGCCGACGGCGTGGCGCAGCACCTGGCCCGTCGGTGTCGCGTCACCGGGCCGGATCGCGTTGGCGAGGCGGAACGCAAGCGGATCGAGGCCGCAACGTTCGGCCAGCATGTCCATCAGCGCCTCGTGCGCGATCGCTGCCTGTGGCACGCCGAACCCACGGAACGCACCCGCGGGCGTGTCGGTCGTGTGCAGCGCGGCGGAGGTGTTGAGCACGTTGGGGATGGTGTAGGGCCCGGTCGCGTGCACCGGCACGCGGTTGGCCACCGTTGGGCCCCAGCTGGCGTAGGCACCGGTGTTGAAATCGCCGTGGAACCGATAGGCGGTGAGTTTTCCGTCCGCGTCGCACGCGGCCTCCGCGGTGATGCGCGAGGGATGGCGCTTGGTGGTGGACGCCATGCTCTCGGGCCGCGTGTAGACGCAGCGCACGGGCTGGCCGAGCAGCCACGCGGCGATCGCGACGAGGGGCTGCACCGAGAGGTCGAGCTTGCCGCCGAAGCCGCCGCCCGTTGCCGTCGGGATCACCCGCACCTGGGCCTGCAGGATGCCGAGGATCAGCGCGAGCTCGTCACGGTCCATGTACGGCGTCTGGGTGCAGGCGACGATCTCGATGCGCTCGCCCACACGCCGCGCGTAGCCGGCCTCGGGCTCGATATAGGCATGCTCGACGAAGCCCGTCTCGACCGAGACCGAGGCGCGGTGTGGCGACGCCACGAGTGCTGCCTCGGCGTCGCCTGTCTTCACGCGGCCACGGCAGAGCACGTTGCCCGGCGCATGGGCGTGCAGGTCAGGCCCCAGGCCTGCGCGGGCATCTTCGAAGGTCACGGGGGGCAGGACCTCCCACGTGATCGGAACGTCCTCGTCACGGATCGCGGCGACTGTCTCGGCATCGCCGACAAGGGCGACGACAGCCTCGCCGCGCATCCGCACGAGACCCGGGGCGAGGGCGGGCTGGTCCTTGCCTGTCGGGTAGATGCCGAAGAGGTTTTGGCCAGGCACGTCGGCTGCGGTGAGAACGCGCACGAGGCCGGGGAAGCGTGCATGCAGCGGGGCGAGATCGCCGATGCCGAACCGCGCATGCGGGTGCGGGCTGCGCACGGCGCGCAGCGTCAGGAACGCGCTCTCCGGCAGCGCATCGGCGCCGAAACGATGCGCACCGGTGACGATCGCCTCGGCGTCGGGGTGTGGCAGGCGGGCGCCGACGGCGGCTCCTGCGACAGGAGCGGCATCGACGGGCAAACGCTCGTTCCGCCCGAGGCTCAACACCGCCTCGACGATCTTGCGATAGCCGGTGCAGCGGCAGAGGACGCCGCCGAGGGCATCGAGCACCGCCGGCTCGTCTGGCGTGGGGTTGCGGGCCAGCAGGTCGGCTGCCGCCATCAGCATTCCGGGCGTGCAGATGCCGCACTGTGCAGCACCTTGGTCGGCGAAGGCCTGTTGCAGCGCCGAGAGCCGCCCCTGTTCGGCGAGGCCCTCGACCGTCGTCACCGCGCGCCCCGCCACCTGGCCCGCTGGAACGAGGCAGGCACATACCTGGCGGCCATCGAGCAGCACGGTGCAGGCGCCGCAATCACCGGCGTTGCAGCCGATCTTGGTGCCCGTCAGCCCGAGCGTGTCGCGCAGCAGGTCGGACAGCCGCGTCGCCGGGGGCGTGTGCACGTCCGCCGCCGCGCCGTTGAGGGTGAAGGCGATCCGTTCCGCTGGCGATCTCATCGCAGGGCCTCCACGGCGCGGCGAAGCAGGGTGAGCGCGGCATCGCGCCGGTATGCGGCGGGGGCGCGCACGTCATCGATCGGGGCGAGGGGGGCGAGATGCGCCTCCGTCACCAGCGCGCCGTCCGGCCGTTTGCCGGCCAGGGCGGCCTCGAGTGCTGGAAGCCTGACGGCGGCCGCGCTGCACGCACCCACCGCGAGCCGGGCCGTGGCGATCGTGCCATCCTCGGCGAACTCGGCCACGGCCCCGACCATGACGATGCTGATCACGAGGTAGCGCCGCCCGCCGAGCTTGAGGAACACGCTGCGCGCAGGGTTGCGCGGGCGTGGGATGGTGATCGCCGTCACCATCTCGTCACCCCGCCGCGCGGTGCGGCGGTTGCCGAGCACGAACCCGGCGATCGGCACCGCACGCTCACCGCCCGCGGAGGCGAGATGCACCGTGGCGTCGAGGGCAAGCAGGTTCGGAATGCCATCGGCCGCCGGGCTCGCATTGCAAAGATTGCCCGCGATCGTCCCCGTGTTCTGGATCTGCACCCCGCCGACCTCGCGCGCGGCGGCCTTCAGCCCGTCGAATAGCGGCGGCAGGGGCGCCTCGATCACGTCGGTCCAGCTGGCCGCCGCGCCGATGCGCCAGCCGGCATCGGATTCCACGATGCCGGACAGCGCGCCGATCGCAGTGATGTCGAGCAGGTCATCCTCCGGCGGGCGGCCGACGCGCGTGGGGTAGTAGTCGGTCCCGCCGGCCAGCACGATGCGCGGCCCGGCAGCAAGCGCTGCCAGCGCCTCGGGCATGGATGTCGGGCGCAGATAGCTTCCCATCACCGTCTCCGGTCCGGTGCGACGCTCTCCCTCGCCACAGCCGATATTGTTCGTGTGCATACGATCTACCGGCGTGGCCTCGCTTGTCAATCACACTGTCGCGCCCCCCTCGCGCTCGCGCGGCGACATCGCGCGCCGGCGCGTCGGGGGGTTTCGGCCCGGGCCTTCGTGACCTACCCTGCGGAACGCGATTCCGCCCGGTCGCGGCAAGGGGAGAATGTCATGGCGCGCATCGGCTTCATCGGTCTCGGCAACATGGGTGCGCCCATGGCGCTGAACCTGGTGCGGGCCGGGCATGCGCTGACGGTGTTCGACCTCACGCCCGACCGCACGGGCAAGCTCGTTGCCGAGGGCGCCATCGCCTCTGAAACACCGCAGGGTGTTGCCGAGGGGGCCGAGGTGATCATCACCATGCTGCCCGCTGGCCGCGAGGTGCGCGCCGTCTATGGCGGCACCGGCGGGCTCGTGGAGGTCGCGGAACCCGGCGCGCTGCTGATCGACTGTTCGACGATCGACGTCGCCACCGCGCGTGAGATGGCCGCCGCTGCGGCGGAGGCGGGCATCGCGATGATCGATGCGCCCGTCTCCGGTGGTGTCGGCGGGGCGGAGGCGGGAACGTTGACCTTCATGGTCGGCGGCACGCCCGATGACGTGATGCGCGCGCAGCCGATCCTCGCCGCGATGGGGCGCAGCATCGTCCATGCCGGCGAGGCGGGGGCGGGGCAGGCGGCCAAGATCTGCAACAACATGATCCTCGGCATCTCGATGATCGGCGTCGCCGAGGCCTTCGTGCTCGCCGAGAAGCTCGGCCTGTCGCACCAGGCGCTGTTCGACATCGCATCCGCCTCCTCCGGCCAGTGCTGGTCTCTCACCACCTACTGTCCGGTTCCCGGCCCTGTGCCGACGAGCCCTGCAAACCGCGGCTACGCGCCAGGCTTCACCGCGGCGATGATGCTGAAGGACCTCGAGCTTGCCCGCGGGGCTGCCGAGGCGAATGGCGCGCACGCCGAGCTTGGCGCGGTCGCCGCCGCCCTCTATCGCCGCTTCGCCGAAGGCGGGGATGCCGGCGTTGATTTCTCCGGCATCATCAGGATGATCCGTGGCGCCTGATGGGGTGGCCGGATCCGGGGGCGACGGACGCGACGATCCTCTCCTCGGCACGCTGAGGCGGCGCTTCGGCTTCCCGGGCTTCCGCCCTGGCCAGGAAGACGTCGTCCGCGCGCTCGGCGGAGGGCGCGACGTCCTGGCGGTGATGCCGACGGGGGCGGGGAAGAGCGTGTGCTACCAGGTGCCGGCCGCGGTCGCGCACCAGGCGCGCGGGGCGATCGCGGTCGTGGTCTCGCCACTGATCGCGCTGATGGCAGACCAGGTGCAGCGTCTGCAGGCAAGCGGCGTTCCGGCGGGCGCGATCAACAGCGCATCCGATCGCGCGGCGAATGTCGAGACCTGGCGGGCAGCGGCGCGCGGCGACCTTGCGCTGCTCTACATGAGTCCCGAGCGTCTCACCGATCCGCGCATGCTCGATGCGCTGGGGCGTCTCGACCTCTCTGCCATCATCGTCGACGAAGCGCATTGCGTGAGCCAGTGGGGCCATGATTTCCGCCCCGAGTACATGGCGCTGTCCTGCCTGCGCGAGCGTTTCGATGCCGTTCCGATCGGCGCGTTCACGGCAACCGCCGATGCGGCGACGCGGCGCGAGATCGCGCGCGTGCTGCTGAGGCAGGGCGCGCTCGTGCACGTACTCGGCTTCGACAGGCCGAACATCACGCTGGCGGTCGAGCCTAAATCCGGCAAGGCGGGGGCCGAGGCGCGCATCGCTGCCCTGGTGGCGGCAGAGCAGGGGGCTGCCGGCATCGTCTACTGCACCAGCCGCAAGGACACGGAGGCCGTGGCGGCGATGCTCGCATCCCGCGGCGTCAACGCCTTCGCCTACCATGCCGGCATGACGACGGACGCGCGCACCGAGGCGCAGGACCGTTTCATGACCGAACCGGGTGCGGTTGCGGTCGCGACCGTCGCCTTCGGCATGGGGATCGACAAGCCCGACGTGCGCTTCGTCATCCATGCCGGGCTTCCGGGCGGCGTCGAGGCCTACTACCAGGAGATCGGCCGCGCCGGGCGCGATGGCGAGCCCGCGCGCGCGACCATGCTGTTCTCGATGGCTGACGTGATGATGCGGCGTCGGATGATCGCGCAAGGCAACGCGCCCGATGCGCACCAGCGGATGGAACTCCAGCGGCTTCGCGCGCTGATCGGCTATGCCGAGAGCCGCACCTGCCGCCGCGTCGCGCTGCTCGCGCATTTCGGGGAGGAGAGCGAGGCGTGCGGTGCCTGCGACATCTGCGCCGGCAGCGAGGGCGTGCATGCGCCGGTGGAGAAGCGCCGCGCGCCGAAGGCCGCTGCCGCCGCGCATGCCGTCGATGCGTCCGACCCGTGCCTCGTCGCGCTGAAGGCGTTGAGGCTCACGCTCGCGCGTGACCGCAAGGTGCCGGCCTACGTGATCTTCCCCGACAGCACGCTGGCCGCCATGGCATCCGCGCGGCCAGCGTCGCGCGAGGCGATGGCAGCGCTGCCTGGCGTCGGCGAGAAGAAGCTCGCTGATTTCGGCGAGGCGTTCCTGGCCGCCCTCGCGCCGTTTCGCTGAAGTCAGTTGCTGCCGTCGAGGGCCGGGTCGAGCATGCGTTCGGCGCTGTCGTTCCAAACATCCGCGCGCACGATCAGCCCATCGGGCCGGACGACCATGCGGTCGACGAAACGATTGCCGTCGAACGAACGCCCGTCAGGCCAGGCGCCGTGGAGAACGCCGAGGCAGTAGACGACAAGGCCGCCCGTCTCCGCGTCCGGTGCGACGTCCCACCGCTCGATGCGCTTGGCGACATGGGCGTAGCGGGCGGCGTTGAAGCGGCCGACCTCCTGTGGCGCGGCGAAATGCCGGCCGCCGGTGAAGACGATCACGGCACCGGGGGCGAGGTAGCTGCTCGCCTCCGGGTCCTTCGCCATCGACAGCAGCACGAAGCGCTGCACGCGCGCGATCAACGCCTCGCGCTGCGTGGCGCCGGCACCATCCATCATCGCCTCTCTCCTGTGCCGCCGGCCAGGCCGGCCCGAAGCGCCAGTGCGCGCACGCCCTCAGGCGCCGAGATCGGTCGGCTGTTCCTGTGGCGGAACGGCGCTCGTGCCCGTCACCTGCCAGTGGTGGTGCAGCACCGCGAGGGCAGCCGAGGCGAGGCGCGCGCGCGCATCGTCCGCCCTGCTGGTCAGCATCACCGGCACGGCGGCACCGAGCACCAGGCCCGCGGCATCGGCATGCGCGACGAAGGTGAGGTTCTTGGCAAGCATGTTGCCGGCCTCGAGGTTCGGCACCACCAGCACCTCGGCGTGGCCCGCGACGAGCGAGGCGATGCCCTTGGTGCGTGCGGCATCGATGTCGATTGCATTGTCCATCGCGAGCGGCCCATCGACGATGCCGCCGGTGATCTGCCCGCGCTCTGCCATCTTGGAGAGGACGGCTGCATCGATGCTCGAGGGAATGGCAGGATTTACCGTCTCGACTGCACTCATGATCGCGACCTTCGGCCGTGCGATGCCGATGGCGCGCGCGAGGTCGATCGCGTTCTGCACGATGTCGGCCTTCGTCATCAGGTCGGGCAGGATGTTGATCGCGGCATCCGTCACGAGCAGGAGATGGGAGAGGCCGGGCGCATCGAGCACGAACACGTGGCTGAGGCGACGCTTCGTGCGCAATCCGCCGTCGCGCTTGATGATCTCGTGCAGCAGTTCATCCGAATGCAGCGCGCCCTTCATGACGGCGGCGGCACGATCCTCGTGCACGAGTGCCACGGCCCGCGCGGCGGCGGCATGGCTGTGGGGCGCGTCGACGATCTCGAAGCCGGTGATGTCGACGCCCGCCGCCTCCGCCGCCGCCCGGATCTTGGCCGTTGGCCCGACCAGGAGGGGAATGATCAGCCCTGCCTTCGCCGCCTCCGCCACGCCTTCGAGGGAGGCGCCGTCGCAGGGGTGGGCAACGGCGGTCGGCAGCGCGGGGAGGCCGGCGCAGGCAGCGATCAGCCGGTCGAACTTGGCATGGCGGTGGAACACGAGGTCGGGCAGGTTCGCGTCGCCGAGGGCCACGCGCTTCGTCGGCGCCAGAACCTCGCACTCGCCCTCGGCGATGATCGCGCCGCGCTGGTTGGTCACCACCCCATCGAACAGCACGACGTTGCCCGCCCGCTTCTCGCGCACCGTGACGCGCACCGAGAGCGTGTCGCCGACATGGGCGCGGCCGAGGAAGCGCACGGCCTGTGACCGGTAGAGCGTTCCGGGCCCCGGCAGGCGGTTGCCGAGCACGGCCGAGAACAGCGCAGCAACCCACATGCTGGGGGCCACTGCCGTCTCGTCGTCACCCTCGCCCTGGCGGCCGTCGAGGTGCAACGGGTTGAGGTTGCCCGAGGCGTGGGCGAACACCACGAGGTCGTTCTGCGCCAGGGTGCGCGTCACGGTCGCGGTGTCGCCGATGGCGATCTCGTCGAAGGTCCGATTCGAGGCCGCCTCCATCGCAGGATTACTGAGGCAGGGCGTTGATCAGGACCATCGCGGCGAAGGCATCGCCCGGCGCGCGGCCGGGAAAGTGCCGCCGCGCGATCTCGACGATGCCGCCGTCGCGGTAGAGGCGCGCAATCGCGCGATCAGCCGCGAGCCTGAGGCCGCTTTCGCCGCGCGCCATCGCGATGCCGTAGGTCTCGAGCGTCATCAGCCTGTCCGCGATCACGAAGGCATCCGGCGTCGTGGTGCGGCCGCGGAGATCGACCAGGATCTCGAGATCCGCGGCATAGCCGTCGAGAAGCCCGGCTGACAGCGCGGTGACGCCATCGCCATGGGTCGCGACATCGATCACCTGCGCCTGGAGCTGGCCCGCGGCGACCAGCCCCTTGACCGCGACCTCCGTCGTCGTGCCGGCGAGCACGCCCAGCCGTCGCGGTGGATTGGCGGGCATGCCGACGCCGCCGCCGCCCAGGGGGGGAATCGAGACGGGACCTGGCGTCAGCCGGCCCATCAGTCCGGCGCCCGTGATGAAGGTGGGCAGCGAGAAGTCGACGCGCTCACGCCGGCCGAGCGTGACGGACGAGGCCTCGCACAGCAGGTCGACCCGCTTCTCGGTGAGCATGGCGAAGCGGTTGCCGGCATCGACGACGACGAACTCCGCCGTCAGCGTCTTGCCGGCCTCGCGCGAGATCTCGGCGATGACCGCCTGGCAGATGTCGATCTGGTAGCCGGCATAGCCGCCTTCGGGGCGTGCGACGGAGAAGGGCGGCGCATCGGCGCGCACGCCAAGGCGGACATTGCCGCGCGCGACGGCGTCCGACAGTGCGTCGGCCACAGCATTGGCGCTGCCGAGGGCAAGCATGAAGACGCCGAGGATTGCGCTCGGAACAGCACGTCGCATCGCGTTTTTCTCTCCCATGATCAGCCGGCACGCGACCATGCGGCGCAAGTGAGGAAGGATGCAAGCGCCTCTCTGCGAAGCCTTTGTCTCAGGTTGTGACTTCAGGCAACCAGCGCGTCGCCGCCGGCACCGCAGACGATGGCGCAGACGCGCTCGCCAGGCGCCGGCCGGTAGGCGCCGGCGAGCAGGGCGGCGGCGGCGGCAGCGCCGGAGAGATCGGCCGCAAGCCCGTATTCCGCCCAGAGATGGCGGCTGGCGTGCGCGAGATCCTCATCCTCCACCAGCACGATCTCGGCCACATGGCGCTGGATGAGCGCGAAGTTCGCCTCGTCCGTCCGGCGCGCGGCGAGCGTCGGCACGCGGGTTGTCACGGAGGGAAGGGTCACAACCTGCCCGGCTGCGAGTGAGGCGTGGAGCGTGGGCGCGCCGGTCGGCTCTACGCCGACGATCCGGATCGTCGGCTTCAGCGCAGCGGCAGCCGCCGCGATGCCCGTGATGAGCCCGCCGCCACCGATCGCGACGAGGAAGGTGTCGATGCCCGGATCGTCTGCGAGCGCCTCGAGGGCGATCGTGCCCTGGCCTGCGGCGACCGCAGGATCGGCGAAGGGGTGGACATAGGCCCCACCGGTCTCGGCGGCGATGGCGTGCGCCCGCGCATCCGCCTCGTCCCAGACGGCCCCTTCGATGATCAGTGTCGCGCCGTAGCTTCGGATGCGCGCTGCCTTGTCGGGGTGAACGCCGGTCGGCACCACCACGGTCGCGGGCAGGCCGGCCTCGCGCGCGGCATAGGCAATCGCGATGCCGTGGTTGCCGCCAGAGGCGGTGACGAGGCCGCGCGCGCGGCCCGCCTCGTCGAGCAGGGTGAGCCGGCTGAATGCCCCCCGCGCCTTGAAGCTGCCCGAGGCCTGGAGGCATTCGAGCTTCAGCGTCACGGTGCCGTCGGCGCACAGCTTCGCGTGGGCGGGGGTTGCGGCCATGGTGGGCGTGCGGCGGACGAAGGGGGCGATGCGCCCCGCTGCGGCGCGGATGTCGTCGATCGTGATCATCCAGCCACTGTAGAGCGGCTGGACGCTCCCGTCAGGAGGCGGCGGCAGCGGCGGCAGCGGCGAAGGGGCATTCGCCCTTCCGGCGCTTGCGGCTTTCCGCGGCATAGCGGCCGCGGTGCCGGTCCGGGTCGATGCAGGGCTCGACGACCGTGGTTCGGTAGTCGGCCCAGTCCTCGTCGGTCATCGTCGCGATGTCGGCGACCACGCGGCCGGAGTTCTGCAACTCTTCGGCATACATCATGCGGGGCACGGGAATGGCCGTGGCGAAGGGGAAGTCGGGATCGAGTCGCACCGGCACGTCGGTCTTCGTCAGGCGGATATTCGTGAAGAGGGGGCCAAACCAGCGGTCGGTCTCGACCACGCCCTCGTACACCTCGTAGCCGGGCGCGCGCGGCAGGTTGGCGGGAGGGCGGACCAGAAGGCTCCAGCCGGGGGCAGTGCGGGCGATCAGGCCGGACCAGATCTGCACCACGCCAGGTTCCTTCAGCGCGGCGACGAAGGGCGGCGAATAGCCGCGCACCTTCTCGGGTGCCGCGGCATCGAAGGTGTCGGCGAAGCCGGGGAACTGAGCGACGGTCAGCGGGAGGAAGCCGTGCTCCTCGCCGCCGTCCCATGTCCAGAACACCTGCGAGCCGTCCCAGATGAAGGTGAGGCCGATGGGGGGGAAGACGTACCAGCCCAGGCCCGTCGCGGTGGTCACCGCCTCGCAATAGCGGAAGGCGCGCGTCGGCAGCGTGCCGGCGCCCGAGCGGTCGGCGCGCTGGGGGGCGCGGGCGGTGCCGATCATGCGGTTAAAGGTGACCAGGGGGGCAGAGAGCGTGGTGGCTGGGAGCTTCGTCATAGGACCATCATCCTCTAGCGGTTCTCAGGCCCTGTTCCGTTTGACGGAACGTCGCGTCTTGCTGCGCGGGGCATCGGCAGTGGGGAGCTGGGGGGCGCGCGAGGCCCGGGGCGGGGAGGGGGGAGGGGCGCCCCAGTTGGGCCTCGCGCTGCCTCTGCCGCCGGCGCCGGCCCCGATCGGTGGAGGGCGCGCGGCAGCAGCAGGCAGGGAAATCAGACGATCGGGGCGATGCCGCCGAGCTTCACGCGGCCCTGGTCAGCCACGGTGCGCGGCAGCGGGTTGATGATGCCACCGAGGCGGACCTTGCCGGCGTCGATTGCTGCGGCGGCGGGGAGGCGGATGCGCTTGGTCATGATCTGTTCCTGTTCCTGCGTCTCGTTCTTCTGCCCGGCTGGAGGTATCCCGCCGACGCAACGGACCATATGCCGGTCAAATCGGGGTGTGCAAGAGAAAAATCCTATCAACCCGGTATTTTCTCCTTTCGTGAATGCCGGGCGCCGCTGCAACCCAGGGTTAGCCTCGGTTCTGACGCACCATGACGGCGTTCTCACGCGTCACCTTCGCGAAACCGAAATAAACCTTGGGGAAGGCGGGCATCCACCCCCTCCGAACGCAAGGACACACGATGACGAAGGACTCCTCGCAGGACGCGCCAATCGTCACTGGCGATCCAATCCTGCTCAACGTGCTCGCGACCGCCCAGCGCTTCGCGGCGTGGTACGCCGAATACCTCTCCGCCGGCGTCGCCGCCCCCGCTCCCCCCTACACCGACACGCTCGATGAGAGGCTCGCCGAGCGCAGGGCCGAGGACCTCGTGCGCCACCTCCAGCACGCCGTGTTCGACCTGATGGCGGCGGTGCACGAGATGAACCGCCTCTGCGCCGGCCAGGGCGAGGCGCGCGAACCGCGCACGACCCCGCCGCTCGCCCTCGCCCGCACGGCGCTGCACTGACCCCAGTCCTCGCTCCGCGGCGGGAGCCGCGGCGCCCATTCGCGCGCTTCGGCAGGAATTGCGCGATCGTTCCGCCCGAATGACACGACGCATGACGCCGACGATCCCGTCGGACCTGCGGGAAATCGCAGCGCGACCGCGTGAGGATACGCGCATTGCCGCGCCCCGGACGGGCTTCCGGAGAGTAGATGCGCGCGGCCTGATTACCCACGCGCGCATCGCGGGTGGTCAATTCGCCCAGGAATCGGATAGGTTGGCGCTGTGGCGCCTCCATCTTGCATGCCTTGGCCCGATGCCTGACGGGTTCGGCGAAGCCCCGCTCCCGCCCCGCGAGGCTGACCAGGTCACGCTGCGCCTGCGCCTCATCGGCCGCATGGACGCGTGGGGCCTGGCGAGCGAACGCGTGCTGCCGCGCGTGCGCAAGACCCGCGGCATCCTCGCCGTCCTCGCCCTCTCAGCCGGCCGCCCCGTGCTGCGCTCGCGCCTGACCAGCCTGTTCTGGAGCACGCGTGACCGCGAGCAGGCCCGCGCCTCGCTGCGGCAATCGCTGCACGAGCTCGGCCAGGCGCTCAGCCCCTGCGGCCAGGTTCTGCTCGCGACGCGCGAGACCGCCACGCTGGTCGGCGACAGGCTCTGGGTCGATGCGACCGAGGTGCTGCGCCTGGGCTCCGCCGAACCCGCCGCGCTCGATGTCGTCGAAGGCCCCCTGCTCGAGGATCTCGACGGGCTCGACCCTGCCTTCGATGCGTGGCTGGTCGAGGAACGCCGCCGCTTTCGCGAACGCGCGCGCTCCCTCGCCGAGGGGCATTTCAGCGCCCATGACCAGCCGGAGGCGCGCGCGGTCGCCGCGCGCCGCATCACCGGGATCGATGCCGCGCATGAGACCGGGTGGCTCGCCCTGATGCAGGCGTTGGCCGATCTCGGTGATCGTGCCGGCGCGCTCGAAGCCTTCGGCCAGGCGCGCGAGACGCTGTCCCAGGCAGGCGCCGCACCGTCCTCCATGCTCGAGGATTTCGCCCAGAAGCTGCGCACCGACCTTCGTGCCGAGGGGGCCGCCCGCGTCACGCCGGCAGAGGCACCGCTGGCGCTTCCTGCCGCCCGCCCTGCCGCACGCGGGGCGCGCATCGGCGTCGCACCGCTCAAGCTGCTTGGCAGCGGGGCGGGGGAGCATCTCTCCATCGCGCTCGCCGACGAGATCACCACCGCTCTCTCTCGCTTCCGCTGGCTGGCCGTCGTCTCCTCGGCCTCGATCGCGCGGCTCGAGGACCCGACCGACACGGTCCGCGCCCGCGCCGACCTTGGCCTTGACCTGATGCTCGCCGGCAGCGTGCAGGCGGCAGCCGGCGGCACCCAGGTGCGGGTGGCGCTGTCGCTGCTCGACCTCCGCGCCTCTGCCGAGGTGGTGTGGGCGCAACGCTTCGACCGTGACGCTTCCGACATCTTCGCGCTGCAGGACGAGGTGGCGGCCGAGGTGGTCGCGCGCGTCGACCCCGAGATCCTGCTGATCGAGGCGAGGCGTGCCGAAAGCCGGGCGCCGGCGCCGGCCACCGCCTACGACATGCTGCTGCGGGCCATTCCGGCGATCTACCGGCTCGACCGCGTGCCGTTCATGGAGGCTGGCGTGCTGCTGGCCGCCGCAATCGCGCGCGAGCCCGACTATGCCGCCCCGCATGCCTGGTACGCCTACTGGCACGTGTTCCTGGTGGGCCAGGGCTGGGCCGACACGGCGGAGGAGGCGATGGCGGCTGCCGGCGCGCTGGCCGAGCGTGCCGTCTCGCTCGACCCCGCCGATGCGCGGGGGCTGACCATCGCCGGCCACGTCCAGGCCTACCTGCACCGCCGCCACGACCAGGCGATCGCGCTGCACGAGCGGGCCCTCGGCCTGAACCCGAACCTGCCGATGGCCTGGGTGTTCTCGGGGGCGGCACATGGCTATGCCGGGCGGCATGCGGAGGCGATCCGGCGGATCGAGCGCTATCGCCGCCTCTCGCCGATGGACCCGCACGCCTTCCTGTTCGAGACGGGGCTGATGACGCCGACGCTGCTGGAGGGCGAGCCTGGGCGGGCGGTGGCGATCGGCGAGGCGGTGATCGCCGTCCAGCCTCGGCTCACCGCTGCCTGGAAGCCCTACGCCGCCGCGCTCGGCCTGCTCGGCCGCACCGAGGAGGCGCACGCGGCCGGCCGACGGCTGCTGGCGATCGAGCCTGGCTTCACCGTCGCGGGCTTCCTCGCCACCTGCCCCTATGTGCGGGATGCAGACCTCCGCACCCTCGCCGAGGGGCTGCTGCGCGCCGGGCTTCCGAAGGACTGAGTGGTGCGTTCCACGGAGCGGGACTCGTCGGCAGGGTTTGTTGCGACGCACCATCGCCTGGGGTAGGGTCCTGCCGGGGCCGGCAGAGCCTCGCCTGGCTGCGATGACGCACCCACGGCACGCCCATGGGAACGCCGCTTGACCGACACGCCGACACCCCCCGCGGGAATACCGCCAGAGATCGCGCCGGTGATGCTCGAGGAGGAGATGCGCCGCTCCTACCTCGACTACGCGATGAGCGTGATCGTCTCTCGCGCGCTGCCCGATGTGCGCGACGGGCTGAAGCCCGTTCACCGCCGCATCCTCTATGCGATGCACGAGGCCGGCTACACCCACGACAAGCCGCACCGCAAATCCGCCCGCGTGGTGGGTGACGTGATGGGCAAGTATCACCCGCACGGCGACAGCGCGATCTATGACGCCATGGTGCGCATGGCGCAGCCGTTCAGCATGCGCCTGCCGCTGATCGACGGGCAGGGCAATTTCGGCTCGATGGACGGCGATCCGCCAGCGGCGATGCGCTACACCGAGGTGCGGCTGGCCCGCTCCGCCGCCGACCTGCTCGATGGCATCGACGAGGAGACGGTCGACTTCCAGCCGAACTACGACGAGACGACGGAGGAGCCGCGCGTGCTCCCCGCCGCCTTCCCGAACCTTCTCGTCAACGGCACGTCCGGCATCGCGGTGGGGATGTCGACGAACATCCCGACGCACAACCTCGCCGAGGTGGTCGACGCGACGATCCTGCTGATCGACGAGCCCGAGGCCGATCTCGCGCGGCTGATGGAGCTCATCCCCGGCCCCGATTTCCCGACCGGCGGCATCATCCTCGGCCGCACAGGCATCCGTTCCGCCTTCGAGATGGGCCGCGGCTCCATCGCCGTCCGCGCCCGCGCCTCGGTCGAGGAGATCAGGAAGGATCGTGACGGCATCGTCGTCACCGAGATCCCCTACCAGGTGAACAAGTCCGACCTGCTCGAGCAGATCGCCAGCCTGGTGCGCGAGAAGCGCATCGAGGGCATCAGCGACATCCGCGACGAGAGCGATCGTGACGGCGTGCGCGTCGTCGTCGAGCTCAAGAAGGACGCGAACGGCGAGATCGTGCTGAACCAGCTCTACCGGTTCACGCGGCTGCAGATCAGCTTCCCCGTGCAGATGCTCGCGCTCAATGGTGGCCGCCCCGAGCAGATGGGGCTGAAGCCGATGCTGGAAGCCTTCCTCGCCTTCCGCGAGGAGGTGGTGATCCGCCGCTCGCGGTTCCGGTTGAGCAAGGCGCGTGATCGTGCGCATGCGTTGATCGGACTCGCCGTTGCCGTCGCCAATATCGATGAGGTGATCCGCCTGATCCGCGAGAGTGCGGATGCGGCCGCGGCGCGCACAGCGCTGATGGCGCGCGCATGGCCTGCCGCCGATCTCGCACCCCTGCTCGCGCTGGTCGATGATCCCGCCAATGCGCTCGCCGAGGATGCCACGCTGCGGCTGACCGATGCGCAGGCCCGCGCGATCCTCGACCTTCGCCTGCAGCGCCTGACCGGGCTCGAGCGCGACAAGATCGCCGAGGAGCTCCAGGGGCTCGCCGCGACGATCGCCGAGCTGCTCGGCCTGCTCGGTGCCCGCCCGCTCAGGCTCGCGACGATCCGCGAGGAGCTCGTCGCCATCCGCGCACGCTTCGCGGAGCCCCGGCGCACCGCGATCGAGGACAGCGACAGCGACCTCGACGACGAGAGCCTGGTCGAGCCGGCGACGATGGTGGTGACGCTGACGCGCGAGGGCTTCATCAAGCGCGTGCCGCTGTCGGCCTTCCGCGCGCAGCGTCGCGGCGGCCGCGGCCGCAGCGGCATGGCGACGCGCGAGGAGGATGCGGTCACGCGCATCTTCGTCGCCAACAATCTCGACGAGGTGCTGTTCTTCACAAGCCGCGGCATGGCCTTCCGCCTCAAGGTGTGGCGCCTGCCCGAAGCCGCACCGCAGGCGCGGGGCCGCAACATCCGCCAGCTCCTCGGCGGGTTGGAGCCAGCCGAGAGCATCACCGCCGTGCTCGCCCTGCCGGCAGACGAGGCGTTGTGGGACAGCCACTACGCCGTGTTCGCCACCTCGGCCGGCGATGTGCGCCGCAACCGGTTGTCCGATTTCCGCAACGTTCGCCAGAACGGGCTGATCGCGATGAAGCTCGCCGACGGCGAGAAGCTGATCGGCGTGCAGGCCGTGCGCGAGACCGATGACGTGATGCTCGCGACCCGTCTCGGCCGCGCCATCCGGTTCTCCGTCGCCGACGAGCTCCGCGTGTTCTCGGGCCGCACCTCGACCGGCGTTCGCGGTGTCAGGCTCGCGGAGGGCGACGAGGTGATCAGCCTCTCGGTTCTGCGCCATGTCGATGCCACGCCCGATGAGCGCGCGTCCTACCTGAAGGCAGCGATCGCGCGCCGCCGCCAGCTCAGCGAGCAGGTGGGCGAGGGCGAGGAGCCGGTGGCGGACGTGCCGGTGGAAGAGCCCGCCATCGATGAGGCGGCCGCGGAGATCGTTCTCTCACCGGAGCGCTTTGCCGCGCTGGAGGAGGCGGAGGAGTTCGTGCTCACCGTCACCGCCGGCGGCTACGGCAAGCGCACGTCGTCCTATGAATACCGCATCTCGGGCCGCGGCGGCCTCGGCATCAACGGCGTCGCGCTGACGAACCGCAACGGGCTCGCGGTCGCTGCCACCTTCCCCGTGCGCGACGGTGACCAGCTGATGCTCGTGACCGATGCGGGCCGGACGATCCGCATGCCTGTGGCGCAGATCCGCCTTGCCGGCCGCGCGACGCAGGGTGTCACGCTGTTCCGCATCGAGGATGACGAGCACGTCGCCGCTGCCTTCCCCATCGTCGAGGACGAGGATGGCGACACGGCACCGGAGGATGGCCCTGACACCGCTGCGCCGGAGGATGGTGGAGAGGACGACGCGTCATGAGCGCGCCCCGCATCGGCCTCTATCCCGGCACGTTCGATCCGGTCACCAAGGGGCATCTCGATATCGTCGGTCGTGCGGCGAAGCTGGTCGACCGCCTGGTGCTGGGCGTTGCCGCCAACGCCGGGAAGGGGCCGCTGTTCCAGATCGGCGAGCGTGTGGCCATGCTCCAGGCAGCGATCGCGCCGATCGCTGAACGCAACGGCACGGTGATCGAGGTCGTGGCGTTCGATACGCTGCTGATCCATTTCGCCAGGCGCATGGAGGCGCGTGTCATCATCCGCGGCCTGCGGGCGGTGAGCGATTTCGAGTACGAGTTCCAGATGGCCGGGATGAACGCGCGGCTCGACCCCGGTATCGAGACGGTGTTCCTGATGGCGAGCGAGGGCGTGCACTTCATCTCGAGCCGTTTCGTGAAGGAAATCGCGCGGTTGTCGGGTGACATCTCGCCCTTCGTCACGCCCGATGTGCTCTCTGCCGTGACGGTGAAGGTGGCGGCGGAGGGCGATGCCGCCCGGCTTGCATCAGGGTCGGGTTCGGCGCACGACTGACGCCACAAGGACCGGAAAAACCTCCCAGGGGAGATGCCATATGACGACAACGCTTCGCCGTGCGCTGATGGGTGCGGTGTTCCTGATGACGGCCACCGCGGCTGACGCCCAGGCGCCGGCACGCGACCCGGAGAATACGCTGTTCCTCGACCTCAGGGGAGGGCGCGTCGTGATCCAGCTTCGCCCCGACCTCGCGCCGAAGCATGTGGAGCAGGTCAAGGCGCTCGCGCGCAGGGGCTTCTACGACAACACGCCGTTCCACCGCGTGATCGAGGGCTTCATGGCCCAGGGCGGCGACCCGACGGGCACCGGCACCGGCAAGAGCGACCTGCCGAACATCCAGGCAGAGTTCTCCAACCGCGCGCGCTTCCTGCGCGGCACCGTGGGCGCTGCGCGATCGCAGGACCCGAACAGCGCCAACAGCCAGTTCTTCATCATGTTCGCGCCGGCGCCGTTCCTCGACAACCAGTACACGATCTGGGGCCAGGTGGTGCAGGGCATGGAGCATGTCGACGCGATCAAGCGCGGCGACGCGAATCGCAACGGCACAGTCGCCAACCCGCCCGACCGCATCGTCAGGCTGCGCGTTGCCGCCGATGTGCGGGAGTGAGCGGGCTCCGCTGACCGACCTGCTTTGACGTCTCGGCGCGGCGGGCATAGAAACCCGCCGCGCCGCGGCGTTGTCTCGCCAGGGCGCGGTGGGGGCCGGTAGCTCAGCTGGTAGAGCACGGGACTTTTAATCTCGTGGTCGTGGGTTCGAGTCCCACCCGGCTCACCATGCGCCCTGTGAGGGGCGCCTCACGCAGCGCGCATCAGTCCCGCCAGGCGGGCTTGCCAAGGTTCACGTCATCGGGCGTTGTCAGCGCGCCGGCGGCGGCGCCGGCGACACCGCCGAGTGCGGCGCCCCCGAGCAGGCTTCCGCCCGTCAACCCACCGACGGCAGCACCGCCCGCGGCACCGAGCGCACCACCCGAGATCGCACGATCGCCCGTCGTCTGGCCGCAGCCGGCCAGCGCGAGGGCAAGGATCGCACCGGTCGCTAGAAGGCGTGTGGTCGTCATGACACGATCTCCGTCACTGTTCGTGCAGTCTCAACGCCACGCCGGGCCCCGGGTTGCGTCGGGTGCGGGGGCCCAGGGTCGGGGTGCCTGGGGTCTGTCGGGGCGGTCACGCCGCCGAGAGCGGTGAGCATGGGGCCGAGGCCGGCGAAGTGGCGGCCGAGCCCGTTCGGCAGGCTCGCCGGCCCCTCGCCACTGAGCGTGACGAGTGCGACGGCTGCGCCGCTGCGCTGGCCGAGCGCGAGCGCACGCGCGATCCGCCGCCCCGTCCTGCCTGCCGCGCACAGCAGTGCCAGTGCCGGAGCGTCCTCCCCGCCCTCGATGCCCGATGCCACGGCGCGGCCGGAGCAGCGCAGCGCCGTGCCAACGATCGCCGCAGCGGCAGCATCGAGCGGGCCTGCGACGGGGATCAGCGCCACAGGGCGCGCAGCGTTCTCCGCCGCCACCCCCGGCGCCCCCACCGCCGGGCATAGCGTCCGCACGCTGCCGGCGATGGCGGCCGCAAGCCGCGCGACCTCACGCTCCGACACCCTCTGCTCGCGCCTGTCCCGCGCCACGGCGGCGATCGCTGGCACGGCCAGGTCGCTCAGCGCGGCGAGCTGTCCCTCGCGCGCCGCATGCGCCTCGGCGATCGCTCGCGCGCCGGCGATGTCGTCGGCCAGCAGGCGCTGGTAGAACCGCGTCGGCGCCGGCAGCGCCTCGCCAGTCCCCAGCAGCACGTCGAGGAAGCCGAGTGCCGGGACGTGCCGGCCGATGATCACGAGGCAAGCGGTGATGGCCGGTGCGAGGATCAGCCCGACGGGTCCCCACAGCACGGTCCACGTCGCCGATGACAGCAGCAGCGCGAGCGGCGTGATCCCCGCGCTTGAGCCATAGAGCCACGGCTCCAGCGCATAGGTTGCGATGATGTCGACCACCACGAACACGGCGAGCACGAGAAGCACCGTGACCCAGCCCTCGGAGGTCAGGACCGCGATCGCGACGGGAAAGCACAGGAACAGCCAGACGCCGATGAACGGGACGAAGCGCAGCACGAAGGCGAGAACGCCCCAGAGCGGCGCATTGGGGATCCCGACCGCCCAGAGCCCAAGCCCCATGGCCGTGCCGAAGAACGCATTCACCGAGGCGTGCATCAGCAGGTAGCGACCGACGCGTGCCGTCGCATCCGTCATCGCCAGCGTGGTGCGCGGCAGGTCCTGCAGCCCGGCGAGGCGCAGCACGCGGTCACGCACATCCTCGCGCTGCAACAGCAGGAACGTCATGAACAGAAGTGCAACGGCGAGTGATGCCGCGGGGGCCGCAAGCCAGGTCGCGAAATCGAGCAGGGCGGCGAGTGACCCGCCGCTGTCGGATGCGACCGTCACCACCTGCGTCGGTGCCGTGGGGGGTGGGGACGAAAGCTCTTCCGCCAGGCGGCCGAGCGTCTGCGCCGCGCGGTCGAGCACGCCGGAGCCGTCGCTTACCGCGCGCAGCCGCTCGCGCAGGCTCGCCTCGTACGCTGGCAGGTTCTCGGCCAGCGTGATCGCCTGCGACACGACCAGCAGCAGCACCCCGCCGATCGCTGCGAGGGCGAGCAGCAGAACGACCAGCACGGCGGCAATGCGCGGCAGTCCCTGCCGCTCGAGCCACGAGGCGGGCGGCAGCAGCGCGACGGAGAGAAGCAGCGCGAGAGCGAGCGGCACGAACACCGCCTGCCCGACATAGAGAACCGCCAGCAGGATTCCGACGGTGATCACCCCGGCGAGCGAGCGGGGCGGGGGAGGCGGCGGCGGCGCTGGCCCCGGGGGGATCACGGAACACCTGCAACGCCAGGATGGCGTTCGCACCAGCACCCATCGATGTGCCGCCGCACCGTGACACCGAGGCCATCGCCCGAGAGCGAGACGAGATTGTAGCTGTTGCCCTCGCCGCCATCGCGCGCCGAGAGGGCAGAGCCCGCGACGAGTTCCACAGGCCTCGCTTTGGCCCCTCCAGCAATCGCGCGGTGCAGGTGGCCCGCCAGCAGCGCATCGACGCCGAAGGGCCTGAGCGCGCGGAGCATCGCCCCGCCGCGGCCGAGCGCGCGGCGCCCCGCCGCCCAGCGTGGGTGTCGCACGGGATGGTGCAGCGCGATCACGATGCGCCTGCCGCGCCGCTCATCCGCCAGCCGCGCGATGCGCGCGACCTGCGCGCCCGAGACGCGTCCGGCGGACCAGTCGAGATGCGCCGCGGTGCGGCGGACGGTGTTGACGCCGATCACGAGCATTTCGCCGTCGTCGAACACCGGTTCGGTCGGGAGGGCGAGGTGCCGGCGCCAGCGGCCGAACGGATCGAACAGGCGCTCGCCGAACCCGAAGCGCGGGATGTCGTGGTTGCCGGGCACGGCGATCCAGGGGCAGGGGAGGGCGGCGAGGAAGCGCTTCGCCTCGGCGAACTCGCCCGGATCCGCGTGCTGCGTGAGATCGCCGGTGACGGCGACGAGATCGGGCCGCGCCGCGGCGATGTCGACGGCCAGCGCCTCGACCGCACCTGGCGGAACGGTTCCGAAATGCAGGTCGGACAGATGCGCGATCACCCTTGGCATGACAGCCATATCATTTTGACACAGGAACGAGGACGCTGAGCGCTGCCGGGCGGTGACGGAAGCGCAGCGGCGAGGCCAGCAGCTTCATTTCACCATCGAGCGTGACGCGGACCGCGCCGCCACCGGCCAGCACCGCGAGCGTCGGTGTCGTGACGTGGTCGACGCCAGGCGCAGTCGCGAGCCTGCCGCGCAGCCAGGCCCAGCCCTGGAGCGCGCCGACCACCGTGCTGCTGCGGCGCACTGCTTCGGCCAGGAGCCCGTTCGCGGCGCCGGAAGCTGGCACGGTGACCACGGCCGCGACCGCCAACCGCCGCCAACCGCCGTGGGCGCGAAGCCTCAGCCGGCCGCGGAACGGGCGGGCGAGGGAGCGCACAAGGGCGAGTGCGAGGCTTCGCCAGCCAGCGTCACCGTCGCGCGCGCGTTCCCTGAAATGCGCCAGCCGCGCGGGGCGTCCGATCAGCGACTGGTAGAGGAAGAACTGCCCGTTCACCGAGGCGGCATCGAGCGGCGCTGGTGCTGCCGTCGCGAGCAGCGCGATCGCTGCGTGCGGGTCCTTCGGCAGGCCGAGCCGCTCTGCGAGCCGGTTCATCGTCCCGCCCGGAAGGATGCCGAGTGCGATCTCAGTGCCCGCGATGCGCGCGGCAACGGCTGTCACCGTGCCGTCGCCGCCGGCCACGAGGATCGCCTGGGGCGCGGCCGCGAGCGCGGCGGCGAGCTGGTCCTCGATCGGCGCGCCAGGAGCGGACGGCACGGCGAATGTGAAGCCCGCGTCGGCGACGGCGGCGACGAGACCGTCAGCGCCGCCGGCGAGCCGCGATACGCCGCGTGCGCGCGGGTTCACCACCAAGGCGATGCGCATGAGGCCGCACACGCTTCCCCCTTGCGTTCCGGCCTGTCTCAGGCTCCGACCGCCCCGGCGATCAGCGAGACGGCAAACAGTACGATGAAGATCGCGAACAGCACCTTGGCGATGCCGGCGGCGGCAGAGGCGATGCCACCGAAGCCGAATACGCCGGCGATCAGTGCGAGCACGAGGAAGGCGAGGGCGTAGCTGAGCATGATGGCGACTCCCTTGGGCGGATCGTTGCGTTGTCATCAACGCCGCAGGGCGGGCCCGGGTTGCAGCGAGCCCCGCCGGGGCGAATGGTGGAGGCAAACCGGGGCTGGAACGGTGCGGTCCCGGAACGCACATCGCCGCCGTGCCGCCGCCCGTGGGCGTGCGGCAGCGGCGGCGATGGCAGCGACCGGCTCATCCAGGAGGGGGGAAATGGATGTGGCCGGCACTGGTCGTGGCCCGCCCCGCGAGAGGGGAGGGCGTTCGGTCAATCAACGATCAGCCGCGGAAGCTGGTTTCCCAGTCGGAGACCCGGCGCTCGGCCTCTTCCTTGGCGATGCCGTAGCGCTCCTGCACGCGCCCGATCAGCTGGTCGCGCTTGCCGTTGATCTCGGTGAGGTCGCTGTCAGTGAGCTTGCCCCACTGTTCCTTGACCTTCCCGGTCATCTGCTTCCAGTTGCCGGCCATCTGGTCCCAGTTCATGGGATTTCTCCGCTTGCTTCAGCTTGCGGCTGCGACGGAATACCGCAACCATGCTGGAGGAACGCGGCGCGCCGGGCCTGGTTGCGCGGAAACCTGCATGAGGGAGGCACGTTCATCGGGCATGGCCGATGCTGGCATCGCATATCGATCGGATAACGCAACGTATTCCATGGCTTGTCGTGTTGCGGCCGTGCCAGATAGCGTCCGATCAGATCGCGTCCGATCAGATCGCGTCCGATCAGATCGCGTCCGATCAGCTCACGTCCGATCAGCTCACGTCCGATCAGATCGCGTCCGATCGGGTCGGTTCCGGTCAGATCAGCTGCGGCGTGCGCCCGGCGGTGGCCTGGTAGGTCGCGACGGCAAGCGATGTCGGGTCGAACGGTTTGGTCACCACGAAGGCAGGCTCCCGCCCTTCGCCGGTCAGCAGCCGTTCGGGATACGCGGTGACGAAGATCACCGGCACCCGCATCGTCTCGAGGATGCGGGCGACGGCGCGCGAGCCATCGCCGCCGCGGCCGAGATTGACATCGGCGAGGATCAGGCTCGGGCGCAGCTGTTCGGCGAGCCCGATAGCCTGTGCCTCCGTCGCCGCGACGCCGACCACGCGATGGCCGGCGCGACGCACGAGGGCCTGGATGTCCATCGCGATGATCGGCTCATCCTCGATCACGAGAACGTCGGCCGAGACTGCCTGCTGCAGGGCCGCACGCGCAGCGGCAAGGGCGGGCAGGGCGTCATCGAGCGGCAGGCCGAGGACCGCCGCGGCCTCGTCGGGCGCCTGCTCTTCGAGTGTGGTGAGAAGCAGCATCCGCCGTCCGGCGCGGCCGAGCGTGGCATCGGCCGGCCCGTCCGGTGCCGCAGCGGCGATCGCGGCATAGAGGGCCGCGCGCGCCGAGGCACGCTCGGGCAGCGACAGGAGTGCGAGGGCGACGATCGCATCTCCCTCCTGCTGGCTGCCGACGAGCACGCGCGCGAAGCGTCGTGCCGCGGGGAGGGCATCGAGCAGCGCGCTTTCCGGCCAGGCGCTGCGCGCGCTCATGTTCGCGGCGTGGGGCATCGTCGGTCTCCCTCGGTGATGGCGGCGTGAGCGGCGTGGACGGTCGTGGCCAGCGGAGCGACAAGCCGGGCGAAGGTGTTGGGGCCCAGGGGCAAGGCGCCAGTGCCGGGGTGGACCGCGAGGCCCTGCTGGCCCTCGTGCCCCGCCTGCGCGCCTACGCGCTGGCGCTGTCGGGCAACAGGACGGAGGCGGACGATCTCGTCCAGGAGGCGGTGCTGCGCCTGCTTGCGGCCACCACCGTTCCCGCGGGCGAAGGGTTGCGCCCTTTCGCGTTCACGACGCTGCGCAATATCCGCATCAGCGCGCTGCGTCGTCGCACGGCGGAGCAGCGCGCCGTCGGCGACATTCTCGCCGTGTCGGAAACCGCGGCCGCGCCACGGCCCGAAAGCGCGCTCACGGCAGACGCGATGATCGCGCTGTTGCAGAAACTCGCGCCGGCCTTGCGCGAGGCCGTGATCCTGGTGGGAGCCCACGGGCTCAGCCATGCGGAAGCGGCGTCGATCTGCGGCGTGGCGGAGGGCACGATGAAGGCACGCGTGTCGCGCGCCCGCGCCCGCCTTGCCGATCTCGCGCGCGCGGATCACCGCTAACCGTCCTCGAGTCCGTCGCCGCATGCCGCTCCCTGTCAATGCACTGCAACACCCAGGACCTCGCGCCGTAAACGCGCCAAGGAGGCACTGGTTGCATGCGGGGCCGATATTTTTTCTCGCAACCATTCGCACCCGCCATGCGTAGTGATTGTAGACGGCACAGGAAGACGTTCGCCCAACCCATTTAGGGGAGGCCGATTTGCTGAACGGCCGGAGTGCCTGGTCGCAGGTGATGCAGCGATCGATGATGCCGTGAAGGAGTGACAAGATGCCCGACCGCACGAGCGCGACATCCCTCGCCACACCCCTGGCCACCGCCAGGGCTGCTTCTCCGGACGACGGCTTCCACGATGACCTGATCGCGGCACTGCCGCGGCTTCGCGTGCAGGCGATGGCGTTGACCCGCAACCGCGCCGCGGCTGATGACCTCGTGCAGGATGCCGTGGCCAAGGCCCTGGCCGCGCGCGGGAGCTTCGAGCCGGGCACGAATTTCCATGGCTGGTTGCATCGCATCCTCCGCAATACCTTCATTTCCGACATGCGCCGCCGCCGCCCCACGGTCTCGATCGAGGATGCACCGGGTGACGCCCTCGCCCGCTCCGGCGGGGCGGAGGAGCGACTGGTGCTTAGCGAACTTTCCGCCGCCCTCGCGCGGCTGCCATCCGACCAGCGCGAGGCGCTGGTGCTGCTGACGGTGCAGAACATGTCCTGCGAGGAGATCGCCGCGGCGATGGGCTGTGCCGTTGGCACCGTGAAGGCGCGCGTGTTTCGCGCCCGGCGGACACTGCAGACGATGCTGCTGGGTAACGAGAGCGTGATGGGGGATGATGGGCTCGGCCGGGACCGGCGCGCTGGGCGCGAAGCCCGGGTGCGAATCTCGACTGCGCCGCGAAACGATCGTTGGCTTGCATCGCCTCGGCGCGTAAACTCTTCGCGAGGCGAAGCAGAGGCCGTGTGCACCGACATGAGCGCGGTGTAGCGGCGAGGGCCGAGAGGCACGATGGACGACCAGGGCGGGCCGGACGACAAGGCGATGCCGACAGAACGCCCAGTGCGCCGCGAACGCCGTGCGAAGCCGGAAGCGGCGTTCGACCTGTGGCTCGAGCGTGGCTTGCGCGCCATGTATGACGGCGTCGCGCAGGAGCCGGTGCCGGAGGCCTTGCGCCGCCTCATCGAGGCCGACCGGAAGAAGTGACCGGAGCAGGTCCTCCCCGGCAGGAGGCAGCCTGACGAGTTCGCCTGACGGGTTCGCCTGACGAGAGCGTCACGGCAACGTGCGATGCGGTGATGACCGCGCTTGGCGCCTCCTCGCACTGATCAGAGGGATCGAATGGAGCTGTTCCGCTCCGTACGTGGACGTGTCGCCGCCTTCTTCCTGCTGGCAGCGCTTCCCATCCTCGTCCTCGCAATCATCGGGGCTGTCGAGAGCTATCGGGCGGCCAAGCACCAGGAGGGGGACAGGCTCAGGCTGTCCGCCGAGGCCATTGCCGGAAGCATCGACCAGGTCATTGCAGGCGCCGAACAGACGCTCGTAACGCTGGCCCAGGTCCTCGTCGACTTCGACGATGACGCCGACCGTTGCGATGCCCTGCTCGCGCGGACCCACGGTGCGGCGCGGCACGCCTACACGGTCGTCGTCGTGCTCGATTCGGCGGGGCGCGTGCGGTGCAGCAGCCACGGCCCCGGGCCGCGTGGCCTGCTGTTCGCGGAGGCCGCTGCCTTCCGTGAGATCGTCAGCGGCAAGAGCCCCGTTGTCGGGCGTTTCCGGCTTGGACCGATTACCGGCCTTCCGATCATTTCGCTCGGCGTGCCGATGCCGCAGGCGGATGGGTCGATCGATGCCATCGTGCTCGGCCTCGGCACGGAGATGCTTGCGCGGCACGGGCGCCGCAATACGTTGCGCGATGGCGTGGATGCCTGGCTGGTCGACGAGGTGGGAACCACGCTCGGCGTCACCAGCGGGGCCGCGCCCGCCGCGCTTCCGGATGCAGCAACGCTCGCGGCGCTCATGCAGGTCGATCGCGCGGAAATCGAAGGCCGGGGGGTAGGCGGGGTCGTCAGGCGCTATACCGCGATCGCGTTGCGCGATGATCTCAGGCTGGTCGTTGCTGCCGGGGCGCGCGGTTGGATGGAGGGGCCGGACGCGGCCCTGCTGCGCCGCTCCGGCGAGGCGGGGCTGCTGCTTGCGGTCAGCTTCGCGGCGGTGCTGGCCGGCCTGCACCTCTCGGTAACCAAGCCGCTGCGGAGCGTGTCGCTGCGCATCCGTGCCTGGCGGGAAGGGGCGGGGCCGTTCGATCCGGGCGACCTCTCGGGCGCGCCGCAGGAGGTGCGCGATGTCGCGCTCGCCTACGCCGATGCGACAAGAGCGCTCCTCGAGCGCGAGAGGGGGCTGAGCCAGGCGGTGGCGCAGCGCGACCTGATCTTTGCCGAGATCCACCACCGGGTGAAGAACAACCTCCAGATCGTCGCGAGCCTGCTCAGCCTGCATGCCGGCCGGGCGACCGACCCTGCGGTACGGCAGGAGCTGAAGGTCGCGGGCGAGCGCGTGCGCACGCTCTCGACGCTGCACCGGCACCTCTATCTCCATGACGATCCCGAACGGATCTCGCTCCTGCCGTTCCTCACCGAGCTGTGCGATCACCTCCTCGATTCGTTCGGGATCAGAAATGGTGGCGGGGGGAGTCCGATCAGGCTGCTCGTCGAGGCGCCCGAGGTCGTGCTGCCGAGCGATGTCGTGGTGCCACTGGCGCTCGTCGTGACCGAGGCCGTCACGAATGCGCTCAAGTTTGCCTTCAACGAGGGTGGCACCGTGCGTGTTGCGGTGAACCTGGATGGCGGGATGGCATCGCTCGTCATCGCCGATGACGGCGTGGGCCGCAGCGGGGAGGTGTTCAGCGTACCGGTGGATGGGCATGAAACGGTGGGCCTGGGCACGCAGCTGATCGAGGCCTTTGCGGCGCAGCTGGGTGGAACGCTGTCGATCTCCCCGCTCGATGGCGTGCGGGGAACCGTGCTCAAGGTCGTGTTTCCGCTGCCGGACCCTCAGGCCGAGGAACGCGGGGATGTTCCGAAGCGGGAGGCCTGAGCGGGCCTCCCGGCCGCGTGTTCAGAGCACGCCGAAGAGGTTCAGGAGGATGATCAGCACCACCGGAACGCCGAGGAAGTAGAGAAAGATTGATCGCATGGTTGCGGTCTCCTTGCTTCGCCGCGGGAAGCGGCACCCGCCAACCCAACGCCTGCCGCCTGTGGCGGTTGCCCCGACACCGTCCTGGCTGGCGTCGCAACCTTCGCCAGCCGCACGCGTTCCTTGAGCAGGACAGCTGCAAAGGGAGTGTGACCATGGCCAGCCAGAATTCTGCCGCCAGCACCGCGGAGCACGAGATCGCGAAGCTGCGCGAGAAGGTCGAGACGCTGATGGAAGACCGGGTGACGCCCGCCGTGGCTTCGCTCGCCGGGCAGGCGGAGGACCTGGCCCACAGTGCGGTGGAAGGTGTGCGCCACCAGTCGACGCGTGTGAGTGACGCGGTGCGCGCGCAGCCGCTGGCTGCGATCGGCACCGCGATTGCCGTCGGCTTCGTGCTTGCCCTGCTGACCCGGCGCTGAGCCGTGCGCGCGGTGGGGCTGGTCAGCCTCGCAGCCGAGGCGGAGGCGATCAGGCTGAAGCGTGCCTTCTCCATCCAGGCGCGTGCCTTCGCCTGGCGCGCCGGGGCCGCGGGGTTCGGCGTCGCCGCGATCGCCCTCCTCCACGTCGCGGCGTGGCACGCACTTGTGCCGAGCCTGGGCTTGGTGACGGCGGCACTCGCCATCGCGGTGGCCGATGCCGTCGTCGCGCTCCTGCTCGCGTTCATTGCGCGCACGCGTTATGACCCGGTCGTGGAGGAAGCGGCCGCGCTGCGGCGTGCGCTGCTCAGGCGGGCGATACGCGACGTGGCGCGCGCGCCCCTCATCAGCGCCGGCGCGCTCCTGGCGGACACCGCGCTCGCGGTCATCCGCCGGCGCTGACGGGCTGGATCATGGGGCCGGAAAAACGACCCGCACCGCAGCACCACCCCCGGCCGCCCGCTCAAGCATGAAGCGCCCCCCTAGCCGAGCCGCCATCGCCTCCATCACCGCAAGGCCGAGACTGGTCGGATCGGGGGCTTCCGCGCGAGGGCCTGGCCCATCGTCGACGATGGCGAGGAGGAGGGTCCCTGCGCCACGGTGGAGCGAGATCTCGAGCCTGCCGCCTTCGCGATCGACGAAGGCATGCTTCACCGCGTTCGTCACGGCCTCGACCACGATGCTTGCGATCGCTGAGATGTGGCCGAGGCCGAGCGTCGGCAGGTCCTCGGTGACCGTGGCTGAGAGCGCGATGTCCTGCCGGCCCTGCACCGCCAGCAGATCACGCGCGAGTGCGGCCAATGTCTCGCCGAGCCTGCGGTCGGCAAGCGCCGGGTCGTGCAGGCGGCGGTGGATCGCGGCCATCGCGGCCAGGCGCGCGGCGGCGTCCTCGAGCGCGGCTTGCGCATCATCGCGGTCACGCACCCGCGAGGCGGCGAGCGAGAGAAGGCTTCCCGCGAACTGCGTGGCATTCGCCACCTGGTGCTGCAGATCATGGAACATCGCGCGCTCGGCGCGAAGCTTGGCGGCGAGGCGGCAGGTATCGGCCCGCGCGCGGCGGACCATGAGCACCAGCCGCGCGAGGAGCGGAAATTGCACGCCCGCAACGAAGCCGGCCGCAATGAGCGCAAGCAGCATCGGCGAGGAGAGCTCCTCTCCCACCTGCCCCACGCCGTGTGCAGCCGCCACCACCGCCCCGGCAGCGACGAGCCCGGAGGCGAGCATGACGAGGCCGTCGCCCGCGCGGAACACGGCCGGCATCGTCGAGGGATCGAGCATCGTGTCGTTGTTCGTCATCGTGGGCTTCTGCGTAGCGCTGCCGCCGCGGTTGCGCATTAACCTGTGATAGGGTCCGCTGCCATGCGTGCAGAGCCTGGACGCCACCCGAGCCCGGTCGTTCGATGGACAAGCCGCTTCCCTGTACCCTCTGCACGCTGAGGCCGCTTCCGGGCTTCAAGCCGGCGCGCGAAGGCGAGCTCGCCTTCATCGCGCGGCGCAAGGTCGGGCAGCTGCGCGTTCGGGCGGGCGCGGGCGTGATCAGCGAAGGCGGGGCGGATGATCGCATCTACACCCTGCTCGCGGGCTGGGCGTTCCGCTACAAGTCGCTGCCCGACGGAAGGCGGCAGATCCTGAACATCCTGCTGCCCGGCGACATCATCGGCCTGCAGGCGGAACTGCTCGACGCGATGGCGCATGGCGTCGAGGCACTGACCGACGTGTCGCTCTGCGTCTTCGCGCGCGACATGGTGTGGTCGGTGTTCCGCGTCCATCCCGCGCTCGCGCTCGACCTCACCTGGCTTGCCGCGCATGAGGAGCGGCTGGTCGACGATGCGATCCTCTCGATCGGCCGCCGCACCGCGCTCGAACGGGTCGCTGCCCTGCTCGTGCATCTCTACAAGCGTGCTGTCGCGTCCGGCCTGCTCGATGGCGGATCAGTGCCGTTCCCGCTGACACAGGCCCACATCGCCGACACGCTTGGGCTTTCCGTCGTGCATACGAACCGCACGCTGCAGCGCCTCAGGCGCGCCGGCCTCGCCGACACGGCCGGCGGGCGCCTCGTGCTCGGCGATCTGCGCGGGTTGCGCCGCGTCGCGCAGTACTGGGAACAGCCCGCACCGCCGCGCCCATTGTTCTGAGGGCGTTGCTCCGGGGCCTTCGTGCCGAGACGCAACCTTGCCGGGTTCCTGGCGTTCATCATGCAAGCGGCGCTCTGTTGGCGGCCGTACGAGATGAATGGAGAATTCCAATGACCAAGCGCCTTCCTTTGATGTCGATGATTGCAGCGGCAGGCCTGTTTGCCGCACCAATGCTCGCCAGCGGCCAGTCATCGACCAGCCCGATGACGCCCGCGCAGCAGAACCCGCCCGGCACGGCGGCGACGCGCGCGATCGACGGCACGGTGGGCACCAACCTTTCCGGCACGAACATGCCGGGCGGAACGACGGTGCAGCCTGTCGGCGTGCGGCGCGCGAGCACCGTGATCGGTGCCACCGTCTACAACGAGCGGAACGAGAGCATCGGCACGATCGACGACATGCTGATCGGCGAGACGCCCATGCCGCTGACCGCCGTCGTCTCGGTCGGTGGGTTCCTCGGCATCGGCGCGAAGCTCGTGTCCGTGCCGCTGAACGACCTGCGCTGGGATGCCTCGCGCGAGCGGTTCGTGATGGCGGGTGCCACGAAGGAAGGCCTGCAGGCGCTGCCGGAATTCCGCTTTGCTGACCGTGGCTGACGCACTGGATGACGACGGCCGGATGACGCCTGACTGAGCAACGACTGGCGCCGGCCGCATCGTTGCGATGCGGCCGGCGCCGACGGCTTCCGCAATCAGGCCGCGTCGCGCCCGGCGCGGGGCGGTGCGACCGTCGCCAGCACTTCTGCGAGCGCGCGCTTGCGCAGCGGCTTGGTGAGGTAGCCGTCCATCCCCGCCGCGCGGCAACGCTCGACATCCTCGGTGAACGCGCTCGCGGTCAGCGCAACGATCGGCGATCGCGCCGAGGCGGAGTGTCCTGCGCGGATGGCGCGCGTCGCCTCGATGCCGTCGAGCTCGGGCATCTGCATGTCCATCAGGATCATGTCGTAGCATTGGGTCGCGGCGCGGCGCACCGCCTCGGCGCCGTTGACGGCCACGTCGACGCGTGCACCGAACCGCTCGATCATCGCGGTGGCGGTGATCTGGTTCACCGCGTTGTCCTCCGCCAGCAACACGAGAATGCCGGCAGGCACAGCCGGAAGCGGCGGTTCGCGTTGCGCCGGCGCCTCGGCGCGCACGAGCAGGCAGGTCACGGTGATCTCGCTGCCCTTCCCCTCGGTCGACGCGATCGCAAGCCCACCGCCCATCGCCTCGGCCAGCGCACGAACGATCGCAAGCCCGAGCCCCGTGCCGCCATAGCGGCGCGCGATCGTGGCATCGGCCTGCTCGAAGCGCCTGCCGAGGCGCGCGAGGGCCGCGGCGGGAATGCCGATGCCGGTGTCGGCCACCGACAGCGTCAGGCGCGCCGCATCGCCGGCATCGGTCACCTGGGCGGTGACAGTGACGCTGCCCGCCTCGGTGAACTTCAGGGCATTGGAGACGAGGTTCGACAGGATCTGCCTGAGTCGTACCGGGTCGCCCTTGAACCAGGCATCGGCCTCGGGCGCCAGATTCACCGAGAGCCCGACGCCCCTGATCGCGGCGATGGCGGCGAAGGTCTCGCGCACCTCCTCGACCACGCGCGCGAGCGGGAACACGACGCGGTCGATCGTCACGCGGCCTTCCTCGAGCTTGGCCATGTCCAGCACGTCGCCGATGATTGCGAGCAGCAGGTCGGCGGATCGCCGCGCGATGGCGACGCGGGCGCGGCTTGCCTGCGGCATCGCGTCGTCAGCGAGGAGGTCGAGCGTGCCGATCACGCCGTTGAGCGGCGTGCGGAGCTCATGGCTCATCGTCGCGAGGAACGCGCTCTTCGTCTTCGACGCCGCTTCCGCCCGCGCGCGCTCCTCGTCGATGCGGCGCAGCTGCACCGTGACGATGGCGAACAGGCCGAGTGCCGAGGCAGCGGCGACGAGGAAGATGTCGGAGACCATCGTCTGGCTCGTGCGCAGCGCGACGAGATCGCGTGTCCGCATGTACGCCGCGATGTGGATCGCACGCATCGCCGTGCGGTTGAACAGCGCGATGACGCCGGCAAGCTCGGCGGCGAGCGCCTCGCGCAATGCTGGATCTGCGAGGTCGCCTGGCTGCACACGGCCGTCGATCAGCGCTGCCCGCGCGGCGATCCCGGACAGCAGCGCCGCTGCCTCGGCGTCGGAGGCGAGCAGCTTGCCGACGGCCGAATTCTGAAGCGCAATGACACGGCTCTGGAAGATCTCGTGGCGAAGGATGATGTCATCCGCGTTCGCGGCGGCCTCGTGCGCATCGAGCGCGTCATGCAGGCGGAACGTTTCGTAGGCGCCTTGGAAGACCAGCCACTGGGCGTTGTCGTAGGGGTGCGAGAAGGCGGCCTCGTGCCGCTCCTGCCAGTCCATGACGGCAGCAACGGCAGACAGCGCGACACCGAGCAGGAGCAGGGCAGCGGCGAAGCTGGCCGTCCTGAACCGCCTTGCGCTTGGCATGCGCTGCAGCCGCCGTCGTCGGTCCCTGCTTCCTCAGCCGGAGAAGACGATGCTCCTGAGCTGCCAGATCGAGCGTGCATAGAACAGCTCGGCCCGGAAGCGCTGGTTGATGTCGAACGGGTACACGATCCAGAGCGGCCCGCGTGCGCGGATGGGCAGCACCTCGCCATCGATGCGCGAGGCGACGAGCAGGCCGCCTGCGGCGAAATCGGTGAAGGGGATGGTGACCTTGTAGTCGTTCAGCGCCGTTGCCGTCGCCTCGCGGCCATGGGCGCCTACGGCATCGACGAGCGCTGCCCCCGAGATGCCGTCGAAACGGACGGGCTTGTCCGTCCAGGGTGAGCCGGTCACGAAGCCCGTCTGCGGCAGCGCATCGAGCATCGCGCGGTCGAAGCGGGCCGCACCTGCGGCGTTGGTGGCCCTGACGTTACCGCCGAGCGTGAGCACAACGGGTCCCGTCGGCTGTGGCAGCGAGGCCTCGGCCGACGCGTGCGGCGTAGCAACGATGGCGGCTGCGGCGGCAATCGCGGCGCGTCGGGTGAGCATCATCGGGTCAGGTCCTTTCTGATGGGCCATCTGGTCGCGTGTGTGGGGCCGAGTGGCGCTGGGACGCCCGCTCCGCATCGAGCAGGGCGGCGAGCGCATCGGCGTCGGTGGGCCGGCCGGAGAGCCAGCCCTGGATCAGGTCGACACCGAGTGCGGCAAGCAGCGTACGCTCGGCTTCCGTTTCCACGCCCTCGGCGACGACGGTGAGGCCAAGCCCGTGCGCCATCGTCACCGTGCTGGCGAGGATCACGCGGCGTGCTGGATCGGCAGGCGCACCGGAGACGAAGGAGCGGTCGATCTTGAGTTCGGTGAAGGGAAGCGTGCGCAGCTGATCCAGCGACGACCAACCCGTGCCGAAATCGTCGATCGCCAGCCCGAACCCGTGCAGCCTGAGCCGTGCCGTTCCCTCGAGCAGGAGCAGCGGGTTGGCGAGCACCGCGCTCTCGGTGATCTCGAAGGTCACCTGCCGCGGGGCCAGCCCATGCGCGGTGATGATTGCCTCGAGCCTCTCGGGCAGGTCGGGGTCGGCGAGCGTGGGGGCGGAAATGTTGATCGAGAGGCCGAGCGGCAGCGCCGCGGCGCCAAGCCGGGCGAGCGCCGAAGCTGCCTGGTCGAGCAGGCGCTCGGTCATCGGCGCGATCAGGCCTGACTGTTCCAGGCCGGGAATGAACCACGCGGGCGTGAGCAGCCCGCGATCGGCATCGGCCCAGCGCGCGAGCACCTCGACGGAAATGATCCTGCCGGTTCGCGCGCAGCGTTGCGGCTGAAACCAGGGAACGATCTCGTCAGCCGCGATCGCGGCGGCAAGGCGCTCCGCGCTTGGCTGCCCCTCGGCGGCGTGGCCAAGGGTGCAGTGGTGCGGGGCGGCATCGAGCGCGCGGGCAAGCTTGTCTGCCGTCAACGGCTTGGCGATGGGGGAGTGGACCCTGAAGCCGCGGCCGGCGAGCAGCCTGACGGCGGCATCAAGCACGCGCGGGTCCGACGCGCTGACTGGAATGATCTCCGCCGTCAGGCGCGTGGCATCGAGGCCCCGCAGCGCGGCAATGCCGTCACCCGCGCCGAGCATCATGTCGAGCAGGACGATGTCCGTCGCCTCGCCTGGCGCGGCCAGCGCTTCCGCCGCCGCAGCCCCGTCGGCGCAGACGACGGTGGTGCGTGCGCCGAGCTTGCGGCAGATGCTCTCCGCCACCATCGCCATGGTGCGATCGTCCTCGACGATCACCACGCGGTGCCCCGCCAATGGTGTCGCCGTGCCCTCCTTCCAGGGCTGCGTCACGCCACGGCGCCGAAGCGCGTACGCCGCCAGGTGCCGACCGCGGCAACGACGCGGGCTGCCTCGACGGCAATCGCGGCGAGATCGGCTTCGCCGATCGGGCCGGCGAGCCCCTCGCGCACCCGCGCGGCCAGCGCAGCGGCCCCGACCGAGGCAGCAGCACCCGACATGGCGTGGCAGAGGCGCATGCTCGCCTCGCCGTCACCCGCATGCGTCGCGTCCCGCAGCGCGGCGAGGCGGAGGGCGAAATCGTGCTCGAAGATGGCAAACAGGCGTGCGAGTCCGGCTTCGCCCAGCTCTTCGCCAAGCTCCGCCAGCATGGCCGGATCGAGGACATGCTCTGCGGGCTGGGAATGGGTGACGCCTGCCTCTGCAGGGCGGGGCATGTCGCGCTCCGTGGCGTTCAGATGCGCCACTGAGCCACGTCGCGATTGCGGAAGGGTAAAGCGAGACAGCCCCGCGTATGCGCAACGGTGGCGGTCAGCCCCGCGTGGTTGTCAGTGGGTGCTCACCAGGGCGTGCCGACGGGGAATGCGCGTCACGGCGCGAGACGCACGCCGATGCCGTCGAGCCCCGGGCCGGCCGAGGGAAAGCGGACGAGCACCGCCGGGTCATGGCCCGGCACGACCCGGCGCCGATCGCCCCCGGCCTCGCCGATGAGCCGCCGGTGGCCTTCGAGCACGGCGCGCATGTCATGCACGATCGGGTAGGGGTTTCCGGTCAGCGTCTCGTCGAAATGCGCGGCATCGGAGGCGAGCACGATGGGGCCGGAGGCGGTCTCGATCCGCGCTGCCATCAGCCCGGCCGAATGCCCGCCGATGCGCAGCAGGCGGATGCCGGGCCAGGGCTCGTCGTCGCCATCGTGGAACACCACCCGGTCCTCGAACACGCGGTGGACGAGGGCAGAGACATCCTCCGCCAGGAAGGGGCGGCGGAGATGCGGGTGGCACATGCAACGGCCTGTCGCATAGGCCATCTCGGCGTCCTGGATATGGAAGCGCGCGGCGGGGAAGGCGGCATGGCCGCCGGCGTGGTCGTAGTGCAGGTGCGTGATGACGACATCCTCGACCGACGCTGCATCGATGCCGACGAGGGCGAGCGCCTCGGCGGGCGAACGCAGCCAGGTGTGGCCATGCGCCGGGGCGCGATCGGCCGGGAAGCCCGTGTCGAACACAACGGCCTTGCCGGTGCCCGCGTGCCGCGCCGCCCAGACGAAGAAGGTGAGCGGGTGCGGCGTGTCATGCGCGGGATCGGGCGGGAAGAAATGGTTGCGCCGTCGCCGCGCGGTGTTCTCGGCATAGGCCAGCGCGAAGACCTCCCACATGGCGTGCTCCCGGTTCGTGGTTTAACTATGCCGCGAGCTTAGCCCACGGGGAGTGCATGACCATCGAAACGTTCCGCATCGCGGTGCTGCCTGGCGACGGCATCGGACACGAGGTGATGGCGCCGACGCTGGCGCTGCTGGACGCCGCCTGCGCCCGGGCGGGCGGGCTCACGCTCAGCCACGAGACCCTGCCGGCGGGCGCGGTCTGCTGGCGCGACACCGGTGCCGCCCTGCCCGCCGCGACCATGGCGGCGGCGAGGGCCGCCGATGCCATCCTGCTCGCCGCCATGGGCGACCCGGCGATCCGCTACCCGGACGGCACCGAGATCGCGCCCCAGCTCGACCTTCGCTTTGACCTCGGCCTCTATGCCGGCGTCAGGCCGGTGAAGCCGATCCCGGGCGTGCGCATCCCGCTGGCTGACCCGCGTGCGCGGGAGATGGATTTCGTCGTCCTCCGCGAATCGACCGAGGGGCTGTTCGCCAGCCGCGGCCGGGGCACCGTGGAGAACGATGCGCGGGCGTCCGACACGATGGTGATCACCCGCGCGGTGTCGGAGCGGCTGTTCGACTTCGCCTTCGCGCTGGCGCGTTCCCGCCGCGACAAGGGGGGCAGGAACCTCGTCACCTGCGTCGACAAGGCGAATGTCTTCACCTCCTTCGCCTTCTTCCGCCGCGTGTTCGACGAGCGCGCGGCCGCCCACCCCGACGTGCGCGCAGCCCACGCCTATGTCGACGCGATGGCGCTCGATTTCGTCCGCCGGCCGTGGGAGCTCGACGTGCTGCCGACCGAGAACATGTTCGGCGACATCCTCTCCGATCTCGGCGCCGGGCTGATGGGTGGGCTCGGCTACGCCCCCTCGGCCGACATCGGCGACGAGCACGCGGTGTTCCAGCCCTGCCACGGCAGCGCACCGGACATTGCCGGCCGCGGCCTGGCCAACCCCACGGCGATGATCCTCTCGGGCGCGATGATGCTCGAATGGCTCGGCGAGCGGCATGGCAGCGCGCGGGCGGCGCGGGCGGGCGGGCTGTTGCGCGCGGCGGTCGATGCCGCCTTCGCACCCGGCCAGCTGGTGACGGCTGAGCATGGCGGGGCGGCCGGCACCGCGGCGGTTGCGACGGCGGTGGGCGAGGCGCTGGCGGCAGCGTGATCTGCCATTGCGGCGCCATGCGGGGCTGCTCACATGGCCTGCATGCGCGTGCCATCCCTCCTCCTCCTGCTCGCCCTGGGTGCCTGCGCCACCACGCCCTATGCCTGGCAGCGGCCCGAGACGGGCGAGCGGCCGTCGGAGGAACTGATCAACGCCTGCAGGGCCGAGGCGGCGCGCGAGGCGCAGCGCACGGCGTTCATGGGCACCTGGCCCTCCTACGGCATGGTCTGGGGGCGGGGGCGTGCGCCAGGCTGGGGCTATGGCATGGGGTGGAGCCCCGGCTGGAGCAGCATGGCGATCAGCCAGCGCACGCAGGAGCTCACCGCCTTCTGCCTGCGCGTGCAGGGGTTCCAGCTCCTGCCGGTCGCGCCCGAGACGACGCCGGGCGCAGCACCGCCGCCGCCGGACGATGAGCCGCGGCCGAAGCGCTGAGGCCACGATGGCGTGACGACACCTTCCACTGCCCCATATCGAAGTCACACTATCAGGAACGCCGAAGGAGTCCCCGCCATGCCGATCCACCGCCGCAAGCCCTGGCAGATGCCCGAGAGCGCCGTGACACCGGAGGAGGCCGTGCTCGCCCATTCCGCGGCGAAACGGGGTGGTCTCTCGCGCCGCGCGCTGTTCGGCGGCGGCGCCGCGGTGGCGGCGCTGGCCGGTGCCGGCGGCTACGCTGCACTCGCGCAGGGGCGTGACCCGATCGGCTGGTGGGACGCCCAGGTGGGCAATGACCCCTCGAAGGGCCTCTACCCCGCAGCACGGACCGAGCGCTTCACCCTCGACCGCCCGATCACCGAGGCGCGGGAGGCGATCACCTACAACAACTTCTATGAGTTCGGCAGCCACAAGGGCATCTGGCAGGCCGCCCAGCGCCTCGAGACGCGGCCCTGGACGCTGACGGTCGACGGCCTCGTCGCCAAGACCAAGACCGCCGACATCGACACGCTGCTCAAGACCTTCCCGCTCGAGGAGCGCGTCTACCGCTTCCGCTGCGTCGAGGCCTGGGCGATGGCGGTGCCCTGGACCGGGTTCCCCCTCGCCGCGCTGATCGCCTGGGCCGAGCCGCAGGCGGGAGCGAAATACGTCCAGTTCGAGACGTTCCAGAACCCGGCCATCGCCCCTGGCTTCCGCCAGACCTGGTATCCCTGGCCGTACCGCGATGCGTTCACGCTCGACGAATGCACCAACGAGCTCGCCTTCATAGCGACCGGCGTCTACGGCAAGCCGCTGCCGCCGCAGATGGGTGCGCCGATCCGGCCGATAACCCCCTGGAAATACGGCTTCAAGCAGCCGAAATCCATCACCCGCATCAGCTTCCTGGCGGAGCGGCCCGTCGGCTACTGGGAGAAGCTGCAGCCCTCCGAGTACGGGTTCTGGGCGAACGTGAACCCCGAGGTGTCACACCCGCGCTGGAGCCAGGCGACGGAGCGGATGCTGGGCACCGGCGAGCGGCGGCCGACGCTGATCTGGAACGGCTATGGCGAGCAGGTGGCGGGCCTCTACACCGGGTTGACGCGCGAGCGGCTGTTCGCCTGAACCTGGCGCGGAAGGTCAGAAGTACGTTCCATGCGGTTGTTTTTTCGGCTTTTTCTTGGCGTGCTCGGGCTTTGCTTCCTGGCGCTCGCGCTGTGGCCGGCAGCGCGCGAGGCAATGGCGCTCGCCGCCGGCACGCACAGCTTCATCCCGCTCGGCCAGGTGGCGTTCGAACTCGACCCGGCTCTCCTGAACATGACCCAGGCAGGGGTGCAGCGGCACGTCGCCCCGTGGCTATGGGACGACGTTCTCCAGCCGCTGCTCGAACAGCCTGCGTGGCCCATCCTGGGCGGGCTGGGCCTCGCGCTGCTCTGGTTGAGGCCACGCTCACGATGAATGAGCCGGCGACGTGACGGGGGAGAGGGTTCTTCTCGTCGAGGATACGCGCGCGCTGGCGGAGCTCTACCGCTCCTACCTCCGTGATGCGCCCTGGTCGCTCGCCCATGCGGCGACGGCGGCCGAGGCGCGTGCGGCGCTGGCCGAGGGCGGGGCGGACGCGGTGCTGCTCGACCTTCGCCTGCCCGACGCCGACGGGCTTGACCTCCTGCGCGAGATCAGGTCGGGCGAGATCAGGTCGGGCGAGATCAGGTCGGGCGAGATCAGGTCGGGCGAGATCAGGTCGAGCGAGATCAGGACGGGTGAGCGTGCGCCGCCGGTGATCGTGATCACCGCCAATGGCTCCGTTGCCACCGCGGTCGCTGCCATGCAGGCAGGGGCGGCCGATTTCCTGGTCAAGCCGTTCCAGCAGGAGCGGCTTCTCGTCACGCTCGGCAACGTGCTCGAGCGGGCGCGGCTGGCGCGCGAGGTGGCCTCGCTCCGCGATGCGGCGGAGCGCAGCGCCTATGGCGGCTTCATCGGTGCCGCCCCTGCGATGCAGGCCGTCTACCGCATCATCGACAACGCGGCGGCCAGCAGGGCCACGGTGTTCATCAGCGGCGAGAGCGGCACGGGCAAGGAACTCGCGGCGGAGGCGGTGCACCGCATGTCGCCGCGGCGGGATGGGCCGTTCGTGGCGATCAACTGCGCGGCCATCCCGCGCGAGCTGATCGAGAGCGAGGTGTTCGGCCATGTCCGCGGCGCCTTCACCGGTGCCGTGGCTGACCGTGCTGGCGCCGCCGCCCAGGCCGCCGGCGGCACGCTCTTCCTCGACGAGATCTGCGAGATGGACCTCGGCCTGCAGGGCAAGCTGCTGCGCTTCATCCAGACCGGCACGTTCCAGCGCGTGGGCGCCACCAAGCTCGAGCAGGTGGACGTGCGCTTCGTCTGCGCCACGAACCGCGACCCGATGGGCGAGGTGAAGGCAGGGCGGTTCCGCGAGGACCTCTACTACCGCCTGCATGTCGTGCCGATCGAGCTGCCCCCCCTGCGCGAGCGTGGCGAGGACATCCTGATGCTCGCCGACCGCTTCCTCGCGCGCTTCGCCGCCGAGGAGGGCAAGCGCTTCACGGCGATCGGGGCGGAGGCGCGGGCGGTGCTCCTGGCGCATCCGTGGCCGGGGAACGTGCGCGAGCTCGAGAACGCGATCCGCACGGCCGTGGTGCTGAACGATGCCGAGACGCTGGAGGCAGCGATGCTGCCCGCCCAGCTTCGCGCGAGCCGGGCAGGCGCCGTCCGACCGCCGAGCCAGCCGGAGCCGCCCGCCGCCCCCCGGCTACGGGCAGGCATCAGGACGCTGGCCGAGATCGAGCGCGAGGCGATCGAGGCAGCGATCGTCGCCTGCGGCGGCAACATCGCGCAGGCGGCTGCTGCCCTCGGCGTCTCTCCCTCGACGCTCTATCGCAAGCGCATGGGCTGGGAGAAGGGCGAGGGAACGCCCGGAAGCATCGCCCAGTAAGCTTCTGTATTTGCGATAAAAGCGTCGTTCAGCCGCGGCGGCGCAGCATCGCCAGCGTGTCGTGCAGGCCGCTCTGCAGCGCGACGAAGGCAAGCGAGAGAAGGCCACGATTGTCCTGCCGCGCGGCGCGCTCGATCCGCCCGGCATCCTCCGCCAGCGCCCCGAGGCCGAGCACCATCGCACCCGTGGCGATCGCATTCGCCTCCGACACCACGGCCTCCAGGGCATCGACCTCGATCGCGCGCGCCATCGCATCCACCCGCCGCAGCAATTCGGCGGAGAACAGCGCCGCGCGCGCTGCCTCGCGCTCGGCCGCCTCGTCGCGCGAGGCGTCGGTCATCGCGGCACGGGCAAGGAACTGAACGCTGGCCATGGGTGGGCGATGCTCTCTCTTCGCAGCGGGACCCCGTAAGTCTGCGGCAGGGGATGCAAGCGCCGTGCAAGCTGGAGCTTGCTACTTGACCGAGAGCAAGGAGGCTGATTTTTCAATCACAACGCGTGTCCGATCCCAGAGCGGGATGGCCTGCGGGATCGTTCATTGTGTCCCTTGCGTGGGCTGCGATACCAGGACCTCCCCGAGGCCTCGGGGACAAGGACATGCTTGGTGTTCCGAGCCGGTCCAGATGATGGGACCACTGTCGCATGTCGTTTCTTGATCCTCGCAGCTCCTGGATCGGTTTCCTCGCCGTTGCCGGCCTCACGCTGACACTCGCATTCACCGCCCTTGAGCCGGCATCGTCGCAGGGCCTCGGCTTCCTGCCGCGCCTTGCCTTCTGGGCCGCCCACAATGCCGGGGCGCTGGTGCTGCTGTCGGTCGCCCAGCTTGCCATCACAAGCAGCCGATGGCTGGGTCGCGCCCCGCCGTTCGTGCAAGTCGCGCTGGCAGGTCTTCTCGGCGCCGTGCTGTTCACCCCCGTCGCGCTTGGTCTCGACAGGCTGTTTGCGTTCCTGAGCGCGACGCTGGTCGATGATCCCAGCCTCGTGCGCGCCCTGGCGCAGGAATTCGCCGCGTTGGCGCCGCCGCTCTGGCTCATCTGGGGTCTCTTGAATGCACCGAGGCTGGTTCACCTCCGCCAGGAGGCCACGCCGCCGGTGGCGGCCACGGACCACCAGGTGACGGAACGGCGGCAAGAGGATGCGACCCCACCAGCGGCCCAACGCGATCCCGACATCCTTCAGGAACTGTGGGAACGGGTTCCCCCCCGGCTGGGGCGGGACATCGTTGCCCTGACGGCGGAGCTGCACTACCTGCGCGTCTACACGGTTCAGGGTGACGCCCTGATCTTCATGGCTTTCGGGCGCGCGGTGGAGGCGCTCGCACCCCACCGCGGTTTCCAGATCCATCGCTCGCACTGGGTCGCGCTCGCGCATGTCGTAGAGCTCGCGCAGAAGGACGGCAAGACGTTCTGCGTTCTCGATACCGGCCTCAGCCTGCCGGTCAGCCGCGCCAACCGGGCCGCGTTCAAGGTCGCTTTCGAGACAGCGTCCTCCGCTGCCTGACCGCATCGACCGTTCGTGCAGGCAAGCCGTCCGCTCGTGCATTCGCCGTTGCCGTCCTCCGGCGCCGCTCCCCTGATCCGGCCTGCGCCACGACGCGGCGCTTCTGGGACGCGAGGAGTTCACGAATATGCGAAATGCCATCACCCTTGCCGCACTGTCCGCACTGATTCTGACGATGGCGGCCGCCCCGAGCGCGGCGCAAAGCTGGACGGATGGGGTCTACATCAGGCTGTTCGGCGGCGGGTCGTTCCTGCGCGATGACACCGCGACCCTGTCGGGCGCCGGGTCGGGCAGCGTCAGCTTCGATCCCGGCTTCGCCTTGGGCGGGGCGCTCGGCTACGAGGTGACGCGGAACATCAGCGCTGAAATCGAGCTGGCCTATCGCTCCGGCGGTGTCTCCAGCTTCGGCAATCCAGCACTTGGCACGGGAGGCGACTACGCCTCGCTCGCCGTCATGGCGAATGTCACGTACCAGCTCGATGGGTGGAATGTCGGCCTGGGGCGGCGCCTGCGTCCGTTCGCCGGGGTGGGGCTCGGCGTCATCGAGGAGATCGATTTCGACCTCAAGGGTGGGACCGGTCCGAGTGAATTCAGCGACAGCGGTCGCTTTGCGTTCCAGGTTCGGAGTGGGTTGAACTGGGAGCTGACCAGGAAATGGGTTGTCAGCAGCGAAGTCCGCTACTTCAGCGCCGGAACGCCCAAGCTCGCCGGGCAGGCCGGCAGAACCCTCGAAGCCGGCTATGCCAGCGTCGACGTGCTCCTGGGGCTGGGCTACCGGTTCTGATGTCCAGGACCCATGCTGCGACGCGGAGAGGCGCTGGTTCCCATGGCCCCGTCCAAGGGAGGCCCGTCCGATCATGTGAACCCACACGATCGGAACGTGCTCTAGCTCTCGCCGTGCCGCAGCATGGCGGAGGCCTTCATGATCACGGCCTCCGTCCTCTCCCAGAGGCCGAGCCCGGGCAGCGCGGTGAGCGGCGTCCACGCAACGCCGGCGCAGTCCCCCCCCGCGACGGGCTCGCCCGGACCCGCCAAGCCTGCGAAATCGACCAGCGTGTAGTGGAACCGCACCCGCCCTGCCTCGTCGCGGGTGATGGCATCGACCACGTCGACGAGGGTGAGGGGGCCGGCGATGCCGAGCCCCGTCTCCTCGGCGATCTCGCGCCTGGCGGTCTCCTCGACCGTCTCGCCAAGCTCCTGCCCGCCGCCGGGGAGAGACCATTCGCCGACGCGCGGCGGCGTGCCGCGGCGGATCAGCAGGACGGAGGAGCCCCGGAACAGGATGACGCCGACGCCGACGCGCGGGTGGACCGGATACTCCCTGCCGGAGGACACAGGCTAGGACGGGTCGCGCGGCGGCGGCGCCTGCATGTCCTCGCGGCGGAGCAGCAGGATGTCGGTCTTCCAGTCGACGAGCTGGTAGGCCCAGGGGGCGTGGCGGCGGGTGAGCGCTTCGGCTTCCGCGCGGGCCTCCTCGGGCGTCCTGACCTCGGGCGGTGCACCCTCCGACCGCGGGCCCTTGTCCTCCCAGCCGGCCGAGACGAGCGCCCAGCGCTTGTCGTCCGCCGTGACGATGCGCAGCGTCAGGGTAAGGCCGTCGAAGCTCGCGAACCGCGCCTCTCCGGTCGGGGTGCCGGCAGCGACGGCGGCGGCGGGGCGGACGTCGTTGAACGTCATCCACTCCAGCGCGCGGGGAAGATCGTCGATCTTGCCCTGGTCAGGCCTGAACCCCTCGGGCATGTCGGCCATCGTGGCCTGCTCGGCGGCTGGGGTGTCGCGCACGACCGTCACGGCGTCCTCGCCGGCGCGGTGGGCGGTGGCGGAGGCGATGCGCTGGCGCTTGATGTCCAGCACCTCGCGCTCGACCCAGAGCATCGGGTCGGTGTCGGTGCGCAGCTGGCCTTCGGCGAGGAATGTCCGGTTCTCGCCCGGCCGGCGGATATAGATCGCCTCCGGCAGGTTGCCGGCGGTGCGGATGCGCCGACGCCCGAGGATCGCCTCGGCAATCACCCGGCCCTGGCCGTCCTTCACGGTGAGGAGCTGGCTGGTGCCGCCGGCGACCGTCACGTCCTCGAGGCCGAGGCGGGAGAAGAGCTCAGGGTTGCCCGTGCGCTCCTCGATCAGCCGAAGCTCGCCAAGCCCAGCGAAGAGCTCGCGCACGCGGTCGGCGCGGACGGGGAAGCCGCCGCGATCGGCCAGCCCCCAGGTGCCGTCCTCGGCGCGGGTGAGCGACAGGGTCGCGTCTGCTTTCCGGATCTCGACCGTCCGCGCCTCGGCGAGGCGGGCGGCGACGCCGGGGAACACCGGCTGGCCGATCAGCGCGGCTTCGGTGCGCGTCGTCTCGCCGGTCATGACGACGGCGACCGCCCCAGCCGCGACGATCGCAGCCCCAGCCCCGAGCATGAGGACGCCGCGCCGTGTCATCGCCCGCCTCCGTTACGCATTGCATTCCGCATCGCAGATCGCACCCTCATGCGGCCGCCGCGAGCGGCTCCTCCGCCCGCCTTGCACGCCGGCGTACGCGCCAGAGGCCGAGCAGGATCGCGACGAGCGACACGACGACGGGAACGGCGACGATGGTGGCGATCTTCACCGTCCTCTCCAGCCCCTCGATGTCGCGGCGAAGCTCACGCTGCACGGCGCGAAGCTCCTGCCGCGTCGTGACGATGTCGGCCCGCGCCTGGTCGATCGCCGCGCGCTGTTCCGCCGTCAGCACCGCTTCGGCCCGGCCGCGCTCCGCTGCCGTCGCCCCGCCCTGGCGAAGCTCGCGGAGCTTCCGCTCGGTCTCCTCGAGCCGCTTGGTCAGCGCCTGCTCGCGCGAGCGGTAGGCGGCTTCCGCCTGCCGGCGCATGCCGTCGACCAGCTCGAACGGCCGGCGGCTCTCGCCGCGGCTGCGCAGCCCGATCAGCGCATCCGAGCCCGCGAGGTTGTCGAGCGTGTTGATGACCAGCGCGCCGTTGTCTGCCGTCGGCTGTGCCACCTGCTGGCCGAAGAAATCCTGCACGCGCACCCAGAACCGGTCCTCGAGCACATCGGCATCGGCGATCACGACGAGGTTGGCGTTGCCCACGCTCCGCGCCCTGTGGGCCTGGGTGCGGGCCGGCGCCTCCTGGCCTGCCTCAGCTGCGGGCGGGCCGTCGGGGAAGGCGGAGCGGAGCTCGCCGCGCACGCGGGCAGCGAGCGTCAGCGCCGTGCCGCCAGGCCGGAAGGCAGCGAGGATGGCCGACGGGTTCGGATCGGTGCGCACGCTCGCCGCATCGATCGCGGCTGCCTCGGTGCTGGTAGTGACCAGCGGCTCGAAGGCGATGGTGGCACCCTCGCGGCGGCTGATGAACCCAGCCGAGCCGAAGGCGACCTGGTTCAGCTCACCCGTCACCACGTCGGTGCGGCTGATCTGGCCGGGGCCCGAGGCTGCGAACCAGGCGACGTAGTCGACCGCCTGCACACGGTCCTGCGGCCCGGCGCGGACGCGGAAGGCGCCGCGCAGGTCACCGGCCACCTTGTCCTTGTCGTAGACGATGCCCCAGGCCTCGAGCAGGCGCTTGAGGTCAGACGCCGTCTCGGTCTGCGGCCGGCCGCGCGGGTCGGGGCGGAAGGCCTGCGCCTCGGAATGCGGGTCGACCATCAGCAGCAGCTTGCCGCCACGCATCACGAACTGGTCGATCGCGTATTCCGTCTGCGGCCCGATGCCTTGCGGATGGGCGACCATCAGCACGTCGATGTCGGCGGGGACCTCGGCGGCATCGAGGGCGACGTCCTTCACTGTGAGGAACTGCCGCATCTGGGCCATCACCACCCAGGGCGGGGTGGGGCGGCCGCCGGGGCCGCGCATCTCGCCGTTGATCGGCAGCGACGTCATGACGCCGACGGTGGGGCGGCGGGGGTTGGAGAGCTCGTAGACGAGGCGGGTCAGGTCGGCCTCGAGGAAGCGTTCCCGCTCGGGCTGGAAGAAGGCGATGATCCTCTCGTCATCCAGCGTGTTTGACCCGGCGAGGCCGAAATAGACCTGCTCGCCCGACTGATCGACCGGCACGCCCTGCAGCCCGAAGGCGAGCGCGCGATCCTCCACCTCCGAGAACGGCTCCGGCTCGTAGAATTCGAGCCTGAGCTTGCCGTCGGCGAGCGCGGCGTATTCGCTGAGGAACTCGCGCACGCGGGTCGCGAACCCCGCATAGACGGGAATCTCCCGGCCGAGGCGCTGCGAATAGTAGAAGCGGAGGGTGATCGGCTCATCGATGCCGGCCAGAACGCTTCGGGTGCCGTCCGACAGCGTGTAGAGGCGCTGTTCGGTCAGGTCGATCCGGTAGCGGCCGAGGAACCGGTCGGCCAGCACGTTCACGCCGATGGCGAGCACGAGGGCGGCGATGATGCCCACGGCACCGTAGAGGCGGCGCGGCGGCGCTTTCGCTGCCGTCACGGTTGCAGCTGCCATCTCAGCCGACCTTCTTGAGCTCGACGATCACCGCGTTGGCGTAGAGCCAGAAGCCGATGAAGGTCGCGAAGAACACGAGGTCACGCACGGCAATCACGCCGCGGGTGATGCTGTCATACCGCCCGATGAGGCTTATCCGCCGCGCCCCTTCCAGCACCCCGGCGGGTACCGCATCGGCCACGAAGCCGGCGACGACGGGGCTGCCGAACACGGTGAACACGAAGCAGGCAGCGGTGGCCAGCACGAAGGCGATCACCTGGTTCCGCGTCAACGCAGACACGGCCGCCCCCACCGCGAGATAGCAGCCGGCGATCAGCAGCGAGCCTGCGTAGCCCGCGAGGATGACGCCGTTGTCGGGCGCGCCGAGGATGTTGACGACGATGACGAAGGGGAAGGTGAGCGCGAGCGCGATGGCGGTGAACGCCCACGCCGCGAGGAACTTGCCGAGCACGGCCTGCCACATCGCCACCGGCAGGGTGAGGAGGAGCTCGATCGTTCCCGTCCGCCGTTCCTCCGCCCAGAGGCGCATGGTGATGGCGGGGATGAGCAGCAGGTAGAGCCACGGGTGGAAGGTGAAGAACGGCGCGAGGTCGGCCTGGCCGCGCTCGAAGAAGCTGCCGACGGAGAAGGTCAGCGCGCCCAGCATCACCAGGAAGATGACGATGAACACATAGGCCACCGGGGTGGCGAAGTAGGCGGCGAGCTCGCGCCGCGTGACGGCGAGGAGAACGTGCATGGTCAGGCCGCCTCGCTCGTCGGTGCTGGAGCCTTGCCGCTGGTGCCCGCCTTGCCGCTGGTAATCGCGCGGAACACTTCGTCGAGCCTGCCCTTCTCGATGCGCAGGTCGCGCGGTGCGATGCCGGCGGCGGCCAGCGCATCGCGCACCGCCCCCTCGACCGGCCTGCCGGCGACCGGCAGGGCGCTGATCGCGAGAAGTCCGTCGACCGGGTGGTCATCGGCCTCGACGCCATCGACGGCATCGAGGCGGGCGAGTGCGGCGATGGCGGCGACGCGCTGGTCGGGCAGCACGCGCACGGTCACGGCATTGTGCCAGCGCGAGCGTGCGGCGAGCGAGGCGGGCGCAGCATCGGCGACCAGGCGCCCGCGCGCGATCACCACCGCGCGGGTGCAGATCGCCTCCACCTCCTCGAGGATGTGGGTCGAGATCACAATCGCCTTCTCGGCCGCCATGGCGGTGATGAGCGCGCGCACCTCGTGCTTCTGGTTCGGGTCGAGGCCATCGGTCGGCTCGTCGAGCACCAGCACCTCGGGGTCGTGCAGGAGCGCCTGGGCAAGCCCGACGCGGCGCTTGAACCCCTTCGAGAGCGCCTCGATCGGGTAGTAGATGACGTCGCCGAGGCTGGTCGCACCCATCGCCTTCTCGACACGGCGCCGCTTCTCCGCTCCCGAGAAGCCGCGGATGGACGCGACCCATTGCAGGAAGGCGAGCACGGTCATGTCGGGGTAGGTCGGTGCCCCTTCCGGCAGGTAGCCGAGGCGCCGCTTCACCGCGAGCGGTTCCGCCAGCACGTCATGGCCGCAGAGGCGGGCCGTGCCGGCGGTGGGCGTGAGGAAGCCCGCGATCATCTTCATGGTCGTGGACTTGCCGGCCCCGTTGGGGCCGAGAAAGCCCAGCACCTCGCCGCGCGCGACGGCCATCGACACGTCGTCGACCGCGAGCACGGGCCCGAAGCGTTTCGTCAGCCGTTCGACCTCGATCATCGCCGCCATGCGGCCCAGTCTCCCCGTCGAAACCCGCGTTTGGCGGCGGATGTGGAAACGCCCGGCCGCACGATCAAGAAGCCGGGCGAATGACCATGCGGTTGCCGTCCGGTCAAGGCGTGCGGATCGGCGGGGCGCCGAGAAGCCGCGCCACGCCCTCGACATGGGCGGCGAGCAGCGCTGCCGCCCGCTCGCGCTCGCCTGACGCCAGGGCAGAAGCGATCGCCCGGTGCGCGGCGTTGGCGGCGGCGATGCGCCCGCGCGTGGCCGGCAGGGTGTGGCGCAGCGCGCGCACCCGCGCGGCAATGCCGCGATGCGCGCCGATGAGGTCCGGATTGGCCGAGGCGGTGACGATCGCCCCATGGAATGCGGTATCGGCCGTCTCGCAGGCCGCGAGATCGCCCACCGTGAGCGCTGCGTCAGCCCCGTCGCAAAGCCCGGCGAGGGTCGCGGCCAGCGTATCCGGCCCAGGCGCGAGCCTGACGGCGCCTGTTTCGAGCAGCGACCGGAAGGCGCAGAGCGCGGCGATCTCGTCAGCATCAGGCCGGAAGACGAAGCTGCCCGATTGCGGGCGGACGGTGACGAGCCCTTCCCCCACGAGGGCGAGCAGCGCCTCGCGCACGGGGGTGCGGCTGACGCCGAGCTCCGCCGCCAGCGCCTTGTCCGAGATGCGCGCGCCGAGGCCGAGCGTGCCGTCGGCGATCAGGGAGCGGATCGCGTCCGCGAGGCTCCGCTTGAGGGGGCCTTGGGGCGGATCGACATTTATCATACTAATATACTAGCATATCGCTATGAGCCACTTCACTGTCTTCCTCAAGCGCGACTGCGCCACCTGCCAGGCCGTTGCTCCCGTCATCGCCGAGCTCCGCGCCCGCGGCCTGGCGCTGATCGCGTGGGTCCAGGACGATCCCGGATTCTACGCCAGCCTCGGGGCGGAGGATGACACATCCCTCCGCGCCTCCTTCCTCGCCGATGTCGAGACGGTGCCAACTGTCGTCCGCGACGACGGCGCGAAGGCCGAGGGCTGGGACCGTGCGGCGTGGGAAGAGCTGACCGGCCAGCCTGACCTCGGCCCAGGCCTGCCGCCGTTCCAGCCTGGCTGCGGATCGAAGACGCGCGAGCCCTTCGTGCACGAGGCGCTCGCCGCCCGCTTCGGCCCAGCCCTCCTCGCCGCGCGCGCCATCCCGCTCGGCGCCTGGGACGATGACGCAGAGGCGTGCTTCGACCGGGGGTGGAGCGATGGGCTTCCCGTCGTGCCGCCGACGGACGCGCGCATCCTGCGCATGCTCGCCGGAACGAAACGGTTGCCAAACGAGATTGTCGGCAGCATCCCGCCCAACCTCGTGCCGTGCACGGTCGAGAAGGTGGCGATCAACGCGGTGATGGCGGGTTGCCGGCCCGAATACATGCCCGTCCTGCTCGCCGCGCTCGAGGCGGCGCTCGAGCCGGTGTTCACGCTGCATGGCGTCACCTGCTCCACCTGCTTCTCCGCGCCCGTGATCGTGGTGAACGGGCCGATCGCGCGCCGCATCGGGATGAACAGCGGGGCGAACGCGCTCGGCCAGGGCAACCGCGCCAACGCCACGATCGGCCGCGCGCTCAACCTCATCATCCGCAACGTCGGCGGCGCGGTTCCGGGTGGCATCGACCAGGCGACGCTCGGCGGCCCCCACAAGGTGGGCTTCTGCTTCGCCGAGGCCGAGGATGATCCGACCTGGCAGCCCCTCGCGCAGGCCCGCGGCATTGCTCCGGGCCGCAGTGCGGTGACGCTGTTCCAGGGCGAGGGCATCCAGGGCGTGATCGACTGGAGGAGCCGCACGGCCGATGAACTCGCCCGCTCCCTGGCCCTCTCGCTGCTCGCTGTCGGGCATTGGAAGCTCTGCGAGTTCTTCAACGCCATTCTCGTGCTGGCCCCGGAACATCATGCCATCTTCCGCAACGCCGGCTGGGGGCGGGGCGAGGTGGAAGGGGCGTTGCGTGCGGCCCTGCGCCGCCCCGGCCGCGACCTCGTCGCGGGTGCCGGCGGGGTGGGCGAGGGGATGGCGACAGCGCGGGCCGAGGACATGGTCGACAAGTTCTGGCCGGAGGGGCTTCTCGTCGTCCGCGCCGGCGGTGCCGCCGGCCTCTACTCCGCAATCTGCGCCGGCTGGACAGGCGGGCGGTTCCGCCACGAGAGCCAGCCCGTGACACGGGAGATCGTTGCATGAGCGATGGCATCACGCTGCGTGACCCGACGGCCGAGGCGAGCGGGGCGATGCGCCCACGCGTCGCCCCGCCTGCTTCCCTTGCCGGCGTCACCGTCGCGCTGCTGGATATCGGCAAGATGCGCGGCGACGAGTTCATCGACCGCCTCGCCATGCTGCTGACGGAACGCGCCATCGCCACGCGCCGCTTCCGCAAGCCCACCAACACGCGCACCGCACCGGTCGAGACGCTTCAGGAGATCGCCACCACCTGCAGCGCGGTGGTGATCGCACTGTCCGATTGCGGCTCCTGCACCTCCTGCTCGACGCATGACCTCAACGACCTCGATCGCCGTGGCATCCCCGGCGTCAACGTCATCACGGAGGCCTTCGTGGAGGCCTTCGCGGGCCAGACACGGGCGATCGGCTTTGCGGGGGCGTCCGTCGTCGTCGCCCACCCGGTGCAGAACCGCACGACGGTGGAACTGCACGCGATGGCAGAGGCAGCGTTGCCGGGCGTGCTTGCCGCCCTCGGCGTCGTGGCGGCAGAGTGAGGCGATGGACCTGCGCGAGCGCACCTTCGAGGACTACATCGTCGGCCACGTCGCGACCTTCGGCGCGCGCACCGTGACGGCCGAGGAAATCATCGCATTCGCGCGTGACTACGACCCGCAATCGTTTCACCTGAGCGAGGAGGGCGGGCGCGCGACACCCTATGGCGGGCTGATCGCGTCCGGCTGGCACACCGCGAGCCTCTCTATGCGCATGCTCGCCGACAACGCCGTCTCGCGCCACGGCCTCGGCAGCCCGGGGCTCGACGAGTTGCGCTGGTTCATCCCCGTCAGGCCAGGCGATACGCTTTCGGTGCGGCTCACCGTTCTCGAGACGCGGCGGTCACAGTCAAAACCCGATCGCGGCATCGTCAAGCAACGCACCGAGACGTTGAACCAGAACGGCGACGTGGTGATGCTCTGGACCGGCAACATCATGGTCCGCTGCCGCGACTGAGGCCTACGCGGTCACCTCGCGCCGCGAGCGGATCAGCCGCATCAGCGCGCTCACGCCAGCGAACAGCCAGACCGCGATCGTCAGCACGCCAAGCGCGGTCGAGAGCGGGCGGTCGAAGAACGCGGCGAGGTTGCCCTCCGACTTGATCATGCTGGTCATGAAGGTCTGCTCCAGCATCTCGCCGAGCACGAGGCCGAGGATGGCCGGTGCGACGGGGATGCCGTTCTCCTCCATGATCCAGCCGACCACGCCGGCCGCAAGCATGATGACGATGCCGTACACCGAGGAGGTGATGGCGAAGCTGCCCACCATGCAGAACAGCAGGATGATCGGGAGCAGCACGCGACGCGGCACGCGCAGGATGTAGGTCGAGCCCCTGATCGCGGCGAGGCCGAGCGGTACCATGAGGATATTGGCGACGATGAAGGCCATGAACACCGCATAGATCAGCTGCGGGTTCTGGATGAACACGGTCGGCCCCGGGTTCATGCCCTTCATGTAGAGGACGCCGATCACGATCGCGGTGATCGAATCGCCCGGGATGCCGAACACCAGTGCGGGGATCCACGCCGCGCCGAGGGCTGCGTTGTTGGCACTCGTTGCATCGACGATGCCCTCGACATGCCCGGTGCCGAACTTCTCCGGCTCCTTCGAGAACTTCTTCGACATGGCGTAGGCGACCCACGCCGCGATGTCCGCCCCGGCCCCTGGCAGCGCGCCGACGATGGTGCCGATGGCGTTGCCGCGGAGCGCGTTCGGCCAGTAGCGGCGCGTGACCGTTCCGAGGCCCCGGAACACGTTGCCGATGCGCTGCTGCGGCAGGGACGCCTGGCTCTCAGGGTCTGCCATGCCGCGCAGCACCTCGCTCACCGCGAACAGGCCGATCATCGCGGGGATGAAGCTCACGCCCGACATCAGGTCCGTCACGCCGAAGGTGAAGCGCGGGAAGCCGGAGATGGTGTCAAAGCCCACGGTCGAGACCATCAGCCCGAGCATGAGCGAGACCATCGCCGTGAGCGGGGTGAGCGAGGCGATGAAGACGCCGCAGGTGAGCCCGAGGCAGGCCAGCCAGAAATACTCGAAGCTCGAGAAGCCGAGTGCCAGGTCGGCGAGAACAGGGGCTGCGAACATCAGCACGACGGTGCCGAACAGCCCGCCCACCGCCGAGAACACGACGTTGACGCCAAGCGCCAGTTCCGCCTGGCCCTTCCGCGTCATCGCGAAGGCCTCGTCCGTATAGGCGGCGGAGGCGGGCGTTCCCGGCATGCGCAGCAGCGTCGAGGGGATGTCGCCGGCGAAGATCGCCATCGCTGTTGCCGTTACGATCGCGGCCAGCGCGGGCACAGGGGGCATGAAGAACGTCACCGGCACCAGCAGCGCGGTCGCCATCGTCGCGGTCAGGCCCGGAATGGCGCCGACGAGAATGCCGAACACGGCGCTGCCGAGGATGGTGAGCAGCACGTTCGTATCGAGGATGAGCCCGAAGGCCTGCCCAACTGCGTCCATCAGACAGCGTCCATCAGGCAAACACCACGAGAAGCCCGCGCGGCAGCGGAATGCGCATCAGGCTGCCGAAGGCGTATTCGACGACCAGCGCGGTTGCAACCGCTGCGATCGCTGTCGTGACCACGCTGACGCGGAGATAGAGCATCATCCCCGCGAGCATCAGTGTCGCGGTGATCACGAAGCCCAGCGTGTCGGACACGAGGATGTAGGCGACGATGGCACCCAGCGTCAGCGCGATCGCCCCTGCCGCGCGCGGGCTCCTCGCCCAGTCTGCGACCGTGACGAGCGGGTGCCGCGGGCGGATCGCCACGCCGCGGATGATCATCAGCACGCCCGAGAGTGCAAGCATCCCCGCGATCACGCGGGGGAACAGGTCAGGCCCATAGGGCTGGCCGGGGATGCGCGGGAAGGAGGCGGTGATCGAGAACACGGCAAGCGCGAGCCCGATCAGCAGCGCCCCGATCACCGCCTCGTTCACCCGCACGGGGGGCGTCCCCGTGCGGATGCGTTGCCTTGCCTCATGCCTTGGCGAGGCCCACGGCCTTCATCACCTCGCCCATCTGCTTGTCGTCATCGGCCATGTGCTTGGCGAAATCCGCCGGTCCCGCCCAGGTCATGCCGAAGCCGCGGGCGTTCATGAAGGTCTTGAAGTCGTTGCTGTTCCAGATCTTCTCGAGCAGCGGCACGATGCGCGCGACGACCGGCGCGGGCAGGTTGCGCGGGCCCGCGATGCCCCGCCAGGCAGCGACGGTGTAGTTGATGCCGAGCTCTTCGTTCAGCGTCGGCACGGTCGGGAATTGCGGGTTGCGCGCCGGCGCCATGATGGCGAGCGACTTCGCCCGGTTCGCCTCGATCATCGCGCGCGCCTCGGGCACCGAGCAGGTGACGATGTCGACGCCGCCCGCCGCGAGGTCCTGCATCGCGGGCGCCGCACCGTTCGAGGGCACCCAGCGCACCGCATCGCCCGGCAGGCCCATCGCCCGCAGCCAGCCCGCGAGGGCGAGGTGCCAGATGCCGCCCTGGCCGGTGCCCGACGCCGTCATCCGGCCCGGGTTCGCCTTGATCGCATCGGCCAGCGCCTTGACGTTCTGGAAGGGGCTGTCGCCCTTCACCTGCACGCCAGGCGGGTCGGAGTTCATGAGCGCGAGCGGGGTGTAGCTCGTGCCCTTGAGCTCGGTCAGCCCCTGCCAGTGCATCATGCCGATCTCGACCGTGATCATGCCGATCGTGAAGCCGTCGGCCGGCGCGGTGGCGATCGCGGAATGGCCGACGACGCCCGACCCGCCGGTGCGGTTGACCACGTTGACAGGCTGGCCGAGTTCCTTCTCGAGGGCGGCAGCGACGAAGCGCGCGGTGGCATCGGTGCCGCCGCCGGCACCCCAGGGAACGACGAAGGTGATCGGCCGGTTGGGCGACCACTGTGCCTGCGCTGCGGCCGTTCCAATCAATGCAGGCGCGGCGAGCATGCCGGCACTGCCGGCAAGCAGGATGCGACGACGGACCATCGGTTTCTCTCCCCATTCGCAAATGTTGCACCCCGGCTTGGGCCGGGTTTCGCGCGCGAGTGTTGCCGGAACCGCGCCCGGGCGAAAGGGAAATTGTCAGCCGATCCGTGGCACGCCTGCCGGCCTGTCGTCCTTCAGCGCCACGCCCGAGAGGCCGCGCGCCCGCATCTGCCCGACCAGCCAGGCGAGCGTGGCGGCGGCCTCGGGGAAGCCGAGCCCGCCAGGGCGGATGTTGCTGATGCAGTTGCGTTCCGCATCCGTTCGCCCCGGCCGCGGTGCGAAGGTGATGTAGGCGCCGAGGCTGTCGGGTGCTGACAGCCCGGGCCGCTCGCCGATCAGCACGATCACCACCTCCGCGCCCAGCGCTGCGCCGATGTGATCGCCGAGTGCGACGCGCGCCATCGTCGCGATCACCGCACGCACCGGGGCCGCGCCGATCGCCGCGAGCATCGGCAGCGCGGCGGCGACGAGCGGTGCTGCTTGCCGCTCGGCCGCGGTGGCCGAAAGCCCGTCGCCGATCACGAGCGCGACGCCGCCCTCGCGCGGCAGGGCGGCGAGGTCATCGGGGTCAGCGACCCGGCCGAGATCGGGGCGGAGCAGGTAGGCCGCGCGGTCCGGCGCACGCGACCGGCAGGTCGAGACGGCAAGCCCGAGGGCGCCGAGGTCGGCCGCAAGCACCGCCGTATCGAGCCGCGCGTGCACGGCATCGCGGGCGAGCGCATGCGCGGCCTGGAAGTCGAGATGCGCTGCCGTGGGCAGTGCGTTCCCGGCGCGACCGAGTGCCACGCGTGCTGCGGTGAAGCGGCGGAGGTCGCGCCAGGCGGCGGGGGGATCAGCCAAGGCCGATCAGCGTCGGCGAGAGGGCAGGGGGGATCGCCACGCCATCGGTGCCGATGCCGACACGGTCCAGCCACGCAACGAATTCCGGGGCGGGTCGCTTGCCGAGTGCGGCGCGCACCGCGAGCGCATCGTGGAAGCTGGTGGACTGGTAGTTCAGCATCACGTCATCGGCCCCCGGAACGCCCATGACGTAGGTGACGCCGGCAACGCCGAGGAGGGTGAGCAGCGCGTCCATGTCGTCCTGGTCGGCCTCGGCGTGGTTCGTGTAGCAGACATCGACCCCCATCGGCAGGCCGAGCAGCTTGCCGCAGAAATGATCCTCGAGGCCTGCGCGGGTGATCTGCTTGCCGTCGGCGAGATACTCGGGGCCGATGAAGCCGACGACGGAGTTGACGAGCAGCGGGGCGTAGGCACGCGCGACGGCGTAGGCGCGGGCCTCGATCGTCTGCTGGTCGACGCCGTGATGCGCGTCGGCCGACAGCGCGCTGCCCTGGCCGGTTTCGAAATACATCACGTTGCAGCCCACCGTGCCGCGCCGGAGTGCGAGCGCTGCATCCCGCGCCTCGGCGAGCAGGGAGAGCGAGACGCCGAAGCTCTCGTTGACCCCTTGCGTGCCGCCGATCGACTGGAACACGAGATCGACCGGCGCGCCGGCCGCGATCGCTGCCATCGTCGTCGTCACATGCGCGAGCACGCAGCTCTGCGTCGGGATGTCGTAGCGCGCGCGCACCTCGTCGAGCAGCTGGAGAAGCCGTATCGTATTCGAAACACTGTCGGTGGCCGGGTTCACGCCGATCACGGCATCGCCGGCGCCCAGCAGCAGCCCATCGAGCACCGCGGCGGCGACGCCGCGTGGATCATCGGTCGGGTCATTCGGCTGCAGGCGCACCGAGAGCGTTCCCGGCAGCCCGAGCGTGTTGCGGAAGCGCGTGACGACGCTGCACCGTGCCGCGACCGCGACGAGATCGGCCAGCCGCATGATCTTGGCCACCGCCGCGGTCATTTCCGGCATCAGGCCTGGTGCGAGGGCGGTGAGCGTGGCGGTGTCGGCCTTCCCCAGCAGCCAGTCGCGGAAGCCGCCGACGGTGAGGTGTGAGACGGGGGCGAAAGCGCGTGCGTCATGGCCGTCGATGATCAGGCGGGTGACGTCATCCGCCTCGTAGGGGATGACGGCTTCGCTGAGGAAGTGGCGCAAGGGGACATCGGCCAGGGCGCATTGCGCGGCGACACGCTCCGCCCCCGATCCTGCCGCCACGCCGGCAAGCGCATCGCCCGAGCGGAAGGGTGTTGCGCGCGCCATGAGCGTGCGGAGGTCATCGAAGACGAAGCGTGTGCCGCCGATCGTGTGCGCGAAGCCCATGCGCCACGGTGGCGCGTGGGCCTCGCCGCTGTCCAGCCCCTACCAGGCGCAGATGGTCGGCCAGGCGGGGACCGTGCCGTCGGCGGCGAGTGCCTGCGGCGGCGGTGCCGGTGCGTTGCCGAGCCAGCCGCGCGCGGCGACGGTGGCAGCGATCGCCGCGGCGACGCGTGGCGGCGTTAGGCCCTGGCGGCGGAGATCGGCGCGCAGTGCCGCGATCTCGGCCACGCGGCCGTCCCATTCCGGGCCGTAGCGGGCCTCGAGGTCGCGACGGATCTGCACGGCGAGGCCAGGTGCCGCGCCGCGGGTCGAGACCGTCAGCGTCAGGTCGCCGCGACGGACGATGGCGGGAACATGCACGTCACAGAATTTCGGCACGTCCTCGACATTGACGAGAACGCCGATGCGCCGCGCGGTGGCGGCAAGCGGGGCGGCCTCCTCCTCCGCAAGGTCGCACACGAAGAGCAGCTTCACGCCCGCGATCTCGTCAGGTCTCGGCAGGCTGGGGCGGAGCCAGCGTGTCGCTGCGTCGGCGAGCGCCGGTGAGGGCGCGTCGGACCACACGGCGATGTCGCGTACGCCCGCCGCCTCGACGAGACGGAGGCGGTTCAGCGCCTGGCGGTCGCGCCCGACGATGCCGACGCGCGCGGCGGTGAGATCGAAGGCAAGCGGCAGAAGAGCGGGAGGGCGCATCGCTCAGCCCTCCGCGACGATGTTGAAGCGACGGATGATCGCGCCGTAGCGCACGGCATCCTCGCGGATCGCGTCGGCCAGGGCCTCCGGCCCCTCGTCGGTCGGCTCGACGCCGAGGGCGGCGAGGCGCTCGACCAGCCCTGGCTCACGGACGGCGTCGCGGCTTGCGGCGTTGAGCTTCGCAAGGATCGTCGGATCGGTGCCATGGGGGGCGACGATGCCGTGCCAGCCGACGGCGGTGAGCGCGCCGAATCCGGCTTCGGTGAGCGTCGGCACGTCGGGCAGCGCCGTGCTGCGTGCGGCTGGGCTGACGGCAAGGCCACGCAGCCTTCCCGCGCGCACATGCTCGGTGACGGCGCCGATGTTGATCATCACGCCGTCGAGGTGGCCGGCGAGAAGGTCGTTCAGCGCGAGCGGCCCGCCGCGATAGGAGACATGCGTGAGCTCGGCCCCGCTCTCGGCGGCGAGCTGTGCCGTCAGCAGGTGCGAGAGCTGCCCCGTTCCCGGCGTGCCGACAGAGGCGCCCTTCGCCCGGGGGAGCGCGAGCCAGGCTGCGAGGTCGCGCGCCGGATGATCGGCCCTGACGACGAGGATCTGGGGCACGCGCACGGTGCGGTGCACGGGGGCGAAGCCGAGCGGGTCGAAGGCCAGGCGTGGCGCGAGCGTGCCGACGATCGACAGTGAATCTGCGCCCGCAAGCAGCGTATGGCCATCAGGGGCCGCGCGTGCGGCGGCTGCATAGCCGATCGTCGAGCCGCCGCCCGGAACGTTCTCGATGGTGATCGCATGTCCGATGCGCTCCGACACCGCCCGCGCCCAGTGGCGGGCCACCACGTCCTGGCTGCCGCCCGGGGCGACGGGGACGATGAGCTTGAGCGGTCGCGACGGCCACGCGGCCTGCGCGGTGGCGCGGCGCGCGGTGGCGGCAGAGACGAGGGCCGAGGCGGCGGAGGCCAGCGCGGCGCGGCGTGTGATGGTGGTCATGTCGTGTCTCCTGCGTGGGGGATGGATGCGGCGCGCGGTCAGCCGCGCCGACATCGCCGTGCAGGAGGAGGGAGGGGGCGCATCAATCGGCCGCCAGCTTCGTGGGGCCGGGAAGGGCGAGCAGCGCATCGCGGCCGAGGCGGTGGCAGAAATCGCCGAAGCCTTCGTTGCTGTACCGCAACGCCGCGAAGGCGGCGAAGAGTGGCGCGAGCGCATCGGCGACCGCCGCTTCCTTCACCTTGTCATGCAGCATGTAGGACAGCCGCGTTCCTTCGAAATCGCCGCCGACATGCAGAGCGTAGTGGCCCGGCATGCGGCCGACGATGCCGATGTCGCCGGCATAGGGCCTGGCGCAGCCATTCGGGCAGCCGGTGATGCGCACGCTGATCCGCTCATCCAGAAGCCCGTGGCGGGCGAGTGCCGCCTCGATCGCGCCGATCATCGGCTCGCGCACACGCTCTGCTTCCGCCAGTGCCAGGCCGCAGGTGGGGAGCGCGGGGCAGGCGAGCGCCCAGCGCGCGAGCGGGCTGCGATCCTCGGCGAATTCCACGCCGAGGGAGCGGAGCGAGCGTTCGACGGCACCGCGATCCGCCTCCGCGACGTCGGCGAGCAGGATGTCCTGCTGCGGCGTCAGGATCGGCGAGAGACCGAACCGCGCGATGACCGGGCGCAGCGCGGCGCGGAGCTTCACCTGTCCCAGATCGGCGATGCGGCCCGACGGCACGGGAAGGCCGAGCCACCAGCGCCCGTCGCCCTGCGCGTGCCAGCCGAGATGATCGGGGATGGCAAGCGTCGGCAGCGCGGGCGGCTCGTCCATCCGCCTGCCGAACCGTTCCGCGAGCCGATCCTTCACCCAATCGAGGCCCATGTCGTCGATGACGTATTTGAGGCGCGCGCGCTTGCGGTCGCTGCGGTCGCCGAAGTCGCGCGAGAGCCTGATGACGGCCTCGACGGCGGCGAGCAGATCGGCGTGGTCGACGCGTCCGACCGGGGTGGCGAGCCGCGGATAGGTGCGCGGCTTGTTGTGCGTCATCCCGTGCCCGCCGCCGACGCAGACGATCCAGCCCGTGATCGCCTCACCCGTGACCTCGGCGATCAGGCCGAGGTCGTTGGCAAGGACGTCGATGCTGTTGTCGGCAGGGTGCGCGAGGCCGATCTTGAACTTCCGCGGCAGGTAGGTGGCGCCGTACAGCGGCTCCTCCTCGCCCTCGGTGCCGTCGTCCTCGCCCGCAACGAAGATGGCGTGGTGGGCGCGCGTTCGGGGCAGCAGCGCGGCCGAGAGCATGCGCGCGCTCTCCTCCAGCATCGCATGCACGCCGTCCTTCACCGGGGCTGCCGTCGCCATGACGTTGCGCGCGACATCGCCGCAGGTGGCGAAGGTCGTCAGCAGGGTCGCATCGACCGCGGCGATGGTCTCGCGCAGGTCACGCTTGGCGATGCCGTGGAACTGGATGGTCTGGCGCGTGGTGATGCGGAGCGTGCCGTTGCCGTGCCGGTCGGCCAGGTCATCGAGCGCGAGGTACTGCGCCGCCGTGAGCCTGCCCGCCGGGATGCGGACGCGGACCATGAACTGCCAGTCCTTCTCCTGGCCCGCCTGCTTGAGCGCGGTGGCGGTGTCACGGTCATGCTGCTCGTAGGTGCCGTGGAATTTCAAAAGCCCATAGGTGGCCTCGGTCACCTGCGGCGTCGTGGCGTCGGCGAGCTCCGTGGCGATGTCGCCACGCAGGCCCCTGCTCGCTGCCTTCACGCCCTCGATGCCCGACACGCTGGTTCTCCGTGGCTTAGGAGGCATTCATAAAAACCACAGATCAACAGCGCAAGTTTTTTCTTTACACGATACGGATCGGCGTCATGATCGGCTCATGCAGCGTTTCGCCCCTGGATCCGTCTGGCTCGTCGGCGCTGGCCCCGGCGATCCCGCCCTCCTCACGCTCAAGGCGGTGCACGCGCTCGGCCAGGCCGACGTGGTGCTGCATGACGCGCTGGCCGGCCGCGCGGCGCTGGCCCATGCGCGGCGTGGGTCGGAGATCATGGCCGTCGGCAAGCGCAAGGCCGCGCCCTCGCTGCCGCAGGCACGGATCAGCGCGCTGCTCGTCGCGCATGCGCGGGCGGGGCGGCGCGTGGTGCGGCTGAAGGGCGGCGACCCCTTCGTGTTCGGCCGTGGCGGGGAGGAGGCGCTGGCGCTCGCCGAGGCCGGCATCCCGTTCGAGATCATCCCCGGCTTGTCGGCCGGTACCGCTGGCCCTGCCCTTGCCGGCATTCCGGTGACGCACCGTGGCATGGCGTCGGCCGTGACGTTCCTGACGGGTCATGACGAGCAGGGCGGGCTGCCGGAAGGGCTCGACTGGGCCGCGATCGCCCATGGTGCGCCGACGTTGGTCGCGTTCATGGCGCTCACCACGCTCGATGCGCTGGCGGTGCGGCTGATCGCGGCCGGGCGTGATCCGGCGACGCCCGTGGCGGTGATCTCCCGGGCCTCGCTGCCGAACCAGGAGACGCTGACGACGACGCTCGGCGCGGCGACGCTCGCGGCACGACGCGCGTCGATCGGCTCGCCCGCACTCGTGGTGATCGGCGAGGTGGTGGGTCTCGCAGCGACCCTGGCGGCCGGGATGGCGGTGCCGAAGCATGCGGCGGTCGCGCGATGACAGCGGGGCGAGAGCTGCTTGCGCTCGCTCTGCGCGCGGCGATCTTCATTGCGATCCTCGGCGGGATCGCGGTGCTGGCGGGCGGCTGAGCCGCCCGCCAGCGCTGCTACTCAGCCGCCTTCTTCGGCCCGGACGGGTCAGGAACCAGGCGCAGATAGGGCTTCAGCGCATTCCAGCCGTTGGGGAAACGCTTCGCCGCTTCCTCGTCCGACAGCGACGGCACGATGATCACCTCCTCGCCCGGCTGCCAGTTCACCGGGGTGGCGACCTTGAACGCATCGGTCAGCTGCAGGCTGTCGATCACCCGCAGCACCTCGGTGAAGTTCCGCCCCGTGGCGGGCGGGTAGGTGAGGGTCAGCCGCACCTTCTTCGCCGGGTCGATCACGAACACCGTCCGCACCGTCACGGTCGGGTCGGCCTCCGGGTGGATCATGCCGTAGAGCGTCGAGACCGAGCGGTCGGCGTCGGCGATGACGGGGAAGTTCAGGGCCTGGCCCTGCGTCTCGGCGATGTCGGCGGCCCAGCCGGCATGGCGCTCGCCGGTATCGACGGAGAGGCCGATGATCTTCACGCCCCGGCGGTCGAACTCAGGCTTCAGCCGCGCTGCCTCGGCGAGTTCGGTGGTGCAGACAGGGGTGAAGTCCTTCGGGTGGCTGAACAGCACGCCCCAGGACTGGCCGAGCCAGGCGTGGAAGCTGATCGGCCCCTCGCTGCTCTCCTGGGTGAAGTCGGGCGCGATCTGGCCGAGCTGGATGGACATGGCGTGTGATCCCTCGTGGGTTCGGGAGAGCATGGACGCATGGCCGGCGCACGCGTTCAAATAAAAACGCCGTGCAGACGTGGGTTTCAGAAAAGCTCAGATTGCATAAGTGATGGGGACATCCGGCTTCGGCGCGAGACCGGCGGCGGTGGCCTTGCGGGCCAGCGCCTCGATCGTCACGGCATCGAGGCGCGCCAGCGCTGCCTCGCGCGCCTCCAGCCACGCGGGAGCCACGGCGGCAGTGACGAGGGCGGGGAGCGCCTCGCCCGGGGCATCTCCCTCGGCCAGCGCACGGAGGATTGCCCCGGCGGAGATGTCGCGCCGCGCCCGAGCGAGGCGATACCCGCCGCGCCTGCCCCTGCTCGACGCCAGGATGCCGGCACGGCTGAGCGCCTGCAGCAGCGGTTCGAGCCCGCGCGGGTTCTGGCCGAGCCGTTCCGCGATTGCCGCCCCGCCGACGGGGCCTGCGGCACCGTGCAGCGCGACGTCCACCACCGCGGCCACCGCGATTGCCTCCCTGCCGCCCGCATCCAGCATCGCACCGCCTCCAGGCCCGTTGAGGGGACTAAACTACGCTTCCCCGTCGTGGTATTCCATCCGGCATGGACGGTCCATCCCAGGTTTCCCGCATCCACGACAGCATCCTCGATACGATCGGCCGCACGCCGCTGGTGCGCGCGCCGCGGCTGGCGGCATCCGAAGCGCTGGCGGCCGACCTCGTGCTGAAGCTCGAGTTCTTCAACCCGCTCGGCTCGGTGAAGGACCGGATCGGGCTCGCCATGGTGCTGGCGGCGGAGGAGGCGGGAACCATCCGCCCCGGCCAGGGAACGCTGGTCGAGCCGACGTCGGGCAACACCGGCATCGCGCTCGCCTTCGTCGCTGCCGCGCGCGGCTATCGCCTGGTAGTCACCATGCCGGAGGGGGCGTCGGAGGCGCGGCGGCGGATGCTCAGGCTGCTCGGGGCCGAGGTGGTCGAGACGCCGTCGCGCGAGGGCATGGCAGGTGCGATCGCCCGCGCCGAGGCGATCGTCGCGGCAACGCCCGGGGCGGTGATGCCGCGGCAGTTCGACAACCCGGCCAACCCAGCGATCCACGAGGCGACCACGGCCGAGGAGATCTGGGCCGACACGGCCGGTGAGGTCGATGCCATCGTCGGCGGCATCGGCACGGGCGGCACGCTGACCGGCATTGCGCGTGCGCTGAAGCCGCGCAGGCCCGGGCTTCGCATCATCGGGGTGGAGCCTGACGAGAGCGCCGTGCTGTCGGGCGATGGGCCTGCGCCGCACGGCATCCAGGGCATCGGCGCGGGCTTCGTTCCCACCGTCCTCGACGCGACGCTGCTCGACCAGGTCGAGCGCGTCGCCGAGGCAGAGGCCATCGCCACCGCGCGGCGCGTCGCGCGCACCGATGGCATCGCCTGCGGCATCAGCTCAGGCGCCGCACTCGCCGCGGGGCTTCGCATCGCGCGGGAGCCGGCAATGGCGGGCAGGCGCGTGGTGGTGATATGCGCATCCTTCGCCGAGCGTTATCTCTCGACGCCGCTCTTCGCCGCTCTCGACTGAGGGTGTTGGATGGTGGGCGCGGTAGGGATTGAACCTACGACCCCCGCCGTGTGAAGGCGATGCTCTCCCGCTGAGCTACGCGCCCATCCAAGGCCGCGGGTCTTAGGAGGCGCGGGTATCTGCTGTCAAGCAGCGGCGCCGCCCGGCCCGGGCCGGGCCGACCCTGGCAGCGCCGACCCTGGCAGCGCCGAGGCCGAGCAGCCCGGCGGCGAGCAGGGCGAGCGTCGCAGGCTCCGGCACCGCCGTGATCGCGTCGATCGTGAAGGCTTCCACCGTGATGCCGATGCTCCAGGAGAACTCACGCGTCTCGCCCGGGTCGAAATCGGCGAGCAGCAGGAAGTCCTCCGAGACGTTGGCGCTGCCGACGCCGCAGGCGCGGCCTGCCGAGGGCAGTGTGTCGACCACGATCGCCCCGCCTGGCGAGCCTGCCGCCTCGGTCGTGCAGGCATGGGCATCGCTGGCCTGAGGGCCGCCGAGCCGCGAGGCGGCGCGGGCAGCCTCGCGCGTCGTGTCGAAGGCCAGCGCGATGGTTTGGCCCGAGGTGGTGAAGGGCGCGCCGAGGCCCGACAGGGCGGCGCCGAGGACAGGGCCGCCGGTCGGCGTCACGGCGCTGAAGGCGAGCATCACCAGCAGGGCGTCGAAGCTGCGGGCGCCGTCGTTCCTGAGCGTCGCGGTCAGCGTGACGGCGAGGTCGAGCAGGGCTGTGCCCTGGTCGGTGACGCGCGCCGCTGCCGTCACGCCTGCACCGGCGCGGCCAGGGTGTGTGTCGATCACCGTTGCATGGCTCACCGCGCCGTCACCCGTCGTCGCGGTGGTGACGGTCGGCGGTGCGGCGGCGAGCGAGAGGGCGATCTCGCCCGGGCCTGGGGTGACGAAGCTGCCAGCGATGATCCCGTCGCCGAGGCGGAGGCCGATGAAGGCCTGGCCGATCTCGGCGATCGCGGCCGCGCTGGCTGGGGCTGGGGCGAGGGCGGGCGTGCCCAGCCAGGCGGCGGCGAGCAGGACTGATGAGACGTGTCTCAACGAACGGAACTCCATCACGGTTACCCTGCACACAATGTCGTGAGTTGTGATGGTTGCCCACAACTGTACCGCGTCGCAACCACGAAACAACACGCATCACGCGCATTTCGCGTGCGGTGTTGCGGATGTCACATCCGCGTGGTGCTTCCCCAATCCGGCAGTCCCGGCCCGAATGCCCTTGCGCCGGCATGCCGCCATTGCATATCGAAACGCATGCGCAGCATCCTCCTCGTCTCCCTCTCGTTGATCGCTTTGCCGCTGGCGGGTGAGGGGCGGGCGAACACGCCGCTCGCCAGTCCCGCCGGCGCCGTGATGTCAGGTCCGGTGCAGGCGAGCTACACCGCCTACTGGTCGGGCTTCACGATGATGACGCTCGATGCCTCGATCGAGCTCGGCCCCGAGGCCTATCGCGTCGCCTCGACCATGCGCACCGCCGGCCTGCTTTCCACCTTCGTGCGCGGCGAGACCACCACGGTAGTGGAAGGCCGCGTGCAGCCGGCAGCGACGCCGCTGGCGCTGGCCCCGCAGCGCTTCTCGATGGAAGGGCGCTGGCGCGACACGCCGCGCCGCGTCTCGATGAGCTGGACGGGTGGGCAGCCCGAGGTCCTGGCGCTTCTGCCCGCCAACCAGGATGAGCGGGAGCCGGTGCCGACGGAGTTGCAGCGCGGCACGGTGGATACGCTGACCGCCCTGGCCGCCCTGGTGCGCCAGGCTGCTGCCACGGGGCGTTGCGATGGCAGCGCCCAGGTGTTCGACGGCCGCCGGCGCAGCGACTTCACCGCCGTGACCGACGGGAACGAGATGCTCGCGGCCAATCGCTGGAGCGGCTTCTCGGGCCCCGCGCTGCGCTGCCGGTTCGAGGGCCGCCAGGTGGCGGGGTTCTGGAAGGAGGCTGACCGCGCGGAGGCCTCCAAGCCCCGCGGCGGCACGGCGTGGTTCGCAAGCCCAGGCGCCGGCCTGCCGATCATCCCCGTGCGGATCGAGGCCGACAGCAACTGGGGTACCGTCTACCTTCACATGACACGTGCCGCCCCGGGCGTGCTCGCCCTGCCGGCGCGGCAGACCGAGCGCCGCTGACTTGGCGGTGTCACGGGGGCGCCGGTCGCGCGCGATCAAAAACCGCCGCGATAGAGCGTGATGATCTCGCGGTCCGGGATCGTCCTCTCCTGCCTTGCGCCGTAGAAGAACACGCCGCCCGCACCGTCAAGCGAACCAGCGTTCCGCACCAGCATGCGGTCGAGCTGCTTGATCGGAATGCTGAGGAGCAGCGCCACGAGCGACATCACGCTCCGGAACCGCCGCGACGGGTGGAGGTTCGACAGCACCATTTTCAGCGACCAGGCAGACGCCGCTGCGGGGCCGCGTGCGATCCCGCTCTCGATCTCCGAGAAGCGCCGGAAGAGGCGCTGGTGGCCGAGCGGCGTGAATCGGGTGAAGTCATAAGCCCCCATGTGCACGGGCTGGAGGAATGGCGTCTCGGCAAAGACGCGTCCGTCCGGCTTCAGCACCCGCCAGACCTCGCCCACCACGCGCGCCGGATCGGCCACATGCTCGAGCACGGCGATGGCGATGACGAAGTCGAACGTCCCATCGGCAAAGGGCAGGTCGTGGGCGTCGGCGATCGCGTTCACGCCGTCGGAGAACGCGACATCGGTGTAGTGGAACTCCGCCGCATCCTGGTAGCGGCAGTTGCCCGCGCCAATGACCAGCACACGGGGCCGCTCGGCACGCGCCGCGCAGAAGTCGTGCAGTGCGCGCTCGACATCCAGCGTCCTGCGGCTGATCTCGTACTCCGCGAGCCGATGCACGGCACGCCGATAGCGGCCACGAAGGCCGCCATGCGGGTCCGACGCCTCGCCGTAGGAGACACCCTGATAGGCGCCGGCGGACCGATAGTCGTCGATCGCGAAGACGCTGTTCTCGTCGTTGATGAGAATCGGCACGCCCCTGACGACAGGGTATCGCCGGCCGCAGGCGTGGCAGACGAGTTCGCTGCCCCCCGTTGCAAGCGGCCCGCCATGGCAGGTGGGACACCAGAAATCCGCGCCTGCCGCCACACCCTCATCGGCCAAGGCGATGTTCTCCCGCTGCCACTACGTACGGTATCATTGCAGGGCCGACATAACCTGCTCAAGCTTCGCTGTCCGCTCCACGCTGCCGTTGCCCCTTGCCACCGCGATAGGCAGGACGGCTAAACGGGACGTGACCGTGTCCAGGCACCGGCGCCGGAAGCAGCGCGATGACCGCCACGACGGGGATGAGCCAGGCGATCCGGGCCTGGTAGCGGTGGTGCGGCTTCGACAGCGCCCCGGCGGCGAAGGCATTGGCGCCAGCGGCGGTGAGCACGACCAGAACGAGTGCCAGGCTCCGGATATCGCCGCGACGGAAGCTTCGCCACCCAGCGTAGAACGCCAGCAGCACGCCGCCAGCCAGAACCGGCGCATGCACCCAGGCGAGGGGGGAGACGATGCCGGGAAGGCTGCGGTCAGCCTGGCGCGAGGCGGCATAGCGTTCAGCTTCCGCTGCCGGGAAGAACTCCCTGATCCTGCTTCCCGTCGCGTTGTCGATATCGGACCAGGGCTGGGCGATCACGTCGCCGGCGCCGGCCGTGACCGCCTGGCGCAGCGTGTTCGCCACCATCGCGCGGGCGACCGCCGCGGGCTCGCGGGCGATCGTCTCGCGCACGATCTCCCGCGCCTCGGCCGAGAGCAGCGCGCCGCCGAGGAACCGGTCATTGCCCGCCGCGTCGCGGTTCACCGGGCTGCTGCGTTCCCAGAGGAACAGATCGCTGTCCATCGGCATCCACGCGGTGAAGTCACAGAGATACCAGCCGCGATCGGGGCAAAGGGCGGCGATGGTGCGTGCGGCAGGCCCATCGGCCTGCAATCTCGCGAGCAGGAACGTCGAGCCGTGCGGAGACAGCGAGAGCCGCTCGTGGCCCACGAGATTGGTGCCGAGCAGCAGCAGGAGCGCGGCCGCGAGCGGGGCCGTCATGCGCAGCGCGGGGCGAAGCTTCCGCCGGAGCAGGATGCCCATGGCGATGACGGCGGCAGCCACCGGCAGGTGCGAGAGGTGCGCCGCGATCCCGAGCGTCGCCACCGCCCCTGCCCAGAGCATCTCCCACCGCCCGAGCCTGTCGGCCCCGAAGCCGAGCAGGAACAGCGCGAGCACGACCGCGGCGGTGAACACATCGGGCATCAGCAGCGCGATGGTGAAGGGTGCGGTGGTAACGGCGGCCGCGAAGGTCGTGAGCGCCACGTGGGCCAGCGGCCGCGCCCCCCACACGACCCGTCCTGTGAGCCAGAGGAGGTGCGACATCATCAGCCCCTGCGCGACGAGCGGCAGCCAGAGGGTGATGCGCCAGTGGAACAGGTGCAGCAGCGGGCCGTAGACCCAGGGCTTGTCCCAGATCATCAGCGGCACGAGGCTCTGGGCGAGGAAGGCACCGGTGTCGCTGAACAGGATCGGGTAGCCATTGACGATCGCGGGCCAGACCAGCAGCGCCGCGCCGGCCGCGATGGCGGCGAGTGCCTGGATGCGCGACGCCATCAGCGCCCCCAGCGCGCCGCGGCTGCCTCGTCGCTCTCCCGCGCCTCGACCCAGCGGCTCTCGCCCGTGGCGAACTCCTCGCGCTTCCAGAACGGTGCCTTGGTTTTCAGCCAGTCGATCAGGAAGGCACACGCCTCGAGCGCGGCGGTGCGGTGGCGCGATGCGGCGAGCACGAGCACGATCGGCTCCCCGGGCACGAGAGGGCCGACGCGGTGGATCACCGTCACGCCCGTGAGCGGCCAGCGTTCCGCGGCCTCCGCGGCGATCCGGCCGATCGCACGCTCGGTCATGCCGGGGTAGTGCTCGAGCACCATGCGGGAGAGGCCGTCATCGCTGCGCGCGATGCCGATGAAGCTCGCGACGCCGCCGACATCGTGGCGGCCGGCGCTGAGTGCCGCTGTCTCTGCCGCGATGTCGAAGCGCTCCTCCTGGACGCGCACGGTGGGCGTCATCCCACTCCTCCCCGGTTCCGTCAGGCCAGAGATGCGGCCTCCTCCGCCGCCGCTCAAGCCCGCACGGGGGCGGCGAACAGGGTTGTGAGCACGCCCGGCAGGTCGGCGAACCGGTCGATGGCCGCGATCGCGCCGAGCGCCGCGTGGTCTTCCTCGCCATAGCCGAAGGCGGCGTAGACGGAGGCGATCCCCGCCCCGCGCGCGGCCAGCAGGTCGTTGCGGTGATCGCCCACCATGACGGCCCGGCTGGACGGGATGTCGAGGGCAGCGAGAGCGCCGAGCAGGTGGCCAGGGTCGGGCTTGCGCACGGGGAAGCTGTCGCCGCCCGCGACGGTTGCGAACATCCCGGCAAGCCCCAGCGCGTCGAGCACGATCCGCGTCGCCTCCGCCGGCTTGTTGGTGACGACGGCCAGCGCATGCCCGGCATCGGCCAGTGCCGCGAGCGTCTCCGGCACGCCGGGGTAGGGGCGTGTCTCGATCAGCGCGTTCCGCTCATAGTCGGCGATGTAGGCGGCGGCCTCGTCATCGAGCGCAGGCCCGCTGATCGGGCGCCCGGCGGCGGCGAAGCCGCGCGTCAGCAACACCTTCGCGCCATCGCCGATCATCCGGGTGATCGCGGCCAGGCTGAGCGGGCCGAGGCCGGAGGCCGCAAGCCGGCGGTTCAACGCGGCGGCGATGTCGGGTGCGCTGTCGATCAGCGTTCCATCGAGGTCGAGGCAGACAGCTCGTCGCATTCTTGAACCTTTATCCATGTTGCTCGGCGACACAATGCGTGACGGGGCCCTGCTTTGACAGGGGGGCCCGTGCCGGGCAGAACCGTGCCCCGTGCAAGTGCAGGAACGCGCACAACCGATGGATCAGCTCGCCATCATCCTTGCCGCAGGGCTTGGCACACGGCTCAGGAGTGCCGTGCCGAAGCCGTTGCACCGGCTTGGCGGCCGGCCGATGGTGCGCCTCCTGCTTGATGCCTGCGAGGCAGCGGGGTTCTCGCGAATCGTCGTCGTCGCGGGGCCGGAGCCGTCCTTCGCGCCGATGCGCGAGGTCGCCGCACCCCATGCCGTGGTGGTGCAGGCTGACCGGCTCGGCACCGCCCATGCCGCGCTGATGGCCGACGAGGCGCTGGCCGCCACCGGCGGCGAGGCGATCATCCTCTACGGTGACGTGCCGCTGGTCTCGGCCGCCACGCTCGCCGCCATGGTCAGGCGCCGGGCCGAGGCTGGGGCGGGGCTGGCGCTGCTCGGCTTCACGCCATCCGATCCGGCGCAGTATGGCCGCGTGGTGCTCGGCCCGGACGGGTCGGTCGACCGGATCATCGAGTTCAACGACGCGACGGCCGCCGAACGCGCGATCGGCCTCTGCAACGCGGGCCTCTTCTGCGCGCCGGCCGCCGACATGCGCCGCTGGCTGAAGGCCGTGGGCAATGCCAACGCCAAGGGCGAGTACTACCTCACCGATATCGTGGCCCTGGCCCGTGCCGATGGCCTGACGGTCGCGGTCGCCGAGGCGCCGGCCGACGAGGTGCTCGGCATCAACTCGCGCGCCGAGCTCGCCGCCGCCGAAGCGGCGTTGCAGCGGCGGTTGCGGGCGGCGGCGATGGCGGGCGGGGCGACACTCGTCGCACCCGAGACGGTTTTCCTCGCCGCCGACACGGTGCTCGGCACCGATGTCACCATCCACCCCCATGTCGTGTTCGGCCCTGGCGTGCGCGTTGCCTCCGGGGCCACGGTCCTCAGTTTCAGTCACCTCGAGGGCGCGCAGGTGGGCGAGGGGGCGACGGTCGGGCCCTATGCGCGGCTCAGGCCGGGGGCGGATGTCGGCGCCGGCGCGCATGTCGGCAATTTCGTCGAGCTCAAGAACACCACGCTTGGCCCGGGGGCGAAGGCCAACCATCTCTCCTACCTGGGTGATGCGACGATCGGGCGGGGCGCGAATATCGGTGCCGGAACGATCACCTGCAACTACGATGGCGTCGGCAAGCACCGCACGGTGATCGGTGCCAGCGCCTTCATCGGCTCCAACACGGCCCTCGTCGCTCCCGTCACGGTGGGCGAGGGAGCGATCGTGGCGGCTGGCAGCACGATCACCGAGGATGTGACGGCTGACGCACTGGCGCTTGCCCGCGCGCGTCAGACTGAAAAGCCTGGGCACGCGGCGCGCTTCCGCGCTGCCGCGAAAGCGCGCAAGGAGGGCTGATTGCATGTGCGGCATTGTCGGGATCGTCGGGCGTGGGGTCGCGGCACCGCTTCTGCTCGATGCGCTGAAGCGCCTCGAGTATCGCGGCTATGACAGCGCTGGCATCGCCACGCTGGTGAATGGCCACATCGAGCGCCGCAGGGCCGAGGGCAAGATCGCCCGCCTTTGCGCGCTGATCGACCAGCGCCCCCTGCCAGGCACCACCGGCATCGGCCACACCCGCTGGGCCACGCATGGGCGGCCGTCGGAGGTGAACGCGCACCCGATCGCGACCCGCCATGTCGCGGTGGTGCACAACGGCATCATCGAGAACCACGCCGACCTGAAGGCCGAGCTGATCGCCGGGGGGGCGGAGTTCGAGAGCGAGACCGACACCGAGACCGTCGCCCGCCTGCTCGACCGTGACCTTGCCGCCGGCGCCTCGCCCGAGGCCGCGATGGCAGCGACGCTCAAGCGCATCCACGGCGCCTTCGCCCTCGCCGTCCTCGTCGCCGGCCGCCACGACATGATCATGGCCGCGCGCCGCGGCTCGCCGCTGGCGATCGGCTATGGCGATGGCGAGATGTATGTCGGCTCTGACGCGCTGGCGCTGGCACCGCTGACCGAGCGCATCGCCTACCTCGAGGAGGGCGACTGGGCCGTCGTCACCGGCGCGGGGGCCGAGGTGTTCGACGCCGACGACAAGCCGGTCGAACGCGAGATCCGCCGCACCTCGGTGTCGGGCGCGATGGTGGGCAAGGGCAACTACCGCCACTTCATGGAGAAGGAGATCCATGAACAGCCTGCCGTGATCGGCGATACGCTGAAAAGCTACATCGACCCCACCACGCGGGCGGTGACGCTGCCCGACCTTGGCATCGACCTTGCCGCCATCCCGCGCGTGTCGATCGTTGCCTGCGGCACCTCGCTCTATGCCGGGCAGGTGGCGCGCGACTGGTTCGAGCAGATTGCCCGCATGCCGGCCGTATCGGAGGTCGCCTCGGAGTTCCGCTACCGCGAGCCGGTGCTCGACCCTGGCGCGCTGGCGCTGTTCATCAGCCAGTCCGGCGAGACGATCGACACGCTCTCGGCACTGCGCTGGGCCAAGACGCAGGACCAGCGGATCCTCGCGGTGGTGAATTCCCGCGAGAGTGCGATGGAGCGCGAGAGCCACGGCGTGCTGCACACGCTGGCCGGGCCCGAGATCGGGGTTGCCTCGACCAAGGCGTTCACGACGCAGCTGGCGGCACTCGCCTGCCTCGTGATCGCCGCAGGCCGCGCCCGCGGCACCCTGTCCGCCGGGCGGGAGGCGGAGTTGACCTCGGCGCTGATCGAGGTGCCCGCGATGGCGGCCGAGGTGCTGGAGGCCGACAACATCGTCCGCGGTGTCGCCGAGGAGGTGGCCGAGGCGCGCGACGTCCTCTATCTCGGCCGCGGCACGGCCTGGACCATCGCCATGGAAGGGGCGCTGAAGCTGAAGGAGATCAGCTACATCCACGCCGAAGGTTATCCGGCGGGCGAGATGAAGCACGGCCCCATCGCGCTGATCGACGAGGCCGTGCCCGTGGTGGTGATGGCCCCCTCAGGACCGCTTTTCGAGAAGACCGCCTCGAACGTGCAGGAGGTGCATGCGCGCGGTGGACGGGTGATCCTCATCTCCGACCAGGCTGGCTGCGCGCGGCTGGCCCCGCTCTGCGCGCATACCATCGCCCTGCCATCCGTTCATCCTTTCGTCGCACCGATCCTGTACGCAATTCCGGCGCAATTGCTCGCCTACCATGTTGCGGTGTTGAAGGGCACGGACGTGGACCAGCCCCGCAATCTCGCCAAGAGCGTGACGGTGGAGTGATGCCTCGTTCCATGGCACACTTCCCGTAAAGGGGATGATCCTGGCCTGATGCTGCGTCGTATTGCTCTTCGCCTGGGTTTTGCAGCGATCCTGTTCTCAGGTGGCGTGACCGCTGCTGCGGCCTCCGGCCAGAACAGCGAATGGCGCGTCGTTCCTGACCGCATCACCACGGCCGACGATACCCGCACCCTGCCCTACAACGTGTTCCTGCCCGCCGGGTACGATCCTGCGCGCGGCCCCTATCCGCTGCTCGTGCTGCTGCATGGCGCCGGGGCGGACGAACAGTTCTGGGCGGGCCAATTCAGGCTCTGGCAGGCCGTCGAGGCGGGCATCAAGGCAGGCAGGCTGCCGAGGCTGATCGCGGTGATGCCAGGCAGCCGCAATTCCTGGTGGCTCGACCGTCCCGGCCAGCCGGCGGAAAGTGCCGTGGTCGAGGACCTGCTGGCGGACTTGACCGCGAAATACCCCGTGATGGCCACGCGCGAGGGGCGTGCCATCGCCGGCTACTCGGCCGGTGCCTATGGCGCGCTCCGGATCGCGATGCGCCACCCGGGCCTGTTCGGCGCAGCGACCCTCTGGGCACCTGCCACCTACTACGACATCCCGCCGCAATTATCCGCCGCGCGGCGCGCCCGCGTGTTCGCGGGGCGAGACGGCGCGTTCAGCCTCGAGGCCTGGGCTGCCGACAACTGGCCGTCGCTCCTGCCCGGCTACGTGGCACAGCCCTTGCGGGTGCCGCTGTTCATCGCCGCCGGCGACCATGACCGGCTCGAGACGGCGTTCGAGGGTGCGATGCTGTCCAAGACGCTCACCCCCCACCAGCCCGACGAGATCGAGCTTCGCGTCGTCGATGGCGGGCACACCATGCGGGTCTGGGAAACGACGGTCGATGAGGCGTTGACCTTCATGTTCTCGCATCTCGCCCGCCAGTCCCTCGCCCAGCGGCAGGACTGATCCGGCCGCGTTCGTCAGAGCGCCGGTCGGAACAGGAAACCGCCGGCAACGCCGAACACGATCACCGAGACGAGGGACGCTGCGCCGAGCCACATGCCGGTGGCGACTGCCTTGTCGCCACGGCTCGCAACCACGATGCTCGCCACGCCGAGCAGGGCGAGGCCTGCCGAGACGACGATCCAATGCTCGAGCCGCCCGTACACCACGGGCGTGATCCAGGTGCGGAAGGCAGCGGGATCGGAGATCCCGGCACCCAGTGCGAGCAGGGCAACCGGGGCGAGCAGCAGGCCGGTCACGCCCGCCGGCACGGCCAGGAATGCGAGCGTCATGCTCGCCTCTGGCACGCGGCCGCGCCGCCCGAGCGCGATGCCGCGGCTGACGATCGCGCCGGCGACCAGCAGCATGGCCAGGAGGATACCGAGGCTGATGCCTGGCGTGAGCCGCCCCTCGGCCGCGCGGGCGACGATCAGCGCCACGAGCCCCGCGATCACGGCGATGCCGATGCCGAGCATCCGGCCGAACCGCCGGCGCAGATGTCCCGGCCAGGCAGCCCATGGCATGGCCCGGGCAGGCTGTCGCTGCCAGTCAGCGGAGGTCATCGGGCAATCCCCCCTTTGTGTCATGCCGCAATACGGCGCATCCGGCGGCGCTAGCAGAAATGGGGATCGGCTTTCCTTGATCCGAGTCACGCCGGGGGTGAATTCACCGGCTTGTGTGCCCAGCCCGTTTTCCTGGCTCGTTCTCCCGGCTTGTGTTCCCGGCGTGCCCGCTGCCCAGGGCGGTTCGACCGGCGCGGCGGAGGGGTGTATGCTCGCCGCCAAAGGGAAACGGGAGAACCGCCATGCTGAACCCAGCCGCACCACTGCCGCTCAAGGACCCCTCGCTGTTCCGCCAGGCCTGCCTCGTCAACGGCAAGTGGGTCGAGGCCGACAACGGCCGGGGAACACCCGTGCGCAACCCCGCCACCGGCGAGGTCATCGGCGAGGTGCCTGCCTTCGGCCGTGCCGAGACGAAGCGCGCGATCGAGGCCGCCGCCGCGGCCTACCCCGCCTGGCGCGCGATGCTGGCGAAGGACCGCAGCGCGATCCTGCGCAAGCTGTTCGACCTGATGATCGCCAACGCCGACGACCTTGCGCTCATCATGACCACCGAGCAGGGCAAGCCGCTCGCCGAGGCCAAGGGCGAGGTGGTCTATGCCGCATCGTTCATCGAGTGGTTCGCCGAGGAGGGCAAGCGCGCCTACGGCGACATGATCCCGCAGAACGCGAAGGGCCGGCGCATCCTGGTGATGAAGGAGCCTGTCGGCGTTTTCGCCGCCATCACGCCGTGGAACTTCCCCGCCGCGATGATCACGCGGAAGATGGGGCCGGGGCTTGCCGTCGGCTGCACCGGCATCGTCCGGCCCGCGTCGCAGACGCCGTTCACCGCGCTCGCCATCGGCGTGCTGGCCGAGCGTGCGGGGCTTCCGCCGGGCGTGATGAACATCATCACCGGCCCTTCGGGCGAGACGGGGCGTGAGCTCACCGAGAACCCGATCGTGCGCAAGCTCTCCTTCACCGGCTCGACCGAAGTGGGCAAGGTGCTGCTCGAGGCCTGCGCCAAGACCGTGAAGAAGGTCTCGATGGAACTCGGCGGCAACGCGCCCTTCATCGTGTTCGACGACGCCGACCTCGATGCCGCCGTGGTCGGCGCGATGGCCTCGAAGTTCCGCAACACCGGGCAGACCTGCGTGTGCGCCAACCGCATCCTGGTGCAGGACGGCATCTTCGACGCCTTCTCGAAGAGGCTGGCCGAGGCTGCCGCCGCGATGAAGGTGGGGCCGGGCACCGAGCCGGGCGTGGGCCAGGGGCCGCTGATCAACGCCGATGCGGTGGCGAAGGTCGAGGAGCATATCGCCGACGCGCTGGCCAAGGGGGCCAGCATCGTCACCGGCGGGGCGCGGCATGCGCGCGGTGGCAATTTCTTCCAGCCGACCGTGCTGGCCGACGTTCCCCGCGAGGCGAAGATCTTCACCGAGGAGACGTTCGGGCCCGTGGCGCCGCTGTTCCGTTTCCGCACCGAGGAGGAGGCGATCGCGCTCGCCAACGACACCGAGTTCGGGCTCGCGGCCTATTTCTACACGCGTGACGTGGGCCGCGTGTTCCGTGTGTCCGAGGCGCTGGAATACGGCATCATCGGCGCGAACGAGGGCATCATCTCGACCGAGGTGGCACCCTTCGGCGGGTTCAAGGAAAGCGGCCTCGGCCGCGAGGGTTCCAAGTACGGCATCGAGGAATACCTCGAGATCAAGTATGTCGCGCTTGGAGGCATCGGCACCTGAAAGCCCGCTCGATACGTCTACTGCCGTGGCCGTCTGGCTTCGGGTTTCTGCGCTTCCGGTGCTCACGGCCCCAAGGCCGCTCCGCTCCGGTTCTCGAAACCGCTCGCCATACGACTCACGGCAGCGACGTCTCGAACGGGCTTTAGAACGTTCGACCGGAGGCAGTGGATGGATTTCGATCTCTTCGTCATCGGCGGTGGTTCCGCCGGTGTGCGCTGCGGGCGGATTGCCGCCGGCCATGGCGCGAAGGTTGCGGTGGCGGAACGGCGCTTCTGGGGCGGCACCTGCGTCAATGTCGGCTGCGTTCCGAAGAAACTGATGGTCCAGGCCGCCGAATACGGCGCCTGGGCCGCTGACGCAGCCGGTTTCGGCTGGGACATCGACGTGCGCGGCCATGACTGGGGCAAGCTGCAGCAGGCGGTGACGGCGGAGACGACGCGCATCGGCGGCGTCTATCGCCGCCTGCTCGACGGTGCCGGCGCGCGCATCATCGATGGCGATGCGAGCCTCGTCGATGCGCACACGGTTGCTGTGGGCGATGAGCGGATCACGGCCAGGCACATCGTCATCGCCACGGGCGGCGCGTCGGTGATGCCGGAGTTCCCGGGGGCGGAGCATTGCCTCGTCAGCGATGCGCTGTTCGCGATGCCCGAGAAGCCCCGGCGCGCCGTCGTGCTCGGCGGCGGCTACATCGCCTGCGAGTTCGCCGGCATCCTCGCCGGCCTCGGTGTCGCGACGACGCAACTCTACCGCGGCCATCTGTTCCTGCGCGGCTTCGACGCCGACATCCGCGAGGCGCTGGCCGCCGAGATGCGCGAGGCGGGCGTCGACCTTCGCTTCGAGACGGGCATTGCCAAGGTCGAGCGTGCGGGCGACGAGTATCTTGTGCACGCGACAGACGGCACGATCATCGAGACCGACGCGGTGTTCGCAACGATCGGCCGCCGCCCCGCCACCGCTGGCTTGGGCCTGGATGCTGCCGGCGTCGCGGTGACGGAGACGGGTGCGGTGATCGTCGAGCCCGGCGGGCGCACCTCGGTGCCGCACATCTACGCCTTGGGCGACGTGACCGACCAGGTGAACCTCACTCCCGTCGCCACCGGCCAGGGCCATGCGCTGGCCGATACGCTGTTCGGCGGAAACCCCCGCACCATCAGCCTCGCCAACATCCCCACCGCCGTGTTCACCGCACCGCCCATCGGCACGGTGGGGCTGACGGAGGCTGAGGCTGCGAAGCATGGCGAGGTCGATGTCTATCTCAGCCGGTTCCGCCCGCTGCGCCACACCATCTCGGGCCGCGAGCGGCGGACGCTGATGAAGCTCGTGGTCGACCGGCCGACGCAGCGCGTGCTCGGCGTCCATATGCTCGGCGAGGATGCGGGCGAGATCCTGCAGGGTTTCGCGGTGGCGGTGGTGATGGGGGCGACGAAGCAGGATTTCGATCGCACCATCGGCATCCACCCCTCGGCGGCCGAGGAGTTCGTGACGATGCGCACCCGCAGGCCCGACCAGCTGGCCAAGGCCGCGGAGTAGCGAGCCCCGACGCAGCGATGCGCCCTGCGCAGTAGCGCGGGGCGGCGGCTTGTGCATAACTTGCGCTGCACTGCAACCATAACACGCGAGGAACACACGTCATGACCGCGCCCTGGACTCCCGATTCCTGGAGGGGCAAGACGGCCAGGCAGCTTCCGGCCTACCCGGATGCCGCAGCCCTTGCCGCTGTCGAGGAGCGGGTCGGGCGATTTCCCCCGCTGGTTTTTGCGGGCGAGGCACGCCGGCTGAAGGCATCCCTTGCCGACGCCGCCGAGGGGCGCGCCTTCGTGCTCCAGGGCGGTGACTGCGCCGAGGCGTTCTCCGACATGACGGCGAACAACATCCGCGACACGTTCCGCGTGCTGCTGCAGATGGCCGTCGTGCTCACCTATGGCGGGGCCGTTCCCGTGGTGAAGATGGGCCGCATGGCGGGGCAGTTCGCCAAGCCGCGCTCCTCCGACAACGAGACGATCGGCGGCGTGACGCTGCCCTCCTACCGCGGCGACATCGTCAACGGCCCCGAGTTCACCGCCGAGGCGCGCGTTCCCGATCCACGCCGGATGGAACAGGGCTATTTCCACTCCGCCAGCACGCTGAACCTGCTGCGCGCCTTCGCCCAGGGTGGCTACGCCGACCTGCACCAGGTGCATCGCTGGAACCTCGGCTTCGTCGAGCGCAGCCCTGCCGCCGCCCGCTACCAGGACCTTGCCTCGCGCCTCGACGAGACGCTCGCCTTCATGGCCGCCTGCGGCATCACGAGCGACACGACGCCGCAGATCCGCGAGACCGATTTCTACATCAGCCACGAGGCGCTGCTGCTGCCCTACGAGCAGGCCATGACGCGCGTCGATTCCACGTCGGGCGACTGGTACGCGTGCTCGGCGCATCTTCTCTGGATCGGCGACCGCACCCGCCAGGCCGATGGCGCGCATATCGAGTTCCTGCGCGGGGTCAGGAACCCGCTCGGCCTCAAATGCGGCCCGTCGCTCGAGGCGGACGACCTGCTCAGGCTCTGCGATGCGCTGAACCCGGAGAACGAGGCCGGGCGGCTGACGCTCATCACCCGCATGGGGGCGGACAAGGTCGAGGCCAAGCTGCCCGGCCTCGTGCGCGCCATCAAGCGCGAGGGGCGGAAGGTCGTGTGGCTGTCCGACCCGATGCACGGCAACACCGTGAAGGCCTCGAACGACTACAAGACGCGGAGCTTCGACGCGATCCTCTCCGAGGTGCGGCAGTTCTTCGACGTGCACGAGGCGGAAGGCACCTGGGCCGGCGGCGTGCATGTCGAGATGACGGGCCAGGACGTGACGGAGTGCCTCGGCGGCTCGCGCACCGTCACGGAAGCCGCTCTCTCCTCGCGCTACCACACTTTCTGCGACCCGCGCCTGAACGCGGAGCAGAGCCTCGAGCTCGCCTTCCTCGTGGCGGCCGAGCTGAAGGAGCGTCGCATCCCGGCCGATCGCCGCCGGGTGGCTGCCCAATAGGGCCATGGCACCGGGTGCGTCGCCGCGGGACGATGAGATCGCGGCGCGCACCGATGTCTATTTCAGCCGCACGCGCGCGATCGTCGAACGTTTCGGCGACGTTCCCGTCACCTATGCGGTGTTCCTCCGCCGCCCCGTGCTGATGGCGGCGAAACCCGCGCTCGACTGGCTGCGCGCGGTGCGTGGCGATGCCGTCACCATCACGCCGCTCTACGAGGAAGGCGACGAGGTGGGGGCGGGCGAGAAGCTGCTCACGCTCACCGGCAGTTTCGTCGCACTCGCCGAGCTCGAAACGATCCTGCTGCAGAAGCTGGGCGCGCCAAGCGTGGCGGCATGGAACGCGCGCGAGATGTGCCTCGCCCTCCCGCAGGCGGGCTTCCTCGCGATGGATGCGCGCCACTGCGCCGGCACCGAGATGGCGGAGCTGATGGCCTATGCGGCCTCCGTCGGCTCGCGGGCGGCGCAGGCGCGCGGGGCGAGGGGGTTCATCGGCAACGCCACGCATGCCACCGCGCATCATTTCGGGCGCGAGCGTGGCCTCGGCACGATGCCGCACGCGCTGATCGGCTATGCCGGCTCGACGCTGCGTGCCGCCGAGATGTTCGTCGAGACCTTCCCCGACGAACCGCTCACCGTGCTGGTCGATTATTTCGGTACCGAGACCACCGATGCGCTCGCCGTCTGCCGCCGCTTCCCCGACATGGCGGCGTCGGGGCAGGTGGCATTCCGCCTCGACACCCATGGCGGGCGGTTCATGGAAGGGCTCGACCCCGCTGCCTCCTACGCCGTCCTCGAACGCCACGCACCCGAGGCGATCCGGCGCTACCGGTCGGAGGAGGAACTGCGCTGGCTGGTCGGCACGGGCGTCTCGGCCGCCGCGGTGTGGCGCATGCGCGAGGCGTTGGACGAGGCAGGGTTCCGCGCCGCCCGCATCGTCGGCTCCTCCGGCTTCTCGGTCGCCAAGTGCCGCATCATGGCCGAGACGCAGGCCCCGCTCGACCTCGTCGGCACCGGCTCGTACCTGCCGGAGGCGTGGAGCGAGACCTACGCCACGGCCGACATCATCGCCTATGGCGGCATCCCGCGCGTGAAGATCGGCCGCGAGTTCCTGCTGGCCAACCCGGCCCGCTGACGGGTGGAGCCGGCGTCACGCGCGCGCGAACAGCGCATCGGCTTTGCCTGCGCGTTCCTCGTGCTGTTCGTCTGGACGGGCTTCATCCTCGTCACCCGCGCGGGGGCGACGCGCGGCGTGCTGACGCCGTGGGACATTGCCGCGCTCCGCCTCGTCGTCGCCTTCGTGGTGCTGGCCCCCTTTGCCGCGTTCGGGGCGCTGAAGGGGCTCGCCCCCTCCCGCGTGCTGGCACTCGGTGCCTGCGCGGGCCTGGGTTTCCCGATCGCTGCCTATGTCGCGTTCACCCTCGCCCCCGCCGCGCACGGGGCGGTTCTGCTGCCGGGTGCGCTGCCCTTCGCCACCGCGCTCGTCGCCTGGGCCTGGCTCGGCGAACGGGTCGGCGGGGCGAAGGCGATCTCTCTCGCCATGGTCGCCGCCGGCATCGTGCTGCTGGCCGGTGCCGGGTTCATCGCCGAGCCCGGCGCCTGGCGGGGCGACCTGCTGTTCCTCCTGGGCACCACGTTCTGGGCCGTCTACACGCTGCTGATCCGCCGCTGGGGCGTCACGGCGCTGCAGGCGACGGTGGCGGTCGGGGTCGCCTGCGCGCCGCTCTACCTCCCGGTGTGGCTGGTGGCACTCCCCTCCCGGCTCGGCGAAGCCTCGTGGGGAGAGATCGCGTTCCAGGCGACCTACCAGGGGCTGCTCGCGATGGTGATCGCCTCGCTGCTCTATACCCGCGCCCTGGTGGCCCTCGGCCCGGCCAAGCTGGCCTTCTTCACCGCCATCGTGCCGGCGCTCGCGGCCCTTGCCGCCTGGCCGCTGCTCGACGAGCCGCTTGGGCCCGGGGCGCTGGCGGGCGTCGGCTTCGTCACGGCCGGCATGCTCTACGGGGTGCTGCGCGGATCAGGCCCCGCACCGTCACGCGTTGACGCTCCGGCACCCCGAACCTAGCTTCCGCCCATGAGAGACACCCTCCGCATCGCGCTCGCGCAGCTGAACCCGCACCAGGGCGACGTGACGGCCAATGCCGCGCGCATCAGCGCCGCCCGCGCAAAGGCAGCCGCGATGGGCGCCGACCTCGTGGTGACGCCGGAGCTCTCGATCGCCGGCTACCCGCCCGAGGACCTGATCCTGAAGCCCGCCTTCCTCGATGCCTGCGACGCGCGGATTGCCGCGCTGGCGGCAGAGACGGGCGATGGGGGCCCCGGCCTCATCGTCGGCGGCCCGTGGCGGACGGAGGGCAAGCTCTACAACGCCGCCTTCCTGCTCGAGGGTGGGCGCATCGTGACGGCACGCGCCAAGCACGAGCTGCCGAACTACGGCGTGTTCGACGACAAGCGGCACTTCGTGCCCGGCCCGGCACCGGGCCCGGTGCAGTTCCGCGGCTTCCGCATCGGGCTGATGATCTGCGAGGATTGGTGGTTCCCCGCCGTCGCCGAGACGCTGGCCGAGAGCGGGGCGGAGATGCTGCTCTCGATCAACGGCAGCCCATACGAGGCGGGCAAGCACGACACGCGAGAGGCGCTGGCCGTCGCGCGGGTGGTGGAAACGGGGCTGCCGTTCGTGTTCCTGAACCAGGTGTGCGGGCAGGATGAGCTCGTGTTCGAGGGCGCGTCGTTCATCCTCAACGCCGATCGCGCGCCGGCCCTCCGCATGCCCTCCTTCTCCGAGGCCGTGACGATGACGGAATGGTGCCGCGAGGGCGGCCACCTCGTCTGTGTGCCGCAGAAGCTGCCGCCGGCCGAGGTGCGGGAGGAGAACATCTACCGCGCGATGATGCTGGGCCTGGCCGACTACGTGAACAAGAACCGCTTCCCGGGCGTCGTGCTCGGGCTGTCGGGTGGCATCGACTCAGCGCTCACCGCCGCCGTCGCCGTCGATGCGCTCGGGGCTGATCGGGTGCGCGCGGTCATGCTGCCCTCGCCCTACACGAGCCAGGAGAGCCTGGATGACGCGGCCGAGGCCGCCCGCATGCTCGGCATCCGGTACGACAGCGTGCCGATCTCGGGCGCGATGGAGGCGTTCCACCAGGCGCTCGCCCCCGTGTTCGGCAACCGCGCGCCCGACATCACGGAGGAGAACATCCAGTCGCGCTCGCGCGGGCTGATCCTGATGGCGATGTCGAACAAGTTCGGCGACATGCTGCTGACCACGGGCAACAAGTCGGAGATGTCGGTCGGCTACGCCACGCTCTACGGCGACATGTGCGGCGGGTTCTCGGTGCTGAAGGACGTGTACAAGACGACGGTGTTCGACCTGTCGCGCTGGCGGAACGCGCATCGCCCGCGCGACGGCCGTGGGCCCGATGGCATGGTGATGCCCGAGCGCACCATCACAAAGCCGCCCTCGGCCGAGCTCAAGCCCAACCAGACCGACCAGGACACGCTGCCCCCCTACGAGGTTCTCGATGCGATCCTGGAAGGGCTGGTCGAGGACGAGGAGGGGGTGGATGCGGTCGTCGCGCGCGGGTTCGATCGCGCAACGGTGCTGCGCGTGTGGCGGATGCTCGACCGCGCCGAGTACAAGCGCCGCCAGGCCCCGCCCGGCGTGAAGATCACCCGCCGCGCCTTCGGCCGCGACCGGCGCTATCCGCTGACCAACGGCTTCACGGGGCTTGTGACATGATTGGCGGAATCTTTGCCCCCGAAGGTGGCTGGGTCGTGCGAATCCGCGACCTCTCGGCCGATGACCCATCCTCCCCCGATGCGGTGGAGGATGTGGCGGGCTTCGAGACGCTGATGCACGCCAACGCCTTCGCCCGCCGCTACGTGCGCGACAGCCTCGAGCGCTGCCGCGTGCCGGGTGCGACGCCCGAGGACGTTGCCGGTGACTGGCACGCCTTCGGCGAGGATGCCGAGGTGCTGGATGCCGCCGAGGGCGGCTGGACCAGCGCCTCCGAGCTCGCGCTGTTCGCCGCCACCCCCGTTCCGCCAGGCGACGAGGCGCGCGACTGGCGCAGCCTCGACCCTCGCCGCGACGAGGATGACGAGGACGACGACGACGACGATGACCACGGGGATGATGACGGGGAGGATGATGTGCCATGACGCGCACGTGGCGCGTCTCGTGCGGCGACTTCTTCCACTTCATGGACACTGACGAGGAGTGGACGGTCGAAGGGTTCCAGACTGCGGAGGCTGCACGCGAGTATGCCCGCCGCTTCATCCGCTCGCACATTGAGCGTCTGCGCACGCCTGATCCGGTCGAGCACCATAGCCAGTACATGTCTTTCGGCGAGTACGCGTCAGCCGGGGGATTCGACAGCAGCGAATGGGTCGCGTGGTGCATCGCCAGTCCGGCGACCAGGCCAGAGCACACCGACTATCTGGCTCTCGATCCGACGCCGCGAAAGGCAGCGTCTTGACCCCGCGCGTCCGCTTCGCTCCCTCTCCGACCGGCTACCTGCACGTCGGCAACGCACGCGCGGCGGTCGCCAACGCGCTGTTTGCAGCACGTCACGGTGGAACGTTCCTGCTCCGCCTCGATGACACCGATACGGAACGCTGCCGCCCGGAATACGAGACGGCGATCGCCGAGGATCTCCGATGGCTCGGCATCGCCTGGGAGGGAGAGCCGCTGCACCAGCGCGACCGTCTCGACCGCTACGCCGAGGCGGCCGAACGCCTGAAGAAGGCCGGCCGCCTCTACCCCTGCTGGGAGACCGAGGACGAGCTCAAGTTCAAGCGCGAGCAGCGGCTCAAGCGCGGGCTCGCGCCGATCTATGATCGCGCCGCGCTCGCCCTCTCGCCGGAGCAGCGCGAGAAGGCGCTCGCCTCGGGCCGCCCACCGCATTGGCGCTTCCGCCTCTCCGAGGGCCAGGCGGTGTGGAACGACCTCGTCCTTGGCCATCGCGCGGTGAAGCTCGGCGCCGTCTCTGATCCCGTCCTCGTCCGCGCCGACGGAACGCCCCTCTACACCTTTGCCTCCGTCGTCGATGACCTCGAGATGGGCATCACCCACGTCATCCGCGGCGAGGATCATATCACCAACACGGGCGTGCAGCGCGACATCATCGCGGCCCTCGGCGCGAAACCCGATGCGATGGCGTTTGCGCACCTGCCGCTGCTGGTCGGCGCCGAGGGCGAGCCGCTGTCCAAGCGAATCGGCTCGCTCTCGCTCCGCGCGATGCGGGGCGATGGCATCGAGCCGGCCGCCCTCGTGGCCTACCTCGCCCGCCTCGGCTCCTCGGCCGACATCGCACCTGCGCCGTGGGACGAGCTGGTGGCCGGCTTCGACTTCCGCGCCTTCAGCCGGAGTGCGGCCAGGTTCGACCCTGCCCAGCTCCTCAGCCTCAACTGCAAGGTGCTGCACGCGCTGCCCTTCGAGGCCGTGCGCGAGCGCCTGCCCGAGGGGGCGACAGAGGCGTTCTGGCACGCCGTCCGCGGCAATCTCGACATGCTGTCGGAAGCCCGCCACTGGTGGGACGTGGTGTCGGGCAACATCATTCCCCCGCCGATCGACGAGGCAGGAGACCGCGCCTTCCTCGCCGACGCCGCCGCGGCGCTGCCCGCCGGCGCCTACGACACCACCACCTTCAGGTCCTGGACCGCAGCGCTCACCGAAGCCACCGGGCGGAAGGGCAGGGCGCTGTTCCACCCGCTTCGCCTCGCCCTGACCGGCGAGGAGAAGGGGCCGGAGCTGAAGGACCTGCTTCCCCTGATGGGGCGCGATCGGGCATATTCGCGCCTTGCGCTGGCCGCAGGAGGTGTGTCGTGACCATCCGGTGTCGTATCCGCCGCGTTTGACCTCGCCGCGCGCGTGACCCATACGGGCAGCCCTGATTTGGGCAGCCGTGGCCAACCGGACGGACCAATGACCGAGCTCACCCTCTACAATTCCGCCACCAGGCGGAAGGAACGCTTCCAGCCGATCGACCCTTCGCACGTGAAGCTCTACGTGTGCGGCCCGACCGTGTATGACCGCGCGCATCTCGGCAACGCACGCCCCGTCGTGGTGTTCGACGTTCTGGTGCGGCTGCTGCGCAGCCTCTACCCGCGTGTCACCTATGTCCGCAACATCACCGACGTGGAGGACAAGATCATCGCCGCCGCGCGTGAGCGTGGCGAGGCGATCGAGGCGGTGACGGAGCGGACGACGCGCTGGTTCCACGAGGACATGGCCGCCCTCGGCGCCCTGCCGCCCGATGTCGAGCCGCGCGCGACCGAGACGATCGCCGAGATGATCGCGCTGATCGAGCGGCTCATCGCCAACGGCCATGCCTATGCCGCCGACGGCCACGTGCTGTTCGACGTGCCGTCCTTCCCGCAATACGGCGCACTCTCAAACCGTTCCGTTGACGAGATGGAAGCGGGCGCGCGCGTCGAGGTTGCCCCCTACAAGAAGGCCGCCTCTGATTTCGTTCTGTGGAAGCCTTCGAGCGACGATCAGCCTGGCTGGGCGAGCCCGTGGGGCCGCGGCCGGCCCGGCTGGCACATCGAGTGCTCGGCCATGAGCTGGAAGCATATCGGCGCGGATTTCGACATCCACGGCGGTGGGCTCGACCTGCTGTTTCCCCACCATGAGAACGAGGTGGCGCAATCGGTCTGCGCCTTCCCCGGCTCGGGCTTCGCGCGGCTCTGGATGCACAACGGCATGCTGCTCGTGAACGGCGAGAAGATGTCGAAGTCGCTCGGCAACTTCCTCACGGTTGCCGACATCCTGGCCGAGGGGCCGTGGGCGGGAGAGGCGTTCCGCCTGCTGCTGCTGAAGACGCACTACCGCATGCCGCTCGACTATTCGCGCGAGCGGCTCGCGGAAGCGAAGGCCGAGCTTGACGATTTCTACACCCCGCTCTTCGCCGCCTCCGGCGAGGGCGAGCGGAACACGGCCGATGTCGACGAGCTGGTGGCGTGGGTGACGGCGCCGCTGGCCGATGACCTCAACACCCCGCTCGCGCTCTCGCGGCTGCATGATCTGCGCACGCTCGCCAACATCGATGCCGCAGGCGGGTCGGCCACCGCCGTCCTTGCGCGGATGGACCAGAAGCGCGACCTCGTGCCGGGAGAGGCCGTCACGGCGCTGCGCCGCGCGGCCGCGGTGCTTGGGCTGCTCGGCTCCGATCCGCGCGTGTGGCGCCAGGGCGCGGCTGGCGGCGAGGCGGTCGAGATCGAGGCCGCCATCGCCGCGCGGCTGGCCGCCCGCCGCGCGCGCGACTTCGCGGAAGCCGACCGTATCCGCAACGATCTTCTGGCGAAGGGCATCGTGCTCGAGGACACGAAGGACGGCACCACCTGGCGGCGCGCGTCGTGAGCAGCCCCATGACCGGACCGCGGATCCACATCTATGACTGCACGCTGCGCGATGGGCAGCAGATGCAGGGCATCGACTGGGGCGTCGCCGACAAGCAGGCGATCGCGCGTGCGCTCGATGCGTTCGGCGTCGACACCGTCGAGGGCGGCTGGCCAGGTGCGAACCCGATCGACGATGCCTTCTTCGCCAACCCGCCGCCGATGACGCGCGCCAAGCTCTCGGCCTTCGGCATGACGCGGCGGGCCGGCCGCAGCGCCTCGAACGACCCTGGGCTTGCCGCCATCTTCGGCGCGCGCACGCCCATCGTCACCCTCGTCGGCAAGACGTGGGACTATCATGCCGGGATCGCGCTCGGCGTCTCGCTCGAGGAGAACCTCGCGATGATCGCCGACAGCGTGGCGGAGGCCGCGCGTCGCGCCGAGGTCGCGATGTTCGACGCAGAACATTTCTTCGACGGTTACAAGCGCAACCGCGACTATGCGCTGCGTGCGATCACCACCGCGCACGAGGCGGGCGCGCACTGGATCGTGCTGTGCGACACCAATGGCGGCACGCTGCCGGACGAGGTTGAGGGGATCGTGGCCGAGGTTGCGCGCCACATCCCGGGCGAGCGCCTGGGATTCCACGGCCACAACGACACCGAGAACGGTGTGGCCAACACGCTCGCCGCTGTGCGCGCGGGCGTTCGCCAGGTGCAGGGCACGATCAACGGCATCGGCGAGCGCTGCGGCAACGCGAACCTCATCAGCATCATCCCGACCCTGATGCTCAAGATGGGCTACAGCACAGGCATCACCGAGGAGGGCCTGCGCGGCATCACCAAGCTGTCGCGCATGCTCGACGAGCGCCTCAACCGCGCGCCAGCGCGCGGGGCTGCCTATGTCGGCGAGAGTGCCTTCGCGCACAAGGGTGGCCTGCATGTCAGCGCGGTGGAGCGTGACCCGGCGACCTACGAGCACATCCCGCCCGAGTGCGTCGGCAACCGCCGCCACATCGTGGTGTCGGACCAGGCCGGGAGGTCGAACATCCTGTCGCGACTGCGTGATGTCGGCATCGACATCGACGGCGAGGACAAGCGCATCAAGCGCATCCTGGACGAGGTGAAGGCGCGCGAGTTCCAGGGCTATGCGTATGACGGGGCGGAAGCGTCGTTCGAGCTGCTTGCCCGCCGCGCGCTCGGCACCGTGCCGCAATATTTTCACCTCGAATCGTTCCGCACGCTGGTCGAGCGTCGCGGCGAGGGGGAGGAGCCGCTGTCGGAGGCCACCCTCAAGATCGTGGTGAAGGGCGAGCGTGTGTTGACGGTGGCCGAGGGCAACGGCCCGGTGAACGCGCTCGATGCCGCGCTCAGGAAGGCGCTGCTGCCGCATTACCCCGATGTCGCCGCGCTCAGGCTCGTCGACTACAAGGTGCGCATCCTGGCCCCTGACCAGGCGACGGCGGCGGTCACCCGCGTGATGATCGAGAGCGAGGACGCCGCGGGCACGCGCTGGGCCACCGTCGGCGTGTCGGGCAACGTCATCGAGGCCTCGTTCTTCGCGCTTGCCGATGCCGTGACATACCTGCTGATGCGCGAGGGTGCAGCCGGCGGCTGACCACTTGCCCCATCCCCTCCCGGGGGATAGGATGGACAACATGGACGGGTCCATTCGCCATGTCTCGCATGCCGATGCGGTCAAGCGCCTCCGCCGCGCGGAAGGGCATCTCCGTTCCGTGATTGTGATGATCGAGGAGGGGCGCCCCTGCCTCGACCTCGCGCAGCAGCTCGCGGCCGTGGAGAAGGCGATCACGGCCGCCAAGCGCGCGATGATCCAGAACCATATCGACCACTGCCTCGACCGTGCCGTGGCCGATGGTAGGGCGGAAGACGCGCTCGCGGAGTTCCGCGAGATCGCGAAGTACCTCTGAGCCGGCGATGGATTTCGCCGCCCTTCTTGCCCAGGGCCATGGCGCGGCGCTCGCCTACCTTCCCTTCGCGTTCCTGCTCGGCGCCCTGCATGCGCTCGAGCCTGGCCACGCCAAGACGATGATGGCGGGCTTCATCGTGGCGACGCAGGGAACGGCGCGCCAGGCGATGCTGCTTGGCCTCTCGGCCGCCGTGTCGCATTCGCTCGTTGTGTGGGTGCTCGCTCTCATCGGCCTCTGGATCGGCGACATGCTGATCGCCGAGCGTGCGCTGCCGTGGCTGCAGGCAGGCGGCGGTCTTGCCGTGCTCGCGATCGCCGCGTGGATGGCGCTTCGCCTGCGCGGCGGCGATCACCACGGCCATGACCATGGCCACCACCATGACCATCACCACCATCACGACCATCATGACCACCATCATGACCATCACCACCATCATGGCCATGACCACCATCACCACGCCCCGGTCGTTTCCGGCGCGCCGGTGACGATCCGCCAGATCATCGCCGTCGGCTTCTCGGGCGGGCTCGTGCCATGCCCGGCAGCGGTGCCGGTGCTCATCCTGTCGCTCCAGGCCGGCGCCGCGGCGATCGGGATCGCGACGGTCGCTGCCTTCAGCCTCGGCCTCGCCGCGGTGCTCGTCGGCGTCGGTCTTGCCGCCGCGCTCGGCCTCTCGCGGCTCGACGGCGCGGGCCGCTTCGCCCATGTCCTGCCCGCGATCTCGATCGCCGTCATCGCCCTCGCGGGCCTCTACGCCCTGGCCAAGGGCATCACCTCGCTCACTGCATGACACAGCACCGGAAGAGAGCCGCATGATCCGCACGACACTGCTCGCCGCCGCCTTCGCGACCGCCGCCTTTACGCTCTTCATGGGGGCGGGATCGGCTCACCATGGCGCCCACCACGACACGACGCTGGCCCAGGCACAGCACCACCATGGCCACGGCGCGCCGCGGGCAGCGGCCGAGCCTGCCTCGACACGCGCGTTTCGCGAGGCGAACGAGAAGATGCATCGCGAGATGGAGATCCGCTACTCCGGCAACGCCGACCGCGACTTCATCGCCGGAATGATCCCGCACCACCAGGGGGCGATCGACATGGCGCGCATCGTTCTCCAGCACGGCCGTGATCCGGAGACGCGCAAGCTCGCCGAGGAGATCATCAAGGCCCAGGAAGCCGAAATCGCCCAGATGCGCGCGATGCTGCGCCGCCTCGGCGGATGATCCTCCGCTCCGCGGCACTCGCGCTGTGCCTGCTCGCGCCGGCTGAGGGGCGCGCGCATTCCGAGCTCCGCACCTCGGCGCCGGCTCAGGGCGCGCGCCTCGCCGCGGCGCCGACCGAGATCGTGCTGCGCTTCAACGAGCTGGTGCAGCTCACCGCGCTGACGCTGATCGACGCCGAGGGACGGCAGACGCGCGTGGCCCTGCCGCGCGACACCACGCCGCGCGCCGTCGAGCGCCTGGCCGCCCCGCCTCTCTCGCCGGGTGCGTGGCGGTTCGAATGGCGCGCCATCTCCGCCGATGGCCACCCCGTGCGCGGCACGGTCCGTTTCGCCATCGAGGGCGTGCGATGATCATTGAGGCGCTGACCCCCGATGCCTCGGCCTGGGATGGCGCGACGGTGCTGCTCCGCGCCGCCTACTACGCCGCGAGCCTGGGTGCTGCTGGCACGGCGCTCGTGCATGCCGGCTTCTCCGCGCGGCTCGGCGAGGCGGATGCGGCAGCACTTCGCCGCCTCGCCACGCGCGCGGCGGTCCTGGCGATCCTGCTCTCCCTCGCGGCACTCGTCGTGCGCGCGGGCGTGCTCGGCGGCGGGGGCGACCTGTTCGAGGCGCGCACCTGGCAGGCGATGATGGGGTCGCGGATCGGCGATGCGTTCTGGATCCGCCTCGCCGGCCTCGCGCTGATCGCCTCTCTCGCGAGCGGCATGGCGATCGCCCCGCACCTTGCCGTCGCGGGGGCCTTCGCCGTCGCTGCGTCCTACGCGGCGATGGGGCATTCGATGCTCTACCGCCCGCGGCAGGAGATCGCCGCCCTCGTCGTCATCCACCTTGCGTGCGTGTCGTTCTGGGTCGGATCGCTGCTGCCGCTGGCGCGGCTGGCGCGGAGCAGGGATTCCGAGGCGCCAGCGATCATCGCCGACTGGTCGCGCATCGCCCGCCCGGTCGTTGCCGTCCTGGTCGCGAGCGGCGGGCTGCTGGCGGCACTCATGGTCCGCCGGCTCGATCTCGTCTACGCCACCGCCTATGGCTGGGCGTTGACGGCCAAGCTCATCCTGGTCGCCACCATGCTCGGGCTCGCGCTGCGGCATGCGTTCGTCCTGGTGCCCGCGGCGGCGCGGCGCGAGGCTGGCGCGGGCGAGAGGCTCGCGCGCTCGATCCGGCTCGAGGCGGCCGTCGCACTGCTGGTGTTCTGGGCAGCGGCCGAGATGGTCTCGATCCACCCGCTGGACGCTGGCCACCGCGTCACGGCCTGAGGTTGCCCAGGGGGCCAAGCCGCCCTAAACCCACGCCATGACGGGACGTGACGGTGGTGCGGAGATCGGGCCGGTGGGCGAGAATACGCCGGTGGTGGTGCTCGTGCGCCCGCAGCTTGCCGAGAACATCGGTGCGGCGGCGCGCGCCATGGCCAATGGCGGGCTGTTCCATCTCCGCATCGTCGCGCCCCGCGATGGCTGGCCGCAGGAGAAGGCCTGGCGCATGGCCTCGGGCGCCGATCGCATTCTCGACGCGGCGACGATCCATGCCACGCTTGCCGAGGCGGTGGCCGACCTCCAGCGCGTGTTCGCCACCTGCCCGCGCCCCCGCCACGTGATCGTCGAGACGATGACGGCGCGCGGCGCGGCCTCGGCGCTGCGCGACGCATCCTCGCGCGGGCTTCGCACCGGCATCCTGTTCGGGCCGGAGCGTGCCGGGCTGCTCGCCGATGACCTCGCGCATGCCGACACGCTCGTCCAGGTGCCGCTGAACCCGGACTTCAACTCGATGAACCTCGGCCAGGCGGTGATGGTGCTGGCCTATGAGTGGTGGAGTGCCGGTGACGCGACGCCGGCTGCGCGGCTGGTGACCAACGAGACCGGGATCGCGACGAAGGACCAGCTCGAGAACTTCTTCCGCCACCTGGTTGCCGAGCTCGATGCCTGCGGCTTCCTGCGCAACGCCCCGAAGCGGCCTGGCATGATCCGCAACATCCGCGCGCTGTTCCAGCGCGGCGAGGTGACGGCGCAGGAACTCCGAACGCTGCACGGCATCGTCACCGAGCTCGCGCGCGGGCGGATGGTGCGCGGCCGTGTCGAGCCTGACATGGTTGGGCCAGACATGATTGGGCCAGACATGATTGGGCCAGACATCGCTGACGACGCAAAGGACCCCGATGCGCACCCATCCTGACGGCACCGTCATTCCACCGCTGCCCGATCTCCGCTTCGTCGCGATCGACGATGCACGGCTCGCCCTCACGGGGCCGCGCGCGTCGTTCATGGAAGCGGGGGAGGCGGGGCCCGTCGTGCTCTGCCTGCACGGCATCGGGGCGTCGAGCGTGTGTTTCCGCTTCATGTTCGCGGGGCTTGCGCGGCATGCGCGCATCATCGCGCCGAACGCGCCGGGTTACTTCCTCTCCGATCCGTTCCGCGCCGACGCACCGCGCGCGGAAGCCTATGCAGATGCCGCTGCCGCCTTCCTCGATGCGCGCGGCATCGCGGGGCCGGTGCATGTCGTTGGCTCCAGCTTCGGGGCGATGACGGGGGCGTTGCTCGCCGCGCGCCACCCGGGCCGCGTCGCACGGCTCGTGCTGATCGGCGCCTCGCGCGGCCAGCGCTGGCGCGGCCCGCAGGAACGCGCCGACATGCTGGCCCGCCGTGCCGCCAGCGTTGTTGATGGTGGGCTCGTGCTGGCGGCCACGCGCTGGCAGGCGCTCGTCGCGCCCGGCACCGGTGCGGTCGTGCAGGACCTCGTGCAGACGATGCTGGCAGCAACCAATGCAACGGCGCTGATGCAGGCCGCGCACGCGACCGACGGCGTCGACATCGTCGCCGACGCAGCGGCGGCGATCGCCGCGCCGACGCTGGTGCTGACGGGGGCGGAGGACGCGGTGAACCCGCCCGCGATCGGCGATGCCATTGCTGCTGCCATCGGGCCGCATGCGCGGGTGGAGAACCCCGCCGGGATCGGGCATCTGCCCGAACTCGAAGCGCCCGCCCTCGCGCTTGCCCTCATTGCCTCGCACCTCGGGATCTGAAGGACCGACCATGCCGACGCGCCGCCTCCTGCTCGCCTCGCCCTTCGTGCTGGCTGCTTCCCGTGCGCGGGCACAGGCTTGGCCCGAGCGCGGGGTGCGCATCGTCGTGCCGTTCCCGCCGGGCGGCGGGCTCGATGCGCTCGCCCGCGCGCTGGCCGCCGAGCTGGCACCTGCCTGGGGCCAGGCCGTGGTGGTCGACAACCGCCCCGGCGGTTCCACCGTTCCGGGAACCGACATCGTCGCGAAGGCAGCACCGGATGGCCACACGCTGCTACTGACGGCCGACAACTCCATCACCGCCAACCCGCACGTGATCCGCGGCCTGCCGCATGACCCGATGCGCGACCTCGCACCCGTGTCGCACCTCGTCGACGTGCACCAGATGGTGCTGGTGCATCCTGCCGTTCCTGCCGCCGACATGGCGGGCCTCGTCGCCGCGGCACGGGCGCGGCCTGGCGTGCTCAACTTCGGCAGCTATGGCACGGCCAGCCAGCCGCATTTGCTGTTCGGCGCGCTGATGGCGGCGACGGGGATCGAGCTCGTGCAGGTGCCCTATCGCGGCCTCACGCCCGCGGTGCTCGCGACCATCGCGGGCGAGGTGCAGATGACGCTCGCGGGCGTCGCGTCCTCGCGCGAGCATATCGCTGCCGGAACGTTGCGCGCGCTCGCCGTCGGCAGGCCCTCGCGGCTGCCGCAGCTTCCCGCCGTGCCGACGCTGGCCGAGGCCGGCTTCCCGCAGATCGACCCGCGCACCTGGTTCGGCGTGTTCGCGCCCGCCGGCACGCCGGAGGCGCTGCGCGAGAAGATCGCTGCCGACATCCGGACCGCGATGGCAACACCGGCCGTGGCGGACCGGCATCTCACGCCGAACGGCTACACGGTGCATGCCGGAACGCCGGCCGCCTTCGCCGCATTCATCGCGGCCGATCTCGCCTACAAGGCAGAGCTGATCCGCACCGCGGGCATCACGGCCGGTTGAACGGGACTGGCCGGGCGGGTCGTGCCGTCCTAGGCTTGCCGCAAGGCTTCACGGGGGTTCCATCATGTCCATCCGCCGCTCGCTCTTTGCCGCAGCCGTGCTTGGTGCCGCTGGCGTCACGCCGGCCATCGTTCCGGCTGTGGCGCAGGCACCGTTCCGCCTCGGCCACGTTCTGGCCGAGAGCCATTCCTGGCACGTGAACGCCGCCGGCTTCGCGCAGGAGGTCGAGGCACGCACGCAGGGGCGGGTGAAGATCCAGATCTTCCCCGGCGGCCAGCTCGGCGCCGAGACGCGGGTGATCGAGGGGCTGCAGCTCGGCTCCGTGCAGATGGGCCTGATCGGTGCGGGATCGTTCCAGACGCTCGAGCCCAGGATGGGCATCGTCGAGCTGCCCTACACCTGGCCCTCGCGCCTGCATGCCTACCGCGCCTATGACGGCGAACTTGGCGCGGCGCTCGCGAAGCTGATGGAGGCGAAGAACATCGTCATCCTCGGCTGGTGGGAAACCGGCCTCCGCCACGTGACGACGCGTGATCGCGTGGTGCGCGCGCCGGCCGACCTGCGCGGCCTCAAGATCCGCGTCACCCCTGACCGCATGCGCCTCGAGACGTTCAAGGCCATGGGGGCGGAGCCCGCGCCGCTGGCCTTCGGCGAGCTCTACTCCGCCCTCCAGCAGGGCGTGTTCGACGCGCAGGAGAACCCGCTCTCGATCATCTGGTCGGCCTCGTTCTTCGAGGTGCAGAAGCAGCTTTCGCTGACCGGCCACGTCTATGGCCCTGCAGCGCTTGCGATCTCGCGCGCGAGCTTCCAGCGCCTCTCGGCCGACGATCAGGCCGTGCTGCGCTCGGCTGCGTCGACCTGGGGCGGCCGGCAGCGCCTCGACAGCATCAAGGCTGACGAAGCCGCAATCGAGCAGCTCAAGGCAAAGGGCATGACCGTGACGGAGGTCGACCAGGCCCCATTCGTCGCCGCCGTGAAGCCGGTGTGGGACGAGTTCGGCCGGATCTACGGGCCTGAGCTGATGGCGCTGCTCGAGCGCTACCGCAACTGATTGGCGTGATGACACGGCTTGCGGCAGCGCTCGGCGCTGCCGCGATTGCGCTGGCGGCACTTCTCACCGCTGCCTTTGCCGCAGCCGTGATGTTCACCGTCGCCTCGCGCTACGGCTTTGGGCGGACGCCGATCTGGGCCGAGGAGCTGCCGCGGCTGCTGCTCGTGTGGGCCGCGTTTCTGGCCGCCGGTGGGGCAGAGGCGAAGGGCGGCCACCTCTCCGCCGGGCTGATGCCGCTGATCGTGGGCGAGGGGCGTGCCGCGCGCATCGGCGCCGCTCTCGGCGACGTGGCGGTCATCGCCTTCGCCGTGCTGTCGGTGTCCGCGACGATCCAGTTCGTCGCGATCGCGGGCAGCGGCACGACCACGGCGCTCGCACTTCCGGTGGCGGCGTTCTATTGGGCGGCGGCAGCGGGGCTTGGCCTCATTGCGCTCGGTGCTGCCGCACGCCTTCTCTCGCGGCTCTGATGGGCGGCGGCGCCCTCGGTACGCTGTTCGGCGTGTTTGCGGCAGCACTCCTGATCGACGTTCCTGTTGCCTCCGCCCTCGGGCTTGCCGCGATGGCAGCGATCCTCGCGCATGACATCGCGCCGCTGCCGGTGGTCGCACAGCAGATGGTCGCAGGGCTCGACAGCTTCCCGCTGCTGGCCATCCCGCTGTTCGTGCTCGCCGGCGGGCTGATGGGCGCTGCCGGCCTGACGGGGCGGATCGTCGCACTCGCGCTGTCGCTGGTCGGCCAGCGGCGTGGTGCGCTTGCGGCCGTCGCGGTCGTTGCGTGCATGTTGTTCGGCGCGCTTTCGGGCTCGGGCGTTGCCGATACGGTGGCGATCGGTTCTCTCGTCCTGCCGGCGATGAAGCGCGCGGGCTATCCGCCCGGATTTTCGGCCGGCCTGCTCGGCTGCGCTGGCTCGCTCGGCACGGTCATTCCGCCTTCGATCGTCATGATCGTCTATGGGGTCGCGACCGGGACCTCGATCGGCCAGCTCTTCACGGCGGGCCTGGTGCCCGGCGTTCTCGCGGGCGGAGCGCTGATGGCTGTCTCGGTGTGGCGGGCGCGCCGCGAGGGCTGGGGCGGGGCGGGGGAGGCAGAAGGGCTGGTGGCGGAGGAGGGGGCCTGGGTCGGGCTGCTCGCGCTTGGCGCGCCGCTGATCATCGTCGGCGGCATCCGCGGCGGCATCTTCACCGCGACCGAGGCGGGCGCAGTTGCCTGCCTCTACGCCCTCGTCGTCGGGCTCGTGGCGACGCGCGCGCTCACCCTCGCGTCGCTCTGGGGCGAGCTGCGCCGCGCGGCGGAGACCTCTGGCGTGATCCTCTACGTGATCGCCACCGCCTCGCTGTTTGGTTGGGTGCTCGGCGCGATGGGCGCGCCGCAGACGGTGACGGCCTGGCTGCTCGGGCTGACGCGCGATCCGACGGTGGTGATCCTGCTGGCGATGGCGCTGCTGCTTGTCCTCGGAACGTTCATGGAGACGATCGCGGTCATCCTGCTGCTCGCACCCATGCTGTCGACCGCCCTGCCGCGCTACGGCATCGACCCGGTGCATTTCGGGCTTCTGCTCACGCTGAACCTGGCGATCGGGGCGAACACGCCGCCGCTCGGCATCGACCTGATGGCGGCGTGCCGGGTGGCCGGCATCCCGATGCGCGAGAGCTTCCGGCACCTTCCGGCGCTGTTGGGTGCGATGGCGTGCGTGCTGTTGGCCCTCGCACTCGCACCTGACCTCGTGCTGTGGCTGCCGCGACGGCTCGGCTGATCAGCCCAGCTGCTTCGCGAGTTTCCGCGCCAGCAGGTAGCCGATGCCGCCGCCGAGCGGGGCGCCCGGCAGGATCAGCAGCCACCCGATATGGGCGCCCTGGACGACGAGGCCCATGCCGATGCCGAGCATCAAGCCGCCCGTGAGGCTGCCGATGACGCCCGCGGTGAGGCCGAGGATAAGGATGTCGCTGCGCGTGACCATGGGACCGGATTAGGGGCGCATCCATCGGTTTGACAAGGCATGGTCGCCTGACTATACCCCGCCGCACTCCCGGGAACGTGGACGGGCCCAACCGTGGCCCGCGCCCGTCCTTTCGCGCTTCCGAAAGGGCCTACCAGGACAGAAGACGCTGCAAAGGGCAGCGTCGCCAAGAACCGACGAAAGGGGTCGCGCATGACCAAGCGCGCCGAAAGCAAGTACAAGATCAATCGCCGCCTCGGGCTGAATCTCTGGGGCCGCCCGAAATCGCCGATCAACAAGCGCGACTACGGCCCCGGCCAGCACGGCCAGCGCCGCAAGAAGCCGACCGATTTCGGCACGCAGCTGATGGCGAAGCAGCGGCTCAAGGGCTACTACGCCAACATCGGCGAGCGTCAGTTCCGCCGCTATTACGAGGAGGCCGTGCGCCGCAAGGGCGACACCTCCGAGAACCTGATCGAGCTGCTCGAGCGCCGGCTGGATACGGTGGTGTATCGCCTCAAGTTCGCGATCACGCCCTTCGCAGCACGCCAGATCGTGAACCATGGGCACATCCAGGTGAACGGCAAGCGCGTCAACATCTCGAGCTATCTCGTGAAGGATGGCGACGTGGTCGAGATCAAGGAGAAGTCGAAGCAGCTCGCCGCCGTGCTCGACGCCGCGCAGTCGTCCGAGCGTGACGTGCCGGAGTATCTCGAGGTCGATCACCGCGCGATGAAGGGCCGTTATCTCCGCGCGCCGAAGCTCGCCGACGTTCCCTATCCCGTGCAGATGGAACCGAACCAGGTGGTCGAGTTCTACTCGCGCTGATCCGGGCTTCCTGGAGACAAGTGCACGCGCCGGGCAGGGTCACCTGCCCGGCGCGTCTGCGTTCGGGGCATTGTCATTCGGGTGAGGCGTGCTCTCACGCCGGCTTCATCCGCGCTTCCAGGTGCCTGGCCGTGAGGCTGACCGGATAGCAGAGCGCGAAATAGAACAGGGCGACGAACCCGTAGACGAGAAACGGTTGCAGCGTGATGTTCGAGATCATCGACCCGGCCTTGGTCAGCTCGATGAAGCCGATGACGGAGGCGAGCGCGGTTCCCTTGATCACCTGAACGAGGAAGCCGACCGTGGGCGGGATCGCGATCCTGAACGCCTGCGGCAGGATGATGAAGCGGAGTTGCTGCAAGAAGCTCAGGGCAAGGCTTTGGGCACCCTCCCACTGGCCGCGCGGCACCGAGTCGACACAGCCTCGCCAGATCTCGGCAAGGAACGCGCTGCTGTAGAGCGTGAGCGCGAGGATCGCTGCCTGCCAGGCGGAGGTCTCGATGCCGAGCAGCGGAAGCCCGAAATAGGCGAGGAAGAGCTGCATCAGCAGCGGCGTCCCCTGGAACACATGCACGAAGCCGGCAAAGAGAATGGCGGGGAGCCCGGCTCGCGCGGTCCGCACGACCAGCAGGACCAGGCCCAGGCTCGCGCCGCCGGCGAAGGCGATGAGCGAGAGAAGCACCGTCCATCGCGCGGCGAGCAGGAGGTTCCGCACGATGTCCCAGAGCGTGAACTCGATCATGCGGCACCGCCGAAGATGAAGCGCGGCCCGATCCAGTTGAGCGCCTGCCGCAGCAGGATGGCGAGGACGAGGTAGACGAGGGTGACGATGAAGTAGGCCTCGAAGGAGCGGAAATTCCTGCTCTGGATCAGGTTCGCCGCGAAGCTCAGCTCCTCGACCGAGATCTGCCCGCAGACCGCCGAGCCGAGCATGACGATGACGATCTGGCTGACAAGCGCCGGCCAGACCTTCCGCAGCCCGGGCGGAAGGATGATGTGGCGGAATGTCTGTGCGCGGCTAAGGGCAAGGCTCATTGCCGCCTCAATCTGGCCGCGCGGCGTCGCTTCTATGCCGGCGCGCACGATCTCGGTCGCGTATGCGCCGAGATTGATCACCATCGCGAGCATCGCGGCGGTCTCCGCGGAGAGGCGCACCCCAGCCGCGGGAAGACCGAAGAAGATGAAGAACAGCTGGACGATGAACGGGGTATTCCGGATCAGTTCGACATAGGCGCCGACGGCGAGCCTGAAAGGGCGCGGTCCTTCCGCGCGCACCCACCCGCCCGCGATGCCGATGACCAGGCCGAAGACGGCGGCAACGATCGTCAGCCCGATCGTCCACGCGACCCCGAGCAGGAGCATCCGCCAGTCGACGAGCACCGCACCGAAGTCGAAGGCCGGGGCCATGGCGGCTAGGGGACCATCCGCGTGTGCCGAACCGCGTGGTGAGCCGAACGCGGATGAGATCGTGGGCCACGGTCAGCCATGTGCGTGGGCATGCCCATGGCCGCGGCGGGCCTCACGCCGGCGCGCGGCAACGGCCCTAGAGGGGGAGCTCGCCGGCGGGACGGCCGAGCCAGCGTTGCGCGAGCCTGTCGATCGTGCCGTTTGCCTTCGCTTCCGCAATGATCTCGTTCACCCTGTCGCGGAGCGCGGTCTCGCCCTTCGGCAGCCCGATGAAGTTCGGGCTCTCGCGCAGGAGGAACTTGTACTCCGCGCCGAGGGCCGGATTGCGCTGCATGACCGTTGCCGCGACGGACACGCCAGTTGCGAGAAGGTCGGTCTGGCGCGAGACGAAGGCGGTGACGGTGGCGCTGTTGTCCTCGAAGCGGCGGATCGTCGCCGTCGTCGGCGCGACCTCGGTGAGCGAGGTGTCGTCCATCGAGCCGCGTGTGACGGCGATCGTGCGGCCCGCCAGGTCCTCCGGCCCCCTGACGGAAATGCTGGCCGGCCCGAACACGCCGATGAAGAACGGCGAGTAGGCGGCGGTGAAGTCGATGACCGCGGCACGCTCCGGGTTCCGCCCCAGCGTCGAGATGACGAGGTCGACGCGCCCGGTCTGGAGATAGGGGATACGGTTCGTCGTGGTGACCGGAACCAACGTGACCCGCGCGCCGAGCTTCTCCCCGATCAGGTTGGCCATGTCGATGTCGAGGCCGCGCGGCTGAAGGTCCGGGCCAACGAAGCCGTAGGGAGGAAAATCGGTCGGGATCGCGACACGGAGGACGCGGTTGGACCGGATGGTCGCAAGACGGTCCTGCGCCCTGGCGCCTTACGTGGCAAGCAGCATGCCCACGGAGGAGAGAACAAGGGTTCTGCGCGTCGCGACCTTCATCGATGGCCTTCCTGCTCGGATGATGACTGGCGTGGAGGGAGCAAGCGACGTGCCAGCGAATTTGCCGCGCGCGACGGCGGGTGAGGGAGGGGGGTGCCGATCCGCGCGCCATGCCGTGCCCCGGATCAAGGCAGCGGCGTACGCCAGGGCGGTGCGACAATGCGCGGCAAACGGATCTTCATTCCGTCCTGCCGGGCAATCCTCTAGTCTAGACCGGCATGCTGGCGCAGCACCACCAACGGAGTTGACGGACCGCCATGGCACTGACGCGCGTCAATGGCCAGAAATACGACCAGGGGCAGTACTTCCAGGAAGGCGTCTGCTTCCGCCTGTCCTTCAAGTGGGCCGCCGTCTCGATGTTCGGCGGCGATTTCAATTACGCGATGGACAAGGGCGGCCTCAGTATCGCCAGCACCAAGAAGAAGTTCGGCGAGTATATCGACTTCTCCGAGAAGCACCTCGCCGACGCGACCAAGAACTGGTCCGACAGCAAGGTGTTCGGTGACTGGGTGGCCGGTGACGTGCTGCAGGCCATGGCCTACATCAACAAATGGGGCGTGAAGGTCACCGACAGCACGCACGCCTATGGCGGCGTCACGCTCGACAAGATCGTCGATGGCACGGCGAGCGACTACATGAAGGCCGCGAACGCCGCCGGCATCACCGTCGTCTACGGCTACTACGGCTACGACAAGGGCGTCCCCGCCGGCCATGCCACCGCCTACAGCAACGGCAGGTATTTCGACCCGAACTACGGCACCTACACCTCGAGCGAGACGACGGCCGCCGGCATCGGCCGCGACATCGATGCCTTCATTGCCGACAAGGAGCGCACCTGGACGCAGAAGCGCTTCATCATCTACCTGCTTGGCGCCGCTAACCCGACGGTGAAGAAGCGCGCCTGAGCCCGGCCCTCACGCGGCGAGGGCAGCGGGCTTCGGCAGGGTCGCGAGCACCGCCTCGACGGAGGCGACGTTCTCCGGGTCGAGAGCGAAGGTCAGCGTGACATAGCCACCCTCGACGCGCGTCACGCGCGCGCGCGCCTCCCGGCCGAGGCCCGGGAACCGGACGGTCACGGGATGGCCCGAGGGAACCGAGGCGCCGCAGGAAAGCTTCACGCCGCCCACCGAGATGTCGATGACGGTGGCCGACTGTGCCGCCATGCCCTCGGCCACCAGCGTGCAGGCGAGCCCGTTGCCCGGAACGCGCTCGAACACCCGCCGCTCGCCGCTGATCGTCTTCAGCGTGCCGAGGAAATGATCCACCTCCGTCCGCAGCGCGACCGCCTGCTCGCCGACCCGTTCTGACGCTGTGGTCGAGGAGGCGGAGGCCGCATCGGCCCGCTCGGTGGCAACCGAGACCTCGCGCATCTCCGACAGCACGTGCACCGTGCCGGCAACGACGCTCTGCACCGAGCCTGCGATCTCGCGCGTGGCCTCGCCCTGCTGCGTGACGGCGACGTCGATCGTGGCAGTGATGCCGTCCATTTGCTGGATCGTTCCCGAAACCAGCTTCACCGCTTCCACCGCGCCTTCGGTCGCGCTCGTGATGGCGGAGATCTGCGCGGCGATCTCCTCGGTCGCCTTCGCCGTCTGCGCGGCGAGCGCCTTCACCTCGCCGGCCACGACCGCGAAGCCCTTGCCCGCCTCGCCAGCCCGCGCCGCCTCGATCGTCGCGTTCAGCGCGAGGAGGTTGGTCTGGCTCGCGATGCTCTCGATGAGCCGGACGATCTCGCCGATGCGGCCGGCCGCGGTGCCGAGGTCGCGCACGCGCTCATCCGCCACGCCGGCCGAGGCGACGGCATCGCGCATCACCGCGGCTGCCTCGCTGATGCGGCGGCTGATCTCGTCGATCGAGGCGCTGAGCTCCTCCGTCGCTGCGGCGATCCGCGAGAGGTTGGCCTGGCTTTCCTCCGCCTGTCCCGTCGTGGCGTTGGCGCGGCGATTTGTCTCGCGCGATGCCTCTGCCGCGGTGGCCGACGCCTCGCGCATCATCCGTCCAGCATCGGCGAAGCTGCCGAGGACGCCGGAGATGGTCTGGGTGAAGTCCTCCGTATGCCGGTCGATCGCGACCTGCTTGCGATCCTTCGCGGCCAGCTCCGCCGCCGCCTGGACCTGGTGCGCCTGCTTCTCGGCCGTCATGCCCCTGAACGTCTCGAGTGCTGCGGCCATGTCTCCGATCTCGTCTTTCCGGTTGCGGCCGGCAATCTCCACGTCGACCCTGCCATTCGCGATTGCCAGCATGGTGCCGGCGAGGCTCGTGAGCACCGCGGCCATGCGGCGCGAGGCAATCGCGGCGACCGGCAGCGTGACGAGCAGCACGAGCAGAGCGGCGGCGCCGATCCTGAAGAGGGCGGCATTCGTTGCCGTCAACGCACGCTCGGCCGGGGCTGCGATGGTGATCGAGGCGCGTTCGCGGCCATCAAGCTCGCGGATCGGCACGGCCGCGACCATGTGCCGGCCAACCGCGCCGATCGAGACTGGCTCCGCCGTTCCTGCTGCCCCGGCGAGCAGCGGGCCAAGCGCGGCGAGGTCGACCGTGGCAGGCGTGCTGGCGGCGACGATCCGCCCCTCGACGACGAGGAACACCTGGCCGCCGGTGCTGAGCGAGAGCTGCCTCGCGGTGTCGACCGTCAGCCGCCCCGCAACCTTCAGCGTGCCAACCACCTCGTTGCCGCGACGGAGGGGAACGGCAGCGCCGATCGCGATCTCGCCCGAGCCAGGGGACAGGATCGTGCCGAGCACAGGGCGGCCGGTGAGGGCGCCAGCGACGTCCGGCACGGTGGCCTTGCTGTCGCCGGTGCGGGGGCCGTGCGAGCGCACGAGGATCGTGCCGGCCTTGTCGGTGATTTCGAGCACATGCAGCGCGGGATCTACTGCGCGCAACGCCTCGTAGGCCGGGGCCAGGATGGTTCGGAGTGCTTCGGTGTCGCGCGCTTCGGTCGCTGCGATGATGTCCTGCCGCGTCGCCAGCGGGGAGGCCGCGGCATGCATCCGGCTCGCGATGCCCGTCAACTCGACCTCGGCAAGCCGCCGTGCGCTGGCGAGGTCGTCGGCCAGCCGCTCGTCCGCAGTGGTCGAGATCGTCCACGCGGCGGCGACGGCCGCGAGCGCCGCGGCGGCGAGCGCCGGGACGAGGGCGGTCGCGAGCAGTTTGCGGCTGAGCCCGAGGCGCATGGGAAACTCCGTTGGCTAGTTGCTGCCGACGGAACTTGGGCGGAAATGATGAAGCTTCACGAAATACCCAACGCGGACGCTGCGTTTTTCGTCATCGATCTGTCACTTTCCACCCTGGAAGAGCCGACGTTAGCGTCGGCACACGAGGGTGCGCCCGTGGGCGCGGGGGAGGGGCGATGCCGCTCGAGAAGCTCGGTGGACTCAACTATTCGCAGGACCGTTACGCCAAGAAGAAGGGCGGCGAGGGCGGCGTCTGCTTCCGGCTGGCCTTCAAGTGGGCTGCCGTGAACCTCGTGGGCGGGGAGTTCAGGTACGCCCTCGACAGCCACGGCCTGAACGTGTCGAAAACGATCAAGAAATTCAACGCCTATGCCACGCGCGGCGGCACGATACCGGCCGACCAGAAGATCCCGTGGAACACGCCGAAGCTCGAGCAGTTCCTCGCCGAAGGCGTCTGGGAAGGCCTCACCTACATCAACCGCTGGGGCGTGACGTTCAAGGACAGGAAGGGCAAGAAGTTCGGCGGCGTCAGCGTCGAGAGCGTAGAGTGCATGACGGCGGGCGCCTTCCTCGCCCAGGTGAACAACCCGAAGCTCACCTTCATCTATACCTATTCTGGCCCCGCGAAGGACGGCGTCGGCACGGGGCACGCGACGGCCTATTCGGGACACCGCTATTTCGACCCGAACCACGGCGTCTATTCGAGCCCTGCGCCGACGGCCGCCGGCATCGGGGCGGACATCGACGCCTTCCTCGCGGCCAAGGAGACCGACTGGAATCCGCAGCGCTTCTGGGTCTTCGTGCTTCGCGAGAAGGACTGACCCGAAGCCTCAGCCCATTGAGCGGCCGGGCTTGGAAACGAGCGCGCGCGGCAGCAGCGGCAACTCGCCTGTGCGGCACGGCTCGGTGCCAGGAATCTCGACAGTGGAGCCGACGCCCGTCCTCCGCATCGGCGCAAGTGCCGTGAAAACCTGGGTCACCGGCTTCGCCGCTCAGGCCGTCTGCATCAACGGAGGCCTGGCGAGGGATAGCCGGATTTTCGCACCGGACTTCAACAACCCGACCTACCCGCCGCTCACCGTGACGGCCGTCCCCAGCATTGATCCTCCGCCGCCGCCCCCTCCCACGGCAGTGCCCGCACCCGCGGGGCTGGGGCTGTTCGTGCTGGGGCTCGCGGCCCTCGGCCTGCTGCGCCGGTCGCCACGGGTGGGCTGACGCGCCCAAGGACGGCGCCCGTTCAGCCCCCGTAGCGCCCAAGCTGCGGCACCAGCGCGCGGGGCAGCAGCGGCAGCGCATGCGCGGCGGCAAGCACGGCGGCGCGCTTGACGCTTGGCGCGGCAAGCAGCGAGGCGCGCATCCAGCGCCGCCCCTCGGCAGCCCTGCCGTGGCGGACGAGCTCGCGGCCCACGATCCAGGCATTCTCGGCCTCGGTGCGCCGGCGGATCGCGGCAAGGCGTTCCGCGCCGAAGCGGGCGAGCAGGGCGGGGTTGGCGAAGATCGCGTCCATGGCCGGGGTGAAGCTCGCAGGGTCGGTCGCCATGCGGAGATAGGCGCCGGAGGAGCGCTGCCGGACATAGAGGAGGGGGGCGTCACCCGGAACGGCGGCGAACCGTCCGGCAACGGCGAGGCGTAGCCAGTACTCCCAGTCCTCGCCGAAGCGCACGCCCTGGAGGAACCCGCCCGCCGCCCGCGCAGCCTCGGCGCGGATCAGCATGTGCCCGCCATTGTGGAACAGGTTCGTCACGAGCAGCCGCTCGACGATGTCGCCCTCGGGGAAGGGGCCCGCCTTCGTCCAGAGCGGGGCCGCACCCGGGTGCGCCTCCTCCGCCACGAAGGCGTAGGCGCCGTAGGCAGCGACGCTGCCCTCGCCCAGCGCGGCGAGCAGGCGGGCGAGCGCGTCGGGGGCAAGCCAGTCATCGGCATCGAGGAAGCACAGCGCGTCGCCGCGTGCCTCTGCCATCCCACGGTTGCGGGCGGCGGAGACGCCCGCGTTGGCCTGCGCGACCAGGCGCACGCGCGGATCGCCGAAGGCGGTGACGACCTCGCCCGTTCCATCGCGCGAGCCGTCATCGACCACGATCGCTTCCCAGGCCGGCATGGTCTGCGCCGCGAGGGAGGCGAGCGTGTCGCCGATGTAGGACACGACGTTGTAGGCTGGGATGACGACGCTGACGGCCATCCGCGAATCAGCCCGGGAATCAGCCCGAGAATCAGCCCGAGAATCAGCAGGGGCGCCGGATCGCTCCGACGCCCCCTCACGGTCGTGCAAGCGCGGGAGCCTCAGCTCACGGCCGGCTTCAGCTCGACGCCCTTCTCGGCCATCATTCCCTCGAGCTCGCCCGACTGGAACATCTCGGTCACGATGTCGCAGCCGCCGACGAACTCGCCCTTCACGTAGAGCTGGGGGATCGTCGGCCAGTTGGTGAACTGCTTGATCCCGTCACGGATGCCGGGGTCCTCCAGCACGTTCACGCCTTTGAACTTCACGCCCATGTGCATGAGGATCTGCACCACGCGGGCGGAAAAGCCGCATTGGGGGAACATCGGCGTGCCCTTCATGTAGAGCACCACCGGGTTCTCGGTGACGTCGGCCTTGATCCTGTCGAACGCGGGATTGGACATCGGTCGGCCCTTCGCTTGGACGCTTCGGTTGATCAGTCTTGCGGCGCGCTGGTCTGCAGCGCAAGGGCGTGGAGAACACCGCCCATCCTGCCCTGCAGCGCGGCGTACACCATCTGGTGCTGCTGCACGCGCGACTTTCCCTTGAACGCGGCCGAGACGACGGTGGCTGCATAGTGGTCGCCGTCGCCGCGCAGGTCCTCGATCGTCACCTGCGCGTCGGGCAGGGTTGCCCTGATCAGGGCCTCGATCTCGCCGGCCGACATTGCCATGGTCCCGATCGCTCCCGTTACGCGCTCATCAAGGTGGGCAGCCAGGCGGCATTCGCCGCGCGCAGCCTCTCGACGGATATGGAGAACGCACCCGCCAAGGTCAATTCCTGCCCGCCCGTCCGCCCGATCTGCCGTGCCGGAACCCCGGCCACCGCCGCCCGGGCGAGGAAGGCTGCACCATCGGCAACCGCGAGCACGTAGCGGGCCTGGTCCTCGCCGAACCAGAAGCCGTGCGGGGCAACGCCCGCGGGCGCCGGCAGCAGCACCGCCCCCGTGCCGCCCGCCATCGCCATCTCGGCCACCGCGACCAGCAGCCCGCCATCCGACACGTCATGGCAGGCCGAGACGCTGCCGGCCAGGATGGCAGTGCGCACCAGGTCGCCATTCCGGCGCTCGGCGCCGAGGTCGACTGGCGGGGGCGCGCCGTCCTCCCGCCCCGCGATCTCGCGGAGCCAGAGCGACTGGCCGAGATGCCCGGCCGTGTCGCCGACCAGGATGAGGTCGAGGCCCGGTGCGAGCGCGAGGCCGATGGCCTGGGCGGCATCCTCCAGCACGCCCACGCCGCCGATCGCAGGCGTCGGCAGGATCGCGCGCCCATCCGTCTCGTTGTAGAGGCTCACGTTGCCGCTCACGACCGGGAAGTCGAGCGCGCGGCAGGCCGCCGCCATGCCGCGCACGCAGCCGGCGAACTGGCCCATGATGCGGGGCCGTTCCGGATTGCCGAAGTTCATGTTGTCGGTGATGGCCAGCGGCCGCGCACCCACCGCCGTGAGGTTGCGCCACGCCTCCGCCACCGCCTGCGCTCCGCCCTGCTCAGGGTCGGCCAGGCAGTAGCGGGGGGTGCAGTCGGTCGTGATGGCGAGTGCTCGCTTCAGGCCTTCGAGCTTCACCACGGCGGCATCAGCCCCGCCGGGGCGCTTCACCGTCTGCCCGCCGACGGTGCTGTCGTACTGGTCCCAGATCCACGCGCGCGAGGCGAGGTCGGGCGAGGCGACCAGCGCTTCGAGCGCGGCGCCGAGGCCGACCGGGTCGGGGATCGACGCGGCGTCGAGCAGGGCTTGCTTCGGCGTCTCCTCCGTCGGGCGGCGGTAGAGGGGGGCCTGGTCGGACAGCGGGGCCAGCGGGATGATCGCCTCGGTCCGCCCCTGGTGGCGCACCTCGATCATGCCCGTGTCGGTCAGGTGGCCGACGACGGCGAAGTCGAGCTCCCACTTCTCGAAGATCGCGCGCGCCAGGTCCTCCGCACCGGGGCGGAGGATGAGCAGCATCCGCTCCTGGCTTTCCGACAGCATCATCTCGTAGGCCGTCATCCCCGTCTCGCGCTGGGGAACGGTGTCGAGCTCCAGCACGATGCCCACACCACCCTTGCCCGCCATCTCGACGGAGGAGGAGGTGAGGCCGGCAGCCCCCATGTCCTGGATCGCGACGATCGCGTCGGTGGCCATCAGCTCGAGGCAGGCCTCGATCAGCAGCTTTTCGGTGAACGGGTCGCCGACCTGCACGGTGGGGCGCTTCTCGTCGCCCTCATCCGCCGCGAACTCGGCCGACGCCATGGTCGCACCATGGATGCCGTCACGCCCCGTTTTCGACCCGACATAGACCACCTGGTTGCCGACGCCCGCGGCAGCCGAGAGGAAGATGCGATCGGCCGGCGCTATGCCCACGGTCATCGCGTTGACCAGCGGGTTGCCGTCATAGGCCGGGTGGAAGTTCACCTCGCCGCCGACGGTCGGAACGCCGACGCAGTTGCCGTAGCCGCCGATGCCGCGCACCACGCCATCGAGGATGCGCCGCGTGCGTGGGTTCGCCGGGTTGCCGAAGCGGAGCGCGTTGAGATTGGCGACGGGCCGCGCGCCCATCGTGAACACGTCACGCAGGATGCCGCCGACGCCTGTGGCGGCCCCCTGGTACGGCTCGATGAAGGAGGGGTGGTTGTGGCTTTCCATCTTGAAGATGGCAGCCAGCCCATCGCCGATCGCAATCACGCCCGCGTTTTCGCCTGGCCCGTGGATCACCCACGGCGCGGTGGTCGGCAGTTCCTTCAGCCAGACGCGGGAGGATTTGTAGGAGCAGTGCTCCGACCACATCACGGAGAAGATGCCCAGTTCGGTGAGGCTGGGTTCGCGCCCGAGGATGGCGAGAACGCGCTCGAACTCGTCCGGCTTCAGCCCGAACTCGGCCGCGAGCTTGGCGGCGCGGTCACGTGCGAGGGTTTCATGTGGCGTCGGGGCTGTGGTCACGCTGGCGCTCTCCGTCTCTGCCGGCGTGAGGGGCCACGGCGCGGGCGCGGCGTCAAGCGGGGAGGGTCAGTCGATGCGCGCCAGGACCTCGATGGTCTGGCGGAAGGGCATCACGCCGTTGATCCCGGGGCCGGAGACTGTGCCTTCGACCATGCTCAGTTGCACCCGGCGCAGGATCGCTGCCGTCGTCGGATCGACGGCGAGCCAATGGTTCTCGCGCGCCTCGCCGCGGCGAACGGTCCCGTCCGGGTCGGTCAAGGTGAGCGGCGTTTCGCCCCTGCATTCGAACACGAGCACAGGACGGGAGGACGCCGCTGAAGCCCCAGCGACCGTGCACGTCAGTGACATGGAAGCAGGGTCGGGCGTCGTCTCCGAATCGATCAACGGCCAAGCGCGCGTCACCGACTGACTCTGCGCGAAGCGACCAGCGGGTGACCACACGAGCGGTTGTGCGCTGCTCCGGGCTTCCGCCGCCAGCGCCACGCGGCTCGACCCTGGCCGCGCATCGATGCCGGGCCCGGCGAGCGCGGCATTTCGGACGCCTTCGGTCGCCGAGGGTTCGAAGGTGAGCGAGAAGCTGCGCGGCGCCCCCCTTTCGCCGAATAGTAACGAGACCTGCTGCTGCCCACTTGGAAGCCGAGCGGTACTCACCTCCGCGCACTGCCGGGCCGGCGGCGGCCGATACCCCCGGCTGGGGGTGACGCGGGTCCGTGTCTGCAGGGCGCAGGTGCGCGTGAAGCCGCCCCAGGACCCGGCGGAGATCGTGACCGGTTGCGCAATCGGCACGACAGGCTGATCCAGGGCGAGCCGCTCCGGGCCGTTTGCGGGAAGGTGGAGCGGGGGAAGCGTCGTCGGCGCGCAGGCGGCGAGCAGTGCGAGGCTTGCCGCGGCGCAGCGGATGATCGGATACAGCATGAACAATACGCCCTTCGATCGACTTGAGTACGCATGACTCTAACCCCCCCCCCCCCCCCCGCACAATGCCAATGACATGCGACGGCCAGTCAAGCAGCGGCTCGTGACGGGAGGAGCATGGTGGTAAGCCAGCACCCGATGGCCGCGAACCGCCCCGTCGATGTTCACCCCGCGCGCCGCGCAGCGCTCGATGCCGGAACCGTCGCGTCGGCAACACTCGCCGAGGCGCTGGTGGTGGATTTCGCGGCTCTGCTCGGAACGTTGCCGGGCATCGAGGCGCGCGGGGTGGCGGCGATGCGTGCGGCCGCAGACGAGGGCGTCGTTGCGCGCATGAAGCGCGGCGGGGCGATCCTGGCGGATGCCGGGCTCGCGCCAATCGATCACCCCTCCGACACCGTGCGCGGCTGGGCGGCCTTCGCGGCCATGGCCGACGCCTCGCTCACGCTCGACCGGTGCCTCGCGGCCATCCGCCCCTTCGCCGACGATGCGCATTTCGGCGTGCGCGAATGGGCGTGGATGGCGATCCGCCCCGCACTCGCCGCGGAGCTTCCCGCCGCGCTCGCACGTCTCATGCCGTTCGCCGAAAGCCCGCGCGAGAACCTCCGCCGCTTCGCCTCGGAGGCGACGCGGCCGCGGGGCGTGTGGTGCGCGCACATCCCAGGCCTGCGGCGCGATCCGTCGCCCGCGCTCCCGCTGCTCGATGCGCTGCGGGCAGACCCGGCGCGGTATGTGCAACTCTCCGTCGGCAACTGGATCAACGATGCGGGGAAGGACAACGCCGCGTGGGTCAACGCGCTTGCCGGGCGCTGGGGCCGGACCGATCCGAACACCGCGCGCATCCTTGCGCGAGGGCTGCGCAACCTGCGCTGATGGCGCGCGGTGTCACGCCCGCGTCATGATGCAGATCAAGGCATCGCGGGCAGGCCGGGGCGATGCTTGATCGAACATCCGAGGGAAGGGCAACGCGTTGGCGAAGAAGCACAAGAAGGACAAGCCCGGGAACGGCAAGGCGCAGGCGCAAGGTGCGGTCGAAGCGGGCAGTGCCGTCGTCGCGGCCGATGCCGGCAATGCATCACCGTCGAAGGCCGACGGCAAGCTCTCGCGGAAGACCTACGAGCGCGCGTTGGCCGAGCTGCATGTCGAGCTCGTGAAGTTGCAGCAATGGGTGCAGCACACCGGCGCCAAGGTGTGCGTGATCTTCGAAGGCCGCGACGGGGCCGGCAAGGGCGGCACCATCAAGGCGATCACCGAGCGGGTGAGCCCGCGCGTGTTCCGCGTCGTCGCGCTGCCGGCGCCGACGGAGCGCGAGAAATCGCAGATGTATGTGCAGCGCTACATCCCACATCTACCGGCGGCCGGCGAGGTCGTGATCTTTGACCGCTCCTGGTACAACCGCGCCGGCGTCGAACGCGTAATGGGGTTCGCGGCCGACGCGCAGGTCGAGAAGTTCCTGACCATGGCGCCTGGCGTCGAGAAGGCCATGGTCGAGAGTGGCATCATCCTGATCAAGTACTGGCTCGAGGTCAGCATGGAGGAGCAGACGCGCAGGCTCGAGGCGCGCATCCATGACGGGCGCAAGACCTGGAAGCTCACGCCGATGGACCTGAAGAGCTACAGCCGCTGGTACGAGTATTCGCGCGCCCGCGACGCGATGTTCAAGGCGACCGACAGCTCCTGGGCTCCCTGGTACGTTGCGCATTCCGACGACAAGAAGCGCGCGCGGCTGAACATCATCCGCCATCTCCTGCGTCACATCCCCTACGAGGGGCCGAAGCGGGAGAAGGTCGCCCTGCCGAAACGGCAGAAGCCGGGCGACTACGTGGAGCCGGATTATCCGTGGAAGGTGATTGCGGACACGGTGGGTGAGCGGGAGCCCAAAATAAATGAGGCCCGCCCGGAAGCTTCCCCGGGCGGGCCTGGATGACCGTATCGGCAGCGCGAGCGTCTACGCGCGGACGCCGCCGCGGCATCCGATCAGAGAGGCTTGCGGCGCCGTGCCGCGAAGCCGAGGCCGAGCAGGCCGGCACCGAGCAGCGCCATCGTCGCAGGCTCCGGCACCGCGGTGATCTCCACCGTCAGCACCGACGGCGAGCCGTTCTGGCGGCCGTAGTAGAGAACGGTGTCGCTGCCGCTCGCGAGCGTCACGACCTCGGTGATCGCCGTCGTCGGGCCGGCCGTGGTCGTGCCGATGCGGGTCGCACCCTGGAAGACGCTGACGCCGTCATCGTGCTTGATCGTCAGGATCGTGCCGGCGGCGAGGTTGCCAAGCTCGATCTTGTAGAGCGAGCCGTACTGGTAGCCCGACGCGCTGCCGCTCGAGGCGAGGAACTGCGCGAGCGAGTTGAAGTTCGCGTTGGCCGGGCCGGGCAGCGAGCCGGCGCCGACATAATTGGAGATGCCGGCCGCGTTGGCGCCGAAGAAGGTCGAGTTCAGGTCGCCGGCGCTGCTGTTGTTCTGCGGCGGGCCGAGGTTGAAGCTGAGCGGCCCGGTGTAGTCGAAGGTCGCGGTGATCGCGCCGGCGCTGTTGAAGCCAGGCGCGGTGTTCGTCGCCTGGAACTGCACGCCAGCCTGGTTCGCGGTCTGCACCGTGAACTTGTAGGCGGCTTCGGCGCTGCCCGCCGCGCCGATCGCGATGGCCGCCGTCGCGGCCAGAAGAATGCGTCTCATCCTGTCGTCCCATCCCCTGTGAGCAACGGCAAATCCGCTGCCCGGAACGTTGCAGCAGGGATCGTGCCGAGGTGCCGGAAATATGCCGGATCAGGCCCTTGGGGTCGCGTGTGGATGTGCTGCTGCATACACCTGTCAAGCCTTACGACAGGTGGGGAACGCCCTCACGCCGCGGCGGCGAGGCTCTCGAACAGGGGCAGCCCATCGGTCCCGCCCATCAGGGGGTCGACCAGGTCCTCCGGATGCGGCATCAGGCCGAGGATGCGACGGTTCCCGGAGAAGATGCCGGCGATGTTGCGCGCGGCCCCGTTCAGCGCCGCCTCGCGCGCCGCCTCACCACGCGCGTTGACGTAGCGGAACGCCACCAGCCCCTCGCCCTCGAGCCTGTCGAGAACGCCCTCGTCGGCGACGTAGTTCCCGTCACCATGCGCCATCGGGGCGCGGATCACCTGGCCCCGCTGATAGTGCGCGGTGAACGCCGTGTCGGTGCGCTCGACGCGCATCAGGCAGTCCATCGAGAGGAAGCGCAGCGTCGCGTTCCGCAGCAGCGCGCCTGGCAGCAGCCCTGCCTCGCACAGGATCTGGAACCCGTTGCAGACACCGAGCGTCAGCCCGCCGCGGCCGGCATGGGCAGCGACCGCGCGCATGATCGGGCTGTGCGCGGCCATGGCACCGGTGCGCAGATAGTCGCCATGGCTGAACCCGCCGGGCAGCACCACGAGGTCGAGCCCCGCGGGAAGCTCGGCGTCGCGGTGCCAGAGCATCGCGGGCTTGGCCCCCGTCGCGCGTTCGAGCGCGATGGCCATGTCACGCTCCCGGTTCGTTCCGGGAAAGACGACGATCCCTGCCTTCATCATATCCTCACAACGACCCCAGCCTCAGCCAGTGCATGGCCGCGAGCGTCACCAGCGTGATGCCGACGGCAATCGCCGCCGCGTCGAACCAGAGCCTGATGGCGGCCCGCTTCTTCGCCACGTAGCCCGTGGGAGAGGGCGCCGATTGCCGCCGCTTCAGCGCCCAGGCGATCAGCACCGTCAGAACCAGGAAGACGACGAGGGAGGCCTTGACCATCGGCGAGGCTCAGACGAGCTCGACGCGGAAGCTCTCGATCACGCTGTTGGCGAGCAGCTTCCGCGCCATTTCCTCGGCAGCCGCCTTCGCCTTCGCCGGGTCGGTCTCGGCCAGCGTCACCTCGATGACCTTGCCCGCGCGCACGTCCTCCACCCCGCCGAAGCCGAGCGAGCCGAGGGCGTGGGCGATCGCGCGGCCCTCTGGATCGAGAACGCCCGACTTCGGCATGACAGTAACCCTTGCCTTCATGACAGGCCCTCAAGCGCCGGGCGCGGCCTCCGGCCGCTTGGCTCGCCGCAGGGGCGGCGGGCGCCGTTCGGCACCTTGGCCGGCTGCGCCGGCCGGACAGGCGTCATCATGATCCCAACCGTCACTGCATCGTCTCCGGGCCCTTCATGTCGCGGGTGCCGGCCTCGGGGAGGATGCCCAGGCGTCGCGCGACCTCCTGGTAGGCCTCCTCGACCTTGCCCAGGTCGCGGCGGAAGCGGTCCTTGTCGAGCTTCTCGTTCGTCTTGGTGTCCCACAGTCGGCACGAATCGGGGGAGATCTCGTCGGCGAGCACGATGCGCATCTCCTCGTTCTCCCAGAGCCGGCCGAACTCCAGCTTGAAGTCGACCAGCCGGATACCGACGCCGAGGAAAAGCCCGGTGAGGAAGTCGTTCACGCGCAGCGCCAGCGCCATGATGTCGTCAAGGTCCTGCACCGAGGCCCAGCCGAAGGCGGTGATGTGCTCCTCCGCCACCATCGGGTCACCGAGCTGGTCGTTCTTGTAGTAGTACTCGATGATCGAGCGCGGCAGAGCGGTGCCCTCGGGAATGCCGAGGCGGGTGGACATGGAGCCGGCCGCGACGTTGCGGATCACCACCTCGAGCGGGATGATCTCGACCTCGCGGATGAGCTGTTCGCGCATGTTCAGGCGGCGAACGAAGTGCGTCGGCACCCCGATCTCGGCCAGCCGCATCATGATGAACTCGCTGATGCGGTTGTTCAGCACGCCCTTGCCCGTGATCACGCCCTTCTTCTGGGCGTTGAACGCGGTGGCGTCGTCCTTGAAGTACTGCACGAGCGTGCCGGGTTCCGGCCCCTCGAACAGGATCTTGGCCTTGCCTTCGTAGAGCTGCCTGCGGCGCGCCATGTCGGAAACACTCCTTCTCCCGCCGGCGCGGGGACGGTCCCATCGTCGGTCCAAATCTTGGTCGGGGGTATAGCACGCAGGGCGGTCGCTGCCACCGGCGCACGGTGTCGGGGCCGATGTGCGTGGCCGGAAGCTCACCGGCCGCGGCCGGCGCCCTCGACGAGGTCCTGCACCAGCTGGTTGCCCACCTGGGCGAGCACCACCGCGGTGCCGATGACCAGGACCTCGTAGCCCGGCCGGAGGATGAGCTGCGACAGCAGGGTCTGCGGCGCGGCGCGGCGCGCGATGCCGGGCGGGAGCGGCTTGCCGCGTGCCAGGTTCCGCGCGATGCCGGGCGGCAGCGGCTGGAGCGAGCCCGCATTGGCCGCGAGCCAGGCGGTGATGCGCGCCTGTTCGGTCGTGCTGAAGGTCGTGGGAACCTGCGCCCCGCCGCGACCCTGGTTCGGCGCTTGGCCCTGACCTTGGCCCTGGCTTGGACCCTGGTTCTGGTTCTGCCGCTGGCCTTGTCCTTGCCCCTGGCCCTGCGCCTGGGCGCGCCAGGACAGGGTGGCGAGAAAGGCCGCAAGCACGGCACGGCGGGCTGGAGCGCGCATGCGGCTAGGGTTGCGCCGAAACCCCCGCACGCGCAAGCGCGACGGGCGCGAGCCGCGCTCGCCCCGCCGGGCCCGGCGCGAACAGCCACAGCGGCGCCCCGTCGCCCGCCGGCAGGAAGACGAGGCTCGCCGAGACGGTTCCGTAGCCGCGGTCCGGCAGCACGGCGAGGACGCCGCGCGGCCCCGCGCCAGGCTCGGCGTCGGTGGCGGAGAGCAGCGCTGCCCAGGCATCTGCGGTCGCTGGCGAGGGGTGGGGGGCGGCCCGGAACCGGGGCAGGTGCAGGCGCGCCCGCGCCGTCTCGCCCTCGTCATGCCCGACAGCGGTGATCATCGCCACCCCCTCCGGCAGGGCGGTGGCGGCGATCGGGCCGGGGCCGTCGCCCACAAGCAGCCAGGCTGAGGCTGCATCGGCGACCACGAGGTTGAAGGGGCGCCAGGCGCTGCCGTCCTGCCCATCGAGGGCCGCTGCGGCCGCCCCGGCCGTGGCATGCCCGAGGGCGGCGAGCGGCAGCTCGCCGCGCGAGCGGAAGCCTGCGGCCGGTCCCAGAGAGCCCGGGCGGTTCAGCACCGCGGCGACCATGCCGCCGGCCATCGCCATCCAGGTGCCGCCAGCGAGCCTGTCACGCCCGCCGACGCTGCCGGGATGGGTGGGCCAATGCGCCGCCGGCGGGTCCCACGGGCGGTCGAGCATCTCGTCGCGATTCGCGGCGATCACCGTGGGCCAGGGAGCGCCGGGGACGCGGGAGATCACCAATGTGCACATCGGGTCCGGTTCTGCTACACCGCGCGCATGACGCAAAGCCCATCATGCGGGGGAAAAGTCCGATGAGCACCGATGCGTTCGCTGATCGCGAAAAGGGTTTCGAGGCGAAGTACAAGCTCGACCAGGAGCAGGAGTTCCGCGCCCAGGCGCGCCGCAACCGGCTGTTCGGCCTGTGGGCGGCGTCGAAGCTCGGCAAGGCGGGACCTGATGCGGAAGCCTATGCCAAGACCGTCGTCGCCGCCGACTTCACCAAGCCTGGCCATGACGATGTTCTCGAGAAGGTCGCGGCCGACCTTGCCGCCGCCGGGCAGACAGCGACCATGAGCGACCTCAAGGTGGAATACGACGCCGCCCTGATGGCCGCGCGCAAGCAGGTCGCGTCGGAGAGCTCGTCCTCCTGAGGCGGCTCAGCCGCCGTCGACGTCGCCGGGCTGAGGCTCGGCGTCGCCGAACACGCGGGCAAGCGTGGCATCGACGTGGCGGAGATGCAGCATCGGGTCCATCGCCCGGTCGATCGCCGCGGCGTCGAGATGCGCCGTCACCGCGGGGTCGGCGAGCAGGGTCTCGCGGAAGCTCCGCCCCTCCGGCGTGCCGAGGCGCGTCCACGCAGCCATCGCGTTGCGCTGCACGGCCGCATAGGCCGCCTCGCGCGTCATGCCGGCCTGGGTGAGCGCCAGCAGCACTTCGCCCGAGTGCACGACGCCGCCGAGCGCTTCGACATTCGCTGCCATCCGCTCAGGGTAGATCAACAGCTTCTCGATCATGCCGCCGAGGCGTTGCAGCGCGAAGTCGAGCGCGATCGTGGCGTCCGGGCCGATCACCCGCTCGACCGATGAATGCGAGATGTCGCGCTCGTGCCAGAGCGTGACGTTCTCGAGTGCCGGCACCACCATGCCGCGCACCAGCCGTGCGAGGCCCGTGAGGTTCTCCGACAGCACCGGGTTGCGCTTGTGCGGCATCGCCGACGAGCCCTTCTGGCCCGGGTGGAAGAACTCCTCCGCCTCCCGCACCTCCGACCGCTGCAGGTGCCGCACCTCGGTGGCCAGCCGCTCGACCGCCGCGGCAATGACGGCCAACACCGCGAACACCATCGCGTGACGATCACGCGGGATCACCTGCGTCGAGACCGGCTCGACGGCCAGGCCGAGTCGGGCCGCGACGAAGGCCTCGATCGAGGGATCGACATGCGCGAAGGTGCCGATGGCACCGGAGATGGCGCAGGTGGCGATCTCGCGCCGCGCCTGGGCGAGGCGCCGGCGGCCGCGCGCGAACTCGGCCCAGTGCCCTGCGAGCTTGAGGCCGAAGCTGGTCGGCTCCGCGTGGATGCCGTGGCTTCGCCCGATCGTGACGGTGTGGCGATGTTCGAGCGCGCGCGCCTTCAGCGCATCGCAGACCCGCGCGAGCCCCTGGTCGATCAGGTCGAGCGCCTCGGTGAACTGGACGGCGAGGGTGGTGTCGAGCACGTCGGAGCTGGTCAGCCCCTGGTGCATGAACCGCGCCTCCGGCCCGATGCCTTCGCCGAGCCAGGTGAGGAATGCAATCACGTCATGGCGGACCTCCGCCTCGATCGCATCAATCCGGGCAATGTCGGCCTCCGAGATCGCGGCGATCACGGGTGCGCCCTTCTCGCGGATGATGCGCGCGGCTTCGGCCGGAATCTGGCCCATCTGGCCCTGGCGTTCGGCCACGAGAGCCTCGATCTCGAACCAGATCCGGTAGCGGTTGGCCGGTGACCAGATCGCGGCCATGGCGGGGCGTGAGTAGCGTGGGATCATCGGCGTCCTCGTCGTTTCGGCGCCTCTGTGCGCCGCCCGGCGCGGGTTGACAAGCGCGGGCCGCTCGCACGGTATGGCGGCCGGTCTTGGTGACGGGCGCACGCATGGAACTTGCCTTCTCAACGTCACAGCTCTGGGCGCTCGCGCAGGTCATCCTGATCGACGTCGCTCTCGCCGGGGACAATGCCGTGGTCGTCGGCATGGCAGCTGCCGGCCTGCCGCCGGAACAGCGTCGCCGGGCGATCATCCTCGGCATCGCCGCCGCCGCGATCCTGCGCATCTTCTTCGCGCTGATCACGGTGCTGATCCTCGACATCGCCGAGCTCGTGTTCGCCGGCGGGCTGCTGCTCGTCTGGGTCTGCTACAAGATGTTCGGTGAGTTGCGCGGGGCGCATGTCGCGACGAGCGAGCATGCTGCCGAGGGGTTCGAGGCCAAGCCGAAAACCTTTGCGCAGGCGATGTGGCAGATCACCATCGCCGACGTCTCGATGAGCCTCGACAACGTTCTCGCCGTCGCTGCGGCCTCGCGCGACCACCCCTACATCATGGCCTTCGGCCTCGCGCTCAGCGTGATCCTGATGGGCGTTGCTGCGAGCTGGATCGCCAAGGTGCTCGACCGGTACCGCTGGATCGGCTGGATCGGCCTCGCACTCATCGTCTACGTGTCGCTCAAGATGCTCTGGGAAGGCTGGCCGGGTGTGGCGCGCCACATCGCCCTGTCGCCGGATCCGACGATCCCGATCGGCATCTTCGCTGCCGTGATCGCGATCTACGTTGTCTACGATTTCGCGCTGAAGCGGCGGACGATCCCCCAGGGCAGCGCGGAGTAGCAGCATCGGCCGTCGGGCGTCGGCCATCGGCAGCGCCCGCGGGGTTCCCGGTCCCCGCTGCCAGCCGCCGCCGAAAGCCTCACTTCGTCATCATCATCGTTCGTGGATCGTATCCTAGCGCGCGGATGACCGCCTCCGCGGCGCTGTCGCGCATCGTCCCCTGGGTGGTGGCGAACAGGTTGTCGATGACCTGCTTCATCGTCTGCGCCGACGTGAAGTTTTTCCCGTGAGTCTTGTGACCTTTGTCGGGGATCCCCATCAGCTTGGAGAGGTCCTTCCGAAGTTCCGGCTGGTCCTTGATGCTGTAGCTCGTCAGCAGCTCCTTGTTGAGCGTGTAGCCCGGATGCTTGGCGACCTTGGCGGGATCCGGCGGGACGGGGTCGGGCTCGTACCTGAGATCGACGAAATGCGTCGGGCAGTGCGGGTCCTTGCCCTGGAAAAAGGGGTTCAGCGCTGCCTTGTGGACCGGCCTGACGGACGGCGCGCCAACCCAAACGTCGCAGCCCTCGATCGGGCAGGTCCACTTCGCCATCGGCGTTTTTTCCCAAGATGTTCAACCGGGAGACTACAGCACGCGAAGGCGTGGGCGCTACAGCAACCCTTCCTGGCGGAAGCTCACCCAGCGGCCGTTGCCGACGATGACGTGGTCATGCAGCGCAAGCCCCAGCGCCTTGGCCGCCGCCACGAGCTCGCGCGTCATGTCGATGTCGGCGCGGCTCGGCGTCGGGTCGCCGGAGGGGTGGTTGTGCACGAGGATCAGCGCCGCGGCCTGGAGCTCCAGCGCACGGCGCACGATCTCGCGCGGATAGAGCGGCGTGTGGTTGATCGTGCCGCGGCCATGCACCTCGTCGGCGACGAGGCGGTTGCGGTTGTCGAGATAGAGGGCGCGCACCTGCTCCACCGGCTCGCGGGCCAGCGCGGCGTGAAGGTAGTTCATCAGCGCATCCCAGGAGGAGAGCACGGGCGCGTCGCGAAGCTCCGCCTTCAGCAGCCGCAGCGACGCGGCATGCACCACCTTCAGCGCCGCCGCCGCTCCCTCGCCCATGCCCTCGACGGCCATCAGCTCCGCCTTCGGGGCTGCGATGGCCGACGCGAAGCTGCCGAACTTCGCGATCAACGCCTTGGCGATCGGCTTGGTGTCGACGCGCGGCACGGCGAACAGCACCATTTCGAGCAGCTCATAGTCGGCCAGCGCCTCGGGGCCGGCGGCGAACAGACGCTCGCGCATGCGCTTGCGATGATCGAGATGGCCCGGTTCCGGGGCGGGAGCGTCGGGGGCGCTGAACAGGTCGCTGCCCTCGGCGAGGCCCTTGGCGGACCCTTTCCGCGACCTCACGCGCCGTAGGGCGGCTTGTGCAGCGCGGCGGGCGAGAGGGTGAAGATCTCGCAGCCCCCGGCCGTCACGCCGACGCAATGCTCGAACTGCGCCGAAAGGCCGCGGTCGCGCGTGACCGCCGTCCAGCCATCGTCGAGGATCTTCACCTCGGGGCGGCCGGCATTGACCATCGGCTCGACCGTGAAGAACATGCCCTCGCGCAGCGCCAGGCCCTCGCCCGGGCGGCCGAAATGCAGCACGTTCGGCGCCTCGTGGAAGCTGCGGCCGAGGCCGTGGCCGCAGAAATCGCGCACCACCGAGAAGCGCTGCCGCTCCACGTAGCTCTGGATCGCCCAGCCGACGTCACCCAGCGTCGCCCCCGGGCGGATGGCGCGGATGCCGCGCAGCATCGCCTCGTAGGTCACGTCCATCAGCAGCTGTGCGCGCCGGTTCGGCGGGCCTGCGGTGAACATGCGCGAGGTGTCGCCGTGCCAGCCGTCGAGGATGACGGTGACGTCGATGTTGATGATGTCGCCTTCCTCCAGCCGCCGGTCGCCCGGGATGCCGTGGCAGACGACGTGGTTGACGGAGGTGCAGATCGACTTCGGAAAGCCCCTGTAGCCGAGCGGGGCGGGAACCGCGCCGTGGGCGAGGATGTAGTCATGGCAGAGGCGGTCGAGCTCCGCCGTCGTCACGCCGGGGCGGACATGGGGAACGAGCATGTCGAGCGTGGCCGCGGCGAGTTGCCCCGCCCGGCGCATGCCGGCGAAGTCATCGGGGCCGTGGAGCACGATGCGCCTTGCATCGGCCGTCGCACCGCCTGGGTCGCGCTCGAGCTGGTTCATGTCATTGTTGCCTATCGGGCATGGCCTAACGCAGCGGGCGCGGCGGTGCAAGCGGCGCCTCGCCCGCGCCCACTTCCGGCACGCCAAGGGCTGTCGCCAGCCGGGTGGAGGCAGAGCCAGGCGCGAGCGGCTTCGGCTGGCTCTCATGCGGGGCCCAGCCGGTCAACGTCGCGATCACGAAGGGGATGGCCAGGTGCCCGTCCCGCATCCGTCCGCCGAGGTCGGCCGCCACGGCCGAGAGAACCGCGCGCGGCAGTGGCCTGCGGCTGCGCTCGGCCACCGCATTGGTCTCGCCCAGGGCACGGAGGTCGGCGAACAGGCCGAACGGGCTTGCGTACTCGACCGTCAGCGTCTCGGCGTCGGCCACCGGCAGGGCGAAGCCGGCGCGCTGGAGCAGGCCCGCACAGTCGCGCAGGTCAGCGAAGGGCGAGACGCGCGGGCTGGCCCCGCCGGCATGGGTGGCCTCGGCCGCGAGGAAGGCCTCCCGCACCGGGGCGAGGGTGCCCCAGGCCCAGAGTGTCGCGACGAACAACCCATCGGGTGCGAGCGCGCGGCGGATCTGCACCAGCGCGCCAGGCAGGTCGTTCACCCAGTGCAGCGAGAGGTTCGAGACGATGAGGTCGAAGCTGCCGGGGGCGAAGGGCAGCGCCTCCTCGTCGGCCGCGACCACGGGGAGGCCGCGGGCGCCGGCCCTGGCGGCCATGGCGGGCGAGAGGTCGGCGGCGACCACCGTGCCGATGCCGCGGTCGCTTAAGCCCTGCGCGAGAAGCCCGTGGCGTGAGCCGAGGTCGAGCGCGCGGGAAAACCGCCGCGTCGTGTCATCGAGCCGGTCAAGCAGGCGTGATGCGGCCTCGGCCAGGATCGGCTCCGCGCCATCGACGAGCGAAGCGGCCCTGTCGCGCCGTTTCCTGTGGGCCAGCCTGTCGAACACCGCCAAGGGGTTGTCCATGCGCGCTCATGTGGGCCGGTTGCCCCGCCGCGCCAAGCCGGCGCAGGATGCGTCCGCGACGGACCAGCCCTGCTTGCCGTCAGCCACGGGAGAAACCGCCATGAACGAGACGACCATCCTCGCATCCCGCGCGGCCGCGGTCGCTGCCACGGTCGACCGCATCCGCGGCATCGAGCACCGCATGGGCGTGACGCGCGCATCGCTCGACGCGATCATGGACGAACTGAAGACGCTCGCCGCCAACGAGCCGCTGTTCCCCTCGGCCGAGTTCCCGCCGCCGCCCTCGGGCGAGAAGGGCAACCGCCGCTACCTGCTGCACGAGGACCCAGGCGGGCGCTTCGCGCTCTACCTCAACGCGCTCAACCCCGGCAACGAGACCAAGCCGCATGACCATACGACCTGGGCCGTTGTCGTCGCCGTCGATGGCGAGGAGTTGAACAAGGTGTATGCGCCCAGGACGGGCGGCGGCATGGAGATCGTGCGCGAGGTCGTCGTCAAACCCGGCACGGGCATCGCGCTGATGCCGGAGGACATCCACTCCATCCACACGCAAGGGACGGTGCCGACGCGGCATCTGCACATGTACGGGCTCGCGCTCGAGAAGCTCGACAAGCGGATGGCCTATGACGCCGCGACGGGGGAGGCGGTTCCCTACAACGCCAACTTCATGAAGCCGACCGAGAACCGCCCCGCGTCATGAAACGTGTGTCTCCCGCGGCGCTGAAGGCAGCGATCAGCGACCGCGCCGAGCTTGCCATCCTCGATGCGCGCGAGGAGGGCGAGTTCGGCACGGCGCATCTGTTCTGGGCCTCGCCGCTGCCGCTCTCGCGCCTGCCGCTGATTGCGCGCGCGCTGGTGCCGAACCCCGCCGCCCGCGTGGTGGTCACTGATGACGGACGTGGCCTCGCCGAGCGCGCGGCGCGCGAACTCGCGGCGTTGGGCTACTCCGACGTCGCGGTGCTCGATGGCGGCACGCCGGCCTGGGACGCCGCGGGCTACGTGCTGTTCTCGGGCGTGAACGTTCCCTCCAAGGCGTTCGGCGAGTGGGTCGAGCATCATTACGGCACCGAGAGCATCGACGCCGCCGACCTGAAGGCGCTTGCCGACCGGGGCGAGCGCATGGTGATCCTCGACAGCCGCCCCCTCGACGAGTTCCGGCGGATGAGCATTCCCGGCGGCATCAACGTGCCTGGCGGCGAGCTCGCCTACCGCATTGGCTCGCTGGTACCCGACCCCGACACGCTCGTGGTGGTGAACTGCGCCGGCCGCACGCGCTCGATCCTCGGTGCGGAGAGCCTTCGTTCCGCCGGCATTCCGAACCGCGTGCTCGCGCTGCGCAACGGCACGATGGGCTGGGAGCTCGCGGGGTTCGCTTGCGCGCGCGGCGAGACGGCCCGCTACCCCGAGGGCACTCCGCCCGACCTCGACACCGCACTCGCCCGCGCCGAGGCGCTGCGGGTGAAGCACAAGGTTGGGCTGGTCGATCGCGAGACGGTCGATGCGTGGGCGGCGGACGGCACCCGCACCCTCTACCTCCTCGACGTGCGCGATCCGGCCGAGTTCGCCGAGAGCCATATCCCCGGCAGCCGCAGCGCCCCCGGCGGGCAGCTCGTGCAGGCGACGGACGGGTGGATCGCGGTGCGCAACGCCCGGATCGTGCTGGTCGACGACACCGGCGTGCGCGCGCGCATGGCGGCACAGTGGCTCGCGCAGATGGGCCATCGCGACATCCACGTTCTCGAGGGCGGGCTTGTGGCCCCCCTCGTCACCGGCCCGTGGGTGCCCGATGTGGCTCTGCCGGAGGTCGAGGCGCTGCCGCTGCGCGCGGTGCATGCGGCGCTTGCCGCCGGGCAGGGCAGGGTGGTGGACCTCGCGCGCTCCATCGCGTTCCGTGACGGGCATATCCCCGGCTCGCTCTGGGGCGTGCGCACCCGGCTCGATGCGCTGGCCGCGCGGCTGCCCGAGACGGGGCTCGTCGCCGTCACCTCGCCTGACGACAATCGCACCGCTTCACTGGCGGTCGAGGAGCTGGCCGATCTCACGGCCGCGCGCGTCGGTGTGCTCGAGGGAGGCGTGGCGGTCTGGGCCGCTGCCGGGCTGCCGCTTGCGGCGGACCGGACGAACCCGCCCGACGAGGCCTGCATCGACGCCTATCTGAGGCCGTATGACCGGAATTCGGGTGTGGAGGCGGCGATGGTCGCGTATCTCTCGTGGGAGATCGACCTCGTGAAGGAAATCGCCCGCGATGGCGATGCCCCATTCGGCTGAACCACGTCCTCGGTTGCTGAGGCTTGCGCACGGCGTGCTGCGGCGGGCGGCCGATGCGCTGCTGCCGCCTGCCTGCTTCGCCTGCCAGGCACCGGTCGAGACGCAGGGGCTGCTCTGTGCCGCCTGCTTCCCGCGCTTCCGCTTCATCGGCGCGCCGCACTGCCATTGCTGCGGGCTTCCCTTCGCCAATGCCGCCGCCGTGGGCGAGGGGGGCCTGTGCGAGGCCTGCCTCGATGCGCCGCCCGCCTTCGACCGTGCCCGCGCCGCCTGGCTCTATGACGAGGCCTCGAAGCCCGTCCTGCTTGCCTTCAAGTACGGCGACCGCACCGACCTTGCCCCCGCCCTGGCCCGTGCGATGGCCACGGCCGGTGCCGGGCTGCTGGTGGAGGCCGACGTGATCGTCCCCGTGCCGCTTGCCCACGCCCGCCTCGTCTCGCGCCGCTACAACCAGGCGGGGCTCCTGGCCGCCGGTCTTGGGCGCATCGCCGACCGCCCCGTGGCTCAGACGCTGCTGAGGCGGACGCGCAACACCGCCCCGCTGGCGGAGCTCTCCGCCCGCCGCCGCGCGGCCGTGCTGGCCGGTGCGTTCGCCGTCACCCCGCGTCTTGTGCCGCGGATCGCCGGCCGGCGCGTGCTGCTGGTCGATGACGTGCTGACGAGCGGGGCGACGGCGAATGCCTGCGCCTCAGCACTTCTTGCCGCCGGCGCCGGCGGGGTGGATGTGCTGGCCGCCGCCCGCACGCCGCCGCGTGCCGACGAGGACGCCCCCCTTGACGGGACGGGCGCGCCGCGCGACCTCCTCGCCCATGGCTGAGACGAACCCGACCCCGATCGACATCTACACCACCGCCTGGTGCCCCTACTGCTCGGCGGCCAAGGGGCTGCTGACCAGGAAGGGCGTGTCGTTCCGCGAGATCGACGCGCCGGCGGGCTCGTCCGCGCGGGCCGAGGCGATCGCGCGCTCGGGCGGGCGCACCACGGTGCCGCAGATCATCGCCGGCGAGGCTGCGCTCGGCGGCTACGACGACATCGCCGCACTCGACCGCGCCGGCAAGCTGGACGCGCTGCTCGGGCTCTGAGCCGTCTCGCCGTTAGCCCCGCGTTGGCAGTCCCTTGCGCAGAGTTCGGGTACTGCCATCATCCTGGCATGCGCGGCACCGAGCCAATCCGCCCGTGCAGCCGAGAGAGGGACGATGATCCACTACGCACTCCGCTGCGACGCCGGCCATGAATTCGATGGCTGGTTCAAGGACAGCGCCACGTTCGAGAAGATGGCCAAGCGCGGCCTTGTCGAGTGCACCCACTGCGCCACGACGAAGGTCGAGCGTGCGCTGATGGCGCCAGCGATCGGCGCCGGGGCGAAGCGCAAGGCCATGGCTGATCCGGTCCCCGCGCCCGTTCCCGCCGAGACCGCCCCGGTACCCGCGCCAGCCAAGGCAGCGTCTGGCCCGATCCCTGCGGCGATGGTCGCGATGCTCCAGCGCATGCGCGCCGAGGTCGAGAAGAACTGCGACTATGTCGGCCCGCGTTTCGCCGACGAGGCGCGCAAGATCCACGAGGGCGACGCGGAGGCCAGGGCCATCTACGGCGAGGCGACGCCGGACGAGGCCGCCGCGCTGAAGGAAGACGGCATCGGCTTCGAGAGCATTCCCTGGGTCAAGCCCGCGGAGGGATGAACCCCCCGCGGGTTCGACCGAAGCCCCTGCGGGTCAGCCTCCCGCCTTCTGCTTCGCTGCCGCCAGCAGCCCCGCGATCGACCGCGCCATCTGGCTGCGGGTGATCGGCTTCGGCAGGAAGGCGATCTCGTCCATCAGCGTCAGCGCCGCGTTCATCTCGCCGCCGACGAAGCCCGAGATCATCAGGATCGGCAGCCCCTTGTGCCGCTGCCTGGCCCAGAGGGCCAGTTCCTGGCCGTTCATGTCGCCTGGCATCACGACATCCGTCACCATGATGTCGAACCCGCCGGTGAAGAGATGGTCGCGGGCCGAGCGCGCATCGCCGCATTCCACCACCTGGGCGCCGAGGTCGCGCAGCGTCGCTGCCATGACCCCGCGCACGGTCGCGTCGTCATCGACGAGCAGGATGCGCGCCTCGAGATGTTCCGGCGCCTCCTCCGGCATCGGTGCTGGCTCGCCGTCCCGCTCGGCCGAGATCGGCAGGAACACCGAGACGCGCGTGCCGCGGCCCATGCGACTCTCGATCCGCGCCGTGCCGCCTGACTGGTTGGCGAAGCCATAGACCATCGAGAGGCCGAGCCCGGTGCCGCGGCCAGGCTCCTTGGTGGTGAAGAACGGCTCGAAGGCGCGTGCCATCACCTCCGGCCCCATGCCGCGGCCATTGTCCTCGACATCGATCACCGCGTACTCGCCCGAGCCGAGGCCCTCGGTCGCCTCGGCGGCGGGGATCACGCGGGCGCGGGTGCGCACCACGATTCGCCCCTGGCGCTGCATCCCATCCCGCGCGTTCGAGACGAGGTTGATCAGGCAGGCGTCGAGATGCGTCGGGTCGACGCGCACCGGCAGCGAGGCCGGGGAGAGGTCGAGCACCAGCTCGTTCTGCTCGCCCGCGGCGCGGGTCAGCAGGGTGCGGCACCGCTCCACCTGGCGGCCGACGTCGCAGGCGACGGGGAACAGCATCTGCTTCCTGGCGAAGGAGAGAAGCTGGCCGGTGAGGTTCGAGCCGCGCTCGATCGTGCGCAGCATCAGCTCGGTGGTTTCCTGGGCACGGCGGTCCTCGCGGAAGCGGAGCGAGAGCGCCTCGGTGCAGCCGAGCAGGACCGAGAGCAGGTTGTTGAAGTCATGCGCGACACCGCCGGTGAGCATGCCCACGCTCTCAAGCTTCTGGGCGTGGTGCAGCTGGTCCTCGGCCTTGCGGCGCGCGGCATCTGCCTCGCCAAGGCTCTCGACCAGCGCCGCATGGGCGAGCGCGCTCTTGCGCAGCGACCGCGCGAGCCACCACACCGCACCCGAGGCGAGCAGCAATACGCCGAGGATGATGGCGGCGAGCTTGTCGTTCGCACCGGCCATCTCGCGCCGGTCGGCGGAGACGACGACGGCGACCGGCCAGCGGGCGAGGCGCTGCACCATCACGAAACGGTCATACCCGGCGCTGCCCTGCTGCACCACGGCCGGTGCTGCGGCATCGGCTGGGTTGTTGAGCGCCTGGGCGAGCCAGGATGGATCGGCGGCGAGGCGGAGATGGTCGCGCATGTCCTGCCGGCGGGTCAGCAGCCAGCCGTCGAAATCGACCCAGTTCACGATGAAGTCCCGGAACGGCCGGATGTCGGCATAGAAGCGTGCCATGTAGTCGGCCGGGGTGCTGACGAGCACCGCGCCGCTGACCCCATGCGCATCGGTGATGCCGACGACGACGGAGAATTGCAACGTGCCGGTGACCGGCGAGACATAGGGGCGGGTGAGCTCCGCGCCGCTGCCGTCCTTGAGCGCGCGAGCCAGTGCCTCCATCCCTTCGAGCCGCACGGTCTCAGCCGGCGTGCCGGCCGAGTGGGCGATGATCCGCCCGGTGCTGTCGGTCACGATCACTGAACCCACGGCCGAATGCCGCCGGGAGATGGCGGCGAGCTTGTTGGCGAAGGCGGGCTCCGCGGCACGTGCGGCGAGGTCTGCGTCGCCGCGGTCAGCGGCAAGCGTCTGGGCCAGCAGCCGCGCGATCTCGCCGTTCAGTTCGAGCACGCTCTCGGCGTGGCGGGCAGCGACCTCGAGCACGGTCGAGAGCCGCGTCTTGGCTTCCGCGAGCGCCGCCTCGCGCAGATAGGCGATGGCAGCACCGCCAAGCAGCAGTGGCACGAGGGTGGTGACGAGCAGGAGCGCGATGGTGCGTTGGCCGAGCCGATGGGCCGAGGACGAGACATCGTCGATATCGACATAGCCTCCCATGGCGGATGTTCCCTTTTTGTTCCAGTTTGCGGGCAAACGGGCCATGCTGTCCTGGTCCTTGGCGTGTCGACGTTGCGGGGGCCGCCGATCGACCGGCGACGCGACCCGGCGCCACGGGAGTGGCGGTTCAGAGACAGGATACCTAATTAAGGGAGATATTCCTACAACAAAATCGCCTGCAGGCCAGCCGCCGTCATCCCATGCGCATCACAGTCGCGTCGCGGCGGCGATGTAGTTGATCGAGAGGTCGCTGCTCTCCGTCCAGGCGCCGGTGACGAGGTTCATCCGCATCCCTGCCGTCGCCACGGGCCGGAGCCCCGCGGCGCGCAGCTCCCGCCCCAGTTCCGCCGGCGTGATGAACCGCCGCCAGTCATGCGTGCCGCGCGGCAAGAGGCGCGCGACGTACTCCGCCCCGATCTTGGCGACGGCGAGCGAGGCGAGGGTGCGGTTGAGCGTCGAGAGCACGACGAGCCCGCCAGGTCGCGTCACGGCGGCCAAGGCGGCGAGGAATGCCCCGGTATCGGCCACGTGCTCGATCACCTCGAGCGCCGTGACGACGTCGAACGCCGCCCCTTCGGCTGCCAGTTCCTCCGGTGCCGCGACGCGGTAGTCGATCGCAAGTCCCCCGGCGGCGGTATGGGCGCGGGCAGCGTCGACGGCCTCGGCGGCCGCGTCGATCGCCGTCACGCCGGCACCGGCGCGGGCGAAGGCCTCCGCCGCGAGTCCCGCGCCGCAGCCGACATCGAGGACCCGCGCACCCTCCCAGGCGATGCCGAGTTCGCCCGCGCGCGCCTTCACCCAGGCGGTGCGCAGCGGGTTCATGCGGTGCAAGGGCCGCATCGGCCCGTTGGGGTCCCACCACCGATCGGCCAGCGCGCCGAAGCGGGCGATCTCCGCGGCTTCGACCGTCCCTGTTCGCTCCGTCATGTGTCGCGCCCCCATTGCCGCCTTGTCGGACCATCGTTATCTGTCGCCCCATCAACGGCGCGCAACCGCGTCACATGTGGTGATCCCCGATGGCCCGTCTCGTCATGAAGTTCGGCGGCACTTCCGTCGCCGACCTCGACCGTATCCGCAACGTCGCCGCCCGCGTCAAACGCGAGGTGGACGCGGGCCACGAGGTCGCTGTCGTCGTCTCGGCCATGGCGGGTGTCACGAACCAGCTTGTCGCATGGTGCCAGGCGCTGTCGCCGCTGCATGACGCGCGCGAGTACGATGCCGTCGTCGCGACGGGCGAGGAGGTCACGTCCGGCCTGACGGCGATCGCCTTGCAGACGCTGGGCGTCGACGCCCGCTCCTGGCAGGGCTGGCAGGTCCCGGTGCTGACCGATGGCGCGCACGGCAAGGCGCGGGTCGAGAGCATCGCGGGCGAGGAGCTGATCCGCCGCATGCAGGCGGGCCAGGTGCCGGTGGTGGCCGGGTTCCAGGGCATCGGGCCCGACAACCGCGTCACCACGCTCGGCCGCGGCGGGTCGGATCTCTCGGCCGTCGCTCTGGCCGCCGCGGTGGGCGCCGATCGCTGCGACATCTTCACCGATGTCGACGGCGTCTACACGACCGACCCGCGGATCGTGCCGAAGGCCCGCAAGCTTCCCCGCATCGCCTATGAGGAGATGCTGGAGATGGCCTCGCTCGGTGCGAAGGTGCTGCAGACGCGCTCGGTCGAGCTTGCAATGAAGGAACGCGTGCGCGTTCAGGTGCTATCCTCCTTCGAGGACAAGCCCGGCACGCTGGTGGTGGACGAGGACGAGATCGTGGAAAAGGAACTGGTCAGCGGCATTGCCTATTCGCGCGACGAGGCGAAGGTGACGCTTCGCCACGTGCCGGACCGCCCGGGCGTGGCCGCCGCCGTGTTCGGCTCGCTCGCCGATGCGCATGTGAATGTCGACATGATCGTGCAGAACGTCTCGGCAGAGGGCACGACCGACATGACGTTCACGGTGGGCAAGGCCGACCTTCCCCGCGCGATGGACACGTTGGGGGGCAAGCGCGCGGCGATCGGCTATGCCGAGCTCTCGGCCGATGCGGGGGTGGCGAAGATCTCCGTCGTCGGCATCGGCATGCGCAGCCACGCGGGGGTGGCCAACACGATGTTCCAGGCACTCGCCGCGCGCGGCATCAACATCGAGGTCATCACCACGTCGGAGATCAAGATCTCGGTCCTGATCCGCGAGGACGCGACGGAGCTTGCCGTGCGCGCGCTGCACGCTGCCTACGGGCTGGACGCATCGTGATGCGCGAGACCGACGCCCGCGAACGGCTCGACGCGCTCTGGGCCAGGGGAACCGCCTTCCTCGGCACCGAGGTGGCGATCATGGGCGGGGCGATGAGCTGGGTGAGCGAGCGTCACCTCGTCTCCGCCATCTCAAATGCCGGCGGCTTCGGCGTGATCGCCTGCGGGTCGATGAACCCAGCCCTGCTCGATGCCGAGATCGCCGCGACGAAGGCGCTCACCACGAAGCCCTTCGGCGTGAACCTGATCACGATGCACCCGCAGTTGGATGACCTCATCGGCGTGTGCCTTGCCCACGGTGTCGGCCATGTGGTGCTTGCGGGCGGGCTGCCGCCGGGGCCGGCGATCCGGCGGGTGAAGGATGGCGGGGCGAAGCTCGTCTGCTTCACGCCCGCCCTCTCGCTCGGCAAGAAGCTCGTGCGTTCCGGCGCCGATGCGCTGGTGATCGAGGGCTCGGAGGCAGGCGGGCATATCGGGCCGGTGAGCCTCACCGTGCTCGCGCAGGAGATCCTGCCGCATCTCCGCGACGTGCCGGTGTTCGTGGCCGGCGGCATCGGGCGGGGCGAGACGATCCTTTCCTATCTCGAACTGGGTGCGTCGGGCGTGCAGCTCGGCACGCGGTTCGTGTGCGCGTCGGAATCGATCGCCCATGCCCGCTTCAAGCAGGCCTTCATCCGGGCCGCGGCGCGCGATGCGCTGCCGACCGTGCAGATCGACCCGCGCTTTCCCGTCATCCCCGTCCGCGCGCTGGTGAACCAGGGGACCGATCGCTTCATGGCGCACCAGGCCGAGGTGGTGCGCCGCTTCACCTCGGGCGAATTGACGAAGGATGCCGCCCAGCTCGACATCGAGCATTTCTGGGCAGGCGCGCTGCGCCGCGCGGTGATCGACGGCGATGTGGAACAGGGTTCGGTGATGGCGGGGCAGTCCGTTGGCCTCGTCACCCGCGAGCAGCCGACGGCCGAGATCATCGCCGAGCTCGTCGGCCAGGCCGTGGCCGCGATCGCCGCGCGGAACCAGACCGCCCGCGCCGCCGCCCCGGCAGCGGCCGACTGACCGGCGCGCGCGTGGCCGCCGCCTTCGACCAGGCAGCGCCGCGACGCCTTCTCGGCCGGCTGCGCGCCGTCATGGCCGAGGCCGAGACGCCCGGTGGGCGGCTGTCCGGCCTCGTTCGCCTGGTGGCCGCCGAACTGGTGGCTGAGGTCTGCTCGATCTATGTGATGCGGCCCGGCGAGATCCTCGAACTCGTCGCGACCGAGGGGCTGCGCCAGGGCGCGGTGAACCGCACGCGGCTTCGCGTCGGCGAGGGCATCGTCGGCATCGCGGCGGCACAGTCGCTCAGCCTGAACCTGCCGGATGCGCAGAACCACCCCGCCTTCGCCTACCGCGCCGAGACGGGCGAGGAGGCCTATTCCTCGATGCTCGCCGTGCCAGTGGTCAGGGCAGGCCAGGTGCTCGGCGTGATCGCGGTGCAGAACCGCACCACCCGCCTCTACGCAGAGGACGAGGTCGAGGCGCTCGAGACGGTGGCGATGCTGCTGGCAGAACTCGTCGCCGGGCTGCAACGCGCGTCCGAGGGCGGCGAGGCGCCGCGCCACCTCTCCGCCACCATGACGCGGGTGTTCGAGGGGGTGGGGCTCACGCCCGGGATCGCCATGGGCCGCGTCGTGCGCCATGGCGTGCGCGTCGTCGCCGCGACCACGCTGGCCGCCGACCCGGTGGCGGAGCGGCAGCGCCTCGACCGGGCGGTGCGCGCGATGCAAGCGGGGCTCGACGCGCTGCTCGCCGGCAATGGCGGGCTCACGGCCGGCTCGGCCGAGACGCGGGACGTGCTCGAGGCGTACCGGCTGATCGCCGCGGATGCCGGGTGGCTCGGCAGGATCGCGGATTTCGTGGATGCAGGGCTCTCGGCGGAAGCCGCGGTCCAGCGTGGCATGGCGGAGCTTCGCGCGCGGATGCGGAGGGTGCCGGACCCCTATCTGCGCGAGCGGCTTGCCGATCTCGAGGACGTGGCCGGCCGGCTTCTCGATGCGCTGACCGGCACCGGCGTGGCTGATGACCTGCCGCCCGGCTTCGTGCTGCTCGCCCGTCGCCTCGGCCCTGCCGAGCTGCTCGACTATCACGCCCGCGGGTTGGCAGGGCTGCTGCTGGAGGAAGGCAGCCCGACGGCGCACGCGACGATCATCGCGCGTGCGCTCGAAGTGCCGCTGCTGGCAGGCGGGCGCGGTGCCGTCGATGCCGCCGAGGGGGGCGAGACGGCGGTGCTCGACGCCGAGGAGGGGCGGCTGATCCTCCGCCCCGATGCCGAGATCCTCGCGGGCTACGACGCCGCGCTGGCCGCGCGCACCGCCCGCCGCGCCGCGCTGGCCGAGCAGGCCACGCTCCCGCCGGTGACGGCCGACGGCGTGCGCATCTCCGTGCTGATGAATGCCGGGCTGCTGATGGACGTCGCCCAGCTCGCCTCCTCCGGGGCAGACGGCATCGGCCTGTTCCGCACCGAGATCGCCTGGCTTGCCCGTGGCGGATTGCCGGATGCCGACGCCGAGGAGGCGTTCTACGCGCGCGTCGTGGAGGCCGCCGGCAACCGCCCGGTGCTGTTCCGCACCATCGACCTCGGCGGCGACAAGCTGCTGCCCGGCTTCCCGCATGGATCGGAGGAGAACCCCGCCCTCGGCTGGCGCTCGCTCCGCATCGGGCTCGACCGGCCGGCGATGCTGCGGCGGCAGTTGCGCGCGCTGCTGCGCGCCGCCGCCGGGCGTTCCCTCCGCGTGATGTTCCCGATGGTCACGACCGTCGAGGAGTTTCGCGCCGCGAAGGCGATGCTGCGGGCGGAGACTGCCTCCCTCCGGCGTACCGGCCGGGCGCCGGACCATGTGCTGGCGGGCGCGATGATCGAGGTGCCGGCGCTGCTCTGGCAGATGCCGGCGCTGCTCGACGAGGCCGATTTCCTCTCGATCGGCTCGAACGACCTGACGCAGTTCCTGTTCGCGGCCGATCGCGGCAATGCGCGCGTCGCTGCCCGCTACGACTTCCTGTCCGCACCTGTTCTTGATCTGCTCGCGGAGGTTGCCGCGCAGGCAAGGGAGGCGTCCGTTCCCGTGAGTTTGTGCGGCGAGGCAGCGTCACGTCCGCTCGAGGCGCTGGCGGTGCTGGGCGTTGGTGTGACGGCCGTCTCGATGCCCGCGGGGGCCGTGCCTGCGGTGAAGGCAATGGTGCGCAGCCTCGATCTCGGGGCGTTCTCGCGCTTCCTCGCCGGGCTGCGACGATCGGCTGCGGGTGGCGGATCATTGCGGGTGGAGATTGCTGCCTGGGCGCGTGACCACGGGATAATTCTCTAGCTATGCGCGAAATGTGCGGGATTTTTTCTATCGAATCCCATAAACTCTTCACGTTAGGGCTGGCAAGGACGGTTGTTCCCGCGCTAGACGATCGTAGGTCGAGCACGGGATCGGGGGGACCGGCGCCGCTCGATTTTCATGCCGTGCTGCGAGGATTTCGGCAGGTGTTGCAAGACGGAAAGACTCTGGTGGCCGACGGTGCGATGTCCGTTCCGGCCACAAGCCCCTCAGCGGTTGGCGGCCTTCTTCGGGCCGCGCGATTGCGTCAGGGATTGTCGGTCCAGGATGTGGCCGTGGCCCTCCGGATCAGGCGACCGTATGTCGACGCGATCGAAGATGGCAGGTTCGCCGCCCTTCCCTCGCCGGCCTACGCCGTCGGCTTCGTCAAGAGCTATGCCGCCGCCCTCGGCCTCGACCAGGAGGAGATCGCGCGGCGCTGGCGTGACGAGACGGGCAACGCCGCGGCGAAGAAGCCGGAGCTCTCCTTCCCCGCCCCGGTGCCCGAGCGTGGCATTCCGGCGGGCGCGCTCATCGTCGTCGGCGTCGTCATGGCAGCCGGGCTCTATGGCGGCTGGTACTACCTTACAGGCACCGGCCAGCGCGTGGCCGACATCGTTCCCGCCCTGCCCGAGCGCCTCGCGCGCATCGAGACGACGCCGCAGCCGGCACCGGGTCTTTTGCAGCCAGCGTTGCCCCTCGCCTCCGTCCCGAGCCAGAACGGGACGCAGGCTCCCGCAGCCGTCGCGCCGATCCAGGCGCCGATCCAGGCGCCGCCCCAGGCGATCCTGCCGCCGCTCGCTGCCACCCAACCGGTGCCGGATGCTCCCCGCGTCATCCTGCCGGCGACCGGGCCCTGGCCGACCGGCCCTGCCGTGACGCCGGAGAGCCTGCTGCCGCCACGCCCTGCCGCGCAGAGCCCGACGAGCGCGAGTGCCGCCCCGCTGAACCCTGGGCCGATCGCGCAGCCGCCTCCGGTCGATCCGGCGGTGGCGAGCTACGGCGCTGCGGATGACAGCCGCATTGTTCTCCGCGCCCGCGCCGACAGCTGGATCCAGGTGCGCGAGCGCACCGGCGGCACGGTGCTGTTCAACCGCGTTCTCCGTCCTGGTGAGACCTATCGCGTGCCGATGCGCCCCGGCCTGCTGCTGACGACGGGCAACGCTGGCGGGCTCGACGTCGTGCTCGACGGCGATGCCCTGCCCACCCTCGGCCAGCAGGGAGCCGTGCGGCGCGACCTGCCGCTCGAACCTGACCAGATCAGGCAGGCGGTCGCGGCCCTTCCCCGTTAGGGTTCAGGCACGCCCGTTAACAGGCGCGCTGGCGAAACCCGCGCGACCGCGCCATTCTCCCGGCGTTCGGGAGAGGACAGCCTCATGTCGTATCGGCCCTACCAGCAGATCACGCGCCGCCGCAGCCGGCAGATCCATGTCGGCCGCGTGCCCGTCGGCGGCGACGCGCCGATCACCGTCCAGACCATGACCAACACGCCGACAACCGACGTCGAGGCGACGATCGCGCAGATCCGCCGCGCCGAGATCGCCGGCGTCGACATCGTGCGCGTCTCGGTGCCGGACGAGGAAAGCACGGCGGCACTGGCGAAGATCGTGCCCGAGGTGAACGTCCCGATCGTCGCCGACATCCATTTCCACTACCGCCGCGCCATCGAGGCGGCCGAGGCCGGTGCCGCGTGCCTGCGGATCAACCCAGGCAATATCGGCTCGGCCGACCGTGTGAAGGAGGTCATCCGCGCCGCCCGCGACCATGGCTGCTCGATCCGCATCGGCGTCAACGCGGGCTCGCTCGAGAAGCACCTCCTCGAGAAATACGGCGAGCCGAACCCCGAGGCGCTGGTCGAGAGCGCTCTCTGGCATGCGGCCCACCTGCAGGAGCATGATTTCCACGCGTTCAAGATCAGCGTGAAGGCATCCGACGTGTTCCTCGCCGTCGCTGCCTACCAGCAGCTCGCCGAGGCGTGCGACCACCCGCTGCACCTTGGCATCACCGAGGCAGGCTCGCGCCGCGCCGGCACGGTGAAGAGTGCGATGGGCATCGGCTCCCTCCTCTGGGCCGGGATCGGCGACACGATCCGCGTCTCGCTGTCGGACGAGCCGGAGGAGGAGGTGCGCGTCGGCTGGGAGATCCTGAAGGGCCTGCATCTCCGCCACCGCGGCGTGAAGATCATCTCCTGTCCTTCCTGCGCGCGTCAGGGCTTCGATGTGATCCGCACGGTCGAGGCGCTGGAGAAGCGGCTCGAGCATATCCAGGTGCCGATCAGCCTCTCGATCATCGGCTGCGTCGTGAACGGGCCTGGCGAGGCGCTGCTGACCGACCTTGGCCTGACGGGCGGCGGGGCAGGGCGGCACATGATCTACGCGGCCGGGCGCACCGACCATACGATCGGCGCCGAGGGCATGGTCGATCACATCGTCTCGCTCGTCGAGGCGAAGGCTGAGGCTCTGAAGGCAGAAGCCGCGCTGGCCAAGGCCGCGGAGTAGCCCCTGCTTGACTGGCTCGTGCCGCGGAGCGGCCCTTGACAGGCTCGCGCTGACGCTGCCCTTGGCGCATCCGATGCGCCGTTGAACTGGACAAGTGACACCGTGACAGCACTGCAACCCGTGCGCGGCATGCGCGACCTCATCGGCGAGGATGCCCGCCGCCACCGCCAAGTGAGCGAGACCGCCCGCCGCGTCGCCTCCCTCTGGGGCTTCGATGCGTGGGAGACGCCCGTTCTCGAGGACACGCGCGTGTTCTCCCGCACGCTGGGCGACACCTCCGACGTGGTGACGAAGGAGATGTACAGTTTCGAGGACCGCGGCGGGGAGAGTGTCACGCTGCGCCCCGAGAACACCGCCGGCGTCTGCCGCGCGCTGGTCTCCAACGGGCTGACGCAGAGCCTGCCGCAGAAGGTGTTCTACGCAGGGCCGATGTTCCGCTACGAGCGCCCCCAGAAGGGCCGTTACCGGCAGTTCCACCAGATCGGTATCGAAACGCTGGGTGCTGCCGAGCCGCTGGCCGATGCCGAGGTGATCGCCTGCGGCTTCGAGATCCTGACGGCGCTTGGCGTCGCCGACGGCACGATCCTCGAGGTGAACACGCTCGGCGACAACGAGAGCCGTGCTGCCTATCGTGCCGCCCTCGTGTCGTTCCTCCAGGCGCACGAGGAGAGGCTGTCGACCGAGAGCCGCGAGCGGCTGGCGCGCAATCCCCTTCGCGTCCTGGACAGCAAAGATGCGTCGGATCGTGCGATCGTCGCCGACGCGCCGGACATCTTCGCGCACCTGACCGATGCCGCCCGCGCGCAATGGGAAGGTGTCCTCGCCACCCTCGATGCCTTCGGTGTTCCCTATCGCGTGAACCCGCGGATCGTGCGCGGGCTCGACTACTACTCCCACACCGCCTTCGAGTTCGTGACCGACAGGCTCGGCGCGCAGGGCACGGTGATGGCGGGCGGGCGGTATGACGGGCTGGTCGAGGAGATGGGCGGGCCACCGACGCCATCGGTCGGATGGGCTGCCGGGATCGAGCGTCTGGCGATGCTGCTCGCCGAGGCGCCGCCCGCGCCCTCGCCGATCGTGGTGATCCCCGTCGGCGAGGTGGCGGAGCGTGCGGCGATCGGTGTTCTCACGTCGCTTCGCCGTGCCGGCCTTCGCGCCGAGATGGCGTTCCGCGGCAACCTCAAGCGGCGGATGGAGCGTGCGAACAAGCAGGGCGCGCGCGCGGCAATCATCCTCGGCGAGGCGGAGCTTGCGGCCGGCGAGGCGCAGGTGAAGGACCTTGCCACCGGCGCGCAGGAGGCGGTTCCGCTCGCAGCGCTTGCCGCCAAGCTAGGCGAATGAGCTCGGGCTTCTCGCCAGGCTTCCAGGCGCGGCTCGACCGCGTGCTGATGCGCGCTGAGGAGCTCGACGCGCTGCTGCAATCGGGGCTCGACGGCGGGGCCTATGTCGCGGCAACGCGCGAGGCATCGGCCATCGCCGAGGTGGCTGGGCAGATCGCCGCACTGCGCCGTGCCGAGCGCGAGCTCGCCGAAGCCGAGGCAATGCGTGACGCTGCCGGAATGGATCCCGAGATGCGCGCGATGGCGGAGGAGGAGGCGCGCGAGCTTGCCGAGCGTGTCACGGCGCTCGCGCGTGCCGTGCGCATCGCGCTGCTGCCGAAGGACGAGGCCGATGAGCGCAACGCCATCCTCGAGGTGCGCGCCGGTGCCGGCGGCGACGAGGCCGCGCTGTTCGCCGCCGACCTGTTCGAGATGTATCGCCGCTACGCGGAGGGCCGAGGCTGGCGCTTCGAGGTGCTGGAGCTCTCCGAGAACGACCTCGGCGGCTATCGCGAGGCGGTGGCTGGCATCACCGGGCAGAACGTGTTCGCCAGGCTGAAGTTCGAGAGCGGCGTGCACCGCGTGCAGCGCGTTCCCGCGACCGAGGCGCAGGGGCGCATCCATACCTCCACCGCAACGGTCGCGGTGCTGCCGGAAGCCGAGGAGGTGGATGTCGCGATCAATGACGCCGATCTCCGCATTGATGTCTTTCGTGCGTCGGGTGCCGGCGGCCAGCACGTGAACAAGACCGAGAGTGCCGTGCGCATCACGCACATGCCGTCCGGTATCGTCGTGCAGTGCCAGGACGAGAAGAGCCAGCACAAGAATCGCGCACGGGCGATGAAGATCCTGCGCGCCCGGCTCTATGAGCGCGAGCGCGAGGCGAAGGCAGCGGCGCGGTCGGACATGCGGCGCTCCCAGGTCGGCACCGGCGATCGGTCCGAGCGCATCCGCACCTACAATGTGCCGCAGGGGCGGGTGACCGACCATCGCATCGGGCTGACGCTGCACAAGATCGACCGCGTGCTGGCGGGCGAGCTCGACGAGCTGGTCGATGCGCTGACGTCGGAGCAGCAGGCGGAGCTGCTCGCGGCAGAAGGATGAGCACCGCCACGATCGGCGGGCTGCTCTGCGAGGCGGGTGCCGCTTTCCGCGCGGCCGGCATCGAGGACGCGCGCATCGAGGCACGCCTGCTGCTCGGACATGTTCTCGGGCGGAAGCCGCTCGCGCTGCCGATGGAGGGTCATCGCGTCGTCGCGGAGGAGCAGGCCGCGCAGTTCCGCGCGTTGGTCTCACGCCGTGTGGCGCGTGAGCCTTCCGCCTACCTCATCGGCACACGAGGGTTCTGGACGCTCGACCTCGCCGTCACGCACGACGTGCTGATCCCGCGCCCTGACACAGAGACGATCGTCGCTGCCGCTCTCGATGCGGTGCCGGATCGGCCTGCCGTCGGCCGCGTGCTCGATCTCGGTACCGGGTCGGGCGCGATCCTGCTGGCACTTCTTGCCGAGTGTCCTGCCGCCTACGGCATCGGACTGGATCGGAGCGCGGGTGCGCTTGCGGTCGCGCGCGCCAATGCCGCCGCGGCGGGGCTTGCGGCGCGTGCGGGCTTCGTGCGCGGCGACTGGGCGGGCGCCATCGCCGGGCAGTTCGACCTGGTGGTCAGCAACCCTCCCTATATCGAGACGGCAACGATCGCGAGCCTCGAACCGGAGGTTGCGGTGCATGAGCCGCGCGCAGCGCTCGATGGTGGTGCCGACGGTCTCGATGCGTATCGCGCGATCGTTCCGGCCCTGTCACGGCTGCTCCGTGCGCGGGGGGCGGCGGTGCTCGAACTGGGCTTCGGCCAGGCCGCAGCAGTGGCCGATCTCGCCCTGCGGGCCGGGTTGGGGGTGACCGAAATACGGCAGGATTTGGGCGGGGTTGACCGCGCAGTCGTTCTCCGTCCGGCGTGATCGAGGGATCTGGAAAAAACGGTTGGCGCCGCGGCGCGTGCGCACTAGGGTGCCTCCGGTTCCAGTGCATCACCCGATGAGAATCCCGCTCATGCCACGATGGCTCGGCGGACGATCGTCACGGCGCGCTTGGGCCGGCGCTCGGGGGCCAGGCTCAGGCTCAGCCAGCGTCGCCGGCACGGCCGGCGCGAGGATGCTGCGACAACAACGGCAGACACGAACACATGAACCTGAAGCGTATGCGTGGCCGCGGCCATCACCAGGCTCCTCGGCAGCACCAGCAGCACCGCAACGTGCCGATGAACCGCAACCACGTGTTCGACAGCAACGGGCCCGATGTTCGGCTCCGTGGCACGGCGCAGCAGCTCTTCGAGAAGTATCTCCAGCTCGGTCGTGACGCGACCTCGGCCGGCGACCGCGTGATGGCGGAAAGCTACTTCCAGCATGCCGAGCACTATTTCCGTATCCTCAATGCCATGCAGCAGACGCAGGCCCCGCAGGGCCAGCCCCAGCAGGGCAACCAGAACGGCCAACGCCGCTATGAGGGCGAGGGGATCGACCCGGTCGACGCGGCGGTCGAGCAGGCGATGAACGGTCATGGCACCGAGCAGGCGCTTGCCGGCGAGGGCGAGCAGCCAAAGATCCAGCCAAGCGCCGAATAGCGCTCCCACCCGTCCCTAGGCCAGTTCCTTCCTGAGGTAGCGGACGGTCTTTCCCCGCTCGGCGAGGTGCGCCTCGCCGACGGCGTGGAACCTCCCGCGCGCGTGGAAGGCAAGAGAGCCCGGGTTGGGCGGATCGATGTTCACCTCCGCCACGAGCGCGCGTCGGCCGAGTGCCAGCGCGGCGCCGGCCAGATCGGCATAGAGCGCTGCGGCGATGCCGCGGCGGCGCGCTGCCGCCGCAACCACGATGCGATCGACGTAGACGAAATCGTCCATCCGCGCGGCGAACCAGCGGAAGTTGAGCCCGTCATGCGCCGTCGCGGCATCGATGGCGATCAGGAACCCTGCTTCCGGGCCAGCCACCGTTGCGTGGCAGGCAGTGGCGAGCAGCGCGTCGAGCCCTGCCTGGTCAAGCGGGCCGGTCTCCGACACATGCGCCGCGTTGAGGCCCAGCACCCAGGCGTGATCGGCCTCCGCCATCATCCGGACGCTCAGAGCGTTGCCTCGCGCAGTCAGGGCGTTGCCTCGCGCAGCACGATCGCGTCGCCGACCGCGACACGCCCGCCATCCTCCACGCGGCCGTAGACGCCCAGATCGGGGTGGCCGAAGGCCTCGCGCAGTCCATCCACCGGGTTGCAGTCGCGCCGCGCCGTCACCGGGTTCACCTCCGTAGCCGGGCAGCGAGGGATGCGTTTTGTGATGGTCAGGGTTGCGCCGCCGAGCTCGATGCTGCGTCCCACCCAGTCGAACTCGGCCCAGGCCGGCAGGCCGCTGAAATAGACGTTCGCGCGGAAGCGCAGCTTGTCGAGGCTTCGCCCCATCGCGTTCTCGAGCGACGCCAGCGAGGCGAGATTGATCAGCGAGACAACCTTGTTGCGATGGTCGCTGAAGCTGAAGCCGGGGGAGGTGACGAAGCGCGGCACCCCCCTTGCCTCGGGCCCCAGGAAGGCCGTGAGCCAGGTGGCGATCTCGCGGCGGCCATCCTCCGTCGCCGTGCTCGCGGTCAACGCAGGGCCCGCCGGAGGGCGGATGACGAGCACCTCGCGCCGGTCATCCCAGGCGGCGTGAAGCTCGGCCAGCCGTTCATTCTTCATCAGCATCGCGAAATGCTGCTTCTGCAGCCAGAAGGGGGCCGCCTCGTCGAACGGCGCATCACCCTGGGCCAGCGCGAATCGACGGTCACCGGGCAGCGGCTCGCCGGGGTCGAGGTGCACCTCGGCCAGGCTTTCGGCCGACAGCCCTTTCACCGGGTAGCGGTAGATGTGTTCGACGCGCACCGAGCGATTCCCCCAACACGTGACCTTGAGGGGCATCAAAGCGTTTCCCATGTCCTTTGCGCAACGCTCGGGTCACCCGGACGTCGCCGTTGGGTGCAGCCTCAGGGGGTGCCCGGCGCCCGTCGCCTCATGGAGGGACAGAGAATGGACATCGAGAAGTTCACCGAACGTGCCCGCGGCTTCATCCAGGCCGCCAGCACCATTGCCATCCGCGAATATCACCAGCGGCTGCTGCCCGAGCATCTGCTGAAGGCGCTGCTCGACGACCCCGAGGGGGCGGCGGCGGGGCTGATCCGCGCCGCCGGTGCAGACCCCGCCAAGATCCGCATCTCCGCCGACCAGGCCGTCACGAAGCTGCCCAAGGTGTCCGGCGGCGGCGCTGGCCAGCCCATGCTCACCCCCGAACTCGTCCGCGTTCTCGATGGCGCGCAGCAATCGGCGCAGAAGGCCGGCGACGAGTTCGTCGCGCAGGACCGCCTGCTCGTGGCACTCGCCACTGCCGAGGGGCCGGCTGGATCGGCACTCCGCACCGCGGGGGCCACGGCCCAGGCGCTGGACAAGGCCGTGGCCGATATCCGCAAGGGCCGGAAGGTGACGAGCCAGGGGGCCGAGGACACGTTCGACGCGCTCTCGAAATACGCGCGCGACATCACCGCCGTCGCCCGCGAGGGCAAGCTCGACCCCGTGATCGGGCGTGACGAGGAGATCCGCCGCGCCATCCAGGTTCTCGCGCGCCGGACCAAGAACAACCCCGTGCTGATCGGCGAGCCGGGTGTCGGCAAGACGGCGATCGTCGAGGGCCTGGCACTCCGCATCGTCAACGGCGACGTGCCGGAGGCGTTGAAGGGCAAGCGCGTGCTGGCCCTCGACCTCGGCGCGCTGGTCGCTGGGGCGAAGTTCCGCGGCGAGTTCGAGGAGCGGCTGAAGGCGGTTCTCTCCGAGATGGAGCAGGCTGCCGGCGAGGTGGTCCTGTTCATCGACGAGATGCACACCCTCGTGGGGGCAGGGAAGGCCGAGGGCGCGATGGATGCGTCCAACCTGCTGAAGCCGGCGCTGGCGCGCGGCGAGCTTCACTGCATCGGGGCGACGACGCTCGACGAGTACCGCAAGCACGTCGAGAAGGACGCGGCCCTTGCCCGTCGCTTCCAGCCGGTGTTCGTGGCCGAGCCTTCGGTCGAGGACACAATCTCCATCCTCCGCGGCATCCGCGAGAAGTATGAGCTGCACCACGGCGTGCGGATCGCCGATGCGGCGCTGGTGGCCGCGGCCACGCTGTCGAACCGCTACATCACCGACCGCTTCCTCCCCGACAAGGCGATCGACCTGGTCGACGAGGCAGCATCGCGGCTGCGCATGCAGGTGGACAGCAAGCCGGAGGAACTCGACGAGCTCGACCGCCGCGTCATCCAGCTCAAGATCGAGCGCGAGGCGCTGAAGCGCGAGGAGGACACGGCCTCGAAGGACCGCCTCGTCCGCCTCGAACGCGAGCTGGCCGAGCTTGAGGAGAAATCGGACGCGATGACGGCCGAGTGGCAGGCCGAGAAATCGCGCGTCGCCGAGACGCAGACGCTGAAGGAGAAGCTCGACCGCGCCAAGGCCGATGCGGAGGTGGCGCAGCGGCAGGGTGATCTCGGGCGCGCGTCGGAGCTGCGCTACGGCGTGATCCCCGAACTCGAGCGGAAGATCGCCGAAGCGGGTGCGGATGGGCGGCTCGTGAACGAGGCGGTGACGGAGGCCGAGATTGCCCATGTCGTCAGCCGCTGGACGGGCATTCCAGTCGACAAGATGCTAGAGGGCGAGCGGGCGAAGCTGCTCGCGATGGAGGAGAACCTGCGCCGCCGCGTCGTCGGGCAGGAGGATGCGCTGAAGGCCGTGGCCAACGCCGTCCGCCGCGCCCGCGCCGGGCTGCAGGACCCGCAGCGCCCGATCGGCTCGTTCCTGTTCCTCGGCCCCACGGGCGTCGGCAAGACGGAGCTCTGCAAGGCGCTCGCCGGCTTCCTGTTCGATGACGAGAAGGCGATGGTGCGCATCGACATGTCGGAATACATGGAGAAGCACGCCGTCTCGCGGCTGATCGGCGCGCCGCCGGGCTATGTCGGCTACGAGGAGGGCGGGGCCCTGACCGAGGCGGTCCGCCGCCGGCCCTACCAGGTGATCCTGTTCGACGAGGTGGAGAAGGCGCACGAGGACGTGTTCAACGTGCTGCTCCAGGTGCTCGACGACGGGCGGCTGACGGACGGGCAGGGGCGGACGGTGGACTTCCGCAACACCATCATCGTGCTCACCTCGAACTTGGGTTCGGACGTTCTTGCCAACCAGCGCGAAGGCGAGGATGTCGACCTTGTGCGTGGCCAGGTGATGGCGGTGGTGCGAAGCCGCTTCCGGCCCGAGTTCCTGAACCGGCTTGACGAGATCATCCTGTTCCGCCGCCTGGGCCGCGGCGAAATGGGGGCGATCGTCGAGATCCAGCTCGAGCGTCTGAAGGCGCTGCTGGCCGACCGCAAGGTGGCGCTGGAGGTGGGTGAGGACGCCAGGGCCTGGCTCGCGGAAGCGGGCTACGACCCGATGTATGGCGCACGCCCGCTCAAGCGCGTGATCCAGCGGTCGTTGCAGAACCCGCTCGCCACGATGCTGCTCGAAGGCTCGATCGGCGAGGGCGAGACGGTGCACATCTCCTCCGCCGGCGAGGCGCTCGCGATCAACGGGCGGATGGCGGAGGCGGCGTAACGATCCGCATTAGGAACGGACTTGGCCTGTAACGACGGCGCCGTTGCGGACACGCAACGGCGCCGTCGCCGCGTCGATCGAACGTTGCTTGAGCGGTTCGTTAATCGGCCGCGGCGAGCTCCCGCCCCGGGGCAAGTGCCGCGAACTGTCGCTCGGCGCGCGCCCGCGCGCGCTGGAACGCGGCGAGCTCGGCGCCTGCAAGCCGCCCGGGCGGCATGACCTGTGCCACGGAAGGATTGAGCGGGCGATCGTTGCGTCGCACCTCGAAATGAAGATGCGGGCCGGTCGACATCCCCGTCGAGCCGACGCGGCCGATCACCTGGCCCTGCCGCACGGCCGAGCCGGGGCGCAGCCCGCGCTGGATCGACGAGAGATGGGCGTAGAGCGTGCTCGTCCCGCCGGTGTGGTTGACCACGATCGTTGTGCCGTAGCCGCCGCGCGTGCCGGCGAAGGCGATGCGCCCGTCGCCCGCGGCATAGACAGGGGTTCCGGTCGGTGCTGCGAAATCCACCCCCTGGTGCATCCGGCTGTAGCCGAGGATCGGGTGGCGGCGCATGCCGAAGCCGGAGGAGATGCGCGCGGCATCGAGC
>NZ_JALHPR010000006.1:0-30000 GCF_022842375.1 Elioraea sp. | reverse complement strand
CACAGGTGGGCTGGTAGAGCATACCAAGGCGCTTGAGAGAACGATGCTGAAGGAACTAGGCAAATTGCCCGCGTAACTTCGGGATAAGCGGGACCCTTCGCCGGGCAACCGGTGGGGGGTGGCACAGACCAGGGGGTAGCGACTGTTTATCAAAAACACAGGGCTCTGCGAACTCGAGAGAGGACGTATAGGGTCTGACGCCTGCCCGGTGCCGGAAGGTTAAGAGGAGAGGTGCAAGCCTTGAATCGAAGCCCCGGTAAACGGCGGCCGTAACTATAACGGTCCTAAGGTAGCGAAATTCCTTGTCGGGTAAGTTCCGACCTGCACGAATGGCGTAACGACTTCCCCACTGTCTCCAGCATCGGCTCAGCGAAATTGAATTCCCCGTGAAGATGCGGGGTACCCGTGGTCAGACGGAAAGACCCTATGAACCTTTACTGCAACTTTGCACTGGCGTTAGAAGAGGACTGTGTAGGATAGGCGGGAGCCGATGAAGCAGGGGCGCCAGCTCTTGTGGAGGCAACCTTGAAATACCGCCCTGGTTTCTTTTGACGTCTAACCTCGACCAGTCATCCTGGTCAGGGACCGTGCATGGTGGGCAGTTTGACTGGGGCGGTCGCCTCCCAAAAGGTAACGGAGGCGCGCGATGGTGGGCTCAAGCCGGTCGGACATCGGCTGTTGAGTGCAAAGGCATAAGCCCGCCTGACTGCGAGAGCGACAGCTCGAGCAGAGACGAAAGTCGGCCTTAGTGATCCGGTGGTTCCACGTGGAAGGGCCATCGCTCAACGGATAAAAGGTACTCTAGGGATAACAGGCTGATCTCCCCCAAGAGTCCATATCGACGGGGAGGTTTGGCACCTCGATGTCGGCTCATCGCATCCTGGGGCTGGAGCAGGTCCCAAGGGTTCGGCTGTTCGCCGATTAAAGCGGTACGTGAGCTGGGTTCAGAACGTCGTGAGACAGTTCGGTCCCTATCTGCCATGGGTGTCGGAGACTTGAGAGGATCTGTCCCTAGTACGAGAGGACCGGGATGGACGTACCTCTGGTGGACCGGTTGTCGCGCCAGCGGCACAGCCGGGTAGCTATGTACGGAAGGGATAACCGCTGAAAGCATCTAAGCGGGAAACCCGCCTCAAAACGAGGTCTCCCTGAAGAGCCGTGGAAGACCACCACGTCGATAGGCCAGGTGTGGAAGTGTGGCAACACATGAAGCTGACTGGTACTAATCGCTCGTTCGGCTTGAGATCCGCGCCATGACGTGGCTTGCCACGTCATTCCATGCGCAGCACGAAAGACGGCTACGGCCGGCATCACGCATCACACGCACGCCACGAACACCTCGGATCGCTCCTTCACGGAGCGGATCGAGGTCGTCCGGATCCGATGACCTGGTGGCTATTGCGAGGGGCAAACACCCGATCCCATCCCGAACTCGGCCGTGAAAACCCTCTGCGCCAATGGTACTGCGTCTCAAGGCGCGGGAGAGTCGGTCGCTGCCAGGTCTTCCGATCCGGACGTCACAGAGAACCATCTCAGCAGGCCCACCACCTTTCGCGGGGTGGAGCAGCCCGGTAGCTCGTCAGGCTCATAACCTGAAGGTCACAGGTTCAAATCCTGTCCCCGCAACCAACCTCCCAGCCCGGTCTATTGTTGATGTGCGTTGCGACGCGCGTCCGCCATGGCGTGGGCGTGCGGAAAGCGCATGGGCATGGCTGTCTTCGGCACAGAACGAGATCCTGTGCCGAGGCCAGCATGCAGCCTTCTGGAGGCCTTCGTGCTGGTGCCGGTTCCGGCGCGTAAAGCGTTGCTCGACGAACAGATACTACTCCGACGCAGCTGTCCCTGACCTCGAGATCACGCGCCGCCTCTCCCGCTGCGTTCCCCGACGCTCGATCTTGGCGCCGCGCAGTTCCGGGCCGCGATGCCGCGGAACTCGATGGTGGTCGCGCCCCCCGGCACGCCGACCACGGCCTCGAGGTCGCCCGGGTCAGCCACGCGTTCGAACAGCTGGTTGGGGGAAACCGGCTCAGGATGATCCGCCAGGCGACCATGTGCCAGCACGGTGATCGAACACGCACGAGCGGGAGAGCGCGCCCTGCCGACGCACTCTCCCGCCCTCGTTGTCAGCGTTTGGCGAGCCAGCCCAGCAGGTTGCCCCAGAGTGTTCGGAAGCCCGGCCAGTCCAGCACCGATTGCGGCAGCCAGTGCGGCCCGATATCGGTGGTCCACGCCAGCGTCCGCCCGGCCCCGTGCTCGCCGACGACAAGCAGCGGGTGCTCTCCCTCGCTGTCAGGTGCCGCCATCAGCGTGGTTGCACCCGGCTTGGCTACCACCTCGTTGAGGCCGAGCAGCGGCGGCATCGCGCCCGCCACGCCCGTGAGCAGCGCATGGCCTGGCGCCGTCGCCACCGGCGTGAACCCCTCCGGCACCTCGATCCGATCATCGTAGGGATGGATCGAGACGGGAAGCGCGGTCTCGAGCGCTGTGCCGCGATAGCGTGCGCCGCCGTTGATGCCCTGGAAGCTGTAGTAGCCCCCGATCATCCCGAGCCCGCCGCCAGCGGCCGCATAGTCACGCAGCGCCTTCAGCCGGTTGGGGAAGGTGCGCGAGTGAAGCCACACATCGGGGTGCAGCAGCAGCGTATTGGCCCCGATATCGGAGAGCAGCACGGCATCCCACGCCTGCAGCGCCTCGACCGTCGCCGGGAAGTCGGTCGCTGCGATGTGGCACGGCATGTGGACGATCTCGAACGGAAGCCCCGCGAGCGCGGCGATGAAGCCATCCGCGCCGCGGTGGAAGGTCACGGACGAGAACTGGTCGAACCCCTTGATGTGGTTCGCGGTCGAAACCCAGGATTCGCCCGCGAGCAGGATGCGCTTGCCCGCCATGTCTCAGGCCATCCGCGCGTCGTGGAGGCGGAACACCGCGTCGGGATACTGCGTCCAGGTCAGGCGCGAGACCGAGGCTTGCAGGATCGCGTCGTGGTGCAGGAACAGCAGCGGCTGGTCCTCGATGATCTGGCGCTGCGCCTCGTGGTACATGCGCACCCGTGCGGCACGGTCGGTGCTCTGGCGGGCTTCGTTCAGCAGGTTCGTCACGCGCTCGCTCTCGTAGCCGGGGAAGTTGTTCGGCCCGCCGCGCGTGAAATACACCCACGTGTTGCCATCGGGGTCGAAGCGGCCCGACCAGGGCGACATGCAGAGGTCGAAATCGCGCTGGCGCAGCACGGTGATGAGGCTGGTCGGGTCGATCTGGCGGATCGTCACGGCGAAGCCCGCCTGGTTCGCCTGCGCCTGCAGGATCTCGGCGATTCGCACCTGCAGCGGCGAGTTCGTGACGGTGATCACCACCGGCACCGCCGCGGTGTGCCCCGCCTCGCGCAGCAGCGTGCGTGCCCGCGCGGGGTCAGCCGCCGGCACGGTGGCGGAGGGGTCGAACGCCCAGGTGACGGAGGGCGAGAGCGGCCCGACGCCCGGTCGCCCGGTGCCGAAATACACCACGCGATTGATCACGTTGCGGTCGATCGCCGCGCTGAAGGCCTGGCGCACGCGCACGTCGTTGAAGGGGGCGCGCGTGCAGTTGAACGAATGCCCGGTGAAGCCCAGCGTCGGGATCTGCGAGACGCGGATCGCGCTCTCGCGCGCCAGCGCCGGAACGGACTGCGGCGGCACGCCATCGACCAGCTGCAGCGTGCCCGAGCGGAGATTGGCGAGCCGCACCGTCTCATCCGGGATGGGGCGGATCACGATGCGGTCGAACGCGCCGTCCATGTTGCGCCAGAAGCCCGGGAAACGCTCGAGCACGAGCTCGGCGTTCTTCGTCCACGACGCGACGCGGTAGGGGCCTGCGCCAACCGCGCGCGCCGCGAAATCCTGGCCGAGCGCCTGCACGGCGGTGGGGCTCACGATCATGCCGGCGCGGTTGGTCAGCACCGCCGGCAGCGGCGCGAAGGGCGCGGTATAGCGCAGCTCGAACGTGCGCGGGCCGGTGACGACGACGCTGTCGATCGGTCCGAAATCGGCGCGCCGCAGGCTGCCCACGGCCGGGTCGATGAAGCGGTCGAGGCTCGCCTTCGCCGCGGCTGCGTCGAGCGCCGTACCGTCATGGAAGGTCAGCCCGTCGCGCAGCGTCAGCCGCCAGGTGAGCGGGTCGGGCTGCTCGATCGTCGCAAGCCCGGGCTCGATCGTGCCGTCGGGGCGCGCGACGAGCAGCGTCTCGTGCACGTTGTAGATCGCCTGGTTCTCGAAGAACGATGCGGCGAAGGCGGGGTCGAGCGTCACAGGGTCCGATACGACGCCGACGGTGAGCGTGCGCGCCGCTTGTGCATGGACCGCGGGAGCGGCGAGCGCACCGGCGGTGACGAGAAGCGCCTCGCGGCGCGTGAGCGTGGGCATGGTGTTCTCCTTCAGTTGTTCGGATCGAGGCGGTCACGCAGGCCGTCGCCCAGCAGGTTGAAGCCGAGCACGGTGATGAAGATCGCAAGCCCTGGGAACCAGGCGAGCCAGTCGGCGATGCCGAGGAAGCCCACGGCGTTGCGCAGCATGTTCCCCCAGGTCGGCGTCGGCGGCTGCACGCCGAGGCCGAGGAACGAGAGCACGCTCTCGGTGATGATCGAGGAGGCGAGCAGCAGCGAGGCCTGCACCAGGATGGGCGGCGAGGCATTGGGCAGGACGGTGCCGATGAGGATGCGATGCTCGGGAAAGCCCTGCGCGCGCACGGCGGTGACGAATTCGCGCCGCCGCAGCACCATCGCCTCGGCGCGCGCGACACGGGCGAACACCGGCAGGTTCACCGCCGCGATCGCCACGACCACGTTCACGAGCGACGCGCCGAGCGCCGCGGTAATGCCGAGCGCAAGCAGGATGCCCGGAAACGCCAGCAGCACATCGACGCAGCGCATTACGATGCGGTCGGTCCAGCCGCCGAGATAACCGGCGACAAGCCCGAGCCCGGAGCCGAACAGCAACGCGAACGCCACCGAGCCGACGCCGACCAGCAGCGAGACTTGCGCCCCCGCAACGATCCGCGCCAGCACGTCGCGCCCGAGGTCATCGGTGCCGAGGGGGTGGCGCAACGAGGGGGCCGAGAGTGTGGCCGTGAAGTCGGGCGTATCGGCGCCGAAGGGCAGCACCAGCGGGCCGAACGCGGCGGCCAGCAGCACGATGCCGACCAGGCCCATGCCCGTCAGCGCGCGCGCATCCCAGCCCTTCAAGCAGCACCTCGCAAACGCGGGTCGAGTGCGGCGTAGAGCAGGTCGGTCACGAGGTTGATCACCACGAACAGCGTCGCCGTGACGAGGATGGCACCCTGCACCACGGGAAAGTCACGCGCGAAGATCGCATCGACCGTGAGCTTGCCGATGCCTGGCCACGAGAACACCGTCTCGGTCACGACCACGCCACCGAGCAGCTGGCCGAACTGGATGCCGACCAGCGTCACCACCGGGATGAGTGCGTTGCGCAGCGCGTGCTTCCACACCACGGCCCGGCGCGTCAGCCCCTTTGCACGCGCGGTGCGGATATAGTCGGCCCGCAGCACCTCCAGCATGGCACTCCGCGTCATCCGCATCGTCGCAGCGGCGAGGCCGACGCCGAGCGTCAGCGCGGGCAGAACAAGATGCGCGAGTGCGAGCGCAGGGTCGCCCGTCACGGGCGCGTAGCCGGAGGAGGGCAGCAGCGGCATCCAGATCGAGAAGCCGAGGATGAGCAGGATGCCGAGCCAGAACGTCGGCAGCGACATGCCGCAGAGCGCGCCGATCGAGGCGGCGAAATCGGCCGGCGTGTTGCGCCGCGTGGCAGCGATGACGCCTGCCGGAATGGCGATCAGCAACGAGACGATCATCGCCGCCGAGGCGAGCAGCATCGTCGGCCCAAGGGCCGCGATCACCATCGCCCGCACCGGCCTGCCGGTCTGGATCGACCGGCCGAGATCGCCCTGCACCACGGCCCATAGCCAGGCGCCGAAGCGCACCAGGAACGGTTCATCGAGCGCATACTTCGCCCGCAGCACGGCGATCGCCTCCGGCCCCGCTTCGAGGCCGAGCAGCGCGATCACGGGGTCGCCGGGGATGATCGCGATGAGGGTGAAGGAAATGAAGGACAGGCCGAGCAGGATCGGAAGCAGCGCGAAAAGGCGTGCAACGATCCTCCGCACTTCGCTCAGCGTCCCTGGTTGGCGTTTCTTGCACACGTGTGCATCCGCTTGAGCGTCACGATCGCCCCCGCTACTGTCAAGCGGCAAATGCAGCGCGCCGACCCATCATCGCTCCTCGATCTCCGTCGTCTCAGCGTGGCCCTCGGCCCGCCCGGGCGGCGCGTGACGGTGGTTGACGAGGTCTCGTTGTCGCTCTCTCCCGGCCGCGTCCTCTGCGTCGTGGGCGAGAGCGGCTCCGGCAAGTCGGTCACGGCCCTTGCCGTCATGGGGCTGCTCGAACCCGGGCGCAGTGCCGTCACGGCAGAGCGGATGATGCTCGACGGCACCGACCTCTCGCAGCTCGGCGAAGCCGGCTGGCGCGGCTTGCGCGGCGGGCGGATGGCGATGGTCTTCCAGGAGCCGATGACCTCGCTGAACCCGGTGTTCACGGTGGGCGAACAGATCGCCGAGGCGCTGCGGGTGGACACCGGCCTGTCGCGCCCGGCGGCACGCGAGCGTGCGCTCGCCGCACTGCGCGAGGTCGGCATCCCGGCGCCGGAGACGCGGCTCGATGCCTATCCGCATGAGCTGTCGGGCGGCATGCGCCAGCGGGCAATGATCGCGATGGCGCTGGTGGGAGAGCCCGCGCTGCTGATCGCCGATGAGCCGACGACGGCGCTCGATGTCACCGTGCAGGCGCAGATCCTCGCCCTGCTTGGCGAGCTCCGCACGCGGCGCGGCACCGCGATCCTGCTGATCACGCACAATCTCGGCGTCGTTGCCGAGACGGCCGATGATGTCGCGGTGATGTATGCCGGCAGGATCGTCGAGCGTGCGCCCGCCGCGGTGCTGTTCCGCGACGCGCAGCACCCCTACACGCTTGCCCTGCTCGGTGCGATGCCGGAAGGGGCCTCACGCGGCGAGGCCCTTTCCCCCATCCCCGGCCGCATGCCCGCCCCGGGCACGGCGCCATCCGGGTGCCGCTTCGCGCCGCGCTGCCCCTTCGCCGGGAGCGACTGTGCCGAGACGCCGCCGCTGCGCGCGGTGGGAAAGGACCACGACGTCGCCTGCCACCGCGCGCCGATCGAGGCCGCGGCATGAGCGCTCTTCTCGCCGCCGAGGGCCTCGCCCGTGCCTATCCCGTCCAGGGCGGGCTCTTCTCGCCACGGCGGATGATCCGCGCGGTGCGCGACGTCTCGCTCACCCTCGCGCGCGGCGAGGCGCTGGCGTTGGTGGGCGAGAGCGGTTGCGGCAAGAGCACCGTTGGACGCCTCCTGCTGCGCCTCGAGGAGGCCGATGCGGGCCGGATCCTGTTCGACGGGCAGGATCTCCGCGCCGTCGGCACGGCAACGCTGCGCGCGCTGCGGCGGCGGATGCAGCCGGTGTTCCAGGACCCCTACGCTTCGCTCGACCCGCGCCGTCGTATCCGCGACGTGCTGGAGGCGCCGATCCGCCTGCACCGGCTTCGCGAGGGTGCTGCCGTCGGCGCACGCGCGGCGGAGCTGATGGCACAGGTCGGCCTCGCGCCCGACGGCCTCGACAAGCTGCCGCACCAGTTCAGCGGCGGGCAGCGCCAGCGCATCGCCATCGCCCGCGCGCTCGCGGTGGAGCCTGACCTCATCATCTGCGACGAGCCCGTCTCGGCGCTCGACGTCTCGGTGCAGGCGCAGGTGGTGAACCTGCTCGCAGCACTGAGGCGCGATGCGGGCGTCGCATTGCTGTTCATCTCGCACGACCTCGCCGTGGTGCGGCACCTGGCTGACCGCGTCGTCGTCATGTACGCCGGCCGCATCGTCGAGGAGGGGGCGACGGAGCAGGTCTTCACGGCCCCGCGCCACCCCTATACGGCCGGCCTGATCGCCGCGGCGCCGCGCACCGATCGCGGCCGGCGCGTCCACGCGCCGATGGTGGGAGAGCCGCCCGACCCGCTCTCCGAGCCTTCGGGCTGCGCCTTCGCGCCACGCTGCACGCTTGCCACCGCGCGCTGCAACGCCGAGGCACCCCTGCTGCGCGACGTGGCGGCCGTGCAACGCTCTGCCTGCCATCACGCAGAGAACGTGCCGATGCCGGATGTACCGGGTTCGGCCGCCGACACGCCGCTTGCACGGAGGCTTGCCATCTACCGTCGCGCTCGCGCTGCCGGCGCCATCGAGCAGGAGGTTCCGCATGCCTGAAGTGCCTGTGGGTACGCCGAAGCAGAACGCGATCGCGTCGATCTTCGGCCGCCGCCGCGCGGTGATCGGCGTCGTGCACCTGCCGCCACTGCCGGGCGCGCCGCGTGACGAGGGCAGGCCGATGGACGAGACGCTCGCCGCGGCGCTTGCCGATGCGCGGGCCTACGCCGCCGGCGGCGTCGACGGGCTGATCGTCGAGAACCACGGCGACATCCCCTTCGCCAAGCCCGACGAGCTTGGCCCCGAGACGGCAGCCGCGATGGCCGTGATCGCCGATGCCGTGCGGCGCGAGACGCGGCTTCCCATCGGCATCAACGTTCTCGCCAACGCGCCGATGCAGGCGCTTGCGGTGGCCAAGGCATCGGGCGCGCAGTTCATCCGCGTGAACCAGTTCGCCAACGCCTATGTCGCGAACGAGGGGTTCATGGAGGGGCGCGCCGGCGCGGTGATGCGCTACCGCGCCCGCATCCACGCGCGCGGCGTGCGCGTGTTCGCCGACGTTCACGTCAAGCACGGCGCGCACGCCATCACGGCTGACCGCAGCCTGGGCGAGCTCGCGCGCGACGTCGAGTTCTTCGATGCGGATGTCACGATCGCCACAGGCCAGCGCACGGGGGACTCAGCGAGCATGGACGAGCTGCGCGCGATCGCGGCCGGCACCTCGCTGCCCGTTGCCGTCGGCTCGGGCGTCAACCCTGACAATGTGGGCGAGATTCTCGGCGTCGCGGATGCGGTGATCGTCGCGAGCTGGCTCAAGCGCGACGGCGTCTGGTGGAACCCGGTCGATGCCGACCGGCTGGCCGCGTTCATGGTGGCCGCGAACCGGGCACGATGAGCGCACGACTTCTCGTATTCGGCAATGCAGGCTGGGACCTTCCGCTGCGCGTCCCCCGCCTGCCGCGCGCCGGCGAGACGCTGCTGGGTGAGCGGGGCGGGGACAGCCCCGGCGGCAAGGGGCTGAACCAGGCCGTGATCGCCGCGCGCGCCGGCGCCGATGTACTGTTCATTGCCCCGCTCGGCGATGACCGGGAGGGCGAGGCGCTGCGTGCTGCGCTCGCTGCCGAACCGCTGGCCTTCGCGGCAATTCCGTCCCGACATCGCACCGATCTCTCGCTGCTTTGCGTCGCCGAGGATGGCAGCAACCTCATCCTGAGCACCAATGCCTGCGCCGACGGCGTGGACGTGGCGGAGGCCGAAGCAGCGGCAGCGTGGCTCGCGCCTGGCTGCATGCTGCTCATGCAGTGCGGCTTCCTCGCCGCGCCCACCCTCGCCGCCGCACGGGCAGGTGCCGCGCGCGGCGCGCGTGTGCTGCTGAATGCTGCCCCGCTGCGGTGGGACATCGCACCGCTCCTGCCTCTGCTCGACACCCTGATCCTGAACGAGGTTGAGGCTGAAGCTGCGTCAGGCTGCGCTGATCCTGCCGATGCCGCGCTTCAGCTGCATCAGCGGGGCGCGCGGCAGGTGATCGTCACGCTCGGCGGGGAAGGCGCTGTGTGCGTCGATGCCAATGGCGTGCGTCGACAGGAGGCGCCCGCCGCCCTCGTGCGCGACACGACGGGGGCGGGGGACGTGTTCTGCGGCGCCTACGCGGCCGCATCGCTCGCCGGCCACGCCGACCCGATGGCGGCAGCGCAGCGCGCCGCCGCATGGTCGGTCTCGCGGGAAGGGTGCTTCGCCGCCTTTCCGCCGGCTTCGGTGCTGCGCGCGATGGTCGGCCCATGAGCGCGCGCGTCACGGCAGCCGAGGTGGCGCGCGCCGCCGGCGTGTCCCGTTCAGCCGTGTCGCGGACCTTCACGCCAGGCAGTTCCGTCTCGACATCGACACGGAATCGTATCGAGGCGGTGGCCGCACGCCTCGGCTATCGCCCCAACGCGCTCGCGCGCACGCTGATCACGCGGCGGTCGCGCATCATCGGCGTGGTAATGGCCGCGATCGACAACCCGTTCCATGCGCAGCTTCTGCAATGCCTCGACGCCGCGCTGCAGGCACGCGGACTTGCGATGCTGTTGCGCGGCGCCGCCCGGCCGGAGATGACGGACGAGTTGATCCATCACCTGCTCTCCTACCAGGTCGATGGCGTGATCGTGGCCTCCGGCCTGTTCTCGTCCTCGGCGGCGAAGGCCTGTGTCGGGGTTGCAACTCCCGTGGTGATGCTCGACAGGCTGATGCGTGCGGCGGGCGCGTCTGCCGTCGGCAGCGACAATCGCGCAGGTGCCCGGATGGCGGCCGAACACCTCGTGGCGCTCGGGCGGCGTCGGATCGCGTTCATGTCGGGAACGCCGGGCATCTCGACGAGCAGCGAGCGCGCGCACGGCTTCCTCGATGGCCTTGCCGAGGCCGGGCTCGCGCCGATCGCCATCGCATCGGGCCGATACGAATACGCCGCCGGCCAGGGTGCTGCCGAGGCGCTGCTCGCGCATGCGCCCGATGCCATTTTCTGTGAGAACGACCTGATGGCGATGGCGGTGCTCGACGTGGCGCGTGCGCGGGGCGTGCGCGTTCCCGATGACCTCGCCGTCATCGGGTTCGATGACATCCCCGCCGCTGCGCTGCCCGCCTACGCGTTGACCACCGTGGCGCAGGACGCACGCGCGATGGCCGACGCGGCGGCTGCACTGCTCGAGGAGCGGATCGAAAAGCCCGCCCGCCGCGCGTCGCGCCGTCTGATCGCCTGCACGCTCGTGCGGCGGCGGAGCGCGTAGCGACAGGCCGCGTCCGGCAGTCGAACCACGCTCCGGGCGACGTCGCCTGATGCAATCGGGCGCCGACGTCACCATCTGCATCGGGTGAGTGCGTCGGTCGCGATCGCCCGACTGCGATCCCGCCCGTCCCATCCTGGCTTCCCCCCGATGCGCCGCATCGATCACAAACCCGACAGGATCGCGTGCCGGCTACGCAAGGGGAAACCGCAGCCCCGATGCTGCGTTCACTCGTCATCGAGGAAGGTCGTGCCATGAGTGTCGGAACCATCCTGCTCCTCCTGCTCGCGGTGCTGCTGGTCGGTGCGTTGCCGACATGGTCGCACAGCGCGGGCTGGGGGTATCTGCCGAGCGGCGGCATCGCTGTCGTCGCTGCCATCATCGTCGCTCTCGTCATGACGGGGCAGATCACGATCTGACGAACTGGCGCCGCTCTATCCGAAACGACGCAAGGAGGGCATCGCGATGTCCAATCGAAACATCATGCTGACGACGACGCTGCTTCTCCTGCTCGGCGCAGCACCCCTGCTGGGGGCCTGCAACACCACCGCCGGGGCAGGCAAGGATATCTCGAAGGCCGGCGAGGCGATCGAGAACAGTGCCAACAGGAACGCTCCCTGATCCCACGGCTGGTGCCGGGTGATGCGGGCGGAGGGCGTGGGCGTTTCGGCGCGCGCGGCTGCCGCAAGGTAGCCCGCGTGCTGGCGGCGCCGCATCGGTGACGCGTCCTCGCGGATGCTCCCGGTGCGGCGTTTGCGCACCCGCCGCGCAGATGCTCAGCGGCGTCGGCCAGCGCCGCTCCCGGCAAGGCGGCGCAGCACGTGGGCGCAGCCCGGATCAGCCCCGCGCGGTGGCGACGTGGCCCAGGCAATCGCCCCGTTCGGATCGGCCGCGCGCACGCAGGCAGACGACGCGGCCGCCCGTGCGGAAGCGCTCCTCCACCGGTTCCCGCCATGGTGTCTCGAGGGAGTGGAGGCGGCCGATCGGCTGGCCTTCCCGTACATCGTCGCCGAGCTCGACCAGCGGCTCGAACAAGCCCCAGTCCGATGCGTAGACGAAACAGGCATCCGACGACACCTCCATCATCTCCGTCGGCGGCCCATCCTCGGCGTCCGCCACGAGCCCCATGTGCCGCATGACGCGCCTGACGCCACGCCGCGCGATCGCAAGGGCTGCCGGCGTCACGCGCGCGCCGCCGCCAAGCTCGATGCCGAGGTTGAGCACACCGTGCCGCTCGGCGGCTGCCTCCAGCGTGCGGTTCTCGCTCATCCCCGCCGGGCTGCCGACGACCGAGACGGGGGCGGCGAAGACGTGCAGCAGCTGCGCGAGCCCTGCTGCGCGTGCGGCATCGGTCGTGCCGCGGGCCAATGCCGTCGGCAGGTAGACCATGCTTGCGCCACCGGAATGAAGGTCGAGCAGGATGTCGGCCATCGGCAGCAGCACGCTCTCGATGTAGTGGGCGAGCGCGCGCGTCGGCGTGCCATCGGGGTCGCCGGGGAAGCTGCGGTTGAGGTTGCCCTGGTCGATCGGCGAGAGGCGGCTTCCGGCCATCACCGCCGGGAAGTTGGCTGCCGGCAATGCGATGATCCGGCCCGTGATGAGCGCCGGGTCGAGCGTGCGGATGATCTCGCCGACGGTGATCTGCCCCTCGTACTCGTCACCGTGGTTGCCGCCGACGAGCAGCAGCGTGGGGCCCGGGCCGTTGCGCAGGCAGGCCGCGGGAATGGGGATCCAGCCATAGCCCGAGGTGTTGCTCGAATGCGGCAGCCGCAGGAAGGAGAGCTGCCTGCCGTCGCGGTCGAAGTCGATGTCGGTCGTGATCCTGCTCGGCATCGTCATGTCCTGCTGCATCCGATGTCTACGGTGCGGGCGCGAAGCCCCAGGCGACGGTGCTCTCATCGCTCCGCGCCGCGTAGGTGAGGCCGCGGCGCATCGCCCAGATGTTGACCTGGAAGTAGAGCGGAACGAACGCGACCTCGCGCATGGACAGCCGCGTGACCTGGCGCAGCAGGTCCTGGCGCGCGGCATCGTCGATCGTGGCCAGCGCGCGGTCGAGCAGGGCATCGACCTCTGGGTTTGCGTAGCGCCCGACATTCGAGGTACCGCGCCCGCGGGCGCGATCGAAACTCGCCACATGCGCGCGCAGCGAGCCCGCCGCCTCGCCCGTGCCCGAGCCCCAGCCGACGAGCTGCACGCTGTGCTCGAGCCTTCCCCAGCGCGGGAAGAACACGGCGGCCGGCATGGTCTCGACCTTCGCAGCGATCCCGATGCGCGTCAGCATCGCGCCGATTGCCTGCGCGACGCGGTCGTCGTTCACATAGCGGTTGTTCGGCGAGTGCAGCGTCAAGGCGAAGCCGTCCGGATAGCCCGCGGCGGCGAGCAGCGCGCGGGCACGATCGGGGTCGAACGCCGGCACGGGCGTTTCCGGATCGTAGCCGAAGAACCCCTCCGGAACGATCTGGCCGGCGGGAACCGCCTGGCCGTCCATCGCGCGCTCGGCCAGCAGGGTGCGGTTGATGGCGTGGGAGAGGGCCTGGCGCACGCGCACGTCGCGCAGCGGGTTGGCGGGAAGGGCCCGGCCTGCCTTGTCCGTCACGAAGGGCGTCGCCTCGCGCCCGCTGTCGAGCTGCAGGATGATCACGCGGTTCGACGGTGCGCTCGCGATCACGAGGCCGGGGTTGGCACGCATGCGCGCGATATCGCCTGTCGGCACGCCGTCGATCGCGTCGAGCTCCTGCGCGAGCAGTGCAGCGACGCGCGAGGGGTCTGACGAGATCAGCCGGAACGTGACGCGCTCCCACGCCGGCTTGCCGCCCCAGTAGCCATCGTTGCGCACAAGGTTCACGCGCGCGCCACGCTCCCAGCCGGCGATCCTGAAGGGGCCCGTGCCATCGGTGGCGCGAAGGGCGTTGAAGTCGTCGGTCGATGCCGCCTCGGACCCGCGCGCGATGATCGCGACCTGGCTGAGATCCTGCGGCAGCAGCGGGTGGGGCGCTGCGGTCCTGAGCCGGATGAGCTGCGGGCTCACCACCTCGACCGACTGGATCGTGCCGGTGAACTGCACGAAGGAGGAGGGGCTGTTCGGCACGGCCGGGATGCGGCGGAGCGTTGCCGCGACATCCTCCGCCGTGAACGGCGCGCCGCCGTGGAAGATGACGCCCTGGCGGAGCTCAAGCTCCCACGTCACCGCATCGATCGCGCGCCACGCGGTCGCGAGGCCTGGCTCGAGGCGCTGGCGCTCATCCTGCGCGATCAGCGGATCGAAGACGTGGCGCGCCAACGCGTTGTTGGGCTGGAAGTTGTGGTAGTGCGGATCGAGCGAGGTGATCGCCGCACCCACGCCGAGGCGGAGCTCGGTCGCGGCGACGGAAGCGGGAAGCGCCGCAATGGCAAGCCCGAGGATTGCGGCAAGGACACTGCGCTGAGTAACGGCACGCTTTCGCACGGCATGGTCCCCCGACGTTGTCACACCGGAAGGTTACGCGCAGCGATCACGCCGCGATAGGCCCCAAAGCGTGGAATGGCCGCCACGGATCGCTCCGCGGCGGCCAGCTTCCGTCAGGCACTCTCGTAGAGGCGGGTGAGGGAGAACTCCCGGTGGCCGAGGATTTCGGCCGCCGTCAGTTCGCCGTCGGCGGTCCTGACGATGCTGTCGAGCAGGGCCTCGCCGGCATCGTCCATGTTCATCGTCTTCTGCAGGATGCCGGTCACGTCGACGTCGATATGTTCGGGCATCGTGCGCATCGTGCGCGGGTTCGCGGTGATCTTGATCACCGGCAGGATCGGGTTGCCGATCACGTTGCCCTGGCCGGTGGGGAAGGTGTGCACGGCATAGCCCGAGGCCGCGCAGAGTGTCACCATCTCCGCCGCCGCAGACGAACTGTCCATGAACCACAGGCCGGCATGCGTCGGCATCCCGGCCTTGTCGATCACGCCATCGACCAGGCACTTGTTCCCGATCTTCTGGATGTTGCCGAGCGCCTTCTCCTCGATCGTGGTGAGCCCACCCTCGATGTTGCCCTTCGTCGGCTGGCTCTCGGAGAGGTCCGACGTCTTGTTCGCCTCGACCACGGCCTGGTAGCGGTCGAACACCGCCTGGAATGCATTCGCGATCTCTGGCGTGCGGCAGCGCGCCTTCACGAGATGCTCTCCGCCGGTGAGCTCCGTCGTCTCGCCGAACACCAGCGTGTTGCCGTTCTCCCAGAGCTTGTCGAACGCATTGCCGACCGTGGGGCACGAGGCGAGGCCGGAGGTGGTGTCGCTCTCGCCGCACTTGGTCGAGACCCAGAGCTCGGACAGCGGGGCCTTGATGCGCTTCTGCTTCGAGGCGTGCTTGAGCATACGATAGGCCGCACGTGACGCGTTCGCAACGGTCGCGATGTCGCCGTGCTGCTCGATCCAGAAGCCCTCGACCGGCTTGCCCGATGCGGCGATGCCCTCGACGATCCGCCCGGTCCAGCCAGGCTCGATCCCGATGACGACGACGCCCGCGACGTTGGGGTTGGCGCCGACGCCGATGAGCGTACGGAAATGCAGGTCGAGGTCAGCGCCGAACTGCAGCCTGCCATAGGCGTGCGGGATCGCCATCGCGCCCTTGATGTTGTTCGCCACCGCCTCGCACGCGGCGTTGGAGAGATCGTCGACCGGCAGGATGATGACGTGGTTGCGCACCCCCATCCGCCCGTTCTCGCGCCGGTATCCCTCGAAGCTCAGGCTTCCCAGGTTCATTCCCATGGTCGGGTTCTCCTCACCAGCGCTTGGTCTTGACGTTGTGCACGTGCAGGTGCTCACCGGCCGCGATCGGCGCGATCGCCCGGCCGATGTCCACGCCGTACTTGATGATCGTGTCGCCGGCGGCGATGTCGCGGATCGCGAGCTTGTGGCCGATCGGGATGTCGGACTTCGATGCGAATTCGATCATCGTGTCCTGGTCCATGATCCAGCCGGTCAGCGCCTGGCCTGCCTTGAGGCCCTCGACCACCACGACACCGACCGAATCGTGCTCATCATGCACGACGAAGTGGATCGTCATCGGTTTCCCTCCTTCCCTTGTCGTTCTGTTTTCGGATCGTTCCACCCCACTGGAAGGGGTGGATGCAGCGTCAGTCGGCGAACTGGTTGGCGGCCTGCAGCACCGGGCGCCACTTGGCGATCTCGGCCATCCAGTGCGCGCGGTGCGCGTCGGGCGTCGCACGCTCCTGAGGCTCTGGCGTGGTGCCGAGCTCGGCGAAGCGCGACACGACCTTGTCGTCGCGCAGTGCCACCTGCAGCGCGCGCGACAGCCGCTCGATCACCGGGGCCGGCGTTCCGCGCGGCGCGTAGAGGCCGTGCCAGATCGTCACGGCGAGGTCGGGCATGCCGACCTCCGCCGTCGTCGGCACGTCGGGCAGCGCGGCGAGGCGGCTCGGCACCGTCACGGCGTATGCCTTCACGGCACCGGCGCGAATCTGCTCGGTCGTGTTCGTCGTCTGGTCGCACATGACGTCGATGCGCCCGCCGAGGAGCTCGGTCATCGCAGGCCCCGTGCCGCGGAAGGGAACCGTCGTCACCGGCGTCTGCAGCAGGAACTGCAGCAGCGTGCCGCAGAGCTGGCTCGCCGCGCCAAGCCCGGCATTGCCGAGGTTCACATCTTCCTTCTTCTCGCGGATCCAGGCGATGAGCTCCTGGAAATTCGCTGCCGGATGGTCCTTCCGCGCGATCACGGTCATCGGTACGGGGGAGACGAGGCCGATCGGCGCGAACGCGTTCACGGGCTCATACGGCAGGCGGCGATAGAGCGTCGGGATGGTTGCCATTCCGATATGGTGCAGCAGCACGGTATAGCCATCCGGCCGCGCCTTGGCGACGCGGTCGGCCCCGATCGTGCCGCCCGCCCCGCCGACGTTCTCGACGACAACCGTCTGGCCGAGGTCGCGCCCCATCGCCTCGGCGATCAGGCGTGCGACGGCATCCGTCGGCCCGCCGGCGGCGAATGGGACGATGATGGTGACGGTGCGTGTCGGGTAGGCCTGCGCCATCGCCGGGGCCGCGACGGCGGCGAAGGCCGCGGCGAGCAGCGAGCGTCGGATGAGCGTCATGGTCGTTATCTCCCTGTTGGGTATGATGCTAGGGGCGTGAGGTGCGCTCGGCCAGTCCCAGCGGTGCGTCCCAGCGGTGCGTCCCAGCGGTGCGTTCCGGCGGTGCGTTCCGGCGGTGCGTTCCGGCGGGGCGTTCCGGCGTCGCGCCGCCCCGTGATCAGGCCTGCTCTGCCGGCTGCCAGTGCCGCAGCACGGCATCGCGTGCGGGCGCGAAGGTGGTGTTCTCGCGGATCGGCGTCACCTGGCCGCCGCGGGCCCAGCGCAGTGCGAAGTCGCGCAGCCTGTCATCGGCAAGCGTTGTGGCTACGATGTCGTTGAGCAGCCCGGTCAGCACCTCGGGCGGTGCCTCCTCATCCTCACCCCCCGTCACCTGGCGGGCGACGGCGCGGGCGAAGGCGACGGCATCAAGGATCGCCGCGGCTTCCTCGGTGCTGTAGTCGTGCAGGTCGCGGCACGGATGGGCGGGGACGATGCGCGCATCCATCATCGCCTCGACCTGGTGATCCGTCGCGGTGCCGGGCTTGCCGGTGCGCGGCATCTGCGGCCAGGCGGTGTCCGGCTCGTCGGGGGCGGCATCGGGCTGCCCGACCAGCGCGGCGGATGCGGGCGGCGCCGGTGCGGCAGGGCGGCGGCGGAACCACCGCCAGGGCATCAGGAGGAGGAGGACGAGCGAGAAAGCCCAGGCGAGCAGCGAACCGAACCAGCGGATCACACCCATCGCTCAACGCCTCCGCACGCAGAAACGGCACCTGACGCGCTAACCTGGCGCGCAGAAGTGCTACACCGTCGCCGCCGAACCATGTCTCGTGGAGCAATCCCCGCGGCCTGGTCGCCAGACAGCGGGAAGAGGGGTCAGAACCCCTCGCGCTCGAGCCGCTTGCGCTCCAGCTTACGCGCACGCCGAACAGCCTCTGCCCCTTCGCGGGCGCGGCGCTCAGACGGCTTCTCGTAATGCCGGCGAAGCTTCATCTCACGGAAGATCCCCTCCCGCTGCATCTTCTTCTTGAGCGCCTTCAGCGCCTGATCGACATTGTTGTCGCGAACCAGAACCTGCACGTGCCGTCACCCTCCATCGGGCCAGTGCGCCTTGCCCACCATGGGCACGATCCGCAGGCGCATGCGCGGAACCGCCCCTCGATCACCGAGGCGCGGGAACGCGCGAGATAGCACAGCCGCCCACGCCAGCAAAGTGCCCAGTGCACCTGCACCCTTGACTGCACGGTTGCAGGCAACCGACCGCCGGCCATATGTGTTCGGCACGGGACGACCTGGGACCGGACATGGCCGCCTCCCCGGGGACCTGACGGCGGGGACGACGTGGCATGGCCATCCTGAAGATCGCCCGCATGGGCAATCCGGTGCTGCTCCGGCGCGCCGAGCCGGTCGCTGACCCGACGGCACCCGAGATCCGGCGCCTCATCGCGGACATGGTCGACACCCTGCTTGATGCCGAAGCCGCCGGGCTCGCCGCGCCGCAGGTGCATGTTCCGCTGCGCCTCTTCATCTTCCGCGCGAGGCCCGAGCGGCTGACCGGGCTTGCCGAGGACACCCCGACGGGCATCGTCGCCATCATCAACCCCATCGTCGAGGCGGCAGGGGAGCGTGTGGCGCTCGAGTGGGAGGGGTGCCTCTCGATTCCCGGGCTCCGCGGCGCGGTGCCGCGGCCGGAGCGCGTCCGCTACCGCGGCGTCGATGCCGAGGGCAGGCCGATCGACGCCACGGTCGCCGGATTCCATGCCCGCGTGGTCCAGCATGAGATGGACCATCTGGACGGCATCCTCTACCCGATGCGGATGGACGATTTCGCCCTGTTCGGCTTCACCGAGGACTTGATGCGCGCCGCTGCCGCCACCGCCGGCGCGCCGCGCGAGGGAGGACGCGATGGTTGAGATCGAACGCAGCGCCGAACGTGATGCCGCCGTCACCGCTGCCCTGGTGCACGTGCCGCTCGATGGCTGGAGCCGCCGTGCGCTCCGCGCCGGGCTCGCCGACGCAGGGCTCGACCCGCGGGAGCTCGACCTGCTGTTCCCCGGCGGGCCGGCCGAGGCGATCGAGGTCTGGTGCGACCTGGCCGACCGGCGCATGGCCGAGGCGCTCGCGGCCGAGGATGTCGCCGGCATGAAGCTGCGCGCCCGCGTCGCCCGCGCGGTGATGGGCAGGCTCGAGGCCGTGCGCGGCAACAAGGAAGCGGTCGGCCGTGCGGTTGCTCTGCTCGCCCTGCCGCAGAATGCCGCGGCCGGCGCGCGCACCGCGTTCCGCACCGTCGACGCCATCTGGCGCGCGGTGGGCGACCGGTCAGCCGATTTCTCCTGGTACACCAAGCGCGCCTCGCTCGGCGCCATCTATGGCGCGACGGTGCTCTACTGGCTGAACGACGACAGCGACGATGATGCCCGCACCGCGGCCTTCCTCGACCGGCGGATCGAGGGGCTGATGGCGATCCCGAAGGCCCGCGCCAGGCTCCGCGAGGCAGCGGGGAAGCTGCCGGATCCGCGTGCGCTGTTCCGCCGCCTCCGGCCGGCGGGCTGAGCGGTGGCCCGCGTCGCGATCACCCACAGCACCGTCTACAACTATGTTTCGCCCGTCACCTTCGGCGATCACCGGTTGATGACGCGCCCGCGCGACAGCCATGACCTCCGGCTGCTCGACGCGACGCTGACCGTCGATCCAGCGGCGACACTGCGCTGGAAGCATGACGTGTTCGGCAACTCGGTGGCGTTTGCCAGCTTCCAGGGCCAGGCGAACCGGCTGACCATCGTCAGCCGCATCGTGCTCGACCATTTCCCGCCCGCCCCGGCGGACCTTGCCGCGATGGTCGAGCCCTTCGCCGAGACCATCCCGTTCGCCTATCCGCCGGAGGAGGTGCCCGATCTCGGCCGCACCGCCGAGCGCCACTTCCCCGACCCTGACCGGGCGATCGACGCCTGGGCGAAGAAGTTCCTCTCGACCGAGGGGCAGACGCGCACGGCCGACCTGCTCGTCGCCATGACCCACGCCATCAAGGCCGATTTCCAGTACGAGGCGCGTGACGAGGAAGGCACGAGGCCGCCCACCGAGACGCTGGCCAGGGGCTCGGGCGCCTGCCGCGACTTCGCGCTGCTGATGATGGAGGCGTGCCGCGCCCTCGGCCTCGCCGCGCGCTTCGTCTCCGGCTACCTCTATGACGCAGCGCTTGCCGACAGCGACACCCCCGTGATCGGAGGCGGGGCCACGCATGCCTGGTGCGATGTCTACGTGCCGGGCGCTGGCTGGGTGGAGTTCGACCCGACGAACGGGCTGATCGGCGGGCGGAACCTGATCCGGGTCGCGGTGGCGCGGCAGCCGTCGCAGGCGATCCCGATCAGCGGCTCGTTCAGCGGCCAGCCCGACGATTTCATGGGCATGAGCGTCGAGGTGACGGTCGAGGTCGGGCAGGCCGTCGCGACGCAGGAGCCTGTCCCGCAGCCCATGACGGCGTGAAACGCGTGAGGGGCTGAGGGCGGGCGCCTCAGAGGGCGGGTTGGAATGCCGCGGCGATCTCCGCCTCGGCGGGCAGGCTGTCGCGCGGGAACAGGCGCGTCACATGCCCCATCTTCCGGCCGGGCCTCGCTTCCGCCTTGCCGTAGTGGTGCGGCACGAGGCCGGGCGTGGCGAACAGCGCGGGCAGGGCCGCGATCTCGTCGCCGATCAGGTTCTTCATCAGCGCATCGGCATGCCGCGCCGGATCGCCGAGCGGCAGGTCGGCGACGGCCCGCACCTGCTGTTCAAACTGGCTCACCGCACAGGCCTCGATCGTCCAATGCCCTGAATTGTGGGGCCTTGGTGCGATCTCGTTGGCGAGCACCCGCCCATCGCGCGTGACGAAGAACTCGACGCAGAGCAGCCCGACCAGGCCGATCGCCAGCGCCACGCGACGGGCCGCATCCTCCGCCGCCGCGGCGATGGCGGGGGCGACGCGGGCCGGGGCGATGGTGAGGTCGAGGATGTGGTTGCGGTGGCGGTTCTCCACCGTGTCGTAGAGGGCGATGGCGCCGGCCCTGTCGCGCGCGACGATGACGCTGACCTCGCAGGCGAAATCGACGAAGGCCTCCGCCACCAGCGGCCGGAATGCGCCATCGGCCCCGGCGAGCCTCGCCAGCGCGGGTGCGAGGTCGCCCGCCTCGCGCAGCGTCGCCTGGCCCTTGCCGTCATAGCCGAGGCGGGTGGTCTTGAGCACGCACGGGAAGCCGACGGCGGCGACGGCCCCTTCGGCGGCCTCGCGCGTCGCCACCGGCGCCCATGGGCCGGTCGCGACGCCGGCTTCGGCGAGGAAGGTCTTCTCCGCGATCCTGTCCTGGCTGGTGCGCAGCACCGCCGGCGAGGGGGCGACGGGAACGAGCCCGGCGAGGAGGTCCAGAGCATCTCCCGGTACGTTCTCGAACTCGAAGGTCACAACATCCACCGCCGCGGCGAAGCGGGCGAGCGCTGCATGGTCCGACCACTCGGCCAGCGTCGTGGCGGCGGAGACCTGCGAGGCGGGCGCGTCGCGCTCTGGCGTGAAGACGTGCACGCGGTAGCCGAGCCGTGCGGCCGCGACCGCTGCCATGCGGCCGAGCTGCCCGCCCCCCATCATGCCGATCGTCGCCCCCGGCGCGAGGGGGCCGCCGAGGTCAGGCATCGGCGACGGTCTCTGGCACCGATGCCGTCTGTGCCGCGCGGAAGGCGGCAAGGCGTTCGGCGAGCGCCGGGTCGGACAGGGCGAGGATGGCGGCGGCGAGCAGGGCCGCGTTGATCGCCCCGGGCCTGCCGATCGCGAGCGTGCCGACGGGAATACCGCCCGGCATCTGCACGATCGAAAGAAGGCTGTCCATCCCCTTGAGGCTGTGGGATTCGACCGGCACGCCGAGCACGGGAAGTGCGGTCATGGACGCAGCCATGCCCGGAAGGTGTGCTGCCCCGCCTGCGCCCGCGATGATCACCTTCAGCCCGCGCGCGGCGGCGCCTGCGGCGTAGGCGTAGAGCCGTTCAGGCGTGCGGTGGGCCGAGACGACGCGCGCCTCGTGCGCGATGCCGAGTTTGGTCAGCGTCTCGGCGGCGGCCTCCATGGTCGGCCAGTCCGAGCGGCTTCCCATGATGACGCCGACATGTGGTGTATGGTGCATGATCAATCTACTACGCGATGATGTTCGGAATGAGCCGGTCCTCGATCCAGGTGATCTCGTCCTTCAGCTTCAGCTTCCGCTTCTTCAGCCGGGCGAGGTGGATCTGGTCGGACATGCTGTCGCCCGACAGCCGCGCGATCACCGTATCGAGGTCACGATGCTCGGATCTGAGCGTGTTCAACCGTGCGAGCAGGCTGTCCCTGTCCTCGTCCATCATGCGCACACTCTCACGCAGCCCCGCTCCCGCTCCGATGCGCCGTTCACGGCATCCTCGTCCGTGCATAGCACGGCGTTTCCATGGCGTAACGCGCGACCCTCTACCTATGCTTGGGGTTTGGGTGAAGAGGGATCGAGTCGAATGGAAGCCATGCAGCAGGCGGCGATCAACACGGTTGGGATCAAGCGGATCGGGGTGCTGACCACGGGCGGCGACTGCGCCGGGCTGAACGCCGCGATCCGTGCCGTGGTGCGCCGCGCGGCCGGGCATTACGGGCTCGAGGTGCTGGGCATCCACCAGGGCACGAACGGGCTGATGGAGGACCCGCCGCGCGCCGAGGCGCTGACGCTCTCGATGTCCGATGCCGGCCTGCTGCGCGCCGGTGGCACGATCCTCGGCAGCGTGAACCGCGGCAATCCCTTCGCCTTCCCTCTCCCCGATGGCAGCCTCGAAGACCGATCGCCCCTGATCCATGCCGGTGCAGCGCGTCTTGGGCTCGACGCGATCATCGGCATCGGCGGCGATGGGTCGATGCGCATCCTCAACCGGCTGATGAAGACGGGGCCGTTTCCCTTCGTCGGCATTCCGAAGACGATCGACAATGACCTGGGTGCGACCGAATACGCGATCGGCCATCACACGGCCGTCGAGGTCGCGATGGAGGCGCTCGACCGGCTGCAGCCGACGGCGGCGAGCCACGGGCGGATCATGGTCCTCGAGGTGATGGGCCGTGATGCCGGGCATATTGCGCTGGCCGCCGGCATCGCCGGGGGGGCTGACGTCATCCTGCTGCCCGAGATCCCCTGGCGCATGGCCCCGGTTGCGGCAGCGATCCGGCAACTCCGCGAGCGCGGCCGCAACTTCGCCCTCGTGGTGGTGGCGGAAGCCGTCCGGTCGGCCGAGGGGGAGACGGTGCTCGCCGGCCCTGCCGCGCCGGGGGCGATGCCGCGCCTGGGCGGTGTCGGGGCCAGTATCGCCCACGCGCTCGAGGAGGCGACGGGGGCGGAGGCGCGCGTCACCGTTCTCGGCCACGTCCAGCGGGGCGGCTCGCCTGGCGCGCTCGACCGGATCGTCGCCTCGGCGATGGGGGTGCACGCGGTCGACCTCGCCGTCAGGGGCAGGTTCGGGCGCATCGTGGTGTGGCGCGAGGGCAGGGTCGGCGATGCACCCGTCGAGGACGCGGCGGGAGAGGCGAGGCCGGTTGACCCCGCCGGCGACATGGTGCGGGCGGCACGTGGCCTGGGCATCTGCCTGGGCGACCAGTAGGGATCGGGTTGTCTGAGTGCGCATGCACTGCACGCAAAGATTGTGCTGGCGTTTGGGCGTCGGGCTTCGCTAGCATCCTCGTTCCGGCGCGGGACGCCGTGATGCGGGTCCCGCCCGGTGAGTGGCCATCGTCCACCACACGGAGGTCTGCATGAGCCTTCAGCAGCGACTTGTCACGCTGAACGAGCGCCACGGGGCGCTGGAATCGCGCATTGCCGAGGAGGGAGGGCGCCCGCGCCCGAACGACACGGCGCTGGCGCAGATGAAGCGCGAGAAGCTTCGGCTGAAGGAGGAAATGGAACGGCTGCGGTCAAACCACACCGTCTCCTGACACTCACCTGATGTGATGGCCGCCCTGCCTTGTCGGCGGGGCGGCCGATTGCATCGGGCTAGGCCGTGGCGCCGGCATCGATCGGGGCCTGCGGGATCGGTCGGCCCTCGCGCTGCGCCTTCTCGATCGCCTGCTGGACCTCGCGGTTGAGGTCGGTCTGCGTGCAGAGGCCGAGGATCACGGGGTCGCGCGGCTTGATGTTGGCGCTGTTCCAGTGCGCCTTGTCGCGCACCTTGGCGATCGTGTCCTTGGTGGTGCCGAGCAGCTTGCCGACCTGCTGGTCGGACAGGATCGGGAAGTTGCGCAGCAGCCAGGCGATGCCGTCCGGCCTGTCGTTTCGCTTGGAAACAGGGGTGTAGCGCGCACCCTTGCCCTTGGGCTTCGGCAGCACGACGGTGCTCTGCGCAAGCCGCAGCCGCGCTTCTGCATCACCCTCGCAGCGGGCGATCTCCTCGCGGGTGAGCTGGCCCGAGCCGATCGGGTCATGACCGACGATGCCGATCGCGACCTCGCCATCGGCGATCGCCTGGATTTCGAGCGGGTGCATGCCGACGAACGCCGCGATCTGGTCAAATGACAGCGACGTCTTGTCGATCAGCCACACGGCGGTGGCCTTTGGCATCAGCGGCAGGGACATGGGCGGGACCCCTCTGGCCTTCTCGTCATGTTGCGGTGCGGCGGCGGGATCGTCCGGCGCGTCCGACGGCGGCGGCACCATAGGACGCCCGGGCTTCCGGTCAATCGCCTTTCATGCACCGATATGGGAATGGAGGCCATGCGCTGCGAGAGAGGAGAGGGATGGAATGGCACGCGAGGATGACGAGCTTCCCCGGAAGCGTCCGCGCTTCGATCCGCTGCCGCTCGATGGCGTCAGCCGCGAGGACATGGATGCATACATCGCCGCGCTGGAGGCCGAGATCGCGCGGGTGAAGGCGACCATCGCCGCCCGCGACAGCCACCGGGGTGCGGCGGAGGCGTTCTTCCGCAAACCGTAGGCATGCCGACGTTCAACGGTTGATCGAGGCTACGTCCTTACTACATTGATCTTCAAGGGTTGATGATCGGCATCCAGCGGGTTGGCGACAGTGGAGGGCAGGGCATGGACGCAGCGCATCCGCTGATCACCACGATCGGGCTTGGCCTGCTCTACGCGCTCATCTTCGGCACGCTGGCCGCGCTCGTGAAGCTGCCGCCCATCGTCGGCTATCTCTGCGCCGGCATCCTGCTCGGGCCGTACACGCCTGGAATCGTGGGCGATGCCTCGACCGCCTATGAGCTCGCCGAGCTTGGCGTGATCCTGCTGATGTTCGGCGTCGGGCTGCATTTCTCACCGGCCGAGCTGCTCTCGGTGCGGCGCGTCGCGCTGCCGGGTGCGGTGACGCAGATGGCCACCGCCACCATCCTCGGTGCCCTGCTCGCCAGGGGGTGGGACTATTCCTGGCCGCAGGCGGTGGTGTTCGGCCTTGCCCTCTCCGTCGCCTCGACGGTCGTGCTGCTCCGCGCCCTGGCTGACCGGGAGGAGACATCGACGCCGGCAGGCCGCATCGCCGTCGGCTGGCTGGTGGTCGAGGATCTGGCCGTCATCCTCGTCCTCGTCATGCTGCCCGCGGTGGCGGGCATGTTCGGCGGCGCCTCGGCCGGCATCGCGAGCCGGCTGACCGATGCCGGGGGGCTCATCGCGCTCGGCATCGCGCTGGGCAAGGTGGCGTTGTTCATCGCCATCGCCGTGCCGCTCGGCCGCCGCGTGATCCCGTGGGTGTTGGTGATGATCGCGCATCTCCGCTCGCGCGAGCTGTTCACGCTGGCCGTCCTCGCGCTCTCCATCGGCATCGCCTATGCCTCGGCCAAGGTGTTCGGCGTGTCCTTCGCGCTCGGCGCCTTCTTTGCCGGGATGGTGATGCACGGCTCGGGCATGGCCGCGCGCGCGGCGGAGCAGAGCCTGCCATTCCGCGATGCCTTCGCGGTGCTGTTCTTCGTCTCCGTCGGCATGCTGTTCAACCCCCTGGTGCTGGTCGAGCGGCCAGGTGCCGTGGCAGCGACGCTTGGCGTTGTCATCATCGGCAAGGGGCTGGCCGCGGCAGCGATCATGCTGCTGCTGCGGCAGAGCTTCCAGGCGACCGCGACGGTGACGGCAGCGCTCGCCCAGATCGGCGAGTTCAGCCTGGTTCTGGCCGAGCAGGGGATCGGCCTCGGCCTGCTGCCCGAGGCGGCGCGTGACCCGATCCTCGCTGCCGTGGTGGGTTCGATCGCGCTGAACCCGCTGATGTTCTGGGCCTCGCGCCGGCTCGTGACGCGGCGGGACGTGAAGGTTCAGGCCGTCAAGGACGACAAGGCGCGTGCGGACAACGAAAAGGCCGGGTCAGTTCCCTGACCCGGCCCGTGTCGTCAGCCGAGGCGCGTCGCTCAGGCGGCGCGCGCCTCCTGCGCTTCGATCACCCGGGGCTGGCCGCCGCCGATCGCGATCTGGCGTGGCTTCAGGCTCTCCGGCACCACGCGCTTGAGCGCGATGTGCAGCAGCCCGTTCTCGAGCGAGGCGCCATCGACCACCATGTGGTCAGCCAGCTCGAACCGCCGCTCGAAGGCGCGTCGGGCGATGCCGCGGTGCAGGAACTGGCGCGGCGCCTCCTCCTTCGCCGCGCGGCCGGCGACCACGAGGGCTGACTGCTTCTGGGTGATCTCGAGGTCGCCCTCGCCGAAGCCGGCCACCGCCATGGTCAGGCGATACGCGTCCTCTGAGAGCTTCTCGATGTTGTAGGGGGGGTACGCCTGGGCTTCCTGGGTCGCCATCGTCGCGTCCATCAGGCGCGAGAGACGGTCGAAGCCGATCGTCGAACGGAACAGGGGTGAGAAGTCGAGCGTCGTCATGGTTTTCGGTCCTTCTGTTTCAGCAAGGTCCGTCGGTCGGTCACGCCGCGCATTCGGCCGAAGCCCGACCGCGGTCGCCGCAAGCCCCGAAGGCACAAGCGGCCCCATGAACGTAGAAAGGCCGGCCCCCTGGTTCAAGGGGCCGGCCTTGGTGGGCGCGAAGAGGCGGTGAGGCCTACTTTTTCTTTTTTGCCGGCGCGCCCTTGGCGGCGGCGGCGGCCGCGGCGGCCTTCGGCGCGGCGCCCTTGTTCACGGTGGCGGCGGCCTTGATGTTCATCTTCGACATGTCGACCGCGAAGCGCTTGGAGAACTTCGCCATCTGGCCGGCGGTGTCGGAGAGGGCGCGCTGCTGGCCCGTCCAGGCCGGGTGCGACTTCGGGTCGATGTCGAGGCGGATGGTGTCACCCGGCTTGCCGTAGCAGGAGCGTGTGGTGAACGTCGTGCCATCCGTCATGATGACGGTGATCTCGTGATAGTCGGGGTGGATGCCCTGCTTCATGGCGACCTTCCAAGCGCATAGGCGCGCCGATACCGACCGGCGCGCGAGACGGGGGATGTAGCGGAAAGGGCGCGGGCGGGCAAGGTGGGGGAGCGATCATGAGCGGCACCAGCGTCGCCGGCGTGTTCAGAGCACACGGTTTGTAAAGCGCAACGATTTGTGATTCTGGTGCACTTCCCGCGACTTCAAGGCGCACTGGCTCATCGCGTCCGCCGTCGTCCGCATCTCCATAATCTGCATCACGCGCCGGTGGCTCGCCGTAAAGGCATGAGCGTGTTGCAAAACTGCCCGGATGGGCTCTGAGACCCGAAGCACGTCATGTATTTGGCGATTTCGGCGTTGCGATCTCCGTATGACGGCCGATACCGTCTCGGGCTGGCGGTCGTAACTCACGGAGAAACGCTGCTCGAGAAGGCAATGCGATGTCTTGACAATATTGGACAAGGAGGCATGCCGCGTGGAAAATCTCATGAATGCGTCGAAAAGCAATAAGCCTCATGCGGTAACATATAAGGTCGTTTTTCTTTTATGTATCGTACTTCTTGCAACGTTTATTGCTGTCATAATCGCTCTTTCTGATTTGATTATTGGCAAATCGATTGAATACTCACTTCCAATTTTGGCAATAAGTGGTGTGGTCGTACTGATTGTTTTGCTTACTCTAGTAGCAAGTGTATTCAGTATTCTGAGAATTAACGATGAAAAGCAAGCGATGGGGCTGCCAGAGGGCTCTATCCGTGCCGTCATTGCTCTGTCGCTCATCGTGCTGTTCTCTATTTTCAGCGTTTTCCTTTTTGCAAATCTCTTTAGTGGTCCCCCGCGCGTCACAGTTGATCGCCTTTCTGAAGCGGCGCGCGACAGTTACATCGCGAGTCATCCGAATGCCGCGGCCGTTGCTATACCAGACGAACTTCCAGATGGAACGACTCGGTGGCTTTACAATGTGAGCTTTTCCCCCCCTGCCAGTGCCGCCAGCGAGGACTTTGCAAAGCAGTTGCTCGTACTGCTTGGCACGTTGATGACCGCGATCACAAGCTTCTATCTGGGCTCAACAACGGCAACCTCTGCGGCCAAGGCCGCGCAATCTACCGATCAAGTGCCGTCCATAAGCAGCATCGACCCAACGGTTCATTCAGTGACAAAGGGAGCGCTCCACCTCCGGATTATGGGGACCGATTTGAATATCATTACCCACGTCAAGCTAAGCAGGGCTGGTGTCGACGACCTCTTCGCGAAGAATGTCCGGTCTAATCCGACTGAGATCGAATGTGACATTGCAGTCGACGGACAGACCACACCGACGAGTGATACGGAGGCATGGGATGTTGTGGTGGATGATGGAGGGTCGAAATCTGCAACGAAAAGGAAGGCGTTGACGATCAAGGCTTGACGACAGGAGCCTGCGGGGCTGGCCATCATGCTTCGGGGGGCGGGTCAGCGACGCCACCGGCCCGCAAAGAGCCTCCTCGACATCAGGCCGGTAGCGCACTTGAGAATGGTCAGGAGCACGCCGACCATTCGCTGGTCACAACATCAGTCTTGCCCAACGCGGTATTGAGCTCGGACACACGTATGCATTCCGTAGCCGACCTTACGCGGGGCTCCCCCCAAAGTCCCCATCGGGTGCTCGTATTCCACCGGCCATTCCACCTGCGCCCCCAGCGCCTTGGCCGCGCGCAGCGGCCAGGCAGGATCGGCCAGCATCGCGCGGCCGATTAGCACGATATCGGCCCGCTCGTTCGCCACGATCTCCGCCGGCCGGGCGCCTGGGCCGACCGGGCCAAGGCCGCAGCTGTGGCGTCGCCGGCCCGCGTGACATTTCTTGCAATGTCGCCATTGGCCTGTTGAAGCCGCCGACCGGCCCCGGCTACGTTCAAATTTGATTTCGAACAAACGGGGGTTCCCGTGCTCAGCGGGAACAGGGGGACACACACATCATGATATCGCGTTTGCGCATGCTCGGCCTTGCTGCCGTTGGCACCGCTGCCTTGTCGGTGGCAGGGCCCCGGCCGGCCGAGGCGGCCTTCACCTTCACCTTCGTCGAACAGGGCGGCAACGTGGTCGGCACAGGGGCCGGCTCGTTCAACCTGGCGGCGCTCGAGTTCTCTTTGAATATTTTCGCGAGCGCCGCCATCGACCCGTCCAACGGAGCCCTCCTGACAGCAGGCGCAAGCGACGCCTTTGGAGGAGGTGGCATCACATCCCCAACGTTCGGACTAGGCGGCAGCACGCTTGGCACGTCGACCGGCGCTGCCCTCGGCATTGGAAGCTTCGTCAATCCGGGGGAACCCTTCCTGGCAGTGCCGGTGGGCTACGTGTCGGGGACGCCGCTGGCAGCAACGTTGACGTTCGCCGGTGCGACGTTCGCTTCGCTTGGCATCACCCCGGGCACCTATGTCACGTCATGGGGGACCGGCGACACTTTCGACACCTTCACGATCGACGTCGTGCCGACCGTCGTCACGCCGCCGCCACCGCCGCCCCCCACGGCGGTGCCGGAGCCTGCCTCGGCGCTGCTGCTCGGCGCCGGCCTGTTCGGCCTCGTCGCCGCCCGCCGCCGCCGGCAGCACACCTGACCTGAGCGCCGCTTCCGCCTGAGGGGTGCGCGGGGTGCCCGCGG
>NZ_JALHPR010000005.1 GCF_022842375.1 Elioraea sp. | reverse complement strand
TGCTCCTTCAACACGCCAATGATCTGCTCCTGCGTGAACCGCGATCGCCGCATCGTCCGTCTCCCTTTCGACGGACCCTACTTCAAACCGAGGGCACCCCAGGGGGCAGGGTCACGGCCTCCCCGAGCCGGAAGTCCGCGAGCACCGTGGGCACCAACGCCTCGGCGAGATGCTCGTGCAGGCCCTCCGGATTGTCGGCGCAAAGCTCCAGCAGGGTGACCCAAGGGCGCCGGACCTGCCCGATGCGTCCACTCGCAGCGCGTCGAGGGTGCTCTCGTCGAGCCCGCGGCCGAGGCGGGCGGCAATGCCCCGGCGCCACCCCGCCAGAAGGTCATCGACTTGGTCCTGGCAGCGCGGAAGCGCGTGGACGCTCCTGTCATCCCCGAAGGCGCGGAACGCCAGCGTCCAGCGGGGCGGCAGTCTGCTGGGCACCGCTGCGTCGGTGACCTCCACCGCCACCCGCGACGCAGCGGCGGGACACTCGGTGGCAAAGCATTCGAAGCACTGGAGAAGCTGCCAAACAGCGTGCTCAAAGTCCTGCCGCCTGTTGGACGTCAGGGGGAGGATGTGGCTCCCGGACAGGTCGGTCGGCTAGTCCCTCCCAGGCTTCGGAACGAGCATGGCGGTGGTGACCGCGCGGTCGTAGAGGCCGGGTAGTTCGCGCGCCAATCGGGCAGCTTCGTGGGCGAAACAGCCAAAGTCGATCTCGCCCCGCCGCTGAAGGCGTTTGGGGCAAAGGAGCGGCAAGAGCGCCGCCTCTGCGGCTCCGCGGTCCGCCACGGCGGTTCGGATAACCGCTTCCGTGAAGGTCCAAAGGTCCGCTTTGCTTGGCCTGTCTTCGCGAGACAGCGCACGGAGGCTTGCGCCCAGGTCACCTGGGCCTCGGTCGGCGCCGCCGAGCGCTCGGCGAGGACGTGCATCAGCAAACGAGCCGGCCCTAGTTCCTCGGGATCGCAGTCCTCCGAGAGGCGCGATGCGAGCCATGCCCAGGCATCGTCTGCCGAGTCGTCGGGGGCCGCAGGAGCGGTTCCGGTGGCCAGCGACTGCACGAGGTGACGGGCGAGCCGAAGCGCTGCCTCCCGTTGCGGTCCGCCGGGCCAGCGGTGCAGCGCGTCGCCGCTGGACGCTGGTAGCTTCACCGCGTGGCTTGGGCGTGCTTTGATTTTGGGCAGCGGGTGCAGGAGCCAGTGTGCGAGTGCGAGGATGACCCGGCGCAGTGGGCACTGCTCCGAACGCGATTGGTGTCTGAGGTTGATCCCAACGCCGATAGCCCGCTGTTCTATCGCCTTGGCGCTGATGGGCCTCGCGGGGGCCAGGGCATCGCCGCTAAGGCTGTGCCCGTCCTTAGTGGTCCGCTCTTGATCTGACGCATATTCTGATACCCATAGTGTCTATGCACCCTGGCGTGTTGTGGAAGATGATACAGCATTTTTAACGCTGCAAAATTACCTCACCCGATAATTCGTACTGTCGATTTTTGTAGGCGCATCAGAGGGCTCGCGGATTGCGATAGATTCTCTTTGGCGGAGTACATGTTCTGACTTGGCCGTCGTCTCCTCGCGGGGGCGTGGATAGAAACATTCCTGGCGCGAGGCAGAGATAAATGGAGATGGTCGCCTCCGCCCCCCCCCCCCCCGGCGCGGGGGCGTGGATCGAAACTCGACGGCAGAGTCAAAAGCGGTACCACGGGCGAGTCGCCCCCTCGCGGGGGCGTGGATCGAAACTGGCCGAAGTTCGGCGGGGTGCGGCGCCCAGCCCGGTCGCCCCCCTCGCCCGATCGCCCCCTTGCAGGGGCATAAAGCGGAACTGCGGCGCCAGCACATGCGCCAGGCGCTCGGCGGCATCGGCTCCTCGGGGGCGTGGATCGAAGCATCGCATGCGGCAGCGCCTGTTTCGCGGTGACTGGGGCTTTCGATCCAGGTACCCGAGCCAGATGATCTGCTTAAGGCGGAATGTACGCGCCCCACATGCCCGACGTGAGGTTGGTGTCCGACACGCTCGTCAGCGTCAGCGCTCTCCTTGGTAGAGCCCGACCACGGGCCCCTAGGAGGCCGAGCCCCGCTCCAGGGCAGCGCACTCGGCGTTCTGGCGCCTAGCTCAGTCGGCCGCGGATTCTCCGCGCCGATGATAGGCGTCAGCCAGCTTCGGGATCCGATCTTGAACGCTTGTCCGCGCCTTCGGAGCCGAGCCGGACGGTGGCGTCAGCGATGCCTTCGTGGGCGCAGTTCCCAATAGTGCCTGGCCGGGCAGGCCGGGCAGTGCTCCATGACTGCGTCTTCCGCCTTGCTCGTCCACCAGGAGCTGACGCACAGCAACTGCCCGACGAGTGTCACGGATCTCTCAGCCTCGGTTCCCGAATTGGGCAAGCCGAGGGCCGCCCGCGTCAGGTTGCACTCGTTCCAGGCCTCACGCGCAGTGGCACGCGCTAGAAACGCATATGGATCGCGAATGAGGTCCCGCACGTGCTTGCCTCCTCGACCGACACACACGTAAGCGTGCCGCCAAAGAAGTTGTCGAACGGTTAATGTTCGTATTCACGTCAGCGTTAACCAAGTCCAGCGCGGCTTGCCGAAGGCTGGCGCATGTATTCTGGCTAGCGTGCTACACGACCCAGGGCGCCAAGCATGAGCATTATGGGAGACGTGTCGAGGACCAAAGTGGCTTCGGTGGAATCGTCCAACGGTCATGCGAGGAAAGAGCAGTTGAACCCGCCACGCGCCTCCACGTGGCGGGTTGAAGACACGGCATTAGACGATCGGCGCAATCCCGCCGAGACGGACCCGGCCCCCATCAGCCACCGAACGAGGGAGGGGATTGATGATGCCCCCAAGGCGAACTTTGCCGGCGTCGGTCGTCAGCCCCGGAACGCGGATACGCTTGCTCGTCATCTGCATGAACCCCTTTTTCCCAGTGGCGACTGGCCGATCCAGCCGCCTGCGGACATAGGTATGCCGTGCAAACCTTAATGGATCGTTCCCCCGACAAGCGGCCAACGCATGTGCATGAGCCTGGACGAGGTTTTCTGAACCCCACGCAGCCCTTAGTCTCTGCAGCCGCAATTCACAGCGACAGCCGTTGCTGGCGGCGGAGGCAGTTACGGCCGATACCGTGCGAGACGCCCCTGGCCACCGCTGGCGCCATGTCAGAGCCCTATGCCGAGCCTGGATCGCTACCAGACGTGCCCGTGCAGCTCTCGGTGGTGGCGGAGGGCGTCTAGGCCGCAGGCATCTGGGAGGCAGTCGTCCCGCTCGCGTTCGCTCCCGTCAGCCGCGCCGCACTCGCGGACCGCATCATGGTGCAGCAGGGCATTGCGACCAACGATCCCGTCGCGCAGACGCTCATCAGCGCGGCGGGGCAGATCCGGAGGTGGTGCTGCGGCCGCCGTAAACGCGGCGCCTTCCTCCCGCTGCATAGGCCCAGCGGGTCATCGTCTCGCTCACGCGTGCCGCCAGCGATGTCTCGGCCTTGCTGCGCAGCCCGTAGGAGAAACCGTTGCAGCACACCGGCGGGACCGGCCTCGCGCGCCTCGTTGCGAAGCGCAAAAAGTGGAAGAATGACGCGTGCAGACCGAGGCTACCCAAAGGCTTAGGCCGCAGCAAAAATCTCGGAACCGGTGACCCATCCCTGGATCGACTGGGATCACGCTGCTTGATACTCGGGAAAAAGCGTTAAATCGCCATCATGATGCAACCCAAGGTTGGTTGACGATAGACTCGCACGCCGTCGCTGCCTTAATGCTCGCGTATGAGTTGTGCAGCTGTTGGGCGTAGGGTAAACGGCGATGCGTATGCTTCTCGTTGAAGACGAGCTGGTCGTTGCACGATCGGTCGCCGCGCTGCTGAGTGGGCACCGGATCACGACCGATATTGCCGGCAGCGGCGAAGACGGCCTCGACCACCTGCGGACCTACACCTACGACGCCGTGGTGCTCGACCGCATGCTGCCGGACATGGACGGGCTCGAATTCGTCCGCCGCGTCCGCACGTCCCGCATCACCACGCCGATCCTGATGCTCTCGGGCCATGGCGACAGCGCCACCCGCGTGAAGGGCATCACCCTCGGCGCCGACGATTTCTTGACCAAGCCCTTCGAGCCGCAGGAGCTGGTCGCGCGGCTTCTCGCGATCGTCCGCCGCGCCTCGGGCTTCGCCGACCAGACGCTGCGCGCCGGCCCGGTCGAGATGGACCTCCAGTCGCATGACTGCAAAGTCAACGGGCGGCACGTGCACCTAACTGGCAAGGAGCAGGCGATCCTCCAGCTCATGATGACCCGCAAGGGCATGGTGCTGTCGAAGGAGGCGATCCTGACGCATCTCTACGGCGGCAGGGACGAGCCCGAGATCAAGATCGTCGACGTCTTCGTGTGCAAGCTGCGTAAAAAGCTCGCTAATGCGGGCAGCCCGAACGTCATCGCGACAGCTTGGGGCAGCGGCTACATTATGCGCGAGTTAGAGCGCCCTATGACTGACGGAACCGAGGGGCCGGCTGGGTGCGGTGCTTGAGATCAGGCGCTCCGACATCTCCAGGAGCTTCCTTTGGGAAAAAAGAATTACACGGAGATGGGCCTCTTCAGCTGTCAGCTTCGCGTTTGGAACTGATAGGTCTAGCGCTACGCAGACGGTACGGATGATGTCTTGCATTTCCGCTTGGTCTGCGCTGTGTCGCGCGTTCTGCGTGTTCTCGATGAAATCAAGCATCGGCTGACGTTCTCCCGATTTTCCTCCCAACGCCCACGTATGTTTTTACCTAAAGGTTAACGAGTGGTTACCGGTGCAGGCACTTGTGTGTCAGCCGAAGCACAGATTTTAAGTCAGAACGTTGTAAATGCTGCCGAAAATGGCGGCTAACGCCTGATAACGATCCGGTGACCGCGACCCGCGCGGAATGGTCAGGGCAGCGCCGTCGCTACGTGCCTCCAGCGATCGCCCCTGCAGTGTGTCGCGCACGCCCCAGTCATGTTGGCTCTCCGCGCACGCGTGGCGAGAGACACGCTCTGTGCGCGGCAGCGGCGCCAGGCAGTGCCGCTAGGTGTCGCCCGCCGGGTTAACTCGCCGACGCGCTCAGGCACGTCGCGGGAACATCGGGTCGGGGTCAGGGGCAGCGGCAGGACTGGTCGTGGGCTTCAGCCGGCTGAGCCGCTCAATCCATAGCAGGGCAAGCTGACGCGGCGGCGGTTTAGTCAACGTCATGTAGCGACGGAACCACTTGAGTCATCCTGCGCCGAACCGCAATGTACAAGGGCCGCGCGCAGCACGATTGCCGCGGATGCGCAGATATGATCGCTCCGGGCGCGTCAACAGAGAGGCTTAGGCGGTGGCCTGGGGTGCCGCCGCGTAGGGGCATAGCCCCTTGCTGCGCCGCTTGCGCGCCTCTTTGGCATAGCGGCCGCGGTTGCGCTCTGGATCGATGGAGGGCTCGACGACGGTCGCCCGGTAGTCGGCCCAGTCCTCGTCGGTCATCGTCGCGATGTCGGCGACAACGCGGCCTGAGTTCTGCAGCTCCTCGGCGTACATAATGCGGGGCACGGGAACGGCGGTGGCGAAGGGGAAGTCGGGGTCGAGCCGCACCGGCACGTCGGTCTTCGTCAGGCGGATATTCGTGAAGAGGGGGCCGAACCAGCGGTCGGTCTCGACCACGCCCTCGTACACCTCGTAGCCGGGCGCGCGCGGCAGGTTGGCGGGAGGGCGGACCAGAAGGCTCCAGCCGGGGGCAGTGCGGGCGATCAGGCCGGACCAGATCTGCACCACGCCAGGTTCCTTCAGCGCGGCGACGAAGGGCGGCGAATAGCCGCGCACCTTCTCGGGTGCCGCGGCATCGAAGGTGTCTGCGAAGCCCGGGAACTGCGCGACGGACAGCGGCAGGAAGCCGTGCTCCTCTCCGCCATCCCACGTCCAGAACACCTGCGAGCCGTCCCAGAGGAAGGTGAGGCCGATCGGGGGGAAGACGTACCAGCCAAGGCCCGTCGCGGTGGTCACCGCCTCGCAGTAGCGGAAGGCGCGCGTGGGCAGCGTGCCTGCGCCCGAGCGGTCAGCGCGCTGGGGGGCGCGGGCGGTGCCGATCATGCGGTTGAAGGTGACCAGAGGGTTGTGCGGTGCCAACCAGTGCTTGGCGCGGGTCGCTGTTCCGGGATCGAAGGTTTTCGACACAGGGCGGATTCCTATTGAGAACATTTCGGGCAGCTATGGTCCTCTTGCCTCTCGCAGCGGAACAGCGGGTTGAAAGGGTAACTCGCACCACCATTGCCCCAGAAAAAGGCACGCCCCTTCGGTGCGCCTCAGGCTTCTGCGATTCCAACGAAGCTGGCTCCGAGGTAAAGTTCGAGGCTTGGCGGAACTCAACCTCACCAAGCCTCGAACACATTTGGCGCCCCAGCGAAAATAGCAGCGAAAGAAGTGGATCACACGATTGGCGCGATGCCGCCGAGGCGGACCCTGACGTTGTCGGCAATCGCCCGCTGCAGCGGGTTAATGATGCCGCCAAGGCGGACTTTACCAGCATCAACAGCAGAGGCTGCAGGCAGGCGGATGCGTTTCATCATGTTTTGTTCCTACGCGAAGGTCGACTTGGCCTGTCCAAGTCGCCGAACGCGAATGTGTGCGAGAACTCTGAAAAAACGGTTAATCGACTATGGTCCCTATTTCTTATGGTTAATGAGACCGATGGGGCCCTGTGGCACATCGGCCGCGTCGGCGTCTGACCTAGCCCTCGATGCGCCCTCGTTCATGAGCAGAGCCTGTTCTCCATTTGCCTCGATGCGGGGCGGGTTGCAAAGGCTGCTAGGGGAGCCCGTTCAGGCTCGTGTGTGGGCGGGACGTGTTATCGTCGTTCCTCCATTCTTCGAAGATCCGGCGCGCTGCGAGCAGGTTGCTGAACAGGTGCTCGTTGAGGCACTTGTCGCGGAACCGGCCGTTGAAGCTCTCGAGAACCCGTTCTGCTGCGGCTTGCCCGGCGCGATGTAGTACCAGCCGACACAACGCTCCTGCTGCCAACGCAGCATCGCACGCGAGGTTAGTTCGGTGCCGTTATCACTCACGATCAGCGCCGGGCGGCCGCGCAGCGCCACGATCCGGTTGAGCTCACGCTCAACGCTCAACCCCGACAGCGAATTTGTCCGCCACCAGCGTCAGGCACTCGCGGGTGAAGTCGTCCACCACGGCGAGGACGCGGAACCGCCGCCCGTAGGCCAGCGCGTCGGAGACGAAGTCCAGCGACCAGCGTTGGTTCATCGCCTGCGCCACCACCATCGTCGCGCGCGTGCCGAGCGCGCGCTTGCGACCGCCACGCCGCCGTACACCAAGGCGTTTCGCCCGGTACAGACGGAAACAGCTTCTTGTGGTTCAGCCGGTGCCCCTCACGCGCCAGCAGGATGTGCAGGCGCCGGTAGCGAAAGCGCTGGCGGTCATTCGCCAGCGCTCGCAGCGGAATGCGGACCTCGTGATTGTCGGGGCGCCGAGAGACGTAGCGATACGTCTTAGGTGCCAGGCCGACGAGCTGGCAGGCGCGCCGTTGCGAGTAGTCCTTCTCCTCGATCGCCCAGGTCACTGCCGTTCTCCGCGAGCCGGGCGTCAGAAGCATTTTTTGTCAACATCTCCCGCAGCGTTGAGACGTCGAGCATGAATTCCGCGAGCAGCTTCTTCGGCCGCGCGTTCTCCTCCCCAAGGGTATTCAGCTTGCGGGCATCGGAAACCTCCATGCCGCCGTACTTCGACGCCAGGCGTAAAACGTCGCCTCGCTGATCCCATACTTGCGGCACAGATCCGGTGCGGCCGCACCGGCCGGGTTCTCCTTCAGCACACGATTGATGAACTCCTGCGTAAACCTCGATCGCTTCATCATCCGTCTCCCTGCGACGGACTCTGCCGCAGACCGGAGGCATCCTCAGGGGCAAGGTCATTGACGGCCGAGCGTACGCCACCGGAATCCGGATACGGCATCATGCCGTACTTGTCGGCAAGCTGGGGCGCGCGCTGCTCGATGAACTCGATCATCCGCCCGGCATAGGGCGCGTGCACCGCCTGCTCGGCGGCGAACTGCGCGAGGATGTTGCCGAATGTCACCTGCGTGAGGCCTGGCGGCATCGTCTTGTAGAGCTCGCCGAAGAAGTCGAGCCAAGCCGCCGTCTTGCGCCGCATGTCGGGCGTGTCGAACACCAGCGTCCAGTTGTCGTCGAACAGCTTCACGTCCTCGGCCCAGAGACGGCCGATGCTCATCCAGTTCGTCGCGTCGTTCGAGCCGATCGGTGTCGTGTAGCCGAAGCGGCGCGTCGCGCCCTCAGTCATCGACCGGCGGCTGTTGTCGAGCAGCTGCGCCCAGGTCTTCGGCGGCTCGAGCTTGAGCTGGTCGTAGACGTCCTTGCGGTAGAACAGCCAGCAGAGGTTGTAATCATACATGTACCAGTAGTGCTGACCGCCGATGGGGAACAGGATGCGCTTGCCCCACTGGTGCTTGTTGACGAGCTCCGTGATCGGCGTGAGCTGCCCCTCGTTCGCGAGCGTCAGCACGTGCGCGACGAAAATGAGCGTTCCGATGTCATACGGCCTGCCGCCACGGATGGCGGAGACCATGCGCGTATACGCATCGCCCGGCGGCACCGTATCGATCACCACCTTGACGCGGCGCTCACGCTCGTACTGCGCGGCGGCCACGCGCAGCGCACGAACGCTGTCGATGCCGGGCTCTGCGTTCAGGAAGCGGAGCTCGCGCACCTGCGCATGCACCGCCGGCATCGGCAGCCCCGCATAGGCAGCAGCAGCCGTGCCGGCCGAGATCAACGTGCGGCGGCCAACGCCGCCTGGTTGTGTCCCCTTGTTCATCGTCACGTCTCCTCCGTTATGGTTCATGGAACGGCAAGGCTCGCGCCCGTCTCGCCGTCGAAGACATGCAGGCGGCCCGGCATGGGCGCCAGCGCGATGTGTTGGCCGGGCGCCAGCGCGTCATCGCGCGGCAGCAGGGCCTTGATGATGATGCCAGCGACATCGAGGCCGACCAGCGTCCGGTCACCGAGCCGCTCGACCATGCCGATCGTGCCGGTGATGCGCGGCCCGGCGCCGTCGGCGACCGCCAGATGTTCCGGCCGGATGCCGAGCGTGATGCGGCTTCCCGGTGCCGGCAGTCGGATGCCATGCTCCGGCAACGGCAACACGGCTTCGCCGATGTGTACCGTCGGCCCTGGCACGACATCCGCCTCAACCAGGTTCATCTCGGGGGAACCGATGAAGGCGGCAACGAAACGATTCGCGGGGCGATCGTAGAGCGCGAGCGGCGGGCCGACCTGCTGGATCCGCCCATCGCGCATGGCGCACACCCGGTCGCCCAACGTCATCGCCTCGACCTGGTCATGCGTGACATAGACCATCGAGGTGCCGACCTCGCGGTGCAGCTTGGCGATCTCCTCTCGTGTCTGAACGCGCATGCGGGCATCGAGGTTCGACAGCGGCTCGTCGAGCAGGAAGGCCTCGGGGTCCCGCACCAGGGCACGGCCGAGCGCGACGCGCTGCATCTGGCCGCCGGAGAGCTGCCGCGGCTTGCGGGCGAGGAGTTGCTCGATGCCGAGCATCGCCGCGGCGCGCCGGACCCGACGCTCGATGTCCGCCCTGTCGAGCTTCTTCATGCGCAGGCCAAAAGCGAGGTTGTCGTACACCGACTTGTGTGGATAGAGAGCGTAGTTCTGGAACACCATCGCGACGTTCCGGTCACGCGGTTCGAGCCTCGTCACGTCGCGCGCACCGATGCTGATGCGCCCTTCGCTGCTCTCCTCGAGGCCAGCGATCATCCGCAGGGTCGTCGACTTGCCGCAGCCCGACGGTCCGACGAGGACCATGAACTCCCCGTCGGCGATGTCGAGCGAGACGGCATCGACGACGGTGAGGCCACCGAACCGCTTGCTCACCCGATCGAGCGTGATCGAGGCCATCGTCAGCGCGCCGCGTCGACGAGCGCGTGGTTGACAGGCGCCAACGCTGCCTGCGCCTGACGGTACAACGTGAAGCCCTTGTCATAGGCCTCCACCGCCGCTGCATCCGGCTCGTGCCGCGCCACGATGCGAACGGCCGCCCGCGCCGCCGTTACCGGATCGGGCCACACGCCGATGCCGACGCCCGCGAGCAGGGCAGCGCCGAAGCTTGCATCCGCCGTGGCTGGAAGCTCGATCGTGGCATTGAGCACATCGGCCACGATCTGCCGCCATGTGGCGCTGCGCGCACCCCCGCCGGTGATCCGCGCGGTCGTGAAGCCGAGCCCCCTGCTCCGCAGCACCTCGGTACAGTCCCGAAGCGAGTAGGCAATCCCTTCGTAGAGTGAACGGACGATCTCGCCGCGTCCGTGCGCGAAGGAAAGGCCAACGAAGTCGGCCCTGAGCTTCGGGTCCCAGTAGGGCGAGCGCTCGCCGTTCAGGTAGGGATGGAACAGCAGTCCCTTGCTGCCACGCGGCGCCGCGGTGGCGAGCGCGTCCAGCGTGGCGAAGCTCTCGCCGGGAAACAGCGTGTCGCGCAGCCAGCGATGCGCCGAGGCGCAGGAGTTGGTGGCGGTGATCACGTACCAGTGGTCCGGCACCACGTGATAGTAGTTGATCAACTCGCGATCGATCCGTGGCTCACGCGCAAGCACGCTCACGGTCGCCGCGGTGGCGAGCTTCACGCAGCCGAGCCCCGTTTCGACCATGCCGGCGCCGAAGGTCTCGATCGCGGTGTCGGACGTCCCGCAGATCACGGGGGTTCCAGCCTTGAGGCCGGTGGCCTTCGCGGCCGCTTCGGTGACGACGCCAGCGCGTGCCGTGGGCTCGATGATCGGCGGCAGCGTCGTCATATCCCAGCCGATGAGCCCACAAAGCTCCGCCGACCATGTCTTCTTCGCCGCATCCACCATCAGCGCGCCGAGCGCATCGATCGTATCGGTCTCAAAACCGCCCGTCAGCCGCGTGCGGAGCCAGTCCTTGGCGAGATACATCCGCCGCACGCGCGCGAAGGCCTCCGGCTCGTGCCGGCGCACCCACAGCATCTGCGGCAGCGTCCAGGTCGGGTTCGCGCGATTGGCACCGTGCGCGAGGATGCGCGCGTCGTGGCCGGCCCGAAGCTCCGCCGTCTCTGCCGCACTCCGCTGGTCGTTCCAGAGGATCGCTGGGCGGATCACGCGACCGTCGACGTCCTCCAGAACCTGGGTATGCGCGCCGGCGGAGAACGAGATCGCGAGGATCGCCCCCGCCCCCTCGCCCGAGGCCGCGATCGCGCGCGGCACCGCATCGACCAGCGCTGCCCACCATCCGGCGGGGTCCTGCTCGCTCCATCCCGGGTGTGGAGAGAGGGTCGTGACGATGGCGGATGCCTCTCCGGCCACCGTGCCGTCGGTGCGGATCAGCGTCGCCTTCAGAGAGCCGGCGCCGAGGTCGATGCCGAGGAGGAGCTCAGCCGGCATGGGCCGCTCCCGCGACGGCAGCGACCGCTGCCGGGATGTCGTATCCGTAGGGGCAGGCCGCGCGGCACGCCTCCGCCATCGCCGTGTCGCCGAGGGCAGCGGCGATCGATGCATCGGGGGCCACGCGCCGTTCGGCCAGCATCAGCGTGAGCGCAGACAACGCAGACGGCGTCGACGCCTCGCGCTGCGGAGCTCCGTCCGGCCAGGCGCTGCGGCAGAGATTGGGGCACCAGGCGCAGAAGCGCAGTGTGGCCATCGCGTCAGCCATCGCTCAGCCCTCCCCGCCGACGCGGGCAGCACCGTCCCGCCCGCGCAAGCCAAGCTTGCCGGGGTTGAGGATGTTGCCAGGGTCGAGCGCATCCTTGATCCGCTGCAGCATCGCCGCACCGCCAGCCCCAAGTTCCGCTGCCATCCACGGACCGCGCAGCAGCCCCGCGCCGTGATGGTGCGCGATCGACCCACCCATCTCCACCGTCAGCGTCTGCAGGAGGTCCCAGGCACGGGCGTGGAGCGCAAGGCCGTCAGCACGCGGCATCGGCGGGAGGCGGACGGTCATGTACTGGCACGCCCCCTCGGGATAGGCGTGCGACCAGTGGGCGCCGAAATGCGCGCCTGGGCAGAGGCCGAGGATCGCCTCGCGCATCCGCCCGTGCATTTCGACGAGACGGCTCCACGCACCGGTGATCTCGCACGTGTCCATGTAGTGGCCGGAGGCCTGCCACGGCGGCGAATAGCTCTCGAAACGATGCGCGAGCCAGTGGCGGTAGGGGGCATCGCCCTCCTCCCGCCCGCCCAGCGCATCGGTGATCTCGCGCGCCAGGTCACGCTCGAGGGAAGCAAGCCGTTCGATGCCGCTGAAGACGAGGATCGCAAGCACGCGTCCCTTAACAAAGCCGGCGAGGTCCTTGGTGCGCGGCGCCGTCTCGGTGTCGTCGTAGAGCCGGAACACGGCGGGGCGAAGTTCCGCCTGCATGATCCGCCGCCCTGCCTCAAGCCCGGAAGCAATGTCGGGAAAGGAGAGCATCAGTGGGAGTTCCGCTTCCGGGCGCGTCCAGATGCGCAGCGTCGCCTCGGTGATGATGCCGAGTGTTCCCTCGCAGCCGACGAACACATCGCGCAGCGACGGGCCGGTTGACCGCCGGGCTGCCGGCCGCACCTCGACGTTCGTGCCATCGGCAAGTACGGCGCGAAGGCCGACCACCATGTCCTCGATCTTGCCAAAGCGCGTGCTGTTCTGCCCCGCACCGCGGCAGGCGAGCCAACCGCCGACTGTCGACATATGCAGGCTCTGCGGCAGGTGGCCGCACGTGAAGCCCTGCGCCGCGAGCGCCGCTTCGAACCGCCCGCCATTCATGCCGGCCTCGACCGTCGCGAGCCCGTCGGTCGCGTTGACGGCGACGAGACGGTTGAGTCGCTTGAGGTCGAGCACGATCTCGCCACCAAGCGGAATGGCGCCACCGAGCACGCCGGAGCCGGCGCCGTAGGGAATGACCGGCACGGCATTGGCGTGCGCCCAGGCGAGCACGCGGGCGACCTCGTCATGCGTGCCGGGGCGAACGACGGCGCGAGGAAGCACGCCGGGCACCAGGCCATCGCGGAAGGCGAAAGTGGCGAGCGGGGCCCGGTCACGCGATGCGGCGAGGCGATCGGGGAAATCGGCAAGGACATTGGCGACACCCACGATCCCCGCGAGCGCGTCGGCGAGCGCGGCATCGGGGCCGGACGCGGCCTGGGCCGCCAGCATCGGCAACATTGTTTCCTCCAGGCACACGCTCCGTGTGCGCAATCGTTTGTTCTGAGTGGATGCTGGCGCGGCTTCATATGCTTGTCAACGCTCAGGCGCGGGGCCGGTTACCGCTCAGGCGCGGGGCCGGTCGAGGCCCGGCGGACAAGCCCGCCAGGAGGAAGGAGCGTTGCCGCCGCGCTGGTCGCGCCACCTTCGATCATCGCGATCAGCGCCTCCGCCCCGGCAGCACCCATCGCCTCGGCCGGCAGCGCGACGGTGGTGAGCTGCGGCTCGACAAGTTCCGCCACCGGCCCGTCATGCAGCGCGACGACCGAGATGTCGCCCGGCACGGCAAGCCCCGCCTGGCGGAGCGTGCGCAAGGCGCCGGCGGCAGAAACGAGGGTGGCGGCGAGCACCGCTGTCGGGCGCGTACGGACGCGCGCGAGAAGGGCTGCCATCGCCGCCGCACCGCCCGACGCGGTGTAGCCGGCATGCTCGACAAGTTCCGGATCGTGCCGGATGCCATGCGCCTTGAGCGCCGCCCGCCAGCCGGCAAGCCTGCCCTGGCCGTTCCAGCCACCGACGCGACCCGCGAGATGCGCGATCCGCCGATGCCCGAGCGAAACGAGATGATCGATCGCCACGCGCGCTGCCGCCAGGTTGTCGAGCGCAACCGAACAGGCGCCAGGCAGGACGCGGTTGAGCGCGACAAAGGGTACGCCTGCCTCCGCGAGCGCCTCGGCGAAGGGCGCATCCTCCTCCAAGGTCGCAGCGAGCAGCCCGTCGACGCGGTTCAGCTGGGCGAGCCGCGCGTAGGCATCCTTTGCGGGCAGGGCATCCTCGAGATGCGAGATCAGCAGGGCATAGCCGCGGGCCGCTGCAACGCGCTCAGCGCCGGCGATCGCGGCAGCGAACACGGGGTTGTCGAGCTGCGGCACCGCGATGCCGAGCGTGTGGGTTCGCGCGGTGCGCAGGGCACGCGCCACCGGGTTGGCCCTGTAGCCGAGCGCATCGGCTGCCGCGAGGATGCGCGCGCGCGTCTCATCGCGCACGCGCTGCCCCTGCTCGCCGCGCAGCACGCGGCTTGCCGTCGAGACATCGACCGCTGCCTTAGCCGCCACGTCGGAGAGGGTCGGGACGGCCGCCCGCGGGGCCGGTCTCGCGGCGCGTCGGGCGGCAGGGGCCATGCTCCGGGTCATCGTTGCAGGGGACGATGCCGCGCCTTCACCGCGTCCGGCAAGCGGCGTCGCACCCTGCCCGCTCGCCCAGGCTCAGCCGCGCGCCGAGCCGCGCCGCCGCCCCGCGCTGTCGACATCCCGCACGGCGCCGCGTGAGGCGGAGGTCGCCATCGCCGCATAGGCGCGCAGCGCGGTGGACACCTGGCGCTTGCGCGGCATGTCAGGTTGCCAGGCAGCGTCGCCCTTCGCCTCCATCGCCGCGCGCCGCCGCGCCAGCTCAACCTCACTGACTGCGAGGTGGATGCGGCGGGTGGGGATGTCGATCTCGATCAGGTCGCCATCCTCGACGAGGCCGATCGTTCCGCCCTCCGCTGCCTCCGGCGAGCAATGCCCGATCGAGAGGCCCGAGGAACCGCCTGAGAACCGCCCATCGGTGACGAGCGCGCAGGCTTTCCCGAGGCCCTTCGATTTCAGGTAGCTCGTCGGATACAGCATCTCCTGCATGCCGGGCCCACCCCGCGGCCCCTCGTAGCGCACGAGCACCACGTCACCCGGCTTCACCGTGCCGCCGAGGATGCCGTCAACCGCCGCATCCTGGCTCTCGAACACGCGGGCGGGGCCGGAGAAATTGAGGATCGAGGCATCGACGCCGGCAGTCTTCACGATGCAGCCCTCCTCGGCGAGATTGCCGTAGAGCACCGCGAGCCCGCCATCGGCGGAGAACGCGTGCGCCAGATCGCGGATCACGCCGCTTTCGCGGTCGAGGTCGAGGTCATCCCACCGCGCATCCTGGCTGAACGCCACCTGCGTCGGGACGCCGCCTGGTGCCGCGCGGAAGAAGTGGTGCACGCGCTCCTCCGCCGTCCGCCGCACATCCCATTGCGCAAGCGCTTCGGCCAGCGTCGGCACATCGACGCGGCTGACGGAGGTGTCGAGCAACCCCGCACGATCGAGCTCGCCCAGGATGCCCATGATGCCGCCGGCGCGGTGCACATCCTCGACGTGAACGTTCTGCACCGAGGGGGCGACCTTGCAGAGCACCGGCACGCGGCGCGACAGCCTGTCGATGTCGGCCATGGTGAAGGCGACGCCGCCTTCCTGCGCGGCGGCAAGCAGATGCAGCACGGTGTTGGTCGACCCGCCCATGGCGATGTCAAGCGTCATCGCGTTCTCGAAGGCAACGACGGTCGCGATGTTGCGCGGCAGGACGGAGAGATCGTCGGTCTCGTAGTGCTGGCGCGTGATCTCGACGATCCGCCGCCCGGCCTCGAGGAACAGGCGCTTGCGGTCGGCGTGCGTGGCCAGAACCGTGCCGTTTCCCGGCAGCGCGAGGCCCAGCGCCTCCGTCAGGCAGTTCATCGAGTTCGCGGTGAACATGCCCGAGCACGAGCCGCAGGTCGGGCAGGCAGAGCGTTCGATGACCGCTACCTCCTCGTCGGTCACGCTCGCATCGGCGGCGACGATCATCGCATCGATCAGGTCGACGCTGCGCTTCTGGCCGCGATGGACGACCTTGCCCGCCTCCATCGGCCCGCCGGAGACGAAGATGGCGGGGATGTTGAGGCGCATCGCCGCCATCAGCATGCCAGGCGTGATCTTGTCGCAGTTGGAGATGCACACCATCGCGTCGGCGCAATGGGCGTTGACCATGTATTCGACGCTGTCTGCGATCAACTCGCGCGAGGGCAGGCTGTACAGCATGCCGTCATGGCCCATGGCGATGCCGTCATCCACCGCGATGGTGTTGAACTCCTTGGCGACCCCGCCCGCCGCCTCGATCTCGCGTGCGACGAGTTGGCCAAGGTCCTTCAGGTGGACATGGCCCGGCACGAACTGCGTGAAGCTGTTGACCACCGCGATGATCGGCTTGCCGAAATCGCCGTCCTTCATGCCCGTGGCACGCCACAGGCCGCGGGCACCGGCCATGTTCCGGCCATGCGTGGTCGTGCGGGAGCGGTACTGGGGCATTGGCGATGATCTCCGGCCAGGGGAGGCGAGCGCCCTTTGTCGGGCAACCGGGCCCCGTCGGGCAAGGGAGGACTCCGTCAGGCAGGGAAAGAATGGGCGCGGCCGTTGCGACCGGCCCGCATGGCCGGCGGCGCCTGCAGGGCTCTCACCGCGGCAGCTTGCGGTCGAGATGGATGAGCAGGAGGCTGACGGTGACGGCGAACACGGTGACCAGCAGCGTGATCGACATGATGATGTCGACATGATGCAGGCCGATCGCGTTCATCAGCATGAAGCCGAGGCCACGTTGCGAGGCGAACATCTCGCCGAGCAAGGTGCCGATCAGCGTCAGCGAGAAGCCGATGCGCAAGCCCGTGAAGATTTCCGGCAGTGCTGCCGGCAGCAGGATGCGCCACATCAGCGCCGGCGGGGACAGCTTCATGATCCTCCCTGTCTTGATCAGCACCGGCCGGATCGTGCGCACTGCATTCATCGTGAACAGCGCGATCGGGATGAAGCCGTGGATCGCCCCGAACGCGACCTTCGCCGAGATGCCGAGACCAAAGGCGAGCAGCAGGATCGGATACAGCGTCACCTTCGGAATGGAGTAGATGGCCACCAGCATCGGCTCGGCCACGTCGCGCGCGAAACGGTTCACCCCGAGCGTGATGCCGATCAGCAGCCCGGACGCTGCAGCGAGCAGCAGTGCGAAGCCGAATGCCAGCGTGGTTTCGCGCAGATGCGGCCAGAAGCGCGGATCGGCCAGGAGACCAGCGAGAGACGCCACGGTCTCGGCGGGCGAGCGCAGCGCGATTTCGCCCACGAGCAGGTAGAGAACCTGCCACACGGCGGTGACGCCGATCACGAGCAGCAGCGGGCCACGCCAGGGGGGAGCATCGTTCATCACTGCATCCCGCGGCGGCCGAGGACAAGCCGCTCCCAGCGCCTGACGATCATGTTGAGCCCGATCGCGGTGAAGAGAACGAGAACGATGAGCGGATACATCGTGGCGTTGTCGAAGTTGTTGTAGGCGAAGGAGATCTCGAACCCCATCCCGCCCGTCGACATGATGAACTCGGAACCGATCACGCCGATGAGCGAGTAGGCGAGGGCGAGCTTCACGCCCGTGAGCACGAACGGGATGGCGTAGGGAAGCGTGATCCGCCGCGCCGTGGCGGCGCGCGAGAGGCGGGCGATGCGCGCGGTCTTCATCAGCACGCGCGGCACGCGGTCAATCCCGTTCAGCGTGTTCACGATCACCGCGACGACGCCCAGCATGAACCCGATCATGATCTGTGGCGCATCGCCGATCCCGAACAGGATGATGAGCAGGGGATAGAAGGCGAGAACGGGGATCGCGTAGTAGGTCGCGAACAGCGGCTCCAGCGCCTCGCGCAGCAGCTTCACGCCGTGGATCACCACGCCCGCTGCAACCCCGACGACGACGGCCGAGACGAAGGCGATTGCCGAGTTGGTCAGCGTTTTCGCGATTGCCGCGTTGTAGCGACCGGAGACCAGGATATCGGCAAGGTCACGCAGGATCAGGGTCGGCGGCTGCATGGTGAAGCGCGTGATCACGCCGGTGCGACACATCACCTCGATCAGGCCGATCAGCCCGACGATGATCACCAGCCGCACGAGCGAGGCATATTTCATGCCGCGTCCGTTCCCTTGCCGAGCACCTTGAGCGATTCCGCGCGCAGGTGGCGCCATAGCTTGGCCGTGATCGCACCGAACGCGCTCTCCTCGATGATCCGGCTGTCGCGGTCGGCGGGCCAGCCTGTCTCGATGATCTCGAGCAGCCTGCCAGGCCGCGCCGACATCACGCCGATCCTGTCGGCGAGCATGGCGGCCTCGTCGAGCGCGTGCGTGATCAGGAACACCGTCGCCCCCGTCTCGCGCCAGAGCTTCAGGAGCTCCTCGCCCATCAACAGGCGAGTCTGCTGGTCGAGCGCGCCGAAGGGCTCATCGAGCAGGATCAGCCGCGGCTGCAGCACGAGCGTGCGGGCGATGCACACGCGCTGGCGCATGCCGCCCGAAAGCTGTGAGGGATAGGCGCCGGCGAAGCCGTCGAGCCCCATCGTCGCCACGGCACGGCGCACGCGCGCCTCGACCTCACCGGCCGGCAGTGACGTTTCACGCAGACCGAAGCCGATGTTCTCGGCGACCGTGAGCCAGGGAAAGCACGCATCCTCCTGGAACACCACGCCGACGCCGTCCGGCACCTCGCCCTTGATCGGCCTGCCCTCGAACGTCGCCGTGCCCTCTGTCACCGTCGCGAGTCCGGCGAGGACCTCGAGCAGCGTCGACTTGCCGCAGCCCGAGGGCCCCACGACGGCGAAGAACTCGCCCTTGGCAAGGTCAAGGTCGATCGGGCCGAGGGCATGGACGTCGGGGCGTCCGCGGCCGAGGCCGCGGAACACCTTCGTCACGCCCTCGAGCCGCACATGGGTCTCGCCCTGGCGTCCGGGGCCGTGCATCAGGCGAGCGCCCTGATGTCTTCCGGCAGGAAGCTGGTGTCGATCATCTTCGCCAGGTCAACTTCCCCGGTCAGGGCGCCGACGCTCTTCTGCAGCTCGACCATGCGCACGAGGCCGGCCATCTCGAACTGGCCTGAGCCCCAGTAGGGAATGCCCTGGGTTCGGCTCGTGGTCAGGTTCCGGACGACGGTTTTCCCGACCTGGGGCGGGATGTTGTAGACGCGCGCGACAATATCGCCCGCCTCGTCCGGATTCTCGTGCATGAACGTGACGGCGCGGCGGCGGGCGCGGATGACGCCCCGGATGAAGTCGCCGCGCGTCTCGGCCATGTTGCGCGTCGTCACCCCGATGACGTTGGCGAGCGGCGGCAGAAGCTCGCTCGCGCTCGCGATCACGCGATACTTGCTGCCGTGCTGCGACCAGAGCGGTTCCGGCAGCGGAACGGCATCGGCGATGCCGCGTTCGAGGGCGGCCATGCCCTCGCCGAATCCGCCGGTGCGGACCAGTTCCACCGAGCCCTGCGGCAACCCAGCCTGCTGCACGAGCATGTTGGCGAGCGCCTGGCTGGTCGAGCGCGGGTTGGTGAAGCCGATCTTCCTGCCGCGCATGTCAGCCATCGAGCGGATCGGCGAATCAGCGCGCGTGGCCCAGACGAATTCGGCCACCGTCAGCACGTTGTCGCTGATCATGATGAGGTCGAGACCCTGTTGGATCGCGGCGATCGCCACGGTGGGGTTCACCTCGGCATAGGGAACGCCGCCCGCGATCATGTTCCTGAGCGTGGTGCCGCCGCCGGCGGAGGTGATGATGCCGCTGACATCGCCACGCTCCTCGCGGAAAAAGCCCTTCTCCAGCGCCACCGCGTAGGGCATGCCGTTGGTCGAGACAGCGTAGTTGCTGACGACGATCTGCGCCGCCTGCGCCTGCGCTGGCCGTGCGAGGCCGGCGGAGGCGAGCATCGCGCCGATCATCACCTGTCGTCGTGCTGGCTTCATCATCGTTCGTTCCTCCCATGCTGCCCGCCTTGTCTGCGCGGGACTGTTTCGCGTGTGTGCGGCACTCCGTTCGTCAGGTCACACCTTCTCCCGCGCAGCGTCTGGAGCGAGCGCTGCATAGAGCCACGGGCGTTCCGCCATGTCCGCCGTGGCATGGGCGGCGATGGCCTCGCCGTGCCGCAGCGTCGCTGCGATCTCGTCGTCACCACGCAGCAGCGCTTCCTTGCGGTGCGCCTCGATCGCGAAGCGGAACGGAAGCCCAGCCTCGGGCGTGATCGCCTCTCCGGCAAGGTCGACGTGGAACCGCGTGTTCGGGTCGGCCTCGATCAGCGCGATCGCGCGGGCGAGATCCTCCTCGGAGATGCGCGCCGGCAGCAGGCCGTTGCGCAGTGCATTCTCATGGAAGATGTCGGCGAAGGATGGCGCGGCGATGCAGCCGAAGCCGAAGCGCTTCAGCGCCCAGGCCGCTGCCTCGCGCGAGCTGCCGCAGCCGAAATTGGCACCCGCGAACAGCAGTCGCGCGGTGCGGAAGGGCGGAACGTTGAGCACGAAATCGGCGATCTCGTTGCCGTCAGCGTCGAACCGCCATGCCGCGAACAGCCCGCGCGCGAGATCCGCCTCGGCGGAGCGGAGCCAGGCTGAGGGGATGATCGCATCGGTGTTGATGTTCGCCCGGTTCAGCGGGGCGCCGACGCTCCTGAAGGCGACGAAGGGTTGCATCAGCCGAGCACCTTCCTGACATCGGCGATCGCCCCCGTGATGGCCGCGGCAGCGACCATCGCGGGGCTCGCGAGATGCGTGCGGCTGCCCGGCCCCTGGCGGTTCTCGAAGTTCCGGTTCGATGTCGCGATGCATCGCGCGCCCGGCGGCACAACGTCCTCGTTGATGCTCACGCACATCGAGCATCCGGCGCTCCGCCACTCGAAGCCTGCCTCGGTGAAAACCCTGTCGAGACCCTCCGCCTCCGCCTCGCGGCGCACTGTGGTCGAGCCAGGCACGACCAGCGCCCGGACGCCTGGGGCGACACGCCTGCCCTTCGCCACCTCGGCGGCTGCGCGAAGGTCGGACAGCCGTCCATTGGTGCAGGAGCCGATGAAGGCGATGTCGATGCCGATGCCCTCGATCGGTCGCCCGGGCGGAATGTCCATGTAGGCAAGTGCGGCCGCTGCGAGCCGGCGTCGTTCCGGGTCCAGCATGCCGTCGGGGTCGGGGACGCGGCCGTCGATGGCAACGACCTGGTCCTGCGTCGTGCCCCAGGTCACCTGCGGCGCCGCGGCAGAACAATCGAGGGCCACGTCACGGGCAAAGGCGGCATCCGCGTCACTCGAGAGGTCGCGCCAGGCAGCGACGGCACGCTCCCAGTCGGCGCCCGCGGGGGCATAGGGGCGGCCGGCGAGATAGGCGAAGGTCGCATCATCGGGAGCGATCACGCCAAGCCGCGCGCCGAGCTCGATCGACATGTTGCAGATCGTCAGCCGCCCCTCGACAGGAAGCGCGCGGATCACCGGCCCGGCATACTCGATCGCATGGCTGCGCCCGGCATCGATGCCGAGACGGCCAATGGCGAAAAGGATCAGGTCCTTCGCCGTCACGCCGGGGCGGATCGTGCCTTCGAACGAGACGCGCATCGGCTTCGGCCGCGGCAGAACCAGCGTCTGCGTCGCGAGCACGTGCTCGGTTTCGCTGGTGCCGACGCCGATGCCGAGCGCGCCGATGCCGCCGACGGTGGCGGTATGGCTATCGCCGCAGGCGAGGATCGTTCCAGGAAGTGCGATGCCGAGCTCAGGCCCGATGACGTGCACGATGCCCTGGCGCGGATGCTCGACACCCCAGTGGCGAATGCCGCGGGCGAGCGCGTTGCTGCGGATCGCGCGCATCAATTCGCGGCCGCCAGGGTTGGTGTCCTCGTCGCGATCGGGCGCGGTGGAAACGATGTGGTCCTGGACGGCGAAGGTCAGTTCCGGCCGCGCGACAGGCCGGCCGGCCCGCGAGAGGCCATCGAAGGCGAGCGCGCTCGTGGTCTCCTGCACGATGTGCCGGTCGACGAAGACCAGGTCGCGGTTGCCGGGAAGCTCCCGGATGCGATGCTTGTCCCAGATTTTCTCGAACAGGCTCCGCCCGCCACCGTGCGCTCGTGCGTGCATACCCTTCCCATTTCCCACCGGCCGCGTTGACGGGCCGTGCCCAAATCTTGGTTTGCTCCGACGACCATGTCGGAACAGGATCATGTGATCACCGGGAGCGCGACATCGCGAGCGATAAAATGATCGCCATCATCGATGAAAACTCAAGCAGCGACGGACGGCGCCTCCCTCCGCTCAACGCGCTGCGGGCCTTCGAGGCGGCAGCACGGCATGCGAGCTTCACCCTGGCAGGCGCAGAGCTCTGCGTCACGGCCGGGGCGGTCAGCCGTCAGATCCTGCTGCTCGAGGCGCATCTGGGCGTGCGGCTCTTCAAGCGGCAGCATCGCTCGGTCTCGCTCACCCGCGCCGGCGAAACCTATCTCGACGGGATCAGGACGGCGTTCGACCAGATCGCGGCCGCAACCGCCCGGCTGGTGCCTGCGGATGACGAGCGGCTGCTGCGCCTGAAGCTGCCGCCGACCTTCGCGATCCGCTGGCTCATCCCGCGCCTCGCCAGCCTGCATGCGCGCGACGGGACGCTCTCGGTCCAGATCACGACCTCGCACGACGCCGTGGATTTCGACCGCGAGGATGTCGATGCCGCGGTGCAATGGATTGGCCGCCCGCCACGCGGCGTCGAAGGCGAGCGCCTGTTCGGCGAGGTGCTGGTCCCCGTCTGCAGCCCACGCTTCCCGATGCCGCAGGGTGGCTTCTCGCCCACTGCCCTCGCCCGCGAGGTCCTGATGCACTCGATCCAGCGCCCGCGTGACTGGCCGCGCTGGTTCGACGCAGCCGGCGTGCGCGACCAGGCCCTGAAGCGGACGATGATCTTCCAGAACTCGAGCCTGACCTACCAGGGCGCCATCGAGGGCCTCGGCATCGCGATCGCGCAACTCGCCTTCGTGCATGACGAGCTCAAGACCGGCAGGCTCGTCGAGGCGCATCCGCTGAAGGCGCCGACCGACATGGGCTATGTGCTGACCTATCCGCGCGCCAAGGCGAGGCTTCGCAAGGTGCGACTGCTGCGCGACTGGCTGGCGGAGGAGGGGGCGGCGACCGAGCGCCTGCACGGTGCCGTCGCGGCTTCCGCCCCGGTCACTGACGCCCGCGCACCCTGACGGCAGGTTGGTCGCGACGGCGATGGCGGGGTGCTGATGCCACGTTGTCAGGATTTTTTACAGCTAGTTGGCAGACGTGCACGGAAAGCGTGAGGAATCAGGCAACTAGCGCTTTGGCACATGACTTGCATCAACTATTGACATCTATCACTCATGAACCTGGAGTTTATCATGAAGGGCCGTTTTCTCGCCGCCACCATCGCCGCAGCCGCTGCCTTCGCAGCACCTCAGGCCAATGCCGCGTCGATCGTGCATGACACGTTCGCAGAGTTCTCCTCGATCACCTTCACGCCCGGCGCCGGCTTCCCGGCGGGCGACGCCAGCCGCAATGGCGGCGTGGACTTCCTCAACATCTTCGACAACAACGAGGTGGGGACGTTCCTGTCGCTCGGCCGTGGCGGCATCCTGTCGCTCGTGATCGACCCGACGACCAACCGCATCACCAGCGGCCTCGCTGTTGAGCGGACGAACGTCGGCTCGTCCGACCAGGAGCAGGTGCGCGTGTTCCTCGGCATCGACGATGCCGGCTACGTCGAGATCGGTTCGTTCCTGAACACCAACCTCGGCGGCACGGTGATCGACCTCGCCGGCGGCCCGACGCTCAGCGCCACGACGGTCGGCGGCGGCACCGAAGGCCGCACGCGCTACTCGATCAGCGGCGTGACCGGTGACTTCAATTCGATCCGCTTCGTCGACTACTCGCTGAACACCTCCGCCGACGGGTTCGACATCTCCGAGCTCGAAGTGTCGTCGGTTGCGATGGCGGTGCCTGAGCCCGCAACGCTCGCGCTGCTCGGCGCTGGCCTGCTCGGCCTCGGCCTCGCCCGCCGCCGCCGCGCCTGATCCAGGTCCGACACCCCTTTCGGAGGGGTGTCGGAATCCTTTACAGGCCCTTCGCCCGTGAAGATGGGATGGCACATCGTGCCATCCCATTCTTCGTGAACGGGTGGGCAGCGACCGTGACGCTCAGAGCCTCGCCCGAACCTCGGCTACGACTGCCTTCGGCGTAATGCCGAAATGCCGGTAGAGGGCATCCTCCGCCCCTGACGTGCCGAAGCCGCTCATCCCCACGAAGCCGCCATCGGGGCCGACGTAACGGTCCCACCCAAGCCTGACGGCCGCTTCCACCGCCACCCTCGCCGTGCGGGGGCCAAGCACGGCGGTGCGATACGCTTCGTCCTGCCGCTCGAACAGCGCCCAGCACGGCATCGAGACCACCGCCGTCGGCACGCCCTCGGCCTGGAGCATCGCACGCGCGGCCAGCGCGATCGCGACCTCGGTTCCGGTGGCCAGCAGAGTCGCGCGCCGCGCCCCGCCTTCCGCCTCGGCCAGCACATAGGCGCCGCGGGCCGAGAGGTTCTCGCCCACCGTCACCGCCGCGCGCGCGGGGCCGAGCTTCTGGCGCGGGAACACCAAGCATGAAGGGCCGGTGCGGTTGGCCAGCGCGAGCTCCCATGCCTCGGCTGCCTCGACGCCATCGGCCGGGCGGAACACCAGCATGTTCGGGATCGCGCGGAGGCTGGCCAGGATCTCCACCGGCTGGTGCGTCGGACCGTTGCGGCCGATGCCGATGCTGTCGTGGCTGAACACGAACACCGTGGGCAGCCCCATCATCGCCGCGAGCCGGAAGGTCGGCCGCTCGTAATCGGCGAACACGAGATAGGTGACGCCGACGGGCAGAACCCCGCCATGCGCGACCATGCCGTTCAGCATCGCGCCCATCGCGTGCTCGCGTACACCATAGTGGACGTAGCGCCCGCCGCGATCCTCCGCCGTGAAGGCCGTGAGGGAGCGCTTGTGCTTCGTCGCCGCCTCGAGATCCGGCGCCCCGCTGAGCAGCTCCGGAATGGCGGCGGCCAAGCGATCGACGATCTCGCCCGAGAAGAAGATGCCGAACTCGCTCCGCCCCGCCGCGTCGCGCGCATAGGCGCGGAGGCTCTCCTGCCACCCCTCCGGCAGGTGGCCGGCCTGGAGCCGCGCGACCAGCGCGCGCTTCTCCTCCGGCAGCGCGGCGACGCGGGCCTGCCACGCGGCATGCTCGGCTTCCGCGCGCCTTCCGGCCATGCGCCAGGCGGCAAGGATGTCGTCAGGCACAGCGAAAGCCTCTCCCTCCCAGCCGAGGGCCGCGCGTGCGGCATCGGTGTTCTCGCGTGTGAGGCGGCCGGCATGGGCGTAGCGGGTTCCCTCGAGGCCCGGAACGCCGCGGCCGATCACGGTGCGGCAGGCGATGAGCGAGGGGCGCGGGTCGGACTTCGCCGCGGCGATGGCGGCCGAGACGGCCTCGATGTCATGCCCGTCGACGCGCTGCACATGCCAGCCCGAGGCGCGGAACCGGGCATCCACATCCTCGCTGACCGACTGCTCGACCCCGCCATCGTCCTGGATCAGGTTGTCGTCCCAGAGCCAGGTCATCTTGCCGAGCCGGAGATGGCCAGCGAGCGAGATCACCTCCTGCGCGATGCCCTCCTGCAGGCAGCCATCGCCGACGAGTGCCCAGGTGCGGTGGTCGACAATGCCGGGGCCGAGGAGGTGGCTCAGATAGGCCTCCGCCACAGCCATGCCGGTGGCGTTGGCGATGCCCTGGCCGAGCATGCCGGTGGTGATCTCGATCCCCGCCTCCGTCTCACGCTCCGGATGGCCCTGGCAGATCGAGCCGATCTCGCGGAACGTCTTCAGCGCCGAGAGCGGCATGTGCGCGTAGCCGGCCAGATGCAGCAGGGAATAGAGCAGCATCGAGCCGTGGCCGTTCGACTGCACGAAGCGGTCACGGTCGAACCAGGTCGGGTCGGCGGGGTTGAAGCGCAGGTGGCGGGTGAACAGCGCGGTCGCGATCTCGGCCGCGCCCAGCGGCGTGCCCCAATGCCCCTCGCCCACACGCTCGCACGCATCGACCGTGAGGATGCGGATCGCATCCGCCATGCGCCGCGGATCGACGTTGGACATGCTGTTTCCTCCCGAGTTTCGCCGCATCCCTTGCGTGCGGCGAAGTCACCGGCAAGAGAGAATTTTGCGCAGGGCGGTGAAACAGGCTCATCATTGGCCGATGAGACCGCATCTGCCCCTCTCCTCCCTCCGCGCCTTCGAGGCTGTGGCGCGCACCGGCTCCTTCCGCGCCGCCGCCGCCGACCTTGGCCTGACGCCGAGTGCCGTCAGCCACGCCATCCGCGGGCTGGAGGACCTGCTGGCCGCCCCGCTGTTCCTGCGCGAGGGGCGCGGCACCCGGCTGACGGCGCAGGGCGAGACGCTGATGGGGCATGTCGAGCGCGGGTTCGGCGAGCTCCGCCTCGGCATCAGCACGATCGCCGCGCGCGGGCCCGAGCGGCTGCGCCTTCACTGCGCGCCCTCCTTCGCGGCGCAATGGCTGGTGCCGCGGCTGAAGCGGCTGTTGGAGGAGCATGCCGGGCTGGAACTCCGCATCGCGGCGGGGGCTGACTACACGCGCTTCCGCGGCGACGAGTTCGACGCGGACATCGTCTACGGCGCACCCCGGCCGGAGCATTACGGCACGCAGGCCTTCCAGGCGCTGGTCGTCATGCCGCTCGGCCACGAGACGGTCACACCCCTCTGCGCGCCCTCGCTTGCCGGCGCGATCAGGGCGCCGCGCGACCTGCTCGGCCAGACGCTGATCGAAAGTGCGGTGAAGAAGGTCCGCTGGCCCGACTGGTTCTCGGCCAATGGCCTGATCGCGCCGGAGAGCAGCGGGCCGCGCTTCGACCGCAGCTTCCTCTCGCTCTCCGCAGCCGCCGAGGGGCTTGGCGTCGCGCTCGAATCCCTCCGCTTCGCCGAGCGCGAGCTCGCCAGCGGGCGGCTCGTCAGGCCGCTCGCCGGCGTGGGCGAGGACGTGACCTATGTCGGGCACTGGCTGGTGTTCCCGCGCGCGCGTCGCTACGCGCCGGCGCTGCGCCTCTTCATCGACTGGCTGAGCCGCGAGCTCGCCCTCCCGCTCGACCTGACAGTGATTGATGGCACACCGGTGAACTGAGTTCATGTGACGGCGGGTTTTCCTCACTTGCTGGTGAGGCTGGCCACCCGGATAGTGCACTCCAACGAGAATACCCGGAGGGAACAGTGCTGCTTGCCAACAAGACGGCCGTCATTTCTGGCGCCGCGAGCCTGCGCGGCATCGGGCTCGCCACCGCCCGCCTCTTCGCGGAACACGGCGCCCGCGTCGCCATCCTCGACATCGACGCAGACGGCGCCAAGGCAGCCGCGGCGGCGCTCGGGCCACAGCATCTCGGCCTCGGCTGCGACGTGTCTGACCCCGCGAGCTGCACCGCAGCGGCGGACGCCGCGATCGCCGGGCTTGGCCATGTCGACATCCTGATCAACAACGCCGGCATCACCCAGCCGCTCAAGATCATGGACATCCGCCCCGACAACTGGGACCGGGTGATCGACGTGAACCTCTCCGGCGTCCTCTACCTCAGCCAGGCCTTCATCCCGCACATGCGCTCGCGCAAGCAGGGTGCGATTGCCTGCATGAGCTCGGTCTCGGCGCAGCGCGGCGGCGGCATCTTCGGCGGGCCGCACTACTCGGCGGCGAAGGCGGGCGTTCTCGGCCTCGCCAAGGCGATGGCGCGCGAGCTCGGCCCCGATGGCATCCGCGTCAACTGCGTGACGCCAGGCCTGATCCAGACCGACATCACCGGCGGCAAGCTGACGCCGGAGATGAAGGAGGACATCAAGAAGGGCATCCCGCTGAACCGGCTCGGCGACGCGATCGACGTCGCGAACATCTACCTCTTCCTCGCCTCCGACCTGTCCGGCTACGTCACCGGCGCGGTGATCGACGTCAACGGCGGCATGCTGATCCACTGATGCCCCCCGCCCTCGCCAACGCCCCCACCCTGCCTGAGCGCGCGCGCCGCATTCGGCTGCACGCGCTCCGCATGGGCGAGGTGCAGGGGCAGGGCTACATTGCACAGGCGCTCGGCATCGCCGATGTGCTGGCGGTCGCCTATTTCCACGCGATGAGCTTTCGGGCCGAGGATCCGGCGTGGGAGGGGCGCGACCGCTTCCTGCTCTCGATCGGCCACTACGCCATCGCCCTCTATGCCGCGCTGGCAGAGGCCGGGATCGTTCCGGTCTCGGAGCTGGACACCTACGGGTCGGATGACAGCCGCCTGCCGATGTCGGGCATGGCGGCGTACACGCCGGGGATGGAGATCACCGGCGGCTCCCTCGGCCAGGGGCTGACGGTTGCTGTCGGCATGTGCCTGGGGCTGAAGCGCAAGGCGTCACGGTCGCTCGTCTACACGCTGTTGTCGGACGGCGAGCTGAACGAGGGGGCGACGTGGGAGGCTGCGATGTCGGCCGCCCACTGGTCGCTCGACAACCTCGTGGCACTTGTCGACGTGAACCAGATGCAGGCCGATGGGCGATCCTCCTCCGTCCTCGGCTTCGAGCCGCTGGCGGAGAAATGGCGCGCCTTCGGCTGGCATGCGCAGCGTGTCGACGGCAACGACATCCCGAGCCTGGTCGCTGCCTTCGATGCGGCCCGCAACGCCACGGTCGCCGGCCCGCGCGTCATCATCTGCGACACGCGCATGGCCCGCGGCGTTCCCTTCCTTGAGGCGCGGGAGAAGAGCCACTTCCTGCGCGTCGAGCCGCATGAATGGGCCGATGCGATCAGGCTGGTCGAGGGGGCAGCGCCATGACGGCCGCACCACGTCGCGCCACCACATCGGCGATGATCGCCTCGCTTGCGGCAGAGGGGCAGCGCACCGCGCCCGCGCCGTTCGGACACGCTCTCTCCCGTCTCGCCGAAACCGATGACCGCATCGTCGGCATGACGGCCGATCTCGGCAAGTACACCGACCTGCACGTGTTCGCCGAGCGCTTCCCCGACCGCTTCTACCAGATGGGCATGGCCGAACAGCTGCTGATGGGCGCCGCAGCCGGCATGGCGCGCGAAGGGTTCATGCCGTTCGCCACCACCTATGCCGTGTTCGCCTCGCGCCGGGCGTATGACTTCATCTGCATGGCGATCGCCGAGGAGCACCTGCCCGTCCGCATCGTCTGCGCGCTGCCCGGCCTCACGACGGGCTATGGGCCGAGCCACCAGGCGACGGAGGATCTGGCGATCTTCCGCGGCATGCCGGGCATGACGATCATCGACCCGTGCGATGCGCACGACATCGCCGGTGCGGTTCCCGCCATCGCCGCCCACCCGGGCCCGGTGTACATGCGGCTGCTGCGCGGCAACGTGCCGCTGGTGCTCGACGAGTATGACTACCGCTTCGAACTCGGCCGCGCAGCGATGCTGCGTGACGGGGCGGATGTTCTCGTCATCTCGTCGGGCATCATGACGATGCGCGCGCTGGAGGCTGCAAAGCTTCTCGAAGCCGACCGCATCGGTGCGGCGGTGCTGCACAGCCCGACGATCAAGCCGCTCGACACTGAGACGATCCTCGCCGCGGCAGCGAGGCCCGGCAGGCTCGTGGTGGTGGCCGAGAACCACAGCGAGATCGGCGGGCTTGGCGAGGCGGTGGCGGCGCTGCTGCTCCGCCACGGCCATGGCCCCCGCTTCCGCCAGATCGCCCTGCCCGACCGGTTCCTCGATGCCGGCGCCTTGCCGACATTGCATGACCGGTACGGGATTTCGACGACAGAAGTCGCACGCCGCATCAGGGAGTGGCTGTGACCGGGACGTGAGTTCACCAAGGCCCGCCGGAGAACGATGCCGGCTGGGGATATCGACAGGGAAGGAACGAAGATCATGATCAACCGGATGAAGACGACCCGCCGCACCGCATTGCTTGGCGCGGCCGGGCTGCTTGCCGCCCCCTCCATCGCCCGCGGCCAGGGGCAGGTCCGCCTCACGCTCGGCCACAATGCCGCGCGCGGCAACCCGCGCTGGGTCGCTGCCGACCACTTTGCCGAGCTGGTGAAGACACGCTCCAACGGCCGCATCGAGGTGCGCGTCGCCGGTGCCGCGCAGCTCGGCGATGACCTCGCCATGCTGACGGGCCTTCGCACCGGCACGCTCGACATCTCGGTCAACAGCCAGGGGCCGTCCTCCTCGCTCGTGCCGGAGATGGCCGCCCTCGGACTGCCCTTCCTGTTCGCGACCAACGCCCAGGCCTATCGCCTGGTCGATGGCCCCGTCGGGCAGAACCTGGCGAAGCGGTTCGAGCCGCTCGGCCTCCTGCTCGTCAGCTACTGGGACAACGGCATCCGCCACATCACCAACAGCCGGCGGCCGATCAACACGCCCGACGACCTGCGCGGCCTCAAGATCCGCACCCCGGCCGACCCGGCGACGATCGACACGTTCCAGGCGCTTGGCGCGGCGACGCAGCAGATCAACTTCTCCGAGCTCTACGTCGCCCTCCAGCAGGGCGTGGTGGACGGGCAGGAGAACCCGCTAGCCAACATCCACTCCTCGAAGCTGTTCGAGGTGAACAAGTACATCTCCCTCTCCGCCCACAAGTGGGAGAGCACGCCCGTCCTCTTCAGCCGCATCGCCCGCGCGCGCATCAACGATGCCGACTGGCGCCTGCTGCTCGACGCGATGAAGGAGGCAGAGGCGATGAACCGCCGCATCATGGTGGAGAGCGACACGACGCTGCTCGCCGAGTTCAAGGCCAACGCGAACGTTGCCGTGAACGAGGCGAACCAGGGCGCGTTCCGCACCGCGACCGCGGGCGTTCTCGATGCGTGGGAGAAGCGGCCCTTCGGCGAGTTCGTGCGAGAGGTGCGCCGGGCAGCGACGGCCTGAGGGAGAGGGCCGGAACGGGCGGGGAGCGGGCGCGATGCGCGCGCTCCTTCTCGGCGGGGCGGCGGCGATCGATCGCGCCGTCGCCCTTCTCTGCCGCGTGGTCGTTGTCGCCACCGGCCTGCTCCTGCTCGGCGTTCTCTCGGCGAACGTGATCGCGCGCTACGCGCTCGGCATGGGCGGTTTCTCCTGGGCGCAGGAGATCCCCGAGCAGGCATTTCCCTGGTTCATCGCGGCTGGCGTCGTGCTGGCCGCGCAGTCGGGCGCGCATATCGCCGTCGATATCCTGCCGCGCGCCCTGCCCGAGCGCGGCAGACAGCTGCTGATCGTGATCGTGAACGCGCTCGTCGTCGCGTCCTACACCTGGCTGGCGCTGCTGGCGCTCGAGGTGGCGGAGATCGCGAAGCTGCAGCAGAGCACGATCCTGCGCATCCCCGGCAGCTATGGCTACTGGGCGATGGCGATGCTCGCCGCGCTGACGGCGCTGACGGCAGCGACGATCGCGCTGCGGGTTGCCCTGCTCGGCTCGGGTGCCGCCCCGGAGGCAGCGCCCGAGGACGCGGTGACGTGAGCAGAGGCAACTTCAAGGATCCGCAACGGTGAGCCTCGTCCTCTCGCTCGTGTTCTTCGGGCTGCTCGTGCTGTCGGTTCCGGTAGCGCACACCCTCGTCATCGCCTCCGGCGCATCGCTCTGGGCCGATGGCGCGTTGCCGCTGCTGCTCGTCGTGCAGCAGATGTTCGCGCAAACGCAGTCATTCCCGCTGCTCGCGCTGCCGTTCTTCGTGCTTGCGGGCGAGCTGATGATGACGGGCAAGCTCGGCCAGGGGCTGATCGGCTTCGCCTCGGCCACTGTCGGACACTACCGCGGCGGGCTGGCGAGCACGACGGTCGTCGGCTCCGTCGTGTTCGGCGGCGTCTCCGGCTCCGCCGTGTCGGATGCCTCCGCCCTCGGCTCGGTGCTGATCCCGTGGCAGAAGCGCGAGGGCTATCCGGCAGGGTTCGCCGCCGCGAACAACGCGGCGGCGGCGACCATCGCGATCCTGATCCCGCCTTCGATCCCGATGATCCTCTACGCGCTCGTCAGCAACGTCTCGGTCGGTGCGCTGTTCGTCGCGGGCGTGCTGCCCGGCCTGATGCTGGCCGCGGGATTCCTGCTCGTGTGCAACGTCTCCGCGCGGCTGCGCGGTTTTCCGGTCACGCACCAGCGGCTCGCGCGTGGCGAGGTGTGGGGCCTCGCGCTGCGTGCGCTGCCCGCGCTCGCCATGCCGGTGCTGATCCTCGCCTGCCTTCGCTTCGGCGTTGCCACGCCGACGGAAGTCTCGGTGATGGCGGTGCTCTATGCGCTGGTGGTCGCCACCTTCATCTATCGCGACATGACGATCGCGCGCTTCCTCGGCGCGCTGGTCAATTCAGGGCGCGCCACGGGCGTCGTGATGCTCGTCATCATGGCAAGTGCGGCTGTCGGCTGGATCATGACCTTCGTGCAGGCACCACAGGCCTTCGCCGCCTGGGCCACCGGCACGTTGCAACAGCCATGGCTGATCCTGCTTGCCATGAACGCGATCATGCTCGGTGCCGGCATGTTCATCGACCTGCCGGCCGCGATCCTTCTCCTCGGCCCCATCTTCGTTCCGCTCGCGCAGTCGATCGGGCTCGACCTGGTGCAGCTCGGCGTGATCATGGTGCTGAACCTCGCGATCGGCCTCTACACGCCGCCGGTCGGCACCACGCTGTTCATCTCGACGACGATCGCGCGTGTTCCGATCCTGCGCGCGACGGTGGAGCTGCTGCCCTTCTATGCCGTCGGCCTAACGGTGCTGCTGCTGTTCAGCTATTTCCCCGGGCTGACGATGCGGTTCTGACGGCGCTCAGTCCTCGGCGAGGCCAAGGTTGCGGCAGAGCAGCACCAGGAACTCGTAGGCCACATGCGCGCAGAGATGTGCTGCCATGTTGTTCACATCCTGCGCTGGGCTCACCGTGTTGATGTCGACCGCGACGATATCGAGGTCGGTCAGCGTGCGGATGAGGTCGATGCCCTCGCGCGCGCTGAGGCCGCCCCAGGTCGGCGTCGCGACACCTGGTGCGCAGGATGGGTCGAAGACGTCCATGTCGAAGCAGATGTAGACCGGCCGGCGCGCCACGCCCTCGCGGAACTCAGCGATCGTCTGCGCGAAGCCGCGGCGGACGAGATCGTCGATCGAGACCACCCCGTAGCCGAGCGACCGTGCGCGCTTCACAACCCCTTGCGCGAAGGTCGAGCCGCGGATGCCGATGTGCCAGGACCGGTGCGGATCGACGAGGCCCTCCTCGACCGCGTGCGTCAGCTGCGTCGCTGCGTTGTAGCGGTCATCGGGGTCGTCGTAGGGGTAGGTGTCCGTGTGGCTGTCGATGTGCAGCACGGCGAGGCCCGGGTGCCGTTTCGCCACCGCGCGAAGCACCGGCACCGAGACCGAGCCGTCGCCGCCGACGGTGACGGGGATCGCCCCTGCCTCGACGATCGCCGACACGCCCGCCTCCATCCGCGCATAGGCATCGAGGATGCGCCCCGGCGTCAGTTCGACATCGCCGCAGTCGACGAGGCCGAGTGCCTTCACGGGGTCGAAATCGGCATAGGTCGGGTTGTAGCGTCGCATCAGCGCCGACATTTCGCGCACCGCATGCGGCCCCTGCCGGCAGCCGACGCGGAAGGGATGCACGCCGCAATCGAAGGGAAGGCCGATGAAGGCCGCGCGGCTGCCCTCGCCCGGCCGCCCGTAGGGTGCACCCATGAAGGTGCGCGGCGCACGAAACAGCCCGTCGTCGGCCAGCGTCGTCATGTGTTGTTCTCCTCCCGGATTGACGGCCCGTCGGGTCAGCGGCGTGCGAGCCGCCTCTCCCACGCGCGGATGCTCATCGTGAGCGGCCAGCAGATGAAGAAGTAGACGACCGCGATGAACGTGAAGATCTCGAGCGGCCGGAACGTAGAGGCAGAAAGCTCCATCCCCTTGCGGGTAATCTCGCTCACCGACACGACGGCGCCGAGCGAGGAGTACTTGATCAGCAGCACGAAATTGGCGCAGAGCGGCGGCAGGGTAAAGCGGATCGCCTGCGGCAGCACGATGCGCAGGAAGGTCTGCACGCCGGTGAGGCCGAGCACCTGCGCGGCCTCGCTGTGCCCGCGCGGCACCGCCTGGATCCCCGCACGATACGCCTCGGCGATGAAGGCCGACGCGTAGACGGAGAGGCCGATCACGCAGGCAGAAATCGCGCTGATCTCGATGTCGAACACGATCGGCAGCACGTAGTAGACCCAGAGCAGCTGCACGAGGATCGGCGTGTTCCGCACCACCTCGCCGACCGCGATCGCGATCCAGCGCAGGATGCGGCTCGCCGACATCTGCATCACGGCGATGACGAGGCCGAGCACGATGGCGATGGCAAGCGTCATCGCTGAGATCATCAGCGTGAGCTCGAGGCCGGACAGCAGGAAGCCCGCGTTGCTCCAGACGACATCCCAGCGGAAGCGATACGTCATCATCGGCGATGTCCTGGATATTCGGCCCGGGCACGAGGCCCGGGCCGGACGGTGCAGGCCGCTCTCACCGAACGACGATCGGATCGAGCTTATGGCGCTTGGCCGCTTCCATCAGCCGCCCGTCGAGGCGGATGGTATCGATGAAGAGGTTCACGTAGTTCAGCCAGATCTGGTCGCCCTGCGGGATGACGTAGGAGTAGGGCGTGACGGCCAGCGGCTCGGGCGGGGTGAAGAACACCGCCCAGTCGAACTCGTCGGTCACTTTGATGGCGGTCGGGAAGTCGGTCATGATCACGTCGGCGCGGCGGGCGACGAGTTCCGCCTCGCGCGTCGCTGGCGGCGCGATTGAGACAAGCGTGGCGTTCTTCAGGTAGCGCTGCATGAACGGCTCGATGTAGCTGCCGAGCGAGACGGCGACGCGCACGCCCTGCTTGTCCACGTCCGCCCAGCTCTGCACGCGGCTGCCGCGGCGCGTCACGGCGTAGATGCTTGTCAGCAGGTAGGGCTTGGAGAACTCCACCGCCTGCGCGCGCCTGAGCGTGGCGCCGACGCCGAACATGCCGATGTGGCATTTGTTCGCCTGCAGGTCGGCGATGAACGTGCCGAAGCTCGTGTCGACATATTCGATCTCGGCGCCGAGCTCCTTGGCGAGTTCCTTGGAGAGGTCGGCGTCGATGCCCTCGAGCTGGCCGGTGCGCGGATTGCGGAACGAGATGGCGTAGTAGAGTGGGAACACGCAGACCTTGAGCTTCTTGCTCTGCGTGATTTCGAACAGGCGCGACTGCGCCTGCTGCGCGCTGCCGCTTCCTGGTGCTGCAACGAGCAGTGCCGCCGCGGCGGCGGCGAGCGTGAGTGCCCTGCGGAACAATGACATGGAAACCTCCTTCTGCCTGTGGCCTTGCCTGAAACGCATGTTGGCCCCTACTCCTCGAATTGCTGGAGGAAGCGCCGCGCACGATCCGTCGCGGGCGCATCGAAGAAGGCCGCCGGCGGTGCCTCCTCGACGATGCGCCCCTCGTCCATGAACACGATCCGCCGCGCGACGTGGCGGGCGAAATTCATCTCGTGGGTAACAACGATCATCGTCATGCCCTCGGCCGCGAGCGCGCGCATCACGAGCAACACCTCGCGCTTCAGCTCCGGGTCGAGCGCAGATGTCACCTCGTCGAACAGCATCACCTGCGGTGCCATGGCGAGTGCGCGGGCGATTGCCACGCGCTGCTGCTGCCCGCCCGAGAGCCGCGTGGGATAGACATCCCGCTTGTCGGAGAGGCCGACCTTGGCGAGCAGCTGCTCGGCCAGTGCGACGGCCTCGGCGCGCGCGGTGCCCTTCACGCGCATCGGCGCCTCGATGATGTTGCCGAGCACCGTCATGTGTGGCCAGAGGTTGAAGTGCTGGAACACCATGCCGATCTCGGGCCGAACCGCCTTCGCCGCACGCCGGGTTGCAGCATCGGGGGTGGCGGAGGCAATGGTTGCCCCGCGCATGCTGATCGCCCCGCCGCTCGGCTGTTCGAGCATCGCGAAGCAGCGCAGCAGCGTTGTCTTCCCCGATCCGCTGGGGCCGATCAGGCACAACACCTCGCCCTCGGCCACGGCGAGGTCAATGCCGCGCAAAACGTGCACCGCGCCGAAGGACTTGTGCAAACCCTCCGCCGCGATGATCGCGGCAGGTGCCATCGTTGCGGTTCCCGTCATCACGGCAGGCGTTGCCCCTCCAGCACGGCGTACGGCGCAGTCATGGCTGAATAACATCAGCAATCGTCATGCCACTCGGTTCGTTCCAGCATCGGCGATCTCAGCGCCTAAATCCATTGCCTCGACGGGACAGAAAACCATAATGCGGCGTAATGGATATGCTGGATATCAGGCAGCTCGAAGCGTTGCGCGCGGTGGTCGAGCTCCGCTCCGTCACGCGTGCGGCGGCGGCCCTCGGCGTGAGCCAACCGGCGGTCAGCAGCCTGCTCGCCAGGCTCGAGCGCCGCGTCGGGTTCCGGCTGTTCACCCGCATCGGCCGCTCCCTGCACCCCACGGCGGAGGCCACGATCCTCTGCGTCGAGGCCGGCAGGGCGCTGGCGGCGCACGAGCAGCTCGGCCGCGTCGCCGCCGGGATCAGGGAGGATCGCTTCGGCTCGCTCGCTGTCGCCGCCCACCCGGGGCCAAGCATCGCCTGGCTGCCGCCCGTGGCCGCGCGCTTCATCAATGAGCGGCCGGGGGTGACGATCTCCTTCATCTCGCGGCGCTCGCAATCCATCCGCGAGATGATCCCGACGCGGGCCTTCGATCTCGCCTTCGCCGAGCCGCCGATCGAACACCCGATGGCGATGGTGCGGCGGTTCCGCCTCGGTATCGTTGCCGTCATGGCGCCCAGCAGCAGGCTTGCTGCCCGCAAGGTAGTCACCCCCCGCCTGCTCGATGGGCAACCCATCATCGCGATGTATCGCGGCCACGCAGCGCAGGTCGCCGCCACGCGCGCCTTCGAGGCTGCCGGCACGCGCTGGTCCCCCGTTGCCTCGTGCGACTACTATGCGACCGCGATCGGCCTTGCCGCCGAGGGTGCGGGCGTCGCCTTCGTCGACCGGATCAGCGCCGATGCCGCCGCGGCAACCGGCCGCGTCGTCGCCCGGCCGGTCTTGCCCGACCTCTCCTACGAGTTTGCCGTGTTCCACCCGATCGGCCAGCCTTTGTCGCGGCTCGCCGCCGCGTTTCTCGAGCTCTTCGAAACCACCTACGCCAGGCATCTCGACCCGCTGAGGTAGAGGTCCCCCGCGCTGACAGGACCAATCCATGCCCGTGACGATCGATCACCACGCACTCTGGGCCGACTTCACCGCGCTCTGCGATTTCGGCGGCAGGCTCTGCGGCACGGAGGGAGAGCGCGCGGCGCTGTCCTGGGCAGCGCAGCGCGGCGCCGCTGCATCTGGCGTCGCGATGCGGGAGATTCCCGTCCACTACAGCGGCTGGCAGGGGGTTTCGGCAGGGCTGACCTTGCCTGATGGCGCCATCGCACGCTGCCACCCGCTGCTGCGTTCGGCGCCGACGCCACCAGGCGGGCTCACGGTCGAGGTCGTCGATGTCGGACGCGGAACACCGGAGGAGTTCGCCGCGCATGCGGCCGATCTGGCCGGCCGCGCGGCCCTCGTGCGCCACGAGCACATGTTCACGGCCGGAACGATCCATCGCGGCCGCAAGGTGGAGATGGCGCGCGCGGCCGGTGCCGTTGCGTTCCTGATCGCAGGGCCACTCGCGGCATCGCTCGTTGCCGGCTCGTCGGGCAGGGGAGAAGATGACGCTGGCATCCCTGCCCTCGGCCTCTCGCCGGAGATGGCTGCGCGGCTCGTCCGCAGCGAGGCCGGTTGGCCACGCGTGACGATGCACATCGATACAGCAGAGGCGCCTGCCATGTCGCGCACGCTGCTGTTCGACATGCCTGGCCGTGGCGAGGGCCGTGTGGTGCTCAGCGCCCATCTCGACGGACACGCGCTGGCCGAGAGTGCGATGGACAATGCGAGCGGGGTCGCTGCCGCACTCGCCGTCACGCGCGCCCTTGCATCCGAGGTGACGGGCTGGCGACGGGGCGTGACGCTTGCCCTCTACAGCGTCGAGGAATGGGCACTGACAGGCTCGGCGCAGCATGTCGCTGCCATGTCGGGGCCGCAACGGGCGGCGATCGCGCTCAACGTCAACATCGACACCGTCGGCGTTTCCGGGCCGCTGGCCGCGCTGACGAGCGGCTTTGCGGGGATCGAGCCGTTCCTGCTCGATGTCGCCGCACGCGAAGGCACCGCGCTCAGGACCGTGCGCCCGTTGATGCGCAATTCCGACCACGCGAACTACGCGCTCGCCGGCATTCCTGCCTTCCGTCTCGTCTCCGGCTTCGACGACATGGCAAGCCCCGTCCGCCACGTGCTGACGGAGGCCGACACGCGCGACAAGGTGTCGCGGATGGAGCTGCGCGCGGCTGCCTCGCTCGCCGCGGCGATCGTCGCAACAGCCTGCACCGCCGATGACGACGAGGTAGCCCGCTGGCGGGGTTGACTTGCCGCCCACCACACGCACTCTCCCGTGCCGCACCGAACGATCGAGGACCCATGCAGGACGTCATTGCCCAGCTCGCGCCAAGCGGAACGCTTCGTGCCGGAATCAACATGAGCAACTTCCTGCTCGTCTCCAGCCGCGGCCCCGCCGGGGAACCCGAAGGCGTGTCGCCCGACATGGCGCGCGCGATCGCCGGCCGGCTTGGCGTTCCCTTGGCGCTCGTTCCCTACCCGATGCCGGGTGAGCTGGCCGACGCGGTGGGTACTGGCGCGTGGGACATCGGGCTGATCGGCGCCGAGCCGCAGCGCGCGGAGAAGATCGCATTCACGGCGGCCTACGCCGAGATCGAGGCGACCTACATGGTGCCGCCAGGCTCGCCCATCGCCACGCTTGCCGAGGTCGACCGCGCCGGCATCACCATCGTCTCGACGGCACGCGCGGCGTACGATCTCTGGCTCGAACGCAACATCCGCCACGCGACGGTGGTGCGCACCGAAAGCATCGACGCTGCGTTCCAGCGCTTCGTCGCCGACGGGGCAGACGTGCTCGCCGGGCTCAGGCCGCGTCTGCTGAAGGATGTCGGGGCGATGCCGGGTGCCCGCATCCTCGATGGCAAGTTCATGGCGGTGCAGCAGGCGATCGGCACCGCGCGCGGCAACGGCGCTGGTGCGGCCTTCCTGCGAAGCTTCGTCGAGGAGGCCAAGGCATCGGGGCTGGTCGCTGATCTCATCGCGCGGCACGGCGTTGTCGGCCTCTCGGTCGCGCCGGCTGGCTGAAGCTCAATCGATGGACGCCACGCAGGCCCCGTATGACGTGATCGTCGTCGGCGCAGGATCTGCCGGCGCTGCACTTGCCGCACGGCTCTCGGAGGATCCCACCTGCCACGTGCTGCTGCTCGAGGCAGGGCGTGACTGGCGCGCGGCCGATGCACCCGCGGCGCTGCGCAGCCCGAACATCGTGCCGTTCATGCATGACCCGGCGCACCAGGCGGCATGGCAGTGGCCGGGGCTGATGACGCGTCGCACGACGGCACAGGCGCCACGCTTCTACTGGCGCGGCAAGGCGCTCGGCGGATCCTCGACCGTCAACGCGCAGATCGCCATCCGCGGCGTCCCCGCCGCCTTCGACGCCTGGGCTGAGGCAGGCTGCGAGGGCTGGTCAGCCGATGACGTCCTGCCGCTGTTCGACCTCATCGAGGACGACGCGACCTATGGCGTTGCCGGTCGCCGTCAGGGCGGCCCCCTGCCCGTGTGGCGCATGCCGGAGGAGCGGTGGGGCGCTGTCGACCATGCGCTGCGCGAGGCAGCACTTATGGCAGGCCATGCGTGGAAGCCCGACCTGAATGCGCCGGACGGCGAGGGCATCTCGTGCAATCCGATCAACCTGCGCGATGGCATTCGCATCACCACCAACGACGCCTATCTCGAGCCGGCACGCGATCGTGCGAACCTGACGATCCGCGGCGACGCCCTGGTCGATCGCGTGCTGTTCGACGGGCGTCGCGCCAGCGGCGTGCGCGTCCGCTTCGGCGCAGGGCCGTGGCAGGAGATCGCGGCGCGCGAGGTGGTGCTGTCTGCCGGGGCGATCCACAGCCCGTGCATCCTGATGCGCAGCGGCATCGGACCGGCTGCTGCGCTGCGCGACCTCGGCATCGCCGTGCTGCGCGACCTGCCCGCCGTCGGCCAGCACTTCATGGACCATCCGATCCTCCGCGCAAGCCTTGCGCTGACGCCGGGAAGCCGTGCCACGGGGGCGGATGCGCGACATACCAACTGCTGCGTCACCTACTCGAGCGGCCTCGGTGGCGGCGGCGAGCGTGACATGATCATGATTGCCTACAATCACCGCGGCCTCGCGGAGAGTGGCGTGGCACCCGTCGGGGCGATCGGCATCGCGCTATACGACGCCTTCTCGCGTGGCGAGGTGCGGCTGCGGTCCGCCGATCCGGATGCCCAGCCGGTGGTCGAGGAGAACATGCTCGACCATCCCTCCGACCGGCTGCGCATGCGCGATGGTATCAGGCGCCTTGCGGCACTCTGCGCGTTGCCGCCGGTCACGCGCATCGCCGAGGCGATCACCTTCGGCGACACCACGCTCGCGATCGAAGCCGCGGCCGCACTTCCCGATGACGCACTCGACGCCCTCATGCTCGCGGAAGCGGGCGACATCCAGCACGCTGCCGGAACATGCCGCATGGCGACCTATGGCGATCCGCGTGGCGTGGTCGATCCCGAGCTCCGCGTCCGCGGCGTCGAGGGCCTGCGCATCGCCGACGCATCGATCATGCCGACGGATTGTCGCGCCAACCTGCACTTCACCTGTGTGATGATCGGCGAGATGGCGGCACGCCGGATCAAGGCAGGGCGGATGCTCACGCCACGACAGGGCCGTACAGGTCCGGCCGCCGATCGCGCCACCAGGGGAAGTCCTTCCGGGCCCTGACGACCTCATCGAGATCGATCGTCGCCACGAGCAGCGCTTCGCCGTCGGTGCCCGCCTCGGCAGCGATCATGCCACGCGGGTCGACCACCATGCTCCGGCCAAGATGGTGTCGCGGCCCCTCGACGCCGACGCGGTTCGCCGCCAGCACCCAGACGCCATTCTCATACGCCCGCGCCCGCAGAGGGATTTCCCAGATCGACGCGCGGCGCCCTGGATCGGCGTAGGTCGAAAAGCAGATCGGCATGACGATCGCCTCGGCCCCGGCGAGCGCGAGAACACGGCTCGGCTCAGGGTAGAGCCGATCGTTGCAGATCTGGATGCCGAACCTGCACCCCGCGAGCTCGAACACCGGCAGCGCGTTGCCTGGCGCGAAATAGAGCTTTTCGAAGCTCCCGGTTCCACCGGGCGCATCGGTGGGGAAATAGGCAGGGATGTGCGTCTTGCGATACGCGCCGCGGATGGCGCCGTCAGGCCCGACGACGACGGCGCTGTTGAAATAGCCGTCATCGGCAGCCTCGGCGACGCCGAACACGGCACCGATGCCGCGCTGGCGCGCCATCCCCCGCAGCGCCTGCATTTCAGGCCCGTCGAGGCGAATGAAGAAGCGGTCGAATGCCTTGTCCAGGCGGTTGGGAAAGAATGGAGCCAGAAACAGCTCGGAAAAGCAGAGGAGGGCTACGCCCTCGGCCGATGCGCGGTCGAACATCGCCTCCGCGACGCCGAGCTGGTTGGCAGGGCTGTCGCTGACGACGGGGCCCGTCTGGGCCAGCCCGATCGTGACGCTGCGCGTCATGCTGCGCCGGCGCCCCAGATCTCGCCGAGGACACGGCGAAGGTTCCGGCCCATGATCTTCTCGACATCGCTCTCGCTGTATCCGGCCGCGAGGAGCGCATCGGTCTTGCGGTGCATCAGGCGCGGGTTGTTCAGTTCGTCGGGATAGCGCTTGGCGAGCGTGTTGCCGAAGGCGCGGATGTAGTCGGCCGTCGCCCCGCCGTAGCGGCTGAAGCTCATCTGCAGGATCGAATCCGCAGCACTCTCGCTCGCGAGCGCGGCCATGTCGGTACCGAACGAGACGTGGTCGATGCCGACGAGATCGACGATGTGGCGGAGATGCCGCAGGAACAGGTCCAGCGTGGGCGGATTTGCCGGGTTGCCGTCCCAGTTCATGAAGCCATGGATCGACGCGCCGACCAGGCCGCCGGTATTCGCGACGGCGCGGATCGCCGCATCGGATTTGTTCCGCACGCGGGCCGTCACGGCCTTGGCGTTGGCGTGCGTCAACAGGATGGGCACCTTCGTCGCGGCAGCGGCGTCGAGGCACACCTGCTCGCCGCAATGCGAGAGATCGATCGCGATGCCGAGGCGATTGAGCTCTGCCACCACCTCGTAACCGAAGTTCGACAAGCCGGCGTTGCGCGTCTCGAGGCAACCATCGCCGACGGGGCAGGCCTCGTTGTAGGTCAACTGCACGACGCGCAGCCCGAGGCGGTGGAAGCATTCCAGGCGCTCGGCCCGGTCACCCAGCATCTTCGTGTCCTGCCAGCCCATGATGAGCCCGACCTTGCCTGCTGCCTTCGCCGCATCGATATCGGCGCCGGTGAGAACGAGGTGCCAGCCTGATGCCGGATCGGCGGTGCGGCGGCGCCAGGCGGCGAAGGCGTCGAAGGTCTGCTCGAAATCATCGATCGGGGAACGGATGGTGAGGTTGACCGCGCTGATGTTGCCCTCGCGCAACCAGCGTGGGTCGCCATCGGAATGGAAAATCAGCCCGTCGATCACCAGCAGCCTGTCGTGCAACGATGCCATGCCGGCACTCCCCCTGACCCTGTTCCGATCCGTCGGCGGATCGGATTGCGGATTGAAGGCCAACATGGTCGTATTGGAAAGAGTGCGAAAACAGGGGGACATCATGGTGCTGACCGGGACACCACCGATCCATGCCACAGGCCGCGGGGCAACCCGGCCGGGCAGGCGCGCTTTTCTCGCGGGTGCCGCAGGCATCGTCGTTGCACCGGCCGCTCGTGCCCAGGACGCGTGGCCGACGCGCGCTGTGCGCATGATCGTCGCCTACCCCGCGGGCGGCAGCACCGATATCGTCGCCCGGCTCGCTGCCGAACGTCTGTCACAGCTGTGGGGTCAGTCCGTCATCGTCGAGAACCGCTCCGGCGCTGCCGGGACGATCGGGGCTGATGGCGTCGCCAAGGCAGCGCCGGATGGCTACACGCTGCTGATGGCGGCAAGCCCGGAGATCGCGATCGCGCGCAGCACGTTGCGCAACCTTCCGTATGATCCCGTGCGAGACTTCGCGGCCATCATGCTCGTGGCACAGTCACCTTTCCTGCTGCTCGCGCACCCCTCCGTCGCGGCGCAGGACGTCCAGGGGCTGATCGCACTCGCGAAGGCGCGGCCGGGCACGCTGAACTTCGGCAGCTTCGGCAACGGCACATCCAATCATTTCGTTGGTGAGCTGCTCAAGGCAGAAGCCGGGATCGACATCACCCACGTTCCCTACCGCGGCAGCGGCCCAATGATCACCGACCTGATCGCCGGCAATCTCCAGATCGCGTTCGACACGTTCCCAGCAGGCCTGCCGCATGTGCAGGCTGGGCGGCTGCGCGCGCTTGGCGTCGGCATGCTGCGGCGCTCGCCGCTCGCGCCTGACGTGGCGACGCTGGATGAACAGGGCCTCAAGGGGTTCACCGGTGGCAGCTGGGTCGGGCTGGTCGCGCCGGCGCGAACACCGGCCGCGGTCGTCACGCGCATTTCCACTGACATGCAACGCCTGATGAACGAAGGCTTCGCCACGGCGTTGACCGAGCGAGGCCTCGTGCCGGAGGCGCTTGGCCCAGCCGAGTTCCGCAGCTTCATCGAAGCGGAGGTCGGCAAGTGGGGGCGCGTTGCTGCGCGGGCGGGGATCCGCGCCGAGTAGGCGCTTCGCACCGTCAACGAGGTTCTGCGGCCCCGCGCCGGAAAGCTGGCTCCGGCCCCTCCTTCAGCCCGAGGCGTACGACATCGCCGGTCCTGGCGAGGTGTTCGGCAAGCAGAGCCGGCGCACGCTCAGCGTCACGGTCAAGTGCTGCGCGCGCGATCGCCGCGTGCTCGGCGGGAACGTCACGCTGCGGATAGGACGCAACGCTCGACAGCGTTCGATAGCGATCGGCCTCCTCGCGCAGCCGCTCGCAGAAGTCGATCAGCGGCGCTGCCTCGCAGGCGTCGATGAGCGCGCGGTGAAACGCCCTGTGCGCAGCCTCCCAGGCCGGATTGGCAATGAAGCGATCGGGCGCGAGCGATACGGGAAGGCTGGCGAGCCGATGTGCCGAACCCGCAATCGCGTTCTCCCACGCCGCATCGCCGCGCAGGATGGATTCGCGCAACGCCAGCCCCTCGACAAGGCAGCGTGTGCGCACGAGCTCTCCGAGTGCGCGCGGATCGAGCGCACGCACGCGGAAGCCGCGCTGTTCCATCCGCACTGCCAGCCCTTCGGCCGTGAGTTGCGCCAGCGCCTCACGCAATGGCGCCGGTCCGGCGCCATAGCGGCGCGCGAGCTCATGCACCTTCAGTTTCAAGCCTGGTGCGAGCCGCCCCTCGACGATATCGGCACGCAGCCGGCGATACGCCGCGGTCGCCAGGGTTTCGCTGGTCGGCGGCCCGCCGGGGCCACCGCGATGGGTCGTGGCTGGAATCGCTGTCATCAGGGGAAGCATGCGTCGCCGCGCCGCATGACACAAGAATGTCGACAAAAATGCTTGACGCACCTTCTTTGTCGATAAACGCTATCGGCCAGCACGGGGAGGGAGCATGCGCATCGTAGCCGATGAAGCGGCACACCGCCCTGTTGCGAAGTCGGTCGGAAGCCAGCGAGCGGCGCTTGATCCCGCATCATGCTCGGGTTCGACAACTGTCCGGTGCTCAATGTGCTGCACAGGCACAGGCTGCTCGCCGCATTCATCGTGCCTGACCACAAGCTCGCTGATCCTGCCTTCCCCGCAGGGTGCGATCAGACAGGTCGTGACGCCGTCACCCACGCGGGGCCGTGCAGCATGCACGATGCGCTGACCAGCAGTCCCGCGGCGCGCAACCCAGCCCGGCGCGGCGGTGCGTCACCCTTCGATTGACGGCCGAAACAGACGCGGCAGGATCGGCGACAACCAAAGATCAGAACAACCAGGGAGCGAAACGATATGTCAAAGCAAGGAACCGACACGCAGCACAGCGTGTCACGCGGCATGATGATCGACCGTCGCGACGCACTGAAGCTCGGGCTCGGCCTCGGCGCCGCGGCGCTGGCAGCACCAGCGATCGCGCAGTCCGGCGGAATGATCCGCGTCGGCGTGCCGACCAAGGCCTATTGGCCGACCATCGTCACGCTGGCGACGCTGCGCCAGAGACTGTTCGAGAAGGAGGGCCTGCGTGCGGAGATGACGATCTACCGCAGCGGTGCCGAGTGTTTCGAGGCCCTGGCGGCGGGTGCTGCCGATATCATCCTCGATCCGCCCTCGCTCGTCGCCACCGGCATTCGCCGCGGCGTGCGCTCGAAACTCGTCGCCGGCGCGCAGGATGCCTACTACGGCTGGCACCTGATGGTGCGCCAGGATTCCCCGATCACCGCGGTGTCGGAGCTTGCAGGCAAGAAGGTCGGTATCACCGCCGCGGGCTCCGGCTCCGATCTGCTCGCACTCTGGACCGGGCAGGACCGCAAGGTCGAGTTCACGCGCGTTCCCGTCGGTGGCGGTGGCCTCGTTCCGAACCTGCGCACGCGCAATCTCGATGCCGCGGTGATCTACTCACCGCTGACGTTCCAGCTGATGCGCGCGGGCCAGGCCCGGAGCCTGATCGATTTCACTACCGCGATGCCGCGCCACACCGTCGCCGGGTGGATCGTCACCGACAAGCTGATCCAGGAGCGCCCGCAGGCGGTGCAGGGCAGCGTGAACGCCCTGTTCGGCGGGCTCGCGTGGCTCCGCGCCAACCGCGATGGCGCGATCGCGCTGATCGCCGAGAACAACGAGATCCCGGCAGAAATCGCCGCGATCGAGTACGAGGAGACGATCCTGAAGCTGCTGACCGATGGCGCGCTCGACCAGGCACAGATCGAGGTCGCGCTCGACCTCGCCCGGCTCGGCGGCATGACGGATCTTGCGCCGGCAGCGGAAACGTTCACGACACGGTTCAAGCCCGTGCCGACGGGCGCATGAGGAGCAGCCTGCCCGTTCTGCTCGGCCGCGCCTTGCTGATCGCTGCGTTTCTCGGCGCCTGGGAAGCGTTGCCGCGGCTTGGCGTGGCCGATCCGGAGTTGCTGCCGCCGTTCTCCACCGTGCTCGGTACGCTGTGGGGCCTGCTCGCGCGGCCTGCACTCCGCGCCGATCTCGCGATCACGACGGTCCAGCTCCTGGTCGCGGTGGCTGTGGCACTGCCGGTGGGCACGCTGCTCGGTTTGCTGCTGTCGGAGAACCCACGCCTCGGCGCGATCTTCGATCCCCTGGTGTTCTTCCTGTTCAGCATCCCGAAATCGATCTTCCTGCCGATGTTCATTCTCACGATGGGGATCGGCTTCTGGCAGAAGGTCGCCTTCGGCGTGTTCTCCACGGTATTCATCGTGCTGATGAGTGCAACGGCCGCCGTGCGCGCCGTGCGGCCCGATCACGTGTTCGTCGCCCGCGCCTTCGGGGCGACGCGGGCGCAGATCGCCTGGCGCGTCTACCTGCCGAGCATGCTGCCCATCCTGCTCGAAGGCTTCCGGCTCGCGGTGATCTTCGGCTTCACCGCGGTGCTGCTCGCCGAGATGTATGCCTCGCGCACCGGCATGGGCCACCAGATCGCGAGCTGGGGGGAGAACTTCATGATGGATCGCCTGTTCGCGGGCGTGCTGCTGCTCGCGATCGTGGCGATCGTGCTGAACGAGGCGATCAGGGCCGTGGAAGTGCGATGCAGCCATTGGCGGAGCTGAAGCCGGTGGTCGACGAGGCGATCGCGCCCGAGCGGCCGATCATCCAGGTCAGCGGCCTCGATCACGTCTACCCGTCGCGGGACGGGCCGGTGCATGCGCTGTCCGACATCGCGTTGACGGTGGGTGAAGGGCGCTTTGTCGTCATCGTGGGCCCGAGCGGCTGTGGCAAATCCTCGCTGCTGATGATGCTCGCAGGGCTGCGTCACCAGACCGCGGGAACCATCCTCTGCAGCGGCAGGCCGATCACCGACCCCGACCCTGATCGCGTCGGCGTCGTGTTCCAGGAAGCGAACCTGTTCCCGTGGCTGACGGCGATCGACAATGTCGCCTTCCCCCTGGCGCTGCGCGGCGTGTCGCGCGCGGAGCGCGCCGCGCGGGCGAACGCGATGCTCGAACTCGTCGGGCTCGGTGATGCCGGCGGGCGCTATCCGCACGAATTGTCGGGCGGGATGAAGCAGCGCGTCTCGATCGCCCGCGGCCTCGTGCAGGACCCGCCGGTGCTGCTGATGGACGAGCCCTTCGCCGCGCTCGACGAACAGACGCGCATGGCGATGGGCGAGGAGCTGCTGCGCATCTGGTCGGCCACGCGCAAGACGGTGGTGTTCGTCACCCACAGCCTGACCGAGGCTGTGTACCTCGCCGACGAGGTGCTCGTGATGTCGGCTCGGCCTGGCCGCATCGTCGACCGGATGGAGGTAGAGCTGCCGCGCCCGCGCACCTACGAGATGATGGCAGGTGCGGTGTTCGGCCGGCTGCGCGACCGCATCTGGCAGCAGATCAAGGCGCCCGCGCGATGAGCCTGGGGGCGATGAGTCCTGGTGCGGTTCGCACACTCATCATTCTTGGTGTTCTCGTGCTGTGGGAAGCGCTGCCGCGGCTCGGGCTCGTGCCGATGCTGTTTCTGCCGCCGCTGACGACGACACTTGTCGCCGGCTTCTCCGACTGGCGTGTGTACGGCGCGGCCCTTGTGGTGACGCTGACCGAGGTCGCGGCAGCGCTTGTCTTCGCTGTCGGTGGCGGCATCCTCATCGGTGCCTTCGTCGGCGCGCTCGCAGGGCCGCGGCGCATCCTGCTGCCGGTGTTCTCGAGTTTCTATGCGGTCCCGATCGTCGTGCTGTACCCCGTGTTCACGGCCTGGTTCGGCATCGGCTCCGAGTCCAAGATTGCCTTCGCCGCCATCTACGGCTTCTTCCCCACCATGCTCGCGACCGCCGCTGGCATCCAGACGATCGACCCGAACCTCGTGCTCACCGCACGGAGCATGGGGGCGACCCCGGTGCAGCGGCTCCTGCGCGTGATCCTGCCCGCCTCGATCCCGACGCTGCTTGCAGGCCTCAGGCTCGGCGGCGCTCTCGTCATCGTCGGCGTGGTCGTTGCCGAGATGCTGATCTCTGCCGCGGGCATCGGCTATCTGGTGACATCGTCGCGCACCGTGCTCGACAGCCCGCGCGTATTCGCGGGCGTGCTGCTCGTGCTGGTGATCGCGATGGGCTTCGACATGGCGATGCGCGTCGTCGAACGGCGCTGCGCCGCCTGGGGCGGTGGAGCGCCGGCGCAAGTACCCCGAAGACGTCCGATCGCGCGCGAGACAGGTCAGGCGAACGCTGCCTGAACCCTACCAACGGAGACCACGCATGCCGCATCCGCTTCCGCTCCTGCCGACAACGGTCGTTGGCAGCTATCCCCAGCCGGAATGGCTGGTCGATCACCAGGCGTTGCGCGCAAAGAACGTCCCGCGCGTGCGCACGCCCGAGATCTGGCGGGTGCCCGAGCCGTATCTCGCCGAGGCGCAGGACGATGCGACCATCATCGCTATCCGCGACATGGAGCGTGCCGGCATCGACATCATCACGGATGGCGAGATCAGGCGGGAAAGCTACTCCAACCACTTCGCGAATGCGCTGGAAGGCATCGACCGTGAGCGGCCCGGCGAGGTGATCGGCCGTACCGGCAAGCCGACCATCGTGCCGCGCATCACCGGCCGCGTGCGCCGTACAGCCCAGGTCGAGGTGCACGACGTCGCTTTCTGCCGCGCGAACACCGACCGCCAGGTGAAGATCACCCTGCCAGGCCCGTTCACCATGACACGCCAGGCCAAGAACGAGTTCTACGGCGACGACGCGGAGCTCGCGATGGACTTCGCCGACGCGCTGAACGCCGAGATCCGCGACCTGAAGGCGGCCGGCGCCGATGTCATCCAGCTCGACGAGCCGTGGATGCAGGCCTTCCCCGACGAGGCACGCCGCTATGCCGTCCACGCCATCAACCGCGCGCTCGCCGGCATCGCCGGCACCACCGTCGTTCACATGTGTTTCGGCTATGCCGCGATGGTCAGCAGCGACAAGCCCTCCGGCTACAGCTTCCTGCCGGAACTGTCGGGAACGACGGCCGCACAGATCTCCATCGAGGCCGCACAGCCGAGGCTCGACCTTGCCATTCTGCGCGACCTGCCCGGCAAGACCGTGATGCTCGGCGTGCTTGACCTCGGGGCGGAGGAGATCGAGACGCCTGCCGTGGTGGCTGACCGGATCCGCGCTGGCCTTCGCGTATTGCCGGCGGAGCGGCTGGTCCCCGCACCCGATTGCGGCATGAAGTACCTGCCGCGCGATCGTGCCTTCGGCAAGCTCCGCGCCCTGGCGGAGGGGGCGGCGATCGTGCGGAAGGAGATCGGCGGGTAGCACCTGCGGGGAAATCGGCTGAGACGCGCATTGCGGAGACAGCGAACCCACGCGATATTTTTCCCGTGGGTTCGTCCTTCATCTCCTGCCATGAGGGCGCCTCGTGAGCGGGGTCGTCATGCAGCGACCACGACGCTGGGCAATAGGCGTTCGGTGGGCCATGCTTTCGCGCGTGATGCTCTCGCTGTTCGTGCTCCTCTATCTCCTGCCCATCGGCATCTCGGCCGTGCTCCACCAATTCACCAGCGTGGGCGCGGATTGGCGGACCGCTGATCGGTCGAGCGCGGGGCACCTGCCTCCGATAGCGGAGAACCAGGGCGCGATGGTGCGTGTGTTCGCCGCCCCTACCGTGCGCTGGCGCGGTATCTTTGCGGTGCACAGCTGGATCGTCATCAAGCCCGAAGGTGCCACGAGCTACACGCGATATGACTACACCGCCTGGGGCACGCCCATCCGCGTCAACGGCTTCGCGGCTGACGGGCGCTGGTTCGGCCGCCACCCGGAGGTGGTCTTCGCCGCCGATGGCGAGGTGGCGGCAGCGATGATCCCGCGCATCCAGGCAGCGATCGAGGCCTATGCATGGCGCAACCTCGGCGACTATCGCGCCTGGCCGGGGCCGAACTCGAACACCTTCGTCGCCGCCGTTCTCGCCGCGGTGCCGGAGACGCTGGTGGCACTGCCGCCGACCGCGATCGGCAAGGACTTCCCGCATGATGGCAGCTGGGCCGGCCTCACCGGGTCCGGCACCGGCATCCGCTTCACGCTTGGCGGCTATGCCGGGCTTACGATCGGTTGGGTCGAAGGCATCGAGCTCAATATCCTCGGCGGCGTCGCCGGCATTGATATCCGCCGGCCCGCGCTGAAGCTCCCCGGCCTCGGCCGGCTCGGACTTCCCGCCGGGACCGCACCATGACGCGACCCACGCCCAACGACCAAGGGAGATGACCGTGACGCAGGCGATCCGCTTTGACGCAGGAGGCTACCGCTACATCCCCTCGGTGTTCCAGTACTCCGCCGGCATCGCTGCCCTCGATGGGTTCGAGGTCGAGCGCGCGTGCCTGCACCGCCCCCTGCCGATGTCGCAGGCCTTCGCATTCGTCGAGCGCCACCTCGAAGCACTCGGCCGCCCACCCACAGCCTTCGCCGCGTGCGAGCTCCGCTCCCCCGCCCCGTTCACCGACCAGGGGTTTACCGATTTCAACCGATTCTACGTTGCCACGCTGGAGCGCTGGGGCATCTGGCGCGACGGCGCGAATCCCGTCGCGCGTACCAATGTCTGCCCATTCTACGATGCGCCGTCGGAGCCGGTGATGTTCGCCTTCTCCTACACGGTTCCCGCGCGCGGGGCATCGGCACGGCCGAGCTTCGTGATCGCCGGCGGCGGCGAGGCGGCAGAGGGCAGCGGCCCCTATCGCGACCGCACGGTCCGCCACGGCGAGACTCACCCGGAGGCGCTTCGCCAGAAGCTCGTCTTCGTGCGCGATGCGATGGAGGCCCGGCTTGCAGCGCTCGGCCTTACCTGGGCCGATGCGGTGCAGGCGCAGCTCTACACCGTGTTCGACATCGGCCATCTCTTCGGCGACTGCTTCGGGGCGCGCGGTGTGCTTCGACCGGGCGTTGTGTGGCACTACGCCCGCCCGCCCGTCGTCGGCCTCGATGTCGAGATGGACGTGATGGGCCCGGCGCGGACGATCGTGATCTGAGCCGACCGCCCGCGACGCCCCGGACGCACTATTCGGGCTGCACGCCGGCAGCGCGCAGGATCGCCGTGTAGCTCTCGACCCCCTGTCGCACCAGCGTCATCACCTGCTCCGGGCTTTCGAACCCGGCGCGCGGCGTGACGCCGGCAAGCTCGGCGAGCCGTGCCGCGTTCTGCTGGATCGCGCCACGGAATGCGGCACCGAGTGCTGCCAGCACCGGCGCCGGCGTGGCGGCGGGGGCGAGGATAGGGAAGAACTCCTCGAAGATCGCCTGCGGAAAACCAGCCTCCGGCGCGCTTGGCACGTCCGGCAGCACCTCGGTGCGCCGCTCCGCCATCACCGCGATGGCGCGCAGGCCACCACCCCGGATCTGCCCGATCGAGGAGGCCATGGTCGGCGTGCCAAGCTGCGCTTCCCCCGCCACGAGGGCGGCCACGGCGGGCCCGCCGCCGCGGTAATGCACGAGCTCGACCTCGATCTGCGTCCTCGCGCGGAACAGTTCGGCCGCGACGTGAACGCCGCTGCCGATGCCGGCGGTTGCCAGATTGTAGCGGCCAGGATTGGCCTTGATCGCCGCGATCAGCTCCTGCCCCGTCCGCGCCGGGAATTGCGGCGTGACGACCACGACATGTGGCGAGAAGCCGGCGACAGCGACCCCAGCGAAGTCGTTGATCGCGTTGTAGGGCACGCGCGCGACGATCGCCGGCACGGTGGCATGCGCGCTGTTGATCAGTACGGTGTAGCCGTCGGGGGCCGATCGCGCGACATGGTCAGAGCCAATGACGCTGCCTGCACCGGCGCGGTTCTCGACCACGATCGGCTGGCCGAGGGCCTGGCCGGTCGCCTCCGCGATGATGCGCCCGACGATGTCGTTCGATCCTCCAGGAGCGAAGGGAACGACCAGGCGGATCGGGCGCGTCGGGCGCCAGGCCGGGGCGCCCTGCGCCCGGACGATCGAGGGGGCGAGGCCCGCAGCGAGGGCGAGGGACAGGGTGCGGCGGCGTGTCGGCATGATGATGACGTTTCCCTTCGTTCCGGCATCGCTGCGCACCGCCCCGGCGGCATGCGCAATGCTCTTGAGCCAAGAATGCGGCGATCCGGCGACGGATGCCAGCCTGACGTGCGCACCCGCCCCCTCGGTGCTGGCGGCCGGGCCGGTTTGGCGGCACCCTGCGTCCCGGATGGTCGGTGAGGAGAACGTCATGGACACAGCGGCGGATGCAGCGATGCCGGTCATCGTCGAGCGGCGGGGGGATGGCGTTGCCCTCCTCCGCCTGAACCGGCCAGCACGTCGCAACAGCCTCTCGCTCGCCATGCTCGGCGCGCTGAATGCAACCCTCGTCTCCATCGCGGCAGACCCCGGCGTTCGCGTCGTCGTCATCGCCGGCGAGGGGGCTGCCTTCTGCGCCGGCCACGATCTGGCGGAACTCGATGCGCACAGGGCCGACGAGGATGGCGGCGCGGCGTTCTTCACCAACGCGATGGGCGCCTGTGCCACCTTCATGCAAGCCATCGTTGCGCTACCGCAGCCAGTGATTGCGGCGGTCCGCGGGATGGCGACCGCGGCCGGCTGCCAGCTCGTCGCTGCCTGCGACCTTGCGGTCGCCGACGAGAGCGCGCGGTTCTGCACGCCTGGTGTGTCGATCGGCCTCTTCTGCTCCACCCCTGCCGTGGCCCTCTCCCGCGCCGTGCCGCGCAAGGCAGCGATGGAGATGCTGCTGACAGGAGACGTGATCGACGCTGCCGAGGCGCATCGCATCGGCCTCGTCAACCGCGTCGTCGTGGCGGGGGCGGCGCGCGATGATGCGCTCGCGCTTGCCGCGCGCATCGCCGCCCGTTCTGCCGTCGCCGTGCGCCTTGGCAAGGCGTCGTTCCACCGCCAGCTCGGCCGTGATCTCAGCGAGGCGTATCGCGACGCCGCCTGCGTGATGGTCGAGAACCTGATGACGCGCGACGCGGGCGAGGGCATCGGCGCATTCCTCGCCAAGCGCCCGCCCGTGTGGGAGGACCGTTGACGGTGGGGGGGGCCTCGCGACAGGGCAAGTACGATGCCGGGATGGAGCGGAATGCGGCGAATTTCGTCCCGCTCTCGCCGCTGCCGTTCCTGGCGCGCGCGGCGTCCGTCTTCCCCGACCGTCCTGCCATCCTGCACGCAGGCGGAACGACGAGCTACCGCGCCTTCCGTGACCGCGCAGTGCGGCTTGCCTCTGCACTCGACGGCAACGGCATCGGCCGCGGCGACACGGTTGCCGCGCTGCTGCCGAACGGCCCGGCGATGCTCGAGGCGCATTTCGGCGTACCGATGGCACGTGCCGTGCTCAACGCCATCAACACCCGGCTGGATGCAGCGACCATCGGCTTCATCCTCGACCACGGCGAGGCGCGGGCCATCCTCGTCGATCGCGAGTTCATTCCGCTGCTGCGCGCAGCCCTCGGTCACTGCGCCGCGCGACCGCTGATCATCGAGGTGGACGATCCGCCCTGCCCGGAAACCGCGCGCGGCGAGACGCTTGGGGGAATCGCTTACGAGGCGCTGCTTGCTGGCGGCGATCCCGGCTGGGCCTGGCTGAGGCCGGAGGATGAGTGGGACGCGATCGCCCTCAACTACACGAGTGGCACGACGGGCCGGCCGAAGGGTGTCGTGTACCACCATCGCGGCGCGCATCTGCTGGCACTCGGCAACGTCACGGCGGGCGATATCGCGCGGCATCCCGTGTATCTCTGGACGCTGCCGATGTTCCACTGCAACGGCTGGTGCTTTCCGTGGACCATCACCGCGCTGGCCGGCACGCATGTATGCCTGCGGCACGTGCGGGGGCCCGAGATGTGGCGGCTGATTGCCGCGCATGGCGTGACGCATCTCTGCGGCGCGCCGATCGTGATGGCGACGCTGCTCGACGTTCCCGTTGCGGAACGGCCGCGCCTTGAGAACACGCCCACATTCCTCACGGCCGCCGCCCCGCCGCCGGAAGCCGTGCTCGCTGCCATGGCAGAAGCGGGGTTCCGCGTCTGCCACGTGTATGGGCTGACGGAGGTGTACGGCCCTGCCGTCGTCAACGAGTGGAACGAGGCGTGGGATGCGCTGCCGGCGGAGGATCGCGCGCGGAAGATGGCGCGACAGGGCGTGCGCTACCAGGCGCTCGAGGGGCTGACGGTCGCCGATCCGGAAACGCTCCTGCCTATGCCGGCCGATGGCGAAACGATCGGCGAGGTGCTGATGCGCGGCAACGTGGTGATGAAGGGCTATCTCAAGGACGAGGCAGCGACCGAGGCGGCCTTCGCCGGTGGCTGGTTCCATACCGGCGACCTCGGCGTGATGCATCCCGACAGCTACATCCAGCTGAAGGACCGTGCGAAGGACATCATCATCTCCGGCGGGGAAAACATCTCATCGATCGAGGTGGAGGACGCGCTCTACCGCCACGCCTCGGTTGCCGTCGCCGCGGTCGTGGCGATGCCGGACGAGCGCTGGGGCGAGAGCCCGTGCGCCTTCGTCGAGCTCAAGCCAGGTGCCGGCGCGACGGAGGACGAGCTGATCGCCTTCGTGCGCGGGGCGATCGCCCACTACAAGGCACCGCGGCGGGTGGTGTTCACCACCGTGCCGCGAACCTCCACCGGCAAGGTGCAGAAGCACGTACTGCGCCGTCTTGCGCGCGGCGACGATGCACCGCCCGGCGATGAGCGGTAGGATGATGGAAGGGGCGCACGCGACGCCAACGTGGACGACCCGTCGTGCCCTCATGGCCGCTTCCCCCGCGCTTGCCCTGGCCTCAGGCTGGTCGGGCAGCGCCAGGGCAGCACGGCCCATCACGCTCGGGCTCACCCCAGTTTTCCTCGACAGCGACATCGTGCTCGTGCGCCAGATCGAGGCCTATCTCTCCCGCCGCCTCGGCAGGACGGTGCAGGTCGTCAAGCGCCGCACCTATCGCGAGATCAGCGCGCTGCTCATTGCCGGCCAGCTCGACGCCGCCTGGATCTGCGGCTTTCCCTTCGTGCAGCACCGCGAGGCGCTGAGCCTCGTGGCGGCACCGCTCTATCGCGGCGCGTCGCTCTACCGCTCCTACGTGATCGTTCGCCGCGACAGGCGGGCCGAGAGCCTCGCCGACCTCAGCGGCGACATCCACGCCTTCTCGGACCCCGACAGCAATTCCGGGTTCCTGGTCACGAGCGCCGCGCTGGCCGCCAGGGGAGAGACGGCCGCCGGGTTCTTCGCACGCAGCTTCTTCACCTACGGCCATCGCAACGTCATCCGGGCCGTCGCCTCGGGCCTCGCCCAGTCCGGATCGGTCGATGGCTATGTGTGGGACGTGATGGCCGAGCTCGAGCCGGCTCTGGTCAGGGCGACGCGCATCCTGCGAACCTCGGAGCCGATGGGCTTCCCGCCCATCGCCGCCTCCCGCCAGACCGAGCCCTCGATCATCGCCGCAACCAAGGCAGCATTCCTCGGGATGGACAGAAGCACGATCGGGCAGGAGATCCTCGCCACACTCCGCCTTGATGGGTTCGCCCCGGTCGCCCCATCGCAATTCGACAGCATCGCGGCGCTCTGGCGCCAGGTGAGGGAGGCAGGATGAGCGCGCGGCGGAGGATGCGCTGGCCGCTTGCCATCAAGGTGCCGCTGCTCGTCGCGGCGCTGATGATCGGTGTCGCCGCGGCGATCTCCAAGCTCGTGCTGCTGCGGATCGAGGCGACGCAGGCAGCGCATTTCACCGAGCTCGGCGGCGCCTATCTCGATGGGCTCTCGACCGCGCTCCAGCCGGCGCTGATCCGCCGCGATCCGTGGGAAGCATTCGATGCGCTCGACCGCTCGCGCACGCGCTACTCCGGCGTCGCGGCGCTGCGCGTGCTCGTCGTGCTGCCCGACGACACGGTGCTCGCAGCCTCCGATCCTCTGCCCCACCCGCTCGGCTCTCCGGCCCCGCCCGCCTCCCACCCAGATGGCGACCCGACGCAGCTCGATACCGCGCACGGCACGGTGTGGATCCATCGGGCGATGGTCGAGGCCGGCGTGGCGATCGGCAGGATCGCCGCCGAGATCGACGTCACCGCGCTGGCGGCGGAACGGCGCGCGGCACTTGCCGCGCTGGTCGGCCTCAACGCGGCGCTGACCATCCTGCTCGCGGCACTCGGCTGGCTCCTGGTGCAGCGGATGCTGCGCCCGGTGCTCCGCCTGTCGGACCGGCTCGCGCAAGCCAGTGAGGGGCGGCTCGATCCCATTCCCGAGGCGGAGCTGCCGCCCGAGGATACGGATGAGGGCCGTGCCTACCGCCGCTACAACGCCGCTGCAGCGGCGATCACCGAGCGCGAGGCACTGCTGAAGCGCCTTGCCGAGCAGGAACGCCGCGCCCTGGTCGGCCGCTACGCCTCGGCCATGGCGCATGAGGTCAACAACCCGCTCGGCGGCCTGTTCAACGCCGTCCGCATGATCGAACGCCACGGCGCCGATCCGGTGCACCGCGCCCGCGCGGCGGCCCTGCTCGAACGGGGGCTGACCGGCATCCACAACGTGGTCCGTGCCTCGCTGATGCTGTGGCGCGGCGAGGTGGATGACCGCCCCCTCGCGCCCGGCGACATCGACGATCTCCGCTACCTGATCGAAAGCGAGGCGCGGCGCCGCGACCTGGTTCTCGCCTGGCGGCAGGATCTCGCATCGACCCCCGCGATCCCGGCGCAGGCGGTGCGCCAGATCGCGCTCAATCTCCTGCTCAACGCCTGCGCTGCATCGCCCCCGCAGGGCACGCTGCGCTTTCATGCCGTCACCGAGGCTGGCGCGCTCATCCTCACCGTTGCCGATGACGGGCCCGGGCTGCCGGCAGCGGCAGAGGTGCTGCTCACAGGTGCTGCGGCCGGTCGCCAGCTGCCGACAAATGGCCTCGGCCTCTGGACCGTGGCGCGGCTGACAGCCGAACTGGGCGCCACCATCACCATTGCCGGTCCACCGGGCGCGGCGATCACCGTGAGGATTCCAGATGCCGCGGAACGCCGCCTTGCCGACGCAGCCTGACACAGCCCCCCTGGTCGCGCTGATCGAGGATGACCCGGTGATGGGCCAATCCGTGGTCGACTGGCTGGCGGTCGAGGGCTACCGCACGCAATGGTTTCGCACCGGCGCTGAGGCGATCGGCGCGCTCGGCATGCGCCCCCCTGACGCGGTGATCTGCGACATCAGGCTGCCCGACATGTCGGGCGAGGACATCCATCGCGCGCTCGCGCAGCAATGCGGCCAGGTGCCGATGCTGTTCGTCACCGGTTTCGGCGACGTCGCGCAGGCCGTGCGGCTGATGCGGGCCGGTGCCGCCGACTACCTGACCAAGCCTTTCGATATAGATACGCTTTTAGAACGACTTGAGGCGCTGCTCGCGCCACGCTGGCAGCGCTGCGGCGGGCTTGTCCTCGGCACATCGCCGTCGATCGCTGCGGTCGAGCGACTGCTGCGCCGCATCGCGCCGATCGCCTCGACCGTGCTCATCACCGGCCCGAGCGGATCGGGCAAGGAGGTTGCCGCACGCCTGTTGCACGCGGAGGGACCGCACGCGGAAGCGCCGTTCATCGCGGTCAACTGCGCCGCGATCCCGCCTGACCTTCTGGAGAGCGAGATCTTCGGCCATGAGCGCGGCGCCTTCACAGGCGCTGCCGCACGGCATGACGGGCTGGCGTTCCGCGCTGGCGCTGGCATGCTGTTTCTCGACGAGGTCGCCGAACTGCCGTTGGCACTTCAGGCGAAGCTGCTGCGGCTGCTGCAGGAACGGAGCTTCCGCCGCGTCGGCGGCAGCAGCGACCTGCCGTTCCGTGCACGGATCGTTGCCGCGACGAATGCCGATCTCGAGGCAAGGGTCGCGGCCGGCCTGTTCCGCGCCGATCTCTTCTTCCGCCTGGCGGTCATCCATGTCGCGATGCCGCCGCTCAGGGCGAGAGGCGAGGACGTGCTGCCGCTCGCCCGCCGCTTCCTCGGTGAATTCGCCGCCGCGTTCGGCAGGCCACGCCGTGGCTTGACGAGTGTCGCCGAGGCGGCGCTGCTGGCATACGCCTTCCCCGGCAACATCCGCGAGTTGCGCAATCGGATGGAGCGGGCCGTCGCCCTGGCCGATGGCGACTGGATCGGCGCGGCCGACCTGTTCCCCGAGCGCGCCCTGGCCGCACCCGAAGCCGATGGGGGAGGGACTCTGGCCGCGGCGCGCGATGCGGCGGAGCGCCGCGCGATCGCCGCGGCACTCGCCGCCTGCAACGGCGACGTGGCGCGCGCGGCGGAACGGCTCGACGTCTCGCGCTCGACCATGTTCGAGAAGGTGCGCCGCTTCGCGCTGCGCACAGGGTCCAGTCAATCCGAAATCTCGGACTGACCCATGGACCGCCGTCCGGAAATCCGGACATGCGGTGCTGTCGGTCTGGCGCAACGCATTGATAGTCCAACTCGTTCGGCCCCGTGGGCCGCGGCACGGAGGTTGCTCATCTCCCGTCCGCATCCCGGATGGCCGGGCAAGATGGGGAGGATGACGGATGTCGGAACGAAAACAGCGTGCGGAAGCGGACCAGATCGCCCAGACCGTCCTGAAGGACGGCACCAACACGCAGCGGCGATCGCTGTTCGTCTCGGCGGCGGCGTTCGGGGCGGCGGCGGCGATCGGGACCGGGTCGACCCAGGCCCTGGCGCAGGCCCCGGCACAGGCACCGGCACAGGCACCGGCGCAGCCGGCGCCAGCCCCGCGGAGGGCGATCCTGAAGGACGACAGCCGCGTCTTGAACATCGGCGCGACGGTTCGTTCCGGCAATTACTGGAACTTCAAAACGTTCATGACGCCGGTTGAGGAATTCTACGTCCGCAACCACTACCCGACACCGACGGTCGAACAGCGCCCCGTGCTTGCGCGCGAGAACTGGAAGCTGCGCATCCACGGCACCTCCGTCGAGCGGCCGGTCGACCTTTCGTACAACGACCTGCTCGCCATGCCGTCGCGCACGATCATCGCGACGATGGAATGCCACGGCAACGGGCGCACGCTGTTCTGGGAGCAGGACGGGCTGACCGGGCAGGAGGTTGCCGGCGGCAACTGGGTGCTCGGTGCCGTCGGCCAGGCCGAGTGGCAGTACGTCCCGATGAGCGAGATCTTCGCCCGCGTCGGTATCAAGCCAGGCGCACGCACGGTGCTGTTCTGGTCGGGCGTCGACGGCAATGACATGGGCAGGCCGATGCCCTACAGCGACGTCGCTTCGCTGCAGCACGACATGGGCGTCTGCTTCGCGATGAACGGCAACCCGCTGATCCCCGATCACGGCGCACCGGTGCGCATGGTCGTGCCCGGCTGGGGCGGCACCGCCTCGATCAAGTGGCTCACCGAGATCCGCGTCACCGACAAGCGCGTCTGGGCGCGGCTGAACACGCGAGGCGAGGTCTATATCGGGCCCAGCTACGCGCGGCCCGAGTTCAGCGCCGATGACGAGTTCATCGGCGTGACGGCGGACGACATCAAGGGGCCCATGGTCACCTGGATGCCGCCGAAATCCTTCATCACCGTGCCGCTTGTGCTCGAGAAGTCGCCGTCGGTGCCGGCGAACTACCCGCTGCAGCGTGGCCAGGTCCCGCGCCTCTCGGCCGGGCAGCAGACGCTGCGCGGCTATGCCTGGGCGCCGCAGCACGGCGTGCGGAACGTCGAGGTGCGGATCGACGGCGGCGCCTGGCAGCAGGCGGCGATCAGGCCTCCCAATCTCGGCAAGTACACCTGGGTCAGGTTCGACGTGCCGTGGAACGCGACGGCGGGCCAGCACGTGATCGAGACGCGCGCGACCGACACTGCCGGGACGCAGCAGCCGGAGAAGGTGCCGCTCAACACGCTCGGCATGGCGAACTGGGCCATCCCGAAATTCAGGGTCGAGGTGGTCTGAGACGACCCTGCCTCCAGGTGCCGGCCCCTGCGTTCGGGGGCCGGCCGCTCCCTCCCGCTGAACCAACCCGGAGCATGCTGCCACGATGCGTTCGCTTGTATTTGCCGCTCTCGCCGGCGTCACTGTCGCCTTCGTCTCCCTCGCATCGGCCGATGCGCCGCGCAGCCAACAGGTCGGCCATGGTGCGCGGCTGTTCGCCGATTACTGCGCTGCCTGCCATGGCGACGATGGCCGCGCGGGTGCGGGCTATCAGACACCGATCTGGGGCCAGGGAGCGAAGATCGCGCGCTTCGAGAACGCGATGGGCCTGTTCGAATACAACCAGATGATGATGCCCTTCGACGACCCGACGAAGCTCAGCGACGAGGACAAGTGGGCGATCAGCGCGTACATGCTGGCCAACCACGGAACGATCGCGCCAACCGCCGAACTCGCGCCCGCCGCCGCGGCTGCAATCGCGATCAAGTAGCTGCCGCGCGCGCTCAAACCGCCCCCGTCGCGCCGCCGGTCGCAAACCCGCGCAGGCGCGCGGCGATCACGTCGCCCACCGCATCCACGGCACCGCGGCGAGGAAAGCGCGCGCGCCACACGATGCGCACCGTCCGCCCCGCCTGCGCGGCGAGCGGGCGCAGCACGATGCCGGCATCCTGCGCCGCACCGGCAGCGAGCCCGGGGATCAGCGTCGTGCCGTAGCCGGCGGCCACCATGTTCAGCAGCGTCGAGAGGGACGCGGCGCGCAGCGTGCCGCCGAGCGCCCCGCTCTGCCCACAGGCGGCGAGCGTCTGGTCGCGCAGGCAATGCCCCTCGGCCAGCACGAGGATGTCGCGCGCAAGCTCGCCCTCCTCCACGACGGCGCGGGCGGCAAGCGGATGCTCCGGCGGCAGGGCCGCAAGGAACGGCTCGGCGAAGAGCGGCCGGCTCGCGAGGTCGGGCCCGTCGAGATCGGTGGCGAGAAGTGCGGCATCGAGTTCATGCGCCCGCAGCCGGTCGACGATGGCTGACGTCTGGTCCTCCCACGGCTCGACCTCGAGCGCGGGCAGCGCCTCGCGCAGCGGCGCGAACACCAGCGGGAGCAGATAGGGTGCGAGCGTCGGGATGATGCCAAGCCGGAAGCGCCCGGCCAGCGGGTCGCGCAGCGTGAGTGCAACGGAGAGGATCGCGTCAGCCTCCGCCACGGCAGCGCGGACATGGCCGATCAGCCGCTCGCAGGCGGCGGTCGGCACCACGGCCTTGCTGCTGCGCTCGAACAGCGCGACACCCAGCAGCTCCTCGAGCTTGCGCAGCTGCACCGAGAGCGTCGGCTGGCTGATGCCGGAGGCCTCAGCAGCGCGGCCAAAATGCCTGTGCTCCGCGATGGCGAGGATGTAGCGCAGGTCTCTCAGGTTCATGGATCGGACCTACCCGGACGCGTGGATGGCCAGGTCGGCCACCCAGGCTTGATAGATGTCATCTATCACATTCGTTAGCGTGCCACGCTTCCATTCATCATCGGAAACCCGCTAACGTACGACCCGACAGAACATTACCCGATCGGTGGAGTGAGAACGGGGTGAAGCGCCCAACCGGAAACGCCCGGAGGGCCAACGCTTGCTGTGCCCAAACACAACCTTGCGGCGAACAGTTAACCGATTCGCCGGAGAGAAGCGTCGCGGTCGGAACGCACTGAGACGATCGGTCAAGACAGCCAGGAACGGAGAGCGAGAGATGGACGGATTAGGTGGCCAGGGTGCCGGCAAGTGCCCGGTGATGCATGGTGCTCCCAAGCACGCGACCTTCGGTGGCAGGTCGATCCGCGACTGGTGGCCGAACCAGCTCAATCTCAGGATCCTCCACCAGCACTCGGCGCTGTCCAACCCCATGGACAAGGGGTTCGCGTACGCCGAGGCGTTCAAGACGCTCGACCTCGAGGCGGTGAAGCGGGACATCTTTGCGCTGATGACCATGTCGCAGCCGTGGTGGCCGGCTGACTACGGTCATTACGGGCCGTTCTTCATCCGCATGGCGTGGCATGCCGCCGGCACCTACCGCACCGGCGATGGCCGCGGCGGCGCCTCGACCGGCGCGCACCGCTTCGCGCCCGAGAACAGCTGGCCCGACAACGGCAACCTCGACAAGGCGCGCCGCCTGCTGTGGCCGGTGAAACAGAAATACGGCGCGAAGCTCTCCTGGGCCGACCTGTTCATCCTCACCGGCAATTGCGCGATCGAATCGATGGGCCTGAAGCCCTTCGGCTTCGGCGGCGGCCGCGTCGACATCTGGGAGCCGGAGGAGGACATCTACTGGGGGTCGGAGACCACCTGGCTCGGCGATGCGCGCTATGCCGGTGACCGGCAGCTCGAGAACCCGCTCGCCGCCGTGCAGATGGGCCTCATCTACGTCAACCCCGAAGGTCCGAACGGCAACCCCGACCCGCTCGCCTCCGGCCGCGACATCCGCGAGACCTTCGCGCGCATGGCGATGAACGACGAGGAGACCGTCGCCCTCGTCGCCGGCGGCCACACCTTCGGCAAGTGCCACGGCGCTGGCCCGACCGAGCATGTCGGGCGCGAGCCCGAGGGTGCCGCGATCGAGGAGCAGGGCCTCGGCTGGCGCAACAGCTTCGGCACCGGGGTTGGCGCGCATGCCATCACCTCCGGCATCGAGGGCGCGTGGACGCCGACGCCGACGACCTGGGACAACAGCTACTTCGATACGCTGTTCGGCTTCGAATGGAAGCTGACCAAGAGCCCCGCCGGAGCCTCGCAGTGGATCCCGACCGATCCTGCGGCAGCAACGCTCGTGCCCGATGCGCATGACCCGACGAAGCGCCACGCGCCGATGATGACGACTGCCGACATGGCGATGCGGATGGACCCGATCTACGAGCCGATCTCGCGCCGCTTCCACCAGAATCCCGACCAGTTCGCCGATGCCTTCGCGCGCGCCTGGTTCAAGCTGACCCACCGCGACATGGGCCCGCGCGTGCGCTACCTCGGCTCGCTCGTGCCGAAGGAAGAGCTGATCTGGCAGGACCCGATCCCGCCGGTGACGCACCCGGTCATCGACGCCGCCGACATCGCGTCGCTGAAGGGCAAGCTGCTCGCCTCCGGCCTCTCGCTCTCAGAGCTGGTGACGACGGCGTGGGCCTCTGCCGCAACGTATCGCGGCTCGGACAAGCGCGGTGGCGCCAATGGGGCCCGCATCCGCCTCGCACCGCAGAAGGACTGGGAGGTGAACCAGCCTGCCCAGCTCGCGAAGGTGCTCGGCGTTCTCGAGGGCATCCGATCGGCGTTCAATGCCTCCGCTGCCGGCGGCAAGCAGGTCTCGCTCGCCGACCTGATCGTGCTCGGCGGCACGGCGGCGGTCGAGCGTGCGGCGAAGAATGCCGGCGTTGACGTCGCGGTTCCCTTCACGCCTGGCCGGACCGATGCGTCGCAGGAGCAGACGGACACGGAGAGCTTCTCGGTCCTCGAGCCGTTCGCCGACGGGTTCCGCAACTACCTCAAGACCGACTACACGATCTCGGCCGAGGAGCTGCTCGTCGACAAGGCGCAGCTGATGACGCTGACGGCCCCGGAAATGACGGTGCTCGTCGGCGGCATGCGGATGCTCGGCACCAACGTGGGCGGCGGCGCGCACGGCGTGTTCACCAAGAAGGCCGACACGCTGAGCAACGACTTCTTCGTGAACCTGCTCGACATGGCAACGGTGTGGAAGCCCGCCGGCACCGAGGGCGTTTTCGAGGGCCGCGATCGCACCACGGGCGAGCTGAAGTGGACGGGCACGCGCGTCGATCTCGTCTTCGGGTCGAACTCGGTGCTGCGTTCGCTCGCCGAGGTCTATGCCTGCAGCGACTCGCACAAGAAGTTCGTGCACGACTTCGTCGCCGCGTGGACGAAGGTGATGAATCTCGACCGCTTCGACCTCGCCTGAAATTGACCCCTTGAGGACCGGGCGCGGCTGACGATCAGCCGCGCCCGGATCTGGTCTGCCCCCTGCATCGCGCCGTGGCCAGGTGCGGCGATGTCTGCTATCGCCGCATGATGGCAACGACCTCTCCCTCGTCTCCGACGCTCGCTGCCGCCATTGCGACCGCCGCGGCCTTTGCCGCAGCCAACGAAATCGGCTGGCCGCGCGACCTCCGCGCGCATCTCGACAGCGGCTATTTCGAGCCGCCGCCCGACAACGCGATCATTGGCCCCGTCGCACCGCGCGGCGGCCCGGCGGGCGTGGTGATGCATCGCGGCAAGCGCATCGCTGCCTGGGGCGACACGACGCGCGCCGACATGACCTTCTCGGTAGCGAAGTCATACCTCTCGCTGCTCGCCGGCCTCGCGCAGCATGACGGGCTGATCGCCTCGCTCGACGAGCCGGTCTCGGCCCGCGTCGCGAGCCCCCACTTCGCCGGCCCGCGCAACGGCATCGTCACCTGGCGACAGTTGCTCACCCTCACCTCGGAGTGGGAAGGCACGCTCTGGGGCAAGTCGGACCTGATCGACCGCAACCGCGATCTCCTCCGCGAGGGCAAGGCCCGCAAGGGCGAGGCACGCCCGCTGCGCGACCCGGGAACGTTCTGGGAGTATAATGATGTGCGGGTGAATGCATTGTCGCTGGCACTGCTGCACCTGTTCCGCACGCCGCTGCCAGAAGTGTTCCGCGCGCGCATCATGGACCCGATCGGCGCGAGCACCGGATGGTCCTGGCACGCCTACGACACGGCGCTGGTCACCATCGACGGCACGGAGATGCCGTCGGTTCCGGGCGGTGGCCACTGGGGCGGCGGCGTGTTCATCGGCGCCGACGACCAGGCGCTGCTGGGCCAGCTCGTGCTCCAGCGCGGCACCTGGGACGGCCGGCAGCTGATCCCGGCCGCGTGGATCGAGGCGATCGCCGCACCCTGCCCGTTGAAGCCGGAATATGGGCTCCTCTGGTGGCTCAACACCGCGCGGGCGGCCGCACCCGCCGCTTCCGCACGCAGCGTCTTCGCCCGCGGTGCCGGCGGCAATACGACGTGGATCGATCCTGACCACGAGATCGTTTCCGTCACGCGCTGGCTCGACCCTGACGCGTTCCCCACCTATGCCGCGCGCGTTGTCGCGGCGATCACCGGCTGAACGCGAACACCAGCAGGAGCATACGCCATGGAACTTTCCGGTGCCGTCGCCCTCGTCACGGGCGGCAATGGCGGGCTCGGCCAGCGCATCTGCCACGCCCTCGCGCGCGAGGGGGTGCATGTCGCGGTCGTGTATGCGCGGAGCCGCGAACAGGCAGAGGGTGTGGCACGCGACATCGCCGCCCGGCACCAGGTGAACGCCGCTGCCTTCGGCTGCGATCTGACGGATGCCGCAGCCGTCGCCACGCTCGTGGATGACGTCGTGCGCCGCTTCGGGCGGCTCGACATCCTCGTCAACGACGCCGCCTACAACATCTCGATCCCTTTCCCCGACCTCGATGCGATGACGATGGAGGAGTGGGGGAAGATCATGGACATCAACCTCACCGGCCCGATGCGGCTGATGAAGGCGGCTGCACCCGTGATGAAGGCGCAAGGGCGTGGGCGCATCGTCAACATCGCCTCCGTCGCCGGGCTCGGGCCATCAGGCTCGTCGATCGCCTATGCCGTATCGAAGGCAGGGCTGATTCATCTCACGCGCTGCATGGCGGTGGCGATGGCACCCCATACGCTCGTCAATTGCGTCGCCCCCGGGCTGCTCGAAGGCACGCGCGCGACGGCCAATCTCAGGCCTGAGCTGGTCGAGGCCTCAGCGTCAGCCTCGCTGCTCAAGAAGCCAGCCGACAAGGATGATTGCGCCGGAATGGTCGTCGCGATGTGTCGCACCGAGACGATGACGGGACAAACGGTGGTGATCGATTCAGGCCGCGTGTTCCACTGATCGGCCGAAGGTTCAGTCCGCCAACGCAACGCAGGCGAAGCCGACGCGCGCCTCTGTCGGCACGCCAAACAGCGCAGTGTGGCGTGCCGGCAGGCCGCCGGGGAAGTGCTTCACATAGGCCACGTTGCAGGCATCATAGTCCGCCCTGTCGCTGATCAGCATCGTCACCTGCACCACGCGGTCGAGCCCGCTGCCTGCCTCGGCGAGGATCGCGGCGACGAAGGCGAGCGCATTGTCGACCTCCTCGCCCGGCGTCGCACCACGATGGATGCCGTGCGCGGGGTCATGCGGTGCCGAGTGGCCCGACACCCACACCATGCCGGCTGCCTTCACCGCGCGACTGAAGGGGCGCTTCTCGCCCGGCGCCGGCGGGTGAAGGATCTCCATCAAGCAGCGACCGCCGCGGCAACGGAGGCGAGCACCGGCGCCTCGCCCTCCAGCGTCGTGCGATGCATGCGCCGCGTGTAGCGCTCCTCGTCGAACGACGTGGCACAATGCTGCGTGCAGCGATTGTCCCACAGCACGGCATCGCCGGGCCGCCAGCTGTGGCGATAGAGGAACTCTGGCCGGTGCGCGACATCGCAGAGCTCGGCGATCAGCGCTGTTCCCTCCGCCTCCGCCATACCCTCGATCTCGACAGCCCATCGCCCGATATAGAGGGCCACACGACTGTTGCGCGGGTGCAGCCGCGCGATCGGGTGCCACACATCAGGGCGGTCGCGCTTCTGCTCATCCGTCAATGCCGGCAGGTGCGGATAGTGGACGTGGTGCAGCGTGATCCTGCTGAACCGCGCACGGCGCCCCGCCAGCCGCGCCTTCGTCTCGCGCGGTAGGGCATGCCACGCTGCCCGCGTGTCTGCGAAGATGGTGTCGCCTCCCTCGGGCGGAACCTGCACTGCGGCGAGGAACGACCCGGCATTCGGGATGGCCTTGTCCTCGCCATCGCTATGGAACCCCATCCCGGCGCGGCGCATGCCGACGGCCTTGCCCCCCTCCTCGGCATTGCCGACGACGAAGATCTCCGGGTGACCATCGAGATTGTATTGAAGCGGCACCATGATGTGCAGCGGGCCGAGCCTCCGCGTGAACGCGATCTGCTGCTCCGGCGTCATCGCAAGATCGCGGAACACCAGCACAGCATGATCGTGCCACGCCTGCTCGACGGCACGGAACGTTTCCTCGTCGAGCTGAAGCGTCGGATCGATGCCGGTCACCTCGGCACCGAAACCGGATGGCGTGAGCGGCGTGATCGCGAGTGCCATCGCATCGTCCTCCAGGTCGTTCCGCTGCGTACGCTGATCGTAACGGCTCCCGGCGCGAACGCAACGCCGCTGCGATCGCTGATGTGCAGCGACCTTTTGCGGACTACGATCCTTGTCGCGCTGCGCCCGCAATCGAGGACCCCTGCCGATGTTCACCATCAATGACCTGCCAGCACCGGTGCCGCCTGCCCTGCTCGACCTGCTCCGTCGCGCCGAACCGGCAACGATCGGCCATTTCCGCCACACCGGCTTCATGGCGCCGGAAATCCGCGGCCTGCTGCCCGATCGGCGCATCGCCGGCACGGCCGTGACCATCCGCTGCCACGGCTCCGATACGACGATCGTCCACTACGCACTCGGCAAGCTCCGCCCTGGCGATGTCCTGGTGATGGACCGTGCCGGCGACATGCGCCACGCCTCCTGCGGCGGCGGCGTCGCCTTCGCCGCGCGCGAGGCTGGATGCGCCGGCATCATCATCGACGGCATGGCAACCGACATCGGCGAGTTGCGCGACTATGGCGTTCCGGTCTGGGCGCGCGGCCTCTCCGCAGTGACGGGCAAGCGGCAATTCACGCATGGCGAGTTCTGCGTGCCCATCTCCTGCGGCGGCGTTGCGGTTGAGCCCGGCGATGCCGTCCTGGCGGACGAGAACGGCGTTCTCGTGCTGAAGGCCGCCGAGATCACCGAGGCGGCGGAACGCGCCATCGGCATGCAGGAGGCGGAGAAGACGACGCTCGCGCGCATCGCCGCGGGCGAGAGGATGCCAGACATCAACGGCACCAACGCGCGCATCGCCGAGCTTCTCGCCGCACAGGCCGCGCGGGGCTAAGCTGCGCTGCCGCGAGGGGCGTCGATCCGCGCGAAGGGCCGCGCCGCCTCGAACGCGGCGGCGGCGCGGAGCACGAGCGCGTCGTCATGCGCCGGCCCGACGATCTGCAGCCCGATCGGCAATCCCGCCCGCGTGAGGCCGCAGGGAACGCTGATCGCCGGCTGCATCGTCATGTTGAACGGGAAACAATAGGGCGACCATTCCGTCCAGCGCGTCTGGCGCGCGGGGTCTGGCACCTCCTGCCCGGCCATGAAGGCGGGGATGGGCAGCGTCGGCGTCAGCAGCACGTCGTACCGCTCATGCAGCGCCTTCATCGAAACGCCCATGCGCGCACGCACCATGCCGGCCTCGATCAGGTCGGAAGCCGAGAAGCGCTCAGCCTCCTCGGCAATCTCGCGCAGGCCAGGATCGACGAGGGCGCGCAGGTCCGGCGCCATGGGCCTGAGGTTCTGCGCAGCACCCGCGTACCAGAGGATGCGGAAGGCGTCGTGCGGGTCGGCAAAACCAGGGGCGACCCCCTCGACCGTCGCACCCAGCGCCTCGAACGCGGACACGGCATCGGCGAAGGCGGCAGCGACCTCGTCATCAAGCCCGCGCACGTAGCCAAGTGTGGCACTCGCCGCGATCCGCCAGCCGCGCACCCCGTCAGAGAGGCCCATCCGCCAGTCACGCGCGTCATGCGGCAGCGCCATCCAGTCGCGCGCATCGGGCCTCGCGATCGCCGTCAGCATCAGTGCGGCATCCGCGACGGTGCGCGTGATCGGCCCTGTGTGCGACAGCGTGCCCTGCACCGTGGGCGGCCACAGCGGCACGCGGCCGAAGGACGGCTTGTGGCCGACGACGCCGGTGAAGCCGGCCGGGATCCTGATCGAGCCCCCGCCGTCGGAGCCCTGGTGCAGCCACCCCATGCCGAGTGCGGCAGCGACGGCAGCGCCGCCGCTCGACCCGCCAGGCGTGGTGCGCACATCCCAAGGGTTGCGCGTGGTGCCGGTGAGCGCGCTGTCGCACACGCCCTTCCAGGCGAACTCCGGCAACGTGGTCTTGCCGAGCAGCACGGCACCGGCCTCGCGCATGCGCGCGACGACGGGTGCATCGTCATTCCATGGCTGGTCACGCGCGATCGTGCGGCTGCCGCGCAGTGTCGGCCAGCCGCGCGTCAGCGTCGCGTCCTTGATCGTGCTCGGAACGCCATCGAGAACACCCAGGGGCCGACCGGCGCGCCAGCGCTCCTCGCTCTGCCGCGCGGCCTGCATCGCGCCGACCTCGTCGACCAGCACGAATGCGTTCACCGCAGGCTCGAAGGCGCGGATGCGGGCAAGCGCTGCTGACGTCGCCTCGACGGGCGAAAGCGTGCCACGCCGGAACGCGTGGAGCAGGGCCGTGGCGCTGTCGGCCGGAAGGTCCATCACGGTCAGGGAGCGCGGATCACATCCATCACCAGCGTGCCTTCGTAGCTGCGTGGCTCAACCCGGTAGGGCTTCCGTGCGGCCCAGACGCCGTGCTGGTGATGCAACGCGATCGCGCCGACATCCTCTCCGAACGCGATGTTGGTCGCGCGCTCGAGCAGCGCGGCACGGCGCGTGTCATCGACCGTGCGCAGCGCCTCGAGCACGAGGTCATCCACCACGGGGTTGCTGTACCGGCCTCGATTGGCCGCACCCATGGCACGCGCCGGATCGAACGTGCCGAGCAGCGAGCGCAGCGCCGAGCCGTTCTCACCCGTGCCAGAGGCGAAGCCGAGCTGGATCAGGCTGTAGCGCGGCGTGCGGTTCGGCCCGCCTGTCGTCGCCTGGGTAAAGAATACGTTGCCGGGCATCGTATCGACTTCGGTGCGGATGCCGACGCGCGTCAGCATCTGCGCGATCGCCTGGGCAATTCGGGCATCGTTCACGTAGCGATCATTCGTGCCATGCAGCGTGATCCCGAAGCCATCCGGATAGCCCGCCTCGGCGAGAAGCCGCCGCGCTCCCTCCGGGTCGAACGGTACGGGCTGCAGCGTACGGCTCGCACCGAACGCGAAGGGCGGCATGATCTGCGCGGCCGGTTCCGCGACACCTTCCATTACGCGATCGACGATCGCCTGGCGGTTGATCGCCATGCTGATCGCGCGGCGCACGCGCGCATCGCGCAGCGGGTTTCGCCCTGTCACGCCGGTCACGAAGGGTGTCTCGTCGCGGAACTGGTCGAGATGCAGGTACATCGTCCGCGCCGTCACGCCTTGCGTGACGGTGAAACGCGGATCCGCGCGCAGGCGGCCGATGTCTGCGGTTGGCGGCTGGTCGATGAAATCGACCGACTCGGACAGCAATGCAGCGGTGCGGGCGGTGGCATTGCGGATGAAGCTGACGGTCACGCGCGTATAGGGCTGCACGCCGCCCCAGTAGGCCTCGTTTCTGACCATCACCAGTTGCGACCCGGGTGTGAACGAGACGAACCGGTAGGGGCCGGTGCCGACGAGCGCATCGCCACTGTTGAACTGCGGCGTGCCCGCCCCCTCGGCCTTCGCCCTTCGCACGATCATCACGTTGGCGAGGTTGTTCGGCACGAGCGGGTTTGGTGCTGCGGTGATGATCCGTAGTGTCAGGTCATCGACCTTCTCGACCGTCATGCCGGCGACGAACATCGCGAAGGACGATGGCGAGTTCGGCACCGCCGGCGCACGCGCGAGGCTGAAGGCGATGTCCTCGACCGTCAGCGGTGCGCCGTCGTGAAAACGCACGCCTGGGCGCAGCTTGAACTCCCAAGTCGTGTCATCGATCGGGCGCCAGCTCTCGGCGAGGCCGGGACGAGGCTGGTTCTGACGGTCGAAATTGGTCAGCCCATCGAAGAAATGCTGGGCGACGGCGTTGTTCGGCGAGAAATTGTGGAAGTGCGGATCAAGCGACGAGGGATCGAGCGAGAAGCCGGCCCGCAACTCCTCCGCCGCTGCCGCCGTGGCGAGGCTCAGGCTGAGAACGGCCGAAAGGGCCCAGGTCATGCGCGCGTTCATTCGTCGTCTCCGGCAAAGGGGTCGGGACAGTCTGGCTCGGGAATGTGGAAAGCCTTTTCGGGTACCTGATCGTTGAAGCCGAGCGTACCGAGATCGGCCATGCGCATCGGGAACAGGATTCCGTCGAGATGATCGTTCTCGTGCTGGATCAGCCGAGCGTGGTAGCCGCGGGCAACGAAATCGAGCGCCTCGCCATCGGCCGACGGGGCGCGGACGCGGATCACGGTGTGGCGCGGCACCGCACCATGCAGGCCAGGGATGGAGAGGCAGCGTTCGAGCCCGATGGGGCGATGCTCGCCTTCGAGCGGCTCGATCTCGGGGTTGACGAGCGCACACCACGGCACCGGGCGGAACGCATCGCACTCGGGCAGGCGTGAGCGCGGGATCGCGTAAAGGAACACACGGAGGGAGACGCCGATCTGCGGCGCGGCGATGCCGTTGCCGCCGATGCTCTCGAGCGTATCGCGCAGATCCGCCACCAGCGCGGCGATCTCGGGCGAGCGCGGATCAGCCACCGCAGCAGCACGGGCACGCAACACGGGATTGCCAAGCTTCAGGATCTGGCGGACTGGCAGCGGTCGGCCCCTTTCGTCTTCCTGCGCAACATCACCGTTGCGAAGTCGAGCCCAGCAGCGGCGCCGATGCAACCCGATTTCGCACGCGACCGGCATTGCCCATGCGTGACTGAGCGTCAGGTCTCCTCGTTGGGATACCGCAGCGAGGGCCAACGCCAGGCTCCGTCCGGATCACGCGTGCGGTTGGCCGGGGCTTCTTTCGCTACTCCCCAACATGGAGCCCGACAGATCGCCCATGGGTCGACCTGTCGCTTCCCTTGTGTTGCACGAGCGCAATGGTGCCGGGCGCGCATGGCACAGTACGGCGTTCTCCGACGGAGCATAGGGACGGCGCACATCCCATCCCGCAACGCCGGCTGCGCCGACAGCATTTGCCCGGCACGAAGCGCATCGTCACTGTTGAAACGCGATGCCCTCCTTGGGAAGATGGAGGATCGCGCGAGGAAAACGCGCGGAACCAAGGGAGGTCAGTTCATGTCTGGACGCATTCTGATCCGAAACGCACGCGTGTTCGACGCCAGCGGCGCCGACGCGTATCCCGCTGATGTCCTCGTCGAGGGCAACCGCATCCGCGCGGTCGCGACGGATCTCGGCACGATCGATGCTATCGGGGCAGACGTGATTGACGGCACTGGCCATACGCTCATGCCGGGCATGGTGGAGGGGCACAGTCATCCAACCTTCACGGGGGTGAGCGAGCCGGCGCAACTCGGCGAAATTCCGCCCGAGGAGCACCTGCTCATGACAATCAAGAACACCCGGGTGATGCTTGATCACGGGTTCACCAGCCTGTTCGAGGCGGCTTCGGCCAAGCTTCGCCTCGGCGTCGTCACGCGCAACGCCATCAATGCGGGCGACTTCATCGGCCCACGCATGCGCGCGGCAAGCCCGGAGATCACCACGACAGCAGGGCTGGGTGACGAGCGGCGGGTCCATCTCTACCGCGAGAGCTTCGCGCTGATCGCCGACGGCGTTGACGAGATGCGCAAGGTCGCGCGCCTCTGCATGCGTGAGGGCGTGGACAACCTCAAGATCAACGTCTCCGGCGATGATTTCGTTACCCACGCCAAGGCTTCCATCACACCGATGTCGCGCGCGGAAATCACCACCGCCGTCGAGGTCGGGCATGAGTTCGGCAAGATGCTCGTGGCGCACTCGCGGTCGGCCGAAAGCGTGAAGCGTTGCGTCGAGGCGGGGGTCGACTGCATCTACCACTGCGACCAGTCAGACGCAGAAGCGCTCGACATGCTCGAGCGGAACAAGCACAAGCACTTCGTCGGCCCGGCCTTCGGCCTGCTCTACAACCTGATGTACGAGCACGAGAAGATCGGCATCAGCAAGGACTGGCTGATCGCCCGCGGCTTCGACAAGGCGTTCGACGTCAGCTGCGAGACCTATCACCAGATGCGCAAGCGCGGCATCCGCGTGGTGATCGGCGGCGACTATGGCTTCGCCTTCACGCCACAGGGCCAGAACGCGCGCGACATCAGCCACTTCGTCCGCTTCTTCGGCTACACGCCGAACGAGGCGCTGCAATGCGCGACGCGTGTCGGCGCCGACCTGATGGGCATGAAGAGCGAACTCGGCCAGGTGCGCGAGGGCTTCCTCGCCGACCTGCTGCTCGTGAAAGGCGACGTGCTGGCCGATGTCACGCTGCTCGCGGACAAGGACAAGATCGCGATGGTGATGACCGACGGGCGGCTCTGGAAGGACCCGCGGCGGACGATCGCGCGCGAGCGCCTGCCGATCGCCGCGGAATGAGGGTGAGGGGGGTGGCGTGGTGGCGCCGCCCCCCTTTCTCTCAGCCCCTCATGAAAATCCGTTCCGCGACGGTGTCGAACGCCTTGAGGTAGACGTCGTTCGTTGCGAGCGGGATCAGGGCAACGTCATCCTGCGGCGCGGCGATCCAGTCGCCCGTCCACGCACCGAAGCAGCGGTTGCCGTCCGTGACGTGCCAGAGCCGCGGCCCACTGATGTAGTTCATCCACGGGATGTCGCACTTGGTGATGCAGTAGGAGAAGCTCATCTCGCTGTCATCGAGATGCAGCAGCTTCTCGTTGAGATGCCCCTCGCCGAAAAGGAAGTCGCGCGTACCCGACACCTTGTCGCTGCGGACGCCGCCAAGCATGTGCATCTTCGTGATCGCCTCGTGCCACGCGCCCATGCCGGCAAAGTCGCGGATCACGCCCCACACCTTCGTGGCCGGCGCGTCGATCACCGTGCTGCACCAGACCTTGTTCGGCGGGAAGCCCGCCCAGCGCCTCGCACCCTCGGGTTTGGCGCGGACGATGAGCGCCTTCTTCAGCGCATCCCACCCGCCCTGGAACACGCCGTTCGAGACGATATCGACATACTTGCCCTCGTCCTCCGGCGCCTCGTCGAAATTCGCTTCCCACTCGGCGAAGGTCTGATCGGTCTTCGTGACGGGCATGAGCCGGATGCGCGCGACGTAGTTCTTCACCGGAAAGGCGGGCGTTTCGAAATTGTAGGTGAAGCTCGTCATCCGGTCATCGAGCGACAGCAGGCGCTCGCGCACCATCGTGCCATCCTGCAGCCAGAAGCGGCGGATGCAGCCGACCGCGTCTGCATCGAGCCCATCCTCGATCTCCGACCGCGCGATCGCCGGGTGCCATGACGGCAGCCCGTTGAAGTCGCGGATCGTTGCCCAGACGGTCTCGATCGGCGCGTCGAGGACGGTGGAGGCATAGGCGCGTGCCATGGTGGCTCCTTCAGAAACTGATGGACTTGAAGCTGCGCGTCTGTTCGGTGAGCGCGATCTCGGTCGGCAGCCGCTCCATCGATGACGCGCCGTAGAAGCCGTTGATGTTCTTCGTGTTGCGGAGGATGTAGGACGCATCCTCTGGTGTCGCGATCGGACCGCCATGGCAGAGCACGATGATGTCCGGCCGCACGCGGCGCGCGGCTTCCGCCCACTCGTCGATCAGGGCGGGGCAGTCCTCGAGCTTCAGTGCGGTGTGGGCGCCGATCGCTCCGCCCGTGGTAAGCCCGAGATGCGGCACGAGGATGTCGGCCCCCGCCTTTGCCATCTCGGCTGCCTCATCCGCGTTAAACACGTAGGGCGTGGTGAGCATGTCCTTCGCATTGGCGAGGCGGATCATGTCGATCTCGTGCCCGAAGCCCATGCCGGTCTCCTCGAGATTGGCGCGGAACGTTCCGTCGATCAGCCCGACGGTCGGGAAGTTCTGCACCCCGGCGAAGCCCAGCGCCTTCAGCTCATCCAGCAGGTGATCCATGATCGCGAACGGGTCGGTGCCGTTCACGCCGGCGATCACTGGCGTGCGCTTGACGACGGGCAGCACCTCGCGTGCCATCTCCTTCACGATCTCGTTCGCGTTGCCGTAGGCGAGAAGCCCGGCAAGCGATCCGCGCCCAGCCATGCGATAGCGGCCGGAATTGTAGATGACGATCAGGTCGATCCCGCCGGCCTCCTCGCACCTGGCCGACAGTCCCGTTCCCGCGCCGCCGCCGATGATCGGCTCGCGGCGCGCTACCATGGCATTGAACCTCTCGAGCAGCACGGCGCGCGTGAAGCGGGGCATCTCAGGCAATCTCCCTGAAGGCGGCGATGGTGGCATCGACGAAGGCGCGGTCATTCACGGCGGCTCCGACCTCGATCAGCCGGCGATTGGGCGTCGTGACGAAGTGCGAACGGATCGTGTCGAACAACGCACGATCTGCCTCCGGATCATGAAATGGCATGCCCGGCACATCGATCGCCGAGACGCCGCCAAGCGGCAGCAGGAACCGCACCTTCCCCTCCATGCGGTTGAGCCGCGAGACGATGAACGCGCCGATCTCGCGGTTCTCCTCCGGCGTCGTACGCATCAGCGTCACCTGCGGATTGTGCACGTAGAGCGTCCGGCCCGCGTAATGGGCGGGCACCGTCTCCTTGGCACCGAAATTCACCATGTCGACGGCACCCACGCTGCCGACATAGGGCAGCTTCGTGCGGATCGCTGCGCCGAACCTGTCCTCGGTGCAGGGAAACACGCCGCCGAAGAGATGATCGGGCACCTCGGTCGTGGTGATGTCGAGCAGCGCCGACACGAGGCCCGAATCGGCGAGTTTCTCCATGCTCTGCCCGCCGGCACCCGTGGCGTGGAACACGTAGCACTCGTAGGACCCTTCGAGCACCTCGCGCAGCATCGTGATGCAGGGCGTCGTGACGCCGAACATCGAAAGGCCGATGCCAGGCTTCTCGGCCTCAGTTGCCGCGGGCGGGTGGTTCATTGCCATGCCGGCGGCGGCGTGCGCCGCGTTTGCGAGCACGCGACGTGAGATTCCATTGATCCCGGCGACGTCGACCACCGAGTACATCAGCGCGATGTCGGCCGGCCCGACATAGGGTGCGACGTTGCTCGACGCGACGGTGCTGACCATCAGCTTCGGCACGCCGATGGGCAGCGCGCGCATCGCCGCCGTCACGAGTGCAGTGTTGCCCGAACCGCCGAGGCCGAGCACGGCACCGATATCGGTGCGCGCAACGAGCCAGCGCGTCAGCGCCTCCGCCATGCCGGCAACGGCAACGCCGCGATCGTTGAGGCCGAGCACGGCGGCAGCGCCGTCAGGGTGATGGGCGGCGATCTCGGCCGCGGTGACATCCGCCCCCACGCCTGCGCCTTTCGTTCCGACATCGACGAGCACGGGCTCTGCGCCAGCACGGCGCACACATGATGCCGCGAAGCGAAGCTCCTCGCCCTTCGTATCCATCGTCCCGATGACATAGACCTTCGCCATCGCCTTCCTCCTCAGTGATGTCCGCCAGCCGCGACGCCCAGGTAGCGGCGCTGGATCTCGGTATCGGCAGCAAGCACGTGCGCAGGCAGGGTCGTGGCGATCCTGCCGGTCACCATGATCGACACCTCGGACGCAACTTCGGTTGCGACCCGGAGGTTCTGCTCGACGAGCAAGAGGCCCATCCCGTCGCCCTCGAGCGTGCGCAGCACGCCGATCAGTTGGTCGACGATCACAGGCGCGAGCCCCTCGCTCGGCTCGTCCATGATGACGAGGGTCGGGTTCATCAGCAGCGCACGCGCGATCGCGAGCATCTGCTGCTCCCCGCCCGAAAGCTCGGTGCCGCCGTTGCGTCGCCGCTCGGCGAGACGCGGGAAAGTGTCGTAGACACGATCGATGGTCCATGCCGCGTCCCGCGTGCGAGCGACCAGCAGCAGGTGCTCATGCACCGAGAGCGAAGGGAAGGTGCGCCGCCCCTGCGGCACGAGCGCGACGCCGCTGCGCGCGACCTGGTAGGGAAGCTTGCCGGTCAGCGGTGTTCCGGCGAGCGTCACCGCGCCCTCGCTCGACCGCACCAGGCCCATGATCGCCTGGCAGAGCGTGGTCTTGCCCATGCCGTTGCGCCCGACGATTGCCAGCGGCGTTCGGCCAACCGCGATGCTTACGCCCTGCAGGATATGCGCCTCGCCGAAGCGGACATGAAGGTCGGTCACCGACAGCATCAGTGCCCACCCCCGGCCAGCCCGCTGCCGAGATAGATCGCCTGCACGATCGGATTGTCCTCAATCCTGTCGGGTGGCGCCTCGACCACGACCTCGCCGTCCTTCATCACCGTCACGATGTCCGCAGCGGGAAGCGCGATATCCATATCGTGCTCGATCAGGATCAACGTGACGCTGCGCGGCAGGGCGTGCAGCATCGCCAGCAGGCCCGGGCGATCGCCAGGTGAAAGCCCGGCCGCCGGCTCGTCGAGCATCAGGAGCTTCGGGTCGCCGGCAAGCGCCATCCCGATCTCGAGCTGCCGGCGCTGGCCGTGGCTTAGATTGACGACCTTCTCGGCGACCAGCGGTGCAAGGCCGAAACGGTCAGCGAGGGTGCGCGCCTTGGCCATCGCGGTGTCATCGCGGCGCGGCCGAAGGAATGAGAAACGGTTGGGCATCAATCCGCGCACGGCGATGAACAGGTTATCGAGGACCGTGAGCCCGTTGAACAGCAGCGATGTCTGATAGGTGCGGCCGATGCCGAGCCGCGTGCGCTCATGCGCGCTTGCGCTGGCGATGTCGCGGCCGAACAGGCTGATGCTGCCTGCGCTCGGCGGGAAGTCGCCGCAGATCGTATTGAACAGCGTCGTCTTGCCCGCCCCGTTCGGGCCGAGCACGGCCCGGCGCTCGCCCGGCATGACGTCGAAGCTGACATCGCGCACGGCCTGCAGCGCGCCGAAGCGACGGCTGACATTCCGCAGGCTGAGGGCAGGGACTGTCACGGTTATGGGGTCCAGGACAAGGGGCGGGGCCGGCGTTCGCCGGCCCCGCTGGTACAGGTCAGGCCGTCAGGATGGGCGCACGCAGCCCGCATTGTCGCGCGAGGGCGCGCCGAGGGCGAGGAACTGTGCCTCAGGCAGGCCGAGGGTCTGGTTCACCGCATTGGCCCGGGCGAAGGCCACCACCTGCGCACGACCGTCCCGCTCCTCGACGCGATTGAGGAAGATGTCGGAGATGGCCTGGCGATTGTGGTCAAGCTTCACGTTTGCGCCCGTGGGCGCCTTGAACTCGGCGGCGGCGAGCGCGCGCTGGAACGCCTGCTGGTTGTTCGAAAGATCGCCGCGGACGGCCTCCAGCGCCTTCAGGATGCCCCAGAGGTTCGTGGCGTAGTTGACCGCGTGGATCGAGGGTGACGGGAACCCGCCCTCGTTCAGCCAACGGCGGCGGTAGCGCTCGACGAACTCGCGCCAATCGGGATCGTCGATCACATCCGCGATCGGGCCGCCGGAGACCATGCCGACCATCACGCGCCGATGCGGGCCGCGTGCGGCGAGCATCGTCTGGTCAGCCATGATCGAGCCGGCGATGAGCGGCTTCTGCCCGCCCGCCTGGGCATACTGCGTCATGAAGGCGAGCCCGTCGGTTCCGCCATGCACGATTACGAGCGCGCCGGCGCTGGAGCGGTTGATCTGTGCGATCTGCGCGCCGAAATCCGTCGTGCCGAGCGGCGCCCAGTATTGCGTGACTCGGCCGCCGAGCCGGCAGAACTCGATGTTGAAGCCGAACACCTGAGCGTACGGAAAGGCGTAGTCACCGGCGGTCACCGCGACCTCGCGCACGCCGAGCGTCTCGTACACGTAACGGCCGAGACCGGCCATCCACTGGGTACCATCGGTGGAGAAGCGGAAGAAGTTCGGCGAAGGGTTGCGCAGCGTCGTGTCGGACGCCCCGGAACTGCCATTGACGATCGTCCGCCCGGTAAGCGTGCGCGAATAGTCGCGCAGCGCAATGCCCTCTGCACCCGAGAGGGGCCCGAGGATGATGTCGGCGTTATCCTGCTCGATCAGCTTGCGTGCACGCGCCAGCGCGACATCGGCCTGTGCGTTCGAGCTCTCGCGGATGAACTCGATCCTGCGGCCGCCGACCGTGTAGTTGATCCGCTCCAATTCCATTTGAACGGTGCGGAAGGCATCCTGGCCACCCGTTGCGAAGGGGCCTTCGAGCGTGGTCAACCCGCCGAGCCGGATGGGCGCTCCTTGTGCGATCGCGGGGGCCGCAAGCGGCGTTGCCAGCCCCGCTGCAATGCCTGCCGTGCCGAGCAGGGCGCGCCGGCGCGTGAGTGTCGTCGTCATGATGTTCCTCCTGTTTTGTGTTGATTTTCGTTGGTGGCGCGTCCGGCACCGTGCCGGGGGCCTCGCTCCTCAGGGCTGTGGCGCACGGCGTGCCCCGAGCAGGCTGCGGAGCCGCGTGCCAAGACCGACCATGCCGTCGGGAGAGACGAGCACGATCACCAGGAACACGAGGCCGATCAGCGTATTGAAGCGGTCGCGGTCGTAGATGTTGGCCGCGAAGGTGTCGAACACAGTGAAGATCAGCGAGCCGATGAAGGCGCCGGCTGGATGGCCGAGCCCGCCGATCACGCTCATGATCAGCACGTTCACCGTCGGCCCAAGCCCGATGGTGCCGGGTGAGATGCCGATGTTGTAGATCGTTGCCAGCACCCCGCCAGCGCCTGCGATGAAGCCGGCGACGCCGAACGCGGCGATGCGGTGAAGCTTCACCGAGTAGCCGAGTGCAGCGACACGCCTGTCATTGTCGCGGATGCCCTGGAGCACGAGCCCGAACGGTGTCCGCACGAGGTAGAGGACGCCGCCATAGAGCAGCGCGGCGACCACGAGCGAGACGTAATAGAATACGTACGGATTCCGGAAATCCGTGCCGAACAGCTGCGGCCCCACGACATTGCGGATGCCCTCGTAGCCGTTGAACCAAGCAATGTTGGTCTCGACGAAGCGGAACACGCCCATCGCCACCGCGAGCGTGATCATGAGCAGGTAGATGTCGCGCGTGCGTACGGCCACGGCGCCGACGAGAAGCCCCATCAGCGTGGCGACGACGAGCGCGATCGGCATCGCGAGTGCATAGGGAACGCCGCCCACGATCGTCGGCACCGCACCATCGACCAGGATCGCGACTGCGTAGCCGGCCGAGCCCGCCACCATCATCTGCGCGAGCGAGATGAACCCGCCATAGGTGGCGAGGAAGCTCAGCGACAGCGCGATGATGCCGAACACGATCGCCCTGCCAAGCACGTTGGCCGTCCAGAACAGCGCCTGGTTCTGCGGCAGCACGACGAGCAGCAGGAAGGGAGCTGCGACGAGCAGCAGCGCACCGATCGCGCGGAAGGCAGCGCTACGCACGGCCGAGGATCCCCTGCGGCCGGAGCGCGAGCACCGCCACCATGATCACGAAGGTGAGGATGACGGAGTAGGTCGGAAACATCGCCTGGCCGATCTGCTCGGCAAGGCCGACGAGGATCGCGCCGATCGCCGTGCCGGTGATCGAGCCCATGCCGCCGACGATGACGACGACGAGCGAGATGAGCAGGAAGCGTCCGTCCTGGCCAAGCGCGAGCGGCTGTGCCGTCGAGCCGATCACGCCGCCGAGGCCGCAGAGCGCCGCGCCCAGCGCGAACACCGCGATGCCGACGCGCGGCACGTTCACCCCGCAGGCGCCGAGCATCTCGCGGTCATCGACACCGGCGCGGATCATCATGCCGAGGCGCGTGCGATTGAGGACGAGCCAAAGCGCAATCCCGACGGCGATCGCGATGCCGATCTGCACGAGGCGGAAGGTCGGGTAGCCGCCGACGAAGGGAACGCGCGTCGAACCGAAGATCGCGTCTGGGGCAAAGAACTGCCGCGGCGTGCCGCCGAAGATCGCCAGCACCTGGTCAGCCACGATGATCGAGACGCCGATCGTGACGAGTGCCTGGCGCAGTTCCTGGCCCTGCATCCACGACAGCAGCACCCATTGCAACAGGGCGCCGGCCACCGCCGCCGCGACAATGCCGGCCGCGAGCCCGGCATACCATGCCCACCAGACGTCAGCGTCATAGAGCGGCTCGAAGACGCGGTAGCCGACATAGCCGGCAACCAGATAGAGCGTACCATGCGCCATGTTCACCACGCGCATGAGGCCGAAGATCAGCGAGAAGCCGCTCGCGACGATGAAATAAAGCGCAGCGAGCGTGAGCCCGTTCAGCACGATGGTCGCGGCGAGGTCCATCCCCGGCCCGTCTCCCTTGTGTCTCCCTCGGCCGCATCTGTTCGGCTGGCCGCTCCCACCATGGGTGTGCCTGATCAGGCATGCTCGTCGCAAGGTGGATTGCGCGTCATTAACGGGTAATATTGGGTATGGTGCGAACCCTGCATCCCCTCGCCTCCCTCGCCGGTGTCAGGCCCGAGCGTCGGCGCGACGGGGTGTTCCTGCCGGCGCTCGCGCAGTTTCCGCCGGCGCGGTGGCCCCTCGTCGCGCTGCTGCCCGTGCTCGACATCAACGGCGCCCTGCTTGCCGCCTGCCGTGGGCGGGCCCGGCTGCGGGCGGGCGCACCCGTGGCGGGCGTGTTCGCAAGCGACCCCTTCCTCCGCGTCGCTGATGTCGCGGCGGCGTTGGCAGAAGCTGGCATTACCGAGGTGGTGAACTTCCCGACGATCCAGTTCTTCGGTCCCGAGACGTCAGCGGCGCTGGCCTCGGTTGGCATGCGCGCGGAAGCCGAGTTCCGCATGCTGCTGCGTTTCGCCGAGCATGGAATGGCGCCGATCGCCTGCGCCGTCTCGGACGATGCGGCAACGATCGCGCTATCGCTCGGGCTGCGGCGGATCCTGCTCCACCCCGGCCTCGGGGAGGGCCCGGCGCGGCCATGGCCAGAGCAGGCAAGCCACGTGCTGATCGAAGGAGGAGAGCCATTCGCCTGGCGCGATGCGGCAGACTCTCAGTTGTCGAGGCCAAGCCGCCGCATCCGGTTGTAGAGCGTCTTCCGAGCGATGCCGAGGAACGCTGCCGTCTCGCCACGTCGGAAACGATGCCGACGCAGCGCATCAAGAATCCAGGCACGCTCATCCATCGCTTCCGTGACAGCGCCAACCTGGGCGGGGCCGAGCACGCGCTCGATCACCACGGCATCGATCCGCCCGTCACGGGCCTCGAGCGCCGCGCGTGCCAGGGCGTGCTGCAGTTCGCGCAGGTTGCCGGGCCAGCGTTGTGCCATCAGCAGCCTGAGCGCGGCGGGCTGAAGGGCCGGCACAGGCCTTCCCGTTGCACCCAGCATCGCGCGGGCAATGACTGGAAGGTCTTCCATCCGCTCGCGCAGCGGCGGAACGGCAAGGCGCTGTGCCGAGAGGGCGCGGGCGAGCGCCTCGCCGCCAGGTGGGTGCGTCAACAGCAGGCGCGCGCGTGGCCGCCGTTCGTCTGGCCGGGCGAAACGATCGAACGTGCCGCGCTCGATCCATTCCGCGAGCCGTGCGCGAAGCGTCGGCGCCAGCGCATCGGCATGCTCGATGACAACCGTGTTCTGCGCCGCACCCAGCATGTTTCGGCCCCGCTCGCCAAACAATGCCCCCGTGATGTCCTCGCGCGCATCGATGAACCCGACACTGCCACCACGGCGGCTCGTGGCATGGATCGCCCGCGCCGCGGAGGTGCGGCCGGCACCGGCCTCGCCTTCGATGACGATCGGCAGGTCGGTCGCGACGAGCCTCGCGATCCGTTCGGCGAGCGTCCGCGCTGCCTGCGACCCGCCAAGCAGCCCCACAATCCGCTGCTCCCCGCCGGCGCGGTCGTCACGCAACAGCCGCGCGGTCTTGAAGGCCGAGGTGGTCTGCATCACCGACATCTCGAGCGGCAGGCGATCGAGCGTCGAGCCGCCGACATAGCCATCGGCGCGCGAGGCATCGCACACGCGGATCATGTGCGTCGGATCGACGATCGGCCCGCCCTCGACCAGGCAGAGCGTGCCGCGTGCGATACGTCGCACATGGGCGAAGATCCGCCGCGCACGCTCGGCCGCATCATCGAGCGGAACGCCGCCCGGAACGCCCATGCTGCCGCCGGCGTTCCAGCCGAAGTTCAGGCAGAGATGCTCGACGCCGGCATCGAGCAGGGCATCGACCTCCGCGCGCGTCTTGGCATAGCCGAGCGTGGCGAGCCCGATTCCGCGCGCCGCGCGAAGCATCTCGACCTCGCGCGCGAAGCCGAGGCCGGCTGCCTCCAGCGCCGCGCGGAACGGCCCGTCATGATGGATGGCGGTCGGGAAGTTGGCGATGCCGCGATAGCCGATACGCCGGATTCGCGTGACGAGGGCCATGACATCCACGCGCGGGTCGCACGCCGCCGCACCGAAGAAGACGGGGATGGCCACGCGGTCGAGGATCTCGGATCGGGCGAAGCCGTCAGTGAAGGCGTTGCTGTCGCTGATCGGCAGCATCGCGGCGAGCGAGGGCGCACCCATCACGCGGAACCGGCCGGCGTTGAGCGCGAGAACAAAATCCGCACCCCCGTCGGCCGCCGCGCGCGCCGTCATGCCAAGGCCGATCGCGGCACCGACGAGGATATCGGGCCGCTTCGCCATCCGCCGCATCACGCCACCGCCGCGAGATAGGCGTGCAGCGGATCGAGGAACGGCACGAGGGCCTTGTATGCGGACATCTCGGGCGGCAGTGCTCGCACCGCCCCGGCGAGCCGCGCCGCGACGCCGGGGAGACGAACGACACGGGCCAGCGGATAGCTGTGGACGCGGATGGTGAACAGCACCGAGCCTGATCGCTCCATCAGGCGGAACCCTTGCCGTTCCATGCGGAAATGCAGTGTTTCGCCGGCATTGCTCGAAGTGATCGGTGAGCAGGCCTCGTGGCGCGATGGAGCATGTGGCTGGAACAGCGCAGGATCATCGACGATCGACCAGTTCATCCTGACAGCGATCCGCCCGGGCTTCAGCTGCCGCATGAAGCGATCGACCGGGCTGCCGAGCCTGTCTCCGTAGAACGGCACCGGTGCGTGAACCGCCATCAACGGTCGACCGATCTTCTCCGCAAGCCGCCAGCGGCTCGGCGCGCACACCACCGCTGCTTCGAGCACGGCCGCGTCCGCGCCAGGGCGGATGAGGCATAGATCCTCCTGCACCAGCAGGCCAGCGAGCGCGAGCGGATCGCAGTGCGGGGCCGTGAGCGTCCACGTCTCGCCCGTCAACGCGTTATGCAGCGTGTCGCACTCACGCATGAACCAGGCGGGGTATCGCCGCACAAGATGCGCGGCGACAACTTCCAGCACCTCCACGCGCGCCGGCTCAGAGCCCGGGCAGGCAGCAAAGACCTCGGCATGGCGCGCGGCCAGCAGGTCGCGACGCTCTGCCATCTCCTCATGGTAGCGAGCGTCGATCTCGAGCCAGTCATCCTCGGGACAGGCGACGAGGCCCATCGCCATGCGGAACGGTCCGTCATCGAAAGGCAGGTGGACGGCTTCGTCCGGCAGGCTGGCCATGGTCATCGGTGGCATCACTCCGGTCATGCGACGGCCGCTTCCTCGGGCTGCGGCAGCGCAGCGCAGCATCGCACGAAGCCGGTCACAACATCATGAGGCGCGCATTGCCCTCTGGGATTGCCTCTCCCGGCGTATAGCGTAGGCTGGCTGCACCAACCGGTTGCGCCCCTGCCAAGACGGCCCAAGGCCGCTGGGAGCGAAGGGACGTGCCGGGGGCTACGACCCAAGGCCCAACGAACGGGGAGCGACATGGCCAAGCTGAACGTCAATGGACGAACGATCGACGTGGCGGTCGAGGACGACACGCCGCTCCTCTGGGTGCTGCGCGAGCAGATCGGGCTGACCGGAACGAAGTATGGCTGCGGCGTCGCCGCCTGTGGCGCCTGCACCGTGCATGTCGACGGCGTGGCCGTGCGCTCATGCGCGACGCCCGTCTCCGCCTTCACCGAGGCGCAGAAAATCGTGACGATCGAGGGCCTCGCGCCCGCGGGGACGCAGCATCCGCTGCAGAAGGCGTGGGTCGAGCTCGACGTGCCGCAATGCGGCTTCTGCCAGTCGGGCATGCTGATGGCCGCGGCCGCGCTGCTCGCGCAGACGCCGAAGCCGACCGAGGACCAGATCCGCGCCGAGATCACCAACATCTGCCGCTGCGGCACCTACAACCGGGTGCTCGCGGGCATCAAGCGGGCCGCCGAGGGCGGCCCGGCGACGAGCGGTTGAGGGGGAACGGGCACATGACGACAGAGAGCACACTCTCCCGCCGCGGCCTGATGGCCACAGCCACGGCTGCTGCCGGCGCCTTCACCCTCGGCTTCCACGTGCCGCTGACGCGCAGCGCCGTCGCGCAGGGCGCCGCACCCGCAATCCCGCCGGAGGTCAATGCCTGGGTGGTGATCAGGCCCGACGACACCGTTGTGATCCGCATCGCCCGGTCGGAGATGGGGCAGGGAACGCTCACCGGGCTGGCGCAGCTCGTGGCCGAGGAGCTCGAGTGCGACTGGGCGAAGGTGACGACGGAGTATCCGACGCCGGGGCAGAACCTCGCCCGACGCCGCGTCTGGGGGAACTTCTCCACCGGCGGCAGCCGCGGCATCCGCGAAAGCCAGGACTACGTGCGCAAGGGCGGTGCGGCGGCGCGGATGATGCTCGTCCAGGCAGCCGCCACGGCGTGGAACGTTCCGGCGGCTGAATGCTCGGCCGCGAACAGCGTGATCACCCACACCCCGACGGGGCGGACGACCACCTATGGCCGCGTTGCCGAGGCGGCCGGCAGGCTGACGCCGCCGGAGAACGTTCCGCTGAAGGATCCACGCGCGTGGAAGATCGCGGGCAAGTCGGTCGCGCGCCTCGACACGGTCGAGAAGACGAACGGCTCGCAGGTCTACGGCATGGACCTCACCCTGCCGGGCATGCTCAACGCCGCCGTGCGGGCCTGCCCCATCTTCGGCGGCAAGGTGAGGAGCTTCGACGCCGCGGCCGTGCAAGGGATGCCGGGCGTCAAGCGCGTCGTCCCGGTGGGCGACAACGCGGTCGCGGTCGTGGCCGATACCTGGTGGCGGGCGAAGAAGGCGCTCGATGCGCTGCCGATCGTGTGGGACGAGGGGCCGAACGCGAACGCCTCCTCAGAGGCCGTCGCTGCCTGGCTCAAGGAAGGGCTCGATGCGCCGGAGGCTGTCGTCGGCAACCGTGCGGGCGATGCGCGCGCAGCGATCACGGGTGCGGCGAAGCGGATCGAGGCTGTCTACGCGTATCCGCACCAGAACCATGCGTGCATGGAGGTGATGAACGCCACGGCCCTCTGGACGGCCGATCGCTGCGAGGTGTGGACGCCGACGCAGAACGGCGAGGCGGCGCTCGCGGCAACCGCGGCGGCATCAGGCCTTCCGGCGACCCAGTGCGACGTGCACAAGATCCACCTCGGCGGCGGCTTCGGCCGGCGCGGCGCCGTGCATGACTGGGTGACCCAGGTGGTGCTGATCGCCAAGCAGATGCCGGGAACGCCGATCAAGATGATCTGGTCGCGCGAGGAGGACATGCTGCAGGGCAGGTTCCACCCGGTGACGCAGTGCAAGCTCGTCGGCGGGCTCGATGCGCAGGGCAACCTCGTCGGCCTCACCATGCGCATCTCGGGGCAGTCGATCGTCGCTGGCACCTTCCCGCAGAACATCCGCGACGGGCGCGACCCGGTCGTGTTCCAGGGGCTGAACGCCAGCGGCGGCGAAGCCGATATAGGCTACACGATCCCGAACCTGCTGATCGACCACGCGATGCGGAACCCATCGGTTCCGCCAGGGTTCTGGCGCGGGGTGAACCTGAACCAGAACGCGATCTACCTCGAGTGCTTCATCGACGAACTGGCCCACGCGGCCGGGAAGGACCCGCTCGCCTTCCGCCGCGCGCTCATGACCAACCATCCGAAGCATCTGGCGGTGCTGAACGCGGTGGCGGAGCGCATCGGCTGGGGAACGCCCGCGCCTGCCGGGCGCTTCCGCGGCCTTGCCCAGACGCACGGCTTCGGCAGCTACGTCGCTGCCTGCGCCGAGGTTTCGGTCTCGAACGACGGCAAGCTCTCGATCCACCGCATCGTGGCTGCGACCGATTGCGGCCATGCGGTGAACCCGCAGCAGATCGAGGCGCAGATCGAGGGCTCGTTCGTCTATGGCCTGGGCGCGGCGCTGCACCAGGAGATCACGGTGAAGGGCGGGCGTGTCGAGCAGGAGAACTTCGATACCTATCCGTCACTGATGCTGGCCGAGATGCCGGCGGTGGAATCCATCATCATCACGTCCGGCGGGTTCTGGGGCGGCGTCGGCGAGCCGACGATCGCGGTGGCCGCACCGGCCGTGATGAATGCGATCTTCGCCGCCACGGGCAAGCGGGTGCGCTCGCTCCCGCTCAAGCACGCGGACCTTCGGCGCGCGTGAGCGGGGGGCTCCGTCGTGGCGCCATCGTGGCCATGCTGCTGGCCACGATGCCCGCCGCGGCGGACGAGCCACGGCCTGTCATGATCGGCGGCGACGCGATCGCGGCATCGCTCACCGGCAGGCCGGGCGACGCGGCGCGGGGCCGTGCCATCGTCGCCGACAGGCAGCGGGGCCTTTGCCTGCTCTGCCATGCCGGGCCGTTCCCGGAGGAGCGGTTCCAGGGCAACCTCGCCCCTTCGCTCGCCGGCGCCGGCAGCAGGCTCTCGGAGGGACAGTTGCGGCTTCGTATCGTCGACAGTGCGCGGGTGAACCCGGACACGATCATGCCACCCTATCACCGCACCGAGGGGCTTTCCGCCGTCGGCGCCGCCTGGCGCGGCAGGCCGGTGCTGACCGCCGGAGAGGTCGAGGACGTGGTGGCCTTCCTCGTGACGCTCAAGGAGTAGGAGCAGCCCATGCCGTCACGCCGCGCCATGCTGGCCGCCGCCCCTGCCCTCCTCGCGCTCAGCGCCACGCGCCCGGCCTCGGCCACGCCGGCGACGATGCGCGACGCGATCGCGGCCTTCCTCGGGGAGGGCGGCACGTTGCGCGAGGGGCGCGTGGCGATCGACATCCCGCCGCTGGTCGAGAACGGCAATACCGTGCCCATCGCCATCACGGTAGAGAGCCCGATGACGCCGCAGGACCACGTGCAGCGCATCGGCGTGTTCACCGAGCGCAACCCCCTGCCGCAGGTGATCGTCGCCCATCTCGGGCCGCGTGCGGGGCGCGCGGCCATCACCACGCGCATGCGGCTCGCGACGTCGCAGCGCATCATCGCGATCGCGGCGATGAGCGATGGTTCGTTCTGGTCGGAGAGCACCGAGGTGGTCGTCACCCTCGCTGCCTGCGTGGAGGGCTGAGCATGGCGCGCGTGATCCTGCAGGTGCCGGCCACCGCCGTGCGCGGGAGCGTGATCGAGCTTCGCGCGCTGATCCAGCACCCGATGGAGACAGGCTTCCGCCCCGGCTCGAGCGGCGAGGTGCTGCCGCGAGACATCATCCGCCGCTTCGCCTGCGCGTGGGACGGCGAGGAGGTGTTCAGCGCCGAGTTGCACCCCGCCATCGCCGCCAACCCCTATCTCGCCTTCACCACGATCGCGACAGAGAGCGGCACACTCACCTTCACGTGGAAAGGCGACAACGGCTTCGCGCAGACGGAGACGCGCCGCATCACCGTCACCCCATGAGGGCTGCCGTGCTTGCCGCGCTCCTGCTTGCGGCGATGCCGGCGGCGGGCGCGGAGGAGCGGCGGTCTGGCTTCGCCGACATGAGCGCGGCGACGCAGGCGATGCAGGCCGACGATGCAGCCAACCCGGGCATGCTGTGGGTTCTCGATGGCGAGGGGCGATGGTCGCGCAAGGCCGGGCGGACAGAGCGGTCCTGCGCCGACTGCCACGGCGAGGCGGCGGCATCGATGCGCGGCGTCGCCGCCCGCTATCCGGCGATCGATGCCGAGCGCGGCGAGGCGGTCGACCTCGCCGGGCGCATCGCCCTCTGCCAGACCCGCCACCAGGAGGCGACCCCGGCGCCACGCGAGAGCGAGGCGAGCCTCGCGCTCACGGCCTTCGTGGCGCACCAGTCGCGCGGCCTGCCGATCGCCCCACCCGATGATCCGCGCATCGCCCTGCTGCAAGCGGAGGGAGCTGCACTCTATCGCATGCGGCGTGGGCAACTGAACCTCTCCTGCGCCCAGTGCCATGACGACAATGCCGGGCGGCGGCTCGCCGGCAGCGTGATCCCCCAGGGCCACCCCACGGGCTATCCGCTCTACCGCCTGGAGTGGCAGGGTCTCGGTTCGCTCCAACGGCGGCTGCGCGGCTGCACGACGGGCGTGCGGGCGGAGAGTTTCGCCCCCGGCTCGCACGATGCCATCGCGCTCGAGGCCTACCTGATGTCGCGCGCCGCCGGCATGCCCGTCGAGACGCCAGCCGTCAGGCCCTGAGCCGCGCCGCCACGGCCGCGCAACGGTTTCCGAAAGGGGATTGCCCGAGCGCGGATTTGTCCCCCATGCTGGCGGCGAAACGATGCGGGGGCGATCTGCTGGCGCGCGCCCTCGCCTTCCCTAAGGAGCACCGCCCATGCGACGTCGAACCCTCTTCCAGGCTGCCGGCGCGGGGCTCGCGGCGAGCGTTGCACGGCCATCGCTCCTGCGCGCCCAGGCGGCGACGACGCTGCGCTTCACGCCGCAGCAGGACCTCGTCACGCTCGACCCGGTCACCACCACGGCCTACGTCTCGCGCAACCACGGCTACATGGTGTTCGACACGCTCTACGGCATGGACGCCAACTACCAGGCGACGCCGCAGATGGTCGACGGCCACCGCATCGAGGATGACGGCAGGCGCTGGGACCTGACGCTCCGCGAAGGGCTGTTGTTCCACGATGGCGAGCGTGTGCTGGCGCGTGACTGCGTGGCGAGCATCCGCCGCTGGGCGCGGCGCGACCCGTTCGGCCAGACGCTGATGGACGCGACGGACGAACTCTCCGCCCCCGATGACCGAACGATCCGCTTCCGGCTGAAGCGCCCCTTCCCCCTGCTGCCGATCGCGCTCGGCAAAGCCTCGGTTCCCGTCTGCGCGATGATGCCGGCGCGGCTGGCCGAGACAGACCCGTTCCGCCAAGTGCCCGAGCTCATCGGCAGCGGACCGTTCCGGTTCAAGGCGGATGAGCGCATCGCAGGCGCACAGATCGTCTACACGAAGTTCGACCGCTACGTGCCGCGGCGCGACGGGCAGCTGGCCTGGACCTCGGGGCCGAAGGTGGTGCATTTCGACAGGGTCGAGTGGAAGGTGATGCCCGACACGGGCACCGCGACGAACGCGCTGATCGCCGGCGAGCAGGATTGGCAGGAATACGCCTACCATGACCTGCTTTCTGTCCTGCGCCGTGCGCGCAACGTCACCGTCCGCGTGCTCGATCAGACAGGCTTTGTCGGCATGGTGCGGGTGAACCACCTGCAGCCGCCCTTCAACAACCCCGCCATCCGCCGCGCGCTGATCGGCGCGATCGACCAGACGCAGTGCATGCAGGCCCTCGTCGGCCCCGCCGAGACCGGCCTCTATCACGTGCCGCTCGGCTTCTTCGCGCCCGGAACGCCGATGGCCTCGACGGACGGGCTCGAACCCTTCGTCGGCCCGCGCAACTACGACAAGGTGCGCGCCGACCTGCGTGCGGCCGGCTACAACGGCGAGAAGATCGTGTTCATGATCCCCTCGACCTCGCAGCCGAACGCGATGATGGGCCCTGTGATCGAGGACCAGTTCAAGCGTGCCGGGATGAACGTCGAGGTCTTCTCGGTCGAGTTCAACGCCATGCTGCAGCGGCGCAACCGCAAGGGCCCCGTGTCCGAGGGCGGGTGGAGCGCGTTCATCACCAACTGGGCGGGGTCCGACTGGCTGAGCCCAGCAGGCCACATCGCGCTGCGCGGCAATGGCGAGGCAGGCTTCGCCGGCTGGGCGACGATGCCGCGCATCGAGTCGCTGCGCGATGACTGGTTCCGCGCACCCGACGAGGCGGCGCAGAAGGCGATCTGCCGCGAGATCCAGCTCGAGGCGATGCGCGAGGTTCCCTACTATCCCATCGGCCAGTACCTGCAGCCAACGGCGCATCGCAGCAACCTCACCGGCATCCTCGATGGGTTCGCGACCTTCTGGAACGTGCGGCGGACATAGGGACAGGCAGTGAACGTGAACGACACGGCGCGCGCGGCCGCACTCGGCTGGATCGCCGCGAACGAGGCCCGCATGTCGGCGTTCAACGCCGGCATCTGGGCGCATGCGGAGCCCGCCTGGCGCGAGTACCTCTCGGTGCGTGACTATGTCGCGCTGCTGCGGACCGAGGGGTTCGAGGTCGAGGAAGGCTCTGGCGGGATGCCGACGGCCTTCGTCGCAACGTGGGGCAAGGGCGGCCCGGTGCTGGCGAGCTTCGCCGAATACGATGCCGTGCCGGGCAACGCGCAGGCTGTAGTCCCGCGGCGCGCCCCGCGCGACGGGGTTCATCCGTACGCGGCCGGCCACACCGACCCGCACTCGGTGCTGGGGACCGCAGCACTCGCGGCCATTCTCGCGGCGAAGGCGGCGATGGCGGGCAACGGCATCGCCGGCACGCTGAAGCTGTTTGGCGAACCCGCCGAGAAGGTCTGCGGCTCGAAGCCGATACACGCCGCGAAGGGCTACTATGACGGGCTCGATGCCGCCGTCGTGTGGCACCCGTGGCCGGCGAACACCGTCACCGGCGAGACGCATTTCGGCGCCTATTGGAGTGCCGTGATCACCTTCGAGGCCGACACGCCGGAGGAATGGATCGACCCCACGCTGGTGCCCATCGAGGGCGCACATGCCCAGGCGCGCTGCCCAGGCGCGCTCGACGCACTCTGCCTCATGTACACCATGACCAAGTACACGAAGGAGGCGATGTTCCCCCACGCCGGATCGTGGACGCTGAACGAGTTCGTGCTGGGCGACGGCGGGGCGACATCGGACAACCTGCCCCCGCGCTTCTCCCAGATCCAGTACGCCTGGCGGTCCTCCTCCCTTGGCATCCAGGAGCAGATCTGGCGCGTGCTCGCCAACAACGCGCGCCATGCGGCTGCCACCACCGGCTGCCGCGCCTTCGTGCGCTGGGTGACGAAGACGCGCGTCGGCCTGCCCAACACGGTGATGACCGACCTCACCTGGGCGAACCTCCAGGCCGTCGGCGCGCCGCGCTATGGCGAGGAGGCGCTTGCCTTCGGCCGGGCGATCCAGCGTGAGCTCGGCCTCGCACCGATGGATGATCCGTTCATCGAGAACGTGACACGCCTGATGCCGCCCGAGGAGAACGAGGCGCGGCTGCGCTCAGGCCTCCCGCCGTGGCAGAAGCATCTGAGCGCCGATGACTACGTGGAATATTGCTGGCACGCACCGACCGTCCGGCTGCTGGCCGCGCGCCCCCGACTTCGGCCGCCCTCGCCCGGCTACGCCTATCCGAACTGGGCCTACAACGCGATCGGCGGGCTTCCCGCGGCAGTCGACCCTGGCATGTTCGTCGCGGCCAGGACGATGGCGCTGACGCTCGTCGACCTCGCAACGCGGCCCGAGGTGCTGGCAGCCGCGCAGGGCGAGTTCCGCGAGCGCACCGGCGGCGGCGTCGGCGGCACGAAGTGGGTGCCGCCGTTGTTGCCGCGCGATATCGCTCCGCCGGTCGATCTCTGGTGGCCGGAATACGTGACTACCGCACGTGGTCGCGAATGGTGCATCCCGACACCGGCCGAGGGCACAGGCATGGGCGAGGCTCTCTGATCGTTCAGCGGATGACGGCGCGCTGCAACCCGCTGGCGCGGTGGATGATGAGCAGCAGCATCGCCGTCAGCACGAGCAGCAGCGTCGAGACGGCAGCGATCGTCGGGTTCGGCGATTCCTCCAGGAACTCCAACATCTGGATCGGCAGCGTCTTGGTGCGCGCATCGACGAGGAACATCGACATCGGGTAGTTGTCGAACGAGGCGATGAAGCCGAACACCGCCGACGTGACGAGCCCGGGTGCCAGGTTCGGCACGGCGACGCGGAGGATCGCCGAGCCATAGGAACAGCCGAGTGTGCGCGCGGCCTCCACCATCGTGAAGTCGAACAGCGCCAGGCTCGACAGCATGATGCGCACGACGAACGGCATGACGACGACGACGTGCGAGATGGCGAGTGCGGTGAACGCATCCGTCACGCCATAGGCGCGGAACATCTGCGACACGGCGATGCCGAGCACGATGCCGGGCAGCATCAGCGGCGACAGCAGGATGGTGCCGAGCAGCGCCGCGCCGGGAAAGCGCCCGCGGTGGATGGCAAGTGCCGCCGCCGTGCCGAGCACGAGGGCCACGGCCGTCGAGAGAGCGGCGAGCCGGGCGGAAAGCTCCATCGCCGCCCAGAAGCCACGGGCCGTCGCCATCCTCTCCCACCAGCGGAGCGACCAGTTGCCGAACGTCACCTCGAACACGGGCGAGTTGGCAAAGGAGACGAGGACGACCACGACGAGCGGCGCGATCTGGATCATGACGATCAGCAGCGTCACCGCCCAGAGCAGCGGCGTGAACGGGTTGGCCATCTTCATGCCGTGCGGCCCAGCCGCGCGGCGGCCGCACCAGCGGCCATCACGATTGCCATCGCGATGGCGAGCAGGATCACGCCAGCCGCCGCACCAAGGCCGGGGTTGTAGATCACGAGGAATGCGTTCGCGATCGCCTTCGACAGCGTCTTGTAGCCGGCCCCCGTCAGCAGGCTCGGGATCACGTAGGCGGAGACGGTCATCGAGAAGACGATCGCGACACCGGCGATCACGCCAGGCAGCGTCAGCGGCAGCACCACGCGGATGAACGCCTCGACCGGTGCCGCGCCGAGGGTTGCCGCCGCGTCGTGCTGCTCGGGCGGGATCTGCCGCAGCACGGCGAACACCGGCAGCACCATGTAGGGCAGCAGGATCGATGCCGTGCCGAACACCAGTCCCGTCTCGGTGAACAGCAGCCGCAGCGGTTCGTCGATCGCGCCGATGGCCAGCAGCGCGCTGTTCACCGGCCCGTTCGAGCGGAGCAGGATCGTCCACCCGAAGGTCTTGACGATGACCGACACCGTCATCGGCAGCACGATGGCGACCAGCAGCAGCGCCTGCACGGCAGCGGAGGCACGCGCCATCGCGTAGGCGTAGACATAGCCGAACACCGCGCAGGCGAGGGTGACGAGCGCTGCGTAGCGCAGCGTCGCCAGGATCACGCCGCGCTCGAACGGATCGCCGAGGATGCGCGCGTAGTGCGCGAGGCCGATGCCGTCGCCCGTCCTGAAGCTCGCCGCCAGCAGGAGCGCCAGCGGCAGGCCGAGAACGACGAGGAAGTAGGCCGCGGCAGGTGCCGCGAGCCAGGCGACGGGATCGATCCTCTGTTGCGTCACGCAGCGATTTCGCGGTCGAAACGCTGGATCCAGGCAGGCCGGTTGGTCGAGACGAACTCCCAGTCCATGTTGAACATCCGATCCGCGGGCAGGATACCCGGGCCGGCATCGACGCCCGGGTGGGCGGGGCTGTCGAACAGCCTGGTCGCCCAGAGGCGCTGGATCGGCACCGTCAGCATGTGGTTGACGAAGGCCTGCGCGCCATCCTGCTGCGGCCCGCGATTGACCAGCGCGATGGCGGAGGGAAGCGCGAAGGAGCCCTCCGTCGGCGTGTTGAGGTCGATCGGCACGCCTTCGGATTTCCGCATGAGCACGTAGGACGAGATTTCGGCCGGCACGGCGAAGGCCTCGCCCTGCTCGAGCAACGTCTGCGCCTGCTGGCCGGCCGTGTAGAAGCCGAGCACGTTCGGTTTGATCTCGCGCAGCTTGCGGAAGCCGGCGTCGACCTCGTACTGCGCCTCCTGGAATGGCTTGCCGGTGGCAAGATGGGCCGCGACGCACAGCAATTGCACCGTGCTGGTGATGCTCATGTGCGGCACCATCAGCCGCCCGCGGAACTCAGGCCCCCACACGGCCGCCCACGAGGCGATGCCGCCAGGCACGCGGCGGGTGTTGTACGCGATCGCCGAGCGCGGGGTCTTGTAGCGGATCCAGAGCCCGTCGCGCGCGATCGAGGCAGGCATGATGCGGCCCATCTCCGGCACCCCTGCCGTCGCCGCGGCTGTCAGCAACTGCTCGTTGCCAGCCCGCATCATGATGTCCTCGTCCATCATGACAACCGACAGTTGCGGCCGGTCCTTCTGCGTCTGCAGCTTCTGCAGGTTCACGGCCGAGCGTGAGCCTTCATAGAGGACGCGGATTCCGCTCGCCCGCTCGAAGGGCGGGATCACCTCGTCGCGCATCAGGCCAGCCATCCCGGCGGGACCGCCGACGACGATCTCACGCGCCTGCGCACGCACGAGCGACGGAGCGGCCAATGCCGCCGCGGCAGCGGTGCCGAGGCCGAGAAGCCTGCGGCGGTTGGGACGGAACATCATGCGGAGCCCCCTTGGTTGAACATGAGCCGCGCGCATCAGCACGCGGGGGTGGTCGATCAATCGGCAGCAGCGTCGGTCGTCCAGGTCCGTGCCTGCATCATGCGCCGGTGCATGTGCTCGCCGGCGGATATGGGTGCATAGCGCGCCGGGCGCGCCGCCGTCACGCAACTCGAGATCGGCGCGATCTCGGCGTCGTAGTTCGGATGCTGGAAGAAGGCGAGCGACATCCGCGCGGTGTTCGCCTGCTCCCTCGGCGGGTTCACGACGCGGTGGCGCGTCGACACCCACACGTCGTTGGTCCACTGTGCCAGCAGGTCACCAACATTGACGATGACATCATTCCTGGCGGCAACCACGTCATGCCACGTGTCGTCGCGGCCGAGCACCTGCAGCCCGCTTCGGCTGCGCTCCTGCAGAAGCAGCGTGACGCTGCCGACATCGGAATGCGCGCCGGCGCGCACCTGGCCGGGCAATGGCTCCTCCGGCTGGGCAGGGTAGTGGTTGGCCACGCAGGTGGAGGAGCAGCGGTCGAGCGACGCCTCGAAGAAACCCTCCGGCATCGACAGCGCCGTCGCGGCAATGCGCATCAGCCGCTTCGCCAGCCCGTCCATCTCGCGGTAGAAGCGCTCCCACACCTCCCGATAGTCATCCGGGCGCGCAGGCCAGATGTTGGGAGCATAGGTCTTCCCGAAGCCAGGCATTCGGAAATATGGATCGGCGACATCGATCCGGCTCATCATGAAGTTCTCGCGCAGGTCCGGCGGCAGCGCCTTTGTATAGTCATTGCCGCTGCGCTGGCTCGCGATGCCATTGTAGCCGCGGAAAATGTCGACGGAGGGTGGCGCCGCGCGGAGTTTTTCCTCGACCGGCAGGGCGAAGAAGGCATGGGCGCGGTCGAAGGCGGCATCGATCACCTCCCCCGGAACGCCATGGCCGGTGAGGACGAGGAAGCCGGAGGTGCGGAACGCACGATCGACCTCTGCCGACACGGCCGCCTTCGCAGCGGCGTCGCCACGTGCGAAACCTGAGATATCGATCAGCGGAACGTACCCGGACATTGCCCCCCCTTCCCGGCGATCTGCCGGCAACGCCCCCTGCGATTGGCAAGCCGCATGCCATCGCCAGCGGGCACAGCCTTGCCCTGGCAGACCAATTGCTTCACCACCAAGCGACACGGGATGGCAGGAGAATTCACCGTGGCACGGCCTGCTGAGACGGCAGGGCGCTGCGGCGCTGCCGGGCGAGCACTGGCTATCGCGTGTGCAGCGGCGGCAAAAAGAGAGGCAGTGGCCACGTGACCAAGGATGAGCTCCCCCCCGCGCTGATCGAGCGGTTCCGGGCCCTGCGCGCGGAACCCTCGACCGACGAGGGCAATGACCCCCATCGCCGCGCCAGGGTGGACAGAACGCGCGAGGAAGCGCTCGTGCAGGGCTCGGCGATCAGCGAGACGCTGGCCGCCGCCGCACCCGGCATCGCGGACCTCGCCGCGGCCGCCGCGGGGCGGGACCTGCGCCGGGCCGTCGTCGTCGGCTGCGGCGATTCGTGGATCGTCGGCACCGCCGTGCGCCTGGCGTGGGAGCGCTGCCTCGGGGTCCCGCTCGAACCCGCGCAGGCCTTCGACTGGGCGCACTACGCCGCTGTGACGGCCGATGCGGGCACGATCGTGTTCGGGCTGAGCGCGAGCGGCGCGACGCCGCCGGTGCAGGAGGCGCTGAACCAGGCGAAGGCACGCGGGGCGATGACGATCGGCCTCTCGAACACGCCCGACCGCCCGCTGCTGACCGACTACGACCATGGCTTCCTGATCAAGGCCACCCGCAAGGGCTGGCCGACGCAGTCGAGCACCGCAGCCGCCGCACTGCTGATCGCCATCGCGGCCGCCCTGGCAGCCTCGCGCGGGCGCGCTTCTGCCGCAGACCCGGCGCGGCAGGCGCTGGCAGCCCTGCCCGGCCTGATGGACGCGACCGCAGCGGCGACGGACGCTCCGATGGCGGCGCTGGCCGCCTCGCTCGCGCGGGTGCGCTACCTGCAATTCACCGGTGCCGGGCCGCATCTCGCCGCCGCTGCCTTCGGTGCCGCGAAGGTGCGTGAGCTTTCGCCGATCCACGCGGCAGCCATGCCACTCGAGGAGTATCACCACTACCGCTCCCAGAAGCCCGGCGACGTGCTGGTGATGGTCGCGCCCGATGCGGCGAGCCATGCGCGCGCGCTCGATACCGCGATCATGTCGCGCGGGTGCAGCGGCCGGCTCGTCGCCCTGCTGCCGGAAGGCGAGACCGAGATCGCGGCGCTCGCCGATGACGTGGTGCGCCTGCCTGTCGTACCCGACATCATCGCCCCGCTCATCCATGCCGTGCCGCTTCACCTGTTCGCCTATCATTTCGCGATCGCACGCTTCGCGCAGGGCCTCGGCTATCCCGGCGCGTTCCCCGAGGGCACGGCGGCGCCGTGAGCCCCGGCATCGTCGTCGCCGGAGGTTTCACGATCGACTGCGTCGTCGGTCTCGACGGCACGCTCGGGCTCAACGTCATGGGGGGCAATGCCGCCTACGCGGCCGCGGGCGCGCGGCTCTGGGCACCCTCAATCGGGCTGCTGGGCCGCATCCCCCAAGCCTACCCGAAGCCCTGGCTGTCGCGTCTTGCGGCGGCGGGGATGGACCTTCGCGGCATCGTCCCCGTTGCCGCCGCGATCGACGCGCCGGGCTGGCTCGTTCACCGCGCCGATGGATCGCGCCTCGATCATGTCGACGCGCCGGCGGCGATCCTCGATCGCCTCGGCCTGCCGCGCGACCGCCTGGACGCGGCAGGGATCGCCGCGCTCGAAGATGCGCTGCGCGCCACCCCTTCCACAGCACACTCCTACGGCGCCTTCCGCCGCGCCAACCCGGTGACGGAGGAGCAGGTCCCGCCGCATTTCCCTGCCGCGCGCGCCATCCACCTCGCGCCTGACCTGCCCGGCATGCAGGCGATGCTCGCGCGCATGTTCCGCGAAGGTGGTGCGCGCATCTCGCTCGATCCCGGCATGGGCCGCGCCGCCTGGGCGCCCGCGCGGGTCGATGAACTGCTCGCCCTCATCGATGTGTTCGCGCCGAGCGAGCGCGAGCTTGCCGCGCTGTTGCCAGGCCTGCCGGCAGAGGATGCGCTCGCGGCCCTCGCCTCGCGCAGCACGGCAACCCTGGTGGTCAAGCGTGGGCCCCGCGGCTGCCTTGTCTGGGACCGCGCAAAGGATACCCCGCTCGCCGTTCCTGCCGTTCCTGTCACGCCGCGCGACCCGACCGGGGCCGGCGACGCCTTCTGCGGCGGCTTCCTCGCTGCCTTCGCTGCGACCGGCGATGCCGTGCTCGCCGCCTGCTGCGGCAGTGTCTCTGCATCCTTCGCCGTCGAAGGCTTCGGGGTCGAGACCGTGCTCGACGCCGATCGCCCGGTCGCGGCGGATCGGCTCGCGGCACTGCTTGCCACACTCGGGATCGCACGTCCCCCCACACTCACCACTGCCGCAAGGGTCGCCGCATGACCGCGCATCCACTGTTCTCGGCGCCACCGCTGGTGATCGCTGCGCTGCACCTGCCTGCGCTCGGACCCGGCGGTGCGCGCGACATCGCTGAACTCGAGGACTACGTGCTCGCCAACGCGCGCGTGTTCCACGATGCCGGCATCCCGGCCGTCAAGATCCAGGACCAGACGCGCGTGCCGGCGGAGGCGACCGCAGAGACCATCGCCGTCACGGCGATGCTCGCCGCCCTCGTCCGCCGCAGCTTTCCTGGCCTTGCCGTCGGCATCATCGTGCAGGCACACGATGCCGCCGCGCCGCTCGCCATCGCCCACGCGGCCGGCGCGAGCTTCGTGCGGCTGAAGGTTTTCGCCGGAGCGGCCGTGACGGCAGAGGGAACGCGCCAGGCGCTCGGCCCAACGGCAACCGCCTATCGCGCCGCCCTGGGCCGGCCTGACATCGCCATCCTCGCCGATGTGCAGGACCGAACATCGGTTCCGCTCGGCGACGTGCCCGCGGAACGCGCAGCACTCTGGAACGAGGGGCTTGGCGCCGATGCGCTCGTGATCACCGGGTCGGACTTCGCCGACACCCTCGCGCGGATCGCAGTGGCACGCGCGGCAGGTACGAAGCGGCCGATCGTGATCGGCGGCAGCGTCGACGAAACGAATGTCGGCGCCGCACTCGGCACCGCAGACGGCGTGATCGTCTCGACATCGCTTCGCGCCAGGCAGGCGAAGGGCAACGTTCTCTGGGACGCGGCACGCTGCCGCGCCTTCATGGACGCAGCACGCAGCGCGAGGCCGGCGTGAGCGCCGCCAGCCAGCCCGCTGCGGCGTATCTCGGCATCACGCAGGTCGACAAGGCCTATGGCGCAGCCGTGGTGCTCGACGGGGTCGATCTCGCCGTCGACAAGGGCGAGTTCATCGCGCTGCTTGGCCCCTCCGGCTGCGGCAAGACGACGCTGCTGCGGATCATCGCCGGTCTCGTCCAGCCGGATGGGGGAACGGTGATACTCGCGGGCAAGGATGTGACTCGCCTGCCGCCGCACCGGCGCAACATCGGCGTCGTGTTCCAGAACTATGCGCTGTTTCCGCACCTCACCGTCGCGGAGAATGTCGGGTTCGGCCTTGCCGTCCGCCGCGTCGCGCGGGCGGACCGGGCGCCGCGCGTGGCCGAGGCCCTGCGACTGGTGCAGATGGAGGACTATGCCGCCCGGCGCATCAGCGCCCTCTCGGGCGGACAACAGCAGCGCGTGGCTCTCGCCCGCGCGCTTGCCTTCGCGCCGAGCCTGCTGCTGCTCGACGAGCCCCTCGCCGCGCTCGACCGCAAGCTGCGCGAGAGCGTGCAGGTCGAGCTTCGCCAGCTCATCCGACGCCTGGGCATCACGACAGTGTTCGTCACGCATGACCAGGAGGAGGCGCTGATCCTCGCCGACAGGATCGGCGTGATGAACCAGGGCAGGCTCGAGCAGCTCGCGGCACCACGCGAGCTCTATGCCAAGCCACGCAGCCGTTTCGTTCTCGATTTCGTCGGTCGGTCATGCCTGATCGCAGGCCGTGTCGTCGGAACAGCAGAGGGCCTGGTCTCTGTCGACACGGCGCACGGGCGCATCCAGGCACCTGGGTCATTCATGAGCGGTGCCGCGGTCGAGATCGGCCTCCGGCCCGAGGCGCTGCGCCTCGGGCGCGGATCGGATGGCGGCATGAACAGCATCACCGCGACCGTGACCGACCGGATCTTCCTCGGCTCCCGCCTCGTCATGACGCTGGCGGCAGGACCGGGTGAACGGCTGCTGGCAGAGCTCGATGCCGCCGACGCTGAGGCGGCGTCCGGCGAAACGGTCACGCTGTCATGGCCGGCAGTCGATACGCTCGTGTTCCCAGCCGGCGCTGCTGGCTGAACGCCCAGCTCAGTTGATCGTCGCGCCCGAGACCTCGACCACGCGCTTCCACTTCTCGAGCTCTCGGAGATGGAAGGCCTGCGCGACCTCCGGCGTCCCTCCAGCGGGCAGCGCACCGGCCTGGGCGAGGCGCTGGCGCACGTCGTCGCGCGCGAGTGCCTGGTCGATCTCGGCGGCGAAGCGCGCGAGGATGGCGGGCGGCGTTCCGGCGGGAGCGGCGAGCACCACCCATGAGCCGAGGTCGAACCCGGGAACGGCGCGTTCACCGATCGCGGGGACGTCGGGCAGGCCAGGCCAGCGCTGGCCCGACGTGACAGCCAGGATCCTGATCTGGTTGCCACCCATGTAGCTCAGCCAGGTCGGCAAGCCATCGATCACCATCTGCACGGTGCCGGCGATCAGCGCCTGTGCGGCCGGCGCGCCGCCCCGGAACGGCACATGCTCGATCTGGATGCCGGCCTGGCTGCGGAACATCTCGGTGATGAGATGGCCGGTCGATGCATTGCCGCCCGAGCCATAGTTGATCGTTCCCGGAGAGCGCTGGGCCAGCGCGATGAACTCCTCGATCGTCGTCGCCGGCACACCCGGGTGGACGACGAGGACCTGCGGGAAGCTCGCGACGTGCGACACCGCGACGAAATCGCGCCGCACGTCATACGGCAGGCGCTGGAACATGTGCGGGTTGATCGCGAGCGTCCCCGGGCTGCCGACGAGAAAGGTGTAGCCATCGGCAGGCGCGCGCGCGACGGCCTCGGTGCCGATATTGCCGCTGCCGCCCGTGCGGTTCTCCACCACCATGTTTTGTCCCGTGCGCTCCGCGACGGCAGCACCGACGATGCGGATCACCACGTCCGCCGCCCCGCCGGCGGCGAAGGGAAGCACAAGGCGCACCGGCCGCGTTGGCCATGGCTCGGCCTGCGCCAGCACCGGTGCGGGAGCAGCGCCGGCAAGGGCTGCCAGCGAAGCGGCGAGGATTGTGCGTCTCAACATGGGCTCTCTCCTGTGCAGCGCGTCGCTGCCGCTCAGCCGAAGCTGCGGTCCGATACGGGAAGGTCGGTCACGAACATGTGCCCGGGGGCGTGCGTGATCATTTCGGGAATGCCGCTTGCCTCCGCTGCGGCCTGGGCGGTGATGCCGCACGCCCAGAAGCAGGGCACGGTGCCGGGTGCGGGGTCGGGCCGCCGGCCCCAGTCGATCGCGGCGAGATCGGTGATGCCGACGCGTGATGGGTCGCCGATATGCACCGGCCCGCCATGGCAGAGCGGAAAGCGCGAGGTCAGCTCGATCACGCGGAGAAGCTGCGCCTCCGGCACCGGGCGATAGCTCAGCACCACCGGCCCCTGGAACACGCCCGCCGCGCGTGCCGCGAGGCTGGAGCGATACTGCGCGGGGAATGCATCCTCGCGCACGAGATGCGGGAACGCGATGCCGGCCTCGATCAGCACCTGGTCCATGGAGAGGTTGCAGCCGGTGAGGAACGCCACGTGATCGCTTCGCCATACGGCGCTGAGATCGGTGACACGTTCCGCAAGCACGCCGTTGCGATAGATGCAGAAGGCAGGGATGTCGGTGCGAAGGTCAGCGCCCGGTGCGGCGATCGGGGGCGAAGGATCCCCAGGATCGGTCACGTCGAGGAGGGGAAGCGAGCGTGGGTTGCGCTGGCAGAAGCGCATGAAGTCGAAGGCATGGCGCTCGGGCACGATCGTCACGTTCGCCTGGTGGAAGCCGAGCGCGAGGCGCTTGGTGTTGCCCGTCCACCGCCGTTCGCGGATCGCTTCGCGCACCGCGTGCGGCGGCGCCCGGCTCAGCGCCTCGCGGTCCAGCACGGGCGGCACCCCGTCCATCATCCGCAGAGGGCGACGAGGGTGTGGGCTACCGTGCGCGCCGTCGTCACAAGCTCATCGACATGCACGCGCTCATCGGGTGCGGGCCATTCGGGATAGCGCTTGATGTCGCCCGGCCCGAACTGGACGGAGGGGATGCCGGCGGCCTGAAGCACGTTGCCATCGCCGAAATTGCCGATGCGTTCGACGCCGCCCACCTGCGGCTCCTGCCCCGTGGCGTGGCGGTAGCCATCGATCATCGCGGCAACGAGGGGATGGTCGTTCTCGAGCGCCGTCGGCTCCATGAAGAATGGGTCGTTCGGCCCGTTCGCCGGCACGATCACCTCGCAGTCGAGAGCCGGATACTGCTCCTTCAGCCGGGCGACGACGGCCAGCGCGTCCTGCGTGACGCTTTCGAGCGTCATGCCTGGCACCGTGCGCACCTGGAACACGAGGTCGGCCGCCGTGCCGTAATGGTCCTTCGTCACGGCATCGTAGCGGATCATCGGGAAGCCCGGCAGCTGCGGGTGCGGGCGGAACCGCGCCCAGCCGTTGTGGGGCAGCGGCGTGAGGCTCGGCCCGAACGCGCCGATGAGAACGGCATGCTGCTCGATCGGGTTGAAGTAGCCGGCCCGCGCCTCCTCTGTGAAGCGGAAGAACAGGCCCGGCGTGCGCGTGCGGAGGCGCACGCGAACGGAGCCGACGATGACGGAGCCGATCGTGTTGGCGGAGTGTTCGAGGTTGATGCAGTAATCCGCCGTCACGCCCTGCTTGACCAGGGTGCGCGTGCCGGTTCCGCCCACCTTGTGGGCAGCGACGGGGCAGAACAGCACATCGCCGCGCAACGCGATGCCGGCGCGCTGGATGGCGAGGATGGCGCAGAAGGCAGCGGCAAGCCCGCCCTTGTCATCCTGCGCGCCGAGGCCCCAGATCCATCCGTTCTCGAAATGTGCGGAATGCGGATCGACCGTCCAGCCGGGCATCAGCACGTTCACGTCGAGATGCCCGTTGACCATCACCGTCGGCCCGCCGCCTGTACCCGCGAGGCGCCCGATCGCCTGGCGCGTCACGCGGCCTTCCTGCAGCGGGTGGTGCACGTCCATCTCGGTGATCGCGAAGCCTACCTCGCGCATCCGCGCGGTCATGAAGGCAGCGACCGCCGCCTCCTCGAAATGCTGGCTCGGGATCGCGATCATGCTGCGCAGGAGGTCGACCATCCCGTCCGTGTCGATCGCCGCACGCGCGCGCGCCGACATCGCCCCGACGTCCATCCCGTCCCCCTTGACCGTGTTCATCGCGCAATGTTCAGTGATTTCCGTCGCGCTGTGAAGTGCCGGCGGAGCAACACTCTGGGCAGCAAGTCGGGGAGAGTGCGGATGCGACAGCGTGTGATGGCAGCACTCATCGGCCTCGCGGCGGTGCTCGCGCCCGGCGCCGCGCCGGTGCAGGCCCAGGTGCAGGCCCAGGGCTTCCCGACGCAACCGCTGCGCATCATCGTTCCCTTCGCACCGGGCGGCGCACCCGACATCGTCGCCCGCCTGCTCGCGGAGCAGGCTGCACCGATGCTCGGCCAGCCCGTGCAGGTCGAGAACCGCACCGGCGCCGGCGGCAACATCGGCATGCAGGCTGGCGCACGGGCCACGCCCGATGGCCATACCATCCTGATGTGCACGCTCGGCTGCGCATCGAACGTGTTCCTGATCGACAACCTGGGCTGGAACCCGCGCACCGACATCCGCCCGGTGATCATGGCCGGCATCGTTCCCAACGTGCTCGTCATCGGCCCGAGCGTCGATGCCACCTCCGTCGCGGCCTTCCTGGCGCTGGCCCGCGCGACGCCGGGGCGGTTGACGATGGCGTCCTCCGGTGTCGGCTCCGCCTCGCACCTCGCGGGCGAGATGTTCAAGGCGATGGCCGATGTGCGGATCGAGCACGTGCCGTATCGCGGCTCCACCGCCGCGCTGCCCGACATCATCGGCGGCAGGGTCGATTCCATGATCGTCAGCGTGCCGGAGGCACTCGCGCACATCCAGGGCGGCCGCCTCAAGGCGCTTGGCGTAAGCTCGGCCGAGCGCTCGACGGCACTGCCGGACGTGCCGACCATCGCCGAGGCCGGCGTGCCCGGATACGGCGCCGTCGCGTGGTCGGCGCTCGTGGTCCCGGCAGCAACGCCGGATGCCGTCGTCGCGCGGCTCAATACGGTGTTCGGTGCGGCGCTCAATGCCCCCTCGGTCCGGGCGAAGTTCGCCGAACTCAGCATCCAGGCAGCCCCGGGAACCCCCGACGACCTGGCCCGGTTCATGGCAGGCGAGATGCAGGCCTGGGGCAGGCTGATCCAGGAGCGCGGCATCAAGGCGAATTGACCGCTCCCCCGGAAAGGGAGCAATCGCAGGCTTGACCTTCCCATCATGGGAAGCCTCATCTGTTCTCGCGGTCCTTGAACGATCGTGGAGAGCGCCGTGAACGCCATTGCACAGATCCGTGACGCGACGCGGCGCGACAGCGTCGACCTCACAATTACGGGAATGACCTGCGCCTCCTGCGTCGGCCGCGCCGAACGGGCCCTGCGGGCGGTCGAGGGCGTGTCGGACGCGATCGTCAATCTCGCGACCGAGCGTGCGACCGTCACCTTCCCCGCGGGCCGCGTCGCGCCCACTGCCCTCGTCGCCGCCGTCGAGCGGGCGGGGTACGGCGCCGCACCGATCGTCTCGCCGGAGAAAGCATCCGACGAGGCGGATGAGCGGCACGCAGCGGAGATGGCGGCGCTGACGCGCTCGCTCATCATCGCAGCCGTGCTCACGCTGCCGGTGTTCGTGCTCGCGATGGGCGCCCATCTCGTGCCGGCGGTCCATCACCTCATCGGCGAGACGATCGGCGAGCAGGCGAACCGGCTGATCCAACTCACGCTCACGACGATCGTGCTGCTTGGCCCCGGTCGGCGATTCTTCAGCATTGGCATCCCGGCCCTGCTGCACGGCGCGCCCGACATGAACTCCCTCGTCGCCGTCGGCACGGGCGCGGCCTATGGGTTCTCCGTGGTCGCCACGCTCGCCCCCTCCATTTTGCCAGAGGGAACGGCGCATGTCTGGTTCGAGGCGGCCGCCGTGATCGTGACGCTGATCCTGCTCGGCCGCCTGCTCGAGGCACGCGCGAAGGGGCGGACATCTGCGGCGATCAGGCGGCTCGTGGCGTTGCAGCCGCACACCGCGCGTGTCCGCCGCGACGGCATCGTGGCTGATCTGCCGATCGCTGACGTGCAGCGTGGCGACATCGTCGAGGTGAGGCCTGGCGAGCGCATCGCGGTCGATGGCCAGGTGATCGAGGGGGAGAGCTTCGTCGACGAGGCGATGATCACCGGCGAACCGATCCCGGCGGCGAAGGGGCCAGGGGCGGCGGTGGTCGGCGGCACGGTGAACCAGAGTGGCGCGTTCTCGTTCCGCGCCACCAAGGTGGGCGCCGACATGCTGCTGGCGCAGATCATCCGGATGGTCGGTGACGCACAGGCGTCGAAGCTGCCGATCCAGGCGATGGTCGATCGCGTGACGCTGTGGTTCGTTCCTGCCGTCATGGCAATGTCAGCCGCAACCTTCGTGCTGTGGCTCGTGCTCGGGCCGGAGGGTGGGTTCGCGCTCGCGCTCGTCAACGCCATCGCCGTTCTCATCATCGCCTGCCCCTGTGCGATGGGCCTCGCGACGCCCACCTCGATCATGGTCGGCACAGGGCGGGCGGCAGAGGCTGGCGTGCTGTTCCGCAAGGGCGAGGCGCTGCAGGCGCTGAAGGATGCGCGCATCATCGCACTCGACAAGACCGGCACGCTCACAAAGGGCCATCCGGAGATGACCAACCTGATCCTCGCCGATGGCATCGTGCGTGAAGCGCTGCTGGCCCAGGTGGCGGCGGTCGAGGCCCGATCGGAGCACCCGATCGCCAAGGCCATCCTTGCCGCAGCCCGCGAGAGCGGCATCACCGTGCCCAATGCCACCGCCGTCACCGCGCTCCCCGGCATGGGCGTACGCGGCATGGTTGGGGAAGCGCGCGTCGAGATCGGCACGGCGCGGTTCATGGCGAGCGTGGGCGTGGAACTTGGCGATCTCGGCGCGGAGGCGGAGCGTCTCGCCGATGCTGGGCGCACGACGCTCTACGCCGCGGTCGACGGCAGGCTCGCTGCCGTGATCGCGGTGGCGGACGCGGTGAAGCCAACGACGCGCGCGGCCATCGATGCGATGCGCGGCCTCGGCCTCACCGTCGCAATGATCACCGGCGACAATGCGCGCACAGCAGGGGCGATCGCGCGGGAGCTCGGCATCGACACCGTGGTGGCCGAGGTACTGCCTGGCGGCAAGGTCGACGCCTTGCAGGGCTTGCGCGACCGCCACGGCGCGATCGCCTTCGTGGGTGACGGCATCAACGATGCGCCGGCGCTTGCGGCAGCCGATGTCGGCATCGCGATCGGCACGGGAACCGACATTGCCATCGCGGCAGCCGACGTGGTGCTGATCTCGGGCGATCTCGCCGGTGTCGTCACCGCCGTCGCGCTGTCGCAGGCAACGATCCGCAACATCCGCGAGAACCTGTTCTGGGCTTTCGCCTACAACGCAGCCCTGATCCCGGTTGCCGCAGGCATCCTCTATCCACTCTGGGGCGTGCTGCTGTCACCGATGCTGGCCGCGGCCGCGATGGCGCTGTCGAGCGTGTTCGTCGTCGCCAATGCGCTCAGGCTTCGCCGCGTGCGCCTTGGCGCTGCGTGAGGGGGTGGCAGGAATGGCGATGACGATCGGCGAGGCTGCGGCAGCATCAGGCGTCTCGGCGAAGATGATCCGCTACTACGAGACGACGGGGCTGATCGCCAGGGCGACGCGCTCGGGTGCGGGTTACCGTCACTACACGGAAGCGGATGTGCACACGCTCCGCTTCATCCGCCGCGCCCGCGACCTCGGCTTCACAACGGATGCGATCGCCGAGCTTCTCGCGCTGTGGCATGACCGTTCCCGCCACAGCGCCGATGTGAAAGAGATCGCGCTCGGGCATGTCGCAGCGCTGCGCGGTCGCATCGCGGCCCTCGAGGCGATGGCAGCGACCCTCGCGGCACTCGCCACGCATTGCCACGGCGACCAGCGTCCCGATTGCCCGATCCTGCTGGACCTTGCAGAAAGCGGGACACAGCCTCACGACACCACGCGACACGAGGAAGGAGCAGCGACGATGACGCGGGACATGCCGGCACGCAGGCGCGCACAGCGCAGCACGGCGCGATGACGGAGCGAACAGTGCCGGACCGACAGCCACGGGAAATCCGCCTCAACGCGTTCGACATGGCGACGCCGGGGCACATCCAGCAGGGGATGTGGACGCACCCACGCGACAACAGCCGCGGCTACACGACGATCGGCCACTGGACCGACCTTGCGCGCAGGCTCGAACGCGGGCTGTTCGACGGGCTGTTCCTCGCCGATGTGCTTGGCGTCTACGATGTCCATGGCGGGAACCGCGATGCGGCGCTCAGCGGCGGCGTGCAGGTGCCGTTGCTCGACCCGATGCTCACCATTCCTGCGATGGCGGCGGTCACGACAGAGCTCGGCTTCGGCGTCACCTCGAACACCGCCTACGAACCGCCTTACCTGTTCGCGCGGCGGATGAGCACGCTCGACCATCTCACTGCCGGTCGCGTCGGCTGGAACATCGTCACCGGCTATCTCGACAGCGCTGCCCGCGCGCTCGGCTATGACGGACAGATGCAGCACGACGATCGCTACGACCTTGCCGATGAGTACATGGAGGCGGTGTACGCGCTGTGGGAAGGCAGCTGGGCGGACGATGCCGTTCGGCGCGATGCCGCGGGGAATGGCTACACGGACCCAACCCGCGTGCGCGCGGTCGTGCATGAGGGCCGGCAGTATCGGATCAACGCGATCCACCTCTGCGAACCGTCACTGCAACGAACGCCGGTGCTCTACCAGGCCGGCGCGAGCGATCGTGGCCGGCGCTTCGCCGCGACCCATGCCGAATGCGTGTTCGTCAACGGCAGCAAGCCCTCCGTCGTGCGCGCACTGGTCGATGACCTCAGGGCGCGCGCGGCACCACGCCAGATCCTCGTCTTCGTCGGCGCGACCGTGGTCGTCGGCCGGACGGAGCGGGAGGCACAGAGCCTGCTCGCCGACTACGCGGCGCATGCGAGCGCGGAGGCCACGCTCGCCCACGCCTCGGCATCGCTGGGCATCGACTTCGCCCGCTACGGGATGGATGAGCCGATCGCGGCCGCGCCGACGCAGGCGATCCGCTCGAACGTCGATGCGATGGTGAAGGTCGCCGGGCCTGCCTGGACCAAGCGGACGCTGCTCGCGCAATCCGTGCTCGGCAGCCGCCAGCCGCCCATCGTCGGCGATCCGCACCAGGTTGCCGATGCGCTTCAGGCCTGGGTGGATGAGGCCAACGTCGATGGCTTCAACCTGTCGCGCACGGTGATGCCGGAATGCCTGGAGGCCTTCATCGCCCTCGTGGTGCCCGTGCTCCAGGAGCGTGGTGTATACAAATCGTCATACGCCGAAGGCAGCTATCGGGAGAAGCTGTTCCGCGCGGGCCCTCGCCTGCCCGAGAGCCACGTCGCGGCAAGGCACCGACACTGGCCGTAGTCAGCGCGCCGACGCTTTCGCGAGCAACGCCGCAACAGCAGCACGCCGCGTTACGCCGAGGTGTCGCAGCACGGCTGTAACGTGCAGTTTAGCAGTGCCCTCGGTGATGCCCAGCCGAAGGCCGATGTCACGATTCGACAGCCCCTCTGCCAGCAGCGCCGCGACAGCGCGCCGCCGCGGCGACAGCGCAGCGATCAGAGGAGCAAGCGCGAGTGGCGGGGCCGGCTGATCGGCCGGGATGCTGGCGAGGAGCGATCGCAGGCGCTCGGCCGCCTCCTTGCCCCGCCGCGTCCTCACCTCGCCGGCCAGCACGCGGGCTGCATCGGCGATCGCGCCGATGAGGTCTGGTTCCAGAGGCGGGCCGGGTCGGAACGATCGCGCCTCGGCCGCGCGCGCAAGCGCCACCGCCCGCTCGAGTGCTGCGGTCGCCTCTCGCCGTTCTGTCACGTCAAGCGCGATCCCATCCCACGCGATCGTCCCATCCGCCAGGCAGGCCGGCTGGCTCATGCTGCGCACCCATCGCACACCGCCATCGGGCGTCAGCACGCGCACCTCCTCATCGAACGGTGACAGCTCGTCAGCCGAACGATGCAGTGCAGCGACGAAGCGCTCACGGTCGTCGGGATGGATCCACTCGTGCTCGGCCGGGCGCTGCGCGACGATGGCAGCGACGTCGAGCCCGAAGCTCTGCCGCAGATGTGGGCTGGCATAGGTGTAGCGGAACGTTCCGTCCGGCAATCGAAGCCGGCGCATGGCGTGGCCGGGAAACAGCGCGCCGACATGCTCGAGCACCGAGTGGAGATTGGGGCGGGCGGGGGGGCGGTTAGCGGCTTGCATCGGTTCATGATATGCACTTTAGCATATTTGCGCCAGTCCGCTGAAATTGCTGCGCCGCACGGCAACAGCGTTGACATGGGTCCTCCAAAACCTGTCATGTACTCGGGGAAAGAAATGATTCCGGGGACCTATGATATGCCTTTCGCCATATCAATTTGTGACAGCCGATGCGCAAGCTGATCATCGAGGCGCGCGTGAACGAGTACATGCTGCGCGAGCAGGGCAACCCGCACGTGCCGTACACGCCGGAGGAGATCGCCCGCGATGCCGTCGCCTGCCGCGATGCGGGTGCCTCCATCCTGCACTTCCACGCCCGCAAGCCGGACGGCGCGCCCGACCATGAGGCCGCGAGCTACGCCGAGACGGTTCGCCGCATCCGCGCGGCATCCGACATCCTGGTGCACCCGACGCTCGGGTACGTGACGCTCGACGCCACGCCCGAAGCGCGGCTCGCGCACGTGATCGCGATGGCCAAGGACCCCGCAACCGCGCCGCATTTCGCGCCGATGGACATGGGCTCGGTCAACGTCGATCGCTACAACGCCCAGGGACGCCGCTTCGAGACGACCGAGCTCGTCTACCGGAACTCGACCGGCACGTTGATGCATTTCGCCAAGGAAATCCGTGGTGCGGGGCTGAAGCCCTACCTCGTCTCGTGGACCGTCGGGTTCACGCGCTATGTCGGCGCCTTCATGGAGATGGGCCTGCTCGACGAGCCCGGCTTCCTCTGCCTCTGCCTGACCGACAACACCTTCCTCGGCGGCCACCCCGGCACGCTGCGCGGCCTCCAGGCGCATCTCGATTTCCTGCCCGAAGGCCGGCACATCGAATGGACGGTGGTGAATTTCGGCGGAAACCTTTTCGCGCTTGCCGCTGCCATCATCGCCCAGGGCGGCCACATCGCCATCGGCCTCGGCGACTACACCTACAGCGAGCTCGGCCAGCCAACGAACGCCGACCTGATCCGCCGCATCGGCGAGATCGCACGCGACCTCGGCCGCGAGGTCGCCACACCCGAAGAGGCGCGCGCCATCCTCGGCATGCGCTGATCGCAACACCGACACGTGGGAGACGTCACAATGCTCAAGCGCCGCACGCTGCTCGCCGCAGCACCCGCAACCCTCGCCCTGCCCTATGTCGCGCCACCGGCGCTGGCCCAGGGCACCACGCTCAGGATGCAGCACTTCCTCGGCACGAACTCGGCGCTGCACATCGTCGCCACCCAGTTCGCCGAGGATGTGCGCGCGGCAACCGGTGGGCGCGTGACGATCTCGGTCCTGCCCGGCGGCGCTGTCGTTGCGCCAACGGAACTGCTCGACACCGTGCGCAACGGCATCCTCGATGGCCAGTTCGCCGCCCCGTCGTGGTTCGCCAGCAAGGATGCTGGCTTCGTCATCCTCGGCGACACGGGCGCCACCTTCCCGTCAGTGGATGCCCGCGACCGGTGGTTCAGCGAGGGCAGTGGCGTCGAGCTCGGCCGCGCCCTCTATGACCGCTTCGGCCTGTATTATGTCGACCAGTTCTACTGGCCGGGCGAGCACATCCCCTCGCGCCGCGCGCTGAATACGGTGGAGGACCTCAGGGGGCTGAAGGTGCGCTGCCCGCCCGGGATGATCGCCGAGGTGTTCGGGCGTGCAGGCGCATCAGTGGTGAACCTGCCGCTGCCGGAGCTGTTCAACGCGCTGCAATCCGGCGTGGTCGACGCAGCGGACCAGGCGAACCCCGGGCTCAACTTCGCCGTCGGCCTCTACCGCTACGCGCGGTTCAGCGTCGCGGCCAACCACTCGATGCCGACCTGCGAGGTCTCCTTCTCCAAGCGGCGCTGGGACGGGCTTCCGGCCGACGCGCGCCAGGCGATCGGCGCGGCGGTGAAGAAGATGTCGGCCGCGCACAAGGCAGCGATCGAGCGCGACGATGCGGAGGCGCTCGCGAAGATGCGGGCCGATGGCATCACCATCATCGAGTGGCCCACCGCCGAGATCGACAAGCTCGCCGCGATCGCCGCCGCGGTGCAGGACACCTACGCGCCGCGCAGCCCGCAGGCGAAGCAGATTCTCGACAGTCTCCGGGCGTTCCGCGCGCGCGCATGATCGATCGCGCAACGCTCGCGATCGGGCGGGCGGCGGCTTGGGTGTTCCTCGCCGCCGTCGCCGTGACCGTTTGGGAGGTGACGGCCCGCTACCTGTTCGGCGCGCCGACGCGCTGGGCCCATGAGACGACCACCACGCTCTGTGCAGTCGGCTTCGCTCTCGGCGGTGCCTACGCCTTCGTGCGGAATGAGCATATCCGCATCACCGTGCTGGTCGATCGCCTGCCAGCGCGCGGAAGGGCGGCGTGCGAGGTGATCGCGCTCGTGGTTGGCGTGATCTACCTCGCCGGGCTGTTCCACGCGGCACTCGGCCAGGCGATCGAGGCGGTGTGGCGGTTCGAGGCAGGGTCGTGGGCACCCGAGTTGACGGCCGGTCCGCCCAACTGGCCGCTGCCGGCCATCGTGCGGACAGGGCTCGCCGTGGGCGCGTTCCTGTTCCTCCTCGTGGTCGCCCAGCGCCTGGTGCGGCGGCGCTGAATGCCACCGATCGAGCTCGTCACGCTGCTGATCATCGGCGGCATCCTCGTCACGTTGCTGATCGGCGTTCCGCTCGCCTTCTCCTCGGGCGCGATCGCCGTTGCGCTGACGCTCTGGATCTTCGGGCCCGATGCGCTGATGCTGCTGTCATCGCGCACCTACTCGTTCCTCGACAGCTACGTTCTCGTCAGCGTGCCGCTGTTCGTGCTGATGGCCTCGATCCTGGAGCGCAGCGGGCTGGCGCGGGATCTCTACACCGCCTTCTCCGTCTGGGCAGGCCGGCTGCGCGGCGGGATCGCTGCGATGACGACGATGGTGGGCGTGGTGCTCGCCGCCACGGTCGGCGTGATCGGCGGCGAGATCGTCGTGCTCGGTCTCGTCGCCCTCCCACAGCTCCTCCGCCTCGGCTACCAGCGGCGGCTCGCCATCGGCACCGTCTGCTCGGCCGGGTCGCTCGGTACGATGATCCCGCCCTCGATCATCCTCGTGTTCTACGGTCTCACGGCCAACGTTCCGATCGGCGACCTCTTCCTCGCGACGCTGGTGCCCGGGCTCCTGCTCGCCTCGCTCTACATCGGCTACATCCTCACGCGCTGCGCCCTCGACCCCACACTCGGCCCGCTGCCGCCGCCCGAGATCCTCGACATGCCGATGCGGGAGAAGATCGCCCTGCTCAGGGGCGTCGCCCTTCCGCTGTTCGTTGCCTTCACGGTGCTCGGGTCGATCTATCTTGGCATCGCGTCAGTCACGGAGAGTGCCGGGATGGGCGTTGCCGGAACGCTGATCGCCTGCCTGATCCGTGGGGAGCTTCGCCTGTCGCTGCTGCGCGAGGCGGTGCTGCAGACGATGTCGACCTGCGGCGTCGTGCTCTGGCTCGTGCTCGGCACGAATGCGCTGATCGGCGTCTACAACCTCGTCGGCGGCATCGCCTACGCCACGGCGCTGTTCCGGTCGATCCCGTTGCCGCCGCTCGGCATCGTTCTCGTGATGGTCGGCGTCTGGATCCTGCTCGGCATGTTCCTCGACTGGATCGGCATCATGCTGCTCACCATGCCGATCTTCGTGCCGACGATCACCGCGCTCGGGTTCGATCCGCTGTGGTTCGGCATCCTGTTCAACATCGCGATGCAGATCGCGTACCTGACGCCACCCTTCGCGCCGGCTGCGTTTTATCTCAAGGGAGTCGCACCGCCCGACATGTCGCTCGAGGAGATCTTCGGCGCGATGTGGCCCTTCGTCGGCCTCCAGGTGGTCGGCCTCGCGCTGGTCATTGCCTTCCCCCAACTCGCACTCTGGCTTCCGAAGGGGCTCTGAGCATGCCGAAACGCAGGATCATCATTCCGCCCGGGATGGAGGCGCTGTGGAAGCTGCATCGCTACGCGCCAGGCGTGCTGGTGGATGACACGCTTTACATCGCCGGCATGGTGGGGCGCCGCGCCAACATGAGTGTCGTGGAGGAGCCACGCGCGCAATACGTCCAGGCGCTCGAGAATGTCGGGCTGGTGCTCGCCGCGGCAGGTGCGGGCTTCACCGACATCGTCGAGATGGAGACCTGGTTCCTCGACTTCCCCGGCGCGCTGGCCGTGTTCCGCGAGGTGAAGGACGAGTACTTCAAGGCCCCGCCCTACCCGACATGGACGGGCTTCGGCGTCGCTGCCTTCTCAACGCCCGGCATCGTCTGCGAGATCAAGTGCACTGCCGTGCTGAACCTCACCGATGGCTGACCACCTCGCCCTCCTCCGCATGATGCTGCGCGTCCGCCGCTTCGACGAGCGCGTGATCGCGTTGTTCCGCGACGGCATCGTGAAGGGAACGGCGCATTCCTGCGTGGGCCAGGAGGCGATCGCCGCTGCCTCCTGCGCGCACCTGACCGACGAGGACTGGATCCTCACGCATCACCGCGGCCACGGCCACACCATCGCCAAGGGCGCGTCGATGGAGCGGATGATGGCAGAGCTGATGGGCCGCGCCACGGGCTATTGCGGCGGTCTCGGTGGCTCGATGCACATCGCCGATCTCTCCCTCGGCATCCTCGGCGCGAACGGCGTGGTCGGTGCCGGGCCTGGGCTTGCCTGCGGTGCCGCCCTCGCCTCGCTGCTCGCTGGCGGCAGCATCGGCATCGTCTTCTTCGGCGATGGGGCGGCGAACGAGGGCGTGGTGCACGAGGCGATGAATGTCGCCGCGCTGTGGCGCCTGCCGCTGATCTTCCTCTGCGAGAACAATCTCTACGGCCTCTCGACATCGCAGGCCGAGAGCACCGCTGGCCCGGGCCTTGCCGCCCGCGCGGGCGTGTACGGCATGCACGGCGTCACGGTCGATGGCAACGACGCCGTCGCGCTCCATGCTACCGTTGGCAAGGCCGCAGCACGCGCACGCGGCGGCGATGGGCCAAGCTTCATCGAGGCGCGCACCTGGCGATGGGGTGACCATTCGATGCGTGCCAACCTTCCCGCCTACCGGGCGGAGGAGGAGGAACGCGAGGGCCGCGCGCGCGACCCGATCGCCCGGCTCGAGGCCACGATCCTTGCCGCCGGCCTCGCCGATGCTGCCTCGCTCGCGACACTCCGTGCAGCGGTGGACGCCGAGATCGAACAGGCCGTCACTGCCGCCCGCGCGGCGCCAGAGCCTGAATGGGAAACGATGGCGCCAGCCGTCGCGCCGCCCCTGCCGGCTTCGCCCAACCCGCCGCCGCCTGGAGAACGCGAGATCTCCTATGTCGAGGCGATCAACGAGGCCTTGCACGAGGCGATGACGGAGAATGAGCGCGTGCTGCTGATCGGCGAGGATGTCGGCCGCATCGGTGGGATCTTCGGCTGCTCGCGCGGGCTGCGTGATCGTTTCGGCCCGGCGCGGGTGCGCGATACGCCGATCAGCGAACAGGCGATCGGCGGGCTGGCCGTCGGTGCTGCGCTGCGCGGCTACCGCCCCGTGGCGGAGGTGCAGATCTTCGACTTCGTGACGCTGATGATGGACATGATCGTCAACCAGGCGGCCAAGGCGCGGTTCATGCTCGGCGGGGCACCGACGGTGCCGATCGTGATCCGCGGGCCGCAGGGCGGCGGCATCCGGCTCGCGGCGCAGCACAGTCAGTGCCTGGAGGCCTGGTTCGCGCATGTGCCCGGCCTCGTCGTCGTTGCCCCCGCCACGCCGTATGACGCGAAGGGCCTGCTGATGAGCGCGATCCGCCATGACGGGCCGGTCGTGTTCTGCGAGCACAAGCTGCTCTATGTCGAGGGGCGCGGTCCCGTGCCCGAGGGCGCCTACGCGCTGCCGCTCGGCCGCGCCGACATCAAGCGGCCCGGGCGAGACATCACCATCGTCGCCATCCAGGCGATGGTGCCGCGCGCGCTCGCGGCCGCCCGCACGCTTGCGCGCGAGGGCATTGAGGCCGAGGTGATCGACCCGCGCACGATCCGGCCGCTGGATATCGAAACGATCGCCGCTTCCGTGCGGCGGACCAGTCGCTGCCTCATCGTCCACGAGGCCTGCATCACGGGCGGCATCGGGGCCGAGATTTCCGCCCGCGTGCAGGAGGAGTGCTTCGACTGGCTCGATGCGCCCGTCACCCGGCTCGGCAACCCCGACCTGCCGATCCCCTACAACGACACGCTGGAGCGCGCCGTGATCCCCGACGCTGCGCGCATCGTGGCCGCGGTACGAACGCTCGCCGGACGCCATGCGCCGGCGTAGCTTCGCAGCCCTTCTCGCCGGAAAGGGCCCAGTTCTCGGCACCTGGCTGCAGATCCCGCACCCGGAAACTGCCGAGATCATCGCGGCCGGCGGCTTCGACTATGCCATCGTCGACCTCGAGCATGGTCATTTCGGGCTCGAACGCGCGGTCGATCTCCTGCGTGGCTGCGATGCGGCTGGGTTGGCGCCGCTCGCCCGCGTGCGCAGCATTGACGCCATCGCGCCGGTACTCGATGCCGGGGCCGTCGCGGTCGTCGTGCCGGGCGTGGCGAGTGCCGCGATGGCACGCGATGCTGTCGCCGCAACGCGCTATGCGCCGGCGGGCACGCGCGGTGCCTGCCCTTGCGTCCGCGCGGGCGATCACTTCATCCGTGACTGGAAACGGTTCGAGACCGCGACGGAAGCCGGCTGCATCGCCCTCGTCGAGAGTGGCGATGGCATCGCGGCAATCGAGGAGATCGTCGCCGTTCCGGGCCTCACGGCCGTGATGGCCGGTCCGTTCGACCTTGCCGTCTCGCTCGGCCATCGCGGTGACTGGCGCCACCCGGCGGTGCAGCGCGGCCTTGACCGTCTGATCGCGGCGGCGGAGGCCGTTTCACTGCCGGTCATCCTGCCCGTGTTCGACCCGGACCCCGTCGCCGGTGCGGCGCAGATCGCGGCGTGGCGTGCACGCGGCATCCGCGTCTTCACCATCGGCACCGACAAGATCCTGCTGGCCGATGCCGCCTCACGCTGGGCCGGCCTCGCGCGCTAGCGCCGGGCGATGGCGCGGGCGAGCGCCGCTGCGGCGAGGTCGATTTCCGCCTCACACACCGTCAGCGGTGGCGACAGGCCGAAGCCGGAGGAACCCTTCGCCGTGGCGGAGATCCCCTCCTCCCACGCAGCCTCGGCGAAGGCGTCAGCCGCGCCTTGCCACGGCGCAGGAAGGGGCAGCACGCGGAGAAGCCCGAGGCCGCGCGGCCGCAGCCCAGTGGCGGCCTCGACTCGTACAGCCAGGCGGTCACCCATCACCGCGGCCCGCGACACGAGGCCCTCATCGGCAATGATGCGCAGCGTCTCGAGTGCCGCGCGGCAGGTGAGCGGGTTCTTCTCGTGCGTGTAGTGGCCGAGTGCAAGTTCGGGGGCGATGTCCATCTCTGCATCGGCGATCACCGCAGCGATCGGCACCACGCCGCCGCCAAGTGCCTTGCCGAGCACCACGGCGTCAGGAACGGCACCGAAATGTTCGAAGGCGAAGAAGCGGCCGGTCTTGCCAAGTCCGCTCGGGATCTCGTCGAAGATCAGCTTCGTTCCGGCCTCGGTGCATAGCCGACGGATCTCGGGCCAAAGGCCATCGGGCGGGACGTGGCAGGATGAGCGCATCGGCTCCGCCACCACGGCAGCGATGCCACCGCCGGCAAGGTGCGCGCGGGTCTCGGCGATCATGCGGTCAGCGTCGACCCAGTAGGGGGTGACGTGGCGACGACCCGGCAGCAAGGGGCCGAGCCGCGCATCATGCGCAGAGGCAGCGAGGCCGAGGGCAGCGAATCCATCGCCATGATAGCTGCCCTCGATCGAGACCGTCTCGAACCGCCCCGTTGCGACCCGCGCGAGCTTGAGCGCGATCTCGATCGCGTCCGATCCGCCTGTCGCGAACAGCACGCGCGCGGGCGGGCCCGGCCAGTGCGACAGCAGCGCCTCGGCCAACAGCACGGCCTGCTCGTTCGTGTAGCGACGCGGGCAGAAGGGCAGGGTCTCGAGCTGCTCCTTCAGCGCAGCGATCAGCCGCGGATGGGCGTGGCCGATATGGTGAACGGTGTTGCCGTGGAAATCGAGCATGCGGCGGCCATCGGCATCCTCAATCCAGGTTCCCCCGACATGCCGCAGCGCGGAGAGGCACGGCGTCGAGCCGCGCTGGCGGAAGAACGTCGCGGCATCGCGCGCGACCAGGGCTGCCGCATCGCTCATCGGATTCCTCCAAGCCGGATGCGGTCGCGCCGGTCGAGCCACCAGATGCCCGTCATCGCGATGCCGGCAAGTGCCAGGATCACCACGCTCTTGGCTGCAGCACCACCGAAATCGCTGCCGGTGGCGTGGTTGAAGATGGCGACGGAGGCGAGCTTGTGTGTGCCGCTGACGAGGAAGATGACGGAGGAGAGCGTGGTCATCCCATCGACGAACACGTAGAGCATGCCGAGCAGCAGCGCGGGCCGAAGCAACGGCAGCGTCACGCTCAGGAAGCGGCGAACGATGCCGGCGCCAAGCCCTTCCGCCGCTTCCTCGATCGCCGGGTCTGCGCGCTGGAGCGCCGCGCGCCCCGCCAGCACGCCGACGAACATGTTCCCGAACAGGATGTTGAGCACGAGGATCGACGACGTGCCGGTGAGCGACAGTGCCTCGATGCCGAAAGGAAGGTTGAAGGCGAGGATGTAGCCGATGCCGAAGATCAGGCCGGGCAGCACGGCAGGCAGAAGTGCTGTGAACGCCAGCGCCTCGCCACCGGGCGGGCGGACGCGTTCGAGCACAAAGGCAAGCAGCACGCCAGCGAGCCCGCCCAGCGGTGCGGCGATGAGCGCGACGGCCAGGCTCTGCCACACCAGTCCGACGCCGCGATCGCTGCTGCCATAGCCCGTGCCGCCATGGCCGACAGCGACGCCCTCCGTCGTGAAGTGGCCGAGCGTGAAGTTCCAGTCGACACCCCAGATCCGAGTGACGGCGCCAAGCGCGATCGTTGCGTAGACGAGCAGGATCGTCACGCAGACGCCGGCAGCGACGGCCGAGAGCGCGACGCGCCAGCTGCGTGGCAGTGCTGCTTCCGATGCCGCACCGGGGACAGTGTCGAAGCGCCGCCCTCGCCCAAGACGCTCGAGCGCAAGGTGGAGCAGAAGACCAGGTGCGAGCAGCCAGACGGCGAGCGCTGCGGCAAGCCCCGTGTTACGGAATGCCGTCATCTCGTCGTAGATCACGGCCGCAATCACCGGCACGTCACGGCCCGCGAGCAGCAGCGGGTTGCCGAAATCCGTCAGGCTTAGGATGAACACGAGCACGAGCGCGCGCTTGAGGCCTGGCCAAGCGAGCGGCAGCGTCACCTCGCGGAACGCGCGAAGCCGCGACGCGCCGAGGATCGCCGCGGCTTCGTCCAGGCGCCCGTCCTGGCGCCGCAGCGTGTTGTCGAGAACGATGAACGCTGCAGGCACGAAGGAGAGAACCTGGGCGAGCAGGATGCCGGCGAAGCCATAGATGTTCGTCACGTCGGCATCGATCAGGCCGAGCTGTCGTTCGAGCAGCGCGTCAGTCACGAGCCCGCGCCTCCCGAACAGCATCACTACGGCGGTCGCGACCAGCACAGGGGGCGCGACGAGCGGCGTCAGCGTGATGGCGCGCACGATGCCGGGGCTGGACACGCCGCCTCGGTTGACGGCGAAGGCAAGCGCGAATGCAAGCAGCGTCGTTGCCACGCAGGCGAAGAGCGCGAAGGAGAGGCTGTTGAGTGCCGCCCGCCTGAGATAGGGGTCGTCGAGCGGGGCGCGGTAGTGGTCAAGGCCGATGCGCGTTTCGGTGCCTGTCCGCAGCGCGTCGAACATCTCGGGCGGCACCAGGTCACGCACCTGGAAGGCGAGGGCGACTCGCCGGTGCAGCATCACCGCGGCGATCGGGCGCACCGCCTCGACGGCCTCCCGCGACTCCGCAGCGAGCGAGGCAAGCGCAGCATCGGCTGCCGCAAGCTGCGCGTCGAACGCTGCCGTCACGTCCCAGGGCGGGGCAAGGCCGGCGAGCCGGAAGGCGGCAGCGATCGCCTCCGCCCGCTCCCGATCCCCACGCAGCACCGACCATCGCGCCATGTTCTCAGCCCGCCGCTCCTCCGGCAGCACGGCGAGCGCCTGTTCGGTGAGCGCGCGCAGCCGCCACTGCGGCATCGCGCCGTCGATCACGAAGCCGCGCACGAGAACGGTGGCGATCGGCCAGGCGATGAACAGCACGAGCGGCAGCGTAACGCCGAGGGCAAGCGCGATGCCTGGCAGGCGGCGCCGCAGGCTCATCCGCGCAGGATGGCCGGCGCTGCGGCGGGCGAGAGGGCAAGCGCATCGCCGACCCGTACCGAGGCAAGGCGGGAGGGAAGATCAGCGACGACGACGACACCCGATGCGAGCCTGACCGAGACGCGCAGTGCCGCGCCTAGAAATCGCGACTGCTCGACGACGCCACGGAGCGAGGCGCCACCATTCGCCAGGGCGAGCTCCTCCGGCCTCACGACAAGCGTGCAGGCGCCATCCGCGAGCCCGCGTTCCGCTGGCCACGCGATGCCTTCGGCCTCCGGCACGCCGCCGGAGATGGTTCCGTCGATCAGTGTTCCGGTGCCGACGAAGCCCGCGACGAAACGGCTCGCTGGCCGCAGATAGATCGAGGATGGCGGCCCCTCCTGCTCGATCCTTCCCTCGCGCATCACCACGACACGGTCGGAGATCGCGAGCGCCTCCTCCTGGTCATGCGTGACGTAGAGCGCGGTGATGCCGAGGCGATCGGTCAATGCGCGGATCTCATCGCGCAGGCGAAGCCTGATGGCCGCATCGAGGGCGGCGAGCGGTTCATCGAGCAGCAGCACGCGCGGCCGCGCGGCAATCGCCCGCGCAAGTGCGACGCGCTGCTGCTGGCCACCGGAAAGCTCGTGCGGATAGCGCGCAAGCAGCGCCTCGAGCGAGACCATCGCCGCGACCTCGCGCACACGATCGGCGATCGCCGCCCTGCGTTCGCCGGTGATGGCGAGCGCGAAGCCGATATTCTCGGCCACCGTCTTTGTCGGAAACAGCGCGTAGGACTGGAACACGAAGCCCATGCCGCGCTTGCCCGGCGGCGCATCGGTCGCGTCGACGCCGTCGATCAGCACGCGGCCGCCATCGGGCGCGACGAAGCCGGCAGCGATCCGCAGCAGCGTCGTCTTGCCGCAGCCCGACGCGCCAAGAAGCGTGACAAACTCGCCTGGCGCGATCGAGAGCGAGATGCCGTCGACTGCGCGTGCCGGCCCGAACGCCTTGGTGACGACCTCGAACCGCAGCCGATCCGATCGTGAAGCAGTGATCCCGCGCGTGCTCAGCGCTGGAACCGTTCGGCGAAGGTGCGGCGGAAGGCCGCTGCATCGACCGGGCGGCGCATCGTCCAGAGCGAGACGCTGTTGAGGTCAACCAGGCCATGCCCCGCATGCGCGGTTGCCCCGACCAGCCGGCCAAGCACGCGGGCCGCATCCACGCTCGCCATGAAATCCAGGAACAGCTTCGCCTCGGCGGGGTTGCGCGCCCCGGCCACGAGCCCGCCGCCTTCCATCACGTTGGGCGTGATGCGGCCATAGACGATCTCGACAGGTCGCCCAGCTGATTTCAGGCTGTGGCAGGTGGTGTCGAAGGTGAGGCCGATCGCAACCTCGCCGGCCGCCGCCATCTGCGCACCACCCGAGCCGCCGTCGGAATACTGCCGCACGTTCTGGTGCAGGTTCTCGACGAAATTCCAGCCGAACGCATCGACGAAGGTTGTGAGGATGCCCACCCCCGTGCCGGAGCGCAGCGGCGAGGGCAGCGAGATCTCGCCCTTGTAGACAGGGCGGATCAGGTCCTCCCACGCGACAGGCATGGGCAGCTTGCGCGCGGCAAGACGCTCGGTGTTCACCACCATGCACATCGTCGTCGCGAAGTGCAGCACGAAGAAATCGTCGGCGTCGCGGAACTGCTCGGGAAGCTCGGCGCCACGCGGGCGATAGGGCTCGAACACGCCTGCGGTCTTCAGCTGCTCGAGGGCCACGTTGTTCACGAGGTAGATCACGTCCGCCTGCGGCCGTGCCCGCTCGGCAATCGCACGTTCCGCGATCGGGCCAGTCGAGCCCGAGACGAAACGGACGTTGATGTCGGGATGGCGCTCGCGGAAGGCAGCAACGAGTGGTGTGTTCACGCTGTCGGACGCATTGTAGATGACGAGCTCACGTGCGGTGGCCGGCTGTGCCAGGGCAAGTGTCGCGGCAGCGGCAAGGCACAGCGACAGAACGCGCAACGTCCGCATGCGAAACTCTCCCTCGGTCATGGCCGGGCTGATGCCCTTTTGCCGGTGATCAACGCTAGCAGGTGCATCTTGCGTTGCGATGGCGGTTCAGTGTCAGTCGCGTGACAGAACGCCTCTGCGCGATGATGCGCCTCACAGCCACTGCATGACCCGTCGCCAAATCCCGATGACGCGACCGACATGTCGGGACGATCAGCGCGCGACGCTGCGTCCGTTGATTGGTGCGGAGACGCGACGGTCTCTGTCAGGCGTCGGCACGGCGCCGATCACGGTCTCGACCCCATAGGCCTCGCCCAACAACGACGCGGTGATCAGACGCTCCGGCCGATCGGGGCCCGTCAGGCGGCCGCGATGCAGCATCGCCGCTGCATCGCCGACAAGGAACGCATGGTCGGGGTGATGCGTCGTCATCAGCACGCCAAGCCCGTCACGCTCGGCGAGCAGGCGTACTTGGCGCAGCACCAGCGTCTGGTTGCCGAGATCGAGGCGCGTCGTCGGCTGGTCCATGACCAGCGCGACGGTCTGCTGCGCCAGCGCGCGGGCGATCAGCACCAGCTGCCGCTCCCCGCCCAGCAGGCAGAGCACGCTGCCCGCGGCAACGCTGAAACCGATCCCCTCAGCAACGATGCGCCGCCCATGACCAACGCCGAGGCCGCGCGCCTCGATCAGCGTACTCATGCCGCCGTCCCCCGGCGTGCACGCGCGAGCAGCCACAGGAACAGCGGCGTGCCGAGCGCGGTGGTGAGGATGCCGAGCGGGATCTCCACCCGCGCCGCCGTTCGCGCGACCGTATCGACCGCGAGCAGGAACGCGGCCCCGAGCAGCATCGAGAGCGGCCCCTCAGCACCGGCGATCGCGGTGACGGAGGCGGTGGCCAGCGTCGCGCCGATGATCGCTGCCGCGCGCAGCAGCGTCGTGTTCACGCCAAGCGCGCGCGCCTCATCCTCGCCGAGCGTCAGCAGGTCCAGCCGCCAGCGCACAAGGAACAGCAGCGCGAGCGCTGCCAGCGCCGGCAGCGCCGCGACCAGCAGGTGACCCCGCGTGGTACCCGACAGCGCACCCAGCAGCCGGAAGGTGATGGCGGGCAGCTGGTTGTACGGATCGGCGAGGATCTGCAGCAGGCTGATCACGGCTGGATCCTCCGGGGCCGAGGACCCAGAACTCGTTCGATCCGAACAGCGCGCGGCCTGTGGCCCATCCATCGGCGACAGCGCGGCGCTCGGCTTGCGGGGCGTGGGCGAGGATGATGTCGACGCGCCGCGCACGCGGATGCTCCATCGCCGCGCCGGAGCCGGCGAAGAACCACGCCATCTGCGCGTCATTCGCCGCGGTGAACCGCTCGGCGAGCGCCTGGAGGAGGCCGAGCTCGCCAGGAGAGCCAGGGAGAAGCGCTAGCTGCCGCTGCTCCAGGCGGACGTGGACTGCGGTGCGCCCCCGGCCGGCTGGGCCATCGCCTGGCCGAGCACCGCGGGCACTGCGGCCGCGCCGGCCGCGGCCGTCACGAACGCCCGCCGCCTCACGACACCGGCTCGGCGTCGGCGGCGTTGGGGAAGAACAACTGCTCGCCGCCGATCTTGAACCCGGCAATCGCCTGCTGCCCCGGGGTAGAGAGCAGCCAATCGATGAAGCGCTGGCCATCGGCCGCCTTCACGTGCGGGTGCTTCTCGGGGTTCACCAGCATCAAGCCGTATTGGTTGAACAGCCGTGCATCACCCTCGACGGCGATGCGCAGGTCCTGGCGGTTGCGGAACGAGAGCCAGGTGCCGCGATCGGTCAGGATGTAGGCGTTCTGCGCAGCCGCCGTGTTCAGCGCAGGCCCCATGCCCTGCCCGACTTCGCGATACCACTGCCCGCGCCCTGCCAGCGGGTCGACGCCCGCTGCCTGCCAAAGCCGAAGCTCCGCCGCATGCGTGCCCGAGCGGTCGCCACGGCTAACGAACGGCGCCTTCGCGGCGGCGATGCCCCGCAGGGCCGCGAGCGTGTCACGCCCGCCACTGACGCGCGCAGGATCGGCGGCGGGGCCCACAACAACGAAGTCGTTGTACATCACGTGCCGCCGCTCGCGCCCGAAGCCTTCCGAGACGAAGCGCTGCTCCGCCGCGCGGTCATGCACGAACACCACATCGGCATCGCCACGGCGGCCGACATCGAGTGCCTGGCCGGTGCCGAGTGCGACAACGCGCACCGTGATGCCCGTCTCGCGCGTGAAGATCGGCAGGATGTGGCCGAACAAGCCCGACTGCTCGGTGCTCGTCGTACTCGCCACGGTGATGGAGCGTTCCTGCGCGAGCGTCGGCAATGCAAGCAGGGCAAAAGCTGCTCCAAGTGCCGTTCGGCGCATGATCGTGATCATCGGAACAGCTCGTTCGTGGTGTGTGTGCAGTTGCGTCACCACAGCAGCTCGCCACGCAGGAATGACGTGGCTTCCGCGCTTGCTGGTGCTGCGAAGAACTGGGCGGCAGGCGTGTGCTCGCGCACCCGGCCGCGGTGGAGGAAGACGACATCGCCGGCCAGCCGGCGCACCTGGCCGAGGTCGTGCGTCGTCATCACGATCTTCGTGCCGCGGCCGGCGAGGGTGGCGACGATCTCCTCGACCGCCCGCGTCGCAGCCGGGTCGAGGCTTGCGCAGGGCTCGTCGAGGAACAGGATCTCGGGGCCGAGGGCGGCTGCGCGGGCGAGCGCGAGCCGCTGCTGCTCACCGCCCGACAGCCGCCGCGCGGGGCGATCGGCGAGCGCGGCGAGGCCGACGAGGGACAGCGCCGCGCGCGCACGCATCTCGCTTTCGTCCCCAGCAATTCGGGCGAGCCTGAGCGGGTAGAGCGTGTTGGCGAGCACACTGCGGCGAAGCAGCACGGGGCGCTGGAACACCATTGCCTGGCGCCGTTCCGGGTTGGGCGCCGGACCATCCCACGCCACGCAGCCAGCGCTCGGCGCGAGAAGCCCGTGCAGCAGGCGCAGCAGCACGCTCTTGCCCGCACCATTTGGGCCGATCACGAGCGTGGGCGCGCCTGCTTCGATCGTGAGATCGACATCCGCGAGGATCGGCACGCCGCCAGCGGTGAAGCCGAGGCCATCGGTGCGCAGCGGCAGGATGGTGTCGGGCGCGCGCATCAGCCCGTCCAGCGCCCGGCGGCGTCGCGAAGCCCCTGCGCCAGCACGTTCACCGCGACAACGATCAGCATCAGGATCATGCCGAGCGCGAGCGCGAGCGGCAGGTCGCCCTTGCTCGTCTCGAGCGCGATCGCGGTCGTCATCACGCGGGTGAAGCCCTCGATGTTGCCGCCGACGATCATCACGGCCCCCACTTCTGCACTCGCGCGGCCGAAGCCGGCGAGCAGCACGGTGAGCAGGGCGAAGCGCCCGTCCCACAGCAGCGTCGGCACCGCACGCGCAGCACTCGCGCCGAAGGAGCGGAGTTGCTCGGCGTACTCGTCCCACAGGCCCTCGAGCACCTGACGCGTGAGGGCGGCGAGGATCGGGGTGATCAGCACGGCTTGCGCAATCACCATTGCCGTCGGTGTGAACAGCAGGCCGAGCGGCCCGAGTGGGCCGGAGCGCGAGAGCAGCAGGTAGATCAGCAGCCCGGCGACCACCGGCGGCAGGCCCATGAGCGCGTTCAGCACGACGACAATCACCCGCCGCCCAGGAAACCGCGTGACGGCAAGCAGCGCACCGAGCGGCAAGCCGACAAGTGCAGCAACCATGAGCGCCGTCAGGCTGACGCGAAGCGACAACAGCACGATCTGCGCGACCGACCTGTCGCCGGCAGCGATCAGGGCAAGCGCGGTCGCAAAGGCAGAAGCAAGATCCTGCACGTATCCTCCCGGGGGATGCTTGAAAGCTGATGATGGAGAGATATGCCGTCAAGCAGCGCTGGGCTTGACGGCACGACATCATTTGCCGGATTTTGCCAGTCTATGCCGGATGTCTTGACCCTGAAGGAGGCCGCCGCCTTCCTCCGCCTGTCGGAGCGCTCGCTCTACGCCTTCGCGCGTGAGCGGCGCGTGCCAGCAGCACAGATCGGCGGCAAATGGATATTCCCACGCGCGCGGCTCGAACGTTGGCTTGCCGGGCAGGCCGACACTGCCGCGACCGGCAGCGGCGGCGCCGCCCCGCCCATCATCGCCGGCAGCCACGACCCGTTGCTCGACTGGGCGGTTCGGCAATCAGGCTGCGGCCTCGCGCTGCGCGCCGGTGGCAGCCTCGAAGGGCTATCGGTGCTGGCAGACAGCGGCGCGGTGGCTGCCGCCGTGCATCTGCTCGACGCCGATACCGCAACCTTCAACGAGCAGGCAGCGCGCGAGATGCTGCCAGGCCGCGCGATCGTCGGCATCGTCTGGGCCTGGCGGGACCAGGGACTGATCGTTCCCCAAGGCAATCCGCTCGGGCTTACCGGCGTGGCGGACCTGGCGAGCCCGAAGCTCCACGTCATCGGCCGACAGAATCGCGCGGGCAGCCACCTGCTGCTCGTTCACCTGCTGGCGGAAGCCGGCATCAGGCTCGAACAGGTGCGGCTCCTGCCCGAGCCCGCCCTGGCGGAGGACGAGGTGGCCGCCGCCGTGGTAGATGGCCGGGCGGATGCCGGGTTCGGCATCCGCGCGGAGGCGGACCAGCGGGGCCTGGGCTTCGTGCCATTGATCCGTGAACGGTTCGATCTTGTCATGGAACGGCGGCACTATTTCGAGCCGCCGCTGCAGGCGCTGCTGCGCTTCGTGCAGGGCGCGCAGCACAAGGCCCGGGCAGCCCGCCTCGGCGGCTACGACGTCTCCGCTGTAGGCACTGTCGCGTTCAACCTCTGATCGAGAGCGCGGCGATGTCGGGCAGCGGGCGCGCGAGCGCTGGCGTGTCGGCGAAGAGCTGCTCGAGCGCGAGGGCGGCATCTAGCGTGAACCCATCGCGCCCGCGTGGGCCGACGATCTGCAGCCCGAACGGCATGCCGGCCTCGTCACGCCCGCAGGGGATGCAGATGGCCGGGTGCCCCGTCATCGAGATGCCGTAAGTGATGCCCGAGGTGTCGAAATAGCCTGTGAGCGGAATGCCCTCCATCTCCGTCGGGAATGGCAGCTCCTTCGGAAAGGGCGTCAGCGCCTGGCACGGCAGCAGCAACAGGTCATGCCGCTCGAAGAAGCCCTGGAAGGCACGGTAGACGCGCGTCTGCTCGGCGTTGGCGGCGGCGAGGTCGGCGAGCGTGTAGCGCAGCCCCTCCTCATAGTTGCTGCGCGTATTGCGGCCGAGCAGGGCCGGATCGCGCTCGTAATACTGGCGGAACGATGCAAGGAAGTTGGTGCAGCGGATCACGCGGTAGGCACGCTCGATCCCAGCCATGTCGGGGTTCTCCGCCTCGCAGCGCGCGACGCTTCCCGCGATCGCCGCCATCCGGCCCTCGAACACGCGGCGGATGCTGGGCGCGATCGGCGCGAAGCCGAGATCGACCGAGAAGGCAACGCGGAGCGACGAGAGATCCACCGGCCGACGCAGCGTCAATGCCTCGGGCGAGAGCAGCGGGTTGGCCATCGGGTCGCGACTGTCGGTGCCGGCCATCGCGCCGAGCAGCAGCGCCGTGTCCGCCACGTCGCGCCCCATCGGCCCCTGCACGGAGAGAACCGACAAACCCTGCCGCCGCTTCTCCGACGGCACGAGCCCGGGCGTGGGCCGGAAGCCGACGACGCCCGACCATGCGGCGGGCTTCCGCAGTGACCCGCCGGTGTCGGAGCCGGTGCAGAGCGGCAGCATCGAGGCAGCCAGCGCCACGCCCGAACCGCCGCTCGAGCCGGCACAGGAGAGGGCGGGGTCGAACGCGTTCCCCGTCGCGCCATAGACGTCGTTGATCGTGTTGCCGCCGGTGCCGAACTCGGGCGTGTTCGTCTTGGCGACGACGATCGCTCCCGCCTGCTTCAGCGCCGCGATCACGCGCTCGTCCCGCGCCGGCACATGCTCGGCGAACATCGGCGAGCCGTAGGTCGTGCGAAGCCCCTCGGTGTCGTTCAGGTCCTTGATGCCGACGGGAAGGCCATGCAGGGGCCCGAGCGCCTCGCCCCGCATCACCTTCGCCTCCGCCCCGCGCGCGAGCGCGCGGCCACGGTCGAAATCGGTCGCGACGATGGCGTTGACGGCAGGGTTCACCGCCTCGATCCGCGCGATGCAGCTCTCCAGCAGCTCGACCGGCGAGATCCGCCGCGCGCCAATCAGCCGCCGCAGCGTGACGGCCGGCAGATCACAGAGCGCGCTCACCGTGCCGGCCGCACGGCCATCGCCAGCGTCGCCTGGTTCGCCTGTGGAACGTAGGTGAGAGCCGGCGTGGTCGCCCAGGTCGAGACCCAGAACACCAGCGGCAGGATCGCCTTGTCGTTCACCACCGTGGCCATGATGTCCTGCAGGATGGCGCGGCGCTTGTCCTCGTCGACCGTGACGAGGGCGCGCCTGATCGCGGCATCGACCTCGGGGTTCGAGTAGCGGCCGCGGTTGGAGCCGCCGAAGGCACCGCCGCGCGTGTGCACGATGCCGACGAAGGTGCCGAGCGCCTCGCCCGTTCCCGCCCCCCAGCTGTGCAGCATGTGGGAGAGCTCGTTGCGCGCGGTGCGGCCGCTATAGACCGTGTGCGGCATCGCATCGACCTGCACCTGGATGCCGATGCGCCCCCACATCTGCGCGATCACCTGCACCGTGCGCACGGCGTTGATGATGCGGTCGTTCGAGGTATGGAGCACCAGGCGGAAGCCGTTCGGGTAGCCCGCCTCGGCAAGCAGCCCGCGCGCGGCGGCGAGATCGGGCGTCTCCGGCCTGATCGCCGGGTTGTAGCCGAAGAACGTCTCGGGCACGAGCTGGTTGGCGCGGATCGCCTCGCCCTCGTTGACGCGGTCGACGATGATGTCACGGTCGATCGCGAGCGAGAGCGCTTGGCGCACGCGGATGTCGCGCATCGGGTTGGTGGGAAGCGGGTTGCCCTCCTTGTCGGAGATGTTGCCCGCGATCGGCACCACGTTGTGTACGTCGACGGACAGGAACGTCATGCGGTTCGACACGCCGGACCAGAGGCGGACGTTCGGCCGTTGCTTCAGCCGCGCCATGTCGGTCGTCGGCACGTCGGAGATGAGGTCGACATCGCCGGCGAGCAGGGCGGCGACGCGCGACGGCCCGACGGTGATGATGCGAAAAGTCACCCGTTGCCAGGGCTCCACGCCGCCCCAGTAGGCCTCGTTGCGGGCGTAGACGATCCTGTCGTTGGGGATATGCTCGAGAAAGCGGTAGGGGCCGGTGCCGATCATCGCGCGGCCCGTCTGGTAGTCCGACGTCGTCGCCCCCTCGCCATGCTTGCGCGACACGATGGCGACAGAGCTCACGTCGATCGCGAGCAGCGGCGCCGGGCCATCGGTGTGCAGCCGGATCGTGTGCGGATCGACGATCGTCGTCGCCTTGATCTGCTTCGTGAAGGTGCCGAACGACGAGGGGCTGTTCGGCACGTTGGGCGCGCGGGACAGCGAGAAGGCGACGTCATCGGACGTGAAGGGCGTGCCATCGTGGAAGGTGACGTTGCGGCGAAGCTGGAACTCCCAGGTCGTGTCGTCGACCAGCCGCCAGGACTCGGCCAAGCCGGGCTTCAGCTGCTGGTTCGCATCCTGCGCCGTGAGCGATTCGAACACGTGGCGCGCCTGGGCGTTGTTCACGCCGTTGTTGTGGAAATGCGGATCGAGGGAGGTGGGCGCGGCGGCAAGGCCGACGCGGAGTTCCGCCGCCATTGCCGGTGAGACGATGAGCAGAAGGGCCAGCACCCAGCCGGCCAGGCGGCATCGAAAGCTCATGGCGTTCTCCCGTGCGTTCATGAAGGGCGCGCTGCGCCGTGCGGGGCAGCATCAAGCAGGCTGGCGAGCGTTGCGTTGAATTCCTCTGCCGCCTCGTAGGCGACCCAGTGGCCGGCGCCGGGGATCACCGCGAAGGCGGCATCCGCCTGCGCCGCGCGCAGCACCTCGCCACGCACGGCGATGTTGCCGCGTGCGACATTGTCCTCGCCCCCCCAGATGCCTGAGAGCCTGCCGCGAATGCGCGGCAGCGCCTGGCGCAGCGTGTCGGTGCGGCTGATCACTGGGCTCTTCACGCGTCCGTTCTCGGCATTCCGCTGCTGCAGGTAGAGAGCGAGCGGGTCGATCCTGCGGGGATCGGCAAACATCAGGATCGCCAGGTTATCGCGGTGGACGGCGAGCCGCGCCTCACCCGGTTCCGCCGCGCGCCAGGAGCGCAGCGGTTCCATGTCAGCCCGCGGCAGGCCGAGCCCGCCGGCCCCGACGGCAACGAAGTGCCCGAGCCTGTCGCCAAGCCCCGCCGCGACATGGCCGCCGAGCACGCCGCCGAAGGAGAAGCCGACGAGATCGACCGTCTCGCCGGGAAAAAGGATGCGATCGAGGCCGGCGAGAAGGATCGACGCCAGCCCCTCGGCCGTGTGCGGTTCCGGCGCGTGAGCGGATTCGCCAAGCCCCGGCAGGTCGACAGCAATGACGCGGTGGCGCGCGGCAAACGGCAGGATGGTGCGGATCCAATGCGTCCATGACCCGTAACCGCCATGGAACAGCACGAGCGGCGGCCCCGCCCCCCAGGCCCGCCAGACGAGATCACCCTCGCCGCAGGGCGTGAGCATCCGAGTGGACTGCGCTTCGATCGCGGCGATGATGGCGGCGGGCGCGGCACCGAGCGCGGCGAGATCGGACGGGATCGGCGCCGGGGCGAGCCCGGCGTCGGTTGCCGCCGCCATCAGATGATGTTCCCGGCACGAAACGCCGCGATCGCCGCCGCGTCGTAGCCGAGCTCGGCGAGCACCGCATCGCTGTGCTCGCCGCGCTCGGGCGTCGGCAGACGGAGCATCTCGGGCTGCGGGGCGGCGGAGAGGTTGATCGGCTGCCCGACCATGCCGAGCGTACCTTGCGTCGCGTGCTCCACCTTCCGCGCGATGCCGAGATGTTGCACCTGCGGGTCGGCGAAGGTCTCGTCGATGCGGTAGATCGGGCCGCAGGGAACGCCCGCCCGCGTCAGGAGCTCGGTGATCTCGGCACTCGTGCGCGTGCGCGTATGGTCGGCGACGATGGCGTTCAGCGCCTCACGGTTGCGCGTCCTGAGGCCCGTGTCGGCGAAGTCCGGGTGAGTGATCAGCTCCGGCCGGCCGATCGCCTCGCACAGGCGACGATAGAGCCTGTCGCCGGCGGCGGCGATGTTCACCTGGCCGTCGCGCGTCGGGAACACGCCTGTCGGCGTGCTCGTCGGGTGGTTGTTGCCGGCCTGCTTCGGCACCTCGTGGTCGATCAGCCAGCGCGCCGCCTGGAAGTCGAGCATCGCGATCTGGGCCTCAAGGAGCGAGGTGTGGACCCACTGGCCCTGCCCCGTCACCTCGCGGTCGAGCAGCGCGATGAGCACGCCCTGGGCGAGGAAGTGGCCGGAGGTGAGGTCGGCGATCGGGATGCCGACGCGTGTCGGCTCCTGCCCGGGATGGCCGGTGATCGACATCAGCCCGCCCATGCCCTGCGCGATCTGGTCGACGCCAGGCCGGGTCGCGTACGGCCCGTCCTGCCCGAAGCCCGAGATGCTGCCGTATACGATGCGCGGATTGACCGCGCTGACATGCGGATAGTCGATGCCGAGCCGCACCTTCACGTCGGAGCGGTAGTTCTCGAGCACCACATCGGCGGTTTCGACCAGCTTGAAGAAGATCGCCTTCCCCTCCGCCTGCTTGAGGTCGAGCGTCAACCCCCGCTTGTTGCGGTGAAGGTTCTGGAAGTCGGATCCGCCGCGACGGCCGATGACGCCGCCGCCGGCCTCGTCATCGAGCGCTGCGGGAGGCTCGATCTTGATCACGTCGGCGCCCCAGTCGGCGAGCTGGCGCGCGCAGGTCGGCCCTGCGCGGTGGGCCGTGAGATCGAGCACCCTGAACCGCTCCAGGGGCAGACGCCTTTCACTCACTGCGCACTCTCCGCCGACAGTTGCACCGGCCGGCGCAGTGCTGCGCTGCCGTATCGTGCGGGCAGCGTATGGACCGCGCGAAGGGTGATCAAGGCCCGGCGGCGCGGATAACGATGATCGCGGCATCTCGTCTCCGCGCTCGCCCGGTGCTATCGGGGCATCGACGGTCGCGACGACGCGCACCGAGGGGGAGCGAGACGATGGGCGAAGTGACGGCGCCGCTTGCTGGAAAGGTGGCCCTGGTCACGGGTGCCGCGCGGCGCAACGGGCGGGCGACGGCCCTGGCGCTGGCCGAACGCGGCGCGGCGGTGGTCGTGAACACCCGCGCCTCGATCGGCGAGGCGGAGGGCGTTGCCGAGGAGATCCGCGCGCGCGGCGGCAAGGCCATGGCGCTGCTCGCCGACGTGACTTACGAGGCTCAGGTCGCCGCGATGGTGGCGGAGACCGTCTCGCGCTTCGGCCGCCTCGACATCCTCGTGAACAACGCCGCCGATCGCGCGATTGCGCCCTTCCTCGAGATGGAGCTCTCCGCCTGGCGGTCGGTGATGTCGATCATCCTCGACGGCGCGTTCCTGTGCTCGCGCGCGGCGCTGCCGCACATGATCGCCGCCGGCGGCGGCAGGATCGTGAACATGGGCGGGGTCACGGCGCATATCGGCGCATACCAGCGCGCGCATGTGAGCACGGCGAAGGCCGGCATCGTCGGGCTGACGAAGGCGCTGGCGGTCGAGTTCGCCGAGCACAACGTCACGGTGAACTGTGTGGTGCCGGGCAAGATCGGCGGCCAGCGCAGCGCGACGTCGGGCGAGCCGCCGTCACGCCCGGGCGGTTCGCCGCAGCCGCTTGGCGGCGGCGAGGGAACGGTGGATCAGGTCGCGGCGATGATCGTGCATCTCTGCCTGCCGGCGAGCGCGTTCATCACGGGCCAGTCGATCCACATCAGCGGCGGCGCCTACCTCCCCTGAGGCGGCGCCGCGCTGGCGTGGTTCAGCGCGCGGGCTGGGCGGTGCCGTTGTTCAGCGCGCTGCCCGAGACATCGTTGATCGACAGCGACGGGTCGAGGCAGAGGATGTCCTCGAACTCCGTCACGTTGTGGATCTCGGTGCCCATCGAGATGTTCGTCACGCGCTCGAGGATGAATTCGAGCACCACGGGAACCTGGTGCTCGTCCATCAGCGCACGGGCGCGCTCGAACGCCTCCTTGAACTCGTTCGGGCTCTTCACGCGGATCGCCTTGCAGCCTAGGCCCTCGGCGACCGCAACGTGATCGACGCCGTAGCCTGCGACCCCCTCCTCCTCCGGCGTGTTGATGTTCTCGAAGGCGAGCGACACCTCGAAATCCATCTGGAAGCCACGCTGCGACTGGCGGATCAGGCCGAGATAGGAGTTGTTCACCACGACGTGCAGGTAGGGCAGCTTGTGCTGCGCCCCGACCGCGAGTTCCTCGATCAGGAACTGGAAGTCATAGTCGCCCGAGAGTGCGACGATCTCGCGATGGGGGTCGGCCGCGCGCACGCCAAGGGCCGCGGGCAGCGTCCAGCCGAGCGGGCCGGCCTGGCCGCAGTTGATCCAGTTGCGCGGCTTGTACACGTGCAGGAATTGAGCGCCGGCGATCTGCGAAAGCCCAATCGTCGAGACGTAGCAGGTGTCCTTCGGGAACGCGTCGTTCATCTCCTGGTAGACGCGCTGCGGCTTCAGCGGCACCTGCTCGAAATGCGTCTTGCGCAGCATGTTGCGCTTGCGGTGCAGGCACTCGGCTGCCCACGTGCTCCGGTCGGCGAGCTTGCCGGCCGCCTTCCACTCCTCCGCCACCTGCACGAACGTCGTCAGCGCGGCGTGCGCGTCGGAGACGATGCCGAAATCGGGGTTGAACACGCGGCCGATCTGCGTCGGCTCGATGTCGACATGGACGAACTTGCGGCCCTGCGTGTAGGCCTCGATCGAGCCGGTGTGCCGGTTCGCCCAGCGGTTGCCGATGCCGAGCACGAAGTCGCTCTTCATGAAGGTCGCGTTGCCGTAGCGGTGCGACGTCTGCAGGCCGACCATGCCGGCCATCAGCGGATGGTCGTCGGGGATCGCGCCCCAACCCATCAGCGTCGGGATCACGGGGATGCCCGTCACCTCGGCGAACTGCACGAGCAGGTCGGAGGCATCGGCGTTGATCACGCCGCCGCCGGCGACGATCAGCGGCCGCTCGGACGCGTTGAGCATCGCCATCGCCTGCTCGATCTGCGCCCGCGTCGCGGCAGGCTTGTAGACCGGCAGCGGCGCGTAGGTGCTCTCGTCGAACTCGATCTCGGCGTTCTGCACGTCGACCGGCAGGTCGATGAGCACGGGGCCAGGGCGGCCCGACTTCATCACGTGGAAGGCCTGCTGGAACACCCGCGGCACGAGGCCGGGCTCGCGCACCGTCACGGCCCACTTCGTCACGGGCTTGGCGATGCTCTCGATGTCGACGGCCTGGAAATCCTCCTTGTACAGCTTCGCGCGCGGCGCCTGCCCGGTGATGCAGAGGATGGGGATGCTGTCGGCCTGCGCGGTATAGAGGCCGGTGATCATGTCGGTGCCCGCAGGCCCGGACGTGCCGATGCAGACGCCGATGTTGCCCGGCATCGCGCGGGTGTAGCCGTCGGCCATGTGCGAGGCACCCTCGACATGGCGGGCGAGGATGTGGCGGATGCTGCCGCGGCGCTTCAGCGCGGCGTAGAGCGGGTTGATGGCGGCCCCGGGCACGCCGAAGGCGACCGTCACGCCCTCCTTCTCGAGCACGCGCACCGCCGCCTCGATCGCAGGCATCTTCGCCATCGTTCGCACTCCCTGGACGACATCACCGGTCCCCCGGAACGGTCGTTCCGTGGCCGTGAGGGAGATAGGGCACACGCGGGGCCCGGGCAAGGCACGCGGGAGGGCATTCCACGATGTGGAACGGCCCGCCGATCGCCACCCGGAATCAACGGGTTGAGCGCCCGCCGAGCTGCCCCGTCACGGCATCCGCCGCCGCCGCGACAAGCCGGCCCGACGCGATCAGCGCCGCATCGCCGATCCGCGCGAGGGGGCCGGAGAGGGAGATCGCGGCCAGGGGAAGCCCATCCTCGTCGCGGATCGCTGCTGCGACGCAGCGAAGCCCGATCGCATGCTCCTCGTCGTCGATGGAGAAGCCGCGCTCACGGATGCCGGCAAGGTCGGCGCGGAGCTTCCGCGGCGTGTCGAGCGTGCGCGGCGTCATTCGCGGCAGCCCGTGCGCCTGGAGGATGCGCGTGACATCGGCATCGGGCAGGCACGCCAGCATCGCCTTGCCGACGCCGGAACAATGCAGCTTCACCCGGCCGCCGGGCCGCGAGATGGCGCGCATCATCTGACGGCTCTCAACCTGGCCCATGCAGACGGCCTCTCCCCCCTCCTCGATGTAGAGATTCACGGTCTCGCCGCTCTCCTCCATCAGCCGCCGCATGGCCGGCCGTGCTATGGCCAGCACGTCACGCGCGCGGCGGAAGCTCTGCCCCACGATGAAGGCCTGCACGCCGACCTGCCACACGCCCTCGGCCGCGATGAAGCGGACGAAGCGCTGGCCCTGCATGGTGGTGAGCAGCCTGTGCGCGGTCGACGGCGCGAGGCCGACGACCTGCGCGATGTCGGCGAGCGCGAGACCGTCACTGCTCTCGGCGAGCGCGTTCAGGAGCGAGAGCGCACGGGTGAGGGATTGCACCTGGCTCGGGTCACGCGCCGGCGCCTTCGCGCGCCGCGTTGCCTGCCGTGCCGCACCCGCCATGCCACCCTCCCGCGCCGAACCGGCGGGACGCTAGCGACGCGGACGCAAGAATGGAAGCCCATCCCGCATCGCGGGATGGGCGTGTCGGCTACGAGTTCGGGCCGCGCGTCATTGCATAGGGCTGCCAGCGCGCGAGGCCGGAGGCCGGCAGAACGGTGGGGTTCACGCAGCTCATCGGCCAGCGGCCGGAGAGGACGAGCGACAGTTCCTGCCCGACGCGGCGCTTGCGCGCCGGATCGAACCGCGCGGAGGCGGAGGCATTGTGCGGCGAGAGGATCACGTGCGGCATCGCCAGCAGCTTGTTGTCGGGCTTCGGCGGCTCGACCTGGAACACGTCGAGGCCTGCGCCGGCGATCCATTTCTCCTCGAGTGCTGCGATCAGTGCCGCCTCGTCGACCGTGGGGCCACGGCCGGTGTTGATGAAGATCGCGGTCTTCTTCATCTGCCGGAAGTGCTTCTCCTTCAGGAAGCCGCGCGTCAGCGGCGTGTCCGGCTGGTGCATCGACACGAAATCGGACTGCGACAGCACCTCGGAGAGCGAGCCTGGCCGCACGCCGTAGTCAGACAGCGTGAGCTCCTCCACGAACGGGTCATAGGCGATCATCGAGAGGCCGAAGGCGCGGGCGCGCACGGCAACGGCGCGCGCGACGCGGCCGAAGGCGAGGAAGCCGAGCGTCATGCCCATCAGCCGCGGCACCTGCAGCAGCTGCGGCCGCCCCTCGGTCCACCGCCCCTCGCGCACCATGCGGTCCTGCTCGATGGCACGGCGATGGGTGGCAAGGAGCAGCATCATCGCATGGTCGGCCACCTCCTCGATGAAGGTGTCGGGGCAGTTGGTGACGGGAATACCCTTCGCCGTAGCGGCGGCGACATCGACATAGTCGACGCCGACGGTGCCGAGCGCGATCAGCCTGCACTTGGTCAGCGCGTTGATCATCGCAGCGTTGAACTTCATGCCCTTGGCGTAGACCGCATCGGCCTTCGGCGCGGCCGCGATGAAGCCGTCCTCGGTCGCGGGGCATTCGAGGATCTCGACGTCCATGCCCTCGAGGGCTTCGAGCTCATGGTCATAGCCGCCGCCAGCGGTGGTGAATGACGCACCGGCGGGTGTCAGGATGGTGAACTTGGCCAAGGGGTGGAACTCCGTCGTTCAGGAGGGCGCTATTCCTTCACCGCACCGGTGAGGGAGGAAACATAGTAGTCAACGAAGAACGAGTAGAAGATCGCGACCGGCAGCGAGCCCAGCAGCGAGCCGGCCATCAGGGCACCCCACTGGTAGACGTCACCGGTCACGAGCTCGGTCAGGATCGCGACAGGGACGGTCTTGCGCTCCGAGGACTGGATGAAGGCAAGTGCGTAGATGAACTCGTTCCAGGAGAGAGTGAAGCTGAAGATGCCCGCGCTGATCAGCCCGGGCACGGCGAGCGGCAGGGTGATGCGGCGAAGAATTTGCAGCCGCGTCGCCCCGTCGATCAGCGCGCACTCCTCGAGCTCGTAGGGGATCGACTTGAAGTAGCCAATCAGCAGCCAGGTGCAGAACGGCACGAGGAATGTGGGATAGACGAGGATGAGCGCGAGCGGGCTGTCGAACAGGCCGAGCTGCACCACCATGGTGGCGAGCGGGATGAAGAGAATCGAGGGCGGAACCAGATAGGCGAGGTAGATCGCAAGCCCGACATAGGGGCTGCCCCTGAACCGCAGCCGCTGGATCGCATAGGCCGCGAGCGTCGAGGCGAAGATCGAGAGGAAGGTCGAGCCGATCGCCACGCCCATCGTGGTGAGGAACCACGAGGGATAGCCCGTGTTGAACAGCAGGTGGTTGATGTGGTCGAGCGTGGGCGACGTGATCCAGAACGGGTTGTGGTTCTTGAAATCCATCAGCTCGGCGTTCGGTTTGAACGCGGTGATGGTCATCCAGTAGAACGGGAACAACAGGATCAGAATGAAGCAGGAGAGCGGCAGGTAGATCGTGATGAATCGCCGCTGCTTGCTCTCCCACGCCATCGTCTCTGGCGCGTTGTCCTGCGGAATGGCCGCTGCGGCGTCAGTCATTGCTCTCTCCCTGCTGCCACTTCCGCCGCGCAAGAGCGAAGTAGCTGAATAGCGTCGCGAATACGAGGAAGGGGATCATGCTCACCGCGATCGCAGCCCCTTCGCCAAGCTGGCCCGCCGGAATGCCGCGCTGGAACGCGAGGGTGGCGAGAAGGTGCGTCGAGTTCACCGGCCCGCCGCGCGTGATTGCGTAGACGAGCTGGAAATCGGTGAAGGTGAAGATGATCGAGAACGTCATCACGATCGCCAGGATCGGCATGATCATCGGCACGGTGATGTAGCGGAACCGCTGCCACGACGTCGCGCCATCAAGCATTGCCGCCTCGTAGAGCGAGGGCGGAATGGTCTGAAGCCCCGCGAGGAGCGAGATCGCGACGAAGGGAATGCCACGCCAGACATTCGCCGCGATCAATGACCATCGCGCCGGCCAGGCGGTCGCGACGAAGTCGATGTTGGTGTCACGCCACCCCAGCACATCAACGAAGACATAGGAGATGATCGAGAACTGCGGATCGTAGATCCACCAGAACGCGATTGCTGAGAGCACCGTTGGCACGATCCACGGGACGAGGATGATGGCGCGGATGAAGCTCTTGAAAGGGATGTGGTTGTTGAGCAGCAGGGCAAGCCAGAGGCCCAGCGCGAACTTCAGCACCGTTGCGACCCCGGTATAGAACACCGAGAAGAAGACCGCCCCCCAGAAGATCGGATCCCCGGCGAGCCAGATGAAATTCTCGAGCCCGACCCAAACGCCGCTGCGCCCGATCGTCGCGTCCGTGAAGGCAAGGTAGATGCCGAGCCCGAGCGGGTAGGTGAGGAAGACCAGCAGCAATCCAACTGCCGGCATCAGGCAGATCACGATCAGGAAGGGCTTCCAGTCGAACAGCCACGCGAGCCATGTCTGCTCGCGCTTCTCTGGGACCCAGCGCGCCGGGGCACCCGCCTGTTGCATCGTTTCGATCCTCGGTTGCGGCGGCGCGCCCCATCGCCGGGCGCGCCGCCCCCTCTCGGTCAGCGGGCGCGGAAGTGACGCTGGGCGCGGCGCTCGGCTTCGCGGACGGCCTGCTGCGGCGTCGACTGCCCGGCGGCAACTGCGGCGCACATCTGCACCATGATGTACTCGTTGTTCGCGGCGGCAGAGGCCTGGCTGATCGGCCCCTTGTAGCCGAGCCAGTAGTCGGACTTCATCGTGTCGCGGAACACCGAGACCTTGGGGTCGCTGGTCCACACGGCACTCGCGCCGTAGTTCGCGAGTGGCTGCGACCAGTAGCCGAGGTTGGCCTGCAGCCAGGGATCGTACTGCTCCGCCTCCATCAGGAAGGCGATCAGCGACTTCGCCGCGTTGGGAAACCTGCTGTGGCGGAAGGTCATCGCGTTCAGCGTCAGCCCGGCCATCGGCGAGGCTGATGCAAGGCCCTTCGGCATCAGCGTATGCTCGGTATCCGCCGCGATCGCGGCCGTCGCCGGGTCGTTCTTGAGCGAGAAGTAGAGCGACACGCCGTTGGAGGTGAGCCACAGCTCCTGCCCCGCATAGGCGCGGTTGTTGGAGATATCGCCCCAGGCGACCGTGCCCGGAATGAAGGTTTCGTAGAGCTGCTTCAGATACTCGAGGGCGGCGATCGTCTCCGGGCTGTTGATCGCCACGCGACCATCCGGATCGACGAGGAAGCCGTTGAACGACCAGATGAGCCAGTTGGCGAAGCCGTTGCCGTCGCCCACCGCGTTTCCGAGCGCGAAGCCAGACGGCTTGTTGGCTGCCTTCAGCTTCCTGCAGAGGTCGAGGAGTCCGGCGTGATCCTCGGGCGGTGCCTGGAATCCAGCTGCATTGACCGCCGATTTCCGCCATACGAGCGGGCCGCCGGAAGCGCCGAAGGGAATGCCGATCCAGGTGTTCGAGTTGTGCCGCTTGCCGTAGCGCTGCGCCATCGGCAGCCAGCCGCCATAGCGTGCGCCGAGATATTCCGCGACATCGCTCTGGTCGACGAGCTTGTCGACATAGATGTGCGGGCTCTCGTTGAAGCCGATGATGACGTCCGGGCCGGCACCGGTGTTCGCCGTCACCGCCGTCTGCTGGCTGATGTCCTCCCAGCCGACGAAGTCGACGCGCACCTGCACGCCTGTCTGTGCGGTGAAGCGGGCACAGTTCGCGCGGAACACCTCCTCGTCGGGCTGCACGAAGCGCACAGGGCGCAGCATTCGCAGTGTGGCACCACTCTCGATCGGCCAGGATGGCGGGGTAACGGCAGCGCGCTGAATCTGTGCGGCACCCGGGCTCGCGCCGAGCGCGGTTGCCGCCGCAGCCGATGCGCCAAGCATCAGGGTGGAACGACGTGTGATGATGTTTGCCATGGTGAGTTCCCTCCGTGTTGTTGTTTTGTCAGCGTTCCGTATCAGGCCATCTACCACTTCAGGCCGAAATGCGACGGCCCGTCTGCCGATCAAACAAGTGCACGAGTGCCGGGTCCGGCATCACCGGCAGCACGTCGCCGTGTCGCGCGCTCACCCGCTCGCGGAAGGCGCCGAGCATCGCGGTCTCGCCGCAGCGAAGCACCACCTGCGTCTCCGATCCCGTCGGCTCTACGACCTGGACGGTCGTGCGGATGCCGTCAGGATCGAGGCGGAGATGTTCCGGCCGGATGCCATAGATCACCTCGGCCGGACGCTCGCCGGTGCCGTTCGGCGGCAACGGCCAGGCGGCACCATCGGGCGTGCGGAACGCGCCGTCCTCGATGCGCCCCTCGAGCATGTTCATCGCCGGGCTGCCGATGAACCCGGCAACGAACAGATTGTTCGGGCGATCGTAGAGATCGAGCGGTGCGCCGAACTGCTCGACCACACCGTGGTTCATCACCACGATCTTGTCGGCCATCGTCATCGCCTCGATCTGGTCATGCGTGACGTAGACGGTCGTGACCTTCAGCCGCTCGTGCAACTCCTTGATCTCCGCGCGCATCTGCACGCGCAGCTTGGCGTCGAGGTTCGAGAGAGGCTCGTCAAACAGGAACACCTGGGGGTTGCGCACGATCGCACGGCCCATCGCCACGCGCTGGCGCTGGCCGCCGGAAAGCTGGCGCGGATAGCGGTGCAGCAATTGGCCGAGGCCGAGGATTTTCGCCGCGCGCCCGACCTCGTCCTCCATCACCGACTGCGGTGCATTGGCGAGCTTCAGCGAGAACGCCATGTTGTCGAAGACGGTCATGTGCGGGTAGAGCGCATAGTTCTGGAACACCATCGCGATGTCGCGATCCTTGGGCGGCACGGTGTTCACGACACGCCCGCCGATCGAGATCGTTCCGCCGGTGATGTTCTCGAGCCCTGCGATCATGCGCAGCAGGGTCGACTTCCCGCAGCCTGAAGGCCCGACGAGCACGACGAACTCGCCATCGGCAATCGAGACGTAAACGTCCTTCAGCACCTGCGTGCTGCCGAAGAACTTCGTGACACCGGTGACCTCGACGGTGGCCATTCCATCTCCCTCGGATGTCTTATTGCACGCAAGGCTTCCAACTCAGGCGATGCGCGAGACGGCAGTCTCCTTCGCCGTGATGAATTCCACAAGCGCCGGCTTGCCCTCGCGCGTCGCGGCGATGCCGCGCTGCAGCGCGGGGACGATGTCGGCCGCGCGCTCGACACGCTCGCCGTGCCCGCCGAAGGCGCGCGCCATCGCCGCATAGTCGCCGCTGATGTCGGTGCTGCGATACTTTTCCGTCGAGATCGGCATCACCTTCAGCTCGATCGCCATCGAGAAATTGTTCAGCAGGATCGAGAGGATCGGGATGCGCTCGCGCACCGCCGTCTCGAAATCCATGCCGGTGAAGCCGATCGCCGCATCGCCCCACACGTTGATACAGAGCTTGTCCGGTTCCGCAAGCTTCGCCCCCATTGCGAGCCCGAGGCCGTAGCCAAGCTGCGTCGTCTTGCCCCAGCCGAGATAGGAAAGTGGCTCCGTCGCTACCCAGAAGGGCGAGAGCTGGTCACGCGGGCTGCCGGCATCATGCGTGATGATGGTGTTTGCCGGATCGACGGTCGCGGCGAGGTCGCGCAGCACGCGATAGGGCGAGAGAGGGCTCGCATCGCTGTCACGCTTCTCCGCCCAATGCGCGAGCCAGGGCGTGCGGATTGATTCGATCTCCGCCACCACGGGTGCCGCGTCACGCTGCCCGCGGACACGATCGGCCAGAGCGGCGAGCAGCGCGTCGAGCGTGAGCCCCGCGTCGCCGACCAGGCCGATCTCGATCGGCACATCCTTGTTCAGATGATCGGGGTCGAGCGTTGCGTGGATGATGCGCTTTCCCTTGGGCATCGCCACCGCGAAGCTGCTCTCGGTGAACGAGCAGCCGATGCCGAGGATCACGTCGGCCGCCTTCAGGAAATGCGGCACGGGCGCTGGAACGGCGAGCCCGCCGGAGCCGAGCGCAAGGGGATGGTTTTCGGGGAACGCGCTCTTGCCGCCGAGGCTCGTCGTCACGGGTGCAGCGAGCAGTTCGGCGAGCGCGCGAAGCTGCGGCCAGGCGCGTGCCCAGTGGACACCCTGCCCGGCATAGATCACTGGCCGCTTCGCGCCTGCGAGAAGCGCTGCCGCGCGATCGACATCGGCAGGATCGGGGCCGTAGCGGGTTGCGACCACGGGCGTGTAATCGAGCGCGCCGGGAAGCTCCTCGTTCCACATGTCGGTGGGGATCTCGACCAGGCACGGCCCGCCGCGGCCGTTGCGCAGGCGCGAGAAGGCCCGGCGCATCACCGCGGCGACATCGGCGGCCGAGACGATCGGCTCGGCCGACTTGGTGATGCCGCGCATCTGCACCGAGGAATTGAAGTTCGGGTCGATGTGGGCGAGCCGCCGCGGATAGCCCATCGGCAGCACGAGCACGGGCACGCTCTCGCCGTAGCACTGCGCGATGCCGCCATAGGCGTTCTCGGCGCCAGGCCCGTGCTGCATGCAGAACGCGCCAAGCGTGCGGCCGGACGTGACACGCGAGATCGCATCGGCCATGTGCAGGCCGATCCTCTCCTGGCGCACCATGATGGGGCGGATGTCGATCGCAGCGGCGTACTCGATCAGGTGGTTCACCGGATAGCCGGTGAGGATCGAAATGCCTTCACGCCGCATGATCTCGGCGATGGCTTCGCCAAGCTTCATCTGCGTCCCTCCCTTTCGGCCGGCAGCGTCGCAGCGCCGTGCCCGCCCCGCCATCGGTGAGACGACGACAGGTCCGCGCTTGCAACGAAGGCTAGACCTCGTTACGCCGCCGCCGCAACCCCCAGGCAACGCGCTGCGCGATCCCACGGGGATTGACAAGGACGGCGGCGCTGACCACCACTATTGCCAACAGTTAACAAATGCCCGGCGCATCGAAACATGATGCACCGCAACAATGGGAGGGATGATGAGCGACTCCGTGCCGCATGCGGGAAGCGCAGTTACATCGTCGGTTCCAGTGACGGGCGTCGCGCACTGGGTGGACAAGGGCGACGTTCGCCTCTTCCTCTGGGAAAAGTTCACCGGCGGGCCGGGTAGCAAGCGCGGCACGGTCCTCTTCGTGCACGGCTCCTCCATGGCCTCGACGCCGACCTTCGACCTCCAGGTTCCCGGCCGGCCGGACGTGTCGGTGATGGATGTGTTCGCCCGCGCCGGCTACGACTGCTGGTGCGTCGACAACGAAGGCTACGGCCGGTCATCGAAGCACCGCGACATCATCTGCGACATCGCCACCGGGGCTGATGACCTCGCGGTCGCCGCCGAGTACATCGCGGCCACGCGCAATGCCGCGCCGCTGCTCGTCTACGGCATCTCCTCGGGCGCCCTGAAGGCGGCCCTCTTCGCCGAGCGCAACCCGGGCCGCGTCGCGCGGCTCGCACTCGACGCGTTCGTGTGGACGGGCGAGGGAAGCCCCACGCTCGAACAGCGCAAGAGGAAGCTCCCCGAGTACATGGCGGCCGGGAAGCGGCGGCCGATCGATCGCGCCTTCGTGCACTCCATCTTCACGCGCGACCATCCCGGCACGGCGGACGACGTGGTGGTGAACGCCTTCGCCGATGCCATCCTCGCCCTCGACGACAGCGTACCGATCGGCACCTACGTGGACATGTGCCTGAACCTTCCGGTGGTCGATCCGGCGAGGATCACCTGCCCCACCCTCCTGATGCGCGGCGAGTTCGACGGCATCGCCGGCATGGATGACCTGCTGTCGTTCTTCCGCCGCCTGCCCAACCCCGACAAGCAGTTCGCCGTGATGCCGGGCATCGCGCATGCGAGCTTCCAGCAGAAGAACTACCGACTGGTGCAGCACATCCTTGCAGCCTTCTTCGCGCAACCCGCCCCGGTCTACACCGCCGCCGGCGGCGCCAGCGGGCAGTGAAGCCTCGGCGCGACAGGGCTCGACACGACGAGACGACAGGAAGGAAAGTGACGATGACGCAACAGGGCATCTCGCGCCGCGGTGTTCTCGCCGCCTCGATCGGCGCCGCCGTCGCACCCGCAGCGGCGCACGCACAGGCAGCGTTTCCCGCCCGGAACTTCCGCGTCGTCGTCCCGACCGGCCAGGGCGGCGGTGCCGACAGGCTCGCGCGCAGCTTCGACGATGCGTGGACGAAGTTCCTCGGCAAGCCGTTCGAGTACGAGTTCTTCCCCGGCGCCTCCGGCCAGGTCGGCTACGAGCTCTACACCGGCCGGCGTGAGGCGGACGGCTACAACCTCCTCTTCGGCAACATGGGGCCGGAGATGATCATGTATGCGCTGCAGAAGCCGCGCTTCAAGTTCCCGGAAGACCTTGTCTATTTCTGCCGCATCGACGTCGACGACAGCTGCGTCTTCGTCCGCAAGGACAGCCCATTCCGCAGGATCGAGGACGTCGTGGCGGAGGCCAAGCGCCGGCCGCTGAACACCGCGACGAGCCGCATCCCCCACCCCGCCTCCATCGGCGTGCTTGCGCTGGGCGAGGCGACGGGCAGCCGGTTCAACCTCATCCCCTACGCCGGTGGCAGCCCGACGCTGGTCGCGGTGATGAGCGGCGAGGCGGATATCGGCGTGCTGCCGATCGCGGGCGTCGTCGCGCAGCAGGACCGGCTCCGCGTGCTCGGCGTGTTCAACCGCGAGAACATCCTCGCCGCCAAGACCGAGAACGCACCGCCGATCAACGCGGTGTTCGGCACCTCCATCCCCGATCTCTCCTCCTCGCGCTCCTGGGCCATCCACGCGCGCGCGATCGAACGCTATCCGGATCGCTACAAGCTGCTCGAGGAAACGTCGGTGAAGGCGCACGCCGACGTGGCCTTCCGCGATGCCTACCTCAAGACCGGCGCGCCGATCGAAAGCCTCAGGCACGGCGATCGCGCTACCTGCACCGAGTATGCACTCGCGATGATCGAGCTCGCCAACCGGTACGCGCAGCAACTCACCGCGCGGCGCGGGTAGCACCTGATGGCGGAGAAGCGCGCAGCCGGCACGGAGCTCATCATTCCCGCGCTTGCGGTCGCCTTCACAGCCTATTTCTTCTGGACAGTGGCGGAGCTGAACTGGGAAGCCAAGGCGAACGGCATCGTCATCGGCAGCATCCTCGTGCTGCTCGTCGGGCTGCTGCTGCTGCGCACGGCGGTGCAGGTCGTGCGCGGCGAAGTATCGCTGGCGATTGACTTCGGTGGATGGACGGAAGCGAACCGCAGGCGCGTCTGGCTGCTGGCCATCACCGTCGCGTTCCTCCTCGTCCTGCCGACGCTCGGCACCTCGATCTCGCTCGCCCTCATGCTGCTCGCGGCGATGTGGGTGATGGGCGCGCGGCACTGGCCGAGCCTGCTCGGCGTCGCGCTCGCGCTGCCTCTGCTGACCTGGGCATCGCTGATGGTGTTCATCGGCACGCGCCTGCCGCAGGGCCCGTTCGAGGCGCTGATGTTCTCCCTGACAGGTCTTGGGATCGGCGAATGACGCTGCGTTGTGCGGTAGCCCGATAGATGGGGTGGGACCCAGCGCTGTTCCTCGAGCTGTTCGTCCGCTCTTGGGAACTCTGGTGGGCCATCTGGCCCGGCATCCTGCTCGGCCTCATCGTCGGGGTGCTGCCGGGCTTCAGCCCGCAGAACACGCTGATCATCCTGCTGCCCGTCACGCTCGCGATGCAGGTCGACGCGGCGCTCGCCTTCATGGTGTCGCTCTATTGCGCGAACCATCTCTCGGGCGGCATCCCTGCGATCCTGATCAACATCCCAGGCTCGGGCGGTGCGGCGGCCACGACGATCGACGGCTACCAGATGACGCGGAAGGGCCAGGGCCAGCAGGCGCTCGTCCTTTCCTTCGTCGCCTCCGTCGCCGGCGGGCTTATCACCTCCGTCGCCGTGCTCGCCTTCCTCCCTCTGCTCGCCGATCTCGGCCTGAAGCTCCGCTCGGTCGAGATGGTGGTGATCATCCTGTTCGGGCTGACGCTGATCGCCGTGATCGCCGCGCGCGACATGTTGAAGGGGCTGATCGGCGGGTGCTTCGGCCTGATGCTGGGCGCGATCGGCACCGATGCCGTCTACTCCACCCCGCGCGCGACCTTCGGTTTCCTCGAGCTGTACGACGGCCTGCCGCTCGTTCCCGTGCTGATCGGTCTCTTCGCCATCGGCGAGGCGCTGGCCATGGTCGAGGAGGAGACGATCATCGGCGAGGGCGCGGCGCGCGCCGGTGCCCAAGGTGCGCGCTGGGCCGATACGATCGACGGCCTCTGGATGAGTCTGCGCAACTGGTGGCACATCGTCTGGACGGGCTTCATCGGCCTCGTCATCGGCATCCTGCCGGGTGCCGGCGCCTACATCGCCGCCTTCGTCGCATACCAGCAGTCGCGCCTCTGGTCCAAGACGCCGGAGCTCTACGGCACCGGTCATCCGCAGGGCGTGATCGCGCCCGAGAGTGCCAACAACGGCGTGACCTCCGGCACCCTCGTGCCGATGATGACGATCGGCGTGCCGGGTGGTTCGACGGCCGCGGTGATGATGATCGTGCTGCAATACCAGGGCATCGTGGTCGGGCCACGCCTGTTCACCGAGACGCCGCAGGTCGCCTACGGCGTGTTCGTGATGATGACGGTCGCCTACATCATGATGATCCCGCTCGTGCTGCCGCTCGCGCGCTACGCATCGAAGGTGGTGCTGGTGCCGACGAAGTACCTGGTGCCGATCATCATCGGGCTCACCACCGTCGGTGCCTTTGCCGATCGCGAGTATGCATTCGACATGGGCATCGCGATTGTCTTCGGCATCATCGGCTACATCGCGACGCGCACGAAGTTCCACGTGACGTCGATCCTGATCGGCGTGCTGCTCGGCCCGGTGTTCGAACGCTACCTGCTGCGCTCGCTCCGCATCGGACAGGGCGATCCGATGATCCTGTTCTCGAGCACCGTGGGCAACGTGCTGTGGGCCATGTTGGTGATCTCGGTCGTCCTGCCGATCTGGCGCGACAGGCAGCTTGCACGCCGCGAGGCGACATCGAAGAAGGGAGCGTCATGAGCGAGGCCATCGACAGCCACAACATCCGCCGCATCGCCTGGCTCGACATCGCCGGCGGCGGCCAGGTGCGCGTCGAGGGACGCTACGCGTATATCGGGCACATGAAGCCGCCGCACGGAACGACGATCATCGACATCGCCGATCCGCGGAACCCGCGCGTGCTCGCCACCATCCCGCTCGAGGGGGATGCGTCGCACACCCACAAGGTGCGCGTGGCGGGCGACATCATGGTGACGAATGTCGAGCAGAACGATCGCCACGCGCTGCGCCGTGCCCGGCGCCTGCCCGAGATCGAGGCCGCCTTCGCCGCCGAGCATGGGCGGGCCGCGACGGAGGAAGAACTCGCTGCCGCGCTGAAGGTGCCCACGTCGCTGATGCCGAAGCTGCGCGCGTCGCTCGGCGCGCCCGCCTACGACCAGGGCGGCTTCCGCGTATGGGATATCTCCGACCGCACGCGCCCGCGCCTGCTCACGCACCAGAAGACCGGCGGCGTCGGCGTCCACCGCTTCGACCTCGATGACCGCTACGCCTACATCTCGACCGAGATGGAAGGTTTCGTCGGCAATATCCTCGTCATCTACGACATGGCCGACCCTGCCCGGCCGCGCGAGGTGTCGCGCTGGTGGATGCCCGGCCAGCACGTGGCCGGCGGCGAGACGCCGACCTGGCCGGGGCAGCAGCACAGGCTGCACCACACGCTCAGGCACGGCGACATCCTGCATGCCGCCGTCTGGTATGCAGGGGTGAGGACGATCGACGTCTCCGACATCACGAGGCCACGCACGATCGGCGAGTACCGCTACCACCCACCCTTCCCCGAGCCCACCCACACCTTCATGCGCATCCCAGGGCTGATCGGCGGCCGCGCCATCGCCGCTGCGGTGGATGAGGAGCATGAGCACACGCCGGGTCAGCTGCATGGCGGCATCTGGCTGTTCGACGTGACCGACCCAGCGCGCATCACGCCCATCTCGATGTGGCACCTGACCGAGCGCGCGAGCCCGTTCGTGACGAGTGGCGAACGGTTCGGCGCGCACCAGTTCCAGGAGCGGATGCGCGACAGCTGCCTCTACACCGCCTGGTTCGGCGGGGGCTTGCGCGTCATCGACATCGCCGACCCCGCGAAGCCGGCGGAGGTTGCGTGGTGGCTGCCAAGCCCCCCGCCCGGACAGAAGAGCCCGCAGGCCAATGACGTCGACCTCGACGGCGAGGGGCTGATCTACGTGATCGACCGCAACCGCGGCCTCGAGATCCTCGAGCGCACCGCATGAGCGTTCCGGTGTTCTTTGCGGCAGGCGCGGTGAAGACCGCCGTGGAAGCGCTGCTCGCTTCCCCCGGCGCGTGGCCGGCGCCGCACCCGACCGTGAGCTACGGCACGGTCGGAGCGTTGCGCGACCGGATCGTCGGCGGCGAGGCATTCGATGCCACCGTGCTGTCGGCCGAGGCGATGGCGCTGCTGGCCCATCGCGGCCTCGTCGCAACCGCGACGATCACGCCGCTCGGCACCACCGGCACCGGGCTCGCGGTGCGCGCGGGCCTCGCCTTTCCGCCGATCGACACCGAGGCCGGCTTCCTCGCCGTGCTGAAGGCCGCGCGCAGCATAGCATGGGCAGACCCGTCAAGCGGGGCCACGGGCGGCAGGCATTTCGCCGCCGTCATCGAACGCCTCGGCATCGCCGACGAGGTGCGCGGCAAGAGCCTGCTGTTCCCCTTCGGCGTCGAGGCCGTCGATGCCTGCGAGCGTGGCGAGGCGGAGATCGCCGTGAGCCAGGCGACCGAGATCGTCGGCAGGCCGGGCGTGGCGCTGCTCGGGCTGCTGCCGCCGCCGCACGACCTCGTCACGCGCTACGTCGCGGCCGGCCGCGCCGATACGCCGGCAGGCCGCAGCATCATCGGGGCACTGACCAGTGACGCGGGGCGCGCGGCGCTCGCCGCGATCGGCTTCGAGGGAGGAACGCGATGATGACGGCATCGGCCGTGCGCGCGGCGGAACGCCCGCTTGGCCGCGGCGGGGCAACGATCTCGGCGATCGGCCTCGGCTGCATGTCCCTCTCGGGTGTCTATGGCGAGGCGGATGACGACGCGTCGATCGCACTGGTCCAACAGGCGATCGGGATGGGGGTGACGCATCTCGACAGCTCCGACATGTACGGCTGGGGGCACAACGAGACGCTGCTCGGCCGCGCGCTCGCCGGGCGGCGCGACCAGGTGCTGCTCGCCTCCAAGTTCGGCCAGGTGCGGCGCGAGGGCGGGGGGAACGGCGTCGATGGCAGGCCAGAGCACGTGATGGCCGCGTGCGAGGCGAGCCTCAAGCGCCTCGGCGTCGAGGTGATCGACCTCTACTACCAGCACCGCGTCGACCCCACCGTGCCGATCGAGGACACCGTCGGTGCGATGGCGCGACTGGTGGCACAGGGCAAGGTCCGGTTTCTCGGCCTCTCGGAGGCCAGGCCGGACACGATCCGCCGCGCGCATGCGACACACCCGATCGCCGCGGTGCAGACCGAGTATTCGCTTCTCTACCGCAAGGAGGCGGAGGAGACGCGGGCGGTGACGCGGGCGCTCGGCATCACCTATGTCGCTTATGCCCCGCTCGGCCGCGGGCTGCTCACGGGTGCCGTGCGCACGGCCGATGACGTTGGCGGCAGGCGGGCGGCGCATCCGCGCTTCCTGCCCGAGAACCTGCCGCGCAACCTCGCCCTGGTGGATCGCGTCGCCGCTTTCGCCGCCGCCAAGGGCTCCACGCCGGCGCAACTCGTTCTCGCCTGGCTGCTGGCACAGGGCGATGACGTCGTCGCGATCCCCGGCACGCGGCGGATGGAGCGGGTGCGCGAGAATCTCGGTGCGCTCGCCGTCACCCTCTCGCCGGACGAGGTCGCCGCCATCTCGGCCGCCGTGCCGCCCGGCGCGGCGTCGGGCGAGCGCTATCCTGCCGCGAACATGAAGGGCGTCTACCTCTGACGGGTTGCAGCAGCGCTGCTGCCCGTATCGCGGGAATAGAAACGCGGCTCGCACGTTTTCCCCCCTGCCGACAGCCCTGCTCGCCAGAACGGCGACCGGCGGCCGCGTCGGTCACCTCTGAGGCGGGAGAACACCAATGGCACGTCCGACAAACGGTCCCGACAGGCTGTTCGGGACCAACCTTGCAGATGTCATCAACGGGCTCGACGGCGATGACGAGATCTTCGGCGGCGGCGGCAACGACCGGCTGTTCGGCGGCGATGGCAACGACCTCGTCGAGGGCGAGGACGGCGATGACCGTGTCGAGGGCGGCAAGGGCAACGACATCCTCTACGGCGGAATCGGCAACGACACGCTGCTCGGCGGCGAGGACAACGACGACCTCTACGGCGGCGACGGCAACGACACGCTCGATGGCGGACAGGGCAGCGACTGGCTGTTCGGCGGCTTCGGCGACGATATCCTCCGCGGCGGCGAGGACGCTGACCTGCTCGAGGGCGGCAACGGCAATGACCGGCTCGAGGGCGGCAACGGCGAGGACGAGATGTATGGCGGCCTCGGCGACGACACGCTGCTGGGCGGTGCGGATGCCGATCGTCTCTTCGCCGGCGACGGCAACGACCTCGTCCGTGCCGGCACCGGCGACGATTTCATCGGCGGCGGCTTCGGCGATGACCGCCTGTTCGGCGAGGACGATTCCGACCTCATCTTCGGCGATGCCGGCAACGACAGGCTCGATGGCGGCAACGGCGACGACGACCTCCGCGGCGGCGACGGCATCGACGTGCTGCTCGGCGGGTTCGGCAACGACAGGCTGAACGGCGGCGCCGGCGCCGACACGCTGACGGGCGGCGCAGACAGCGACCTGTTCCTGCTGTGGAACAGCGCGGCCGACGCCGACCGCATCACCGACTTCACCACCGGCACCGACAAGCTGCTGGTCGAGGCGGAGTGGTTCGGCGGCGGGCTTTCGGCCGGCAACTCGCTGGGCGAGGCGCAGTTGGTGCTGAACGGCGCGGCCCGTGTCGCGGGCCAGGGAACCTTCCTGTTCAACACCACCAGCGGGCGGCTCTCCTGGGACGCCGATGGCGCGGGCGGCGCGGCGGCGATCACGGTCGCTACGCTCGCCGGCACGACGAACCTGACGATCTCGGAATTCGAGATCTTCTGAGCAAGCCGGGCGCGGCCACCGTCGACGGGGCCGCGCCCAACCTCAATCCTGGCTCCACGGAGATGCCACCATGTTCTTCCGCTCCGCACCGGCGCCGAAGATCAGCTTCACCTGCGCGCCCGAGAACCACGGCGTGATCGCCGAACCGGTGCCGGCGAAGGCCGCGCTGCCGGACTGGTTCCGCCGGCTGCCGCCGGTCGACAAGCCGCGCCTTACGGCCACGAACAACGCGCTCACCGTGAAGCGCTGCATGCCGTTCCTCGATGCGATGGTCGCCGGCTGGATCATGCCGCTCGCCGCGACCGTCAGGCTCGAGATCACCGATGGCGGGCGCACGGTGAACACGGGGTGGGAGTTCGACGGCGTGATGGTGAGCAACCATTCCCCGCCGCAGGTCGCGGGCAATCCGATGGAGCCGCGGCCGCCCTGCAAGTTCCACAACTACTGGACCATCCGCACGCCGCCGGGCTGGTCATGCCTGTTCGTGCCGCCGCTCAATCGACCCGACGCGGTGTTCACCTGCGCAGCCGGCGTCGTCGACACCGATACCTACGCCTCGCCCGTCCATTTCCCCTTCTTCGCGACAGCGCCCGACGGGATCTACACCATCGCACGCGGAACGCCGCTGGTGCAGGTGGTGCCGTTCCGGCGCGCCGATCTCGGGATCACGGCGGAGATCAGGGCAGAGACGGATGACGAGGCAGTCACGCGCGAGCGCATCCGGCGCAGCACCCTTGCAGATGATGGCTGGTACCGACGTGTCGCCCGAGGCGTGCGCTGACGGGAGCGTGAGCAACCGGATGGGAATAGCAGTGGCGGCGCACCCGTTCTTCCCCATGCCGGCCAGACAGGTCGGTTTCGCAACGACAGAGATGGAGGAAGACATGATCAAGCCGCTGTTCACGCTGACGGCAGCCGGGGCTGCCCTCGCCGTGGTCTCCGCCACCGAGGCAAAGCCCACCATGCCCGAGCGGTCATTGACGCCGACCGTCCAGACTGAGCCGAAGGCGCCGGCGCCGCTGCGCTTCGCGAGCAACAGCTCCTCGAACTCCTCGAGCAACAGCTCGTCCAACTCCTCGAGCAACAGCTCGTCCAACTCATCGAGCAACTCGTCCTCGAACTCCTCGAGCAACAGCTCGTCGAACTCATCCTCGAACTCGAGCAGCAACAGCAGCCGCTGACGCTTCCAGGTTTTCTGGCCAGAACGCGAAGGGGGAGGAGCGGCCGCGGCCGTTCCTCCCCCGATCCAAGTCCGGACCAGACCGGAGGCGATCCATGGTACGCCAGCCAGCCCAATATCCAGGCCTGCCCAATGCGCGGCCCTACCGGCTGCGCCAGCCCCGGGCGCGCGCCTCTGCCTCTTCCGCGGCGCTGAGCGGGGCCCCTGCCTGCCCGCGTTCCAGCTTCTCCTCGATCAGCGGGTCGGTGCCCGATGCGGGGCGAAACGAGGCACCGCCCACCTGTTCGTTGGCCTGGCGGAGGAAGGCATCCACCTCCCACCGGCCGCCTCGCTTGCAGGCAAGGCCAGCGCCACGGTCCTCGCCCTCGATCGCGAAGCTGCGGCAGAACGTCCCGTCCGGCAGCCGGTGCGAGGCAAGCAGAACGAAGCTGCGTTGCTCGCCCGAGGCGACGCGCTCTCCGCTCAACTCCTGCCCGAACGCTGCCTCGACATGCGGCGGCAGCGCGGCAAGGGAGGCGCCGCGGCCAGGTTCGCGTTCGGCGATGCCGGCGAGGATCGGGCCAAGCACGACACCGGCCACGATGCCTGCGGCAATGGCCGCGCCGATGCGCCAGGGGGCAGGCTGCCGCGGCGCGTTGGCTGCGCGCACCGACGGCATCGTCGCCCGGTCTGCGGCGATCACGGCAGCGACGAGGCGCGCGGGCACGGGCTCGGCCGCGATGCCGGCGAAGGCGTCGCGGGCAAGGCGGCCGCCCCGTTCCAGCGCCTCGAGCCGGGCGACAAGAGCGTCATCCCCGGCGATCGCCGCGGCGACGGCTTCCGCCTCGGCGTCATCGAGCGCGCCGTCCGCGAAGGCCATCAGCTGTTCGTCGGTGATCGCGTGTTCTTTCTGGACCATATCGCCTCCGCGCACCTATCGCATCAATGGGAGGGCCGCATCTGCGCCCACCGCATCGGCAATCTTGCGCCGCGCACGCGCGAGCCTGCTCATCACAGTACCGATCGGCACGTCGAGATATTCCGCAGCTTCGCGATACGTCATCTCCTCGATGCAGACAAGCGCGACGACCTCGCGCTGCTCGACCGGCAGCGTGGCGATCAACTCGCGCACCTGCCGCAGCAGCAACGATGCCTCGACGCGCGACGGGCCATCGCCGTGGGGGATGTCCTCCGCCGCGTCGAGCGACAGGTGCTGTCCGCCCGACGCGGCGCCGGAACGCAAGCCGTCGATCCAGAGATTGCGGATGATCTGGAACATCCACGCATCGAGCCGCGAGCCCGGCACGAACCGTGCCTCGGCGCGCAGCGCACGCTCGCATGCTGCCTGGACGAGATCATCGGCACGGTCCTGCGCGCCGGTCAGCGCGCGCGCGAAGCGACGCAGGCGCGGCAGCAGGGCGACGAGATCATTTGCGAAGGCAGAGGGCACGATTGCAGTTCCAGAACAGGGTCGACGCGCGGCGGCGCGGCCTTGACGATGTGGGGAGTTCGTCGCCACCTTGCCATGATGCAACGTTCGCGCGAAGCACTCCCGCCACCCCGGGCACCGCTCGTGCTCGCCATTGCATTCGTGGTGGCACTCGGCGGCCCGGCTGCGCGCGCCGATGACGACGATAGCCCGAGCAGCGACAGTTCGTCGTCCTCCTCCAACTCCCCCAACGCCTCTTCCTCGGGCGGCGAAGGCGGGCGCGGCGGCATCGACCTTGGCCCAAACCCGGGCAGCGGCAATGTCCTGGCCGATCTGCGCAGCGTCGCCGGGCTCATCTTCGGCCAGCGGCCGGCACCGCCCCCGCCGCCTTTGCCGCCGACGCCGGCGCCTTCGAACCAAGCGAGCGCCGACCTCGTGGTCGCAGGGCTGACGGATGCACAGCGCCGCGCGGCGGAGGTTCAGGGCTTCACGGTCGTGGCAGAGCGGGCCAACGGCCTCGTCAGGGGCCGCGTCATGCGCCTGCGTGGCCCCGCAGGCATGACCACGGCCACCGCCACGGCACAACTGCGCGCGATCGCACCCGGGGCGCGGATAGCCCCCAACACGCTGTACCGCCCCTCCGCGCTGCCGTGCGCGGCGAGCGGCTGCACGCATCTCGCGCAGGTGAACTGGCCAGAGGCACCCCGCTGTGGCGATGGCCTGCGCATCGGCCTCGTCGATACACGCATCAACTCGGCCAATCCTGCCCTTGCCGGCGCCGCCCTGCGGGCTGAGACAACGCGCTCGCGCGGCTACCGGGCGTCGTCGACCGCGCATGGCACGGCCGTCGCAGCGCTGCTGGTCGGCAAGGGGCCGGGTGTCGCGCGCGGCCTCGTGCCAGGGGCGACGCTCATCGCCGCTGACCCGTTCCACCTCCGGTCCGATGGCGATGCTGCCGACGCATTCGACCTGGTTGCTGCAATCGACCTGCTTGCCGCACGTGATGTCGCAGTGATCAACCTCAGCCTTGCCGGGCCCGCCAACGCGGTGCTTGACGATGCCGGTGCGGCGGCGGCCGCGCGCGGCATCCTGCTCGTCGCCGCGGCCGGCAATGGCGGGCCGCGCGCGCCGGTCGCCTATCCGGCTGCCTATCCGTGGGCGATCGCGGTCACCGCCGTCGATGCGCGGGGGGAGATCTACACGCGGGCCGTGCGCGGCGGGCACATCGCGTTCGCCGCCCCCGGCGTCGGGCTGCCCGTTGTCGGGGCGAATGGTGCCGCAGCACTGCGCAGTGGCACGTCCTTCGCCACGCCATTCGTGAGTGCCGCCCTCCTCCTCGGCGAGGCCGAGGATGGCGACCCGGCGGCGGCGGTCAGGCGCCTTGCCGGCGCGGCGCGCGATCTTGGCCCGCCGGGGCGTGACCCCGTGTTCGGCTGGGGGCTCGTGCAGCCTGCCAAGGGCTGCTGAGCGGAACGCTGGCACGCCGTTTGCTGTCCTCCCGCGCGTGACGCATGCGGGTGGGGTGGCATGGAGCTTCGCGTTCGCGAAACGATGATCGGCGTTGCTGGCGCTTCTCTCGGCACCGCGGTCCTGCTGCTCGTGCCCGCGCAGGTTCCCGGCGCAACGATCGCCGCGATCGGCGACATGCGGTCACCGGCCTTCTTCCCCGTCCTGGCCGCGATCATCGTGCTGGCGGGTGCCACAGGCATCGTCCTCGCGCAGAGGCGCGCCGAACCGCCCGCGGCGGAGGCGATGCCCACGCGCCCCTGGGCCGCAATGGCTGCGGTGATCGCCGGCGGAACCGCCGTGCCGTTCCTCGGGATCTATGCCGGGCTGCTCGTCGCGATGCTCGGCATCGGTGTCGTGCTGCGGACGCGGCCGCTGGCCTTCGCCATCACGACAGCTGTAAGCCTCTCCGCCGTGCATCTCCTGTTCGCGCGCACGCTCAGGGTCGTGTTCCCCGACCCCACGCTTCCCCTTCCCTCATGGTGGCCGCATTGAACAGTCCATCGAGGCGTCGGGGATGATCGAGAACCTGATCATCGGCTTTGGCGTGATCCTGAACCCGGCGAGCCTTCTGGCTGCCCTGGCAGGTCTCGTCGCCGGCATCGTCGTCGGCGCGATCCCGGGGCTCACGGCAACGATGGCGGTGGCGATCCTCTCGCCCTTCACCTTCTTCATGCGCCCCGAGGTGGGCATCCCGTTCCTGCTCGCCGTGTTCAAGGCAGCGATCTACGCGGGCTCGATCCCCGCCATCACAATCGCCACCCCCGGCACCGCAGCGGCGGCGGCAACGGCGATCGACGGCAACGCGCTGGCCCGCGCCGGCCAGGCGCGGCGCGCGCTCGAGATGAGCCTCTACGCCTCCGTCGCCGCCGACCTGATGGCGACGATCGGGCTCATCCTTCTCGCCACCTGGCTTGCCTCGGTGGCGCTCGCCTTCGGCCCGCCAGAGATGGTGATGCTCTACCTGATCGCACTGCTGACGATCGGTTCGGTCGCAGGGCGGTCGCCGGCGAAGGCAGCGCTTTCGGCAGGCGTCGGCCTCCTCATCGCCTCGATCGGGCTCGACCCCATGTCGGGGCAGACGCGCTTCACCTTCGGCTCCTACGAGCTCTCCGGCGGCATCGCGTTCATTCCGCTGTTGATCGGATTGTTTGCGCTGGCCGAGGTGTTCACCGAAGCCGCCGCGCGCCCGCCGGAGCCTGCGGCGGTGAACGCGATCCGCCCTGGCGAGGCAGCGCTAAAGCTCGCCGAGTTCCTGCGGGTGACGCCGACGATCGGGCGCTCGACGCTGATCGGCTTCGGCGTCGGCGTGCTGCCAGGCATCGGGGCGGAGATCGCGTGCTGGCTGTCCTACGGGCTCGCCAAGCGCTTGTCGAAGGAGCCCGAGCTCTATGGGCGCGGCAGCCTCGAAGGCGTGGCGGCCGCCGAGAGCGGCAACAACGGCGCCTGCCCGGGCGACCTGATCCCCATGATGGTGTTCGGCATCCCGGGCGATACCGTCACGGCCGTGCTGCTTGGCGCCTTCATGGCGCAGGGCCTGACACCGGGCCCGCTGCTGTTCCAGAAGCATGCAGCGCTCGTCTACGGGTTCTTCGCCGTGCTGATCGTTGCGAACGTGATGCTGCTCGCGCTTGGCCTCGGTGCGATTCGCATCGCACGCCTGATCACGCGCATCCCGCGCTCGGCCCTGTCGCCATTGGTCGTCGCGGTCGCGCTCGTCGGCGCCTATGCAGTGAACAGCGCGCTGCTCGACGTCTGGATCGCGATCGCGGGCGGCGTGGCTGGCTACGTGATGCGCAGGCTTGGCATCCCGATCCCACCAATGGTGATCGCGATGCTCGTCGCCCCCGGGCTCGAGAACGCGCTCAGGCAATCGCTCCTGCTCTCGACCGACGGGCTTGCCATCTTCGTCACGCGGCCCGTCTCGGGCGTGATGGTCGCGATCGTCGCGGCGGCGCTCGCGGCGATGACCTGGGCTGCGTTCAGGCGACGCGCCGCGTGATGCCGAATTCCACTCACAACGGGAGACCAACGATGTTGAAGCGGACCATCCTCTGCGGCGCCCTCGGTGCCGCACTGCTCGCCGGACCTGCCCTGGCACAGGCGACGTTCCCCGACAGGCCCGTGCGGCTGGTCACCCCCTATCCGCCAGGTGGGGCGACGAGCCTTCACGCGGCGATCATCACCACCGTGGCAGAGCCGTTCATCGGCCAGCCGATGATCTCGATCCTGCGCGCCGGCGGCGGCGGCGTGGTGGGTGCGACCGAGGTGGCGCGCGCGCAGGCCGATGGCTACACGCTGCTGCTCGGCGACCCCACGATCAACTCGCTTCGGCCGCAGGTTGAGAACCTGCCGTTCAAGGCCGAGGATTTCATCCCCGTCGCGCGGATCAACTTCGCGCCAGTGGTGTTCGTCGCCGCCGCAAACGCGCCGTTCACCGACCTCGCCGGCATGATCGCGCATGCCCGCGCAAACCCGGACCGGATCGTGTACTCCTCCGACAACGTCAACGGCCTCACCTTCACCGCGTTCGAGATGCTGAAGGCGGGCGCGAACATTCGCATGCGCGGCGTCGATTTCGGTGGCGGCGGGCCTGCCATGAACGCGCTGCTTGGGGGCAACACCATGGCCTATGCGGGCCTTCCCGCCGTGGTGGGCGAGCATATCGAAGCCGGCAAGGTGAAGCCGATCTGCGTGACCGATGTCGCGCGCCTCGCGCGCTTCCCGAACGTTCCGACCTGCGCCGAGGCCGGCCAGCCGGTGCAATGGCTGTTCTGGCTCGGCATCATGGCGCCGAAGGGCACGCCGCAGGACCGCATCGAGAAACTCTCGGAAGGTTTCGCGAAGATGGCGCAGGACCCTGGCTTCCTGACCTTGATCGGGCGCATCAACAGCGGCATCCAGTTCCTCGACCACAAGGCCTTCGCCGAGGCGTTCGAGAAGGAGAAGGCCGAACTCCGCACGCTCTACGCAAACCTGCGCAACCGCTGACACGAGGCCGAAACGATGTCCACCATCACGCTCACCGGCGCGCTTGCCCTTCTGGGACCGGACGCCACGCCGTCGAACGGGACGGTGGACATCGTCGTGCGCGAGGGGCGGATCACAGCGATCCGCCCCGCGGGCAGCGCCGAGCCGGAAGGCGAGGTGCTCGACTGCGGCAACCGCCTGGTCACGCCTGGGCTGATCAACGGCCACCACCACAGCCACGAGCATTTCTTCAAGGGGCGGCACGAGAACCTGCCGCTCGAACTCTGGATGAACAATGTCCGCCCGCTCGAGCCGATCGCCTACACCGAGCGGCAGGTCTATCTCCGCACGCTGATCGGCGCGATCGGCGCGCTGCGCGGCGGTGCAACGACGCTCGTCGATGACCTCAACATCTCGCCGAGCCTGAACACCGTGCATGTGGACGCGGCGTTCCGTGCCTACACCGATGCAGGCTTGCGTGCTCTCGTCGGCATCAACCTGTTCGACAAGCCGTTCTTCCAGGGCATGCCCTTCGTCGAGGAGATGTTCCCCCCTGCCCTGCTGGCAGAGCTCAACGCCCTGCCGCGCACCGATCCGAAGGAATCACTCGCCTACGCCGAGACGCTGGCCAAGGCGCGGCACCCGCGGGCGAACCGGGTCGGCTACATCGTGTCGCCCTCCGCACCACAGCGCTGCACCGAAGGCTTCCTCGGCGCGCTGCGCGACCTGGCGGACCGCCACGCGCTGCCGATCAACATCCATGTGCAGGAAACACGCCTGCAGGTCGTTGCCGGCCAGGCGCTCTACGGCTCCACGATGGTGGAGTATCTCGCGCGGATCGGCTTCCTGAAGCCGATGACGAGCCTGATCCACGGCGTGTGGCTGACACCGCGCGAGATCGAGCTGATCGCCGCCTCGGGGGCGACGGTGCAGCACAACCCCATCTCGAACCTCAAGCTCGGCTCGGGCATCGCGCCGATCAGGCGCATGCTCGATGCCGGCATCAACATCTCGCTCGGCACGGATGGCTGCGGATCGATCGAGAACAACAATATGCTGCAGGTGGTCGCCGCGGCTGCACTCGTGAACAAGCTGCGCGGCGATGATCCCACGCGCTGGATCGGTGCTGCCGAGGCGTTCCGCGCCGGCACGGTGGGCGGTGCGCGCGCCTTCGGCTTCGGTGACGCGCTCGGCCAGATCAGCGTCGGCGCGATCGCCGACCTTGCCGCCTACCGGCTCGACAGCATCGCCTTCGTGCCGCTGAACGAGCCGCGGGGGCAGCTCGTCTACAACGAGGAAGGTGCCAGCCTCGACCTCATGCTGGTCGATGGCGAGGTGGTGATGCGGGGCGGCAAGCTCACCCGCATCGACGAGGCGGCGATCGTCGCCGAGATCGTCGCCGAGCACCGCGCGCTGCTGCCGCTGATCGAGAAGGCGGAGCGCCAGGCGGTGCGCATCACCGATGCGTACCGCCCGATCATCGCCCGTTGCAACGCCACCCCGATCGCCGCGGAAACGTACGACACGGTCCTGCGGTTCTGAGCCCCATCACCCGCCGGCGGCGGAGCCCGACGCATCCTCGTACGTGGCGAAGAAGCGCTTCTTCGCCGCGCGCTGGTTGTTGTAGATCGACCCGGCATCGCGCACCGGCAGCGGCATCGTCACCGCGACGTTCTCGACCCTGATCGCGGGCGATGGCTCGCCGCACACAAGGCGCCCCATGTATTCGTTCCACTCGGGCGTATAGATCAACGGCCACGCATCGGCCGCGGTGTATTCATAGAAGAGCATCCAGCGCTGGCGCGACGACGTGTTCAGCGCCGAGCCGTGGACCAGCAGCGGGTGATGGAACGTCACGGTTCCCGGGGGGCCCATGAGCTTCACGGCCCTCTCGATCGGGATCGTATCCGGCGGGATGGCGCCGACGAACCACCCGCCGTCATGGTGGCTGATCAGCGGCCCCTTGTGTGTCCCCGGGATCACCAGCATCGGCCCGTTGTCCTCGCCCACCTCGTCGAGCATGACGGAGCAGATCGCGAGATCCATGTTCGTGTGCGGAATGAACGCCCAGTCTTGGTGCCATTCGAGCGGCGAGCCGTATTTCGCCGATTTCAGGTTGATCTTGCTGTGGTGCAGCCGCACCGATGGGCCGAGCAGGGCGGTGGCGACCCGCACGATCTTGGCGTTGCACGCCTCCTGCCAGTAGAGCGGATCGACCTCGTGCGGCTTCTTGATCCGCCGCACGCGCGGATCGGCGGCCGTGTGGCTTTCCTCCACGTCGAACACCTTCGTCTCGCCTGGGATGCCCACCGCATCGCCAAGCACGGCGCGGGTCTTGGCCCGGAGGCCCTCGACCTCCGCCTCGTCGAACAGCCGCTCGATCGTCACGAACCCGTCACGGTCGAAGGTTTCCCTGATTGCTTCGATGTCCATCAGCTCACTCTCCCTGTCCTGTCCGTGCAATCACCGCCACGGTCACACCGCCTGGCGGCCCCTGGTGTTCGCCGCCCCCCGAAAGGAAGGGGCGGAGGTCTCCCGTCAGCGCGCCGATGACGCCCGACATCGCGGCACGCCAGTGGCGGTTGGGGTGGATATCGTCATCGTCATGCGCGGCGGGCCGCGTGCCGCGGAGCTGCGCTGGCATCGCGCCCTTGACGAGAAGTGCGGCAACCCGCGCGCCGTCATCCGGCAGCTGCGAGAGGCCGGAACGGGCAAGCACGGCGCGGAACCCCCGCGCATCAAGCATGTCATCGAGTGCGGCGGAGGCAGCGACGAGATCGCCACCCCAGCCCATGCCCATGCCGAGCACGAGCACCTCGGGTGCCATGACATCCGTTCCGGCAGCGACCAGGGCACGCGAGGAGAACAGCGACGCGTCATTGCAGATCGCGACGGTTGCGAGCCGCGCAGCGTCGAGCTCGCCGAGCGCTGCCATGACGCCGAGCGCCGCCGCACCGCGCGCACGCGCCTTCAGCGCCGCATGATCGCCGCCGAAGTCCGACGGTGTGGGCAGCGGCGCCTTGACGATGGCGAGGGCAACGTCACCTCCTGCGAGCCTGGCATCGCGCATCGCCGCTGCGACCGTCGCGGCAACGGCCTCGGCCATCACTGCCGTGCCGATGGCCGAGCCCGCGAGCGCTTCCCCGCGGGCAAATCCGAGCGCCAACCGACGATCCGGCGATGCGACATCGCCCTCCTCACGGCCAAGCAGGAGCATGTGCGGCACGGCAATGCCCTCGACCCCGCCGGAGGGGAGGATCATCGGCAACACAGCCCCGTGCGCACGCAGCACCGCGGCGACCGACCGCGCCGCAAGGTCACGCGAGAAATCGTTGGTCAGCCCATTGCCGGGCGTCTTGATCAGCACCGCGCGCACGGCGTCAGCCCGCAACACACCGGTGCTGAGCGCAGCGGCGAGCGCGCCGGCATCAGCAGGATCGGGCATGTCGAGGCGAAGGGCGAAGGCGCGGGGCATGGCTTCCTGTCAGCCGTGAGGCCAAGGACTGCCGTGCCCGGTGCTTTCTTCCCTGGGGGAGGTTAGCGGCACCGGCAATCCCGCGCTAGGGTCACTGCCATGCAGCACGACCTTCCAGCGCTCGAGGCCGCCGCACGCATCGTGCACGCCGCCATGCCGCCCACGCCGCAATACGCCTGGCCCCTGCTCTCCGCCCGCCTCGGGGCGGAGGCCTGGGTCAAGCACGAGAACCATACGCCAACCGGCGCCTTCAAGGTGCGCGGCGGCCTCGTATTCCTCGATCGGCTGAAGGCATCACGGCCTGATGTGCCAGGCATCGTCAGCGCCACGCGCGGCAACCACGGCCAGAGTCTCGCCTACGCGGGGCGGCGCCATGGCGTTGCCGTCACCATCGTCGTGCCGCGCGGCAACAGCACCGAGAAGAATGCCGCGATGCGCGCTTTCGGCGCCGAGTTGATCGAGCACGGTGCGGATTTCGATGCCGCGCGCGAACACGCCGCATCGCTGGCGGCCGAGCGCGGCCTCGTCTTCGCGCCCTCCTTCGCGCCCGACCTCGTGGCCGGCGTGGCGAGCTACGCGCTCGAGCTTTTCCGCGGGGCTCCACCGCTCGACACGGTCTACGTTCCCGTCGGGCTCGGCAGCGGCATCTGCGGCGTGATCGCCGCGCGCGATGCGCTCGGCCTCGCCACCGAGGTGGTCGGCGTGCAGAGCACGGGGGCGAACGCCTACGCCCTCTCCTTCGCCGCTGGCCACGTCGTGACGACGAACCACGCGACGACGAACGCCGACGGCATGGCCACCCGGGTGCCCGATGCCGAGGCGCTTGCGATCATCCGCCGCGGTGCCGCCCGCATCGTCGAGGTGACGGACGACCAGGTGGCCGAGGCCATCCGCGCGTACTGGACCGACACGCACAACCTCGCCGAAGGCGCAGGTGCCGCCCCCCTCGCCGCGGCGATGGTGGAGCGGAAGCGCATCGCCGGCACGCGCGTCGGCCTCATCCTCTGCGGCGGCAACATCGACCTCGCCCTCTTCCGCAGCTGGGTTCTCGGAGAACGCCCATGAGTGCCTTCCTTCTGCGCGACGTCCGCCCCCTCGGCGGCGTGGTGGCCGATGTGCTGGCAGTCGATGGATTGATCGCCGCGATCGGGCCAGCGATCACCCCGCCCGAGGGCTGCACGGTGGAGGATGGCGGCGGCGCGCTGCTTCTGCCCGGCCTGGTCGAGGGGCATTCGCATCTCGACAAGACGATGTGGGGCCTGCCCTGGTACCACAACGATGTCGGCCCCGCGCTGACCGACAAGATCGACAACGAACGCCACGTCCGGGCGGCAACGAACCATGACGCGGGCGCTGCCTCGCTCGCCATGGCGCGCCGCTTCCTTGCCGCCGGCACCACCGCGATCCGCAGCTTCGTCGATGTCGATACCGATGCGGGGCTGAAACATCTCCACGGCCTGCTCGCAACGAAGGCGACGATGGCGCCGGTGCAGCGCATGCAGGTGGTTGCCTTCCCCCAATCGGGCATCCTCCGCCGCCCCGGCACCGACGCGGTGCTCGACCAGGCGATGGCAGCAGGGGCGGACGTGGTCGGCGGGCTCGATCCCTGCGGCATCGACCGTGACCCCGTGCGGCACCTCGACATCGTGTTCGGGCTTGCGCAGAAGCATGGCAAGCCGGTGGACATCCATCTCCACGAGCCTGGCGAGATGGGCGCCTTCTCCCTCGACCTCATCCTCGAGCGGACGGCCGCGCTCGGCATGCGGGGTACCGTCGTGGTCAGCCACGGCTTCTGCCTCGCCATGATCGAGCCTGCGGCCCGCGATGCATTGTTGGCCCGAATGGCGGCATGGGAGGTGGCCATCGCGACCACCGCCGCCCCCTCGCGCCCCGTGCCAACGGTGCCGATGTGCCGGGCGGCCGGCGTGACGCTGTTTGCCGGCAATGACGGCATCCGCGACACCTGGGGCCCCTATGGCACGCCGGACATGCTCGAACGCGCGATGATCGTGGGCCTGCGCAGCAATCTGCGCCGTGACGAGGAGCTTGGCTGGGCGCTCGAGGCGGTGGCCAGCCAGGGCGCACGCGGCTGTAGGTTCGAGGACCACGGCCTCACGGCCGGGTCGCGGGCCGATCTTGTCCTGGTCGCCGCCCAGACCGTGGCGGAGGCCATCGCTGGCCGCCCGCGGCGCGCCCTCGTGGTCTCTGCCGGCCGCGTGGTGGCGCGCGATGGCGTTCTTGTCGGCGGCGTTTAGCCGTCCGCACAGCCCGGGGTTGCCGGCGCGGGGAGGAGTTGCTTATGTGCGGCCGCGCCGGAGGGGTGGCCGAGTGGTCTAAGGCGCTCGCCTGGAAAGCGGGTACACTGGAAACAGTGTCGTGGGTTCGAATCCCACTCCCTCCGCCAGCGGCTCCGGTCGTGGGCTTCGACCCCACGAGGCTTTCTCGTTAACCGGCGCGCAGGCGTGCCATCGGGGTCCGAATCTCCCCCACGAGGCATGCCGCCGCAGGAGCGACAAAGGCGGCGTCAGCCCCGCGGAACGATCCGATTCAACAACACACCCCACGCCTCGTCGAAGGGGTGAACAAAGCCCGGGGCGGAGGAAGCAGTCAGCTTCAGCCCCTCCGCATGCCAGCGGAACACACCGCCGCGCAGATTAGCCATCGAGGCCGACGCATGCGACGCGATCCGCCCACGCAGGCGATCGATCAGAACGCCGGACCGCCAGCCGACGGCGCAGTAGAGCACCACGTCCGCCCCAGCCACCCGCTGCCCATGCGCAGCGGCGAACGCGGCAGAGGACAATTCGGGCTCGATCCTGATGGCGCCTGGAAGATGGCCGGTCGCGAACTCCTCGGCCGTCCTGACGTCGAACAGCACGAGTGGCCGCGGCCCATCCCAGGTCATCCGTGCGGCGAGCGCTGGTACGGTGATTTCCGGCACCGGCACGAGGCGAGAGACGGCATCCTCAACGCTGTTGAGCGTGGTGGCAGGGTCGCGCGGGTCGGGCAGGCGTGCGCTGAGCAGCCACGCCCAGGCGCCGGCAGGGCGAGGGATGGGAGCGAGCAACAGGCCAGCCCCGAACAGGGCCAAGCGGCGCGAGGGGGCAGGCGGCATCATTGAGCCTCTCGATACGGCGTTGCGTAGTCACTATTGGGGGTGTTCGGCCGACCTGGGCAGAAGGTTACGCAGCCTTCACGCGGCGGCCGATCGCCTCGCGGCCGATGACGTAGAGGATCTTCGCCCCCGCCCTGACGCTGCCGCTGACGGTACCTGAGATCTTCGACTGTCCGATCCGCTTCCGGTAGCCGACTGGGATTTCCGCCACCGCGAGACCGAGTCGCGCGGCGCGCACCTGCATTTCCACCGTCCAGCCCCAGGTCTCGTCCTGCATCGAGAGTCGCGCCAGGGCGGAACGGTCGATCGCGCGAAACGGACCGAGGTCGGTGAACCCTACGCCCCACACCGCGCGGATCAGCATGCAGGCCAGCGCATTGCCGAAACGCTGCTGCGGCGTCAGAGCCCCCTGCTCGGATTGACCGCGCGTGCGCGACCCGATGACGAGGTCCGCGTCACCGCGGGCAAGCGGGGCGAGCAGGAAGGCCATCTCCTCAGGTTTGTCGGAGGCATCGGCGTCCATGAACACCACCGTCGTGATGCCGGGGGCCAGCGCTGCTATGCCGGCCAGGCACGCCCTGCCATAGCCGCGCCGCGGCTCGGAGACGACCTCGGCGCCGAGGCTGCGGGCAACCGCGGCCGTGCCGTCACGGCTGCCGTTGTCGACGACGATCACCTGCGCGAGCCAGGGCGGCAGGGCTGGCAGAACACGCGGCAAGGCATCGGCCTCGTCGCGGGCGGGAATGACGAGGCCGACGCGCAGGCCCCAGGGTGGTTCCGTCATCGCCATCGCAGCAGCAGCGCGACGGCCACCGGCAGCGCATGCAGCGCCGCGACACCATGGTTGAACAAAGCCCCATTTCCGGTCGCATGCAGCGGGAAGAACAGCCAATACGCCGGTAACGACGCCGCCGGGATCAGCAGCGGTCGGAAGGGGAGAAGCGCGGCGAAGGGCATGAACCACATGGCGTACCATGGGTATTGCGCTGGAGAGAGGTAGAAGGTTACAGCCGCGACGCACATCGCACGCTCGATCAGCGCCTTGCCCCCCGACGGCCTCGGCACGGCCACACCAATGCCCACCAGCCCCGCGACGAGTGCGACCATCGGGCGCAGCACCTGCCCCGGCGCCGCAAGCACAGTGCCGAGCAGCACCTCAGCCCAGGCGAAGGGCGCATTGTTGACGAGCCAACCCGTCGCATAGGAGGCGAGCCCGGCATTCCCACCGCCAAGCGTGACGATGACAGGCGCGAGGCTGAGGCCAGCGGTGAGCGCCAGCGCGACGGCAGCGGCTGGCAGGCACTGCCGCGGCAGAGCGCGGCCAAGCAGTGGCGCGAGCAGCAGCGGCCAGACCTTCACCCCCGCGGCAAGCCCAAGCAGCGCTCCCGCCGCCGCCCCCCTGCCCGCGAGCGTGGCCCAGAGGGCACCGAGCAGCAGCGGCACCATCACCGCCTCGACATGCACCGCGTTGGTCAACATCACCGGCACCAGGGGGCAGCACCACAGCACCCAGCACCGCGCAACAGGCAGCCCGCTGCGGCGCAGCAGACCCCGCGCGACCACAACGGTGCAGAGTTCGGCCACCAGCATCACCAGCCTGAGGCCGTCGAGCGACCATGGCGCGATCAGATGCGCGAGCGCGAAGACCGCCTGGGCCGAGGCCGGATAGATGCTGCGCAGGCCGCTGAACGGCAGACGGGCGGCCACCTCGACACCAGCCTCTCCGAGGATCGCCGGTATGCCGGCGGAAGGCGGCGCCGCCCACGGTGAGAGGCCATTGGCGAGCAATGCGCCATCCCACAGGTAGCGCAGGTGGTCGGTGTCGAGCACGGGCGGGACGACAGCCCAGGGCAGGCGGAGCACGAGGCCGAAGGCAGCGAGCGCCGCCCAGGGCGCCGCCGCGAGCAGCGGCACAGAAGCGAGCCAGACGACACCCGCGAGGGCAGCGAGGGCGGCAAAGCCGAGAACAGGGATGAGCCTTGCGGCGCGCTCATCGGCCAGGTGCGGCGCGAGTGCCACCTGCACGAGGGTACACGTCAGCACCAGCACTGCGGCGGCGCTGAGCCGTGCCATGCCCGGCGGCCACGTCCGCAAACCCTGCAATCCACCGCTGCCCACGGCGCGGAACATGCCACACCGCAGCCGCCGCGCACACGTCGCTGCTCTAACGAGGGCTCACCGGGCGGTAATGGCGGCGTCAGCCTCCTGCCTGAGCGTCCAGAGCGCGCTCGCGGCTGGCGGCTCGATATCCTCGCACGTAACCAGCGCACCAGCGGCAACCGGGCGGGCAAGCCTCCGGCCGACGGCCATGTAGTAGGGAACGGGTGCACCGGACCCGACCGGCCGTGCCGGCATCAGCCCGGCGCCAAGCCCCGGCACGACATGCCGCGTCCCTTCGATCGCCAGCACGCGGCCAGCGGGAAGGGCCGTCTCGGCGCGGGCGACGAGGTCGATGCGCTGATGATACTGCTCATCGACCATCGGATGCGCGAGCCTCGCCGCCGCCATCACCGAGATCGGCGCCTCGACGCCCAGCAGGTGGGAGGGGTTGTAGATCAGCGCCCGCGAGCGGTCGCGCGAGACCGGGATGCCCTTGCCGGCGAAGAGATCGCCGGTCTTGCGGTCGGCCAGCGACACGACGACGAAGACGCCGCCGGCGAAGCTCGCCTCGTCGGGGCGGCGGAGGCAGTTGAACACGTCGAGCGCTCCCTCCGCCCCGAGCACGCCGCCAGCGGCGCGCGTGGCGTAGATGTCGGGCAGCTCGATCGTCCGCGCGAGCGGGGCGTGGAACGTTTCAGTATCGGGCATCAGCCCGGTGGCATTCGCGACAAGCGCCATCTCGCACGCATCGGGCACGGTGCGCTGCGGTAGGGCGGCGAGCGCCGTGGCCCGTCCGGCGAGGCAGGCTGGGATGCCGCCCTCCGGCAGGTGCCAGAGGCCGGCCATCTCCGGCGCGGCGACGCTGTGCTCGAGCCAGCTCGCCCTGCCGGTGGCCGGATCGAACACGAAATCATACTCGCTGCTCTTGCCGGCGGCGACGATCGGCAGGCCAAGCGTGCGCGCCCAGGAGACGAGGCCGATCAGCAGCGAGGGCTGGTCACCGTCCACCAGAGTCCAGGGCAGGCCGGCCTTGCGCGCCTTGGCGGCGAGCGCGGGGCCGACAACGCACTCGGCCTCCTTCGACACCATCGCGACACCGATGCCGGCAGCGAGGGCGGCGAGCGAGTGCACGGTGGCAGCCTCGGCGTCCCCCGTGGCCTCGACGACGATGTCGAGCGGGAGCGTCAGGAGGTCGTCGAGGCGCTCGCAGAGGGCGAGCTCTCCCGCCGCTTCCGCTGCGCGCGCCTCCGCCGCGCTGGCGCAGCGGCGATGCGCGATGCCGGCGGCGGCGAGCGTCGCGGCGACGCGGGCCGGATCACGGTCGAGCGCGGCGGTGATGCGAAGCCCCCGCATGCGCAGCGCCTGGGCGATCAGGGAGAGGCCGAACTCGCCGGCGCCAAGGAGGGCAGCGCGGACGGGGCGGTCAGCCGCGGCACGGAACAGGGTCTCGAACTGCATTGGCGCGTTTCCTCCGGTCATTGCGTTTCCGCCGTCGTTCTGCATACAGTGCACAGAAGGCCGATGAAAGGCACAATCCGGAGGAACGCCATGACCACGCTGCCCCGGCGCACGCTCGCCGCCACCCTGCTTACCGCCCCCCTCCTGGCCACACCCTGGATCGGCGGCACCGCGCGCGCGCAGGCCACGCGGCTCCGCTTCGCCCATCCGCACCCGGAAAGCGACAGCTGGCATGTCGCTGCCCTGGCCTTCGCCGAGGATGTGCGGGCGAAGAGCGGCGGCGCGCTGACCGTGCAGGTGATCGGCTCCGGTGCCGCCGGCAGCGACCCGACGACGATCAGTGCCACGCGCGGCGGCACGCTCGACATCACGCTCACCGGCAACCCGTTCTTCACCGGGCTCGCGCCGAAGCTGAACGCACTCGACCTGCCCTTCCTGTTCCGTGACCGCGCGCATGTGACGCGCGTGCTCGACGGCCCGATCGGCCAGGGGCTGAAGAAGGAGCTCGAGCCGTCGAACCTGATCGTGCTCGGGTTCTGGGACATCGGCTTCCGCAACCTCACCAATTCCCGCCGCCCCGTGCGGGGGCCCGCCGACATCCGCGGCCTCAAGATCCGCACGACGCCGAACCCGGCCCACATCAAGGCGTTCCAGCTGCTCGGCGCGAACCCGGCGCCGATGCCGTTCACCGAGCTCTTCACCGCGCTCGAGACCCGCGCGGTGGACGGGCAGGAGAACCCGACGACGCTGATCCTCAACGCCCGCTTCTTCGAGGTGCAGAAGCATCTCTCGCTCACCCGCCACGCCTACACGGCCGGCATTCTCGCGATGTCGAAGCAGCGCCTCGCGGCGCTTCCCGGCAACCAGCAGGAAATCGTGCTGGCAGCCGCCACCGCGATCACGCCGAGGCAGCGGCAGATGAACGAGGATGCCGAGGGCAGCTCGGTCACGCAGCTCAGGCAGCGCGGGATGGAGATCGTCGAGGCACCCGACCGCGAGGCGATGGCACGCATCGTCGCCGCCGAGACGCGAGCCGACTATGTCGCCCGCTTCGGGGCCGAGCTGCCCGACGCGATCGCTGCCGCGGCGACGTCGGCCTGACCATGCGGATCGTCGACCTGACGATGCCGATCGCTGCGCATTTCCGCTGGCGCACCACGCTCAGCGTGACGGGCGACATCGCGGCCGGTGACCAGTTCCGGGTCTCGCGCCTCGATGCCGCCTGCCACGGCTTCAGCCACGTGGATGCACAGGCGCACATCCTCGCCAATGCGCCGACGATCGAGGCCACGCCGCTCGAGCGCGTCGTCGGCCCCTGCCGCGTGCTCGACCTCCGCGACGTGGTGGCGGAGGAGGAGATCGGGCCGGAGCGGCTTGCCGCCGCCGACCCGGGCGGGGCGGAGGGCGAGATGCTGCTGCTCGCCAGCGGCTGGGACCGCCACGAGGACTGGACCACGCCCGGCTTCTGGCGTCGCGCGCCCTTCCTCTCGCGTGCTGCCGCCGAGTGGCTCGTGTCGCGTAAGCCGTGCGCCGTCGCGTTCGACTTCCCGCAGGACTACCCGATCCGCCTCCTGCTCGACGGCATCACCGTGCCGTTCGACCAGCACGTGACGCATGACACGCTGCTGCGCGGCGGCGTGACGCTGATCGAGTACGTGGTCAACACGAGCGCGCTCACCGAACGCCGCGTGCTGCTGTCCGCCGCACCGCTGAAGATCCCGGGCGCCGATGGCGCCCCGGCGCGCGTCTACGCCATCGAAGGCCTGTCCCTGCCGTGATGGCGCTGCCGTGATCGACAGGCTCGCCGCGGGCCTGCTGCGCGGGGCGGAGTGGCTGCTCGCGCTGGCCTTGCTCGTCATGCTCGGCATGGTGTTCGGCAATGTCGTGCTGCGCTACGGCTTCGACAGCGGCATCACCGTGAGCGAGGAACTCTCGCGCGTCCTGTTCGTATGGGTGACGTTCCTCGGCGCCGTCGCGGTGATGCACCGCGGCGGGCATCTCGGCTTCGACCTGCTGATGCGCGCTCTGCCGCCCGCGGGCCGGCGCGTGACGCGCATTCTCGCCTGCCTGGTCATGCTCCTCTGCTGCGGCGTGTTCCTCTGGGGTGCGTGGGTGCAGACAGCGATGAACATGTCGAACGCAGCCCCCATCACCGGCCTGCCGCTCGGCTACGCCTACGCGGCGGCCGTCGTGGGTGCCGCCGGCATGGGGCTCGTCGTGATCCGCGATCTCCTCCGCGCCATCGCGGGCCACGAACCGCCGCCGCAGCATGACGGGGCGGAACCGGGGGCATGACGCTCGTCGTCTTCGTCGTGTCGCTGCTGGGCGCGATGAGCCTCGGCATGCCCGTGGCCTTCGCGCTGATGGCAGCCTCGCTCGTGATGATGACGATGCTGGGCGGCATCGACCCGCAGGCGATGGCGCTGCAGATGATCAACGCCGCCGACAGCTTCGCGCTGCTGGCGATCCCGTTCTTCCTGCTGGCGGGAGAGGCGATGAGCGCGGGCGGGCTCTCGCGCCGCCTCGTCGCCTTCGCCATGGCGCTGGTCGGGCATCGTCGCGGCGGCCTCGGCTATGTCGCGATCATCGCCGCGGTGCTGCTCTCGAGCCTCTCGGGCTCGGCCGTGGCCGACACGGCCGCGCTCGCCTCGGTGCTGATGCCGATGATGCGACGTGCCGGCTACGACACCGGCCGCGCCGCGGGGCTGATGGCCACGGGCGGCATCATCGGGCCGGTCATCCCGCCGTCGATCGGCTTCATCGTGTTCGGCGTCGCGGGCAACGTGTCGATCACCTCGCTGTTCCTCGCGGGCGTCGCACCGGGGCTGATGATGGCAGCTGCCCTTGCCGTCACCTGGTTCATCGTCGCGCGCAACGAGAATGTCGAGACGCTGCCACGCGCGACCTGGGCAGAGACGGCGGAGGCGCTGAAGGACGGGCTGCTCGCGCTCGGCCTGCCGGTGATCATCGTGCTCGGCCTCAAGTTCGGCATCTTCACGCCGACGGAGGCTGGCGTCGTCGCTGCCGTCTACGCGCTCGTGGTCGGCATGGTGTTCTATCGCGAGCTCTCGCCCGCCGCCCTGCCGCACGTGCTGCTGTCGGCGGTGCGTACCACGGCGGCGGTGATGCTGCTGGTCGCGGCAGCCTCCGTCTCGGCCTTCCTGATCGCAATCGCCGACATCCCGAACGAGGTGCGCGGGCTGCTCGCGCCCTTCGCCGGCAACCGCACGACGCTCCTGCTCGCGATGATGGTGCTGGTGCTCGTCGCCGGCACCGCACTCGATTTCATCCCGACGATACTGATCCTGACACCGGTGCTGATGCCGATCGTGCGCTCATCGGGGATCGACCCTGTGTATTTCGGCGTCATCTTCATCATGAACAACGCCATCGGGCTCATCACCCCGCCGGTCGGCACGGTGCTGAATGTCGCCTCGGCGATCGGGCGCGTGCCGCTCGGGCGGGTGACGGTCGCGGTGCTGCCGTTCCTGGCCTCGCAGGTGGTGGTGCTGTTCGCGCTCGTCCTGGTGCCTGAGCTCGTGACGGTGCCGCTGCGCTGGCTGCGCTGAGCGGCCTAAAGGCCCGCAGGCCCAAGCGCCCGAACGGGCGCCGCGGCCTATGCCGCGAAGCCAAGGGCCGCGGACGCGGCCCGCCCGGCGTCTGAGGGGCACGAAAGTTCAACCTTCGTGCGCAGGATCAGAGACTATCCCGCACCCGCTCGATCGCGGCATCGAGGTGCCGGCCGATCACCTCGGCCAGCGCCTCGGCGTCACGCTTCGCAAGTGCTGCCGCCATCTCCTCGTGCTCGGCCACCGCCGCTGCCCATTTCTCCGGCCCTTCATGGCCGATGAAGCGCACCCTGCGCATGCGCGACTGAATCTGGGTGTGCAGCGTGGCGAGGATCGCGTTGCCGGAGAGCCTGGCGATCGCGGAATGGATCTCCTGGTTCAGCTTGAAATAGGCCAGGCGGTCGCGTACCGCGTAGCGCTCCATCATCGCCGCATGCAGCGCGGCAAGCTCGGCCAGCGCGGCGGGTGAGCCTTCGCGGCAGATCTGGCGACCAGCGAGCTGCTCCAGCGCCTTGAGAACCGCGAGGCTCTCCGAGAGATCCCTCAGCGTGAGCGTGCGCACGACGGCGCCGCGGGCGGGCACGATCTCGACCAGCCCCTCGCTTGCCAGCGTCTTGATGGCCTCGCGCAACGGTGTCCGGGAAACGCCGAGTTGCGCGCCGAGTGCCACCTCGTTCACGCGTTTTCCCGCCTCGAGACGCCCCTCGATGATCATGTCGCGCACGCGGCTCGCGACCTCGTCGTGCAGCGTGCGCCGCGCGATGGGCACGACGGCCTCACGGTCACGGTCGATCTTGGTATCCAGCATCAGTGTCGTCGCCATCGTTACAACATAGCGCGTTCATCGAGTCGGAACAATGCTGTATACAGTGCACAGCATGTTGCGTGACCGTATGCCGCCTGCTATGTCGACCGTAACAGACGAGAGGGAACGCCATGGCCACTCACCATGCCCAAGCCACGATCGCCTTCGCCATGGGCGATGCCTCAGGCGTCGGCGCCGAGCTCATGGCGCGGGTGCTGAACGATCCTGAGGTGGCCGGTGCAGCACGCTACATCGTCATCGGCGATCGCCGCGTGCTTGCCCGCGGCGAGGCCGCCACGGGTCAAACCGTGACCCTTCCCGTCGTCGGGCCTGACGCGACGCTGCCGGCTGACCGTTCCGTGTTCGTCGATGTCGGCCATCTCGACCCGGCCGATGCCCCCGTCGGCACCGTGAACCTCGCGAGCGGCCGCTTCGCGCTCGAGAATTTCCGTACCGCGCTGCTGCTCGCCGCTGCGGGAGAAGCCGATGCGGTGGCCTTCACGCCGTTCAACAAGGCGGCGATGCGGCTTGCCCACCCCCCCTATGAAGACGAGATCGGCTTCACCGCCGACGTGCTCGGCTTCGACGGCACGGCAAAGGAATTCAACATCCTCGAAGGCCTGTGGAACGCGCGCGTCACCTCGCATGTCCCGCTGAAGGACGTCGCTGCGCTGATCACCGCCGAGGAGATCATCGACAACCTGGGGCTGACCGAGGATGCGCTGCGCAATGCCGGCATCGCCACACCGCGAATCGCCGTCGCCGGGCTCAATCCGCATGCCGGTGACGGCGGCAATTTCGGGCGCGAGGAGATCGACGTGATCGCCCCCGCGGTCGAGGCGGCGAAGGCGCGCGGCATCGGCTGTGACGGGCCCTTCCCGGCCGACACGGTGTTCCTGCGCGCCACGCGCGGTGATTTCGATGCCGTTCTGACAATGTACCACGACCAGGGCCAGATCGCGATGAAGCTGATCGGCTTCGACAAGGGCGTGACGCTGCTCGGCGGCTTCCCGTTCCCGATCTGCACGCCGGCGCACGGCACGGCACACGACATTGCCGGCACCGGTAAGGCGAACACGGGTGCGACGCGCGCCGCACTTCTGCTCGCCGCACGCATGGCGACCGCCGCACCCCGCGAACGCCCGGCAGCGCCACAATCCGTCCATGCGATCAGGAGCGCCCGCAAGGCAGCCTGAGCTGCCTCTCCCCACCACCTGTTCCGCGACCAATCGGCCAGACCACAAGGGCCGTACGACATCCGAAGCCGAGGAGGAAAACGACCATGCAACGCAATACCTTCGTCCGCGCCGCACTCGCCGCGGGCGCCATCGCCGCCCTTGCCCCTGGCTATGCCCAGGCACAGGGCGAATGGCGGCCGACGCGCAACGTCGAATTCGTCGTCACATCAGGTGCGGGCGGGGGCACCGACGTGTTCGCCCGCACCGTGCAGGCGGCCATCACCAAGCACAACCTGCTGCCAGTGTCGGTAATCGTGACGAACAAGGGCGCTGGCGCCGGCGCCGAGGGCTTCGTCTATGCCCGCAGCGCACAGGGCGACGCCCACAAGGTGGTGTTCGCCACCAACAACACCTGGCTGCTGCCGCTCGTCTCGCGCGTCGCCTTCAAGGCGGATGATTTCACGCCCATCGGCGCGCTGGCGTTCGATGAGTTCATGCTGTGGGTGAAGTACGACAGCCCCCACAAGACGGCAGCCGACTTCCTCGCCGCGGCACGCGCGGCCAACCCGCCGCTGCGCATGGGCGGCAGCCAGCCAAAGGACACCGACCAGACGCTGACCAGCCTGATCCAGCGCGCAGCGAATGTCCGCTTCACCTACGTTCCTTTCCGCGGCGGCGGCGAGGCGGGCGTGCAGCTCGCCGGCGGCCACATCGACGCGAACACGAACAACCCGTCGGAGAGCATCGGCGGCTGGCGCGGCGGCCAGGTGCGGCCGGTCTGCGTCTTCCGGCGCGAGCCGATGGCCAGGGGCAACCTCGTGACGACAACCCAGGGCTGGCACGACATCCCGACCTGCGCGAGCCAGGGGATTCCCATCGAGGAATTCAACATGCCGCGCACGACGTTCCTCCCGCCCGGCACCACCGCCGCGCAGCAGGCCTTCTGGGTCGGCGTAATGCGCCGGGTGACCGAGACGCCGGAGTGGCAGGAGTACATCACCCGCACGAGCCAGAGCACGCGGTTCCTGACGGGCGAGGCCTTCGCCGACCATATCCGGAAGGACATCACCGCCTCGCGTGACATCTTCGAGGCCGAGGGCTGGTTGATCAACTGACGCCACATCCAGGAACAGGGCTGGGGACGGAGGGGGAGTTATGCTCTCGCGCATGCAGCTCGAACTCGCGGCGGTCGCGGTGGTGTTCGTGCTCGGCTCCCTCGCTGTCATCGGCGCGCTTGAGCACGAGATCGGATGGGCGTCGGACGGGCCGCAGGCGGGGTACTTCCCATTCCGCCTCGGCATCATCCTGATCGTCGCGAGCCTGGTGATCGGCGCGCAGGCCCTCGCATCCGGTGCGAGGGGGCGGGAGCTCGTCCTGTCACGCGAGAGCGGGCGCCGCATGATCGGCTTCTTCCTGCCGCTGGTCGGCTACGTCGCCATCGCGCAGGTGCTCGGCCTCTACGTGGCGACGGCCCTCTATCTCGGCTTTGTGCTGCGGGCGATGGGCCGCCATGGCTGGCAGGCAACGGCCGGCGTCGCGCTCGGCGTTCCCCTCGCCTCCTGGATGCTGTTCGAGGTCTGGTTCACGGTGCCGCTGCTGAAGGGTCCGCTCGAGCGCTGGCTGGGGCTCGCCTGAGCATGGCCAATTTCGATGCGCTGATGCATGGCTTCGCCGTCGCGCTGACGGTCCATCACGTCACACTCATGGTGCTCGGCGTCCTGCTCGGCATCCTCGTCGGCGTGCTGCCCGGCCTCGGTGCCCCGAACGGGGTGACGCTGCTGCTGCCCATCACCTTCTCGATGGACCCCGTCTCGGCGATCATCCTGCTCACCAGCACCTACTGGGGCGCGCTGTTCGGCGGCTCCACCACCTCGATCCTCTTCAACATCCCTGGTGAGCCATCCTCCGTCGCGACAACGTTCGACGGTTATCCGATGGCGCGTGACGGGCGGGCAACGGAGGCGCTGACCTTCGCCTTCATGTCGGCCGGCTTCGGCGCGCTGCTCGGCGTCGTCGTCATCACGCTGCTGTCGGGCTTCGTCACGGGCTTCGCGCTGCGCTTCGGCCCGGCCGAGTACTTCTCCGTCTATCTGCTCGCCTTCTGCTCCTTCATCGCCTTCGGCAGCGGCCCGCCGCTGAAGACAATCGTCTCGATCGCGCTCGGCTTCTCCTTCGCGACGGTGGGAATGGACAGCGTCTCCGGCGCGATGCGGCTGACCTTCGACTTCAACGACATGATCCGCGGCATCAGCTTCCTCGTGGTCGTCATCGGCCTGTTCGGCATCGGCGAGATGCTGCTGACGCTCGAGGAAGGCGTCTCGTTCAAGAGCGCGGATGCGCGCATCCGGCCGCGCGCCGTGCTGTCGGCGATCGCCCGCCTGCCGCGCTACTGGGTGACGATGCTGCGCGGCAGCGCCGTCGGCATCTGGATGGGCATCACCCCTGGCGGGCCGACGGCTGCGTCGTTCATGTCCTACGGGCTCGCCAAGCGCATGTCCAAGCGCGGCGCGCATTTCGGCAAGGGCGAGCCAGAGGGCGTGATCGCGCCGGAGACGGCCGACCACGCGGCAGGCACCGCCGCGATGCTGCCGATGCTCGCGCTCGGCATTCCCGGCTCCGCCACGGCAGCCGTGATGCTGGGCGGTTTGATGATCTGGGGCCTGAACCCCGGCCCGATGCTGTTCATCGAGCGCGCGGATTTCGTCTGGGGCATGATCGCCTCGATGTATCTCGGCAACGTCATCGGCGTGATCCTCGTCCTCGCCACCGTGCCGCTCTTCGCCGCGATGCTGTCGATCCCCTTCACCATCATCGGGCCGGTGATCGTCACGGTCTGCATCGTGGGGGCGTGGACGGTCGCGGGCGCGCCGTTCGACCTCTGGCTCGCCGTGGTGTTCGGCCTTGCCGGCTGGGCGATGAAGAAGCTCGACTATCCGATCGCGCCGCTGATCCTCGCGATGGTGATCGGCGACCGTGCCGAGGATGCGTTCCGCCAGTCGATGATCATGTCGCACGGCTCGATCACCGTGCTGTGGTCGAAGCCCCTGGTCGGGACGATCTCGACGCTCGCCCTCGTGCTGCTCGCCTCCCCCTTCATCGCCGCCCTGCGGCGAAGCCTGCGCGCGCGAGAGCAACTCCCGCCAGCACAGGAATGATGCGACCCTCACGCCAACCAAGGGGCAGCTCAATGCCCGTTCGCCAGGAGGAAAGACCATGACGCTCAACCGCCGTAACGTTCTTGCCGCCGGCCTCGCCGCACCCACGCTGGCGATGCCATCGATCGTCCGCGCGCAAGCGTGGCCGACGCGCCCGCTCACCGTCATCGTCCCCTGGGCGGCCGGTGGTGGCGCCGATACCGTCACGCGCATGATCGCTGCGGGCATCGAGCAGGAGATCCGGCAGACGGTGAACGTGGTGAACCGAACGGGGGGCAACGGCGTGGTCGGCCACTCCGCGATCGCCACGGCCGCCGCCGACGGCCACACGATCGGTACCGGCACCTCGGAGTTCGTGAACTTCCGCCTCCTCGGCCAGGCCGATCTCGGTGCCAACAGCTTCGACCTGATCTCGCGAATCTCCCTCATCCCCGCCGGCGTGACAGTCAAGGCCGATGGTCCCTGGCGCGACTTCGCCGCCTTCGCCGCGGCACTGAAGGAAGGTCGCAAAGGCCAATACACGGGCTCGGGCGTCGGCACGGGTGGCGCGTGGCACCTCGCCGCCGCCGGCATGACGAAGGCGATGGGCCTCGAGGCGGACCGCATCCGCTGGATCCCCAGCCAGGGTGGCGCGCCGGCGCTCCAGGACCTCGTTGCTGGCGGGGTGAGCGTGTTCACCGGCTCACCGGTGGAGGCGAAGGCGCTGGCGGATGCGAACCAGGTGCGTGTCGCAGCCGTCATGGGCTCGGAGCGCATGGCCGCCTACCCGAACGCGCCGACCCTGAAGGAACTCGGCATCGATTGGACGTTCGAGAACTGGTTCGCGTTCCTCGCACCGCGGAACATCCCGGCTCCCGTGCGGGCCCGGCTCGTCGAGGCGCTGGAGAAGGCGCACGCGCGGCCAGAGGTGCGCAAGGCGATGACCGACCGCGGCATCGTGCCGATCTGGGAGAGCTCGGAGGCGTTTGCATCCTTCGCCTCGCGCACCTCCGACACCGCGGGCGGCCTGCTGCGCGACCTCGGCCTCGTGCGGAGCTGAGGGGCCGCGCTTCCGATGGTGATGCGCGACGACACGCTGCCGATCATCGACGCGCATCACCATTTCTGGGACCTCGCGCGCAACCCCCACCCGTGGCTGCGCGACGACCCGCCCATCCCCTTCCGCTACGGCGACTACAGCCCGTTACGGGGCCGCAACTTCCTTCCCGAGGACTATGACGAGGTTTCGGCCGGCCACCGCGTCGTCGCGACCGTGACGATGGAGGGGGAGTGGGACCCGTCAGACCCGCTCGGCGAGGCGCGCTGGATGGCAGCACTCACCCACAGCACCGGCCGCCCTGCGGCCCATGTCGCGCAGGCCTGGCTCGACCGTGACGATGCCGAGACGGTTCTCGCGGCCACGGCGGCGATCCCGCTGGTGCGCGGCATCCGCCACAAGCCCCGCGCCGCCCCCTCGCCCGACCGTGTGGAGCGTGGTGCGGCCGGCGGCATGGGCGATCCGCGCTGGCGCGCCGGCTTCGCGCTGCTCGCCCGGTATGGGCTGCATTTCGAACTCCAGGCCCCGTGGTGGCATCTCGACGAGGCACTCGACCTCATCGCGGCGTACCCCGACGTGCCGATCGTTCTCAACCACACGGGCCTGCCGGCCGAGCGCAGCGCCGAGGGGCTCGCCGGCTGGCGCGCCGCACTCCGCCGCTTCGCCGCAGCGCCGCGGATCGCGGTCAAGATCTCGGGCCTCGGCCTGCGCGGCCGCCCGTGGCGGCTGGAGGACAACCGCGGCATCATCCGCGAGACGATCGAGATCGTCGGTCCCTCCCGGTGCATGTTCGCCTCGAACTTCCCGGTCGATGCTCTCTGCGGCAGCTTCGACACGATCTATGCCGGCTTCAAGGCGGCGACGGCGGATCTCTCGCACGACGACCGCCTCGCCCTGTTCCATGACAACGCAGTGCGGGTCTACCGCCTCGCACTGCCGCAAGGAGGCCATTTGACGTGACCGACCATACGCCGCCAAAAGGAACGTTGCGCAGCCGTGCCTGGTTCGCACGCAACGACAAGATGGGCTTCTACTACCGCTCCTGGCTGCGCAACCGCGGCCTGCCGAACGACCAGTTCGATGGCCGCCCCGTCATCGGCATCTGCAACACCTGGTCGGAGCTCACGCCCTGCAACGGGCATTTCCGCGTGATTGCCGAGCATGTGCGCCACGGCATCCTCGAGGCCGGAGGATACCCGCTCGAATTCCCCGTGTTCTCCCTTGGCGAGACCCAGCTTCGCCCGACCGCGATGCTCTACCGCAACCTCGCCTCGATGGATGTCGAGGAGGCGCTGCGCGCCAACCCGCTCGATGGCGTCGTGCTGCTGATGGGCTGCGACAAGACGACTCCCGCGCTGCTGATGGGCGCGTCGAGCGTCGACCTTCCGACCATCGGCGTCTCCGGCGGGCCGATGCTGAACGGCTGGTACAAGGGGCAGAAGATCGGCTCCGGAACGAACACGATCTCGATGAGCGAGCAGCTGCGCGCCGGCGAGATCACGATCGAGGAGTTCTACGAGGCCGAGGGTGCCATGTCCCGCTCGGCCGGGCATTGCATGACGATGGGAACGGCCTCGACCATGGCCTCGATGGTGGAAGCACTCGGCGTCGGCCTGCCGCAGAACGCAGCAATCCCCGCCCCCGATGCCCGGCGCAACGAGCTCGCGCGGCTTGCCGGGCGGCGGATCGTGCAGATGGTGAAGGACGATATCCGCCTCTCCTCGATCCTCACGCGGAAATCGATCGAGAATGCCATCCGCACGCTGGCGGCGATCGGCGGCAGTACGAACGCGGTTGTCCACCTTCTTGCGATCGCCGGCCGCATCGGCGTGCCGCTCACGCTTGAGGATTTCGATCACCTGGCCAGCGGCATCCACTGCCTCGTCAATCTCCGGCCCTCGGGCGAACACCTGATGGAGGATTTCTACTATGCGGGTGGGTTGCCCGTGGTGATGCGCGAGCTGATCGAACGCGGCCTGCTGCACGGCGACGTGCCGACAGCGAACGGCCGGACGCTCGCCGAGAATGTCGCCAAGGCCGAGTGCTACAATCGCGACGTCATCCGTACCTATGACGCGCCGTTCAAGCCTGAGGCGGGCATCGCCATCCTGCGCGGCAATCTCTGCCCCGGCGGCGCGGTGATCAAGCCATCCGCCGCCTCACCGCACCTGATGAAGCACACCGGCCGGACCGTCGTGTTCGAGAGCATCGAGGACCTGCACGAGCGCATCAACGACGACGCGCTCGACATCGACGAAGCGTGCATCATGGTGCTGAAGAACTGCGGCCCGAAGGGCTATCCCGGCATGGCGGAGGTCGGCAACATGCCGCTGCCGCCCAAGCTGCTGCGCGCCGGGGTGAAGGACATGATCCGCATCTCCGATGCACGCATGTCGGGCACCGCCTATGGCACCGTGGTGCTGCACGTGGTGCCTGAGGCAGCGGCAGGCGGGCCGCTCGCGCTCGTCGAGAACGGCGACATGATCACGCTCGACGTTCCCGCGCGGTCGCTCGTCCTCCATGTCGATGACGCAACGCTCTCCGCCCGCCGCGCGGCCTGGGTCGCGCCGCCGCCGGCAGCCGACCGCGGCTACACGAAGCTCTACATCGACCACGTGCTGCAGGCCGACAAGGGTGCGGATTTCGACTTCCTCCAGGGCTCATCCGGCGCACCCGTCGCGCGCGACAACCACTGAGGCACGCCATGAACCGCCGATATACGGGCATCTTCCCCGTCGTTCCGACCATCTTCACCGACACGGGCGCGCTCGACCTCGCGAGCCAGATGCGCGCGATCGATTTCATGATCGATGCGGGCTCGAACGGTCTTGCCATCCTCGCCAATTTCTCCGAGCAGTTCGTGCTGTCCGACGAGGAGCGCGAGGTGCTGACGCGGGCGATCCTGAAGCACGTCGCCGGCCGCGTGCCGGTGATCGTGACGACGACGCATTTCTCGACCCATGTCTGCGCCGAGCGGAGCCGCCGCGCCGAGGGCGAGGGTGCGGCGATGGTGATGGTCATGCCGCCCTATCATGGCGCGACGATCCGCGTCGGCGAGGCGGCGATCAGGGGCTTCTACCAGGCCGTGTCCGACGCGATCTCGATCCCGATCATGATCCAGGACGCGCCCGTCGCCGGCACGCCGCTCTCCGCACCGCTGCTGGCACAGATGGCGCGCGAGATCGCGCAGGTGTCCTACTTCAAGATCGAGACGGCGGGCGCCGCCTCGAAGCTGCGTGAGCTCATCCGCCTCGGCGGCGATGCGATCGAGGGGCCGTGGGATGGCGAGGAGGGCATCACCCTGCTCGCCGACCTCGATGCGGGTGCCACGGGCTCGATGACCGGCGGCGGCTTTCCCGATGGCATGCGCATGATCTTCGACCCGTTCCACGCCGGCAATCGCGAGGAGGCGGTGGCGCAGTACGGGCGCTGGCTGCCGCTCATCAACGTCGAGAACCGCCAATGCGGGCTGCTGGCGGCCAAGGCGCTGATGAAGGCTGGCGGCATCATCGCCTCCGATGCGCCGCGCGCGCCTCTCCCCCCGCTCTCGCCGGAGGTGCGGGCAGGCCTGATCGAGGCGGCGCGGCGGCTCGATCCGCTCGTGCTACGCTGGGGGCGCTGAGAGCGTTGCCGCGCGTGATCCTGGCCGGGCTCACGCGCCCGATGCGCGGCTGAGGAGGGACGGAATGGTTCTGGCCGCGATACCCCTGGATGCCGGGCGTTTTGCCCCGTTCGGTGATGCGTTCGAGGCCCCCGCGACACCGATCCGGCACTATGCTGAGGGGGCGCTGGCCAATGCGCGGCCCGGTGCACGGCCGAGCTTCTCCGTCATCCTGCGACCGCCAGTCGCCTCCCTGCCCGTGATCGCGCGGCGGATGGAGCGTCACCAGTTTTCGTCGCAGAGCTTCGTGCCGATGGGCCCTGGGCGCTTCATCGTCATGGTCGCTCCCCACGCGGTCTCCGGCGGGCCTGACATGGCGGCCGCGCGCGCCTTCATCGCAGGGCCTGGCCAGGGTGTCACCTACGGGGCCGATGTCTGGCACCACGAGCTCACCGTGCTCGACGCGCCGCTGGCGTTCGGCGTGTTCATGTGGCGCGACGGCACGGCGGGCGACGAGGAGTTCGTCGACATCACGCCGACCGAGATCGCGATCCCCTGAGCGGAGCGGAACGTATTGCCTGAGCGGAGCGGACAGCAATGACCTACCAGGTTCGCCGCGACTTCGTCGGCTATGGCCGCAATACGCCCGATCCGCGCTGGCCGAACGGCGCGCGGATCGCGGTCAATTTCGTGATGAACTACGAGGAGGGCTCCGAACCCTCGATCGCCGATGGCGACGGCTTCACCGAGACGGGGCTGACCGAGGCGCATGGCCGCAACCAGGTGGCCAACGGGCGCGATCTCGCCGCCGAAGGCATGTTCGAGTACGGCAGCAGGGTCGGGTTCTGGCGGCTGATGCGCCTGTTCCAGGAGCGGAACCTTCCGCTCACCGTGTTCGGCTGCGCACAGGCGCTCGAGCGCAACCCCGAAGCCGCCGCCGCGATCCGCGGGAGCGGCTTCGACATGTGCAGCCATGGCTGGCGCTGGATCAAGCACTGGGAGCTCGGCGAGGCAGAGGAGCGTGAGCATATTCGCCGTGCCATCGCCTCATTCCAGTCAACGATCGGTACGCGACCGGAAGGGTGGTATTGCCGCTACGGGCCCTCGGAGAACACGCGCCGGCTGCTCGCCGAGGCAGGTGGCTTCCTCTACGACAGCGACTATTACGGCGAGGAGCTCCCCTTCTGGGTGACGGTGGCGGGAAGCGGCCATCTCGTGGTGCCCTATTCGCTGACGCACAACGACACGAAGTTCGCTGCTGGCGTGGCGACGTCGGAGCAGTGGTTCTCCTTCGTCCGCGACGGGTTCGACATGCTGTACGAGGAGGGGGCGACGCAGCCGAAGATGATGTCCGTCGGCCTGCACATGCGGCTGATCGGCCACCCGGCGCGCGCCGCGGGGCTCGCACGCCTGCTCGACCACATGATGGCGCGGAAGGATGTGTGGATCTGCCGCCGCATCGACATCGCGCGGCACTGGATCGCCACGCACCCCTATCCGGGACGCGGGCTCAACGAGGATTAGTCCCCCGCACTCGCCGCATCGAGGGCGGCGACGGCGGCGCCACCGAGCGTGAGCGTCGCCGCGCGGGTGAGTTCGGCGAGCTGTTCTGGCGAGGTGGCCGACGCGATCGGCGCGGTGATCGCGGGCTTGGCGATCTGCCAGGCAAGGGCCACCTGCGCCGGCGTTGCCTTCACCTCGGCCGCGACCGCATCGAGCGCAGCGAGGACGCGCATGCCGCGTGGCGTGAGGTACTTCGCCGCCGCGCGCGCGCCGCGCACACTCTTGCCCAGATCGCCCTCGGAACGATACTTGCCCGTGAGGAACCCTGCCGCGAGCGCGAAAAAGGGGATCACGCCAACCCCTTCAGCCTGGCACAGCGGCAGCAGGTCAGCCTCGATCGCGCGTTCCATCAGGTTGTAGTGCGGCTGCATCGCCTCGAACCGCGGCAGGCCATCGCGCGCGCTCACCGCGAGTGCTTCTGCGAACCGCGCGGCGCTGTAGTTCGAGGCGCCGATCGCGCGCACCTTGCCTGCCTGCATCAGCGTGGCGAGAGCGCCCAGCGTGTCGGCGAGCGGCGTCGCCTCGTCATCCATGTGCGTCTGGTAGAGGTCGATCACCTCGGTGCCGAGGCGGCGCAGGCTCGCGTCAGCAGCGCGCGCGATCCAGGCGGGCGAGAGGCCCTTGCCCTGTTCCGGCATCTCCATCCCCACCTTGGTGAGGATCAGCACCCTCTGGCGGTAACCGGGGCGGGCGGCGAGCCACTCGCCGATGATCGCCTCCGACTCCCCGCCCGTGTGGCCTGGCACCCAGGTGGAGTAGACGTCGGCGGTGTCGATCGCGGTCAGCCCCGCATCGACAAGGGCGTCGAGCAGGCGGAACGACATCGCCTTGTCGGCCGTCCAGCCGAACACGTTGCCGCCGAACACCACGGGCGGCACGACGAGGCCTGAGCGGCCGAGGTGCTTCGTCTGCATGCTGTCCATCCCGGGTTGGGCCGCTTCCGTCGATCACGCCGGGCGAACCGTGTTTGGTAGCGGCGGACGGATTTGAACCGCCGACCAAGGGATTATGATTCCCCTGCTCTACCGCTGAGCTACGCCGCCACCAAGGCGCGCGGCATAGCCCCGCCGTGCCGATGGTGTCAATCCAACCTGCCGCATGTCCGCTAAGATGCATGGCCAGCGCGGATGGACCGGGGCAGCCCGATCGCCTACCACGGCGGCCGATCACAGCAGGGGATGTGCCATGCCGGACCTGACGCTCGACGACGCCAACCGCCTGATCGCGGCCGCTCTCGCCAAGGGTGCCGCGCTCGGCTGCAAGCCGCTGACGGTGGCGGTGCTGGACGGCACGGGAACGCTGCTGGCCTTCCAGCGCCAGGCGCCGTCAGGCCTCGCGCGGCCGGACGTGGCGATCGGCAAGGCGCGGGCATCGCTCGCGCTCGGCGTATCCTCGCGGAAGATCGGCGAGATGGCCGAGCGCCGCCCCGCCTTCGTCCAGGGCGTGATGGCCTCCTATGGCGGCCCGTTCGTGCCGGTGGCCGGCGCCGCGCTCATCAGCGACGGCGGTGCTGTCATCGGCGCCGTCGGCATCTCCGGCGACACCAGCGACAATGACGAGGCCTGCGCGGTGGCCGGCATCGAGGCAGTCGGCCGCGTCGCCGTCATCTAGGCGGCGCGCACCAGTACCTGGCGCTTGCGGCCGAGCGAGAGGCGCGCGGCCCCGTCCTCGGCGAGCGACGCCGCACCGATCACCAGTGCCTCGTCGGTCACCGGCGCATCGTTGAGCCTGACGCCGCCGCCGCGGATCTGCCGCCGTGCCTCGGCGTTCGAGGCAAGGCCGAAGGCACGCTGCACCAGCGCGAAGGCAGCGATCCCGTCCGCGATCTCGGGAACGACGATGACCGGCAACCCTGCGGCACTGTCACCCGACGCCGCCTTCGCTGCCTCCTCCGCCGCGGCGCGGCCGTGCAGCAGCGCCGTCGCCTCCGTCGCCAGCACCGCCTTGGCGGCATTCAGCTCGGCGCCCTGGAGAACCTCGAGCCGCGCGATCTCTGCCATCGGCAGGTCGGTGAACAGGCGCAGGAACTTGCCGACGTCAGGGTCCTCGGTGTTGCGCCAGAACTGCCAGTAGCCGAAGGGCGCAAGCCGGTCGGCGTTCAGCCACACCGCGCCCGAGGCGGTCTTGCCCATCTTCTGGCCCGACGCGGTGGTCAGCAGCGGCACCGTCAGCCCGAACGCCTCGGCCCCATCCATCCGGCGGATGAGGTCAGCCCCCATGACGATGTTGCCCCACTGGTCCGAGCCGCCCATCTGCACCGCCACGCCGTGGCGGCGGTTGAGCTCCCGGAAGTCGTAGGACTGCAGGATCATGTAGTTGAACTCGAGAAAGGTGAGCGAATGCTCGCGCTCGAGCCGCTGCTTCACGCTGTCGAGCGTCAGCATGCGGTTGACCGAGAAATGCACCCCCACCTCGCGCAGCAGCGGGATGTAGCGGAGCTCGTCGAGCCAGGACGCGTTGTCGACCTCGATCGCACCAGGCCCTGAATCGCCAAATGCGAGGAACTGCTCGAACACGCCGCGGATGCCGCGCTTGTTCGCCTCGATCTGCGCGTCCGTCAGCAGCGGGCGGCTCTCGTCGCGGAACGAGGGGTCGCCGATGCGCGTCGTTCCGCCGCCGAGCAGCACAACGGGGCGGTTGCCGGTGTTCTGCCAGAGCCTGAGCAGCATGATCGAGATCAGGTGCCCGACATGGAGGCTGTCGGCCGTGCAGTCATACCCGACATAGGCCGCGAGCGGCCCGGCGCGAAGCTTCTCGTCCAGTGCGGCCATGTCGGTGCACTGGTGCACGAAGCCGCGCTCTGACGCGATGCGCAGGAAGTCGGAACGGGGCAGGACGGTGCTCATGTCATCAGCTCTTGCGAAGCGGGCGGGTGGCGTAGCACGGTCGTCGCATGGCAGCAAAACCGGGCGGACCCGGCCTCTATCTCGGGATGATGAGCGGCACCTCGCTCGACGGTGTCGACGCGGCACTGGTCGAGACCGATGGCGAGCGCCTCGGCGCCTGCGGCCGCGTTCTCACCCTGCCCGTTCCGCCGCGGCTGCGCGCGACGCTGCGCGCCATCATGGACGAGGCGGCGGGCCTGGCACTCGACGACCCTGCCGTGCGTGCGGCGGAGGCGGCGCTGACCTCGCTGCACGCCGAGGCCGTCCGCGCCCTGCTTGCCCGCGACGGCGTGGCGGCGGCCGAGGTCGCTGCGATCGGCTTCCACGGCCAGACGGTGCTGCACCGCCCCGAGGCGCGGCGAACCTGGCAGATCGGCGACGGGCCAGAACTTGCGGCAGCGACGGGCATCGCCGTGGTGCACGATTTCCGCTCGGCCGACGTGGCTGCGGGCGGACAGGGCGCGCCTTTCGTGCCGCTATTCCACGCAGCCCTCCTCGCCGGCAGCCCCAGGCCGGTGGCAGCCCTCAATCTCGGCGGGGTCGCGAACCTCACCTGGCTTGGCGCGAAAGGCGAGATCCTCGCGTTCGACACAGGCCCGGCCAACGCGATGCTGGATGACTGGGCGCTGACCCACACCGGCAGGCCGATCGACGAGGGCGGTGCGCTCGCGGCCTCAGGCAGCGTCGATGCCGACGTTCTGGCGCGGCTGATGGCACACCCCTATTTCGCTGCACCACCGCCGAAATCGCTCGACCGGCTGGATTTCCACCGCGCCGCGCGGGCCGCCGGCCTCGATGCCCTGCTGCCGGCAGATGGGGCGGCGACGCTGGTGGCCTTCACCGCCGGCGCTGTCGCTGCCGCTGTGCCGCACCTGCCAGCCCCGCCGACGGGGTGGATTGCCTGCGGCGGCGGGCGTCACAACCCGGCGCTGATGGCCTCCCTCCGCGCTGCCCTCGGCGTCGCCGTCACCACCGCGGAGGATGCCGGCTGGGACGGGGATGCGATTGAGGCGCAGGCCTTTGGCTTCCTCGCGGCGCGCAGCATCCGCGGCCTGCCGCTCAGCCTACCGGAGACGACGGGCGTTCCACGCCCGATGCCAGGCGGCAGGCTGGCGGTGCCGAAGGCTGCGTGAGCCGCTGGCGCTACTGCGCTGGCTCGACCTTGATCGCCACGACGTCGATGAACGTCACCTCGACCTGATCACCGGTGCGCAGGCCGCGCACGAAGTTCTGCATGTCGGGGTTCCGCACGGCAATCGTGCGCTTGTTCCCGGCGGGGCCGGTGAAGCTGACCATCTGGCCGCCGCTGAACACCTGATCGATCGTCACGCGCACGCGAAGCACATCGGCTGTCGCCGCACCGGGCCGCGCGCCGACGGGGCGCCGCGTGTCGGCTTCCGCCGCCACCACGGGAGGCTGGCCCGGCTTGGCCATCGCGGCCGCCACCGCCTCGGTGTGTTCGACGACGACACGGTCACCAGCCTTGATCTGGGCGAAGTTGCGCACCTCGGCCCCGAGCTTCATCGAGACGAACGACCCGTCCTCGCGCCGCAACAGGACGGTACGGCTGCCCTGGTCGACCGATTCCACGATCGCGGTCACGCGTTCGGTGCGGCTGACGACGGGCGAGTCGCGCTGTGCCTGGGCGACGGGGGAGAGGCAGAGCAGCAGGGCGGCGGCAGTGAGGGCGGCGCGCATGATGGTTCCCTTGTTTGTTTCTTGTCGTGTCTCTGGTCGCGTTCCAGGACCGGCGGAACGGCGATTAGCGCAGCCTAGCGCGGAGTCGTGGCAGCATGACATGAGATGGATCAAGTCGGCGTGCCCGCGGCTCCTGAAACGAAAAGGCTCCCGCACGCGCGAGGTTGCGCCTGCGGGAGCCCTGAGCGTCACACCCCGCGGGGGGGCGCGTTCAATCCGCCGCGAGCTTCAGCCTGTCGTCGCGCCCCAGCGCGAGGGTCAGGTGTTCCTCGGCAGCTTCCTCGAGCCTGTCGCAATGCTCGACGAAGAAGTGATCGCAGTCATCGAACACCCGGTAGTCGATGCGGATGCCCTTCTGGGTGTTGAGCTTGGCCACGAGCTTGCCCACCGCAGGCTCGGGCACGATCTCGTCGCGACCGCCCTGAACGATCAGGCCTGACTGGGGGCAAGGGGCAAGGAAGCCGAAATCGAAGTGGTTCGCCGGCGGGGCGACCGAGATGAACCCGCCCACCTCTGGCCGGCGCATCAGCAGTTGCATGCCGATCCAGGCACCCCACTGGTAGCCGGCAACCCAGACGGGGCCTGAGGAGGGGTTCACGGCCTGCATCCAGTCCAGTGCACCTGCAGCGTCGGCGAGCTCGCCCACACCACCGTCATAACGGCCCTGGCTTTTGCCGACGCCGCGAAGGTTCACGCGCATCACGGAAAAACCAAGGCGCTGGAACACGCCATAGAGCGTGTAGACAACACGATTGTTCATCGTGCCGCCGTGCAGCGGATGCGGGTGAAGCAGCAGCGCGACCGGGGCGCCAGGCTGCTTCGCATGATGGTAGCGCGCCTCCAGGCGCCCGTCAGGCCCCTGGAACATTACCTCAGGCATCTGGTCTACGGCCCCCTTAACCTCGTGCCGTTTTGTACGGCAACACCCGCAGGAGCGCATGCAGGACGACACGGTGGGGCGCGGAGGGCGGGAGATCGTGGTGGACAGCCATGGTTGACTGCCAGACTCGGTTTCCCTAGCCTTCTCACAGCGCCACCCTGCGCGTGCATGTGCGGTACCTTGAACGACACCTTGCGGTCACTCCCTGCCCGCAAGGAAGGGCGGACTATAGGGACCAGCGCGCGGAAATGACACCGAAAACGTGACCATGATGTTGCGCACCTGGGTTGAGGGAATTGATGCGATCAGGGCCCGCGACCCGGCTGCGCGGTCGCGCCTGGAAGTCGTGCTGTGCTACCCGGGCCTGCATGCGATCGCCTTCCACCGGCTCGCGCATAAGTTGTGGCACTGGGGTCTCAGGCTCCCCGCACGACTATTGTCCCACATCGCGCGAATGCTCACCGGCATCGAGATTCACCCAGGCGCGCGCATCGGCCGCCGCATCGTCATCGACCATGGCGACGGGGTGGTGATCGGCGAGACCGCCGAGCTCGGCGACGACATCCTGATCTACCACCAGGTGACCCTCGGTGGCACCTCGCTGGTCGGTGGAAAGCGGCACCCGACCATCGGAAATGGCGTCATCCTTGGGGCCGGGGCGAAGGTGCTGGGCCCCATCATGCTCGGCGATGGGGCGCGCGTCGGCGCCAATGCCGTCGTCGTGTCCGACGTTCCGGCGGGGGCGACCGTCGTCGGCATTCCAGCCCGGCAGGTTGACCGCCGCCCCGCCGGCGCCGACCTTCTGCCCTACGGCACGCCCTGTGACGAAGCGCTCGACCCCGGGTTGAAATCCGCAGAGCTGCTTCGGCAACAGATCGCCTCGCTCTCGGCCCGTCTCGCCGTGCTCGAGGAGGAGCGGCTGCGCGAACGTGGCGGCGCGGCCGAAGCCGCAGCCGAGGCCGGCAGGACGGGGGCGGGGCAGCGATGAAGCTTTCCACACGCGGTCGCTACGCCGTCATGGCGATGGCAGACCTTGCCGCACAGACGGCCGCCAACGGCAGCGGCAAGCCGATCGCGCTGGCCGACATCGCCAGGCGCCAGGGCATCTCGCTCAGCTATCTCGAACAGCTCTTCGGCAAGCTGCGGCGCGCCGGCCTCGTTCTCTCCGCGCGCGGCCCCGGCGGCGGCTATCGCCTCGCCTTCCCCGCGGCGGAAACGCGGATCGCCGACGTCATCCTCGCGGTCGACGAGCCGATCAAGGCGACGCGCTGCGAGGTCGGCAGCCCCAAGGGCTGCCAGGGCGGGCGCTCGCGCTGCCTCACCCACGATCTCTGGGAAGAACTCGGCAACCAGATCCACATGTTCCTGACCTCCGTCACGCTCGACGACGTGATCCGCCGCCGCGTGCTCGGCCGCGCCGGGGCGCTGCATGTGCGGAACCAGCCGACGCTGACCATCGTGATGCCGGACGACGACAACGACGACGCCGGCAACGACGACGCCCCTCCCGAGGACGACCTCGCGGCGGACTGACGAGCGCCATGCCCCAGCGCCTCGCCGATCTCGACGCCAACGCCACGGAACCGCTCCGCCCCGAGGCGCGGGCGGCGGCGATCGCCGCGCTCGACCTCGCGGGCAACCCCTCCTCGGTCCATGCCGAGGGCAGGGCAGCGCGGCACCTGCTCGAGGGCGCGCGGGAGCACATGGCCGCCGCGCTCGGCATCCGGCCAGCGCAGGTGCATTTCACCGCAGGCGGAACGGAAGCGAACGCCACCGCCATTGCCGGCCTCGCCCACGGCCGGCGCGTCCTCGTGTCGGCAACCGAGCATGATGCCGTCCGCCGCGCGGTGGCCGATGCGACGATCCTGCCCGTCGATGGCGAGGGCCGGCTCAGCCTCGCCGCGCTGGCCGAGGCACTGGCGGACGGCGCGTCACCCGCACTCGTCTGCCTCATGCTCGCCAACAACGAGACCGGCACGATCCAGCCGATCGCCGAGGCCGCCGCACTCTGCCGCCGACATGGTGCGCTGCTGCACGTCGATGCCGTGCAGGGCCCTGGGCGCATCCCCCTCGGGCCAGCGCTGGCCGTGGCCGACACGATGGCGCTGTCCGCCCACAAGGCAGGCGGGGCGAAGGGGGCAGGCGCGCTGCTGGTGCTCGGCGAGGCCGTGCCGGCGCCGCTGGTCCGCGGCGGCGGGCAGGAGCGCGGGCTTCGCGGCGGCACCGAGCCGCTGCCCGCGATCGCCGCCATGGCCGCCGCGATCGCTGCGGCAGAGGCCTGGCGCCAAACAGGCGGGGCGGAACGCCTGGGCCGGCTGAAGGCGCGGATCGCTGCCGGGGTCGCTGCCATCCCTGGCGTGACGATCATCGCCGCGGGCGCCGGGACGCTGCCGAACACCCTCTCCCTCGCGCTGACAGGTGCTGCTGCCGCGACCCAGGTGATGGCGCTCGACCTCGCCGGCATCGCCGTCTCCGCCGGGGCGGCCTGTTCCTCCGGCAAGGTGGGTGAGAGCCATGTCCTCGCCGCGATGGGTCTCGGCCCCCTCGCCGGCCAGGCGATCCGCGTCAGCCTGCCCTGGACGGCGACCGAGGCGGAGGTGGACGCATTCCTGGCGGCCTACGCCGCGATGGCGGCACGGCTTGCGCGAAAGGCCGCCTGACCCCCATCTCTCGCCCATGAACGCGATCCCGCCGCGCAACCGCCCCGTCTATCTCGACAACCAGGCGACCACGCCGTGCGACCCGCGCGTCGTCACCGCCATGCTGCCCTGGTTCACCGAGAAGTTCGGCAACCCCCACAGCGCCGAGCACCGGATGGGGACGGAAGCCGAGGCGGCCGTCGAGGAGGCGCGCGCTGCCATCGCCGCCCTGATCGGGGCGGAGGCGCGCGAGATCGTGCTGACCTCCGGTGCCACCGAGAGCAACAACATCGCCATCAAGGGTGCTGCCCGCTTCGCCGCCGCGCACGACAACCCGCGCCGGCGCATCGTGACGGTCGCGACTGAGCATAAATGCGTGCTCGAAAGCGTGGCCGACCTGGCGGCCGAGGGGTTCGCGCCCGTCGTGCTCCCGGTGAACCGCGACGGGCTGCTCGACCTCGCAGCACTTGAAGCCGCCGTCGACGATACGACGCTGCTCGTTTCCGTCATGGCCGTGAACAACGAGATCGGCGTGATCCAGGACCTGGCCGCGATCGGCGGCATCGCGCGCGCGGCAGGCGCGCTGTTCCACACCGATGCGGCGCAGGCGGCTGGCAAGATCCCGCTCGACGTGAACGCAGCCGGCATCGACCTCATGTCGATCAGCGGCCACAAGCTCTACGGTCCCAAGGGCGTTGGCGCCCTCTACGTCCGCCGCCGCCCACGCGCGCGGCTCAGCCCGTTGTTCTCGGGCGGCGGGCAGGAACGCGGCCTCCGCTCAGGCACGCTCGCGACACCGCTGATCGTTGGGCTTGGCGAGGCCTGCCGCATCGCCGCGGCCGAGATGGCGGAGGAGGCAGCGCGGCTCACGCTGCTCCGCGCGCGGTTGATCGAGGGTCTCGGTCGCGCCATCCCTGGCCTTGCCGCCAACGGCAGCGACGGGGCGCGCATTCCCGGCAACCTCAACCTCACCTTCCCCGGTGCCACGGCCGACGCGCTGATGCGGGCGCTGCCCGATCTCTGCGTCTCCACCGGCTCTGCCTGCTCTTCCGCGGCGGTCGAGCCCTCCTATGTACTGACCGCGCTTGGGCTCACGCCCGAGGAAGCCTCGCGCACGCTGCGCCTCGGCCTCGGGCGCTTTACCTCGGAGGCGGATGTGGACTATGCGGTGGCCGCACTTTCCGCCGCGCATGGCAGCATCGCGCACCCTGGCACTGCTACCACCGCACGCTGACCGCGCCAGGACCTGAACAAGAGGGTTTTTCGAGAATGCCGAAGATGACTTTCATCGAGCGCGACGGAACGCGGCGCGAGGTCGATGCCCCGCTTGGCTTGTCCGTGCTCGAGATCGCGCACCGCCACGGCGTCGACATCGAGGGGGCGTGCGAGGGCAGCCTCGCCTGCTCGACCTGCCACGTGATCGTCGACCAGAAGTGGTTCGAGCTCCTCCACTCCCCCACCGAGGACGAGGAGGACATGCTCGACCTCGCCTTCGGCCTCGAGGAGACCTCGCGGCTCGGGTGCCAGATCGTGATGACCGAGGAGCTCGACGGGCTCACGGTGAAGCTGCCCAAGGCCACCCGCAACGCGCAGGGGGCCTGAGCGAGGGGATGGACGCTGTCGCCGCCCCGGGAACGCTGTTCGCGCGGCTGCGCGATGCCGCGCGCCCGTCGTGGGAGGCCTATGTCGCCCATCCCTTCGTGCGTGGCCTCACCGACGGCTCTCTCCCTGAACTGGCCTTCCGCCGCTACCTGACGCAGGACTACCTCTTCCTCATCCATTTCGCGCGCGCCTATGGGCTCGCGGTGGTGAAGCACGCCACGCTCGCCGACATGCGCGGGGCGGCAGCGACGCTCGATGCACTGCTGAACCATGAGATGCGCCTGCACGTGCAGTTCTGCGCCGACTGGGGCATCACGGAAGCGGCGATGGAGGCAGAAGCCGAGGCCGAGGAGACGATGGCCTACACCCGCTACGTTCTCGAGCGGGGGCTGGCCGGCGACGTGCTCGACCTTGAAGTGGCGCTTGCGCCCTGCGTGATCGGCTATGCCGAGATAAGTGCGCGCATGACGGCCGACCCGGCCCTCAGGCGCGAGGGCAACCGCTACGATGCCTGGCGGGCGATGTATGCGGGCGAGGAGTTCCAGGGCATCGCCGCCGAGGCGATCGCGCGGCTCGACAGGCTCGGTGCGGCGCGCGGGGCGGAGGCGCGGTTCCCGCTGCTCGCGCGCACCTTCGACGAGGCGTGCCGGCTCGAGGCGCGGTTCTGGCAGATGGGGCTGGACGCCAGATGAAGGTGGTCGTCGCCATGTCGGGCGGCGTCGACAGTTCGGTCGTTGCCGCGCTGATGGCGGAGGCCGGACACGAGGTCATCGGCATCACGCTGCAGCTCTACGACCATGGCGCTGCCGTCGGGAAGAAGGGCGCGTGCTGCGCCGGGCAGGACATCCACGATGCGCGCCGCGTCGCCGACACGCTCGGCATCGCCCATTACGTGCTCGACATGGAAGCGCGGTTCCGCGCCGCCGTGATCCAGGATTTCGCCGACAGCTACGCCCGCGGCGAGACGCCGATCCCGTGCGTCCGCTGCAACCAGCGCCTGAAGTTCGCCGACCTGCTCGATGTCGCGCGCGACCTCGGCGCCGAAGCGCTCGCCACCGGTCATTACGCGCGCCTCATCGACGCGAAGGATGGGCCTGCACTCGCCGTTGCCGAGGACCGCGCGCGCGACCAGTCCTACTTCCTGTTCGCCACGCGGCGCGAGGATCTCGGCTTCCTCCGCTTCCCGCTCGGTGACATGACCAAGGACGCGGTGCGCGCGAATGCCGCCCGGCTCGCGCTGCCCGTCGCCGCCAAGCCGGACAGCCAGGACATCTGCTTCGTGCCCTCCGGCTCCTACGCCGACCTAGTGGCGAAGCTCCGCCCGGAGGCCGCGCGCGAGGGCGAGTTCGTGACGGAGGATGGCCGCGTGCTCGGCACCCATCGCGGACTGGCGCGCTACACGGTCGGCCAGGCCAAGGGGCTTGGTGCCGCGAGCCGTGACGGTGATGAACGGATGCACGTGCTGCGGCTCGAGGCGGGCACGCGGCGCATCGTCGTCGGGCCCCGGGCGTCGCTCGGCCAGCAGGCGCTGACCGCAGGCGAAGTGAACTGGCTGATCGCCCCGCCTCAAGCGCCGCTCGCCTGCACCGCGAAGCTGCGTGCACGCGAAACGCCCAGCCCGGCGGAGGTGCGCTGGGACGGGCGGATCGCCCACGTGACCATGGAGAAGCCGGCGACTGCCGCACCCGGCCAGGCCGCCGTCTTCTACGACGGCGCCCGGGTGCTCGGCGGCGGCTTCATCCGCGCCGCCGCCTGACCCAACCCACTACGCCGCGCGCAGCTCGCCGAGGAAGGTCTCGACGGCGCCGCCGAGCGCGCGGTTCTGCTGCTGCAACGCCGCCGCTGCCTCGCGCACCATCTCGCTGCCCTGGGCAGCCTCCGACGCGTTGCCATTCACCTCCGCGATCTGGCCCGACACGCGGCTCGTGCCGGATGCCGCCTGCTGCACCGAGCGTGCGATCTCCGACGTCGCCGCGCCCTGCTGCTCGACCGCGGCAGCAATCGAGGAGGCGAGACCGGAAATCTCGTCGATCCGCCCCGCGATCATCTTGATCGCCGTGACGGCACCCTCGGTGGCCGACTGCATGGAGGTGATCTGCGCGCCGATCTCCTCGGTAGCCTTTGCCGTCTGGCCGGCGAGGTTCTTCACCTCCGACGCCACCACCGCGAAGCCCTTGCCGGCCTCGCCGGCGCGCGCGGCCTCGATCGTCGCGTTCAGCGCGAGAAGGTTCGTCTGCCCGGCAATGTCGCCGATCAGCCTCACCACGTCGCCGATCCGGTTCGCGGCACCCGAGAGCTCGTCGACCGACGCATTGGTCCGCGTTGCCTCGGCCACGGCGGCGGAGGCAACGGAGGCTGCCTGCGCCACCTGGCGTGAGATCTCGGCGATGCTGGCCGAAAGCTCCTCAGCCGCCGCCGCAGCACCATTGACGCTGCCGGCAGCCTCGCCGGCGGCATCGGAGACCGCGGTCGAGAGCGACACGTTCCGCCGCGCGTTGTCGGCGATGCGCACGGCCGTGCCCTCGAGCATGCCGACGGCGTCCGCCATCTGGCGCACCACGCCCATGACCTGCGCCTCGAACCCATCCGCGGTGCTCAGCCGCGCCTCGCGCCGCTCCGCCGCCGCGCGGGCGCGGGCCGCGTCGGCTTCCGCACGGGCCTCGGCCGCCGCAGAGGCCTGGGCCTGCAGCGTTGCGACCGCCCGGGCAAGCTCGCCCACCTGGTCCCGTCGCGCCTGGCCTGGCACGGCGGCACCGAAATCACCCTCCGACACCTTGCGCGTGGCGGAGGCGAGATGGCGCAGCGGCCCGAGCGAGCCGCGCACGGCAAACCCCACGAGCAGGGCGGCGATGACGAGCGCGATGCCGCCGGTGATCAGCGCCTCGGCCAACTTCTCGTTCACCCGGGCCGCGATGCCGTCGACCGGCACGCCGACGAACAAGAGGCCGATCTGCCGGCCGTTCGCATCGCGGATCGGCTCATAGATGGTCAGGTGGTCACGGCCGAGGATGACGTTGCGGCCGCGATAGGTCTGCCCGCGCGTGATCGATGCGTCATAGGCAGGGCCAGCGGCGAGCTTGGTGCCGACGCCGCGCGTGCCATCGGGGCGTGTGACGTTGGTCGCCACGCGAACATCGCCGAGGAAGAAGGTCGCGACACCGCCCGTGACGGTCCTGACCGCATCGACCACCTCGTTGCGGCCGTTCAGTGACTGGCCGCCGATGGTGAGCTTGTCGCCATCGACCGCGAAGCCCTGGCCGAGCTTGCCCGTTTCGTGCTTCAGCAGGCGCAGATTGGCCTCGAGGCTGTCCTGCGCCTGGGAGAAGGCAGCCTGTTCGAACGACCTGACGGCCCAGGTGGCCATCGCTGCAATCGTGAGCGCGGTCGCGACCACGCCGGTGGCGACGACGCGGGCCGTCAGCCCCATCCTGCCGCCGGCGCGCGCGAGCGCTGCCGGCAAAGCCGCAATGCTGGCCATCATTTCGTGCTCCTCAACCTGACCTTGCGCCCGACAATGCGGGGAGAGATCTAATCCGGGGTTAAGTGCCGGCTTTTGCCCGGGCGATCGCCTCGGTCAGCGCGCCGCCTCGATGGCGAGGCCACCGTCGACCAACCGCGCCGTCACCCGCACGCTGTCGAGCAGGGCCTTCTCTCCCGGCTTCAGCGTCACCGCCGTGCCCGTTTCCGGCCGGCGCAGCACGATCTCGGCATGCTCGGCCGACACACCCTCCGGCAGCGGCAGCACGGCCGTGCCTGGCACGGCAAGGCTCGCCTCCGGCAGGGCGATCTCGCGGGCGGGTTCCTGCCGCGTCAGTTCGATCGAGACGGTGCCCGAGACCCAGCCGCTCCAGCGATCCACGAAAGGCCCGCTGCGAAGCGTGAAGCGGGCTGTCACGGCGCGTTGCTCCGGCACGTAGGCGATCGTGACCGGCGAGGCATTGGCGGCGCTGCGGGCGTGGAAGGTCGCGGAGACGAAGCTCTCCTCCGGCGCGAGCTGATGCACGGTGCGCAGGAAGCTCCTGCTCTCCGGCAGTAGGCCATGCTCGCGGAAGCTCGCCGAGAGATCGGCATTGCGCGTCACCGCCACGGTCGCTGCCGGAATGCGAAGCGTCGCTTCGAGCCGTGCGTTGGCGGGGCCTGCGTCAGGCGCAGCCTCCGGTGCCGGCACCACGCGCACGGCCAGCCGCGCGCGGTCGAAGCCGTGGATGCCGCGCTGCATCACCGTGACCGAGACGAGGAAGAGCCCAGGCTGGGTCGCGCGGAGGTGAAGACAGCTCGCGAGGCGGAGATGCGCCGCGTCCTGGCGCGCGAATTCCTCGCGCGTCTGGCACGGCAGCGTCGTGTCGAGCGGGCCGGACAGGACCCAGGCGACCGGGCCGACGACGCTCCAGGTCGCATAGTCGGCGCCAGGCGCATCGATCCGGCATTCGACGCGCGTGCCGGCGAAGAACTGCACCAGCGGAAGGATCACGTCGCCTTCGACGGCGAGCGAGGGTGGTGCTGCCGGCGGCGCTTCGAGGGGGGTGCAGACGAGAGCCTGCACCGCCGGCGGATAGCCCGCGCTGACAAGGCCGACGCCGAGCTGGACGAGGACCACGGCGACGCCACCAGCAAAGGCCGCGGCGGACGCGATCAGGAGAGATCGCAGCGCGGCACGGCGCCGGCGCGCCTCCTGCGCGATCGCGACGGTGTTGCCGGCCGACGTCGCCACGGAGGGGACCGGACTATCCCCCACGTTGCGAATCCGGAATGTCAACGGGCGGCAGCTGGGCCGGTGGTTGGCCGGGCGCCTGGGAAGGCGCCTGCGAAGGCGTCTGGCTTCCCTCGAAGATGCCGAAGAGGCCGCGCAGGAAGCCGGGCGTCAATGCCGCGAGCGGGTTCACGGAGGCCTCCGGGTCGTTCAGCGGCCCGCGCACGCGATAGGTCGCGGCGAACAGCCCGCCGCCCTGCTCGGGGCTGAAGATCCGCCCGATCAGCGGGATGCTGCCGAGCAGCGAATTGAAGAAATAAGCGGGCACGATCGTTCCCTCGAGGTCGATCCGTTCCTGCCGCCGATCGATCCTGCCCTTGGCCGTGAAGCCGAGCGAGGCGCCGAACGCACGCGCGTCGCGCAGGTCGAGTGCGCCATCGGTCAATGTGAACGAGGCGACCGCGCGATTGAACGAGAGACCGGGCCCGCGCGCGAGGTCGAGCACGCCGTAGAGCGTCATCGCCTGCAGCACCCGCGCTGCCGCTGGCGCCTCGCGCATGCGGAAATCCAGGATCTCCGCCTCCCCGGTCAAGGGGCTGCCGGCGACCGCATCGTCGAAGCTGCCGTGCACGGTGAGCCTGCCGCCGGCCATGGTGGTGATGACATCGATGCCGTTGAGCAGTGCGCCCGCATCATCGGCGGTCATCGAGAGGGCGCGCTTCGTTCCTTCCGGCGTCACGCTCGCGCGGAAGCTGCCGCGCTCGCCGGCCTTGCCCGTAATCTCGGCGCGGGCAATCACGCCGCGCGCATAGATGCCGTTGCCGCGGAGCTCGGCGAGCTCATGGCCGGGCGAGACGATCAGCCTGTCGATCACCGCCTCGACCGCGACGGGCCGCACGCGGCCCGGCCCCTGTTCCTGCGCCTGCGAGGGCATCTGCGCCGTCGCCGTCTCGCGGCGGCGCGACACGTCGATCAGGGGCGCACGCAGGGTCACCGCATAGTTGCCGGATGGGCCCTGCGGTAGCCGCACGGTGCCGGACACGCGCGAGGCGCCGAGCCGCGCGTCCGGCACCTCGATCCGATCGAGCCTGCCGTCGCGGGCGATGCCGAACCGCGCCCTGCCGGTAATGTCGCCAGCCTCCAGGCGCGTCACCTCCGCCGCCGTCAGACGCCCCCGCACGAGGGTGAGGCGCGCGTCGGCGGAGCCCGGCGAACCGGGAGACTTCTCGAGGCCAAGCTCCGGCACCGCGAGGCGCGCGGTGGCGAGATCGGCCCTCACCGTCGCCGTGCCCTGGCCGTTGCGCCGCGTCTCGAGCACCGCCTCGGCGGCGACGGGGCCGGTGAGATAGGGTGCGAGGTCGAGGTCGAACAGCGCGTCGATCCGCTCCTGCGGCGCGACCTTCACCGAGAAGCGCTCCACCACCTGCGTTGCGGGGCCGCCGCGGAAATCGAGCTCGCCGCGGATATCGGCCGCGATCGCCCCGAACGCCCCGGTGCCGGAGAGGCGGAGCCCGGCTGGGTCGGCCGAGAGCTCGAACACGCCGCGGTCCAGGTCCCGCCCGGCGAGGATGGCGGGGACCTTCACCTCCTGCGCCCTGGCCGCGACCGTGACGGCGAGCTGGTCCATCGTCAGCTCGGCGATGAGCGGAAAACCGATCGCAAGCGTCACCTCGCCTGTGCCGGTGATGCCGGGCGGTGGCGCGCCGCGGCGTCCGATCAGGTCGAGCTTCGGGTGGCCGAGCAGCGCAAGCGCATCGGCGACCGGTGTTGCGATCCTGAGCCTGATATCGGCCATGTTCGGCCGGCGATCGAGGTCATGCAGGCGGATGGTGCCCTCGGGCACCGTGATGGCGCCAAGCCTGCCGCCCCTCGTCGCGATATCGATCTGTGCGAGCCCAAGCCGCATCCGCGCCGAAACGCCTTCGACCGGCGGCATCGGGCGGAGATAGTGCACCGTCAGCCCCTCGGCATTCACCGTGCCGTCGACAGCCTCGGGGGCGATGCTGTCCAGCGTCGCCGGCACCGTGGCGCGCAGCGTGAAGCGCGCATCGCGCGCGAGGCCAGCGGTGATGTTCCGCGTGATCCACTCCCGCTCATTGCCGCCGATGCCCTCGGCCCAGAGGCGCGGTAGGTCGGAGGCGGCGAGCGCATCGACCGTGGCTTCCGCCGTCAGCGCCCAGGAGCCATCATCGCGCGGCACGGCACGGGCGGTGGCGCGCACCGTGGGCGATGGGCCGTCGGTGCCGGGAAGCACGATCCGCGCCTCATCCACCGTCAGGCCCGCCTGCGTGTAGCGCGCCGTGATCGTGGCTGACCTGACAGGCACGACTCCGCCATCGGGGATATGGATGCCACCCGCACCCAGTATTGCGCGGAGGCCCCCCGCGGTGATCGTGCCGTCCTCCGCCCGCGCCACGTTCACCGTGCCCGAGATGGGAGCCGAGACCGCCGCGAGCACGCCGAGCCCGGGCAGGGCGCTGGCGATGGCTGACGGCACGACCGGGTCGAAGCCAAGCTCCGCTTCGGCCGCGCCATCCGCGCCGATCCTGCCACGCAGCCTGAGCGCGATTGCCACCCCTTGCGCCTGTGCCCTGCCCGACGCCTCGATCGCGAGCGCGGTGCCGGCGCCATCCGGCTCGCGGCGGAGCAGCACGGCGAGATCGGGCACCGCCCAGCGCGCGCCGAGCTGGCGGTCATCCACGTCGAGCTCCGCGCCGCGGACCCTGACCAGTTGCAGTCTCGCGAAGCGCGGCGGGGCCGCGCCCGCGCGGCCGGGTGCCAAGCCGAGCTCCTCGAGAATCGCGCCAGCGCGTGCGATCGGCGAGGCAGAGACCTCCTGCTCGGTCGGCGGCGGCCCTTGGCTGCGCGGGCCGAGATCGAGTGCGACCGAACCGTCCTCGCGCCGAAACACGGCGATGCGCACGCCGGTGAGGTCGATCGCCCGCGGCTCGAACCGCCCGAGCAACAGCGCGCGGAGGCCGAGCGAGACCTGGCCCTCGGGCAGCGCCGCAATCTCGACCCCGGCCGGGTCGATCAGGCGCACATCGGCAAGCCTGATGTCGAGTGGGCGGTCGAGTGCTGCGTCGAATCCCTCCCACACCAGCGAGGCACCGCCGATCAGGATCGTCGTGTCACCGCCCTCGCGGTTGACATGGGCCTCCATCATCCGCGCCAGGGGGTCGAGCGGCAGCGGGCCCTGCGACAGCCGCCAGGCAAGGCCGCCGATCGCGGCAGCGCCCAGCATCAAGAGGGTGAGCGTGATGACGCCGAGCCAGCGGAGGAAGTGACCGGAGAGGTGGAGCGACCGAACGATCATGGTTGCGATCCGGAACGCCCCGCGCGGTCCCGCTTGACCGGCCACGGAAGCTGGCGCTTCTCTGGCCGGCCATGCTCCCTGTGAGCCCCCCCCTCCCACACGACCGTGACGCCGCCTCGCGCTGGCGCGAGCGCTGGCAGGGTGCGTGGGCCGACCTGCGGGACGAAGCGAAAGCCGACCCCGGTCCCGACCCAGGTTCTGGACCCGCTGCCCCCAGAGAAGCCTCGGCGCTGCTCGACGCGCTGTTCGGGAACTCCCCCTTCCTCGCAGGACTTGCGGTGCGCGAACCGGCGACGATGGCAGCGGTGTTGGCCGAAGGTCCCGATGCTGCCTTCCGCGGCGTGCTCGCCGCACTGGCGGAAGAGGCGCCACCCTCGGCCGGCCGTACCGAGGTCGCAGCCGCACTCCGCCGCGCCAAGCGGCAGGGAGCATTGGTCGCGGGTGCTGCCGACATCGCCGGCACCTGGGACGTCGGCCAGGTGACCACCGCACTGTCGGATCTCGCCGACGCGACGCTCGCGGCCGCCGTTCGCCATCTGCTCGCCCCGCATGGCAGGTCGAACGCCGGCGGCACGCTCAGGGTGCGCGACAGCCGCGACCCAGGCCGCGGCAGCGGGCTCATCGTGCTCGGCATGGGAAAGCTCGGGGCGCGGGAACTCAACTACTCGAGCGATGTCGACCTCGTGATCCTGTTCGACGCTTCCAGAGCCTACCACGGTGACAATCCGACGGCGTTCTTCGTCAGGATCGCGCGTGACCTCGTACGGCTGATGGAGGAGCGCAACGCCGATGGCTACGTGTTCCGCACCGATCTCCGCCTCCGTCCAGACCCGGCAGCGACACCGCTCGCCGTCTCGGTCGGCGCGGCGCACGCCTATTATGCAAGCCTCGGTCAGAACTGGGAAAGGGCGGCGATGATCAAGGCCCGCCCCGTGGCCGGCGACCTTGATGCAGGACAGGATTTCCTCGCAGAGCTCCGCCCCTTCATCTGGCGCAAACATCTCGACTTCGCCGCGATCCAGGACATCCACGCCATCAAGCGGCAGATCCAGGCGCATCGCGGCGGCGGGGAGATCGCGGTCGCCGGACACAACCTCAAGCTCGGCCGCGGCGGCATCCGCGAGATCGAGTTCTTCGCGCAGGTGCAGCAGCTGATCTGGGGCGGGCGTGACCCGAAGCTGCGCACCCCGCGCACCCTCGATGCGCTCGCCGCCATCAGGCGCGCGGGCCTGCTCGGCGCCGAGACCGAGGCCGTGCTCGCGCGCGCCTACAACATGCTCCGCCGCATCGAGCACCGGCTGCAGATGCAGGACGATCGCCAGACCCACGCGCTGCCCGACGACGCTGCCGCGCTTGCCGCGATCGCCACCTTCTCGGGCTACCCCGATAGCGCAACGTTCTCCGACGCGGTGCTCGGCACGCTGCGCGACGTCGAGGCCGCCTATGCGGCGCTGTTCGAGGAAGCGCCAGACCTCGCGGGGCCGGGGAGCCTCGTCTTCACCGGCGCCGCCGACGATCCGGCGACGATCGCGACGCTGAACTCGATGGGCTTTCGCAACGCCACCGGCGTCGCCTCGGCCGTCCGCGCCTGGCACAGTGGCCGCCCCCGTGCGACGCGGAGCGAACGGGCCCGCGAATTGCTCACCGAGCTGATGCCCGGCCTGCTCGCCGCGCTGTCGCGACAGCAGGACCCCGATGCGGCGTTCGGCCGGTTCGATGCGTTCCTCAATCGCCTTCCTGCCGGCGTGCAGCTGCTGAGCCTGTTCCAGCGCAACCCCGCCCTGCTTGACCGGATTGCCGCCGTGTTCGGCGCCGCCCCCCTGCTCGCCGACCATCTCGCGAGCCACCCCGATGTGATCGAGGGATTGCTGCGGGGCGATGCGCCGGCACTCGACAGCGGGCTCGATGCTGCCCTCGCCGATTGCCGCTATCTCGAGGAGGCGATGGATGCCGTGCGCCGCGTGGTGCACGAGCGCGCCTTCCTGATCGGTGCCGCGACGCTCGACGGGTCGCTCGACGTCGACCAGGCAGGCCATGCCCGTGCCGACCTCGCCGATGCCGCGCTCGCCGCCCTGCTGCCGCGCGTGGCGGAGGATTTCGCCGCGCGGCACGGCAGGATCGCGCGCGGCGGCATGGTCGCGGTCGCACTCGGCAAGCTCGGCGGGCGCGAGATGATGGCGGCCTCCGACCTCGACATCATCATGGTGTACGACCACCCGGGCGGCGCGGTGGCAGCCAAGGGCGGCTCCAGCCGGGCGCTGACGCCGCCGGAATATTTCGGCAGGCTCGCGACCGGCTTCGTCGCCGCGATCAGTGCGCCCTCGGGAGCGGGCAAGCTGTTCGATGTCGACATGCGGTTGAGGCCGTCGGGCAACAAGGGGCCGCTGGCGGTGAGCCTCGAAGGCTTCGCGCGCTACCAGGCGCAGGAAGCCTGGGCGTGGGAGCACATGGCGTTGACGCGGGCGCGCGTGGTCGCCGGCCCGCCGGCACTCGCCAGGCGGGTTGGTGCCGCGATCCACGCCGTGCTGACAGCCGAGCGCGATGCCGGGAAGCTGCGCGCCGATGCGGCTGCGTTGCGCGGTCGCATCGCGCGCGACCTGCCGCCCTTCGGCCCGCTCGACGTGAAGTATCGCCCGGGCGGCCTGCTCGAGCTCGAATTCATCGCCCAGGTGCTGCAACTCGTACACGCCCACGCCACCCCCGCCGTGCTCGCCACCGGAACGACAGAGGCGCTCGACCGGCTGGCCCACGCCGGCGTTCTCGACGTAAGCGAGCGGGCAGCCCTCGCGCGTGCATCACAGCTCTTTCGCACCGTCCAGGGCCTGCTGCGCCTGACCGTGGGCAAGCCGCGCGCGGAGGCCGACCTTCCCGCGCCTGTGGCCAGCGCGATCGCGCGCGCGGTGGGCGTGGTTGACCTCGCCGGGGTCACCGCCCAGATCACCGCATGCGCAGGCGACGTGCGTGCTGCCTTCATCCGCCATGTCGGGGACCCGGCGGCGGCGTGACCGCGGCGGAACGAAAAAGCGGACAGGGGATCTCCACGATGGCGACGAAGGTGAAGGCGCCCGCGATGGCAAAGGCACCGGCCAAGGCGGCGGCGAAGGCAGCAAAGCCGGCGGCAGCAAAAAAGCCTGGGGCGAAGATGGCAGGCGCAGTGAAGCCCACGGTCACCGTGGCGCCGAGGAACGCAGCACCGAAGCCCGCCGCCAAGCCTGCCAAGGCAGCATCCAAGCCGGGAGCGCAAGCCGCCGGCGCGGCAGGGCCGACAGAGGGCGATGCCGCGCCAGCCTTCTCGCTTCCCGCGACGGGCGGCCGCACCGCCAGCACCGCGGCGCTGAAGGGCAAGCCGTTCATCGTCTACTTCTACCCGAAGGCAGACACGCCCGGCTGCACCACCGAGGCCTGCGATTTCAACGAGTCGCTGACGCAGTTCAAGGGCCTCGGCCTCGACGTCATCGGCATCTCGAAGGACGCGATGCCGGCGCTCGAGAAGTTCGCAGCGAAGTACACGATCACCTTCCCGCTCGCCTCCGACCCCGAGAACGCCACGGCCCAGGCCTATGGCGCCTGGGGCGAGAAGGTGTTCATGGGCCGGCGGTCGATCGGCCTCCTGCGCTCGACCTTCCTCGTCGACGGCAAGGGCCGCATCGCCAAGGCGTGGAAGAAGGTGAAGGTCGAGGGCCACGCCGCCGCGGTGCTCGCCGCGGCAAAGGCCCTCGGCTGAGCCTCACATCCAGATCACGTCATCGGCGATCGCGAGAGTCGTGACGCCGGTGATCGTGAAACTCTCGGACACCGTTACGCCAGCCGACACATAGCTCACCCGCCAGAGCCCTCCGGCCTGGTGGGTGAGCGCGGCACCGGCGCCGAACCCCTGCATCACGAGCCAGTCACCGCCCGATGCCGCAGCGCCGGCGAAACCGTCGATCCTGTCGCCGGCGACCTCGCCCGGCCGCAGCACGAACTGGTCGCGCCCCGCCCCGCCGCGCATCACGTCAGCCCCCGCGCCGCCATCGAGGACCGCGGCGCCACCGCCGGTGAAGCCGAGCACATCGTCGCCGGCACCACCCTTCAGCAGCGCCGTCGTCCAGCTGCCATGGCCGGTCACCGTCACCGTATCGTCGCCTGCCCCTGCATCGACGGCGATGCGGTTGCCGTCACCCCCGATGTTGCTGAACGCCTTCACGAGGATCGTGTCGTCACCTCCGCCGGTGACGAGGTCGGCGCGCTTCGCATCGGTCACGGCAAGCGTGCTCGCCGCGGTGCCGGTGCCGACGAACCCGGCATGCACGACGTTGCCGATATGAACCATTCCGCCATCGGCATCCTCGACCAGTACGTTCTTCACGCTATTCCACGCGGAGGAGACGCGCACGTCCACCGTCCCGTCCGCCTCGGTGATGGAGACGCGGGCCGTGGAGGGGGCACCCGTCGGAACGAGCTCGGCGGCGCCGAGCAGCACCGTGCCCGCCACGCCGCCGACCCAGGCGTTGTCGTAGAGGGGCTTGAGGCTCGCCGTCGTCGCGTTGCTGATCGTCACGAGTGCGCCGATGCCGGGCGTGGTGAGGGCAACCGGAGCGACGAGGACGTTGCCCCACGGGTCGGTCACGGCAAGCTCGAGCGTATAGCGCGTGCCGGGCGTCGTGCCCGGCAGGGCGGTGATCTCGCCCGTCGCGCCATCAATCGCGAACAGCGACGCGGCAGCACCCCTGATCGCCCAGGTGAGGCCAGCGATGTCATCAGCGTCCGTCGCGCGTGCGACGGCGAGAACGCCTGGCGCCGTGGCCCCGTGTTCCCTGAGTGCGGCGAGCGTGATCGCGGTCGGCGCAGCGTTGCCGATCAGCTCGCCAAGCCGGTGGCGGCCGCCGGCGGCGAACTCGACATACTCGATGCCGCGCAGCACGTCCCTGCCGCCGGGGCCCTCGGCGATGATTGCAAGGCCGTCGCCCAGCATCACGCCGGAAAAGCGCGTGTCGGCACGCGCGCCGGCCAGCCGCACCGTGTCGATGCCCGCGCCGCCGCGGATCGTGTCGTCACCTGGCCCTCCGGTGATCAGGTCGTCGCCGCTGCCGGCATCGATGACCCCGCGCGTCCAGGCCGACGACGAGGTGAGGGTGATGCGATCGTTGCCGCCACCGGCATCGATCGTGAACGCTGCAGCGTCGGGCGTGTTCGCCACGGCCGCGACCGTGATCACGTCATCACCCGCCCCGGTGGCGATGTCGCCGCGCTTGGCGCCGGTGATCGCGAGCGTGACCGGGCGCTGGCCAGCGGCGGCGATGTCGACGCTGACCGCGTTGTGGACGGTGAGCGTGCCGCCATCGAGATCGCGCAGGAACACGTTCTTGACGCTGTTCCACGCCGACAGCACCGAGACGGTGACGGCACCGGCGGCATCGGCGCCGAGCATGACGCGCGCATCGGCTGCCACGCCCGGAAGCGCCAGCTCGCTGCCCGTCAGGGTGCGCGACGTGCCCTGCACGATGTCGCCATTCCAGGCAGTGCTGCGCAATTGCGTGACGCCGTCGCCCGCCACGCCGTTGCTGAGGGTGAGGATCGCCGCCGTCTTGGCGGCAAGCCCTGTTCCGGCGGGAAGCACGGTCGCCGGCGCGGTGACCGAGAGGGTTGCCCCAGCGACATTGCCGGCAGCATCGACGACCCCGACGCCGATCGCGTACCGCTCGCCAGCCGTGACCGACCCGCCCGGCCTGACGCTGATCTCGCCGCTGTATGGATCGATCTCGAAACGTTTACCCGCCGTATCGCTCAGGAACCATGTGAGGGGCTTGCCCTCCGGGTCTGTCGCCCTTGCCTTCGCGACGACGCCCTCCGCAAGCCCGGTGGTGACAAGCAAGGGTACGGAGGGGGCCTTGTCGCCCCAAAGCTCGCCGAACCGCGCGGTCGTTCCATCGGCGAACTCGACCCATTCGAAGCCGCGCAGACGGTCGGTGCCGCCGGGGCCGACGGCCTCGAGGAACTGCCCGGTCGCATCGCTCTTCAACGAGAACCGCCAGGCCGAGCGGAGGCCGGGCAGAACGAGCGTGTCGATGCCCACATCGCCGCGCAGGTCCTCGTTGCCGGCACCGGAGACGATCACGTCGTCGCCGCTGCCGCCCGAGAACATGCCGCCGGTGCCGCCGGTGATGACGATCCTGTCGTCGCCCGCCCCGGCCCAGACCTCGGTCGTGGCCGTGACCGCGCCGGTGTTGCCGGCAAGCCGCTTCGCGGTGATCTCGATCAGGTCATCGCCGGCACCAGTGCTCACATACCCCGTCCCGCCAAGCGTGACCGTGCCCGGCGAAACGGTCGTAATGGTGACATGGTCCGCCCCGTTGCCGGTCATGATCCGGTGATGCAACGTCTCGACCGACACGATCGAGCTTCCGCCGTTGCCGAGGCTGATCCAGCTCCGCTCGAAGCCGCTCGCGGTGACGGTGCCGGGCTCATCGTCCTCGACGCCGAGATGGGCGACGGACTTCCAGGGACCGAGGCTCTTGACCGTGAGCGCACCGGCAGCATCGCGGACCATCGACACCGAGGCCGTGGAACCTGCCGCCGCACCGCCGAGCTTGGCGGCGGAGAGCGTCGTGCTCGCCCCCTCCGCCGGCAGGAAGGCCGTGCCGTTCCATTTCGCCCAGAGATCGTGCAGCGAGCCTGCGGAGAAGGTGACGGTGAGCTTTTGGTCAGGCCGCGTGCCGAGGCCAAGCGCCGCGAGCGTCGCTGCCGGAGCGGGCTGCAGCCCCGCATCGGTGCGCGTGTAGATGCCGTGCAGCCCGTGCGACTGCCACACCGTCCAGCCGAGGTCATGGCGCTCGAACTGCTCCGTCGCGGCAGCGAGATAGGCGAGCCGCGAGGCTGCCGGGGCAGAGGCGAGCACGCCGAACTCGCCGATATGCAGCGGTACGCCGAGTGCATCCGCCGTGCGCGCGAACTCGTCGATCCGCGTCGCGAGTGCTGCCTCGCTGCCGTAGCCCTCGCGGTAGAACCAGCCGAGCGTGCCGCCTGTCGTCGCCGCGAGCGTGGGCGTTGCCGGCCAGTGCGCCACGCCGTTCGTCTGGCCCGTGAACACCTGCGGAAAGTAGGTGTGCACCGAGTAGATCAGGTTGTCGTCGCGATAGGGCGCGGTGTCGCTCAAGCCGCCGAGCTGGTACCAGGCCTCGTCGGCGCGGAGGTTGGCCGCGGTCATGATCGTCACGTCGGGCGACGCGGCGCGAACGGCAGCGATCAGCCGTGACTCGACCGCTTCCCAGCTCGTCTGGCTCGGAAAGCTCGGCTCGTTCGTCGTCTCGATGACCAGCCGGCTCATGTCGAAACGGCCGGCGAGCCGTGCCGTGTAGGCGCCGAGGAAGGCGACATGGGCATCGATCGCGGCCGGGCTGTCCTCTGGCGCGATGCCTGGCGTCGGGTTGATCACGACGGTCAGCCCCGCCGCCATCGCGTTGGCGATGGTCTGGTCGGCCTTCGCGATCACCCAGTCCTTGTCCATCGCGGTCGGGTAGGCAGGATCGCCGTCGGTCAAGCGCGCGTCGAAGTAGAGGCGCACATGATCGAAGCCATCGGCCTTCAGGCGCTGCATCTCGGCTGGCGAGAACACCTTCTCGCCCCAGAGCGACCAGCCCTGGATGTTGATGCCCTGGCCGAGCGAGGCAGCAAGCGTCTCCGGCACCGCCCCGGAGCGGGCATCGTCTTCGGGGCGAATCATCGGGGAACCTCCGGCTGAATAACGAAGCCGGCGGAACTTTCTTCCCCTTGTCGGAGAGGATCAATCCCACCACCGGAGACTGTTGCGCGACACTCGTAAAGAGAGTGTCACACCGAAGCGACCACACGTGAAAGTAAGGGTCAGCGTTCCGCTTGCGCGCTCGCTTCGGAGCGTGTGCTGTTCACGCGCTGCGCCAGCGCGGCCGACATGAACTCGTCGATCTCGCCGTCGAGCACCGCATCGGGCGTGCCCTTCTCGACGCCGGTGCGCAGGTCCTTGACCATCTGGTACGGTTGCAGAACATAGCTGCGGATCTGGTGCCCCCAGCCGATCTCGGTCTTGACCGGCGCGGCGGCCAGCGCCGCCTGCTCGCGCTTCTGCAGTTCGAGCTCGTAGAGGCGGCCCCGCAGCATTTCCATCGCGATCGCGCGGTTCTGGTGCTGGCTCCGCTCCTGGCTGCTCTCGATCACGATGCCGCTGGGCACGTGCTTGATCCGCACCTTGCTCTCGACCTTGTTCACGTTCTGCCCGCCCGCGCCGGACGACCGCATCGTCTCGACCTCGAGGTCGGCATCACGGATCTCGATCGCGATCGTCTCGTCGACGACGGGGGAGACGCCGACCGACGCAAAGCTCGTCTGCCGGCGCGCGTTCGAGTCGAACGGGCTGATGCGCACGAGGCGATGCACGCCGCTCTCGGTCTTGAGCCAGCCATAGGCGTTCGGGCCGGCCACCCTCAGCGTCATCGACTTGATGCCCGCCTGCTCGCCGTCCGACCGCTCGATCACGTCGACCTTGAAGCCGCGCTGGCCGGCCCAGCGCGTATACATGCGCGCGAGCATCTCGGCCCAGTCCTGCGCATCGACGCCGCCCGCACCGGCGTTGATCTCGACATAGCAATCGTTGCCGTCCGCCTCGCCCGACAGCAGGCTCTCGATCTCGCGCCGGCGCGCCTCGTCCACCAGGCGCTTGAGGTCGGCCTCTGCCGCCGCAGCGGTTGCCCTGTCATCCTCGGCGTCGGCAAGCTCGATCAGCTCGATCGTGTCGGCGACATCGCGCTCGAGTGCCTGCACGCCCTCGATCGCGGCGGCAAGGCGGTTGCGCTCGCGCATCAGCTTCTGCGCGACGTCGGGCTTCTCCCACAGCGCCGGATCCTCGGCGCGGGCGTTCAGCTCCTCGAGGCGGACGAGTGCGGCATCCCAGTCAAAGATGCCTCCTCAGCAGACCCACCGAAGCGGCGATCTGCTCATTCAGCGCGGCAATCTCGGCGCGCATGGTTCAGCGTCTCCCGACGATCAACGAAACGGGTCGCGTCAGTACAACCCGCCGAGGCCGGCGTCCAGCGCCGCGGCCGGGCGGCGCGAGGTGGTCGCACCCTCTGCCTCGGCCTGCGCCCCGCCGCCAAGCACGCCGGTGGCCGCACCAGCGGAGCCTGGCTCCGTGCCGGGCTTGAACGCCTCCATCAGCACGTTGCGCTCGCCCGGGCCTGCGGGCTCGCCGGTCTCCGCGTTCACACGCACCATGCGCAGCCCTGGCGGGGTGCGGAACGGCAGGGCGGGGCGCCCACGCAGGGCCTCGCGCATGAAGGCGCTGAACACGGGGGCAGCGACCAGGCCGCCCGTCTCGTTGTCGCCGAGCGGGCGTGGCTCGTCGAAGCCGATCCACACCGCCGTCACGAGATCGGGGGTGAAGCCGACGAACCAGGCATCGAGGAAGTCGTTGGTGGTGCCGGTCTTGCCGGCCGCCGGGCGGTCGATCGCCGCACGCCCGCCGGTGCCGCGCTGGATCACGCCCTGGAGCATCGAGACCATCTGGAACGCGCTGCCGGGGTCGGTCGCGCGGGGGCGGTTGTCGGGTGCCTCCGGCGGGGCGCCGCCCGGTGCATCCGCGACGCAGCCGGCGCACTCACGCCCATCGGCGCGGTAGATCACGCGGCCCTGGCGGTCCTGCACCGTGTCGATCAGCGTCGGCGCCACCTGCCGGCCGCCATTGACGAACGCAGCATAGCCCGCTGCCATGCGCAGGACCGTCGTCTCGCCGGCACCGAGCGCCATGGAGTAGTTGCGCTGCAGGTTCGGGATCACGCCGGTGCGTGCGGAGACGTCGGCCACTGCGCCAAGCCCGACCATCTCGGCAAGCCTGATCGTCATCAGGTTCTTCGATTTCTCCATGCCGACGCGCATCGGCGTCGGCCCCCCGAACTCACCGGCCGTGTAGTTGGTCGGCCGCCAGCGCCCGAGCCCCGGTCCCTGGTCCACCACGAAGGGGGCATCGAGGATCTTCTGCACCGGCGACATGCCGCGCTCGAGGGCAGCGAGATAGACGAAGGGCTTGAAGCTCGAGCCTGGCTGGCGGCTCGCCTGCGTCACGCGGTTGAACCAGCTGCGCTCGAAGTTCCAGCCGCCGGCGAGAGCGAGGACGCGCCCCGTGTTGGGGTCGAGCGCGACGAGGGCTCCTTCGGCCTCAGGCATCTGGCGCAGGGCGAGGCGCTCGGGCAGCGCGGCGCGCGCCGGCCGCCCGCGCGCGGCGGCAACGGCCGGCTCGGCCTCAAGCAGCTCGACCAGCACGATGTCGCCTGGGCTCAGCACGTCGGCTGGCCTGCGCGGCACGGGGCCGAGGCGGTTCTCGGGCAGCGCCCTTCGGGCCCAGGCCATCTCCGACATCGGCAGCGCGAGGATGCGTGGCTGCGGCGGCACGCCAGGGCGCGCACCGCGCTCGAGAAGGCCGACGCGCGCCTCCTGGTCGCCGAGCTCGAGCACCACCGCGGGGCGCCAGCCGGCAAGCGCACCGGCCGGTCGCGCCTGGGCCGCGAGCGCTTCCGTCCAGGCCGTGCGAAGCCGTTCGGGCGGCATCTCGACCCGCGCGACCGGGCCGCGCCAGCCGCCGCGGCGGCGGTCATACGCGATCAGCCCGTCGCGTAGCGCCCGGTCGGCCGCCTCCTGCATCACGGGATCGAGGCTGGTGCGCACGGTCAGCCCACCCTGCGTCGTCACCTCCTGGCCGAACCGGTCGATCAGCTGGCGGCGCACCTCCTCGGCGAAGTACTCGGCCGGCACGCGTTCGGCGAAGCGGGCGGGGCGGACGGTGATCGGCTCTGCCCTGGCGCTGGCGGCAGCGGTGGCGGTGATCGCGCCATCCTCGGCCATGCGCTCGATCACCCAGTCGCGGCGGCCCTTCGCGGCCTCGGGAAAGCGGAAGGGATTGTAGTTGTTCGGGGCCTTCGGCAGTGCGGCGAGAAACGCCACCTCGGCCACCGTCAGCTCATCGAGCGCCTTGCCGAAATAGGCCATCGAGGCAGCAGCCACCCCATAGGCGCTCTGCCCAAGGAAGATCTCGTTGAGGTAGAGCTCAAGGATGCGCTCCTTCGGCAGCACCTGCTCGATCCTGAGCGCGAGGATCGCCTCCCGCGCCTTGCGCTCGATGCTCACCTCGTTGCCCAGCAGCATGTTCTTGGCGACCTGCTGCGTGATGGTCGAGGCACCCACGGGGCGGCGGCCCTGGCCGATCTGCTGGAGGTTGGTCACGGCCGCGCGGGCAATGGCCAGCACGTCGATGCCGGGGTGGGTCCAGAAATTCTGGTCCTCGGCCGAGATGAACCCGTCCTGTACGAGCTTGGGGATGGCGACGATCGGCACGAACACGCGACGCTCGGACGCGAGCTCGGCCAGCAGCCGCGAATCGCCGGCGTAGACGCGGCTCATCACCGGCGGCTCGTAATCGGCCAGGCGTGCATGGTCAGGCAGGTCCCGCGAGAAATGCTGCCAGAGAGCGACGGCACCGACACCGCCCACGACGACGCCGATCACGCCGAGCCATAGAACGGCCGAGACGAAGCGCGCGAACAGGCCACGGCGGGGTCGCTTGCGGCCCTTGCGAGGCGGCGCGGTGCCCTCGGGCGCAGCGTCGTGCGGCGCTCCCTGGGGCGGCGTACCGCCCGATCGCGCGGCGAGGGGTTTGTCGGCGTGCATGCTGCTCGAATAACACGTCGTGCGCCGGTTCGGCAGCGGCAAGGGCAGCAGGGCAGATGCACAAACCCGCGCGTCGCGCCACTGCATGCGACCAATTGCTACCTGAGGTTGATTCGGTCAACCTGCGGTCTGGATCGCCCCCACTTCGCCGAACCAGCCTTCGATTGACCGCGCCATTGCCGCGGCGAGAAGGCGGCGATGTTCCGGCCGGCGCAGCAGAAGCTCGTCCTGCCGGTTCGAGAGAAATCCCATCTCGACCAGCACCGAGGGAATGTCCGGCGCCTTCAACACCACGAAGCCGGCGAAGCGGTGGCTGTTCGGGAGCATCGCCACCTCCTGCGACAGGCTCGTGACCGTGAGCTTCGCCATCCGTGCAGCGCCGTTCAGCGCGTCGCGACGCACGAGCGCGATGAGGATGCGCGCGGCCTCTGGGCTCACCCCCGTGAAGGCGGGGCCGGCGAAACGGTCAGCCCCGTTCTCGTTCCGCGCGATACGTTCGGCCAGCGGGTCGGAGGCGCGCTCGGAGAGGGTGTAGACGGACGCGCCGCGGACGGAGCGGTCATCGAGCGCATCGGCGTGGATCGAGACGAACAGGTCGGCCCCGGCACGCTGCGCGGCACGCACCCGGTCAGGCAGCGGGACGAATACGTCGCGCGTGCGCGTCATCGCCACGCGCACCTTGTCGCCACGCTCGAGCGCGCGACGCAGTTCCGCCGCGGCTGAGAGCGTGATGTGCTTCTCCTGCGTCCGCCCCGGCCCGATCGCGCCAGGATCGCGGCCGCCATGGCCAGGATCGAGCATCACCATCGGCTTGCGGGCGGGCGGCGCCTGGGCCAACTCGTCGCGTTGCGCTGGAGCCCCCGGCGTGACGCTGCTGGCGGTCTGGCGAAGGAATACCTGCTCCGAGGCCGGCGCGAGCGAGACCAGCAGCGCCTTGCCGCCGCCCTGCGCCACGACCTCGACACGCCCGAGCGCTGCCGGGCCGGCGAGGTCGAGCACGACGCGCGTGACACCGGGGCGGTTGAGGCCGACGCGCATGCCACGCACGAGCCCCGCGCCGGAAGGCGGCGTGCCGCCCGACCAGATGATGCCTGGCAGGTCGATCACCAGGCGCGGCGGGGTGCCAAGGGTGAAGATGGAGTAGGCGGGCGCATGGCTGGTGGCGAGGGTGAGCACGGTCTCCCCCTCGACAAGCGCGATCGCACCTCCGGTCGCCGAGGACGCGGCAGCGACACGCGAGGCGAGCACGCCGGCGGGGAGCACCAGCGTTGCGCGAAGCCCCGCGGTAACCAGAAAGCGGCGCCCGAGACCGAGCCGCATCGCCGACCTTTCGTCATGTGGATCGGACCAGCGCCAAAGCATATCAGGGATTTCATTGACTTGCCACGCTTTGCTGAAGTCTTGCGGCAGGAGACGCGGCTCTTGTGATCGCGACCGGCATGCGCCATTGTGCGCCACCCGCGCGGAGACTTCGCCGCGCCGCCGCATCGCTTGGTCCCTCATGTCGGGTTATGTCATGTCGGGTACCGGGTCGTGGCTGGCGCTGTGGCCCGCGGGTGCCGCGCCTGACGCCGCGCCCGGAATGGTTCCGCGTGTGGCTTCGTTCCGCGCTGCACCTGCACCAGGGCCGCCCGTTCCGCCGGGCCCTTGCCACCGGGCGTGACCAGCGCCCGCCGGAACGGAACGATGACCGGACGCGACTGCCGCGCCGCCCAGACTCTCCGGACCGCCGCGATCGCCGGTGGCCCCCTCCCATCACCTTGCCGCCACGGCATGGCAGCGGCCTCGCGCCCTGTTGCCGCCGTGGTGCGGAGACATCCCATCCATGACCAAGCGCATGCTGATCGACGCGACGCACCCGGAGGAAACCCGTGTCGTCGTTCTTGACGGCAACCGTCTCGAGGAATTCGACGTCGAGACGTCAACCAAGCAGACCCTCAAGGGGAACATCTACCTCGCCCGGGTGGTGAGGGTCGAACCAAGCCTCCAGGCCGCGTTCGTCGAGTTCGGCGGCAACCGCCACGGCTTCCTCGCCTTCGGCGAAATCCACCCCGACTACTACCAGATCCCCGTCGCCGACCGGCAGCGCCTGCTCGCGCTGGCAGAGGAAGAGGCCGCCGAGGACGAGGAGGACGAGGAGGACGAGGACGCGCCGTCCATTGCCGCCCAGGCCGCGGCCGACGAGCCCGCGGTCGCGGCCGGTGCCCCCGCCGAGGCAGAGGCCTTTCCGACGACGCCGCTCGACATCCCCCCGCTCGACATCCCCCCGTTCGACGCACCCGAGCCGCCGCGCGCCGAGGCGTTGCCCGATCTCCCGCCGCTGCCCCCGGCCGAGGACGGCACCGAGGCAACACCCACGACGAAGCCGCCGACTGCCCAGCCCGCGCGCATGGACGCCGACACTGTCTCGGCGGACCCTGACACGCTGCCCCCGCCGGCCGATGCCGCGCTGGACGGCGAGGTTGCCGACAATGCCCATGACGAGGTGCCGGCCCGCACCGCCACCGAGATCGGCGAAGTGGTCGCCGAGCCTGTCGCGCCGGAGACGATCGGCGGGGGCGAGCAGGGCGAGGAGGATCGCCCGCGCCGGATCAACCCGCGCTTCCTGCGCAACTACAAGATCCAGGAGGTCATCAAGCGCCGGCAGATCCTGCTGGTGCAGGTGGTGAAGGAGGAGCGCGGCACGAAGGGTGCGGCGCTGACCACCTATCTCTCGCTCGCCGGCCGCTACAGCGTGCTGATGCCCAACACCCCGCGCGGCGGCGGCATCAGCCGCAAGATCTCCTCTGCCACCGACCGCAAGCGCCTCCGCGAGGTCATGACGGAGCTCGCCCTGCCGAAGGGCATGGGCATCATCGTCCGCACCGCTGGCGCGGCCCGCCCGAAAGCCGAGATCAAGCGGGACTGCGAGTACCTCCTCAGGCTGTGGGACAGTATCCGCGAGACCACGCTCGCCTCCGTTGCACCCTCGCTGATCTATGAGGAAGCGAACCTCATCAAGCGCGCGATCCGCGACGTCTACTCGCGTGACGTGGACGAGGTGCTGGTCGACGGCGAGGACGCCTACCGCACGACCAAGGACTTCATGCGCATGCTGATTCCCTCGCATGCGAAGAAGGTCCAGCTCTACCGCGACGGGGGCGTGCCGCTGTTCGCGCGCGCCGGCGTCGAGGCGCAGCTCGATGCCATGCACAACGCGCGCGTCGAGCTCCGCTCCGGCGGGTCGATCGTGATCAACCAGACCGAGGCGCTGGTCGCGATCGACGTGAACTCGGGCCGCGCGACGCGCGAGCGCAACATCGAGGAAACGGCGCTCAAGACCAATTGCGAGGCAGCTGACGAGATCGCACGCCAGCTTCGCCTGCGCGACCTCGCCGGCCTGATCGTGATCGACTTCATCGACATGGAGACGGCGCGCAACAACGCCGCCGTCGAGCGTAGGCTGAAGGAGGCGCTGAAGAACGACCGCGCCCGCATCCAGGTCGGGCGGATCAGCCATTTCGGCCTGATGGAAATGAGCCGCCAGCGGCTTCGCCCCAGCCTGACCGAGACGGCCTTCATCACCTGCCCGCACTGCGCCGGCACGGGCCTCGTCCGCTCGACCGAGAGTGCGGCGGTGCAGGTTCTGCGCGCGATCGAGGATGAGGCGGCCAAGCGCCGCGCGGGCGAGATCGTGGTCCGCTGCGCCGGGGCGGTCGCCCTCTACCTGCTGAACATGAAGCGCTATCGCCTCATCGAGCTCGAGACCGCCTTCGCGATGCGAATCCTGTTCGCGGCCGATGACACGCTGCTGCCGCCGGCGCTGAAGATCGAGCGGACCAAGCCACCATCCCTCGTGGCTGCACCCATGGCCGCCCCCGCCTCGCTGCCCCCGCCCATGCCGGTCGAGGAGGACGACGAGGAGGACATCCCCGACCTCGAGGACGAGGACGAGGAGGAAGCCGCGGCCCCGCCGCAGCGCGCCGTGCGTGGCGAGCGTCAGCCGCGCCCAGAGGCGAGGCAGGAGGCAAGGCAGGAGGCAAGGTCAGAGACCAGATCCGAGTCGCGACCGGAGGGTGCGGCCAAGGCCGAAGGGCCCGAGAGCGAGGGTGACCGTCGTCGCCGCCGCCGCCGCCGCCGCCGTGGCGGCCGCCGCGAGGATGGTGTTGCACCGGCGCCTGGCTCCAACCCCGCCGGGATCGGCGACCAACCCGACCTTACCACCGACAGCGCACTGCCCGGCGACGCTGCCCCCGTGATGACCCCGACGGCAGCCCCCACGGCAACCCCGATCGCGGCAGAACAGGGCGACGAACAGGGCGACGACGGGGCACCGTCATCCAAGGGTGCGGCCGAGACCGAGGAGGAGGCCGGCGCCCGCCGCCGCCGTGGCCGCCGTGGTGGCCGCCGCCGCCGCCGCGAGGAGGAGCCGGCAGCGGCAGCAAGCCCGGAGGTGACGCCAGTGGCCGCCCCGGTGCCACGCCCGCTGTTCCAGGGCGCCACCCCGGCCAACCCGTTCGGCGATGATGCGAGCTTCGACCTCTTCGACGCGCTCGAGCAGGACCTCGCCGCCACCGTGCCGCAGCCCCCGGCCGAGCCCCAGCCCCCGCTGCCGCAGGCAATCGACGAGGCGCCGCAGGCGATGGTGGAGCCGCGCGCCGTAGCAGCCCCGCCAGAGCCGGCCGCACCAGTGCCGGCCGCACCGGAGCCACCGCCTGTCCCGGCGGCCGTTGCCGAGGCCCCAGCACCCGAGGCTCCTGCTCCCGAACCCGGCCCGATCGCCTCGATGGAGATCAAGCCGGTCGTGGTCGATGAGCCAGCCTCCGACGCACCGAAGAAGCGCGGCTGGTGGCGCCGATGAGCAGCAGGCGATGACGGCGCTGGCAGACATCGAGGCGCTGCTCGGCCGCTATTTCGACGGGCTCTACGAAGGCGATGTCGCCGCGTGGGAGGCGGTGTTCCACCCGGAATGCCGCTTCCACACCAACCGTCCCGACAGGCCAGTCTCGGAGCCGCTGGCCGACGTGTTCGGCCGGATGCGCGCACGACAGAGCCCGAAAAGCCTGGGTGCCGCGCGGCACGACAGGATCGTCACGGTCGATTTCTCGGGGCCGGAGACGGCGCTCGCCAAGGTCGAGTGCGCCGTCCCGCCGCAGTTCTTCACCGACTACCTGACGCTCTGCCGCTTCGACGGCCTCGCCGGCTTTGGCGGCTGGCGGATCGTGACCAAGACCTACCGCACCGACGTCAGGTAGGCAGGGCCGTCTCGAAAGGCCAGGCGACGCCGAGGGACTCGCGCAGTGCCCGCGCACCTTCCGGCGTGACGGTGGCGAGCCTGCGCGCAAGCCCCTCCCCGCCGCCGCGCCTGACCCAGCCCTTGGCAACGCAATGGGCGCAGAGCGCGCGCGCCAGCCCGCCACCGAGATGCGGGACACGCTCGGACCAGTCCATGCAGTCGGCCGCGAAGCGTGGCGAGCGACGCGCCCCCGCAAGGTCGACGCCAAGCGCCACGAGGCGTGCTTCTCCCGCCTCCGTCGCCTCCCAGCCGCCGGCGCTCGGGCGGATCACCCCCTGGCCGACCAGGGCCGCGTGCAGCGCGACACCGAGGCGGCCGGCGAGATGATCCCAGCAGGTGCGCGCATCGCGCAGGCCCCGCCCGTGGGGCCACGCGGCGCGCGGGCTGTGGGCCGCGACCATCATGCCCTCGAGCGCGGCCGCGGCGGCGGCATCGGCGATGCGGAAGAAGCGGTGCCGGCCCTCTGCATGCACCGCCACGAGCCCGCCATCGACGAGCCTGGCCAGGTGCGCGGTAGCCGTCGGCGGCGTGATGGAGGCGGCGCGGGCAAGCTCTCCCGCCGTCAGCGCCTCGCCCGCCATCAGCGCCTGCGCCATCGCCGCGCGGGCAGGATCGGCCAGCAGGGAGGCGAGGCGGGCGAGGGCTGCGGGCGTTGACATCGGGCGAGCCTAGGCCAGCATCCGCGCGAATGCTTCGACGCAATGCAAAGGACAGGGTGATGCCATACGCAAGGCCGGGCCGGACGCTGCTGCTGGGCCTGCTCGGCTACCCGATCGCGCATTCCGCCGCACCGGCGATGATGGAGAGCGCAGGTGCCGCCCTCGGCATCCGCGTCCACTACCAGCTGCTGCCGGTCGAGAACGCCGACCAGGCCACGCTCGGCCGCATGATCGACGCGATCAGGCTCACCGGCTTTGCCGGCATCAACGTCACCTTCCCCTACAAGGAGGCGGTGCTGCCCTTCATCGACACGCTGTCGGAGGGAGCTGCGGCGCTCAGGGCGGTGAACGTCATCCTCGTCGGCGCCGATGGCAGGCTCTCGGGCCACAACACGGACGCGACGGGGTTTCGCCGCGTCGCCGCTTCGCTCGGCAACCGCCTCGCGTCAGGGCCCGTGGCGTTGATCGGTGCCGGCGGGGCGGGGCGGGCGATGGGCTGGGGGCTGCTCGAGGCCGGTGCGCCCTCGCTCGCGGTGTTCGACCCCGACCCGTCCCGCTGCGCTGCCCTGGCCGCCGCACTTGGCACGGATCGCGTGCGGATCGTTCCGCGCGTGGAGGATGCGGTGGACGGTGCCGCCGGCATCGTCAACGCCTCGCCCGTCGGCATGCTGCCGGACACGCGCTCACCGGTACCAGCTGAGCTGATCCGCCCTGGCATGTTTGTCGCCGATGCCGTGTATCACCCGCCGCTGACGCCGCTCCTTGCGGCGGCCCAGGCAGCCGGCGCGCGCGTCGTGCCGGGCCGCGCGATGTCGGTCGCCCAAGGGGTGGACGGGTTTGCCCTCTTTTCCGGCACCGCCCCGCCGGAGGAGGCGGTGGCGGCTGGCTTCGACCAGGCGATCGGGGCCTGACGCGGGGGGTCGGATTGCGGCAGACTGGCGCGGGAACGTGCCGGATGACCGACGGGAAGAGACGGATCGCAGGCCTCGTGCGTGACCATCTGGCGCGGGAGCGGATCTCGCGTGATCGGTTCGCGCACGAGACAAAGCTCGGCCGCTCGACGGTCGACAAGCTCTTCGTCGGCCTCTACTCCGACCGCACACTCGCGATCGTCGAGGCGCACACGGGCCTCGCACTGCGCGCAGCATCGACGGAGGCTGCCGCCTCGCCTGGCCCGTCGATCGCCGTGCTGCCGTTCACGACGATGAGCGCCGAGCCGGATCGCGGCTTCATCGCCGATGGGCTGGTGGAGGACATCACCACCGCCCTGTCGCGCTTGCGCTGGCTCTTCGTGATCGCGCGCAACTCGGCCTTCACCTATCGCGACCGCGCGGTCGATGTGCGGCAGGTCGCGCGCGAGCTCGGGGTTCGCTACGTGCTCGAGGGCAGCGTGCGCACGGCAGGTTCGCGCATCCGCATCACCGGCCATCTGGTCGACGCGGAGACGGGCAAGCACATCTGGGCCGAGAAGTACGACCGGTCACTCGACGACATCTTCGCCGTGCAGGACGAGATCACCGCCAACGTGGTCGCGGCGATCGAGCCGCATCTCTATGCCGAGGAAGTCAGCGCAGCGATTGATCGCCGACCGCAACCGTGCCGTCATCCGCCGCTGGTACGCGACGCGTGACCCGTCCCTCCTCGACGAAGCGGTCAATTGGTCGCTCGCTCGCAGCTTCCCTGTCGGCGGGCGCTATCTCGGCAAGCGCGCCGTACTCGGCCTGTGGTGGCCGCGGATGGAGGCTCTGTTCGCGGCCTGGTCGGCGATCCCCGAGCAGGTGATCGCGGCGGAGGACGCCGTGGTGGTGCTTGGCCGCTACGAGGGCAGGCTGCGTGCCTCGGGCGCGCCTGTCGACGCACCCTTCGTGCATGTGTGGCAGCTGCGGGACGGGCTGATCTCCGCGCTCGCGCAGCAGACCGATACGCTGCTGATCGCACGCGCGATGGACCAGCTGCTGCGCCGCGCTGCTTAGGCGTCACGGTACGCGCCGCGTCTCGCGCGCGAAGGGGCTGAGGCAAAGCCACTGCTGGATGCTGCGCGCCACCGCAGCATCGCCGATGAGTTCGAGCCGCCCCGCCTCCACCTCGCGGCCGATCGCCGCGATCCCCATCCACACCGCCGTCATGCTGCGGAGCGCACCGACCACGAAGAGATCGACCTCGAACCCGGGGTCGACCGAGCAGAGATCGACATCACCATGATCGACCACGAGCCACCAGTTCTGCCTGACGGGCGGAAGCTCGGGGTACTGAAACTGAATCGTGCATCGGCGCGGCGGCAGCGGCGTCGGATCGATGTTGCGCCGGATGTCCCACATCAGCAGCGACGGGTCGAGATTCTTGAGCGACAGCTGGCTCTCGATCCAGCGCTGCCCCCACATCCCCATTCCCATCACGATCGGGTGAAGATCTTCGCCCGCCTGTGAGAGGCGATACTCGACAACGCCCTTGGGCCCCGGGGCCGCGATCACCACGCCGGCGCGCTCGAGCTCCTTCAGCCGCTTCGACAGCAGGGCGGGCGACATGCGCGGCACGCCGCGGCGAAGCTCGTTGAACCGCGTCGTTCCCGCCAGCAACTCGCGCAGGACGAGAACGGTCCAGCGCGAGCAGAGGATCTCGGAGGCCATCGCCACCGGGCAGAACTGGCCGTATCCACGGTCATCCATCGCGCCCTCCCCCGGTCCTGCCGGTCGTGCCGATGATCGCCGATCTCCCACCATAGCGCCGATACCGTTCCGTTCGCAGTACAGATCGTGAACTATCGCCACGCACCATCGCGCGAGCAGTGTTCCCCCAACGATCAACGAAGGAGGGACGCACCATGCCCGACGCAGTCACCACGGCCCCGGCCGGCGAGGCCACGCTGCCCGACATCATCGCCAGCGCCACCGCGCTGGTTCCCGCGCTGGCGGGGAGTGCCGACGGGTTCGACGCATCCGATCGTTTCGTGGGCGACAACTACGCGCTGCTGAAGCAGGCGGGCCTCGTCGAGGCGGGCGTCCCGCGAGAGCTCGGCGGCGGCGGCGCGGAGATCCGCGCGCTGGCCGGCATGCTGCGCGTGCTCGCGCATGGCTGCCCGTCGACCGCGCTCGCCTTCTCGATGCACACACACCAGGTCGCCGTGCCTGCCTGGCGCTGGAGGCACCGCAATGTGCAGGCTGCGGAGAAACTGCTGCGGCGCGTCGCCGATGACCGCATCATCATCCTCTCGAGCGGTGGGTCAGACTGGCTCGACGGATCGGGTGAGGCGGTGCGCGTCGAGGGTGGCTACCGCGTCAGCGGGAGGAAGGTGTTCTCCTCCGGCTCGCCTGTCGGCGACATCCTGATGACGGGGGCGATCCTGCACGAGGCGGAGGGCGACAGCGTCATCCATTTCGGTGCGCCGATGCACGCGCCGGAGGTGCGGGTGCTCGACAACTGGCGCGCGCTCGGCATGCGCGGCACCGGTTCGAACGACATCCTGATCGAGAACCTGTTCGTGCCCGACGCCCAGGTGGCCTTCAAGCGCCGCGCCGGCGAGTGGCACCCGGTGTTCCAGATCATCGCGACCATCGCCTTCCCGCTCGTCTACGCCGTCTATCTCGGCGTGGCGGAACGGGCGCGCGATCTCGCCATCACGCTCGCGAAACGGCGCGCGGCGAGCGAGGACACGTTGAACCTCGCCGGGCGGATGGACACCGCGCTGCGCGCCGCCCGGCTCGCGCATGGCTGGATGATCGCGGCAGCCGAGCGCAACGACCCTTCCGACGAGAGCGTGAACGACGTCATGACCGGCCGCACGCTGGTGGCGGACCATGCGATCAGGACGGTCGAGCTCGCGATGGAACTGGCGGGTGGCGTCGCGTTCCAGCGGCAGGCGGGACTCGAGCGTCTGTTCCGCGATGTCCAGGGAGCGCGGTTCCACGTGCTGCGCCAGGGGCCGCAGGCGCGCTATGCGGGGGCGATGGCGCTCGGCCTGCCGGTGAAGACGATCTACTGACGCGCGAGCCAGCGCGTCAGGCGATCGGCGGCCTCGGCCATGTCCTCGGTCGCGCCGCAGAAGCTGAAGCGGATGCTGCGCGCGCCGCGGGTGCGGTCGAAATCCACCCCCGGCGTGGCGGCAACGCCGATCTCCGCAAGCATGCGCGTGCAGAACGCGGCGCTGTCGTTCGTCAGGTGGCCGACATCGGCATAGAGGTAGAACGCGCCCTCGGCAGGGGCGAGCCTGTCGAGGCCCGCCTTCGGGAGCGCCTCGAGCAGCAGCACGCGGTTGGCACGATACCGCGCGACGTGGCGATCGAGCTCCTCGGTGCAGTCGATCGCCGCAAGCGCCGCGACCTGCGCGATGCCGGGGGCGGAAATGAACATGTTCTGCGCCAGCCGCTCGACCGGGCGGACGAGATCGTCGGGCAGCACCATCCAGCCGATGCGCCAGCCGGTCATCGACCAGTATTTCGAGAAGCTGTTGATGACGATCGCCGACGATGACACCGCGGCGGCGGTGGACGCCGCCTCGCCATAGGTGAGGCCGTGATAGATCTCGTCGGAGATCAGCCGCACGCCGTTGGCCTCGCACCACGCGGCAAGTGCGGCGAGCTCGTCACGGTGCAGCATCGTTCCGGCCGGGTTGCACGGGCTTGCAACGATCAGCCCCGCGGGGCGCGGATCGAGCCGTTCGAGCATCGCGACCGTCGGCTGGAAGCGGCTTTCCGCGCCCGCTTCCATGACGATGGGTTGAAGGCCGAGCGCGGTGAGGATGTTCACGTAGGGCGGGTAGAACGGGCTGGCGAGCGCGACGTGGTCACCCCGGTCGAAGGCGGCGAGGAAGGCGAGCGGGAAGGCACCGGAGGCACCGACGGTGATGGCGATGCGCCGCGCATCGAGTGCGAGCCCGTATCGTTCCGCATAGAGGGAAGCGATCCGCTCGCGCAACGGCCGGATGCCGAAGGCCTCGGTGTAGCCGAGCGTCTCGCCCGCCTGCATCGCCGCAGTCACGGCGGCGACCGCGCCGGCCGGGGCGCCGGTCGAGGGCTGGCCCACCTCCATGCGGATGACGCGCGGATCGCCGGGCGCAAGGGAGGCGGCGCGCGCGTTGGCCGCGGCAATCACGTCCATCACGATGAAGGGCGGCGCCTCCGCCCCACGCCCGACCTTCAGCACGCTCAATCGGCCCCAACAGCGAGGCCGAAGCCGCGCGGGTCGGTGCCCCAGGAACAGGCGCCGTTGTTGCCGGGCAGGTAGCGGGCGCAGTGGACGAGGTTCACGCGGCCGGTGCGGTCCTCACCCCCGCGGAAGGTGCGCGGCGCGGCGACGGCGGCCTGCGCGGCCTCGCCGCCCATCGCGCGTGCGGCGGCACGGCCGAGGGCAACAGGCGCGACCTCGCCGCCCGAGGCCGTGCCGGCCAGGCGGAAGGCGCGGACATTCGGGTTCGTCACCATCACCACGGCGGGCATGGCGGGCGGCACCTGGCCAATGCCCGGGGCAGCGGCTAGGACGAGGCCGAAGGTCGGTGCGATCCGCCCCGTGCCGAAGAGGTTGTTCATGGTGAAGGCGCAGGTCACCGCCTGTCCGTCCCGGTCAACCACCGAGAGCCCCGTCGTCGCGCCGAAGGCAGGCGGCAGAGCGCCGCCGGCCGGCATCGTGCCGGCGAGCAGCGTGGCGGGTGACGCCCCAGCCCGCGCCGCGGCGGCGGCGGCCAGCGCG